>NZ_OY288144.1 GCF_958439165.1 uncultured Hydrogenophaga sp. | reverse complement strand
CCGGCCATGGCGTCGGCCAGACCGGCCACGCCGAGGTGGTGCAGTGCTTTCATTCGATCACCTTGGGCACGAGGAACAGGCCGCGCTCGACGGCGGGCGCACTGCGCTGGTTGGCCTCGCGCTGGTCGGGCTCGGAGACCTGGTCAGGGCGCAGGCGCAGGGCCACGTCCTGCATGACGGCGGTGGGATGGGCAAGCGGCTCGACACCGGTGGTGTCGACCGCATTCATCTGCTCGACGATCGCGAAAAATCCGTTGAGCTGACCCAGCAGGCGCTCGCGCTGGGCGGCATCGAGGTCCAGCCGGGCCAGCTGGGCGATGCGTCCGATGTCGTTCGGGGTGAGGGACATGGCGATGGGGGGAAGGAGGCGGGGGTCGGTGGTCGGGACGACCGGCGTGCGTGAACCATGCGTAAACGGGTCGAAACTGGCCGTTCGCGTGCAGTTATGCACAGGGGTTGCGGTATTATCCAAGGTTTAGGGACCCGTCTCCGGCGCTCACGGTTTTCTCCGAAAAATCAAGCACTTGGACCCGTTTCCCGGACCTTTTTCCGGACCCCAACCAGGGCCTGTCCGCCCCCACCGACGGATGTGCCCCACAGGACCCATTCACCATGTTTGAAGCGTTCCGTCGGCAGTTCTCGACCGATCTGGCCATCGACCTCGGCACTGCCAACACCCTGATCTACGTCCGCAACAAGGGCATCGTGCTGGACGAACCCTCGGTGGTGTCGATCCGCCACGAAGGCGGCCCCCAGGGCAAGAAGACCATCCAGGCCGTCGGCCACGAGGCCAAGGCCATGCTGGGCAAGGTGCCCGGCAACATCGAGGCCATCCGGCCCATGAAGGACGGCGTGATCGCCGACTTCACCGTCACCGAGCAGATGCTCAAGCAGTTCATCAAGATGGTGCACCCGCGCTCGATGTTCAAGCCGAGCCCCCGCATCATCATCTGCGTGCCCTGCGGCTCCACCCAGGTGGAACGCCGCGCCATCCGCGAGTCGGCACTGGGTGCCGGCGCCTCGGAGGTCTACCTGATCGAAGAACCCATGGCAGCAGCCATCGGCGCCGGCCTGCCGGTGTCCGATGCCTCGGGCTCCATGGTGGTCGACATCGGCGGCGGCACCACCGAGGTGGGCGTCATCAGTCTGGGCGGCATGGTCTACAAGGGCAGCGTGCGTGTGGGCGGCGACCGCTTCGACGACGCCATCATTGCGTACATCCGCCGCAACTACGGCATGCTGATCGGCGAACCCACGGCCGAGGCCATCAAGAAGGAAATCGGCTCGGCCTTCCCGGGCTCCGAAGTCCGCGAGATGGAGGTCAAGGGCCGCAACCTCTCCGAGGGCGTGCCGCGCAGCTTCACCATCAGCAGCAACGAGATCCTGGAAGCCCTGACCGACCCGCTGAACAACATCGTCTCGGCGGTCAAGATGGCACTGGAGCACACCCCGCCCGAGCTGGGTGCCGACATCGCCGAGCGCGGCATGATGCTCACCGGCGGCGGCGCCCTGCTGCGCGACCTCGACCGCCTGCTGGCCGAGGAAACCGGCCTGCCGGTGCTGGTGGCCGAAGAGCCGCTGACCTGTGTGGTGCGCGGTTGCGGCATGGCCCTGGAGCGCATGGAGCGCCTGGGCACCATCTTCACCAGCGAATAAGCCGGACCCGTTCCGGGCGAGCCGCCATGCCACTGGGCACCCTGGACCGAACACCGCCACCCTTCTTCAAGCAGGGCCCCTCGGCCCTGTCCAAGCTGGTCGTGTTCAGCGCGATCGCGCTGTTCCTGATGGTCGCCGACCTGCGTTTCAAGGTCACGGCGCCCCTGCGCACCGCCCTGGCGGCCGTGATCTACCCGGGGCAGTGGCTGGTGATGCAGCCCATCGAAGCCGCCATGGGGGTGCGGGCCTATTTCACGTCGCTGGAACAGTCCCGCACGCTGGAAGCCGAGGCGCTGCAGCGGCTGGCCCGCCAGGCCGACCGCAGCCAGCAGGTGGAGCAGCTCACCCTGGAGAACCGGCGTCTGCGCGAACTGCTGGGCCTGCGTGAGCGCGCCCAGGTCGAGGGCATCGGTGCCCAGGTGCTCTACGACGCTGCCGACCCCTACACCCGCCGCGTGGTGATCGACCGGGGCCAGACCCACGGCGTGAAGGCCGGCGCACCGGTGATCGACGAGGCCGGCGTGCTGGGCCAGGTGACCCGGGTGTACCCGCTGGTGTCCGAGGTGAGCCTGCTGGTCGATCCGGACCAGGCCATCCCGGTGCTCAACGCCCGCACCGGCCTGCGCAGCATCGCCTTCGGTCAGCCGTCGCGCTCGGGCGACAGCATGGAGCTGCGCTACACCGTGGCCAATGCCGACATCGCCGTGGGCGACCTGCTCACCACCAGCGGGGTCGATGGCGTGTATCCACCTGGCCTGTCGGTGGCCCGCGTGACCGACATCGAGCGGGCGGCCGACTCTTCCTTTGCCCGCATCCGCTGCGAACCCGTGGCCCGGGTGCAGGCGGCGCTGCACGTGATAGTGCTGCAGGTGTCGGGTGAAGCCGTGCCTGCCGCGGCAGACGGGCCCTCGGCCACCGGCGGAAAGGCGTCGCCATGATCATGCGTCCCGGCCAGCAGCTGCTGCTGCCCGCCAACCCCGGCTTCATCTGGCTGAGCCTGATCATGGCCTTGCTGGCCAACATGCTGCTCAACATGGGCCTGTTCGGCCGCGCTGCGTGGGTGCCCGACCTGCTGGCGGTGGTGCTGGTGTTCTGGAGCGTCCACCAGCCATTGCGCGTGGGCGTGGGCGTGGCCTTCTTCTTCGGTCTGGCGATGGACGTGCACCAGGGTTCGCTGCTGGGTCAGCATGCCCTGGCCTACACCGTGCTGGGCTTCGGGGCGATTGCCATGCACCGGCGGCTGCTGTGGTTCGCGGTGCCGCAGCAAGCCCTGCAGGTGCTGCCGCTGTTCGTGGCCGCCAATGTGCTGCAGTGGCTGGTCCGCATGGCGGCCGGCGATCCGTTCCCCGGTCTCGCGAACTTCCTGTCGCCCCTGATCGAGGCCCTGCTGTGGCCGGTGGTGACCGTGCTGCTGCTGGCGCCGCAACGGCGTGCGCCCGACCCGGACGACAACCGGCCGATCTGACATGACCGAGCTGCGCAACGTCGAATCCGACCTGGCCCTGTTCCGCACCCGGGTGCTGGTCATCGGGCTGGCGGTGCTGATCGCGTTCGGTCTGATCGCCGCCCGGCTCACCTGGCTGCAGGTGGTCCGGCACGATGAACTGCTGGCACAGGCCGAGAGCAACCGCACCGCGATCCTGCCGGTGGTGCCGAACCGGGGGCAGATCCTGGACCGCACGGGCCGGGTGCTGGCCACCAACTACTCGGCCTACACGCTGGAGATCACGCCGTCCAAGGTGAGCAACCTGGAAGGCACCATTGCCGAGCTGGGCCGCATCATCACCATCGAGCCGCGCGACGTGCGCCGATTCAAGCGGCTGCGCGAGGAATCGCTGAGCTTCGATTCGCTGCCGATCCGCACGCGCCTGACCGACGAGGAAGTGGCGCGCTTTGCGGCCCAGCGCTACCGCTTCCCCGGCGTGGAGGTCAAGGCGCGCCTGCTGCGCCAGTACCCCAACGGCGAGGCGGCCAGCCATGTGGTGGGCTACATCGGCCGCATCAACCAGCGCGAGAAGGAGCTGATGGCCGACTGGCCCGAGGAGGACCAGGCCAACTACCGGGGCACCGAATACATCGGCAAGCTCGGCACCGAGCAGCAGTACGAGCAGACTCTGCACGGCGCCACCGGTTTCGAGCGGGTGGAGACCTCGGCCGGGGGGCGCGCGGTGCGGTCGCTGGCCTCGTCGGCCGCCACCCCGGGCGACACGGTGGTGCTGTCCATCGACCTGCAGCTGCAGAAGATGGTGGAGGAGCTGTTCGGCGAGCGCCGCGGCGCGCTGGTGGCCATCGATCCCCGCAATGGCGAGGTGCTGGCCTTCGTCTCCAAGCCCACCTTCGACCCCAACCTGTTCGTCGACGGCATCGACGTCGAGAACTGGCGCGCGCTCAACGAGTCGATCGACAAGCCCCTGCTCAACCGCGCACTGCGCGGTACCTACCCGCCAGGGTCCACCTACAAACCCTTCATGGCGCTCGCGGCACTGGAAACCGGTGCCCGCACCGCCGGCACGGTCGTCAACGATCCGGGTTTCTGGATGTTCGGCAACCACCGTTTCCGCAGCCACGGCGATGCCGGTCTGGGTGCGGTCGACATGCACCGCAGCATCGTCAAGTCCAGCAACACCTACTACTACTCGCTGGCCAACGAGATGGGTGTGGACCGCATGCACGACTTCATGAAGCCGCTGGGCTTCGGCCAGATCACCGGCATCGATCTCAAGGGCGAGGTGCGCGGCGTGCTGCCCAGCCAGGCCTGGAAGCGCGAGAACTACAAGCGCCCCGACCAGCAGCGCTGGTACGCCGGCGAAACCATCTCGCTGGGCATCGGCCAGGGCTACAACAGCTTCACCATGCTGCAGCTGGCGCAGGCCATGTCCACGCTGGCCAACGGCGGCGTCCAGCACAAGCCCCACCTGACCCTGGCCACCCAGAGCGTGATCACCGGCGAACGCACACCGATCGCCCGGCCCGCACCGGCCAGCCTGGGCTACAAGCCCGAGCATGTGGCCACCGTGCTGCGCGCCATGCAGGCCGTCACCACCGAGGGCACCTCCACCCGGGTGTTCGCCGGTGCGGCCTACACCAGCGGTGGCAAGACCGGCACCGCGCAGGCGGTGACCATCGGCCAGAAAGACCGCTACGACGCCCGCAAGCTCGAGGAGCACCAGCGCGACCACTCGCTGTACGTGGCCTTCGCACCGGTGGACGCACCGCGTGTGGCGTTGGCGGTGGTGGTGGAAAACGCCGGCTTCGGCGCAGCAGCGGCAGCCCCGATCGCACGCCGCGTTTTCGACTACCTGATTGCCGGGCAGTACCCGAACCCGCAGGACATCGCCGCGGTCCAGCAGGGGCAGGCCGGCGCCCCGATCGGCACGCCGATCAAGCTCGGCGATCTGGCCAACGCGCCTCAGTGAAGCGGTCAGGCGCTGACCCGCTCAGGGCATGCGCACCCAGGCGTCCCAGCCGGTCTTGAGGATCAGGGCCGACACCACGACGATGAAGGCCACGCGCACGAATCCGCTGCCGTGCTTGAGCGCCATGCGGGTTCCCAGCATGCTGCCCACCACGTTGGCCAGGCCCAGCACCACCACGTAGTGCCACCAGATGTGGCCCTTCCAGGCGAACAGCGAAAGCGCCGCCACGTTGGACGCCACATTGAGCAGCTTGGCGCTGGCACTGGCGTGCAGGAAGTCGTAGCCCAGCCAGCGCACGAACAGGAACACCAGGAAGCTGCCGGTACCCGGGCCGAAGAAACCGTCGTAGAAGCCGATGGTCACGCCCAGCACGCAGGCGGCAGCGGTTTCGCGCCGGCCGCTGAAGCGCGGAGCGTGGTCCCGGCCCAGGTCCTTGCGGGCCAGGGTGTAGATCAGCACCGCCAGCAGCACCAGCGGCAGCAGGGCCCGCAACGCATCGGGCGACACCTGGGTGACCACCCAGGCACCCACCATGGAGCCGGCAAAGGCCAGGCCGGCGGCCGGCAGCAAGGCATGCCAGGGCATCTCGACCCGGTGCGCGTACTGGAACGTGGCCGAAATGGTGCCCCACACCGAGGCGCTCTTGTTGACACCCAGGAGCGTGGCAGGAGGGGCGGAAGGAAAGATGGCGAACAGCGCCGGCAGCAGGATCAGACCCCCGCCGCCCACGATGGAGTCGACGAAGCCGGCGGCCAGAGAGGCCAGGGAGATGAGCAGGAGTTCCATGGGGCGGTCAGGGCAGCCGGTGATTGTCGCTGCCCGGACGCAGGCAAAAAAAAGCCGACCTGGTCGGGTCGGCTGGGATGCGTCCGGCGGCCTCTGTGGGCCTTGGTCCGGGGTTGTTCTGGTTGGACTGGGTTGTCTCCTCGGTCCCCCGCGGTACGCCGCGGTGTGCGCGGCAGCGAGTGCATGCACTGTAGGGTATGGCACCAGGACAGTGCATACGGGCTTTCCCTGCATTGGCACAGGAAATGCTGAACGGCTCTACCTGTTACGAAAGGTATTGCCCATGCACCGGTTTCGACGTGTTTTCCGCTGGTTCCACCTCTTGTCGCACCGTTCTGTGCCCCTGGCGGGTGCCTTGGCCACCTGGATCGCAGCCGCTCCGGCCGCTGCCCAGCAGGCCACCGGCCCGACCCTGGTGGCGGCCAGCACCCTCCAGGGCGCCGACACGGCCTGGCTGATGATGAGCACGGCCCTGGTGCTGCTCATGACCCTGCCCGGCATCGCCCTCTTCTATGGCGGCATGGTGCGCCGCTTCAATGTGATCAACACCATGGCCAGCGTGGTCGGCATCGCGGCCCTGGTCAGCGTGCTCTGGTTTGCCATCGCCTACTCGCTGGCCTTCACCCCGGGCGGGGCGGCGGGCGGCTTCATCGGCGGGCTGGAACGGGCCGGCTTTGCCGGGCTGGAGTTCCTGGGCAGCACCGGGCAGGTCGCCGTGAGCCACATGGCCCGGCATGTGCCGGAGTCGGTGTTTGCCATGTTCCAGCTCACCTTCGCCATCATCACCTGCGCGCTGGTAGTGGGTGCGCTGGTCGAGCGCATGCGGTTTGCGGCGCTGCTGGTCTTCACTGCGCTGTGGCTGCTGGCGGTGTATGTGCCGATCGCCCACTGGGTGTGGGAGCCGGGTGGCTGGCTGGCCCAGCTGGGCGCGCTGGACTTTGCCGGCGGGGCGGTGGTGCACATCAATGCCGGTGCCGCCGCGCTCGTGGTGGCCTACGCCCTGGGCCCGCGCAGCGGCTATGGCCGTGAACCCTTCGTGCCCTTCAACCTCGGGCTGACCATGGCCGGCACCGGTCTGCTGTGGGTGGGCTGGTTCGGCTTCAACGCCGGCTCGGCACTGGCGGCCGACGGCCGCGCCGGACTGGCGCTGGCGGTCACGCACCTGGCCGCTGCCAGCGGTGCGATCGCCTGGATGGCGGCCGAATGGCTGGCGCGCAAGCGGGCCACGCTGCTGGGCCTGTGTTCGGGCGTGGTGGCCGGCCTGGTGGCCATCACGCCGGCCGCCGGCTTCGTGAGCCTGCGCGGTGCCCTGGTGATCGGTCTGGTGGCCGGTGTGGCCTGCTACTGGGGTGCCACCGCCCTCAAGCGCATGCTGCGGGCCGACGACTCGCTCGACGTCTTCGGCGTGCATGGCGTGGGGGGTCTGGTGGGCGCGCTGCTCACCGGCCTGCTGGCCGACCCGGCGATCTCGGGCGTGCAGGCCAGCATGGCGGCGCAACTGATCGCCTGCGTGGCCGTGCTGGGCTACAGCGTGGTCATGACCACGGTGGTGCTCTGGATCACCTCGCGCTTCGTCGTGCTGCGGGTCAGCGAAGGCGATGAACGCACAGGCCTGGACCTCTCGCTGCACAACGAACAGCTGGGGCATTGAGCCATGAGCGGATCGAACGACCTGTTCGGCATTGCTGCGCACCTGCATGTGCTGCTGCGGCGCAAGACCGGGCGGGTGACCGACACCGAGTGGATGGCGGTCAACGCCGATTACGCCCGCGAGATCGCCCGGGTGGCGCGGCGCGCGGCCGAGGTCGACGGCCATGCCGAACTGCTGCCGTGGGCCGAGAAGCTGGAGGCCGCATTGCAGGCCCGCCACGAACCCCAGCGCAAGACGCTGCTGCAGGCGGCGACCGACACGCTGCGCGCCGGTCAGGTGCCGGCCGACCCGCCGCCGCCCGAAACGCTCGCCTCGCCGGACAGCAAATACGTCGGCCGACTGCGTTGAGGCCGCCCCGCCGGCGGACGGCCGGCGGTCACTGCCCGGCCATGATCCAGCGCGCGGCGCGCTCGGCCATCATCAGCGTGGGGCTGTTGGTGTTGCCGCTGGTGATCACCGGCATGACGCCGGCATCGACCACGCGCAGGCCGGCGATGCCGCGCACCCGCAGGTGGCTGTCGACCACCGCCATCGGGTCGTCGGAACGGCCCATGCGGGTGGTGCCCACCGGGTGGAAGATGGTGCTGGCGATGTCACCCGCCAGGCGCGCCAGCTCCTCGTCGGTCTGGTACTGCACGCCGGGCTTGAATTCCTCGGGCTGGTAAGGTGCCAGCGCCGGCTGCGACACGATGCGCCGCGTCACCCGCAGGCTGTCGGCCGCGACCTGCCGGTCTTCCGCCGTGCTGAGGTAGTTGGGCGCGATGGCCGGCGCGTCCTGGAAGCGCGCGCTGGTGATGCGCACATGGCCGCGGCTGGTCGGGTTCAGGTTGCACACGCTGGCGGTGAAGGCCGGGAAGGCATGCAGCGGCTCGCCGAACGCGTCCAGGCTGAGCGGCTGCACGTGGTACTGGATGTTCGGGTACGGCTGATCCGGCGAGCTGCGGGTGAAGGCACCCAGCTGGCTCGGGGCCATGCTCATGGGGCCGGAGCGGCGCAGCACGTACTCCAGGCCAATCCTGGCCTTGCCCCAGATCGAATTCGCCAGCGTGTTGAGCGTCTGGACGCCCTGCACCTTGTAGACCGAACGGATCTGCAGGTGGTCCTGCAGGTTCTCGCCCACGCCGGGCAGGTCGTGCACCACCGGCACGCCGTGCTGCTGCAGCAGCGCCCCGGGGCCGATGCCCGAGAGCTGCAGGATCTGCGGCGAACCGACCGCGCCCGCACTCAGGATGACTTCACCCGCCGCGTGGGCCGTGAGCATTTCGGTACCGGTCCAGACCTGCACGCCGGTGCAGCGCTTCTGGCCGTCGGCTCCGGTCTGCACCACCAGGCGTGACACCTGGGCGGTGGTCCAGAGCTCGAAGTTGGGACGGGCGTAGCAGGTGGGCCGCAGGAAGGCCTTGGCGGTGTTCCAGCGCCAGCCGGAACGCTGGTTCACCTCGAAGTAGCCCACACCCTCGTTGTTGCCCCGGTTGAAGTCCTCGCTGGCCGGAATGCCGGCCTGCTGGGCCGCCTGGGCAAACGCATCGAGCACGTCCCAGCGCAGGCGCTGCTTCTCGACCCGCCATTCGCCGCCGGCCTGGCGCTGGCGCAGCACCTCGCGCCACGGGTCATCGGCAGAGCCCCCGACCAGCAGCTCGGCCGGCACGCCCCGGGCGCCATGCCAGCCGGAGGCACCCTTGTAGTGATCTTCGTGGAGCTTGAAGTAGGGCAGCAGGCGCTCCCAGGACCAGTCGGCATCGCCGGTGACTTCAGCCCAGCGCTCGTAGTCGCGCTGCTGGCCGCGCATGTAGATCATGCCGTTGATGCTGGAGCAGCCCCCCAGCGTCTTGCCACGCGGGTAACGCAGCCGGCGGCCATTGAGGCCGGCATCGGCCTCGGTCTGGTAGAGCCAGTCGGTGCGCGGATTGCCGATGCAGTAGAGGTAGCCCACCGGGATGTGGATCCAGTGGTAGTCGTCCTTGGCGCCGGCCTCGATCAGCAGCACCCGCTTGGTGGGGTCCGAGCTCAGCCGGTTGGCCAGCAGGCAACCCGCCGTGCCCGCGCCGATGATGATGTAGTCGAACGTGCTGTCGGTGGATGCTGTGCTCATGGGAGAGTCCCGTCCTTCATGTCGTCTTCGCCGGCCTCGTCGAGCCGGAAATCACCGCGGTGAAACGCCGCCAGCACCTCCTCGGCCTGGACCTTGCACCGCTCGGGCACCAGCACCCGCACCGGAATGGCCGGCGCCAGCAGCCCGTGCGCCTGCACCAGATGGGCATCCGCCACCGCCGCCGGCACCCCGGCCGCCTGCAGCACGCCGCGCAGCATGAACGCCTCCAGCGGCTGGAAGACTGTGGTCAGCGTGACCCAGTCACCCAGCTCCGGCGAATACCCACTGTTGAGTTCGTCCACGCCACCTCCAGCAACACAGCCGGCGAAAGTGCCTCCATCCAGGGTGACCGAGGGTCCGGCTCCGCCGGCCCAAAGGTCACGTCCCCCTCCGGGGGGAAGCGCCGAAGGCGCGCAGGGGGGCTCGTTATTTCGCCGTCGGCATCACGAACTCGGCGCCTTTGCCGATGCTCTCCGGCCAGCGCTGCATGATCGACTTCTGCTTGGTGTAGAAGCGCACGCCCTCTTCGCCGTAGGCGTGCATGTCGCCGAACAGGCTCTTCTTCCAGCCGCCGAAGCCGTGCCAGGCCATGGGCACCGGGATCGGCACGTTGATGCCGACCATGCCCACCTGGATGCGGCGCGAGAACTCGCGCGCCACGTTGCCGTCACGGGTGAAGCAGCTCACGCCGTTGCCGAACTCGTGGTCGTTGATGATCTGCACCGCCTGGCCGAAGTCGGCCACGCGCACGCACGACAGCACCGGGCCGAAGATCTCTTCCTTGTAGATCTTCATGTCGGTGGTCACATGGTCGAACAGCGTGCCGCCGAGCCAGAAGCCGTTGTCGCAGCCTTCGCCGGCCACCTTGCCGTCGAACACGCGGCCATCGACCAGCATCTTCGCGCCTTCCTTGACGCCGGCGTCGATGTAGCCGGTGATGCGCTGGCGCGCCACGTCGGTGACGATGGGGCCCATCTCGGCGGCCAGGTTGGTGCCGTTGAGCACTTTCAGTGCCTTGGTGCGCTCGATCAGCTTGGGCATGATCTTGTCGGCCACGTCACCCACCAGCACCGCCACGCTGATGGCCATGCAGCGTTCACCGGCCGAGCCGTAGGCCGCACCGATGAGGGCGTCCACCGCCTGGTCGAGGTCGGCGTCGGGCATGACCACCATGTGGTTCTTGGCGCCGCCCAGGGCCTGCACCCGCTTGCCGTGGTGGGCACCGGTCTCGTAGATGTAGTTGGCGATCGGGGTGGAGCCCACGAAGCTGATGGCCTTCACGTCCGGGTGCACCAGCAGCGCGTCCACGGCTTCCTTGTCGCCCTGCACCACGTTGTAGACACCGTCGGGCAGGCCGGCCTTCTTCAGCAGCTCGCCCATGAACAGGCTGGGGGTCGGGTCGGTCGGGCTGGGCTTGAGGATGAAGGTGTTGCCCGCGGCGATGGCCACCGGGAACATCCACATGGGCACCATCACGGGGAAGTTGAACGGCGTGATGCCGGCCACCACGCCCAGCGGCTGGCGCAGGGTCCAGTTGTCCATGCCGGTGGACACCTGGTCGGTGAAGTCGCCCTTGAGCAGCTGCGGGATGCCGCAGGCGAATTCCACGATGTCGATGCCACGTGCCACCTCGCCCTGGGCGTCGGTGAACACCTTGCCGTGCTCGGCGGTGATCATGCGGGCCAGGTCGTCCTTGTGCTGGTTGAGCAACTCCAGGAACTTGAACATCACGCGGGCGCGGCGAATCGGGGGCGTGTCGGACCAGGCCGGGAAAGCGGCGCGGGCAGCGGCCACGGCGGTGTCCACATCGGCGGTGCTGGCCAGGGCCACGCGGCCGGTGACAGCACCGGTGGCGGGGTTGAACACGTCCTGTGCGCGGGTGGACTGACCGGCCACGAGGGCGCCGTTGATGTAGTGGTTGATATTTGTGATGCTCATGGCTAGGTCTCCTGAAGAAACCGCTATTGTGCAAATGGTCAACGGGAAAAACCAATGAGAATGCCGGAATTCTTTTATTGGTCTGGCAAATAACATGGCTTCAACACCCTTGCCCCAGCCCCGCCCACCTGCGATCGAGCCCCAGACCTTGCGGGCCTTCGTGGCCGTGGCCCGGGAAGGCAACGTGTCGCGCGCCGCCACCCGGCTGCACCTCAGCCAGCCGGCGGTGAGCCTGCAGCTGCGCACCCTGGCGGAGGCCACCGGGCTGCAGCTGTTCACCCGCACCGCACAAGGCATGGCCCTGACCCGCGACGGCGCGGCCCTGCTGCCGATGGCCGACAAGGCCCTGGCCGGTCTGGCCGAGTTCGGGCAGGCCGCTGCCGCCCTGCACACCACCGTGCGCGGCACACTGCGCATCGGCACCATCCTCGACCCCGAATTCACCCGCCTGGGCGCCTTCCTGAAGCAGCTGGTGGAAACCAGCCCGCAGGTCGACACGGTGCTGCGCCAAGGCATGAGCGGCGACGTGCTGGCCCTGATCGACCGGGGCGAGCTGGACGTGGGCTTCCACCTCGACCTGCCGGACGACCCGCTGGGGCCGGAGTGGCAGCGCCGCCCGTTGACGCGCTTCACCTACCGGGTGCTGGCGCCGGCCGGCTGGGGGCCGCAGGTGCGCGGCATGGACTGGAAGGCCCTGGCCAGCCTGCCCTGGCTGGCCACGCCCCCGGCCAGCGCGCACCACCGCCTGCAGCGCCGGGTGTTCGGCCCCGGTTCGCTCACCGGGCTGGAGCCGCGCCGCGTGGCCCTGGTGGATCAGGAAGCGTCCATGCTCGATCTGGTGCGCAGCGGCGTGGGCCTGTCGCTGGTGCGCGACGCCATCGCCATCCGCGAAGCCCAGGCGCGTGGGCTGGTGATCGCCGACCGGGTCGGGCTGGACTGTGAACTGAGCCTGGTCTGCCGCGCCACCCGCGCAGGCGAGCCGGTGATCGCTGCCGCCTGGGCAGCGCTGGACACCGTCTGGACCTGAACCTGTCCAGTCCGGCCGCTCAAGTGCGTGCTCGTCGGATGGTGATGTGTCATGGCGGCCGGCATCGCAGACTCGCGGGTCCGCACCCCACCGGCGCCCCACACCCTTCCCGGCCATGCGCAACTTCCAGCACACCCAGCCCGACAGCTCACGCGGGTCACCAGGCGACGACCCTGACAGGGCGTTGCCCGATTTCCGCTCCAGCACGCTGCAGCCCGACCCTGCCGACCACGCCGCGTGGCTGCGTCGCCCGCCCGCGCCCGTGCCGACACGTCCGCGCTGGCTGGTACCGGCGCTGCTGGCCACCGTGCTGGTGCTGACCGTGCTCGTCGCCGGATTCGCCTGGCAACTGCGCTGACCGGGCGCGGCGCGGCCTGCCAGCACCGCGCTCAGATGATTTGGTCATAAACAACCAAGAACGTATTCGTTCCCTTTCTGAAGGCGCGGCGGAATCATGCGGTCCATCAACCAACGGGCCACAGGCCCTCTGAAAGGACCGCACCATGACCACCCGCCGCCAACTCATCCAGGCCCTGCCGGCCGCCGCCCTCACCACCACCCTCGCCAGCCTCGCCGCCGGTCTGGCCCTGCCCACCGCCGCCCTCGCGCAGGCCGCCCCCGCCCCGGTGACCCTGCTCAACGTTTCTTACGACCCGACGCGCGAGCTGTATGTGGACATCAACGCCGCCTTTGCCAAAGTCTGGAAGGCCAGGACCGGCCAGGACGTGACCATCAAGCAGAGCCACGGCGGCTCGGGCAAGCAGGCCCGCTCCATCATTGACGGCCTGGATGCCGACGTGGCCACCCTGGCCCTGGCCGGTGACACCGACGCCCTGCACACCAACGGCCAGTGGATTCCCAAGGACTGGCAGAAGCGCCTGCCGCTGAACAGCTCGCCCTACACCTCGACCATCGTGCTGGTCACCCGCGCCGGCAACCCCAAGAACATCAAGGACTGGGACGACCTGATCCGCCCCGACGTGAAGGTCATCACCCCCAACCCCAAGACCTCCGGCGGCGCCCGCTGGAACTACCTGGCCGCCTGGGAATTCGCCAAGCGCAAGTACGGCAGCGATGCAAAGGCCCAGGAGTTCGTGGGCAAGCTCTACAACAATGTGCCGGTGCTCGACACCGGGGCACGCGGCTCGTCGGTCACCTTTGCCCAGCGCAACCAGGGCGACGTGTTCATCTCGTGGGAAAACGAGGCCTACCTGCTGGAGAAGGAATTCGGCAACAAGGTCGACTTCGTCTACCCCAGCCTGTCCATCCTGGCCGAGCCGGCCGTGACCATCGTCGACAGGAACGTCGACAAGAAGGGCACCCGCGCCGTGGCCCAGGCCTACCTGGAATTCCTCTACACCGAAGAAGCCCAGGACCTGATCGGCAAGCACTTCTACCGCCCGACCTCGACCAAGGCCCAGGCCAAGTACGCGAAGCAACTGCCCAAGCTCAACCTGTTCAAGATCGACGACGCCTTCGGCGGCTGGACCCAGGCCACCAAGGTGCACTTCGCCGACGGCGGCACCTTCGACCAGATCTACTCCCGCAAGTGATGCGGCAGGCCCCACGGGCCTGAGCTTTCCCCTCCCCCTGTTCCTTCAGCCACACCCCTGCCGATGCAGGGGTGCAGGTTTCCTGTTGCCGGAGAAAAGCCATGTTTCCAGAAACCGAGATCGACACCCGCGCCAGCCTGCATGCGCCGGAAGCCTTCCGGGCCGACGAGGAAGCCGCCTGGGAACGCTGGGCCTGGCGCGCCATGGTGGCCGTGATTGCCGGCCTGGGCCTGGCCTTGCTGTGGTTGCCGGCGCCGGCGGCCGCCCAGACCACGCCGGGCGCAGTGATCGACACCCAGGCCCGCGTCTGGGCCGCTTCCTGCGCGGCCTGCCACGGCACCGACGGCAAGAGCAACAGCGCGATCCCGTCCATCAACGGGCAGGACAAGGCGGTGCTGCTCACCAAGCTGCTGGCCTACAAGCGCGACCAGCTGCCCGCCACGGTGATGCACCAGCACGCCAAGGGCTACAGCGACGCCGAACTGGAACGCCTCGCCGACCATTTCTCGCGTCTGCCGAAATGAATCTGGAGATCATCCCCATGCCCCAACTTCAACGACGCCAGCTCCTTACCGCCGCAGCCGCCAGCGCGGTCGCCCTGGCACTGCCGGGCTGCGCCAGCACCACACAGTCCAAGGCCCGCGTAGTGGTGATCGGCGCCGGATTCGGTGGCGCCACCGCAGCCAAGTACATCCGCCAATGGGCGCCCGAGATCGAGGTGGTGCTGATCGAGCGCGAAGCCGCCTTCGTGTCCTGCCCGCTGAGCAACCTGGTGCTGGGCGGCACCCAGACCATCGAAGGCCTGACCACCGGTTACGACACGCTGCAGAAGAAGTACGGCGTACGCCTGGTGCGCGGCGAGGCACAGACCATCGACGCGGCTGCGCGCCAGGTGCGGCTGGCCAATGGCGAAGTCATCCGGTACGACCGCCTGATCGTCTCCCCGGGCGTGGACTTCCTGTTCGACCAGGTGCCGGGCCTGCAGACGGCCGATGCCCAGGCCCGCGTGCTGCACGCTTGGAAGGCCGGCCCGCAGACCGTGGCCCTGCGCCGTCAGCTCGAAGCCCTGCCGGATGGCGGCGTGTATGCCTTGCACATCCCGAAGGCGCCCTACCGCTGCCCGCCCGGACCGTACGAGCGCGCCGCCCAGGTGGCCTGGTACTTCCAGCAGCACAAGCCGCGCAGCAAGGTGCTGGTGCTCGACGCCAACCCCGACCTGGTGTCCAAGAAAGCGCTGTTCCTCAAGACTTGGAACGAGCGCTACCGCGGCATCGTGGAGTACCGGCCCAACAGCGAGCTGGTGCGGGTGGACGCCGCCACCAACACCATCGAGACCACGCTCGAGGTGGTGAAGGCCGGCGTGCTCAACGTGGTGCCGCCGCAGCAGGCCGGGCGCATCGCGCAGACCGCCGGGCTCATCAACACTGGCAACCGCTGGTGCGGCGTGAACTTCCAGACCTTCGAGTCCACCGCTGCGCCCGGCATCCATGTGCTGGGCGATGCCACCGCCTCCGCGCCGGGCATACCCAAGTCGGGCTTCATGGCCAACAACCATGCCAAGGTGGCTGCCGACGCGGTGATCGCGCTGCTGCAGGGTCGCGAGCCGAATGCGGCGCCCATCATCGCAAACACCTGCTACAGCTTCGTCTCCGACACCGACGTGGTGCACGTGGCTTCGGTGCACAAATGGGACGCCGGCCAGAAGACGCTGGTGCCGGTGCAGGGTGCCGGGGGCCTGTCGTCTGCGGCGAACCCGCTGGAAGGCCAGTACGCCCGCTCCTGGGCCCGCAACATCTGGGCCGACGCCCTGCTCTGAGCCCTCAACCGAAAGCCCTCCGTGTCCATCCTCCTGATCGCCGGCAGCCCGTCCGAACATTCCCGCTCCGCCGCCCTGCTCGATGCCGTGGCCCAGCGCCTGCAACAGCAGCACCTGCCGGTGGACCGGCTGCACATCCGCGACCTGTCGCCACAGGCCCTGCTGCTGGCCGACTTCCAGCACAAGACCATCACCCGCGCCCTCGCCCAGGTGGAGAGCGCCCGTGCGGTGGTGGTGGCCACGCCGGTCTACAAGGCGGCCTACAGCGGCGTGCTCAAGGTGTTCCTCGACCTGCTGCCGCAGTCCGGCCTGAAGGGCAAGGTGGTGCTGCCGCTGGCCACCGGCGGCAGCCCGCACCACATGCTGGCACTCGACTACGCGCTGCGCCCGGTGCTGCAGTCGCTGGGTGCCCGCCACATCCTGCCCGGCGTGTACGCCACCGACGCCCAGGTGCCGAAGGACGGCGAAGGCCAGTACCGCGTGGGCGAGGAAATCGCCAGCCGGCTGGACGACGGTGTGTCGGCCCTGCTGCACGAGGGCCTGCGAATGCCGGTGTCGGCCGCCTTCGCGCCGGTGCCGTTCGCCCAGGTGCGATGTAGCGTCTGACGCCCCAGCCCCCCGTTTTCACCCCGTCCCCCACCCCGCTCCGCTGCCCGCCCGGCAGCGGGCCAGGCCGGCTGTTGCCGTCCGTCTTCGGAGATCTGTCATGCACCACCCGCTCGAAGTCACCTCCCCTTTCCTCCCGCCCCAGCACCGCCGCCACTGGATGCGCCTGGTGGCCACCACGCTGGCCTCCTGGGGCCTGACCGCTGGCGCGCAAGCCCAGTCAACAGGCGCGCCGCGGCAGCTGCGCATCGGCTACCAGAAGTCTGCCGTCAACCTGGTGATTGCCAAGCAGTCGGGCTGGCTGGAAGCGCGCCTGCCCGGTACCCAGGTGAGCTGGATCGAGTTCCCCGCCGGCCCGCAACTGCTCGAAGCCCTGTCGGTGGGCAGCCTGGAGTTCGGACTGACCGGCGACTCGCCTCCGGTGTTCGCCCAGGCCGCCGGCAAGGACCTGCTGTACGTGGGCGCCGAGCCGTCCAAGCCCGACAGCTCGGCCCTGCTGGTGCCCGCGAATTCGCCCCTGAAGACCCTGGCCGACCTGCGCGGTCGCAAGGTGGCGGTGCAGAAGGGCTCCAGCGCCCACTACCTGCTGGTGCGGGCAGTGGAGAAAGCCGGTCTGGGCTGGGCCGACATCCAGCCCATCTACCTGGCACCGGCCGATGCGCGCGCCGCCTTCGAGCGCGGCAGCGTGGACGCCTGGGCCATCTGGGACCCGTTCTATGCCGCCACCGAACTGGCGTTGCGCCCGCGTGCCCTGGTGACTGGCCGCGAGCTGGCCAGCAACAACTCCTTCTACCTGGCCTCGCGCGCCTTCGTGACCGACCACCCGGCCACGCTGCAAGTGCTGTTCGAGGAACTCACCCGCGCCGACCGGCTGGCCCAGCAGCAGCGGCCACTGGCCATCAAGCTGATCTCGGCCTTCAGCGGCCTGGACGCCGGCGTGGTCAGCCTGTTCCTGCAGCGCCGCCCGCCGTCGCCGGTGGCGCCGCTGCCGCCGGCCACCGTGGCCGACCAGCAGCGCGTGGCCGACGCCTTCCACCGCCTGGGACTCATCCCGCGCCCGGTGGTCGTGGCCGACATCGTCTGGCAACCGGCCAAGGCGCAGGTGGCCGCGCGCTGAGCCCTTCCCTCACCCGATCTTTCCCCTCTCCGCATCCCTTTCCCCACCAGGAGTTCCCCATGAGACTGCCCTCCCATCTGCCCCGCCGCACCGTGCTGCAACTGGCCGCCGGCGCCGCCATGACCGGCCTGACCGGTCTGTCGACCACCGCCGCCCTGGCCCAGACCGCGCCCGCCAGCGGGCCGCGCGTGCTGCGCATCGGCCACCAGAAAGGCCTGCTCAGCGTGCTCAAGGGCCGCGGCACGCTGGAGCAGCGCCTGGCGCCGCTGGGCGTGAAGGTCACCTGGGCCGAATTCCCCGCCGGCCCGGTGCAGCTCGAAGCCCTGAATGTGGGCTCGATCGACTTCGGCGACGTGGGCGAAGCCCCGCCCATCTTTGCGCAGGCCGCCGGTGCTCCGCTGGCCTATGTGGCCGCCACCCCGCCGCGTCCCGCGCTGGAAGCCGTGCTGCTGCCCGCCAGTTCCACCGTGCGCAGCGTGGCCGACCTCAAGGGCCGCAAGGTGGCCTACAACAAGGGCTCGAACGTGCAGTACTTCCTGGCCAAGCTGCTGGAGAAGAACGGGCTCAAATACACCGATGTGCAGCATGTGCACCTGCCGCCGGCCGATGCCCGCGCCGCCTTCGAGAAGGGATCGGTGGACGCATGGGTCATCTGGGACCCGTTCCTGGCCGCAGCCGAAGTCACGCTGGGTGCACGGGTGCTGGCCGACGCGCAGGGTGTGGTCAACAACCGCTACTACTACTTCTCGTCGCTGAACTATGCCGCCCGCAATGCGGACGTGATCAAGGTCGTCATCGAGGAACTCGACAAGGTGGACCAGTGGGCCGCGGCCAACCGCTCGGCGCTGGCGGCCGAGCTGTCGCAGCTGTGGGGCCTGCCGCGCGCGGTGGTGGACAAGTCGGTGGCGCGCACCGTGTACGGCACGACGCCGATCACCCGGGCCATCCTGCAGGAACAGCAGGCCATTGCCGACACCTTCTTTGACCTGAAGCTGCTGCCGCGCCGCATCAACCTGCTGGAGGCGGCGGTATGAAGGTCTTCTGGTTCATTCCCACCCACGGCGACAGCCGTTACCTCGGCACCGGCGAGGGTGCACGCCAGCTCAGCCACGACTACCTCAAGCAGGTGGCGCAGGCCGCCGACAGCCTGGGCTATGAAGGCGTGCTGATCCCCACCGGCCGCTCCTGCGAAGACCCCTGGGTGGTGGCCGCCAGCCTGCTGCCGGTGACCCAGCGCCTGAAGTTCCTGGTGGCCGTGCGGCCGGGCCTGCACCAGCCGTCGCTGGCGGCTCGCATGGCCGCCACCTTCGACCGCCTCTCCGGCGGGCGCCTGCTGATCAACCTGGTGACCGGCGGTGACCGGGCCGAACTCGAGGGTGACGGCGTGTTCCTGGACCATGGCAAGCGCTACGAACAGTCGGCCGAGTTCATCCGCATCTGGCGCGAGATCCTGACCCGCAGCCACGACGGCGAGAGCTTCGACTTCGACGGCGAGCACCTGCAGGTCAAGGGCGCCAAGCTGCTCTACCCGCCGCTGCAGCAGCCCCACCCGCCGGTGTGGTTCGGTGGTTCATCCGAAGCCGCACACGAGCTGGCGGCCGACCAGGTCGACACCTACCTGACCTGGGGCGAGCCGCCGGCCGAGGTGGCCAAGAAGGTGGCCGACGTGAAGGCCCGCGCGGCGAAGCGTGGCCGCACGGTGAAGTTCGGCATCCGCCTGCATGTGATCGTGCGCGAGACCGAGGCCGAAGCCTGGGCCGATGCCGACCGCCTGATCAGCCGGCTGGACGACGACACCGTCATCCGCGCCCAGGCCGCCTTCGCCAAGATGGACTCCGAGGGCCAGCGCCGCATGGCAGCCCTGCACGCCGGTGGCGCCAAGCGCAGCCGGGCCGACCTGGAGATCAGCCCCAACCTGTGGGCCGGCGTAGGCCTGGTGCGCGGCGGTGCCGGCACCGCCCTGGTGGGCGACCCGCAGACCGTGGCTGCACGGCTGCAGGAGTACGCCGACATAGGGCTGGACACCTTCATCCTGTCGGGCTACCCGCACCTGGAAGAGGCCTACCGGTTTGCCGAGCTGGTGTTCCCGCTGCTGCCGCTGTCGCTGCGCGAGAAGCTGCCCGGCGCCACGCCGCTGGGGCCCTTCGGCGAAGCGGTGGCCAACGTGTTCGTGCCGCGCGCATCACAGAGCTGAGGAGGCCGCATGAACCGAACTTCCAATGCCATCCTTCAGCGTCTGCTGCCGTGGCTGGTACCCCTGGGCCTGGTGACGGTCTGGCAGATCTCGGCCCAGACCGGCTGGCTGTCGTCCCGGGTGCTGCCCGCCCCATGGGACGTGCTGCGGGCCGCGGGCGCGCTGGCGGCCTCCGGCGAGCTGTGGACACACGTTCAGGTGAGCGCCGGTCGGGCCTTGCTGGGCCTGGCCATCGGCGGCGGCCTGGGTCTGCTGCTGGGCCTTCTCACCGGCTCGGTGCGCACCGCCGAGACGCTGCTGGACTCCACCATCCAGATGGTGCGCAACATCCCGGCGCTGGCCTTGATACCGCTGGTGATCCTGTGGTTCGGCATCGACGAGGGGGCCAAGCTGTTCCTGATCTCGGTGGCCGTGTTCTTCCCGATCTACCTCAACACCTTCCACGGCATCCGCAACGTGGACCCGGGGCTGATCGAGATGGGCCGCACCTACGGGCTCTCGCGCTGGGGGCTGTACACCCGCATCATCCTGCCCGGCGCGCTCTCGTCGATCCTGGTGGGGCTGCGGTTCTCGCTCGGGCTGATGTGGGTGATCCTGATCGTGGCCGAGACCATCTCGGCCCAGGCCGGCATCGGCTACCTGACCATGAACGCCCGCGAATTCCTGCAGACCGATGTGGTGCTGGTGGGCATCCTGCTGTACGCCCTGCTGGGCAAGCTGGCCGACGTGTTCGCCCGCGCCCTGGAGCGCTGGTGGCTGCGCTGGCACCCGGGTTACCAGCGCGTGGCCGGGGGTGCGACATGAAGCCACACGACCTTCCCACCGAACTGGTTCCGGCGGCCGGTGGCGTGCGCCTGACGCTGCGGGGCCTGGGCAAGCGCTTCGGCCAGCGTGAGGTGCTGCGCGACAACCACCTCGACATCGCACCGGGCGAATTCGTCGTCATCGTCGGCCGCAGCGGCTGCGGCAAGAGCACGCTGCTGCGGCTGGTGGCCGGGCTGGACAGCCCCAGCAGCGGCCAGCTGCTGATCGACGGCACGCCGGTGCAGGGCCTGCGAGAGAGCACCCGCATCATGTTCCAGGACTCACGCCTGCTGCCCTGGGCCCGGGTGCAGGACAACGTGGCCCTGGGCCTTCCGGCCGCCGAGCGTGGGCGTGCCCGCGACGTGCTGGCCCAGGTCGGTCTGGGCGACCGCACCGGCGACTGGCCCGCGCGGCTCTCCGGTGGACAACGCCAGCGCGTGGCCCTGGCCCGTGCTCTGGTGCACCAGCCACGCCTGCTGCTGCTCGACGAACCGCTGGGCGCCCTGGATGCACTGACCCGGATCGAGATGCATGCCCTCATCGAGGGCCTGTGGCGCCGCCACGGCTTCACCGCCCTGCTGGTCACCCACGACGTGCAGGAAGCGGTGGCGCTGGCCGACCGGGTGCTGCTGATCGAGGACGGCGCCATCGCGCTGGATCAGCGCATCGCGCTGCCGCGTCCCCGCCGCCAGGGCGACCCCGCCTTTGCCGCGCTGGAGAAGACCATCCTCGACCGGGTTCTGCAGCTGCCCGATGCCGAACCGGCCACGCCCGACGCCTCCTGGCCGCCGGCCGCTGCCCACGCCCTGCGCTGGGCGATCTGAACCCTTCACCCCTCACCACCAGAAAGACCACCATGACCATTCAAGCCATCAATGTGCGCAACCAGTTCAAGGGCCGTGTGCGCGAAATCATCCGCGGCGACGTCGTCTCCGAAGTCGACGTCGAGACCCCCTGGGGCATCGTCACCTCGGTCATCACCACCCGCTCGGTCGATGACCTCGGCCTGGCCGTGGGCAGCGAGGTGGTGGCGCTGGTGAAGTCCACCGAGGTGTCAATCGCCAAGCTCTGACCCTTCATGTGAACCCTGTCCGGGTTGTCTCCCGCCGTTCCCGCGGCGTTGCAGCGGCTGGCATCTGCGCAAGCAGACCAGCCGCTTTTTTATGGCGGACTCTTTAACAACCAGGGGCTATTAACAAAC
Organism: uncultured Hydrogenophaga sp.; assembly: GCF_958439165.1. Lineage (GTDB taxonomy): Bacteria > Pseudomonadota > Gammaproteobacteria > Burkholderiales > Burkholderiaceae_C > Hydrogenophaga. The sequence goes on along the minus strand of NZ_OY288144.1, from coordinate 13,821 downwards.
AAAAAGTTATTGGTTCCAGAAATGAACCCGGCTTTCCACAATCGTCCGACCATGACCACCACCCCCATCGTCATCGTGCCCGGCTGGCGCAATTCCGGGCCCGGCCACTGGCAGAGCCTGTGGGCCGAACAGTTGCCCAACGCCCGACGGGTGGAACAGGACGACTGGGTGTCTCCACGCCGGGAAGCCTGGGTGGAGCGGGTCTCGCACACAGTGACCGAAGCCGCCGCCCAGGGCGGGCCGGTGGTGGTGGTGGCCCACAGCCTGGGCTGCATCGCCACCGCGCACCTGCCGCCGGCCGTCATGCAGCACATCGGCGCGGCCCTGCTGGTGGCCCCGGCCGACCCGGAGCGCCGGGGCATCCTGGCCGACTTTGCCCCGGTGCCTTACCAGCCGCTGCCGTTCCGCAGCCTGGTGGTGGCCAGCAGCAACGACCCTTACTGCCCCTCTCGGCTGGCCGGGGCCTACGCCCGCGCCTGGGGCAGCGAATTCGTGCGGCTCAACAACGCCGGCCACATCAATGTGGACTCGGGTCACGGGCCCTGGCCACTGGGGCTCGGTCTGCTGCAGTCGCTGCTGGCGCCGCTGCCGGCGCCACCGCGGGCCGAGCCGTTTCATGCCTGAGCGTCATAAGGAAACAAGAAAACTGTCGTTTGTGATCTGAAACATCACACCCAGAATCCACACCCTTCCCGAACCTGCCCCCTTTTTTCACGTCCGCCCACCATGAACACCGCTCTCCGCTCCACCCTCGCCGCGCTGGCCTTCAGCGCGGCCGGTCTGGCCCAGGCCCAGACCAGCCTGCTCAACGTGTCCTACGACGTGGCGCGCGAGTTCTACAAGGACTTCAACACCGCCTTCGTGGCCCACCACAAGAAGACCACCGGCCAGGATCTGAGCGTCAACCAGTCGCACGCCGGCTCCAGCGCCCAGGCCCGCGCGGTGGCCGATGGCCTGGAGGCCGACGTGGTGACCTTCAACACCACCACCGACGTCGACTTCCTGGCCGACAAGGGCGTGGTGGCCAAGGACTGGCGCCAGAAATTCCCGAACGGCGCTGCGCCCACCACCAGCACCATGCTGTTCCTGGTGCGCAACGGCAACCCCAAGAACATCAAGGACTGGCCCGATCTGATCAAGCCCGGCGTGCAGGTGGTGGTGGTCAACCCCAAGACCGGCGGCAACGGCCGCATGGCCTACCTGGCCGCCTGGGGTTATGTGCGCAGCACCGGCGGCACCGATGCGCAGGCCGCCGAGTTCGTGAGCAAGCTCTACAAGAATGTGCCGGTGCTGGCCCGTGGCGGCCGTGACGCCACCGGCGTCTTCCTGCAACGCAACATCGGCGACGTGCTGGTGACCTTCGAGTCCGAGGTGGTGTCGGTGGACCGCGAGTTCGGCGCCGGCAAGGTCGATGCCATCCACCCCAGCGCCAGCATCGTGGCCGAGAACCCGGTGGCCGTGGTCGAACGCACCGCCGCCAAGAAGGGCAGCGGCGCCCTGGCCAAGGCTTACCTGGATTACCTCTACAGCCCGGAAGGCCAGGAGATTGCCGCAAAGCACAACATCCGCCCGCGCAACGAGGCGGTGCTGAAGAAGTACGCCAGCGCCTTCAAGCCGATCAAGCTGTTCACCGTGGAGCAGTACTTCGGCTCGCTGGCCGAGGCGCAGAAGGTGCACTTCAACGACGGCGGCCAGTTCGACGCCCTCTACACGAACCGCTGAGCCCGCCATGAGCGCCACCACCACCCTCGCCGGGCCGGCCACGGCCCCGAGGCCTTCCACACGCGCCACCCGGCGCGTGCTGCCGGGGTTCCACCTGACGCTCGGGTACACGCTGTTCTACCTGTTCCTGATCGTGCTGATCCCGCTGTCGGCCCTGCTGTTCAAGACCTTCTCGCTGACCTGGGTGCAGTTCGTGGAGGCGGTCACTGCGCCGCGCGTGATGGCGTCCTACCGGCTGACCTTCGGTGCCTCGCTGATCGCGGCCACCGTCAACCTGTTCGCCGGTCTGCTGGTGGCCTGGGTGCTGGTGCGTTATGAATTCCCGGGCAAGAAGGTGGTGGATGCGCTGGTCGACCTGCCGTTTGCCCTGCCCACCGCCGTGGCCGGCATCTCGCTGACCGCGCTGCTGGCCGGCAACGGCTGGATCGGGCAGTACCTGGAGCCGCTGGGCATTCAGCTGGCGTTCCAGCCGGCGGGCGTGGTGATCGCGCTCATCTTCATCGGCCTGCCCTTCGTGGTGCGTACGGTGCAGCCGGTGCTGGAAGACGCCGAGAAGGAGCTGGAGGAGGCTGCCATGTGCCTGGGCGCCACCCGCTGGCAGACCTTTGCCCGCGTCATCCTGCCCACCATCGGCCCGGCCCTGCTCACCGGCTTCGCCATGGCCTTCGCCCGCGCGGTGGGCGAATACGGCTCGGTGATCTTCATTGCCGGCAACGTGCCCATGGTGTCTGAGATCACGCCGCTGATCATCATCGGCAAGCTGGAGCAGTACGACTACGCCGGCGCCACCGCCGTGGCCTCGGTGATGCTGGGCATCTCCTTCATCCTGCTGCTGATCATCAACGGGCTGCAGGCCTGGCAGCGCCGCCGCTCGGGAGCTTCCGCATGAGCATCCAGACCACCGAATCGCGCGCCGTGCGCATCACCCTGGTGGCGCTGGCCCTGGGCTTCATGGCGCTGTTCCTGGTGCTGCCGCTGGCCGCCGTGTTCACCGAGGCCCTGCGCAAGGGCTGGGGCGCCTACTGGGAAGCGCTGAAGGAACCGGACGCCTGGGCGGCCATCCGCCTGACCCTCATCACGGCAGCCGTGGCGGTGCCGCTGAACCTGATCTTCGGCGTGGCCGCGGCCTGGGCGATTGCCAAGTTCGAGTTCCGCGGCAAGTCGTTCCTGACCACATTGATCGACCTGCCGTTCTCGGTCTCGCCGGTGGTGGCGGGCCTGATCTATGTACTGGTGTTCGGCGCCCAGGGCTGGCTGGGCCCCTGGCTGGCCGAGCACGACATCAAGATCGTGTTCGCGGTGCCGGGCATCATCCTGGCCACCCTCTTCGTGACCTTCCCCTTCATTGCGCGCGAGCTGATCCCGCTGATGCAGGCCCAGGGCAATGAGGAGGAGCAGGCGGCCCAGGTGCTGGGCGCCAGCGGCTGGCAGACCTTCTGGTACGTGACCTTGCCCAACATCAAGTGGGGCCTGCTGTTCGGGGTGATCCTGTGCAACGCGCGCGCCATGGGCGAGTTCGGCGCGGTATCGGTGGTGTCGGGCCACATCCGCGGCCAGACCAACACCATGCCGCTGCATGTGGAGATCCTCTACAACGAATACCAGTCGGTGGCAGCGTTTGCGGTGGCCTCGTTGCTGGCCCTGCTGGCCATCGTCACCCTGATCATCAAGACCATCATCGAATGGCGCCACGAGCGCGAGCTGCGTGCCGCCGCCGAGCTGCCGCCGGAGCGCCCGACGCCGGCCACCCTGATCCTGAAGGAAGCGTCATGAGCATCGCGATCCAGAACATCTCCAAGCATTTCGGCAGCTTCCACGCGCTGGACAACATCGGCCTGGACATCGGCTCGGGTGAGCTGCTGGCGCTGCTCGGCCCTTCGGGCTGCGGCAAGACCACGCTGCTGCGGATCATTGCCGGCCTGGAAACGGCCGATACCGGCAACATCCTGTTCAGCGGGGAGGACGCCACCGACAAGCATGTGCGCGAGCGCGGCGTGGGCTTCGTGTTCCAGCACTACGCGCTGTTCCGCCACATGACCGTGGCCGACAACGTGGCCTTCGGCCTGCGGGTCAAGCCGCGCCGCGAGCGCCCGAGCGAAAAGCAGATCCAGGCCAAGGTGCACGAGCTGCTGAGCCTGGTGCAGCTGGACTGGCTGGCCGACCGTTATCCCTCGCAGCTCTCCGGTGGCCAGCGCCAGCGGATCGCACTGGCCCGCGCCCTGGCGGTGGAGCCGCAGGTGCTGCTGCTGGACGAACCCTTCGGCGCACTCGACGCCCAGGTGCGCAAGGAACTGCGCCGCTGGCTGCGCCGCCTGCACGATGAACTGCATGTGACCAGCATCTTTGTCACCCACGACCAGGAGGAAGCCCTGGAAGTGGCCGACCGCGTGGTGCTCATGAACCACGGCCGCATCGAGCAGGTGGGCAGCCCGCGCGAGGTCTGGGAACACCCGGCCACGCCGTTCGTGGCCAGCTTCCTGGGCGGTGTGCCCCTGGTGGGCGACGGCACCCGGCCGCTGCGTCCGCACGAACTCCAGGTGCAGCGCCTGGTGCCTGGCCAGCCGGTGCCACCCGGCACCGTGGCGGCCACCCTGCGCCGCGCCCTGGTGCTCGACCCGGTGGTGCGGCTGGAACTGGAGCCCTCGCACGGCGAGCGCGAGCTGATCGAAGCCCGGCTCGCCACCGCCGCCTTCGACAGCCTGGGCCTTCGCGAGGGCGATGCGGTGCTGGTGAGTCCGAGGAACTCTGTCGGAAATTCCCGGTCTGTGGAGGCATGAACCACGGAGTGAACCCATGAAGACCCTCATCTGGGCAGCCTTCGCGCTGCTGGCGCTGATCTGGACCGGACTGGCCGCCCTCTCGGCCGGCCTGGCGCAGTGGCTGATCGGGGCCATGGCCTCGGGCGAGGCCACCCAGATGGCCACCACGGTGGGCCAATGGCCGGTACCGGCCTGGGCGGCCTTGTGGATCGATCCGGCCTGGCTGCAGGGCCTGCAGCTGATGTGGCTGGACCTGGTGCAGTGGCTCTCGCAGGTGCTGCCCTCCATCGACGGTCTGGGCGGTTTCGTGACGGCCCTGGTGTGGATCGGCTGGGGCATCGGTCTGGTCACGTTGCTGGTGCTGTGCGGTGGCCTGCACTGGCTGGCCAGCCGCGTGTCGGGGCCGCGTCCGGCATGAGCGAACCCCTGGCGCGCCGGCTGCGCGAAGCTGCCGACCAGCACGCGCAGTCGCCCGACCTGAAGCTCAATGTGCGCGAGCTGGTGCAGCTGCACGGCGACGCGTCCACCGCCGTGCTGCTGATGCTGATGTCGGCCCTCACCGTCATCCCGATCGCCGGCGCCGGCACGGTGCTGAGCTTTGCCATCGTCGCGCTGGCCTGGGCCTGGCTGCGCGGCCACGACGAATTCCCTTTGCCCCGCCGCGTGGGCGACCTCACCCTGAACGAGACCTGGACCCGGCGCTGCCTGCACGGGCTGGCCTGGACCTACGAGCGCGCCCACCGCTGGCTGCGGCCACGCTGGCCGGTCTGGAGCCACGGCGCCACCCGGGCGTTGTGGAGCGGCTGGATCGTGGTCATGGCCGGGGTGATCTTCCTGCCGCTGCCGCTGGGCAACGTGCTGCCCAGCATCAGCCTGATCCTGCTCAGCCTGGGCTGGATGGCACGCGACGGCCTGGCACTGCTGGCCTCCAGCGTGGTGGGCGTGGCCGCACTGGCCTACACCGCCTCGCTGGGCCATGTGGCGCTGGACCTGATCCAGAGCGGCATGGAGCGCGTGCGGCCCTGGCTCGGCATGTGACCAGCGTCGGGCGGTCGCCGCCTAAAATCGCGGCTCCCCTTGACGGACCGCCCGCTTGACCGCTTCCGCCCCTTCTTCTGCCGCCACCCCCGCCGATCTGCTGCCGCTGTACGTGGACCTGGACGGCACGCTCACGCCGAGCGACACGCTGCACGAGTCGGTCATGCGGCTGGCGCGGCAGGAGCCGCTGGCACTGCTGCAGCTGCCGCTCTGGCTGGCGGGCGGCAAGGCCGCGCTCAAGCAGCAGCTGGGCGACCGGGTGCTGCCCGACCCGGCCACCCTGCCCTGGCGGGAAGACCTGATCGAGGTGCTGCGGGCCGAACGCGCCCGGGGCCGTGCGGTGGTGCTGGCCAGCGCCTCCGACATCCGCACCGTGCGCGCGGTGGCCGACCACCTGGGCTGCTTCACCGACGTGCTGGGCACCGAGCCGGGTGGCCCCAACCTCAGCCGCCGCGCCAAGCGCGAGGCCATCGAGCGCCACGCCCAAGGTCTGGGTCATGCCCGCTGGGCCTATGTCGGCAACAGCAGCGACGACCTGCCGGTCTGGGAGGGCGCCGCCGAGGCCTGGGCGGTGAATGCACCGGCCGGCGTGCTGCAGGCGCTGCGGGCCGACCATCCACAGGCGCGCGTGTTCGCCCGCAAACCGCTGAACCTGGGTACCGTCCTGCGGGCGATCCGCCTCAAACAGTGGGCCAAGAACGCGCTGCTGTTCGTGCCGCTGCTCGCGGCCCACTCGCTGGATGCGGCGGCCTGGCTGCAGGCGCTGCTGGCTTTCGTGTCCTTCGGCCTGTGTGCATCGGCCACCTACCTGGTCAACGACCTGCTGGACCTGCCCAGCGACCGGGTGCACCGCATCAAGCGGCACCGCCCGCTGGCCGCCGGGCGCATGGGCATCGCCACCGCGGTGGTGCTGGGGCTGGTCATGCTGGTGGCGGCCTTCGTGCTGGCCGCATCGGTGTCGCCCGGGTTCGTCGCCCTGCTGCTGCTCTACACCGTCACCACCCTGGCTTATTCGGTCTGGCTCAAGCGGCTGGCGCTGATCGACGTGCTGGTGCTCTCGGCCCTCTACACGCTGCGCATCGGCGCTGGCGCCGTGGCCACCGGGGTCGACCTGTCCAACTGGCTGCTGGCCATCTCGATCTTCCTGTTCCTGAGCCTGGCCCTGGTGAAACGCTGCGCCGAACTGGAAGAGCTGGTGGACGACAGCCGCGTGCTGGCACCCGGCCGGGGCTACCAGGGCACCGACCTGCCCTCGCTGCGCGCCATGGGGCTGTCGGCCGGCTTCCTGGCGGTGCTGGTGCTGGCGCTCTACATCGACAGCCAGAACAGCCGCGCCCTCTATGCCCACCCGGACTGGCTGTGGGCAGCAGCCCCGGTGCTGCTGCTGTGGCTGATGCGCATCTGGCTCAAGACCGGCCGGCGCGAACTGCACGGCGAAGACCCGCTGCAGTTCGCCCTGCGCGACCGCTTCAGCTGGCTCACGCTGCTGGCCATGGGCCTGATCGGCTGGCTGGCCACCACCGGCCTGCCACTGAACTGAAGCGCCGATCCCGTTGTCCGGAGCCTGACCATGAAGACCCTTGCCCTGTCCCTGGCCGTGTTCTGCGTGCTGCTGTCGTCGGCCGCACAGCTGGTCATGAAGCGCGGCATGTCCGCCGGAGCAGGGTCGGCCGGCACCGACGTGGCCGGCACCTACCTGCATGCGCTCTCCAGCCCGCTGGTCTGGCTCGGCCTGGGCCTGTACGGGGCCAGCGCCGTGCTCTGGCTGTGGGTGCTCTCCCGCCTGGACGTGAGCCTGGCCTACCCGCTGGTGAGCCTGGGCTTCGTGGTGACGCTGGCGCTGGGCGTGGTGTGGCTGGGCGAGCCCCTGTCCTGGACCCGGGTCGCCGGCTGCGGGCTGATCGTGGCGGGCGTCTGGCTGCTGGCGCTGGACGCCTGAACGGCGGCTCCGCAGCCCCTGAATGAATGCTCCCATGTTCCTGAACGACACCCACCTGAGCGCTGCCCGGCGGCTGTTCGCGGCCACCTTCATCGGCACGCTGCTGCTCAAGGTCTGGCTGGCCGCCACCTTCCCCATGAGCGGGGACGAGGCCTTCTTCTACCAGTGGGGCGTGTTCCCGGCCTGGGGTTATTCGGACCACCCGCCCATGGTGGGCTGGCTGATCGCGCTGCTGCGGCTGGCCGGTGATTCCCCGCTGGCGCTGCGCAGCGCCACCTTGCTGGTCACCAGCCTGATCGCGCTGGGCATCGTCGACGTGCTGCGCCGCCACCTGCCCGCCTCGCGCGAGAGCAGCGCCTGGCTGGCCGGGGCGGTCTACCTGGTGCTGCCCTGGAGCTGGATGTTCGTGCTGGTGACCACCGACACGCCCCTGATCCTGTTCATGGCACTGTCGGTCTGGGCCTACTTCCGGGCCGACGCCGCCGCCACCGGATCGGCCCGCTGGTACCTGCTGTGCGGCGTGCTGCTGGGCCTGGCGTTCCTGTCCAAATACTTCGCGGCCCTGCTGGGCTTTGCCTATGCGGCCCACGCCTGGGGCTGGCGGCGCGAGCGGGCCTGGGCGCCCTTCGTGGTGTTCGCCGGCGCCCTGCCCGGCATCGCGCTGAACATCGGCTTCAATGCCTTCCACGGCTGGAGCAACGTGATGTTCAACGTCTTCAACCGCAACGAAGGCTCGACCGGATCGTGGCGCACCGTGGCCACCTACCTGGGCATGGCGGCCTACCTGCTGACACCCTGGCTGCTGTGGCAAGGGCTGCGCGCGCGAGGCGGCGACGGCGTCTCGCCCCGCGTGCTGAAGGTCGCGGCGGTGTTGTGGATGTTCCCGCTGGCGCTGTTCCTGCTGGTCAGCCTGCGCCGCACCGTGGGCCTGCACTGGGTGCTGGGCTTCGTGCCGGTGTTCGTGGTCTGGGCCGGCCTGCGGCTGTCGGCCCCGGCCTTGAAGAAGTCCTGGTGGGCCACGCTGGCCCTGTCGGTGCCGCACCTGCTGGCCGTGGGCCTGATCGCCTGGGCGCCGCTGGCCTGGTGGACCCACGCACCGCTGGACCGGCTGTACGACCGCGCGGTGTTCCTGCGCGAGACCCCGGCCATCGTCGCGGCGCTGCAGGCCGACCTGCCGGCCGGTGCCACCCTGATGGCCCGCACCTACAACCCGGCCGCCATGCTGGCCTACCACCATGGCCGGTATGTGCCGGTGTTCGGCCCGGGCCGCCACCACGCCCGGCAGGACGACCAGATCATCGACTTCCGCCGGTACGACGGCCAGCCCATCCGCGTGTTCCTGTACGACGAGCCGGCCCGCGCCGACTTCGAACCGTACTTCGAGAGCCTCTCGGTCAAGCGCCTGACGCTGCGGGGCGTGGACTTCTGGGTGGTCGACGGCCAGGGTTTCCGCTTCCAGCCCTTCCGCGACCAGGTGCTGGCCCAGGTGGCCCGCGAGTTCCACGGCATACCGGCCTGGCTGCCGGTGCTGGGCAACCCGTTCTGCGAGCGTTACGGCTTTGCCGACTGCGCACCGGGAAGGCCGGTCGGGCGCTGAACTCCGGGGTCAGTCCACCACGAACGGCACCCGCCGCGCCACGCCGCAGGTGAGTTCGTAGGAGATGGTGCCGGCCGACATGGCCACCTCGTCGGCGGTGAGCACGGCGTCCGTGCGCACCTGGCTGCGGCCCCAGAGCACGACCTCGCTGCCGATGCCGGCGGCCTCCAGGCCCGTCAGGTCCACGGTGATCATGTCCATGCTGACCCGGCCCACGATGCGCGTGCGCTGCCCGTCGATCAGCACCGGCGTGCCGGTGGGGGCGTGGCGGGGATAGCCGTCGGCATAACCGCAGGCCACCACGCCGATGCGCATGGGCTGCCCGGCAGTGAAGGTCGAGCCGTAGCCGACGGTGTCGCCGGCCTGCAGCTGCTGCACGCCGATGACGCGGCTGGCCAGCGTCATGGCCGGCTGCAGGTTCCAGTGGGCTGCCGTGTGCTCCGGGTGATCCGGAGCACCGCCGTACAGCGAAATGCCTTCGCGCACCCAGTCGGCCGCCAGCGTCTGCACGCCTTCGCCGCGCAGCGGCCGGGCCGCATGGCGCAGGATGGCCGCGCTGTTGCACAGCGTGCGCTCGCCGGGCAGGTCGGCCGTGATCCGTTCGAACAGCGCGACCTGGTGGTCGATGCCGCGTGGACCGTCGGCGTCGCTGAAGTGGGTCATGAGCGAGATCTCGTCCACCTGCGGCAGCGCGTTCAGGCGGGTCCAGGCGCTGCGGAAGGCGTCTGGCGTGAAACCCAGCCGGTTCATGCCGGAGTTCAGCTTGAGGAACACCCGGTGCGGCGCCTGCGTCTTGTGCGCGGCCAGCCAGTCGATCTGCTCGGTGCAGTGCACCGCATGCCACAGACCCAGGCGCGAACACAGCTCCAGGTCGCGCGGGTCGAACACGCCTTCGAGCAGCAGCACCGGGCCGCGCCAGCCCAGCGCCCGGATGCGCTCGGCCTCGTTCAGGTCCAGCAGGGCAAAGCCGTCGGCCCCGCGCAGGGCATCGAACGCGTTCTCGATGCCGTGCCCGTAAGCATTGGCCTTGACCACCGCCCAGACGCGGGCGTCAGGGGCACAGTCACGGGCCCGTTGCAGGTTGTGCCGCAGGGCGGCGGTGTGGATGGTGGCTGAAATGGGACGGGGCATGGGTCGGCGGGCGGGGTGGCAGCGCGGAAGGGCCGCGTGAAATGGCCGTGCTATAACCCCCGGATACATCCGGAGACACTCGAATCGCTTGCCACACTGTGGCATAAAACACCGGCCCAGACCGGTGGGCGCCGTCCCCAGCCGCGGACACGACACATGAAATCATCGCCATGAAGCGCGGCTTCTACACCATCATGACGGCGCAGTTCTTCAGCTCCCTGGCTGACAACGCGCTGTTCGTGGCGGCCATCGAGCTGCTGAGATCCCGCCAGGCTCCCGAGTGGCAGAGCGCTGCACTGGTGCCGCTGTTTGCATTCTTCTATGTGGTGCTGGCGCCCTTCGTGGGCGCTTTTGCCGATGCCAGGCCCAAGGGCCAGGTGATGTTCATCAGCAACGCCATCAAGATCGTGGGCTGCCTGCTGATGCTCTTCGGCACCCACCCGCTGCTGGCCTACACCGTGGTCGGCCTGGGCGCTGCGGCCTATTCGCCGGCCAAGTACGGCATCCTCACCGAACTGCTGCCACCGTCGCAGCTGGTCAAGGCCAACGGCTGGATCGAAGGCCTGACCATCGCCTCCATCATCCTGGGCGTGCTGCTGGGCGGCCAGCTGGTGGGGCCGATGCTCTCCAGCCTGCTGCTGTCGGTCAACCTGCCCCTGGTCGACACCCACATCGACCGGCCGGCCGAGGCGGCCATCGCGGTGCTGGTGTTCGTCTATGCGGCGGCGGCCATCTTCAACCTGCGCATTCCCCTGACCGGCGTGACACCGCGTCCGATGCCGACCAACCCGATGGCCCTGCTGCCGGACTTCTGGCGCTGCAACACCCGCCTGTGGCGCGACCGGCTCGGCCAGATCTCGCTGGCCACCACCACCCTGTTCTGGGGCGTGAGCGGCAACCTGCGCTACATCGTGCTGGCCTGGGCTTCCGCGGCCCTGGGCTATGGCACCACCCAGGCCTCGGGTCTGGTGGGCGTGGTGGCCATCGGCACTGCCGTGGGCGCCGTGATCGCCTCCATGAAGATGCGGCTGGACCAGGCCACCCGCGTCATGCCGCTGGGCATCGGCATGGGCCTGCTGGTGATCCTGATGAACTTCATCGACAACGTCTGGGTGGCCGCGCCCTTCCTGGTGCTGCTGGGCGGCCTGGGCGGCTTCCTGGTGGTGCCGATGAACGCGCTGCTGCAGCACCGGGGTCACAACCTGATGGGGGCCGGCCGCTCGATCGCGGTGCAGAACTTCAACGAGCAGGCCTGCATCCTGGGCCTGGGCGCCCTGTACGCCCTGTCCACCGGACTGGGCTGGTCGGCGTTTGCCGCCATCACCGCCTTCGGCGTGCTGGTGGCCGGCACCATGTGGCTGATTGCCAAATGGCACCAGCACAACCAGAAGCACCATGCGGTGGAACTGGACCGCTTGCTGGAGATCGCCCGCCGGGACGACCTGCACGGCTGAACCTGTGCAGGCTCAGAACTCCCCGAAATTGGTGGCCTGAAAGCCACCCTCCTCGGCCAGGTCGTGGCGCACCAGGAGCCGGTGCAGCTCGCCTTCGGAGACCGACCGCGAGAGGTAGGCGTCGGCACCGGCCAGACCGGCCTTCATGCGCTCCATGCTGCCGGTCGTGGTGGCGAACATCACCACCACCGGCGCGTCCGGACGGCGCTGCTTGGCCTGGCGGCACAGCGACAAGCCGTCGGGTTCGCCCTGCACCCGGTCGATCACCACCAGCCTGTAGGGGTGCGCCGCCATCATGGCCTGGGCCTGCTGCGGTTCGCGGCACCAGTCCATGGCCAGTCCGTACTGACGGAAGCGCTTGAGCAGGATGCGGCCCTCCACCAGGCTCTGGGCGACCAGCAAAGCCTCCCCCCGGGGCACATCGGTCATGACGCGGCTCTGCGGATGAAAACGCGACTGCAGCGCCTGCGGCGGCATGACGTCGGTGGAGGCGAACTCCCGGTGCGGCATGACGTCGGTGCTGGCGAAATCGCGCCGCGGCTCGGGTATCGACGGCGGGGGCGGGGGCGCCGGCGGGGGCGGAACCATGACCCGGTCCAGTGCCGAGAGCAGCGGGACCAGACGCACCGGGCGCTGCTGCAGGGGCCAGCCCGATCCGCCGTCCGACAGACCGATCAGCATCACCCGGGCCGGCAGTGCGGCACGCTGCACCGCAGCAATGGCGCGCGGATGGTCGGCGTTCACCAGCAGCAGATCCGCTGTGCGCGGCTCGTCCTGCACCACATAGGCGGGCGGCCGGCGAGCAGCCAGACGGAAGAAAGATGACAGCGTGGCCACCTCGGCAGGGGGAAACCCCACCAGCGCCACGGTGTACTGAGCCTGCACGGAATGTCTCCCTGGTGTGGGCGACCCTGGAGGTCGCCAAACAATCTCCGGGGAGTATGCCGCGCCCGGCCGCCCGCTACTACGATGGACTGCTTTTTCTGCGCCCTGACGGCGCGCGCGCACCACACACCCGGAGACTGTCCATGCCCACCATCCACGACTTCGAAGCCACCGCCATCGACGGCCGCACCGTCTCGCTGCGCGAGTTCGAGGGCAAGCCCCTGCTGATCGTCAACACGGCGAGCGCCTGCGGCTTCACGCCGCAGTTCGGCGGCCTGGAAGAGCTGCACCGCACCTACGGCGAGCGCGGCCTGGTGGTGCTGGGCTTTCCCTGCAACCAGTTCGGTGGCCAGGACCCGGGCAGCAACGAGGAGATCGCCACCTTCTGCCAGCGCAACTTCGGGGTGAGCTTTCCCATGATGGCCAAGATCGACGTCAATGGTGGCGATGCCCACCCGCTGTACCGCTGGCTCACTGCCGAGGCGCCTGGCCTGCTGGGCAGCAAGGCCATCAAATGGAACTTCACCAAGTTCCTGGTCGGGCGCGATGGGCAGGTGATCCGCCGTTACGCGCCGCAGGACGCACCGGCCAAGCTGGCCAGCGACATCGAAGCCGCCCTGGCCGGCTAAGGCGACTCCTCAGAGCCAGCGCAGCAGCAGGCCGCCGAGCAGCGGCAGCGCCACCGCACTGAACAGCGCGCTCAGACCCATGGCCAGACCGGCAAAGGCGCCCATCTCGTCGCTCACCTGAAACGCCCGCGCGGTGCCGATGCCGTGCGCTGCAGTGCCCAGGGCAAAGCCCCGCACGGTAGGGTCGTTGATGCGCATGGCATTGAACAGGCTGCGCGCACTGGCCGCGCCGATGATGCCGGTGGCCGCCACCAGCACCGCCGTGAGCGACGGGATGCCGCCGATCTTCTCGGCAATGCCCATGGCCACCGGCGAGGTGACCGACTTGGGCGCGAGCGAGGCCAGCGTGGCGCGCGATGCGCCCAGCGCCCAGCCCACCAGCACCGCGCTCACCGCCGCCGCGACCGAGCCGGCCACCAGCGCCCCGAGCAGCGGCAGCCACAGCCGGCGCAGGCGCGGCAGCTGCTCGTAAAGCGGCACCGCCAGCGCCACGGTGGCCGGGCCGAGCAGGAAGTGCACGAACTGCGCACCCTCGAAATAGGTGGCGTAGGGCGTGCCCGTGACCCACAGCAGGGTGGCCAGCACCAGCACCGCGATGGCCACCGGATTGGCCAGCGGGTTGAAGCCCGCGCGCTGGTAGACCAGAAAGGCACCGTGGTAAACCACC
>NZ_OY288143.1 GCF_958439165.1 uncultured Hydrogenophaga sp. | reverse complement strand
AGGCCGATCTGCTCTCGCGCATCCAGCCCATGTCCCCGCAGGCATGGGCCGCAGCGAGTCAGCGGCTGAAGCTGCACGAACGCCCTGCCCCTGCCCCCACCACCCCGAAAACCACCACCCCGACAGGCCACGCGCCGCAGGGCAGCACCCCGGCGGCCTTCCTGCGCTCGGTCATGAACGACCCGCAGGCCCCGCTGGCGCTGCGCGTGGAGGCGGCCCGCGCCCTGCTGGCGGCCGGCCTGGGCGACATGGTCTGAGCCGGTCGCCACCTATCATCGGCCGATGCTTTCGCCCGAACAGTTCTTCGGTTTCCTGCTCGCCGCGGTGCTCATCACCGCCTCCCCCGGCCCCGACAACCTGCTGGTGCTCAGCACCGGCATGGCGCGCGGCCGCGGCGCCGGCATGGCCTTCGGCCTGGGCTGTGCCGCCGGCTGCCTGAGCCACACCGCCCTGGCCCTGGCCGGGGTGAGCGCGCTGGTGGCCGCTTCGCCCACGGCATTCACGGCGCTGCGCTGGGCCGGCGGGCTTTACCTGGTGTGGCTGGGGGTGCAGGCGCTGCGCCATGCCGGGCCGGCCCGGCTGGCGGATGCCCACGCGGCCACCGAGTCCACCGCACGCCTGTTTGCCAAGGGGCTGGTGGCCAATGCCATCAACCCCAAGGTGGTGCTGTTCTTCCTGTCGTTCCTGCCGCAGTTCGTGCAGCCGGCGCAGGGCAGCGTGGCCCTGCAGATCGGGTTGCTGGGCCTGCTCTTCACGGTGCAGGCCGCCGTGCTGTTCGGCCTGCTCGGCTGGTTTGCCGGCAGCGTGGGCGGCTGGCTGCAGCGCCGGCCGGGCGCCGGCCTGTGGCTGGACCGCGTGGCCGGTCTGCTGTTCGTGGGCCTGGGCCTACGCCTGATCCTGGTCGGCTGAGCGGGCCCGCTCGCGCAGCGCGAACTTCTGGATCTTGCCGGTGGCGGTGGTGGGCAGCGGGCCGAACACCACCTTGCGCGGCACCTTGTAGTGGGCCAGGTGGTCGCGGCACCACTGGATGATCTCGGCCTCGGTGGCCTGCATGTCGGGCTTGAGCTGCACGAAGGCGCAGGGCGTCTCGCCCCATTTTTCATCCGGCCTGGCCACCACCGCTGCCAGCTGCGTGGCCGGGTGCCGGTACAGCGCGATCTCCACCTCCACGCTGGAGATGTTCTCGCCGCCGGAGATGATGATGTCCTTCTTGCGGTCCTTGATCTCGATGTACTGGTCGGCATGCCACACGGCCAGGTCGCCGGTGTGCATCCAGCCGCCCTTGAAGGCGTCGGCGGTGGCGGCCTCGTCGTCGAGGTAGCCCAGCATCACGGTGTTGGAGCGGATCAGGATCTCGCCGATGGTCTGGCCGTCCTGCGGCATGGGCTCGCAGGTCTCGGGATGGCCCACCCGCTGCTCTTCCACCACCGGGTAACGGACACCCTGGCGGGCCATGAAGTTGGCGCGCTCCTCCAGCGGCAGCTCGGCCCAGCCAGCCTGCACCGCCGCATAGGTGCTGGGGCCCTGCAGCTCGGTCATGCCGTAGATCTGCAGCACCTGGAAGCCGATCTCCTCCATGGCCTTGATGACCTTGGCCGGCGGCGGCGAGCCACCGGTCTGGATGTGCACCGTGTGCGAGTGGCCGCGTGTCTGCGCCGCCGGCGATGCAGTCAGCATGGACAGCACGGTGGGCGCGCCGCACATGTGGGTCACGCCGTGCTCGCCGATGAGCCGGAAGATGAGCTCCGGGTCGACGGCGCGCAGGCACACCTGGGTGCCGCCCATGGCCACCGTGCTCCAGGCAAAGCACCAGCCGTTGCAGTGGAACAGCGGCAGCGTCCAGAGGTAGACCAGGTGCAGCGGCAGCGGCCAGGCCGAGATGTTGCCCATGGCCTCCAGGAAGGTGCCGCGGTGGTGGTAGACCACGCCCTTGGGCCGGCCGGTGGTGCCGGAGGTGTAGTTGAGTGCGATCGGCGCGTACTCGTCGGCCGGCGGTGTCCAGCGGAAGTCCGGATCGCCCTCGGCCAGGAAGTCTTCGTACAGGCAGCTGCCGATGCGCTCGCCCGGGCCGTCGTAGAGCGGGTCGTCGTTGTCGATCACCAGCACCCGGTGCTCGGTGCGCGTGAGCGCGGCAGCGACCACCGGGGCGAACTGCCGGTCCACCACCAGGACGCGGGCCTGCGAGTGGTCCAGGATGTAGGCCACCGTGTCGGAATCCAGCCGGGTGTTGATGGTGCACAGCACCGCGCCCGCCATGGGCACGCCGAAGTGCGCGTCGATCATGGCCGGCACGTTGGGCAGCATGACCGCCACCACATCGCCGGGCTGCACGCCGCGCCGCTGCAGGGCCGATGCCAGCCGGCAGGCGCGCCGGTGCAGTTCGCCGTACCCGATGCGCTGGCTGCCATGCACCACCGCCACCCGCTGGGGAAAGATCTCGGCCGAGCGCTGCAGGAAACCCACCGGCGTCAGCGGCACCCGGTTGGCCGGGCCGGGCACCAGCCGCGTCCAGCGATCCTGCGTGCGCGCTGCGGATGGGGGGGTCGACGACAGGCCTGCGCTCATGTTTCCTCCGGTGGTTCTTCGGGTCAGGTACGGTGGCTCTCACGGTAGAGCCGACGGCGCTTTTCGTCCAGCACCGCATTGAAGGTGACCGGCGCGAGCATGGTGGTGACCACACCCATGAGCACCAGCACCGAGAACATCTCGCGGCCGATGAAGCCGCGTTCGAACGCGATGCTGGCCACCACCAGCTCCATGGCGCCGCGCCCGTTGAGGATGAAGCCCAGACCCAGCGCCTCGCGGCCGGACATGCCGATCAAGCGGCCGCCCCACCAGCCGGCCAGCACCTTGGACGCGATGGCGGCGCCCAGCACCGCCGCCACGAAACCCAGATCGGTGAGTGCCTCGACATGGAACTCCAGCCCGAGGTAGGCAAAGAACACCGGGGCCAGGAAACCGCCGGTGATCGAGCCCAGCGTGCGCTTGAGGTCTTCGTAGCGGGCCGCCACGAAATGGCGCTGGTCCAGCAGCAGCGCGCCGAAGAAGGCGCCGATCACGAAGTGGAAACCCAGGCCCTCGCTGAGCGAACCGAAGGCCAGCACGAACACCACCACGATCCCGAACAGCGCCTCCGGCCCGAACAGGGCAGCCAGCTTCTCCGGCCCGGCCGAGACATTGATGCCGCGCTTCTCCAGCCAGTTCAGCAGCAGGTTCAGGCCGACCACCGCCGACACCAGCACCAGCAGCTTGACCATCACCACCGACCCGGTGGAGAGCACCTGGCCCCAGGTGCTCTGCTCGGGCAGCGCCAGCAGGATGCCCAGGATGAACAGGGCCAGCACATCGTTGATGATGGCGGTGGAGATGGCGTAGCTGCCGATCGGCGTGTCGAGCATGCCCAGCTCGTCGAGCATCTTCACCGCGACCGGCAGCGCCGTGATGGAGATGCACAGACCCAGGAAGATGGTGCGCATCAGGTCCAGCTCGAAGGCCCAGGCCACCAGCACGCCGGAGCCGAACGGCAGGGCGAACGCGATCAGCGCCACCACCAGCCCGCGCCCGCGCATGGCCTTGGCGATCTCGTGAAAGCTCATCTCCAGGCCGGCGGCCAGGATGACCAGAAAGATGGCCAGCGACGCAATGCCCGAGAGCGCCGGGCTGGGCGCCACCAGCCCCAGCACCGACGGCCCGAGCAGGATGCCGGCCAGCATCTCGCCGACGATGGCCGGCTGGCCCCAGCGCGCAAACAGGTGGCCCAGCACGCGGGCCAGGACGATCAGGACAAGGAGGCTGGTGAGGATCTGCATGGATCCGCTCAGTGTGCCTGACCCGTTCCCCGCTGCAGCCACTCCATGAAAGCCGCCACTTCGGGCCGCAGGCGATCGCGCGTGCGGCGGTGCAGGAAGTGCATGGGCCGCGCCGGATGCTGGTGGCGCTTGCCGCCCCAGACCTTGAGTTCGCCATTGCGCAGTTCGCGCTCGGCCAGGCGGGCACTCTCCAGCGCGATGCCCATGCCGTCGACCGCTGCCGAGATGGCCAGCGCGGCGCGGTCGAACGACAGCTTGGCGGTCTGGGTGGGCGGCCAGCCGTTCAGGGTGAACCAGTCGGTCCAGGTCACGCTGCTGAGCTGAGACTCGATCAGCGTGAGCGAAGCCAGCTGCGGCGGCTTGCGCGCATCGGGCATGAGGGACGGCGAGATCAGCGGGACGATCTGCTCCTCGCCGAGGTCCGACACCGCGATGCCGGGCGCCGGCCTCGCACGGCCGTAGGCGATCCACAGGTCGACCTCTCGGGCGGCGTCCAGGTCGACCGGGTCGGAGCCGGTGGTCAGCCGCAGGCTGATGTCGGGGTGATGGCGCCGGAAATCGGCCAGCCGCGGTCCGAGCCACTTGACCGCAAAGCTCGGTGCACAGTGCAGGGACAGCACCTGTTCGCCATCGGGCAGGGCCACCTCGCGGCAGGCCATGTCCAGGGCGTCGAACAGGCGGCTGAGCTGCTCGGACAGTCGCTGACCGCTGGCGGTGGGTTCGATGCGGCGGTGGTGGCGCTCGAACAGTTCGCGGCCGAAGTGGGCCTCGAGGTGGCGGATCTGGTGGCTGACCGCCGACGGGGTGATGTTCAGCTCGTCGGCGGCGAGCCGGAAGCTGCGGTGTCGCGCCACGGCCTCGAAGGTCCGCAGCTGAATGAGGTGGGGCAAGCGGCGCATCACGGCGCAGTGTAGCGGCGTGCCGCAGCCCCCCCGATGACAGGCCCGGACCTCAGTCGAACATGTCGGGCTCGGTGCGCACCAGATCGTTCCAGATGGTCTGGAAGTGCAGCCAGCCGATGTATTCGCTGCCCACGTGCTCGCGGCTGTAGCGGGCCCGGTCGGCCGGCACCAGGCGCGGGGTGGCGCCGGTGGCCATGACGGCGAGCTGCTGCTGGCAGCAGCGCTCCAGCGCAATGAACCAGAAGGCGGCGGCCTCGATGCTGTGCCGGCTGGCGGTGAACAGGCCATGGTTCTGGTGGATCGCGGCCTTGACGCCCTTGAACCAGTCGGCCACCTTCAGGCCGGCCTTGACCTCCACCGCCACCTGACCGGCTTCGTCGCCGATGACCACATGGTCTTCAAAGAAGGCGGCGGCGTCCTGCGAGATCGGGTCCAGCGGCTTGCCGAGCGAGGCGAAGGCCGTGCCGTACACCGTGTGGGCATGGCACATGGCCACGATGTCGGGGTGTGCCTCGTGCACCGCCGCGTGCAGCACGAAGCCGGCGCGGTTGACCGCATGCTGGCCCTCCACCATTTGGCCCTGGTGATCCACCAGGATCAGGTTGGACACCTTGACCTGCGCGAAGTGCACGGCCATGGGGTTGGTCCAGTAGAGGTTGGGGTGCTCCGGGTCGCGGATGGTCAGGTGGCCGGCGAAACCGTAATCGAACCCCTGACGGGCAAAGGCGCGGCAGGCACCGACCAGACGCTCCTTGAGGTACTGGCGGGTACGGGCCACATCGTCGAACTCGGGGATGCCGGGAAAGATCAGGCCGGGCTGATCGGGCTGGTAGATCGAGACCTTCTGGTGGGTCAGCGGGTCGTGGCGGTATTCCTTCTGGCCGAGGGATTCGAGTTTTTCAAGCAGGGCGGACATGGTTCGTCTCCA
Source organism: uncultured Hydrogenophaga sp. (assembly GCF_958439165.1). GTDB lineage: Bacteria > Pseudomonadota > Gammaproteobacteria > Burkholderiales > Burkholderiaceae_C > Hydrogenophaga. The sequence goes on along the minus strand of NZ_OY288143.1, from coordinate 30,798 downwards.
GGGGATGAGGGGTTCTGGCCGGATGATGGCGCTCCCCTCGCCTGCTGACAAACGATGGTTTTTCAGCTTGAGATGAATTCAGCTCATGCGAGCTGGAACCGGGTCACCACGCTGTTGAGGCGCTGCGCTTCGCTCTGCAGGCTTTCTGCCGCGGCCGCGCTCTCTTCCACCAGCGCGGCGTTCTGCTGAGTCATCTGGTCCAGCTGCGCCACCGCCGTGTTCACCTGGCCGATGCCGTCGCTCTGTTCGCCGGCGGCCGCCGTGATCTCGCCGATGATGTCGCTCACCCGCTGCACCGAGCCCACGATCTCGCTCATGGTGTTGCCCGCGTCGGCCACCAGCTTGCTGCCGGCCTCCACACGGTCCACGCTCGCGCCGATCAGGCCCTTGATCTCCTTGGCCGCCTGCGCGCTGCGCTGGGCCAGGTTGCGCACCTCGCCGGCCACCACCGCAAAGCCCCGACCCTGCTCGCCCGCACGGGCCGCTTCCACGGCGGCGTTGAGGGCCAGGATGTTGGTCTGGAAGGCGATGCCGTCGATGACACCGATGATGTCGTTGATCTTCTTGCTGCTGTGGTTGATCTCGTCCATGGTGGTGACCACCTGGGCCACCACGTCGCCGCCACGGGCAGCGATCTCGGCGGCGCTGGCGGCCAGCAGGTTGGCCTGGCGTGCGGCGTCGGCGCTCTGGCGCACCGTGCTGGTGAGCTCTTCCATCGAGGCGGCCGTCTCTTCCAGGTTGCTGGCGGTCTGCTCGGTCCGGCTTGAGAGGTCCTGGTTGCCACGGGCCAGTTCCTCGCTGCTGTGGCCGATGGCCTGGGCCGATTGGCGGATGCCCGCCACCAGACCCGACAACTCGCGCTGCATGCGCTGAAGCCCTTGCAGCACTTGCCCCGGCTCGTCGCGACCCGACACCACGATGGTGTTGCCCAGGTGGCCGTCGGCCATGCGGTCGATGACTTCGGTGGCGTGCTGCAGCGGGCGGGCAATGCGCTGGGCCATGAGCACACCCAGGGCCACCGCGAGCAGCAGGGCTGCTGCGCTGCTGCCCACCGTGATCCACCAGGCGCGGCGCTGGATGCTGGCCAGATCGGCCACCGTGGCCTCGACCCGCCGGGTCACCGAATCGCTGATCTGCACGAAAACCTGATCGGCGGCGCGAATGCCGGCCTTGGAGGGCTCCATCGCCTTGTTGGCGGCCCAGGGGTCGTTGATCTGGCCGATGCCGATGCGCTTGACGATGTCGTTCACCACCGCCTGATAGGCCGAGATGGACGTGACCATGGTCTGCAGTGCCTGGCGCTCGGCCTCCTCCATCTGGGGTTCCATGCCGCGCAGCATCTCCAGCGTGCTGCCCACCTGGCCCTGCCACGCCTTGTGGTACCGCTCCAGCTCGACCTCGTCGGCCAGATTCAGGAACATGTCCTTCTCGAACCGACGCATGTTGCCGATGGCCGCGCGCGCATCACCCAGCGTGCGCACCGCCGCCACTTCGGTGGTGGCCAGCCGCTGGCCTGCATCGACCGCGTGACCCAGGCTCCAGATCGCCAGCAGCCCGACCGACACGATGCCCAGTGCCATGAGACCGATGAGACTGGCCAGCTTGATGCGCACCGACCAGTGAGAGAGGAACGACATGACAGCTCCTGAAAATGTCATTGAACTTGCATAAATCTGCTGCGCTGCAGCATGCCCTCCATATCGGCGCGGATGCCTGCGGCTGGAGGGTTTTCAGCGGTCCTGCGGAAGAGCGGCACGGAACAGGGCCTGACCCGCCTTGACCCGCTCGCCCTCCTGCACGCCGCGAGCGGGTTCGAACCCCGGCGGCAGCAGCACGATGATGGTCGAGCCATGCTCGAACCAGCCCATCTCCTGCCCCTTGCCCAAAGTGGTTGACCGCTCGATCAGGTTGGGGCCGGGCCAGCGCAGGTGCAGCAGCACATCGAGCCAGTGCAGGCGGATGCTGGCCACCAGCACCGCGGCCACCGGCACCAGCACCAGCGGTGCATCGCCCAGCAGCGGCAGGCGGCACTCGATGACCGCACGCTCGTTGCGGCAGAACAGGCGCTCGACCCGCTTGAGCGCGATCGGGTTGACGTTCCAGGTGTCGCCGCTGATGTAGGTCACGCGGTCGGTGTGCAGATCGTGTGGCGCATGAAAGCGGTGGTACATGCTGGAGGTCAGGCGCAGCGTGAGGTAGTGGCCGCCCTGCATGCGGGCCGCCAGCGCGGGTGACCGCAGCAGCTCGGCCAGCGGGTACGGAGAGCCCTTGGCCTGCAGCACCTGGCCGTCGGCGATGCGGCCATGCGCACCGACGATGCCGTCGCAAGGGCTGCACAGCACGGCCGGGTCGGCGTCGAAAGGTCGCAGCCCGGGCTTGAGTTCGCGCGTGAAGCAGGCGTGCAGGCTGTCGAAGCGGGTCTGACGCGCCTCGCTCAGGTCCAGATCGGTGAACAGGCGCCAGACAGCGATCGACAAGCGGGTCAGCAGCGGGCTGCGGATGCGACTGAACCAGCCCATGAACCGCGTGGCCGCGATCCGCGGTATGCGGTTGGTCAGCAGGAAGTTCAGGTCTTCGTTCAGCAGCAGCCGGTCGCGCCAGTGGGCCAGGTTCATGGTTCTGTCAAAGCGGTGGTCTACAACTGTGGCATCTCCACTTTGCAGGCTTGTGTCAGATGAACCTGGGCCGACTCTCTCCCGCCGACCACCTGCTGGCCGCCCTGCCCCTGGTCGGTCCGCGCCTGCTGCTCTCGCGCGCCAAGCACCGTTCGCTGGCCGGCCATTCGCGCATGGCCAAACGGCTGGCACGCTGGATACCGGGCTACACCCACCAGGGCGATGCCTTCTTCACCGCCGACGGTGCTGCCGACGCCACCGTGGCCCGGCGCAAGGCCGGCTTTGCCGAACTGTCCCGACAGCTGCAGGCCATGGCACCGCGCAGCATGGCCGCCACCGCCGAGGCCCGACCCGGTCTGCCCGACCTGCAGCTCACCAGCCAGTACCGGGTGCCCTACCCGTTCAGCGAGGTGGCCCGGGCGAACCTGCCGGTGCCCTCGTTCTGGGCCCAGGCGCAAGGCAGCCATCTGATCGATCTGGACGGCAACCGCTTCCACGACCTCACCGGCTCCTACGGCGTGAACCTGTTCGGGGTCGACTTCTACCGCCAGACCATGGCCGAAGGTGCCGCCCTGGGCGGGACGCTGGGACCGGTGCTCGGCGGCTACCACCCCTGCGTGACGGACAACCTGAAACGGCTGCAGGCGATCTCGGGTCACGAGGCGGTGTCGTTCCACATGTCGGGCACCGAAGCGGTGATGCAGGCGGTGCGCCTGGCCCGCTACCACACCGGTCGGCGCAAGCTGGTGCGCTTCTGCGGCGCCTACCACGGCTGGTGGGACGATGTGCAGCCCGGCCCGGGCAACCCGATGCCGCCCGGCCATGTCTACACCCTGCGCGACATGGACGAGCGCAGCCTGCAGGTGCTGCGCCGGCGGCGCGACATCGCGTGTGTGCTGGTCAACCCGATCCAGGCCATGCACCCGAACCGCAATGCACCGGGCGACACAGCGCTGGTGACCGGGCGGCACAACACGGCAGTGGCACGCGAGGCCTATGCCCAGTGGCTGCAGCGCCTGCGCGAGGTCTGCACCGAATGCGGCATTGCGCTCATCTTCGATGAAGTGTTCCTGGGCTTCCGGCTCGCCCCGGGCGGTGCCCAGGCCTATTACGGCGTGCAGGCCGACCTGGTCACCTACGGCAAGACGCTGGGCGGCGGCTTCCCGGTCGGTGTGGTCTGTGGCGGGCTGCGCTGGATGCAGCGCTACCGCAACGAACGCCCGGCCGACATCTGTTTTGCGCGCGGCACCTTCAATGCCCATCCCTATGTGATGGGCGCCATGAACGCCTTCCTTCGCCGGCTGGACTCACCCGAGGTGAAACGGCTGTACGAGGGCATGGACGAGCGCTGGGAGGCCGAGCGCGAGCGGTTCAACCAGGCCCTGACCGAAGCCGGTGTGCCAGTGCGGCTGGACGGGCTGAGCACCGTGTGGAGCGTGAACTTCCTGTGCCCGTCGCGCTACCACTGGATGCTGCAGTTCTACCTGCGCAACCACCGGCTGGCGCTGAGCTGGGTCGGCAGCGGGCGCATGGTGTTCGGCCTGCAGTTCACGCCGGCCGAACTGGCCGAGGTCCGAACCGCTTTCGTGCAGGCCTGCCGCGACATGCAGCGCGACGGCTGGTGGGACGCACTGCCCGATGCCGGCCGATCGCTGCGCCGGCGACTGGCCGGCGAGATCTGGAATGCACTGCGGCGCTGAGCCGCAGCCTGGCCGCTCTCAGGCCCGGCGGGCGCCGGGCTCGAGCCACTCACCCCGCAGCAGGTGCAGGGGAGCGCGCCAGTAGAGCTGGATGTCGTGGAACGGGTCGGTGACGATCTTGGCCGCCCACACCAGACCGGTGCGCAGGCTCTGGGTGACCCACAGCTGCAGCACGCGCAGCACCAGGCCACCCACACCCAGCCACAGCCACATCCAGCCGAGCTGGTGCAGGAAGGAAGCCATGTCGGTGTGGGGCACGAAGGCGCCCCACAGGCCGGGCTGCAGCCACAGCAGCACCGGGGTGCCGGCCCAGGCCAGCATCAGCACCACCTTGCGGCGCAGGTTGTAGCCCACCTTCACCTCTTCCTTGTATTCGTGCGTGACCTGGTTGATCTCGTCATAGCCGCGCGGCTCGAAGAAGAAGTGCCCGGCCTGACGGCTCACCATCGACACCGTCCAGGCCAGCAGGGCGGCCCAGGCCGGATTCACCGCCAGCAATGCATAGGCCACCAGAAAACTGATGGCGCTCAGCAGATGCAGGCTCTGGTTGATGCGGCTGTGGTGATAGAACCGGTGGTCGTCCCAGCGCTGGGTGGCGAGTTCCTGGAAGAAGGGTTTCACGGTGGTGCTCACGATCAGGGGTCTCCATACGACGAAGGTGACCGCATGCTCGCGAGCGTCCGTGTAAGACCGTTGACAGACCGGTGCATCTTGCGTGACAGGCGCTGTGGCCTGTCATGCGGCTGTTATGCCCGGCCGGCAGCATCGGGCCATGAACATGCCCGTGCCCATGCCCATGCACACGACCGCACCCTTCGACGACCTGCTGGTCGAACACCTGCCCGTTGCCAGCCCCAGCCTGCGGGTGGCCGTGGTGACCGAAACCTACCCGCCCGAGGTGAACGGCGTGGCCCTCACCCTGCAGCAGCTGGTGCAGCGGCTGCAGGCGCGCAACCACCAGATCCGGCTGGTGCGGCCCCGGCAGCCGGCCCACGACGGGCCCTGGGATGCCCCGGGCGGCATGGAACGCGCCGAGCTGCTGGTGCGCAGCCTGCCCATCCCCAACTATCCCCAGCTGCGCATGGGCCTGCCCATGAAGCGCGCACTGGTGGCCCGCTGGACCCGCCACCGGCCCGACCTGGTGCATGTGGCCACCGAAGGGCCGCTGGGCTGGTCGGCGGTGCAGGCCGCGCGCAAGCTGCGGCTGCCGGTCAGCACCGATTTCCGCACCAACTTCCATGCCTACAGCCAGCACTACGGCATGGGCTGGCTGCGCAAACCGATTGCCGCCTACCTGCGCCGCTTCCACAACCTGGCCGACTGCACCATGGTGCCCTCGGCCGACCTGAAGTCGGAGCTGGCGGCGCAGGGCTTCGAGCGGCTGCTGCAGGTGGGGCGCGGCATCGACACCAACCGCTTCGATCCCGCACGGCGCAGCGCCGCGCTGCGGGCCTCGTGGGGTGTGGAGGACGATAGCCCGGTGCTGCTGTGGGTCGGCCGCCTGGCCCGGGAAAAGAACCCCGAGCTGTTCGTGCGCTGCTGGGCCGCCATGCGCATGGCGCGGCCCGACCTCAAGCTGGTGGTGGTGGGTGACGGCCCGGCACGCGAACAGCTGGCCCAGGCCTGCCCCGACGCGGTGATGGCCGGCGCCAGGCACGGTGATGACCTGGCCGTGCACTACGCCAGTGCCGACCTGTTCGTGTTCCCCAGCGTCACCGAGACCTACGGCAACGTGACCCCGGAAGCGCTGGCCAGCGGACTGGCGGTGCTGGCCTTCGGTTATGCCGCTGCGGCCGAGCTGATCCACCACGAGGACAACGGCCTGCTGGTGCCCCGGGGCGACGACGCCGCCTTCATCGAGCAGGCCGTGCGGCTCGCCCGCCACGCAGAGCTGGTGCGGTCATTGCGCCACCAGGCCCGCGCCGACACGCTGGGCCGCAGCTGGGAACAGGTGGCCATGCGCGTCGAGGGCGTCTGGCAGGACCTGGTGGCCCGCCACGCTGCCGGCCATCCGGCCTGAAGCCCCCGACGGATCAGACCGGCGAGACCAGACGGTCATCCGGCCGCACCAGACCGCTCAGCCGGACCTGGCCGCGTCGGCCGATGCCGTGGTATTCGATACCCAGCTCGTCCATCAGGCCCGGCTCGTAGAGGTTGCGGCCGTCCAGCACCAGCGGTTGCCGCATGGTTGACGCCGTGCGCGACCAGTCCGGGTTCTGGAAGCATTTCCATTCGGTCACCACCAGCAGGGCGTCGGCATCGTCCACCGCCTCCTGCGGCGAATCCACCAGGGCCAGGCTGCCCGGCACGCGGCGGGTGCAGCCGTGCTGCGGCGTGTGGAGGGCGACCGCCCGACCGGCGGCTGCCAGGTCGGCCGTGAGCGCGCGCCGCGCCTCCGCCATGGCCACCGGGTCATGGGCCCGCACCTCGGCACCGCGTGCCAGCAGGGCCGCCACGATGTGCCGGCTGGGTGCATCGCGCATGTCGTCGGTGTTGGGCTTGAAGGCCAGCCCCCAGACGCCGATGCGGCGACCGTGCAGGTCCGGGCCGAGCCGATCGAACAGCCGCCGGGCCAGCAGATCCTTCTGGTGGTGGTTGACCTCTTCAGTGGCTTCCACCACCCGCATGCGCAGGCCATGCTGCGCAGCGCTGTGCACCAGGGCCCGGGTGTCCTTGGGAAAGCAGCTGCCGCCGTAACCGGTGCCGGCGTACAGGAAGCTGTGGCCGATGCGGCTGTCCGACCCGATGCCCCGGCGCACCGCATCCACATCGGCCCCCAGCGCATCGGCCAGACGGGCCACATCGTTCATGAACGAGATGCGCGTGGCCAGCATGGCGTTGGCGGCGTACTTGGTGAGCTCGGCGCTGGCGGCATCCATCCAGATGGTGCGTTCGTGGTGGCGGTTGAAGGGAGCGTACAGGCGGGTCAGCAGCGAGCGGGCCTGCTGGCCCTCGTCACCGTGCGGCAGACCGATCACGATGCGGTCCGGCCGCATGAAGTCGTCGATGGCCGCACCTTCCTTCAGGAACTCGGGGTTCGACACCACCGCAAAGTGGGTGTCAGCACAGCCGCGCTCGGCCAGCCGCTCGCGCAGAACCCGGGACACGCGGTCCGCCGTGCCCACCGGCACGGTCGACTTGTTGATCACCACCTTGAAGCCGTTCATGTGGCGACCGATCTGGTCGGCCACCGCCAGCACATGCTGCAGATCGGCCGACCCGTCTTCCTGCGGAGGCGTGCCCACGGCAATGAAGATCAGCTCGGCCGCCTGCACCGCGGCCGGCAGCTGGGTGGTGAAACGCAGCCGCCCGGCATCGAGGTTGCGGCGCAGCCAGTCGTCCAGACCCGGCTCGTAGATCGGCACCCCGCCGGCCTGCAGCACGGTGACGCGGCCATGGTCGCGGTCGACGCAGACCACCTCGTTGCCCAGCTCGGCCAGGCAGGTCGCGGTGACCAAGCCCACATATCCCGCACCCACCACTGCAATCTTCATGAGCACCTCCGGCGTTGTGGGTGCCATGGTTGCGGTGCGTTGTGACAATGGCTTGGCGGCGGCATGACAGGCCGGTGAACCCCACCGGCCCGCACGGGTGTCACGGGCCCTTCATGTGAATGCCACCCTCGCGTCATGCCGCTGCAGCAGCATCGTCGGCATGCACGGCCCAGCCGGATCACACACCGGGAACCCGATGTTCAAACCCTATCTGGACGACGACCTGCCACGCCCCGGTTCCCAGTACCGCGCGGTGTTCATATCGGACCTGCACCTGGGCACGCCCGGCTGCCAGGCCCAGGCCCTGCTGGCCTTCCTGCGCTCCCACCAGAGCGAGCACCTCTACCTGGTGGGCGACATCATCGACGGCTGGCAGCTGCGCCGCCGCTGGTTCTGGCCCCAGGCCCACAACGATGTGATCCAGAAGATCCTCAAGCGGGCCCGCAAGGGTTGCCGCGTGGTCTTCGTGCCCGGCAACCACGACGAATTTGCGCGCCACTTCGTGGGTCACCACTTCGGTGGCGTGGTGGTCGAGCAGGAGGCGGTGCACACCACCGCCGACGGCCGCCGCCTGTGGGTGGTGCACGGCGACCACTTCGACGGCGTGATCCAGTGCGCCCGCTGGCTCGCCTACCTCGGCGACAACCTGTACGAACTCGCCCTGCGCCTGAACCGCCACCTCAACCACTGGCGCGCGCGCCTGGGCCTGCCGTACTGGTCGCTCTCGCAGTACCTCAAGCTCAAGGTCAAGACGGCCCTGAACTACGTCACCCAGTTCGAGGCCGCCGTGGCCGCCGAGGCCCGACGGCGCGGCCTGGACGGGGTGGTCTGCGGCCATATCCACCGTGCCGAAATGCGCATGATCGACGGCACCCTGTACTGCAACGACGGCGACTGGGTCGAGAGCCTCACGGCGCTGGTCGAACACATGGACGGCCGGCTGGAGATCGTCCAGTGGGCACAGGCGCACGACACCGGCCGCACCGAGACCCTACCCGAACCCGAGCAGCTGGCTCCCGCTGCCTGATCCTCTTTTTCCCATGTCCGTTTCCCTGCCCTGCGCGCTGCGGCGCGCTGTCCTGCTGTCCGCACTCACCTGGCTGGCTTTCCCAGCCGGGGCTGAAGAGCCGATCACCGGCACCGGCGCCACATTCCCCGCCAAGGTCTACCTGCAATGGGCCGAAGACCACACCCGGCTGACCCGCCAGCCGGTCAGGTACCTGCCGGCAGGCTCGTCGGCCGGCGTGAAGGCGGTGTCCGAAGGCACGGTGGATTTCGGCGCGAGCGATGTGCCCCTGTCGGCTGCCGACCTGGAGAAGCGCGGCCTGTTCCAGTTCCCGACCCTCGTTGGCGGCATCGTGCCGTTCGTGAACCTGCCCGGCGTGGCCAGCGGCGAGCTCAAGCTGGACGCAACCACCCTGGCCCGCATCTGGGCCGGCAGCATCACGCGCTGGAACGACCCCGCCATCCGCCAGCTCAACCCTGACCTGGAACTGCCGGCATTGCCCATCCAGCGGGTGGTGCGCAGCGACGGCTCGGGCACCACCACCGTGTTCGTGCAGTACCTGCGTCAGGCAGCTGCAGAGCAGGCTGCGCCGATCGAGCCCGACGGAGGCCGTGCCCGCTGGCCGGGCAGCACCGTCGGCGCCGACGGGTCCAGCAAGCTGGTGGCGGCCGTCAAGGCCACACCCGGTGCCATCGGTTACGCCTCCAGCGACTACACCCTGCGCGACCGACTCACCGCGGTGAGTCTGCGCAACCCGAGGGGCGAGTTCGTGAAGCCGGACCTGCCGGCCTTTCGCGCCGCCATCGTGGCCGGGGGCCTGTTCAAGGGCGGGCTGAACCCCACATCGCTGCTGGCCACGCAGGGCGCAGGCGCCTGGCCCATCGTCACCGCCACCTATGTGCTGGTGCCGAGCCGGCCGCAGTCGGTGGAGCGGGCAGCGCGCACGCTGAGCTTTTTCTACCGATCCTTCCTGCTGGGCGACAAGGCCGTGGCCGGCACCGGCTTTGCGCCGCTGCCGGTGGCCACACAGGCCCGCATCGTCGCCCTGCTCACCGGCTTCCGCACCCAGGACGGCGTACCGGTTCCGGTCATCGGCATGGTGGATGGAGCGGGCCCGACGGCACCCTGAGGGCTCCGGGCGACGGGCAACAAAAAACCCGCCGAGGCGGGTTTTCAGTGTGACTGGAGGCGCGATCCGGAGTCGAACCGGACTAGACGGATTTGCAATCCGTTGCATAACCGCTTTGCTATCGCGCCGTGTCGGTTGCTGCAAAAAAGGGAAGCATCGCTTCCCTTTTTTGATGTGTCTGGAGCGGGAAACGAGATTCGAACTCGCGACCTCAACCTTGGCAAGGTTGCGCTCTACCAACTGAGCTATTCCCGCGTGTTTCGGCAGGTGCTTTCGCTCTCGCCGAAACGGAGATTATAGCCCAGAAAAACCGCCCTCCGGAAGGGCTGGCGGATTTTTCCGGGCTGGCCTGGCCGCGGTCTTCAGTGCTTGGTGGCGTCGGCGCTGCCTGCGCCCGGCCGGGCAGAAGCGGCTGCGATCTGTGCCGCCACTTCCTCGTCGGTGAGCGGCACCGGCTGACGTTCCAGCGCGATGGCCAGCACCTTGTCGATCCACTTCACCGGCACGATCTCCAGACCTGCCTTGACGTTGTCGGGGATGTCGGCCAGGTCCTTGACGTTCTCTTCCGGGATGATCACCGTCTTGATGCCGCCGCGCAGCGCTGCCAGCATCTTTTCCTTCAGACCCCCGATGGCCGTGACCTCGCCGCGCAGCGTGATCTCGCCGGTCATGGCCACATCGGCCCGCACCGGAATGCCGGTGAGTGCCGACACCAGGGCGGTGGTCATGGCGGCGCCGGCGCTCGGGCCGTCCTTGGGCGTGGCGCCGTCCGGCACGTGGATGTGCATGTCGCGCTTGTCGAACTGCTCATCCTTGATGCCCAGGACCCGGGCACGGCTGCGCACCACGGTGCGCGCGGCCTCGACCGACTCCTTCATCACGTCGCCCAGCGAGCCGGTGCGGGTGATCACGCCCTTGCCGGGCATGGTGGCCACCTCGATGGTCAGCAGATCGCCGCCCACCTCGGTCCAGGCCAGACCCACCACCTGACCCACCTGGTTCTGCTGTTCGGCACGGCCGTAGCTGTACTTGCGCACGCCCAGGAAGTCGCTGAGGTTCTCGGCCGTCACCTTGACGGTGGGCTGGTATTTCTTGAGCAGCAGACCCTTGACCACCTTGCGGCAGATCTTGGAGAGCTCGCGTTCCAGCGAACGCACGCCGGCCTCGCGGGTGTAGTAGCGCACGATGTCACGCACCGCGTCTTCCTGCACTTCCATCTCACCGTCGCGGATGCCGTTGTTCTTGATCTGCTTGGGCAGCAGGTAGCGCACGGCGATGTTGGTCTTCTCGTCCTCGGTGTAGCCCGAGAGGCGGATGACTTCCATGCGGTCCAGCAGCGCCGGCGGAATGTTCATCGAGTTGGAGGTGGCCACGAACATCACGTCCGACAGGTCGAAGTCGACCTCCACATAGTGGTCGCCGAAGGTGTGGTTCTGCTCGGGGTCCAGCACCTCCAGCAGCGCGCTGGACGGGTCGCCCCGGAAGTCGGTGCCCAGCTTGTCGATCTCGTCCAGCAGGAACAGCGGGTTGCGCGTGCCCACCTTGGACAGGCTCTGCAGCACCTTGCCCGGCATGGCGCCGATGTAGGTCCGACGGTGGCCGCGGATCTCGGCCTCGTCGCGCATGCCACCCAGGGCCATGCGCACGTACTTGCGACCGGTGGCCTTGGCGATCGACTGCCCCAGCGAGGTTTTGCCCACGCCCGGCGGGCCGACCAGGCACAGGATCGGCGCCTTCACCTTGTCCACGCGCTGCTGCACGGCGAGGTACTCGAGGATGCGGTCCTTGACCTTCTCCAGACCGTAGTGGTCTTCGTTGAGCACACCCTCGGCATGCGAGAGGTCGTGCTTGATCTTGGTCTTCTTGCTCCACGGCAGGGCGACCAGCGCGTCGATGTAGTTGCGCACCACGGTGGCCTCGGCCGACATGGGCGACATCAGCTTGAGCTTCTTGAACTCGGCTTCGGCCTTCTTGCGCGCTTCGGCGGGCATGCGGGCGGCCTTGATCTTCTTCTCGATCTCTTCGATGTCGGCGCCCTCTTCGCCCTCGCCGAGCTCCTTCTGGATCGCCTTGACCTGCTCGTTGAGGTAGAAGTCGCGCTGGTTCTTCTCCATCTGGCGCTTCACGCGGCCACGGATCTTCTTGTCGACATTCAGGATGTCGACCTCCCGCTCGAGCTGCTCGAACAGGTTTTCCAGACGCCGGACCACCGGGTCCAGGTCGAGCACCACCTGCTTGGACTCGAGCTTGAGCGGCAGGTGGGCTGCGATGGTGTCGGCCAGGCGGCCCGGATCGTCGATGCTGGAGATCGAGGTCAGGATCTCCGACGGGATCTTCTTGTTCAGCTTGACGTACTGGTCGAACTGCTGCATCACCGCGCGACGCAGCGCCTCCAGCTCGTTGGCCTGGGTGTCGGAGCGTTCCTGGCCAGGGTCCACCGGCGAGACGGTGGCCACGAAGTGGGCCTCGCCGTCGGTGATCGACAGCACCTTGGCGCGCTGCACGCCTTCGACCAGCACCTTCACGGTGCCGTCGGGCAGCTTGAGCATCTGCAGGATGGTGGCCACGCAGCCCATCTCGAACATGTCCTCGGGCGAGGGCTCGTCCTTGGCGGCTGCCTTCTGGGCGACCAGCATGATGCGGCGCTCGGACTCCATGGCGGATTCCAGCGCCTTGATGCTCTTGGCCCTTCCCACGAACAGGGGAATGACCATGTGCGGGAAGACCACCACGTCGCGCAGGGGCAGCAGGGGCAGGTCGACCGGCGTGCTGGGCAGGGGGGTTTGACCGGACATTTCAACCTCGACAAAAAGGCCAGATGGGGCTGGCGAGCGCGGCATCAACCGCGCCGGTGATGGGGTTGTCCAACGGGCGCCGCCGCAGGCTTCAGGCCTGCTTGGCCGCCTCCCGGTAGACCAGAAGCGGGGGCTTGTTCTCTTCGATGGTGGACTCGTCCACCACCACCTTCTCGACATTGCTCATGCCCGGCAGGTCGAACATGGTGTCGATGAGGGCGTTTTCCAGGATGGAGCGCAGACCGCGCGCGCCGGTCTTGCGGACCAGCGCCTTGCGGGCGATGGCCTTGAGCGCAGCCGGGCGGACCTCCAGATCGGCACCTTCCATGGACAGCAGTCGGGCGAACTGCTTGACCACTGCGTTCTTGGGCTCGGTCAGGATCTGCACCAGCGCGTCCTCGCTGAGCTCGGCCAGGGCGGCGATCACCGGCACCCGACCGACCAGCTCGGGGATGAGACCGAACTTGATCAGGTCTTCCGGCTCGATCTCCTTGAAGGCTTCGGTGATGGAGCGCTGCTGCTTGCTCTTGACGGTGGCGCCGAAACCGATGCCGGAGGCCTCGGTGCGGTTCTCGATGATCTTTTCCAGCCCGGCAAAGGCACCACCGCAGATGAACAGGATGTTGGTGGTGTCGACCTGCAGGAAGTCCTGGTTGGGGTGCTTGCGGCCGCCCTGCGGCGGCACGCTGGCCATGGTGCCTTCGATCAGCTTGAGCAGCGCCTGCTGCACGCCCTCGCCCGAGACGTCACGGGTGATGGACGGGTTGTCGGACTTGCGGGTGATCTTGTCGATCTCGTCGATGTAGACGATGCCCTGCTGAGCGCGCTCCACGTCGTAGTTGCAGCTCTGCAGCAGCTTGGCGACGATGTTCTCCACGTCCTCGCCCACATAGCCGGCTTCGGTCAGGGTGGTGGCGTCGGCCATGACGAAAGGCACGTTCAGCATGCGGGCCATGGTCTGGGCCAGCAGGGTCTTGCCCGAACCGGTCGGGCCGATCAGCAGGATGTTGCTCTTGGCCAGCTCCACTTCGTCCTTGCGGGCGGTCTGCTTGTGGCGCAGACGCTTGTAGTGGTTGTAGACCGCCACGGCCAGTGCGCGCTTGGCCGGATCCTGGCCGATGACGTAGTTGTCGAGGTTGGACTTGAGCTGCGAGGGCGTGGGCAGTTCATCGCCCGAGGCCTTCACCGACTCCACGCCGGGCAGTTCGTCCCGGATGATGTCGTTGCACAGGTCGATGCATTCGTCGCAGATGAACACCGAGGGTCCGGCGATGAGCTTCTTGACCTCGTGCTGGCTCTTGCCGCAGAACGAGCAGTAGAGGGCTTTTTCGCTGGAGGCGGCTTTTTTGTCGGCCATGAATGGGTGTTCCGGAATCGTGATGTCAATGATAGATCAATGACCTGGCCGCCGAAGCCGGCAGAAACGGGCGCAATTCACGCTGTTTCTGCCGGAATTGATGCTCCGGACGGGGGTCAGGCAGCCGACGGTCGCTTCTCGATGACCTTGTCGATCAGGCCGTACTCGGCCGACTCGGCGGCGCTGAGGTAGTAGTCGCGCTCGGTGTCGCGCTCGATCTTCTCCAGCGGCTGACCGGTGCGCTCGGCCAGGATGCGGTTGAGCTGTTCGCGGGTCTTGAGGATCTCGCGGGCGTGGATCTCGATCTCGGTGGCCTGGCCCTGGGTGCCGCCCAGCGGCTGGTGGATCATGACCTTGGAGTTCGGCAGCGAGAACCGCTTGCCCTTGGCACCAGCGGCCAGCAGGAAGGCGCCCATGCTGGCGGCCATGCCGATGCACAGGGTCGACACGTCGGGCTTGATGAAGTTCATGGTGTCGAAGATGGCCATGCCGGCACTCACCGAACCGCCCGGGGAGTTGATGTAGAACGAGATGTCCTTGTCCGGGTTCTCGCTTTCCAGGAACAGCAGCTGGGCCACCACCAGGTTGGCCGACTGGTCGTTCACCGGTCCCACCAGGAAGATCACCCGCTCGCGCAGCAGGCGGGAATAGATGTCGTAGGCGCGTTCGCCGCGGCCCGACTGCTCGATGACCATGGGCACCATGCCCAGACCTTGAATGTCCATTGCGCTCATGTTTTTCTCCGTGGATGGATGCGTTGGCATGGGGTACTGTAACCAACCCGTCACCGTCATTTCCCCGTCAGGGATTTGAGAGGCGGGAATCGGGCACTTGGGGGCGGCACGGACGAAAAAAAGGGCGGCCATGCCGCCCTTTTCAGGCCCGACGGCGATCAGGACTGCTGCATCAGCTCGTCGAAGGCCACCGCCTTGTCGGTGACCTTGGCCTTGGCCAGCACGAACTCGGTGACATTGTTCTCCACCACGATCGCCTCGACCTCGGCCATGCGGCGGTTGTCGCTCTGGTACCAGCGGACCACGTCGGCCGGGCGCTCGTAGGAGGCGGCCAGCTCGTTGATGTGGGCTTCGATCTGCTCGGGCTTGGCGAACAGCTCGTTGGCACGCACCAGTTCGGCCACGATCAGACCCAGGCGCACGCGGCGCTCGGCCTGGGGACGGAACAGTTCTTCGGGGATCGGGGCCTTGTCGGCGTCCTTGATGCCGCGCTGCTTCAGGTCGGCACGGGCGCCCTCGACCATGCGGTCGAGTTCGGCCTGCACCACCGACTTGGGCAGATCGAGCTCGGAGGCAGCGATCAGGGCGTCCATGACGGCGGTCTTGTTGCGGGCCTGCAGGCGGAACTTGGTCTCGCGCTCCAGGTTCTTGCGGATGTCGGCGCGCAGCGCGTCGACGGTGCCTTCGGCGATGCCGAGCGAACGGGCGAGTTCATCGTTCACTTCGGGCAGGTTGGCGGCCTCGACCTTGTTCACGGTCACCAGGAAGTCGGCGGTCTTGCCGGCCACGTCCTTGCCGTGGTAATCGGCCGGGAAAGCCAGCGGGAAGGTCTTGCTCTCGCCGGTCTTCATGCCGCGCACGGCGTCCTCGAATTCCTTGAGCATCTGGCCGTCGCCGACGATGAACTGGAAGCCGGCAGCCTTGCCGCCTTCGAACGGCTCGCCGTCGATCTTGCCTTCGAAGTCGATGGTCACGCGGTCACCATCGACGGCAGCGTCGGCCTGGGCGCGCTGGGCGAAGGTGCGGCGCTGCTTGCGCAGGATGTCCAGGGTGCGGTCGATGGCGGCAGCGTCCACTTCGGCGGTCAGCTTCTCGACGGCAGCGCCGGCCAGGTCGCCGATCTTGACTTCGGGGTACACCTCGAAGACGGCGTCGAAGGCCAGCTGGCCTTCCGGAGCGCCTTCCTTCTCGGTGATGCGGGGCTGGCCGGCCACGCGCAGCTGGGCTTCGTTGGCGGCCGAGGCGAAGGCCTCGCCCACCTTGTCGTTCATGACTTCGTAGTGCACCGAGTAGCCATAGCGCTGGGCCACCACGTTCATGGGCACCTTGCCCGGACGGAAGCCGTCCATCTTGACGGTGCGGGCCAGGCGCTTGAGGCGGCTGGCGACTTCGTTCTGGATCACGTCGGCCGGCAGCGTCAGGGTGATCTTGCGCTCCAGCTTCTCCAGGGTTTCAACGGTCACGGACATGGTGTTCTCCAAGGGATTTGGGGGTCATTCGGGCCGAGTGGATGCGGAATTCGTGTGGTGCGCGGGGGGGGACTCGAACCCCCACACCATTGCTGGCGTCAGGACCTAAACCTGGTGCGTCTACCAATTTCGCCACCCGCGCGCCGGCTTGTGCCACGGCCGGTGGCCCACTTCTCACGGCAACCCACGATTGTAGCCGCAGCGCCCCGGGAGCCCCCGGGGGCCGGACTCAGGCGGGGCGACGCACCCGGAACCAGGCGGCGTACATGGCCGGCAGCGCGAGCAGGGTCAGCACCGTGGCCACCACCAGGCCGCCCATGATGGCCACGGCCATCGGGCCCCAGAACACGCTGCGGGAGAGCGGGATCATGGCCAGCACGGCCGCTGCGGCGGTCAGCACGATGGGGCGCATGCGGCGGACCGCGGCCTCCACGATGGCATCCCAGGCCGGCACGCCCAGCGCGCGGTCCTGCTCGATCTGGTCGATCAGGATCACCGAGTTGCGCTGGATCATGCCCATGAGCGCGATCACGCCCAGCAGCGCCACGAAGCCGAACGGACGGTTGAGCAGCAGCAGCGCGCCGGCCACGCCCGCCATGCCCAGCGGTCCGGTCAGGAACACCAGCAGCGAACGGCTGAAGCTCTGCAGCTGCAGCATGAGCAGGGTGAAGGTGATGAACAGCATCAGCGGCACGCCGGCAGCGATCGATGCCGAGCCCTTGCTGCTCTCCTCCACCGCGCCGGCCACCCGGATGCGGTAGGCGCCCTGCCCTTCGGCCGCCCAGCCGGCCTCCAGCTGGCGCAGGTCCGGCAGCAGTTCGGCGGTGACGGTGGCGCCCTGCAGCCCCTCACGCACGTCGCTCTGCACCGTGATGGCGTATTCGCGGTTCTCGCGCCACAGCACGCCGGGCTCCCAGGCGAACACCGGCTGCGCGATCTGCAACAGCGGAATGACCGTGCCCTGTGCGGTGGGCAGGTAGGTGTTGGCCAGATCGGTCATGGCGTCGCGCTCGCTCAGCGGCTGGCGCAGCACGATGTCGATGAGTTCGTCGCCCTCGCGGTACTGGCCCACGGTGGCGCCCGAGAGCAGCGTGCGCGAGGCCCGGGCGATGGACTGGCTGGTCACGCCAAGAGCGCGCGCCTTGTCCTGATCGATCTCCAGCCGCAGCTGCTTGACCGATTCATTCCAGTTGTCGTTCACGCCCCGGGTGTTGGGGCTCTGGCGCAGGGCCTGCTTGACCTGGTCGGCCAGGCCACGCAGCACGGTGGGATCGGGCCCCTCGACCCGGAACTGCACCGGATACGGCACCGGCGGCCCGTTGGGCAGCAGCTTGACGCGACCCCGCACCTCGGGGAACTCGCTGGCCATGAGCGCCGGCAATGCCTTGCGCAGGCGCTCGCGGGCCTTGAGGTCCTGCGGCATGACGATCAGCTGCGACACGTTGGTCTGCGGAAAGATCTGGTCCAGCGGCAGGTAGAAGCGCGGCACGCCGGAGCCGACCCAGGTGGTCACGGCGGTCACGTCGGCCTCCTTCTGCATGCGCTGCTCGAAGCGGCGCGTCACTTCATCCATGGCCTGGATGCTGGCCCCCTCGGGCAGCCAGATGTCGACCAGGATTTCCGGGCGACTGGAGTCGGGGAAGAACTGCTGCTGCACCCGGGTCATGCCGGCGATGCCCAGCACGAAGGTCAGCACGGTGGCGCCGATGGTGATCCAGCGGTGCTCCACGCACCAGTCCACCAGGGCACGGAAGCGGACATAGAACGGGCCGTCGAACACTTCTGCATGCGCCTCGACAGGGGCTTCGCCGTGGCTGCCCGGACGGCGCAGCAGGCGCACGCCCAGGTACGGCACGAACATGACCGCCACCACCCACGAAATGACCAGCGCCACCACGGTGACGCCGAAGATGGCGAAGGTGTACTCGCCGGTGGCCGATTTCGCCAGTCCGATGGGCAGGAAGCCGGCCGCCGTGATCAGCGTGCCGGTGAGCATCGGCATGGCGGTGGCGTCCCAGGTGAAGGTGGCCGCCTTGACCATGTCGTAGCCCTCTTCGAGCTTGCGCACCATCATCTCCACCGCAATGATGGCGTCGTCCACCAGCAGCCCCAGGGCAATGATGAGCGAGCCCAGCGAGATCTTGTGCAGGCCGATGCCCCAGTAATGCATGGCCAGGAAGGTGATGGCCAGCACCAGCGGAATGGTGATGAACACCACCAGGCCAGGCCGCACGTCGAGCATGTAGCGGCGCCAGCCGGTGCCGCCCGGGCGCCGGTGCAGCCCCAGCGCCAGGAAGCTGACCGCCAGCACGATCACCACCGCCTCGATCAGGACCTTCACGAATTCATTGACCGAGGTGGCCACCGCCTTGGGCTGGTCCTGCACCTGCACCAGCCGCATGCCGGCCGGCAGGGTGCGTTCGATGCCGGCCACCGACTGCTCCAGCGCCTTGCCCAGGGCAATGATGTCGCCGCCCTTGGCCATGGAAATGCCCAGCGCGATGCTGTCGGTGCCGTCGTGCCGCACCAGCACGGCCGGCGGGTCCTGGTAGCCGCGCACGATGTCGGCCACATCGCCCAACCGCAGCTGGCGGCCGTTGGCGGCCCGGATCGGCATGGCCCGCAGCTGCTCGACCGACTGGAAGGCACCGCCCACCCGCACCTGCACCACGTCGGCCGGCGCCTGCACCGTGCCGGCCGACTCCACCGCGTTCTGCTGGCCCAGCTGGTCCAGCACCTGGGTCAGGTCCAGACCCAGGACCGCCAGGCGTTGCTGGGAAACCTCGATGTAGAGCTTCTCCGGCTGCACGCCGAACAGCTCGACCTTGCTGACGTCCTTCACGCGCAGGAGCTGCTGGCGCACATCGTCGGCCACGTTCTTGCGCTCGGCCGGGGTGAAGCCGTCGCCCTGCAGCGCGTAGATCACGCCGTACACGTCGCCGAACTCGTCGTTGAAGAACGGGCCGAGCACACCGGCCGGCAGCTGGCCGCGCAGGTCCCCGACCTTCTTGCGCACCGTGTACCAGATCTGCGGGACCTCGGCGGGCGGTGACGAGTCGCGCAGCTGGAAGATGATCAGCGCCTCGCCCGGCTTCGCGTAGCTGCGGATCTTGTCGGCATGCGGCACCTCCTGCAGGGTGCGCTCGATGCGGTCCACCACCTGCTCGGCCACCTGCTGTGCCGTGGCGCCGGGCCAGTACACCTGGATCACCATGGCCCGGAAGGTGAACGGCGGATCCTCGTCCTGACCGAGCTGGAAGTACGAGGCCACGCCCAGCAGCATCAGCACCACCATGAGGTAGCGGGTGAAGGCCGGATGGTCCAGCGCCCACTGCGACAGGTTCATGCGCGAGATCCAGCCGGGCGAGGCCGGTGCGGCATCCTTGAGGTCTTGCATCAGGGCCTCACTGCGCGGGGTTGAAGCGGACCACCTTCTGACCGGGGGTGAGCACATGCACCCCGGCGGCCACCACCTCGTCGCCCGGCTGCAGGCCGCTGGCGATGATCAGATCGTTGCCGTCGGCGGTGGCCACCGTCACCTCGCGCGGCTGCACCGTGCCGGCGGCGGCATCGAACACCCACACCTGGCTGCCCTTGCCCGCTCCGGCGGCCATGACCGCACTGGTGGGCAGGCGCAGCACCTGCGGCGCCGCCTGGGCGGCAGACGGCTCGAGCACCACCCGGGCGGTCGCACCGAGCGGCGCGGGTGCATCGGCCGGCAGGGCCAGCCGGACCTGGTAGGTGCGGGTCGACGCCTCGGCGCTGGCCGCCACCTCGCGCACCGTGGCCTTCAGGGCCGGACCGCCCTCGCCCGCGCTCCACAGCCTCACCGTGGCGCCCAGCCCGGGGCGGACCAGGGCAACGCGGTCTTCAGGGACTGAAAACACCACATCGCGCGGGCCATCGGTGGCCACGCGCAGGATCGGCGTACCGGCCGACACCACCTGGCCCGGCTCGGCGAGCACGGCCACCACCACACCGGCGGCGTCGGCCTGCAGCCGGGCATAGCCCGCCTGGTTGCCCTGCACCGCCCGCTGGGCCTGGGCCTGCTGCAGGGTGGCTTCGGCCGAGCGCAGCGCGGCCTGGCGGCGGTCGATCTCGGCCTGGCTGACGAAGCCCTGGCTCAGCAGATCCTGGAAACGCTTCAGATCGGCCGCAGCGAGGTCGCGCTGGGTGCGGGCTGCAGCCTCGGCTGCCTGAGCGGCCTGGCTGGAGAGCGCCAGATCCTGGGCGTCGAGCCGGGCCAGCAACTGCCCGACCTGCACCCGCTGCCCGACGTCGACCGGCCGTTCGACCAGCTTGCCGCCCACCCGGAAACCCAGCGCCGACTCGGTGCGGGCCCGCACATCACCGGCGTACTCGGCCCTGCTGGCCAGGTGGTCGGCGCCGACGCGGATCAGCTTGACCGAGCGCACCGGCTCCGGCGGAGGGGCCTCGGAAGAACAGGCGGCCAGCACGGTGGCGGCACAGATCAGGACACAATGCACGGCTTTCATGTCGAAACCCTCGTTTTGGCGGCCGTTGGCGGCAGGCCAATTTAATGACTGACCGGTTAGTAAGTGAAATTGTAGTGGCAAACCTACCTTCTGTCGGCACCACATCCGCGCCCGCGGACAGCACCATGCCGCTGGGCGGCGAGGTCGGTCATTACGAGAACTTCCCCGTGGCGTCCTGGCTGTGCCCGGCCGCCCTGAGGCCGGCGGTGGCGGCGATCTATCACTTCGCCCGCACCGCCGACGACATCGCCGACGAGGGTGCTGCCGACGCAGCCGCACGGCTGGCCGATCTGGCGGACATGGGCACGGCGCTCGACCAGGCGCTGGCCGGTGAACACCCCCGGCGCTGGCCCCATCTGTGGGCTCCCCTGGCCGCCGCGGTGCAGCGCCACGCACTCGACCCGGCCCTGCTGCACGATCTGCTGGACGCCTTCAGGCAGGACGTGCGCCACACCGCCAGCGGCCACCGCTATGCCGACCTGCCGGAGCTGCTGGATTACTGCCGCCGTTCCGCCAACCCGGTGGGGCGCCTGCTGCTGCAGCTCTACCGGGTGACCGGCGACGAGGCCATGCGTCAGAGCGACGCTGTGTGCAGCGCGCTGCAGCTCATCAATTTCTGGCAGGACATCGGACGCGACCTGTCCAACGGCCGCAGCTACCTGCCGCTGGATCTGCTGAACCGGCACGGTCTGTCGGTCGACGACTTTCAGCACCGGCCCGACGACGTGGCCCGCGAATCGCGGCTCGACGGCCCGCGCCGGGCCGCGGTGCAGCTGCTGTGCCGGCAGGCCCGGCAGCTCATGCTCGAAGGCGCCCCGCTGGTGCACCGCCTGCCCGGCCGGGGCGGTTGGGAACTGCGGGCCGTGGTGCAGGGCGGGCTGCGGGTGCTGGACCACATCGAGGCCATCGGCCACCGCAGCTGGGCCATCCGGGTCACGGTGGGCCGGCGCGACATCCCGCTGGTGGCCTGGCGCTGCCTGCGGATGTAAGGGCAGATCGGCAGTTCAGGCGCTGACGGCGCGCGCCAGCGCCTGGTCGATGTCCCAGAGGATGTCGTCGATGTGTTCCAGCCCGACCGAGATGCGCACCATGTCGGGCAGCACGCCGGCCTTGATCTGCTGGGCTTCGTCCAGCTGACGGTGGGTGGTGCTGGCCGGGTGGCTGATCAGGGTGCGCGTGTCGCCGATGTTGACCAGATGGCTCATGAACTGCGCGCTCTCGATGAAGCGCACGCCGGCCGCCAGCCCTCCCGATGCCCCGGACGCTGCCGCCGGCCTCACGCCGAAGGCCAGCAGGCCGGAGGCTCCCCGCATCTGACGGCGCATCAGTTCGTGCTGCGGATGGTCCGGCAGGCCGGGGTAGCTGACCCAGGCCACGCGCGGGTCGTCCCGCAGGAACTGCGCCACCGCCAGCGCATTGCTGCAGTGCCGCTCCATGCGCAGCGGCAGCGTCTCGATGCCCTGCAGGATCTGCCAGGCACTGGTGGGCGCCAGTGAAGCGCCCCACACGCGCAGCCCTTCCATGCGGCAGCGCATGGTGAAGGCGAAGTCGCCGAAGGTCTCGAAAAACTTCACGCCGTGGTAGCCGGGCGAAGGCTCGGTCATGCCGGGAAAGCGGCCATTGGCCCAGTCGAACCGCCCGGCCTCCACCACCACCCCGCCCAGTGTGGTGCCATGCCCCGCCAGGTACTTGGTGGCGCTGTGCACCACCACGTCGGCCCCGAAGGCCACCGGATTGCACAGGAACGGGCTGGGTACCGTGTTGTCCACGATCAGCGGCAGACCGTGGGCATGGGCCACATCGGCCACCGCCGCGATGTCCAGCACCACCATGCTCGGGTTGCCCAGCGTCTCGGCATAGATGGCGCGGGTTTCAGGCCGGATGGCAGCGGCGAACGCGGCCGGGTCGGTGGCATCGACGAAGGTGGTCTCGATGCCGAACTTGCGCAGGTTCACCGCCAGCAGCGTCACCGTGCCGCCATACAGCGATCCGCCGGCCACCACATGGTCGCCGGCCTGCAGCAGGGTGGTCAGGGCCAGGGTTTCGGCCGCCATGCCGCTGGCACAGGCCACGGCGGCGCGGGCGCCTTCCAGGGCGGCCACCCGCTCTTCCAGTGCCGCCACCGTGGGGTTGGACAGGCGCGAATACACATTCCCGAAGGTCTGCAGGTTGAACAGGCTGGCCGCGTGTTCGGCGCTGTCGAACACAAAGCTGGTGGTCTGGTAGATCGGCAGGGCCCGGGCGCCGGTGGCGGCATCAGGAATCTGTCCGGCATGGATGGCCAGGGTTTCGGGGCGGAATGCGCGGTCGGCCATCAGACGGGCCTCCGCGCGGAGATCACGCGTGTGTTCACCCCGGCCCAGTGCAGACCGCCAAACAGCCGCGCGTGTTCGATCTTCACGCAGCGGTCCCAGACGCTGTCCAGACCGGCGGCGGTGGCAATGGCGTCCGCCTCGGCGCTGCGCAGGCCGAGCTGCTGCCAGAAGCAGCGCGCCCCGATGGACACGGCACTGCGGGCCACGGCCGGCATCTCGTCCTCCTTGCGGAACACGTCGACCATGTCGACCGGGAACGGGATGTCTTCCAGGCGTGGGTAACTGGTTTCGCCCAGGATCTCGGGGTAGCGCGGGTTGACCGGGACGATCCGGTACCCGTGCGACTGCATGTACTTGGCCGCGAAGTGGCTGGGGCGGTGCCATTCGGCCGAAAGGCCGACCACGGCGATGGTGCGGTGCGCGCCCAGGATGCGCCGCAAGGTGGGAATGTCGTCCTGCATGGGTCGATTCTCACCCGCTGCAGGCCCCGGGACCATCCGGCCGATCCCTCGGCTGCGCCCCGTACGGACCGGCGCCATTAGTTAATTGCGAATTAAATAACGGCGGCTACGCAGCAGGCCGTTGATTGGATTCAGAGCGAATGTGAGAAATGGTCACCAGATGAATCGGCGCGCACCGGCCAAAAACCCGATGACCATGAAAAAAGCCCGCTATTGCGGGCCTTCTTCAGTGCCGTCAGAAGACGATCACTTCTTCTTGCAGGCTTCCTTGTCGGCGTTTTCCTTCTTGGAGCAGTCCACCTTCTCGTCCATCTTGCCGCCAGCGTGGGCTGCGGCGAAAGCGGCGGGGGCGGTGGCCAGAACGAAGGCCGACACGAGCGCGGAAATGAAGAGTTTCATGTGATTCACCGTAAGTTTGTTGGATTGTCCGGGAAAGCGCAGACAGGGCGAACTCCCGAATCTGCGGATGCTATTCTGGCGTATCTCAGGAAAGATTTGTTCATATTCTCGGTTAACCATGAAACCAACTGTGGAAATCGCCGGATACAGGGGTAAACCCTATGGTCGCGCCGCGACTGCGCTGTTCATTGCGCTAACTTTCAGCGCAATCGGACCGCTGCAGGCACAGCCCCGCTTCGCGCCGGAACCCGGGCGTGTGGTGCTGCCGGTCTCGATCCAGGCGGCCGGCGGAGCCGGTTCTTCGCTGCGCGACGCCGAGCGGGCCTGGCGGGCCGACCCGCAGCGCCAGGAAACCGCCTTCCGGTACGCCCGGGAGGTGTTCGTGCTCGGGCTGCGCGAGGGCGACCTGCGCTGGTACGGCGCCGCCCGCGCCGCCCTGCAGCCGTGGTGGACGGTCCGCGAGCTGCCGGCCGAGGGCCACTTCATGCGGGCGCTGGTGCGCCAGGGCTTCCATGACTTCGAAGGCGGCATTGCCGACCTGGGCGCGACCATTGCCCTGGAGCCGCAGCGGGCCGAAGCCTGGTCGTGGCGCTTCTCGCTCCACCTGCTGACCTCCCGCCTGGACGAAGCCCGGGCCGACTGCACCGCGCTGGGCCAGCGCTTCGGCGCGGTGGAGGGGCAGGCCTGTCAGGCCACCCTGCAGTACCGCACCGGGCAGGCTGCAGCAGCGGTGCCGGTGTTCGGGCAGCTGGTGCAGCAGCCCGACCTGCAGGGCCCGCTCGCGCAGGACTGGCTGCGGTACCACCAGGGCATGGCGCTGGTGGCCGCCGGCAGACCCCAGGAGGCGGCCCAGGTGTGGCAGCAACATCTGCAGCGGTACCCGGGCTCGCACCTGGTGCGGCTGTCGCTCGCCGAAACGCTCAATGCCCAGGGCCAGCATGCCCAGGCACTGCAGGCCAGCCTGGCCACCCAGCAGCCCACCGACGCCCTGCTGGTGCAGGCCCTGCTGGCCGCCAGTGCGCTGCGCGATCCGCGCATGGCCGACCTGCAGGCCCAGGTGTCGCAGCGCATGGATGCCCAGGCGCTGCGCAACGAGGCCCTGATCGAGCGGCCGCAGATGATGTACTACGTGCGCCACCGGGCCGATCTGCCCCGCGGACTCGCCCTGGCCCGGCAAAGCTGGGCCGAGCAGCAGGAGCCGGCCGATGCCGCCCTGCTGATCGAGGCCGCGCTGGCCAACGACAAGCCCGACGACGCGAAGCCGGTGCTGGCCTGGATGGAGCGGACCGGCTACACCGATCCGACCCTGGCCGCGCTGGCCCGGACCCTGCAGACCCGGCTCGGCCGATGAGGAGCCCTGGTTTGACCCCCACCCCCCGACCGATGCGCCCGATCACCACCTGGCTTCTGACCCTGCTGGCCTGCATGGCCCTGCTGCCGGGCCTGGCACGGGCCCACTCCAGCAGCAACAGCTACCTGCTGCTGGAGCAGCGCGGCAGCGAGCTGGTGCTACGTGCCGACATGAACCTGCGCGACGTGGACCTGCTGTTCGACCTGGACCGCGACCGCGACGGCCAGGTCACCTGGGCAGAAACCACCGAGCGCAGCAGCGAACTCCAGGCCTGGCTGGACCAGGGCCTGCAGCTGCGCAGCGATGCCGGCGCCTGCCGCCTGCAGCCCGCACCCTTGCTGGCCAGCGAGCGGGCCGACGGCATCTACCTGAGCGCCGAATCGGCCATCCGCTGTCCGGCAGCAACGGCCGGCCTGACCCTGCGTTACCAGCTGATCTTCGAGCGCGACAACCTGCACCGGGGCCTGATCCGGATCCAGACCGACGCCCTGCAGACCAGCGCCGTGCTCAGCCCCGACCAGCCGGAACTGCGGCTGGTGCCGGGCAGCGACGGCACCGCCGACGGCACCGGCAACACCCTGCTGCGCTACATCCAGGAAGGCGTCTGGCACATCTGGATCGGGCTCGACCACATCCTGTTCCTGCTCAGCCTGCTGTTGCTGGCGCCGCTGCAGCGGCAGCGCGGCTGGCTGCTGAACTGGCCTGCACGAGAGGCGCTGCGCAGCTCGCTGATGGACGTGGTGGCCGTGGTCACAGCCTTCACCGTGGCCCACAGCCTCACGCTGGCACTGGCTCTCACCCGCGTGGTGGAGCCGCCGCGGGCCATCGTGGAGACGCTGGTGGCGCTGTCGGTGGTGCTGGCCGCGCTGAACAACCTGATGGGCTGGTTCGCGCTGGAGCGCTGGCGCATGGCCTTCGTGTTCGGCCTGATCCACGGCTTCGGCTTTGCCACGGCGCTGATCGACCTCAACCTGCCCGGCAGCCAGCTGGCCCTGGCGCTCGGCGGCTTCAACATCGGCGTCGAGCTGGGCCAGCTCGCCATCGTCGCCGCCTTCTTCCCGCTGGCCTGGTGGCTGCGCATGACCGGCTTCTACCGCACCGTGGTGGTGGCCGGCGGCTCGCTCATCATCGCCGGCATCGGCACACTCTGGCTGCTGCAGCGGCTGGGCCTGACCACCTGACCCTTTTCACTCACCCACCACCAGGAGATCCCATGACACACCCGACCTCACTCCTCTCGCGCGGCGCCCGCTGGGCTGCTTTCCTGGGCCTGCTGGCCATCGCCCAGGGTGCCCATGCGCACGCCGATGCCGCCAACCTGGCCGGCGGATTCGCCAGCGGCTTCGTGCACCCCATCCTGGGCTGGGACCACGTGGTGGCCATGGTGGCCGTCGGGCTGTGGGGCGCCTTCATGGGCGACCGCGCCGTCTGGACGCTGCCGGTGGTGTTCCCGGCGGTCATGGCCCTGGGTGGCGTGCTGGGCCTGCTGGGCGTGCCGGTGCCGCTGGTGGAGGAAGGCATTGCGGCCTCGGCCATCGTGATCGGCGCCATGGTGGCGCTGGGCAGCCGCCCGCCCCTGTGGCTGGCCGCCGTGGTGGTGGGCGCCTTCGCCATCTTCCACGGCTATGCCCATGGAACCGAGCTGCCCGACGCGACCAACCCGCTGATGTACACCGCCGGCTTCATGGTCGCCACCGGCCTGCTGCACCTGGGCGGCATCGTGCTGGGCATGGCGGTGCGCTGGCCGCAGGGCGTAAAGGTGGTGCGGGGCTGCGGCGTGGTCATCTCGGCCATCGGCGTGGGCTTCCTGGCCGGCTGGCTCTGACACCATGACGCTGCGCCGCTCCGCTTCTGCATGGCTGGCCGGCCTGGCCGGGCTGCTGGCCGTGTCGCCGCTGCCGGCGCTGGCCCACGGCGCCATACCCGGCGCCACGCCTTTCTATGTGGGCCTGCTGCACCCGCTGCTGGCCCCGGCCCACGTGCTGGCGCTGCTGGCGCTCGGCCTCTACCTGGGCCGGGTGGACGAAGCGCGCAAGGCCGTGGCCATCTGGGCACTGGCCCTGGGGCTGGTGCTGGGCGGCCTGCTCACCCTGCCCCTGGCCGACCCCGACACCGACCGCGGGCTGCTGCCGGTGGCGCTGGCCTGCGCAGTGCTGGTGGCCGCCGGCCGCACCGGGCCGGCCGGGCTGGTGGCCGCCTTCTGCGGCCTGATCGGCCTGCTGGTGGGCCTGGGCTCGGGCGACCCGGGCTTTGCCCCCTGGCAACGCTTCCTGACCATTGGCGGCAGCGTCGTGGGTGCGCTGCTGATCACCGGACAACTCGCGTTCTGGGGCGAGGTGCTGGGCCGCCAGCCCGCCCTGGCCCACGGCACCGCCATCGGCCAGCGCATCCTGGGCGGCTGGCTGGTGGCCATCAGCCTGCTGATGCTGGTGCTGGGATGGGCGGGGCCGCTGCTGCGGACGGGCAGCTGACTTCCCGCCCGTCGAGTTGGCTGCCCGGGGCGGCCATCCGCGCAACCAGCCCTTCCAGCTCGATGCCCACCGACCTGCCGGGCGAGGTCCAGCGGTGCAGCCAGCCCAGCACGGTGAGCTGGCAGCGGTGCTGCGGGTGAAGGCCTTCGACCAGCAGATCGCCATTCGGGTGCAGGCTGAAACGCCAGCGCCGGTCCCGGCTTTCCCACAGGCCGGGGCCGGCCGGGGGGCCGCCGCGCAGCAGGTAGCCATCGATGACGACGCACCCCATGGCCGGGGCGTCGAGCACCATGTCGTGGCCATGCTCGCTGCTGAACGTGTGGATGTGGAAATCGAGGTCGGCCGGTTCGATCTCGGTCAGGCATGCCGGAATGCAACCCGGGTTGAGCTGGTTCATGGTGATGCTCCGTGGTGGTGCCCCGGGTCATCGACGCCGTCCTGCAGACCGGACTCCGATTCCGGTGAGGGGTGCGTGATGTTTCAGGGCTGGCGCATTACGCCCGCGTCGATCCCGAAAAGTCATGACGAAACCATCTACTTTCCTGCCGGCCAGCGGATCGAGCCCGCCCCCTGTCATGCTCCGTGACCGACGGCTTCCTATACTTCGCCCGGCATGACCCTTCCTCCGCTTCCCTCGCCGGGCGCTGCGCCGCTGTCGGTGGTGCTGTTCCACCTGGCGCACGATCAGACCCGCGAGCGCGTGGCCATCGGCGATCTGCTCGGGGCGCTGGGCGACCGCGCGCTGGGGGCGCTGATGTTCGTGTTTGCCGCCCCCAACATCTTTCCGGTGCCGCCGGGTGTGTCCACCGTGCTGGGCGCACCGCTGCTGTTCCTGTCGCTGCAGCTGATGCTGGGGCTCAAGCCCTGGCTGCCGAAGGTGGTGGCACAACGGTCCCTCGCCCGGGACGATCTGGCCGCCATGGTGCGGCGTCTGCTGCCGTGGCTGCAGAAGGCCGAGCGGCTGCTGCGGCCGCGCGGGCGCTTCATGGTGCGGCCACCGATGGAGAACCTGGCCGGTCTGGTGTGCCTGCTGCTGGCGGTGGTGCTGATGCTGCCGGTGCCGCTGGGCAACACGCTGCCGGCCCTGGCCATTGCCTTGATGGGGCTGGGCGTGCTGGAACGCGATGGCCTGTGGATGCTGGCCGGCTGGATCGGCGCGGCAGTGGCCACGGCGGTGGTGTCGGGGGTGGTCTGGGCCATGATCCAGGCCGGCCTGGCGCTGCTGGCGCGCCTGACCTGAACGGCACCGGGCCATGGACGCCACCGCCCCCGACCGCCCCGCCGCCGTGAGCCGCCGCGAGGCCTTCCTGTTCTGGCTCAAGCTGGGTTTCGTGAGCTTCGGCGGCCCGGCAGGGCAGATCGCGATCATGCATGCCGAGCTGGTGGAGCGGCGCCGCTGGATCAGCGAACAGCGCTTCCTGCACGCACTCAACTACTGCATGCTGCTGCCCGGCCCGGAGGCGCAGCAGCTGGCCACCTACATCGGCTGGCTGATGCACCGCACCTGGGGCGGGCTGGTGGCGGGCGGGCTGTTCGTGCTGCCCTCGCTGTTCATCCTCATGGCCCTGAGCTGGGTGTACCTGCGCTTTGGCGATTTGCCGGTGGTGGCCGGCGTGTTCTACGGCATCAAGCCGGCGGTGGTGGCCATCGTGCTGCATGCGGCCC
Organism: uncultured Hydrogenophaga sp.; assembly: GCF_958439165.1. Classification (GTDB taxonomy): domain Bacteria; phylum Pseudomonadota; class Gammaproteobacteria; order Burkholderiales; family Burkholderiaceae_C; genus Hydrogenophaga. Next base: position 1,341 of record NZ_OY288143.1, on the reverse strand, counting down.
ACCGCATCGGCACACGGGCGCTGGCCAACCGCTGGATGGTGTTGCTGGCCGCCCTCTCGTTCGCCGCCCTCACCTTCCTGGATGCGCCCTTCCCCGCCATCGTGGCCGCCGCCGCGCTCGCCGGCTGGATCGGGTCGCGGGTGGCACCCGGCGTGTTCATGCCCGCAGCAGCCGCGCGCGCTGCCAGCGGCCAGCCGCACGCGCCGGCCCTGATCGACGACCACACGCCCACGCCGGACCATGCCCGTTTCAGCCGCGTCCGCCTGCTCCAGGTGATGGCCTGCGGGCTGGGGGCATGGGCGCTGGTGATGGGCGCACTGGTGGCCACACAAGGCTGGCAGGCCACGCTGACCCAGATGGGGCTGTTCTTCAGCAAGGCGGCCCTGCTCACCTTCGGCGGCGCGTATGCGGTGCTGCCTTATGTGTACCAGGGCGCGGTGGAGCATTTCGGCTGGCTCACCGGCCCGCAGATGATCGACGGCCTGGCCCTGGGCGAGACCACGCCCGGCCCGCTGATCATGGTGGTGGCCTTCGTGGGCTTCGTGGGCGGCTGGCAGCAGGCGGTGCTGGGGCCGGACGCCCTGCTGGCCGGCGCCATGCTCGCCGCCAGCGTGGTCACCTTCTTCACCTTCCTGCCCTCGTTCATCTTCATCCTGGCCGGCGGGCCGCTGGTGGAAGCCACGCACGGGCGGCTGGGCTTCACCGCGCCGCTGACCGCCATCACCGCTGCGGTGGTGGGTGTCATCCTGAACCTGGCGCTGTTCTTCGCGCAGCATGTGGTGTGGCCGCAGGGCTGGAGCGGCCCGGTCGACGCGGTGGCCGGCGCCCTGGTGGTGCTGGCGGCTGCGGCGCTGTTCCGGCTGAAGCTCGGCGTGATGCCGCTGCTGGCCGCCAGCGGGCTGGCCGGGCTGCTGCTCACGCAGGCCGTACCGTCGCTGCTGCGCCTCTGACACACTCCGGGCATGCCCGCCAATTACGCCCGGTTCCTGCTCCACCGCGAGCGCACGCACGCGGCCAACCGGCAACTGGGCTGGGCGCTGGCCTTCGTGGCCGGGGCCATGAACGCAGGCGGCTTCCTGGCGGTGCAGCAGTACACCTCGCACGTCACCGGCAGCCTGTCCATGCTGGCCGACCAGCTGGCGCTGGGCGAGCTCGGGCTGGTGGTGGATGCCACGGTGAGCGTGCTGGCCTTCCTGCTGGGCGCCGTCACCAGCTCGCTGCTGATCCTGGAGGCCCGGCGCCGGCACCTGGCCAGCGAATACGCCCTGCCGCTGCTGCTGGAGGCGGCACTCATCCTGCTGTTCGGCCTGGCCGGGTCGCAGCTGGCCCGGTTCGAAGGCC
>NZ_OY288142.1 GCF_958439165.1 uncultured Hydrogenophaga sp. | reverse complement strand
CGGTGGAGGCCACCCTCAGCGCCCATCTACAGCCAGCGACGGCTGCAGTCACGCCTGTGGCTGGAGGCCATCTTCAGCGACGGCGTGCTCGACCCCTTCATCACACGGCATGTGGGCGCGGCCTGGATGCCCGCCGCGCAAGCGCTGCCGGCGCAGGACCGGCTGGCCGCCGTGGCGCCCAACATCGCCACGGCGCGCACCGAGGCGCTGCTGCAGGAAAGCCGGCGCCTGCTGGAGCGCGCCGGCAGCGGGCTGGCGGTGGTGGCCGGCGTCTGCCTGGCGGCCAGCCTGCTGGTGCTGGCCAGCGTGGTGGCGGCCAGCCGCAGCCGCCAGGTGTTCGAGGCGACCGTGATGCATGCACTGGGCGCACGGCATTCGCTGCTGCGCCGGGTGCTGTGGTGGGAATACCTGGTGCTGGCCGCCATCACGGCCGGCTTTGCCTGGCTGGCCGGCAGCCTGTGGGCCACCATGCTGCTGCGCTGGCAGCTGGACATGACGCCGGCGGGGCTGTACTGGACCGGTGCAGCCACCGTGATCGGGGTCTGCGCCTTCAGCCTGCTGCTGGGCGGGCGCTACCTGACGGCCCAGTGGCGACTGAGCCCGGCGCTGCTGCTGCGTTCGGGCGGCTGAGCGAAGGCAGGCCGGTCAGCCCTGCCCGACCACCTTGCGCGCCAGCCGCGAGATGGCCTGGAGCAGCTCGGTGCCGGTGTTGGGCTTGTGGATCAGCTCGTCGATGCCGGCCAGGGGTGCGTCGCGCCGGAGCTCCTCGGAGATCAGGCCCGAGGTGATGGCCACCGGCCGATCGGGATGCAGGCGGCGCAGCTCGCGCGCCAGCTCCAGCCCGTTCAGGCTCGGCATCATGTAGTCGACCACCGCCAGGTCGTAGTGCACCTTGCCGGCGCGCACATCGTCCAGCGCCTGGTGCGACCGGGCGTACAGCGTGACCGGAAAGCCCGCCCGCTGCAGCATGCGCCGCACCAGGTCATTGATGAGTTCGTCGTCGTCCACGTACAGGATGTGGCACAGCCGCCCCTGCGCATCCAGCAGGATCGGCGGCACACCGTCGTCGGCCAGCTCGCCGGCCGACACGGCAGAGGTGTCTTCGCTGGCGGGGGAGTCGGTGGCCAGCTCGGGGTCGGCCGCACGCAGGATGACCGAGAACACCGAACCGCTGCCCGGCTTGCTCTGCACCGTGATCGCGGCCTGGTGGTCGCGCAGGATGCCGTGCACCACCGCCAGCCCCAGCCCGGTGCCTTCGCCCATGGGCTTGGTGGTGAAGAAGGGCTCGAACAGGCGGGCCATGGTGACCTCGTCCATGCCGCTGCCGTTGTCCTCCACCCGCACGCACACGTTGACCTCGGGCCAGCCATGCTGGTCGGTGACGATGCTCAGCGCCCCGGGCCCGATCAGGGGCTGCGGAACACCCGGGTGCGGCGCCACGCTGATGCGCATGCGGCCCTGATCGGGCGTGCCGATGGCCTGCAGCGCGTTGGTGCACAGGTTCATGAAGACCTGGTGCAGCTGCGACGGATCGGCCAGCACCGCCGGCGTGTCGGGGTGGAAGTCGACCTCCAGGGCCAGGCTCTTGGGTGCGGTGGCGCGCAGCAGCTCGACCGATTCGGCCACCACCGACGGCATCGACACCATGCGGCGGATGGTGGGCGAACGGCGGCTGAACGAAAGGATGCGCTGGACCAGGTCCTTGGCACGGTGCGCGGCCCGCAGGATCTCCTCCAGGCTCTGCACCACCTCGGGCTGGTCCTGGGCATCCATCAGCGCCAGCCGGGTGTTGCCGAGGATGGCGGCCAGGATGTTGTTGAAGTCGTGCGCCACGCCGCCGGCCAGCGTGCCCAGGGCTTCCAGCTTCTGCGACTGGCGCAGCTGGGCTTCCAGCGAGGCGCGCTCGTCCTCCTGGCGGCGGATGGGCGTCATGTCGTAGTCGAGGCAGACGAACTCGCCTGGCCGGTCCGGGTGCTCCAAGAGCACCACGGTGCCACGCACCTCCACCGGCGTTCCGTCCTTGCGGTGCAGAAAGCCTTCGAACGGAGTGGAGCGCTGGCGCGAGACCAGAATGTCGTCGAACACCTGCCGCCAGTACGCGCGCCGTTCCAGCGGGATCAGGAGATCCAGCACATCCCGGCCCAGGGCCTCTTCTTCGGTGTAGCCGTACATGCGCTCGGACGCCTGGTTCCAGTAGCTGACGCGCATGTCGGCGCCGAAGCGGTGCACCGCGATGTCTTCCAGCCGGTCGACCAGCATCCTGAAATTGATCCGGGTGCTGTCCTGGATCTGCTGCACGCGGCTGCTCTCGGTGATGTCGGTGACCACGGCCACCCAGTGGGTGCAGCCATTCTCGCCGGGCAGCGGCTGGCCCTTGCCCTTGAGCCAGCGGGTCTGACCCTGGGCGTCGCGGATCACCCACTCCTCGCTCCACACGCTGCCGGCGGCCACGGCCTCGCTCACCGCACGGGCCAGGCGCTGGCGGGTGTCGGGATCGGCCATGTGCCAGATGCGCTTCTCGTCGGCCAGGATCGCTGCCGCGCTCAGGCCCCAGATGCCCAGGCAGCCTTCGCTGATGTAGACCAGATCGAAATGACCGTCCGGGCGTCCCTGGTAACGGAGGAAAACACCGTCCACCAGCGTCGCAAAGTCCGCTGCATCGCCGCTCGTCATGCTGCTGAGGTTCATGGGATGTCCCTGGTGGGCTGAACGTGGAGCCACGCCGGAGATGGTATCGGCAGCATCGGGCCGTTGCTCAAGGCCGGATTTCTACCGCCGTTCAGCGGCCGGTGGGGTGGGCCGGCGCCCGGGCCGGGGCATGGGCCGTCAACAAGTCGATCACGTCCTGCTCCACACGCGATTCCAGCTGGCGGAATCCGTGATGCCCCAGCGGTCCGCAGCGGTCGGGGTGATCGGTTCCTCCGGTGTACGACAACAGGCCGGTCCGGGGCGCATTCGTCATCCGGCCGACCGATGCCTTCACCTGATCGAACGGGCAGTACTCGCAGGTGTCGCCCTCGTGGTGGACCCACAGCGCCGGCACCCGGATGCGCTCGAGCGGCATGTCGGCCACCGGCCGTCCCGGGGGGCGATCCGCCACGATGGTGGCGGCCAGCACCACGGCGTCCGGCGCGTCGTCTGCGTCCGCCAGCACATGGGCATAGTGCGCTGCCGACTGGGTGCCCCGGCTGAATCCGACCAGCCACACCGGCAGGCTGCTGCGGGCGCGGACCCAGCGGATGACCGCCCGCAGGTCGGTCACATGGTCCGGGCGCTGGCGGTGGCCGTTCAGGTACTGGGGCGCCGGCCGGTCCGAGGGCGCATCCACCAGCACCACATGCACCCCGCGGCGTGCCAGCGCCTCGCGGTTGCGCACGAAGAAGATGGTTTCACCCCAGCCGATCCGGCCTTCGGCGCTGATCTGTAGACCGCCATGCCCGCCCGGCAGCACCACCATGACCGCTTTCGGTTCGGCAGCCTGCACCCACAGGACCCGCTGCGTGACCTGGTCCCGCGTCGGCAGGTCGTGCACCTCGGCGGTCTGCGCCCGCAGGCCGGCACACCCCGCCAGCAACAGCAACCCGAGCCCCCAGGCCCGGCAGCACGCCACGGCTTGCAGCCAGCTCTGACCTGGATGGTTCCTCATGCGTGTCTCCTTGCCGATACAGCCCGCCCACGCTCTGCAATGTATCCGCCCCAACTGATATTTGCCCTCCGGCCCTGGCGGGGGTCGATCAGACTGCAGGTCAACTAGAGGAAATCAGGATCCGGGGTCTTTCCCACAGCCCCATCGACAGCCGCAACAATCGCGACCTGCCGTCAGTCTTGACAGCCCTTTCATCTGGCCGCATCTTCGGCCCACCACTCCAACGGTCGGGGTCCCATGTCGCAGAGCCATCCATTGCGTGAAGAGGTAGGAGCCGGCGCCGGCCCGCAGGCCGAGTGCAAACGGTCCCTGTTGTCGGTGATCGATTCACGCATCGTCCCGCAACTCATGCGCGACAGCGCCCATGCCGGCACCGGGCCGGGGCCTGAAGGTCTGCATTTCAGCCCCGACCCCAGCCAGATCGCCGAGTTTGCGCGGCTGTGCTTTCAAGAGAACGAACGCGCCGGCCGCCAGTACCTCGACCGCCTGCTGGAGCAGGACTACGCGTTGTCGGAAGTCCTGCTGAATCTGGTGGGACCGGCGGCGCGCTGGCTGGGCGATCAGTGGGATCAGGACCAGATCGGATTTTCGGAAGTCACCCTGGGTCTGGTGCGCATGCAGAACGTCACCCACGACTTCGCTGCCAGCGACCGCCACCCGCAACGCCATGCGCCTGACCGGTTCCGCATGCTGGTGGCGTCGGCACCGGGCTCGCAGCACCTGCTGGGGCTGACCATGGTTTCGGAGCTGTTTGCGGCCGACGGCTGGGAAGTGCGGGTGGAGGTGGCCAGCACCGAAGCGGCGCTGTTCGCTGCCGTGCAGTCAGGCTGGTTCGACGTGCTCGGGCTGTCGGTGGGTCTGGCCGAGCAGCTGCCCGGCCTGGCCGATCTGGTCGCCCGGCTGCGCAGCCATGCCCGCAACCCCGGCATCGGCGTGTTGCTGGGCGGTGTCGCGCTCACCCCCGCCGACGCAGCCGCGTCCGGCTATGGTGCCGACGCGGTCTGCCTGGACCCGGTGGCAGCCATCCGCGTGGCCCGTCGCCTGGCCATGCGCACACCCCCGGCGGCCTGAGCACCGGACCGGGCTCATCCGGTGGCCGCGTCGATCGACCTGCGCAACCGGACAGTGGCGTCGCTCACCCCGGTCTCGAACGACTTCCAGCGCATCGCGCCGGCCTTCTTCATGTCGGACAACCGCGCCTCCACGGCCTGAACGTCGGCCTGCACGTCGGCGCTCTGCTGTGCGATGCGCAGCCGGGCTTCGGCAGTGGCCGATGAGGACTTGCGCTCCAGCTCCTCCACCTTGGCCCTGCCGGCAGCCATGTCCTTTTCGGCGGCAGCCACCATGCGGTCGCGGCCGGCCGCATCGCTCACGTACTGGAACTCCGGCATCGCCTTGATGGAGTCCTTGGTGGCACCGGCCATGATCAGCCGGCCCTGACGCTCCTCGATGCGGGACACCGGAATCGCCACGTCGTGCCGGCCGTAGCCGATGAAGCCGCCGGCACCGACGATCACGTAAGAGACGTTGCGGTCGGGCGCGATGATCAGGTCGTCCACCTTGCCGACTTTCTGACCGGTCTCGTTGTAGATGTTCTTGCCCAGCAGGGTTTTCTTGACGCTCCAGCCCATGGCCATCTGCGTCGACTCGACCATCTCCTGCGTGGTGATGCCACCGGCCACCTGCGACGCCACCGGGCCAGCGAGGCTCAAGGCACCGGCGAGCACCAGTACGGCTCGATTCAGTTGGAAATGAGGGTGTTGCATGGTGTGTGTTCCGTGGGGAGGTGCCGGGTGGCACGAAAGGCCCAGGCACGCAGGGCCGGGCACGTTCCCACCGTTGTAGAGGCGCGGAGCCGCCCTGTCTGTGTGACAGCGCACCGCGCGCTCGTGGTCAATGGGTGACGCGGCCATCGATGACCTCGATGGTCTCGTCGCAACGGGCGGCCAGCCCCGGGTTGTGGGTCACGAACAGCACCGTGGTGCCGTGGTCCCGGTTGAACTGGCGCAGCAGTGCAAACACCTCGTCGGCGCTGCGGGTGTCGAGGTTGCCGGTGGGCTCGTCGGCCAGCACCAGCGCCGGGTTCATCACCAGCGCGCGGGCAATCGCCACCCGCTGCTGCTGGCCACCGCTGAGGTTGCCGGCCAGGTTGTCCTGCCAGGCACTCAGGCCCACGCGACCGATCAGATCCTGCGCCCGCAACCGCATCGCTTCATCGGCGAATCCCCGTGCACCCAGCATCGGCATCATCACGTTCTCCAGTGCACTGAACGCGGTGATGAGGTGGTGGTACTGGAACACGAAGCCGATGCTGTGGCCGCGCAGCCGGGTGAGCGCCAGATCATCCAGGCCGATGGTCTGCTCGCCACACACCTCCACCGTGCCGGAGGTGGGCCGGTCCAGCAGACCGACGATGTTGAGCAGGGTGCTCTTGCCCGAGCCCGAAGGCCCCACCACGGCACAGAACTCGCCGCGCTGCACCTGGAGGTCGATGCCATGCAGCACCTCGGTCTCGATGGGCGTGCCCGCGTTGTAGGCCTTGCGGACCTCCCGCAGGTTCACCACCAGGGCGCGCGGCGCGGGCGCCGGCACCAGGGGCTGGTCGGCCTCAGCCACGGATGGCCACCACCGGGTCCAGCCGGGCGGCGCGGCGCGCCGGTGCGTACGCCGCCACCAGGCCCGTGAGGGAGGCCAGCAGCAGGGCGACACCGAACAGCCTGACGTCCATCACCAGCGGGAACAGCGCGGTGCCGTCGGCATTGCGCGCCACACGCTGCCACACCACCAGACCCAGTGCCCCGATGCCGCTGCCCAGCACACCGCCGCCCAGGGCCAGCAGGCCGCCCTGCAGCAGGAACACGCGCAGGATCTGCGCCCGCGAGATGCCCATGGCCCGCAGGATGCCGATCTCGCGCGATTTCTGGACCACCACCACCGCCAGCACGCTGGCAATGCCGAAGGCCACCGACAGGCCGACGAAGAACCGGATGGCGGTGTTGGCCGTGGTCTGCGCGCTGACCGCCGTGAAGAACTGTGCGTTGGTGGTGATCCAGCTGTCGGACTCCACGCCGGTGGCCGCCGTGATCTGGCGGGCCACCGTCTCAGCGGCATACACGTCGCGCACCGTCACCTCCAGGCTGCTCACGCCACCGGGCAGCCCCAGCAGACTCTGTGCGGTGCGCAGGGCCACGAAGGTGCTGCGCAGATTGGCGCCCCGGTTGCCCAGATCGAAGATGCCGGCAATGGTCAGCGTGCTGGCCGCCAGGGTCTCGCCGCTGCCGGTGGTCAGGCGCAGCTTGTCGCCCACGCCCACGCCCAGGTCGGTGGCCAGTTCGGTCCCGATCAGGATGTCGCTGCCCAGCAGGCGGGTGCTGCCCTGCACCATCTTCTCGTTCAGGTTGACGATGCGGAAGTAGGTCTCGGGCTCGATGCCGGTGAGCGACAGGGCGCGGGTGGCACTGCCGCGCAGCAGCAAGGCCGACCCGGTGACCACGGGCGCGACCACCAGAACCGTGGGCATGGCCCGGACCTGGACCGCCACCGCCTGCCACTGGTCGATCGACTTCTGCCGCTGCAACGGTGCCTGCACGATGGGGCCGGACAGCTCGCCGGGTCGTGCATCGGCTCCCTGACGCTGCGGTCGTGCCAGCTGCCGCGGGGGCATCAGTTCGATATGCGGGGACGACGACAGCACCCGCCGGATGAAATTGCTCTGCAGCCCCGTCATGAGGGCCGACATGAAAACGATCACCGCCACCCCGATGGCCACCCCCGCGATGATGAACACTGTCTGCAGCCGCCCCTCGCGCAGGAAACGGGTGGCAACGATCCACTCGAAGGGCAGCCGGTTGGCGAACATGGCGGGCGCGCCCTTCAGTGCGCCGGGTCGGCGGTGCGGATGCGCGAGCCGGCCTCGGTGGTGGCGGGCGCGGTGACCAGCCGTTCGCCCTCGGCCAGCCCTGCCGTCACCTCGGCCAGCCCGCCGCTGCGCAGACCGAGCTGCACCGGCCGGCGGACCGCGTGCCGGCCTTCGACCCGCAGCACCCAAGGAGCGGGCCCGTCGGCGTCGTGCACCGCCGCGAGGGGTGCCAGCAATGCCTGGGGCCGGCGTGCGACCTCGATATCCACCGACACCGTCATGTCCTGCCGCAGCACGGCGGGAGGTCGCCGCACGTCGAGCCGCGCCTCCACCGAGCCGGTGGTGGCATTGACGCCCGGGTTGATGAACGACAGGACCGCTTCCATACGCTGCGCCGGGTAGGCATCGGCCGATACCCAGGCCGACTGCCCCAGGGCCAGCAGCGACAGGTTCTTCTCGTCGATCTGCACCACCACCTGGGTCGGACCGGCGGGCGAGAGCGTCATCAGGATCTTGCCGGGCTGCACCACGTCGCCGGCCTCGACGTCACGTGCGATCAGCGTTCCGCTGGCGGGCGCCAGGATGCGGGCATGGTCCAGTCGTGCGCGGGCGGCCTGGGCACCGGCCTGGGCACCGACCAGATTGGCCTGCGCCAGTGCGTGGTCGCTGCCGGCCGGCAGCGTGGTCTCCAGCTGCCGGCCGGCCGAGCGCGCCTGGGCGTCGGCCTGCTCCAGGGTCTTGCGGGCATCGTCCAGCGCGGCCTGACCGATGAACCCCTGGTCGAACAGCGCGCGGCTGCGCGCCCAGGCGGCCTGCGCGCTGGCCAGGCCGGTCTGCGCCTGCCGCAGGGTCTGCTGCGCCACCGGTGCCTGCACTTCCTGCAGCTGCCGCAGCCTGGCCCGGGCCTGCAGCACGGCCGCATCGGCCTGCCGCCCGGCGGCGCTGGCCTCGGTGGCATCCAGGATCAGCAGCACATCGCCCGCCTGCACGACCTGACCTTCGTCCACCGGAATGTCCAGCACCGTGCCGGTGACCAGCGTGCCGACCTCGATGCGGTGCGGCGCCTGCACATGGCCGCTGGCCACCACGCTCTGGACAAAATCACGGCGCAGCACCACCCCGGTGCTGACCACCGGCCCCAGCCACCAGCGCACGGCGGCGGCCAGCAGGACCAGCAGCAGCAGGGCCAGTGCAGCCAGTGCCACCCGGTGGCGGCGAAGGAACGCAGGCGGTGCTGCGGCGGTGGTGGACATGCCGATCAGCCCTCGGCGCGGCGGACCTGGGTGCCGGCGGTGCCCGCCACCAGCTCCTCGATCTGCGACAGCGATCCGATGGCCGCCCTTGCGCCGGTGGCGCGCACGAAGGCACAGGCCGCCGCCACCTTGGGCGCCATGGAACCGGCAGCAAACCGGTGGCGCGCCAGCTCTTCGGGGGTGGTGTTGCCCAGGGCACGACGGTCGGGTGTGTCCCAGTCGAGGTGGACAGCGTCCACATCGGTGGCAATGACCAGGCAGTCGACACCCAGTGCCGTGGCGATCAGCGCGCTGCAGTGGTCCTTGTCGATGACCGCTTCCACGCCCTGCAGGCCCTGGCCGTCCAGGCGGCGCACCACCGGAATGCCGCCCCCGCCGGCCGCAATCACCAGCACGCTGCGCGCCAGCAGCACCCGGATGATGCCCAGACCCGGCACGCTGACGGGTCTGGGCGAGGGCACCATGCGCCGCCAGCCGTCTCCGTCGGCGACCATGTGCCAGCCGTGCTCTGCCGTCATGCGGTCGGCCTGCGCCCGGGTGCAGACCGGCCCGATCGGCTTGTCGGGGTGCGCGAACGCCGGGTCCAGCGGATCGACCTCCACCCGGGTGAGCAGGCAGGCGACTTCGCGCGAGGCGGGCAGCCGGTTGCACAGTTCCTGCTCCAGCAGGTAGCCCAGCATGCCCTGTGACTCGGCGTCCAGCACGTCCAGCGGATAGCTGCCGGCCGCCGTGCCGGCCGCTGCCTGCATGGCCAGCAGACCGACCTGTGGGCCGTTGCCGTGGGTCAGCACCAGATCGTGCAGGTGGGCCACGCGGGCCAGCTGGGCCGTGGCGATGCGGATGTTCGCCAGCTGATGGTCGGCTGTGGGAGGCTGCCCCGGCTGCAGCAGGGCATGGCCGCCGAGCGCCACCACCAGCTTCATGTCGACCCCGTCATGACAAGGTGGCCACCAGCACGGCCTTGATGGTGTGAAGCCGGTTCTCGGCCTGGGTGAAGACCACCGACGCTTCCGACTCGAACACTTCGTCGGTCACCTCGACCTCGCTCAGGCCGAACTTGTCGTGCACCTGCCGGCCCAGCTCGGTCTCCAGGTTGTGCATGGCCGGAAGGCAGTGCATGAACCGGGTGCGGGGCTGGCCGGTGGCCCGCATCAGGGCCGCGTTGACCTGGTAAGGCATCAGCTGTTCGATGCGCTGCTGCCAGACGGCGTCGGCCTCGCCCATCGACACCCAGACATCGGTGTAGAGGAAATCGGCCCCCCGCACCGCCACCGCCGGATCGGTGCCGATGTGGATGCGCGCGCCGGTGGTCTGCGCCAGCTGCTGCATCTGCGCCACCAGGCCGGCCGGCGGCGCCAGCACTTCGGGCGCACAGATGCGCACGTCCATGCCCATCTGGGTACCCCCGATCAGCAGCGAACAGCCCATGTTGAAGCGGGCATCGCCCAGGTAGCAGAAGGCGAGCTGGCGCAGGGGTCGGTCGCCGAACTCCTGCATGGTCAGCAGATCGGCCAGCACCTGGGTGGGGTGGGCCTCGTCGGTCAGACCGTTCCACACCGGCACATGGGAATGCCGGGCGATGTCCTGCACCACGCTCTGGTGAAACCCCCGGTATTCGATGCCGTCGAACAGGCGACCGAGCACGCGGGCCGTGTCCTTGAGCGACTCCTTGTGACCGAGCTGGGAACCGGCGGAATCCAGGTAGGTCACATGCCCGCCCTGGTCGTGCACCGCCACCTCGAAGGCGCAGCGGGTCCGGGTGGAGGCCTTCTCGAAGATGAGGGCGATGTTCCTGCCACGCAGGCGGGGCTGTTCGGTACCGGCCGCCTTGGAGCGCTTGAGCTCGGCGGCCAGGTCGATGAGGTAGGCGATGTCGCGCGGCGCGAAGTCCATCAGGTCCAGCAGGCTGCGGTTGCGCAGGTTGAAGCTCATGGGGGGGTGCGTCCGGGGTTCACGGGTGATCTCACAAGCCATCCCGGGTGATCGGGCACGACATGCAGTGGCTGCCGCCGCGCCCTCGACCGAGCTCGCTGCCGGGGATGGTGATGACCTCCACGCCGGCCTTGCGCAGCAGGGTGTTGGTGTCCACATTGCGGTCATAGGCCACCACCACGCCCGGCGCCACGCACAGGAGGTTGTTGCCGTCGTCCCATTGTTCGCGCTCGACCTCGCAGGCATCACCGCCGGTGGCCACGGTACGGATGGTCTGCAGACCCATGGCCTGCGCCACCACCTCGATGAAGGGCTGGCTCTCGGTGCGCACATCCAGGGTGCCTTCGCGCTCGCCGGGGCGGATCGAGTGGACACGGATGGCGCCGACCACATCCGGGTAGACGGTGGCCAGATCGCGGTCGCAGAAGCTGAAGACGGTGTCCAGGTGCATGGCACCCCGGGACTTCGGCATCTGCGCCGCGAGCACCCGGGTGGCCGCGCCGCTGGCGAACAGGGCGCGGGCGAGCTGGCTCACGCCCTGGGGCGAGCTGCGTTCGCCCATGCCCACCAGCACCAGGCCCTGACCCAGCGGCATGAGGTCGCCGCCCTCCAGCGAGGCCCGCCCCGGATCGATGTCGACATCGCCCCACCAGACCCGGGCGCCGCTGCCGCTGCGGTCGAACAGGGAATGGAACCGGTAGATCGCGGCCACCAGCGTGGTCTCCTGCCGCCGTGCCGGCCAGTACATGGGACACAACACCACACCGTCACCGATCCAGCAGCTGCTGTCCCGCGTGAACAGGGTGTTGGGCAACGCCGGCAGCAGCAGGTCGGTCGGTCCGGAGCAGCGGCCCAGCAGGCCGGTGATCTCCAGCGGCACCTCGGCCAGGGTCACACCGCCCACCAGGTGCTCGGCCAGCCGGTCGGCGGGCATGTCGTCCAGCCAGGGCCGCAACTGGCCTGCGCTTTCCGCATCCATGCGGCCGGGCGCCAGCTGGCGGTCGAGCAGCCAGGCGCGGGCCGGCGGCAAGGCCAGGATGTCGGTCAGCAGCCGGTGCATGTCCAGCACCTCCACCCCCCGCTCCTGCAGCACGGTGGTGAAGACGTCGTGCTCGTTGCGTGCCCGGGAAACCCACAGCACATCGTCGAACAGCAGCTCGTGGCAATTGGCCGGCGTGAGGCGTTTCTGGGCCAGGCCCGGCCGACAGACCAGCACCTGGCGCAGGCGACCGACTTCGGAGTTCAGGGCGGGGGTCATGCACGGCATCCGGAATGGGCGGTACCCGGGGTCACAGGCTGAGCTGCCCGGCCTGCAGCAGGTAGACCGATACCGCCGCCAGCACCAGCAGCCCGACCAGAATCCCGACTTCGACACCCGTGAAGGCGCGCTCGGCCCGCTGCCTTTTCGCCACCAGGTAGACCACCGCACCCGGCGCGTACAGCAAGGCACTGAGCAGCAGGTACTTCAGGCCTGCCGCATGCAGCAGCCACACGCAGTAGAGCGACGCCAGCGCCGCAATGGGCAGATCGCGGCCCGCCTGTCGGCCGACCTGTCCGGGGCGGTCGGCGCCCTCGCCGGACCAGGCCAGCTTGAGCCCGTAGACGGCGCTGAACAGGTAGGGAATGAGGATCATGGCGGTGGACAACGAGATCAGCGCCAGGTAGGACGCCTTGGAGAACAGCGTCAGCAGCAGGAAGAGCTGCACCATGCCGTTGGTGAGCCAGAGCGCGTGGGCGGGCACGCCACGGTCGTTCTGCCGACCCAGCCAGGCGGGCATGACCCCGCCTCCCGCCGGGATGAACAACGATTCGGCGGCCAGCAGTGTCCAGGCCAGGAATCCGCCGCCCACCGACACGATCAGCCCCACATAGATGAGCACGGCACCCCAGGTCCCCACCACCCGCTCCAGCACCGGCGCCATCGACGGGTTCTTCAGACCGGCCAGCTCCGGCTGGGTGAAGACGCCCAGCGACAGGAGCGACACACCCATCAACAGCACCAGGCAGATCAGGAAACCGGTGACCGTGGCACGGCCCACATCCTCGCGCCGGGCGGCCCTGGCCGAATACACGCTGGCCCCTTCGATGCCGATGAACACCCACACCGTGACCAGCATGGTGCTGCGCACCTGGTCCAGCACCGAACCCAGGCCGGCATCACCCCAGAAGTTGAGCCGGAAGGTGCTCAGCTGGAACGCCATGGCCACCAGCACGATGAACAGGACCAGGGGCACCAGCTTGGCCAGGGTGACCACCGCATTGAGCACCGCTGCGCCCTGAATGCCCCGCAGCACCATCGCATGCACCACCCACACCACCACCGAGGCAGCAGCCACCGCCGCCGGTGTGTTGCCCTCGCCGAAGGCCGGGTAGAAATAGCCCAGGGCACCGAATGCCGCCACCAGATAGCCCACATTGCCGATCCAGGCGCTCACCCAGTAGCCCCACGCGGCGTTGAAGCCCACGTAGTCGCCCGAGAGGCTGCGCGCATAGGCGTACACACCGTTGTCCAGTGCCGGCTTGCGCAGGGCCAGCATCTGGTAGGTCAGGGCCAGCATCAGCATGCCCACCCCGGTGATCGCCCAGCCCAGCAGGATGGCCCCAGCGCCAGCGCCCACCGCCATGTTCTGCGGCAGACCGAAAATGCCGCTGCCCACCACCGACCCCACCACCAGGGCCACCAGCAGGCCAAGGCCCAGCGGGCCGGCGGTGCGCGGCTCGGTGACCGGGGAGACAAGGCCCCCTGCGGGCAGCGGGATCGAGCGTGTGTTCATGGCGGGCTCCTGGCGCGTCCCTCCGGAGATCCGGCGGCAACACCCGAGCCAATGTGCGCCGGGCCCTGCGCGCCGGCTGTTCGCTACCGCACGCAGCACACCGGCCGTTTAACATCGCCGCTGATCCGACGTTCCCCAGGGAGACTCCATGAAGGCCGTTCTTGATGTCCGAGCCCTGCTGGCTGCGCTGATGCTGGCGGTGCTGTCGGTGCTGGCAACCGTCCCACCCGCACACGCCGAGGTCTACCGCTGGAAAGACAGCCACGGCCGCGTCCATTTCGGCGACCGCCCGGACACAACCGAGTCGCACCGGGCACAAAAGCTGGTGGTGCCCCAGCCGAACATGGTGGAGGGCTTCAAGGCACCGCCACCTGGAAGCACCGGTTCGCCGGCTGCAGCCCCGCAGCCCGCCAACGCCGGTGTCCCGCCGAAAGCGGCAGCACCGGCAGCAGCACCACCGCGCGGCGTGGCCGCCCAGCAACAGGACAGCTGCAAGGCCGAATGGGCCGCCTACCGCGCCAGCGCAAGCTGCTTTGACGCCTGTGGTAGGCCCCAGGGCCGGGTGTTCAACGTGTCGGCCTGCGGGCATTGCGTGGAGAAGCCGAGACCCGGGTGCCCGGATGTGCTTTACATCGAATGACATCGCTGATTCAGCCCTTTCTGCTGGAGAGCCTGCCGGTGCTCGCGGTGCTGCTCATCGGGCCGGCGCTCATGGTCTGGACCTCGCGCCATGCGGTCACGCCGCGCCGGGTGGTCATGCAGGCCTCGGTGTGCGCGGTGGCTGCAGCGCTGGCGGCAGGCCTGCTGCTGCCGATACGGGAAGGTCAGGGGCTGACCGGGCTGGTGCTGCTGGTGGGCGGCTTGGTAGCGGCGGCCATCGCGCTGTTGTCCTTTTCAGCGGCCGTCACGTCGGCGCTGGCACTGGCGGTGTCGGGGGGCTCCACCGCCGGGCCGGCTGGCCGGCGTGGAGGCAGCCGCCCCACCTCGGCGCCCCTGACGGAAGAGTTCCGGGCCTGGCAGCGCGAAACCCGGCGCCCCGGCGCCAGCTACCAGGACTTCCTGCGCGACGCCCATCCGCGCAGGTTCCCGCCCAGTGCGCTCACGTTGATCGGTGCAGTGATTGCGATGGTGGTGGTCTTCATCGTCCTCGCCCGGTGAAGCCGGGGCCCGACTTCGCCTACAAGGTCCCGGACCAACCCGAATTCGGTCGGTCGTTCAGTGCGACCACGGAGCGCCGGACCTGCTGTTGATGAAGGCGGCGAGCGGAGCGGAGGAGGTCATCCTTGTTGCACGCGAGCATCCGCAGAGTCACGTTCCAGTCGGACAGGGAGCGGGTTCGGTTCAGGAATGAGCCCAGCCGACCCAGTGATCCCAGCTCCTGCCGACTGCGATCTGCCCGACGGAATTCAAAGCAGAGCCAGGCAGCGTTCTCGCCAACCCCCAGGTGGATGGAGCGCACGTCCGACCAGGGCAGGAAGCTGACCTGCTGGCGAACATCGGTGATGCCCTCTTCGTCCAGCACGACCACCGGGCCCCGGTGCCGCCACGGATGAACGACGGCCGGGAGGAACGAGAGCAGCACCGGGCCGAGGACAAAGACCGCCACCCCGCCGACCGCCAGCGCCAGGATGTGGCCACTGACAAGGCTGGCCACCAGCCAGAAGCACAACCAGCCTGCAGCACCGACGAACAGCACGGTGGCGGGGATGTACACCCACGGCGAATAGTGGATCTCTATCCGCCTGCTCTGGTTGGCATCAGAGGAGCGACGCGTCATCGACAGTCGTGGACGAGCATGGGCTGAACGGTGAGAGCCCGGCGATCAGGGTGTCGCGACGTACCGGTTCCCGTTGGCCTTGAAGGCCTGCACGGCTTTCTTCAGGTCGGTGTATTCCTCACAGGGCAGAAAGCAGACCTTGTCGAGCGCTGCCAGTTGCTTTTCCGCCTTGGGCAGATCGCCCTTCATGAGGTAGAGCTCGCCGGAATATTCCAGTGCCCCCCGGTGCTTCGGGTCGATCCGCAAGGCTTCCAGGTAGTGGCGCTCGGCGGCGGCGAGGTCCGGTGTTCCCGACTTGCGCAGGCTGTAGCCCATCAGGTTGTTCCAGTCGGCCGTGCCGGTCTCGTTCACACGCCTGAGCTCGGCGATCGCCTCGGGCCATTTCTTTTGGGCGATGAGTGTGCGGGCACTGGCCAGGGAGTTGCTGGCTGGGGTGGCTGGCGTCATGTCGGCCGCCATGGCCAGCGGCAGGGCCAGTGCCAGAACAAGGGCGGCCAGGAAAGCCTTCATGGCGTTCGCGGGGGTTGGCATGGGGGTGTCCTTCAGGTGAGGGGGCCGACAGACATTACCGCAACGGTCTGGCGAGTTTGCCCTACCCCACGGCTACGAAGGGGCAATGCGGCCGGCAGCAGCCCAACTGGCTGTGGACGACAGTCTCCAGCTTTCTGGACATGAAGAATGCGGTCTGCCAGAACCAGTTGCACCCTCTGGGACGGATGCCCTCGGGTTACTCAGCATCAGACAGTTTGCGGTTACGGCCATCAAGCTGCAGTCCTGTCGTTACGCTTTGCGCTGTAGGCGCGCCAAGGCTTGACGATCATGTACCAGGTGAAAAGAGGCCAGATGGTGGATGCCGAAAACAGCAGCAAAGCCTGGAGGTCTAGAAGATGATCAGAGCCGGGCATGTAGCAGTCGCCCGACTGCTCGCAGCCGATGGCCCTGCGGTATGACCCGATGTAACGATGGATGAGAAACGGCTGACTCGCTGCGGCCGCCCAGAACATCAGCCCGATCAGCGCAAAGAAGAAGCGCGTCATCGCATGAAGCGCTTCGGCAGCTTGACAGCAGACCACTCTGCAGCGAGTGCTTCGAGTGCGATGCGGGCTCGTTCGATGACGACCTCCTTGGGTTGGCGCATGGTCCCTTCGACCGCCTCCAGCAGTCGCACCTGCTCCAGCAGCAGCCGGCCATTTCTGGCCACCAGCCGATGGCATGGCGCCAACTGAGGCAACGGAGTCAATGCCCGCAACAAGGCCAGCTGGGCCGATCTATCGAAGGGGATGCCTTTGAACGGGGTCTTGACCGAAAAGTAGCCCTTGGCCAGCCGTTCAAACAGTGCAGGGGAGTATTCCTCCAGCTTGGCAATGGACATGCCAGCGGGCAAGCTCAGCACCACTTCGCCGGTGATGCCACGAGCGAGCACGGCGGTGACCTGAAAGTGCTCGACGAGTTGCCCGTCGGACTCCCCCGGCTGCCGTTTCTGGAAGTAGAGCCATCCCGGATCCTCGTCGAAGACGGCCTTGGCGGAACTCAGAGTGCCCTGAACCGCGATGAGCTTGTCGCTGTTCAGGATCGACCGGATGAGCGCAAAGGCCGAGTAGCCCAGCGCAATGACCGGCACCAAAGCCAGGACCAGATCGAGCAGACGTTGCATCAGGACGGGAAGCAGGTGCCAAAGACGATGAACAAGAGTCAGGGATGTTCAGCCGATGGATGAAACAGATCCTTGGCCGCAGCCGCGGCGGAGACCGGGCCTTCTCACCGCACGCACGCTATCGGATCGTCCCGTGTTGGTATGTCCCCCGAAGTACCGATCCGACCCTTGGCTGTTTCGCGTGCGCGACATATGCGTTGCAGGCAGAGCGCCAGGCGACAAGACCTCGATACCCTTGATCTGGCCGCACCACCGGTCCAACCCGCGTATCCGGCAGTGCCAGACCCGGTTACACCGCCTTGAGCGCAACACCCGATATCGAACTACACATGTTTTCTGCCGATGCCATTTATGTGCAGGTTTTCGCTGACCGCTTCGTTGCCTTCAACAGCGACTCTGGCGTACGCGCCGAGGCGCAACGCGATCCGGCATCCGTATCCCCGCGAATGCTGATTGCAGACTTCGCGGTCGCTCAGGAACAGATCAAGGCGCTTGTGAATACGGTGCGGCGCGGCCTGCGCGCGCCCCACCTCCTCATGCATCCGATGGAGCGGATCGAGGGTGGCATCACGCAGGTTGAGCACCGCGTCTTCGTTGAGCTAGGGCTGGGAGCTGGCGCGTCCCGTGTGAGGGTCCACTCAGGTGAGGTCTTGGCGGGTGATGCCATTCGCCAGGCGATCCAGGATCTGAAAGACTGATGCTTGCCGTGCCGCCATCTGATCGCGTCGGAAGTTAACCAGCGCGCCTGTGTCCCGCAGTCTGTTGGGTTCCTGTGGTTGCGAAGCCGATCACTCCACCGTCACGCTCTTCGCCAAGTTGCGGGGCTTGTCCACATCGGTGCCCTTGGCCAGGGCGGTGTGGTACGCCAGCAGCTGCAGCGGCACCACGTGCAGCAGCGGGCTCAGGGCACCGTAGTGCTCGGGCATGCGGATGACGTGGATACCTTCGCTGCTGGCAATGCGGGTGTCGGCATCGGCCAGCACATAGAGCACGCCGCCGCGTGCGCGCACTTCCTGCATGTTGCTCTTGAGCTTTTCCAGGAGGGCGTCGTTGGGCGCGACGGTGACCACCGGCATGGCGGCGGTCACCAGGGCCAGCGGGCCATGCTTGAGTTCGCCGGCCGGGTAGGCCTCGGCGTGGATGTAGCTGATCTCCTTGAGCTTCAAGGCGCCTTCCAGCGCGATGGGGTAGTGCAGCCCCCGGCCCAGGAACAGGGCGTTGTCCATGCGGGCGAAGTCTTCGGCCCAGCTGATGACCTGCGGCTCCAGCGCCAGCACGGCCTGCAGGGCCAGGGGCAGGTGGCGCATGGCCTTGAGGTGTTCGGCCTCCTGCGCCTCGCTCAGGTGGCCGCGCACCTGGGCCAGGGCCAGCGTGAGCAGGAACAGTCCGGCGAGCTGGGTGGTGAAGGCCTTGGTGGAGGCCACGCCGATCTCCACGCCGGCGCGTGTCACATAGGCCATGGCGCACTCGCGCACCATGGCCGAGGTGGCCACATTGCAGATGGTCAGCGTGTGCTGCATGCCCAGGCTGCGGGCATGGCGCAGGGCAGCCAGGGTGTCGGCGGTCTCGCCGCTCTGGCTGATGGTGACCACCAGGGTGCGCGGGTCGGGCACGCTGGTGCGGTAGCGGTATTCGCTGGCCACTTCCACCTGGGTGGGGATGCGGGCGATCTCTTCCAGCCAGTATTTGGCGGCGCAGCCGCTGTAGTAGCTGGTGCCACAGGCGAGGATGAGCACCCGGTCGATGGTCTGGAAGGTCCGGTGGGCCTGGTCGCCGAACAGGTCGGCGGTGATGCCCTCGACGCCCTCGAGCGTGTCGGCAATGGCGCGCGGCTGCTCGAAGATCTCTTTCTGCATGTAGTGGCGGTAGGGGCCGAGCTCGGCCGCGCCGCTGTGGGCATGGACCGTGCGCACCGGCCGCTGCGTGGCATCGAGCGAACGGCCCTGTGCGTCGAGCACCCAGTAGCGGCCGAGCTGCAGGTCGACCCGGTCGCCCTCTTCCAGGTAGACGATCTGGTCAGTAACGCCAGCCAGGGCCATGGCATCGCTGGCCAGGAAATGCTCGTGGCCGCCCTGCCCTGTGTCCTGCCCCACGCCCAGCACCAGCGGCGAGCCGGCGCGCGCGCCCACCACCCGGTGCGGCTCGTCGCGGTGGAAAACGGCCAGCGCATAGGCGCCGTGCAGCTGCGCGACGGCGGCCTGCAGGGCAACGAACACGTCGCCGTCGTAGAGCGAGTCGATCAGGTGAGCAATGACCTCGGTGTCGGTCTGGCTCTCGAACACATAGCCCTTGGCCTGCAGCGCGGCGCGCAGTTCATCGTGGTTCTCGATGATGCCGTTGTGCACCAGGGCCACGCGGCCGGCCACGCCGCTGGTGGAGCTCAGTCCCGGGCCGTGGCTGAAATGCGGATGCGCGTTGTGCACCGCCGGTGCACCGTGCGTGGCCCAGCGGGTGTGGGCAATGCCGGTGCCGCTGGCAATGGCCTCGGTCTGCACCTGCTGCACCAGTTCGGCCACACGGGCCGTGCTGCGGGCCCGCTGCAGGCCACCGTGGTGAACCGCCACGCCGCAGGAGTCATAGCCGCGGTATTCCAGCCGCTGCAGGCCCTGGACCAGAACAGGAACGATGTTGCGCCCGGAGACGCCCGCCACGATGCCGCACATGAAACTCTCCTTGAACCGGTGAATGGCCGGATGCTACGCAGGACGCCATGAAAGGAATGGTCGAAATATCAATGTCTTCGAACTAAGATTCCACCTTCACCCAGACGCGCAATAAAAGTTCACAAAAGTTAATTAAATGGAATCCATCGACATCGACGACGCCGATCGCCGCCTGCTGGAACTGCTGCAGGAGGATGCGGGCCGCAGCAACCAGGACCTCGCCGCTGCCGCCCATCTCTCACCGCCCACCAGCCTGCGTCGGGTGCGGCGGCTGCACCAGCTCGGGTTGATCGAGCGGGTGGTGGCCATCCTGCGGCCGGAACGGCTGGCCGCTGCACAGGGCCACGGACTGACCGCCCTGGTGGAAGTGACGCTAGAGCGTCAGGGCGCCGATCTGCAGGACGCCTTCGAATCCCGTGTGGTACCCGACCCGGCGGTGCAGCAGTGTTACCGGGTCAGCCCCGGACCGGACTTCGTGCTGGTGGTGCACTGCGCCGACATGCCAGCCTACCTGGAGCTGGCACGGCGGCTGTTCACCAGCGATGCCAACGTGCGCAACGTGAAGGCCTTCTTCAGCACCCGGCGCGCCAAGTTCGATCCACGCTTGCCGATTCACCGCTGAGCGCAAAATGCATACCGTTGCATCACTCTACCCCCCAGGGTTTGATACAAACCGCACAGTGATGGGGTTTTGTTAGTCCGTTTGGGTTGCACCTGTGACACAACCTGTAACAGTTTTTCTAGAATCGCCGATAACGACAAAAGCTCGCCAGAGGGCTTCAGGAGGTTTCGATGAACATGATGTGGACCGGGATCGGCATCACGGCGGTGCTGCTGATCCTGTGTGGCTGGCTCTACGTGCGGTACTTCCGCCGGGGGGACCATGGCCGTGACGACCGCTACAGCCCCGAACGGGTCCTTTCGGTGGAGCAGGTGGCCATGCTGGACTACCTGCAGGACACCTTCCCGGGCCATGTGGTGCTGCCGCAGGTGCAGCTCAAGCACATGCTGTCGGTTCGACGCGCCAGCAACAAGGAGCGCGCCCAGGAGCGACTGGACAGCGACAGCGTGGACTTCGTGGTGTGCGGCGTGGACGGCAAGGCGAACTTCGCCTTCGATGTGGAGCAGTACCACCTGAGCAACGCCGAGGCGCGCGCCGAGCGTGTCCGCGAGAAGAACCGCATGCTGCGCACAGCCGGCGTGCGCTTCGTGCTGCTGAAGAACGGGATCCACCGCATGCCCTCGCCGGCCGACTTCCGGGCCCAGCTCAACCTGGCCGAACTGCCCAAGCCCAAGCAGCAGATGCGGACCGAGACCGAGCGCGACAGCGTCATGCGCGAGCTGGAGAGCCAGCTCTCGGGTTTCGACCACCAGTACGGCAACACCGGGTTCCGCGAATCGGAAATCATGGGACTGTCCAACCTGATGGGCCTGGACGACGATCTCGCGCCGCGCCGCTCGCGGCAACGTGCCGGCCAGGCGCCGGCTGCCGGGCAGGGCACCCCGCGCTGATCAGCGCTGCTTCTTGACCGGTCGCTGCCAGCCGGCAATGGTCACCGGCTTGCCCCGGGCGACCGAGAGGGCCCCGGCCGGCGCATCCTTGGTGATGGTGGAGCCGGCGCCCACCGTGCCGCCCTTGCCGATGGTCACCGGCGCCACCAGCACGCAGTTGCTGCCCACGTGCACATCGGCTTCGATCACGGTGCGGTGCTTGTTGGCCCCGTCGTAATTGGCGGTGATGCTGCCCGCACCATAGTTCACCCGCTCGCCCACGGTGGCGTCGCCCAGGTAGGCCAGATGGTTGGCCTTGGCGCCAGCTGCCAGGGTGCTGTTCTTCACTTCCACGAAGTTGCCGATGTGCACCTCGCGGCCCAGGTCGGCGCCGGGGCGCAGCCGCGCAAACGGCCCCACCAGCGCACCCTCGCCCACCCGCACGCCGGCCTTCTCGCCATCGATGTGGGTGAACGGATGGATGACGGCACCGGCCTCGATGCGGGCGTTGGCGATCACGCAGTTCGCACCGATGCGCACGCCGTCGCCCAGGTCGACCCGGCCCTCGAACACGCAGTTGACGTCGATCTCGACGTCCTGACCGCACACCAGCTCGCCGCGCACATCGAGCCGGCCCGGGTCGGCCAGCCGAACGCCCTGCTCCATGAGGGCCTGGGCATGGCGCTGTTGAAAGGCGCGTTCGAGTTCGGCGAGCTGCAGCGGGCTGTTGACGCCCGCCACCTGTACCGCATCCACGATGCGGTGGGCCACCACGTTCAGGCCATCGGCCACGGCGAACTTCACCACGTCGGTCAGGTAGTACTCACCCTGGGCATTGCGGTTGTCCAGCCGGGCCAGCCAGCCCCGCAGCAGGCGGGTGGGCACGGCCATGATGCCGCTGTAGATCTCGCGGATGGCGCGCTGGGCGTCGGTGGCGTCCTTGTGCTCGACGATGGCCTGCACATCGCCGGAGGCCGTGCGCACGATGCGGCCATAACCGGTGGGATCGGGCAGGTCGAGCGTGAGCAGGGCCAGCCGCTGTCCGTCACAGGCCTGCAGCAAGGCCTGCAGGGTGTCGGGCTGGGTGAGCGGCACATCGCCGGACAGCACCAGGGTCACACCGTCGTCCGGCAGCACCGGGGCAGCCTGCTGCACCGCATGACCGGTGCCAAGCTGCGGCTCCTGCCTCACGAAGCGCAGCGGCGTGCCTGCCGGCGCCGTCAGTCCGGCCTCGACCTGGTCCGCCCCGTGGCCGGTGATGACGACCACGCTGCGGGCCGATAACCGCGCGGCGCAGTCGATCACATGCTGCGCCAGGGCACGGCCGGCCAGACGGTGCAACACTTTGGGCCGGCGGCTCTTCATGCGGGTACCTTTCCCCGCCGCCATCACCACCACATCCAAAGCTCTGCTCATGTCTGTCCTTTGCGCTGCTGCCACCACGCCGCCCGGCCCGCAGGCCGGCGGCAGAATGCGCCGGATTATGGCCCGCCACCTGGGCCGGATCGCGGTGCTGGGGGCGGTGCTGGTGCTGGCCGGCTGCACCGCCTTGCGGGTGGTCTACCACCAGGCGCCCAGTCTGACCTATTGGTGGATCGACGGCTATGCCGATCTGGACAACCGCCAGACCGCACAGGTGCGCGCCGACCTCGACGCCCTGTTCGCCTGGCATCGGCAGGAGGAACTGCCCCGTCTGGCCGAACTGCTGCGCGACTGGGAGCGGCTCGCGCCCAACGACATCACGGCCGATCAGGCCTGCCGGCAATTCGAGCGGGTGCGCGAGCGGCTGGAGCGCACGGTCAGCGAGGCCGTGCCGCCACTGGCGAAGCTGGCCCTGCAGCTGTCGCCGGCCCAGCTCGACCACCTGGCCCGTCAGCAGGCCAAGAGCAACCGCGAATTCGAGGACGATTTCATCAAGCCCGCGCCCGGCCGAGTGCTCGACCGGCGCACCGAACGAGCACAGGACAGGCTGGAAAACTTCTATGGCCGCCTGACCGATGCCCAGCGCAACCTGTTGCGCCAGCAGCTGGCAGCGTCCCCCTTCGATGCAGCGCGCACCCAGCAGGAGCGGCTGGTGCGGCAGGCCGATCTGCTGCTCACCGTCCGCCAGGCCCAGGCCGACCCGGCGAATGCGCAGCAGCGCATCCAGGGCCACGTGAACCGGTTCACCGACTCGCCCACCCCGGGCTACAACGCCTACATCCAGGCCTCGGTGCAGCACGGATGCCGGCAGATCGCGCTGATCCACAACAGCACCACACCACAGCAGCGGCAGCGCGCGGTGGCCACGCTCAAGCAGTACGAGGCCGACCTGCGCACCCTGGCCGGCCCGGGCTGAAGGCGCAACGGCGCTTCTCGGTCAGCGCAGCGCCATCCAGACCAGACCCAGCGACAGCAGCGTGACCGGCACGCCGATGCGCGCATGTTCGCGCCAGCCGATGTGCACCCCCTGCTGCCCGGCCAGATCGGCCACGATCAGGTTGGCGATGGAGCCCACCAGCAGCAGGTTGCCGGCAAAGGTGGTCACCAGAGCCAGCTGCAGGCCGGCACCGGATGCGTTGTCCTGCAGGTGGGGCAGCAGCAGCATGACGGCGGGCACGTTGGACACCAGGTTGGACAGCACCACACCGGCCACCATGAGCGTGCCCGGCTCGTGCAGGACCACACCACGGGACGCCAGCCAGCGTACCGCCTCCGCCGCCATGCCGGTCGACTCGAAAGCGTGGTTGACCACGAACAAGCCCATGAACAGCACCAGCAGCGACCAGTCCACCAGGCCGATCACGTCCGACGATGCCAGCCGGCGGCTGAGCAGCAGCAAGGCAGCGCCCACCAGCGCCAGCACCGCATGCGGTGCATCGGTGAACAGGAACAGCACCATCAGCACGCCCACCACCGTGAGTCCCTTGGTGGTCTGCCAGGCATCGAACGGGGGATCGGCTGCGAGCGGGAGCGTCGGCAGCACCAGCGCGTCGCTGCGCGACTGACCCGGCCCCCAGGCCAGCCACACCCAGAGCACCAGCAGGCCACCGGCCACCGGTGCTGCTGCACGCACGGCATAGTCGGCGAAGTCCAGTGCCAGGACCGAGCCGATCAGCATGTTCTGCGGGTTGCCGATGAGGGTGGCCGCCGACCCGATGTTGGCCGCGCAGGCCAGCCCCACCAGGAAGGGCACCGGCGGCAGGCCGCGTTGCAGGCACAGGCGCAGCACCACCGGCGTCATGGCCAGGCAGATGACATCGTTGGAAAACACGGCCGACAGCACGCCGGCGATCGCGATGAGCGCCGCCAGCAGGGCCGGCCGCGACAGCGGCATGGCGCCGACCTTCAGGGTGACCGCCGCATAGAAGCCGCCCAGCCGCATCTGCGCCGAGATCACCATGAAGGCGAACAGCAGCAGCAGGGTCGTCACGTCGATGGCCGATGCCGCCTGGTTCACCGTCATGCCGGTGATGGCCATCATGGCGATCGCGCCCAGCAGGGCCACGCCGGTGCGGTCCAGCCGGAGCCGGGGCAGTCCGCCCAGGAACATGCCGAGGTAGACGACACCGAACACGGTGGCGACAGCCCAGTCGGTGAAGGCGTGGTGAAGCGGGGGCAGGTTCATGGACCCCGCATGGTAGCGGGGCCGTCCCGGCCGATCAGGCCTGCAGCGAAGCCCACATCTCCTGGTCGCGCTCGGCGGTCCAGATGCGCGGGTGCTTGATGCCGCGGGCCTCGTCGTAGGCGCGGCTCACATCGAAGGGCAGGCAGTGTTCGTAGATGAAGACATGGCCGAACACCGGGTCCATCTTCTGGCGGGTGTGGGCCATGGCGGCCTTGAGGTCCATGCCGGCCGCCGCGGCTTCACGGGCCGACTGGAACAGCGTGGTGACCCAGCGGGCGGTGTAGTCCAGCGCCCTGTTCACGTCGGCGTTGCCCTTCATGGCCTCGCCGCGGCCCGGCACGATGGCCTCGGCGTTCAGGGCACGCAGGGCCTCCAGCGTGGCCGGCCACTCTTCGAGCTGGGCATCGCCGGTGTAGACGCCGGCCTCGAATTCGACCAGATCACCGCTGAACAGCACCTTCTCGGACTCGACCCAGGCGATGGTGTCGCCCTTGGTGTGACCGGCACCGGGGTGCCAGATCTCGACCTTCACGCCGCCCAGGTCGAGCGTGAGGCTGCCCTGGCGTCCCGGCGTGCCGTCGCCGATGACCATCGTCGGCCAGGTCAGGCCGGGCACGGAGTCGGCGCCGCGGAACAGCCGGGGGAAACGCTCCATCTCGCTCTGCATGTCCTGGGCACCCCGTTCCACGATGAGGTCGTGGGTGCCGCGGCTGGCGATGACTTCGGTCGCACCTTCGGCCTTGAAGGCGCTGGCACCCAGCACGCGCACGGCGTGGTAGTGGGTCAGCAGCACGTACTTGATCGGCTTGTCGCTGACCTCGCGGATGCGGCGGATGAGGTCCTGCGCCATGGCCGGGGTGGCGGTGGCGTCGCTCACCAGGATGAATTCGTCACCGATGATCACGCCGGAATTCGGGTCGCCTTCGGCTGTGTAGGCCCAGCAATGGGCACTGAGCTGCTCGAAAGTGATGGTCTTGTCCTGCAGGTCGGCCTGCGAGGCGAAGGCTTTGCTCATGGCGGTCTCCGGGGGTGGTGGTCGGCAGAAGGGCTGAATTTTACCTAACCGAAATTCGTTTCATATAGGTAAACCACTGAAAACCCGGTCATGCAGCCCCCTGGCCGGACATCCCACGCTCCATCACCGCCACGACTTCGTCGGCAAACGCCGCATAGCTCATGGGACCGCCCGGACGCAGCCAAGTGAAGGTCCAGTTGATCATGCCGAACAGCATCATGGTGAGCGCGGTCTGGTTGGCGGCGTTCACCCGGTCCGGATAGGCCCGCCGGATGAACCGGGTGAAGGCAGCAACCACGTCGCGCTGACGGTTCAGGATGAGCTCGCGCTGCACATCGCCCAGGAACTTGGTGTCCGACACCAGCGCCACATGGCGGGTGGCCGAACTCTCGTACTCGGCCAGGAAGGACCGCACCAGCGCATGCAGCGCTGCCCGCTCGCTGAGGTTCTGGCGCTGCGCATGGGCCTCGGCCTCGCCGATCAGGGCCAGCAGCCGCTGGGTGTAGCGGTCCAGCAGGTCGAACAGGATCGCTTCCTTGCTCTCGTAGTAGTGGTACAGCCGGGCCTTGCTGGTGCCGCAGGCGGTCGCGATGTCGTTCATGCTGGCGGCAGGGAAGCTGCGGTGCGCGAAGCACTGCGCGGCCAGATTCAGGATCTCGTCGCGCTTGAGGTCGTGGGTGGGTGACTTGGGCCGGGCCATGCGGGGCATTCTGCCAGCC
This sequence comes from uncultured Hydrogenophaga sp., assembly GCF_958439165.1. Classification (GTDB taxonomy): domain Bacteria; phylum Pseudomonadota; class Gammaproteobacteria; order Burkholderiales; family Burkholderiaceae_C; genus Hydrogenophaga. The sequence continues at coordinate 52,666 of NZ_OY288142.1, read as the reverse complement.
GCGCCCCGGGTCACACCGCGCCGAAACCGAACCGCAAGGGGCCGCCACCCGGTTGCCACGGCTCCACCACCACGTGTGCTCCGGCCGGCACTTCCAGCACCTCACCGGCCGTCACGATGCGGTCGCAGCCGTCGCCCCAGGTGACCCAGGCCCGGCCTTCGCGCACGGCCAGCCGGCTGGTCCGGACGGCCCGCAGGCTGGCGGCCGCGCCAGACCCGAGCTGCCACAGCGGACCGGGAATCGAGGATTCGTGAATGGCATGAATGGACATGGTGTTCTCCTGCGTCATCGCAGAGCGCCCGTGGCTCTGCATGGCTCAATACTCAGGGCATGCAAGGCTATGGTCCAATGAAAAGGCGATCGAAGATTGATCGCTTTTCCGCATCAAACCAACGAACCTCAGCCATGCACCCCGCCAGCCGCTCCCGCCCGCTGTCCGTCGGCCATCTGCGCGCTTTCGAGGCCGTGGCCCGGCTGCTGAACTTCCGGGCGGCCGCCGACGAGCTGTCGATCACCCAGAGTGCCGTGAGCCGACAGATCCAGGCCCTGGAGGACGACATCGGCACACCGCTGTTCCTGCGCCATACCCGTTCGGTGCAGCTCACCGGGGCCGGGGCACAGCTGCTGCGGGCGGTCGACCCCGCGCTCGAGCGCATCGACAGCTCGGTACGCCAGATCCGCCAGGGCGCCGGCCGGCGCAGCGTGTCCATCACCACCTGGGCCTCGTTTGCGTCGATGTGGCTCATCCCCCGGCTGGAGCAATTCCAGCGCGAGCATCCGGACATCGACATCCGCATCGACGCCACCGACAGCACGGTCGACCTGGCCACCGCCGATGTCGACATGGCCCTGCGCTACGGCATTCCGGAGAATGCACCGCCGCATGCGGTGCGGCTGTTCGGCGAGCAGCTCACGCCGGTGGCCAGCCCCTGGCTGCTGCAGTCCCACCCGATCCACTCGCCCTCGGACCTGGCCGGCGTGGCCCTGATCGAAGCCGGCGATGCCCACCGCTCGCGCCACCTGGAATGGCTGACCTGGCAACGTTGGCTCGACACCCACGGCCAGACCGCCCCACCCCGGCGCGGGGCCGGCACGCGGCGCCAGGCACCCACCCGCCTGCAGCCCCAGCGCTGGCTGTACTTCAACTACGCGCACCAGATCGTGCAGGCCGCCCTCACCGGCCAGGGTGTGGCCATGGCGCGCCTGCCCCTGGTGGCCGAAAGTCTGGCCAGCGGTGCGCTGGTGGAGCCGCTGCCGGCACATCGCATGGACTCGCCGCTGGCCTACTGGCTGGTCACCGGGCCGCAGCGCACCCGCCGGCCGGAGGTGCAGGCCTTCTGCGACTGGCTGCTGGAACAGGCGGCCGCCACGCGGCAGGCCATTGGCGACACGCCGGACCCCGATACGGTGGACCTGATCGACTGACCCCGGCTGGATCTGCGGCGCGCCCCAGTCTGGTGCACACTCACCGGCTTTTTCCGCCAGACCGCGCATGCCGACCCGCCCCTCCTCCAGCAACCTGCGCAGCATCGTCGCCATGCTGGTCGCGGTGGGCTTCTTCGCGCTCATGGACGCGGTGCTCAAGACCCTGGCCGCCCGCTACCCGGTGATGCAGATCGCGGCGCTGCGCGGCCTGACCTGTCTGCCGCTGGTGCTGCTGTGGATCACCTGGAACGGCGCCTGGGGTCGGGTGAAGCCGGCGCGCTGGTCGCTGCACCTGCTGCGGGGTGCGCTGAGCGTGGCCATGCTGTCGCTGTTCACGCTCGGCGTGCGCGACCTCCCGCTGTCGGCCGCCTACACCCTGTTCTTCGTGGCACCGCTGCTGATCACCATGCTGTCGGTGCCGGTGCTGGGCGAGCGCGTGCCCTGGGTGCACTGGGTGGCGGTGGCGATCGGATTCGCCGGCGTGCTGGTGGCCCTGCGTCCCAGCGGCCAGGATCTGCAGGCCGGGCTGGTCACCGCCGGCGGGCTGGCGGTGCTGGGCGCGGCCCTGTGCTACGCCGTCTCGGCGGTGGTGGGCCGGCTGGCCAGCCGCACCGACAGCAGCGAAGGCATGGTGCTGTGGATGACGCTGCTGCTGTCGGCCGCGGCCGGCACCCTGGCACTGCCGAACTGGCAGGCCATCGCCACGACCGATCTGCCGCTGCTGCTGGCCTTGGCCATCACCGGCTTCGGTGGCCAGCTCGCCATCACCGAAGCCTTCCGGCACGGTCAGGCGTCCGCAGTGGCGCCGTTCGAGTACAGCGCGCTGGCCTGGGGCGTCATGCTGGACTGGTTCATCTGGCAGTCGCTGCCGGCGGCCCATACCTGGCTGGGCGCGGCCATCATCATCGGCAGCGGGCTCTGGCTGGTCCGGCACGAACAGCGCATCACCGAAGCCCACGCCAGCGTGGACCGGCCGTGAGCGCGGGTCAGCGCATCGGCCAGGCCACGCCGGTGTCGCACAGGATGGCGTCCAGCGGCTGGTCGTGCGGCTCCGGCTCCATGTCGGGCAGGTAGCCGAAGTCGTAACCCAGGCCGACGGTGAAGGGCTTGGGCTGCAGGGAAGCGAGCGTGCGGTCGTAGAAACCCCCGCCATAACCCAGCCGGTAGCCACCCGGACCGAAACCGACACAAGGCACGAAGATGAGCGTGGGCACGATCACCTCGGTGTCCTTGGGCTTGGGAATGCCGTAGGCGTCTTCCTCCATGGGGCAGCCGGGGTACCAGGTGTGGAAGGTCAGGGTGCGATCGACCTTGTTGACCACCGGCAGCCCGATCCGGCGGTGGCGGGCTGCACCGGCAGCGTCCTCCTCCAGCCCGGCCTCCTGCCAGCGGAACAGCGCCGGCAGCGGGTCGAACTCGCCCTTGATGGGCCAGTAGGCCCCGATCACCGTGTCCGGCCGGTGGATCAGCCAGACCCGCATGACCCGCTGCAGCAGATCGTTGCGCCAGGCCCGGTCGGCCAGGTTCTGCCGCTTCTCGACCAGGGACTTGCGCCAGGCCATCTTGCGGTTGGCCGCGGGGGAACTCTCACCGGTTTTGGTATCCATAATCGGGCGATGTCTTTCGTGATTCCATCGATCTCGGCCAGGGCGTGGCGCCGGCCCATTATGGCGGCGCTGCTGAGCTGCGCCCTCGCACCGGCCTGGGTCTTCGGCCAAGGCACCGGCAGCGCTGCTGCCGACACCGCCCTGCTGGACATGCGCGAGTCCTTCCGGCTCGGGCGCACGGCCCAGCTGACCCAGTCCCTGCCGACCGTGCGCGGGCATGTGCTGGAGCCGCTGGCGCGTTACTGGGAGATGCGTGCACGGCTCGAATCCGCCGCTGCGGCCGACATCCGGTCGGCCATGGACGCCATGGCCGGCACCTACTGGGAAGACCGGCTGCGCAACGACTGGCTGCTGCTGCTGGGCCGCCAGCGCAACTGGGCCGACTTCGAGACCGAGCGGCCGCGCTTCCGCATGAACGATGACCGCCAGGTCCGCTGCTACGGTCTGATGCTCGATGCGGTGGCCGGCCGCCTTGAACCCGCCCTGGCCGCTGCACGGGTCCAGAACGAATGGCTGGCCCAGAAGGACATCGACACCGGCTGCGCCACCGCCGCCGAGTCCCTGCTCAAGAGCGGCCATCTGAACGAGCAGGCGGTGTGGCTGCGGGCACGCCTGATGATGGAAACCGGCAAGACCCGCGCCGCCAGCCAGGCTGTGGCCCTGCTCAACCCGGAATGGGCCGGCCGGCTCGACGCCATCGCGGCCGAACCGCAGCGCTACCTCGACGGCAAGCTCACCGCGTTCCGCACCCACACCAAGGAGCTGGTCACGCTGGCCATCATCCGGCTGGCCAGCAACGATCCGGCCGCCGCAGCGACCGAGGTCGACCACCTGCGCTGGCGCACCCAGCTCACCCGCAGCGAACGCGACTGGCTCTGGGGCGTGATCGGCAAGCGCGCGGCCCAGCGGTTCATGCCCGAGGCGGTGGACTATTTCTCCCGGGGCAGCGACCGCGGCATGGCCGACGACCACCTGGCCTGGAAAGTGCGCGCCGCCTTGCGCACGGGCCGCTGGAGCATGGTCCGGGAAGCGGTGGACGCCATGGGGCCGGCACAGCAATCGGACCCGGCCTGGGTCTACTGGAAAGCCCGCGGCCTGCTGGCCCAGGCGGGGCTGGAGTCGGCAGCCGGCGTGCCCGATCCCGCCACGCCGCCCCTGCCGCCGGGAACGGCAACCGTCTCGGCGTCGCCGGCGCCTGAAGTGCTGCAGGCCCGCCAGCTGCTGGCCGGCATCGCTTCGCCGCACGGCTTCTACGAGCAGCTCGCTCTGGAGACGCTGGGGCTCAAGGTCAGCCTGCCGCCGGCGCCGCCCGTCCCCACGCCCGCCGAGCTGGCCGACATCGCCGCCGACCCGGGCATCCGCCGCGCCCTGGCTGCATTCCGGCTGGGCCTGCGCAGCGAGGGTGTGCGCGAATGGAACTACAGCGTGGCGCTGCACACCCCGGGCGGCATGTCGGAGCGGGAGCTGCTGGCAGCAGCCACATTGGCCTGCCGCGAAGAGCTCTGGGACCGCTGCATCCACACCAGCCTGCGCAACCGCGCTCAGGTCGACATGTCGATGCGCTACCCGACCCCGTTCCGCGACGCGGTGCTGGCGCGCACCCGGGAGATCGGACTCGACCCGGCGTATGTGTACGGGCTGATCCGGCAGGAGAGCCGCTTCGTCACCGATGCGCGCTCCGGCGTCGGCGCTGCCGGCCTGATGCAGGTCATGCCGGCCACGGCCCGCTGGACCGCCCGCCGGATCGGACTGACCGACTTCCGGCCGGCACGCATCAACGAGCGGGACACCAACATCCAGATCGGCACCGCGTACCTCAAGTTCGCCCTAGACGACTTCGAAGGCTCGCTGCCACTGGCTGCAGCGGCCTACAACGCCGGTCCGGGACGGGCCCGGGCATGGCGTGAAGGCCCGGTGCTGCCGGGCGAGGTCTGGGCCGAATCCATTCCCTTCGACGAGACCCGCGACTACGTCAAGCGGGTGCTGGCGAACACCACCCTGTATGCAGCCCAGCTCAGCGGCCAGCCGCAATCACTGCGGCAGCGGCTGGGTACCGTGGGGCCGCGCAGCGCCTCTGCTCAGCCCCCCAACACCGACCTCCCCTGATCCTGCCTGCCATGAAAAAAGTCCTCATCACCGGCGGTACCGGCTTTGTCGGTCGCCACGTCTGCGAAAAGCTGCACCGGCTGGGCTGGCACATCACCGTGCCGACCCGCCGCATGAACAAGGCTGCTGCGGTGCAGCACCTGCCGCGGGTCACGGTCATTGAAGCGGACGTGCACCGGCAGGAAGACCTGCTGCGCCTGCTGCCCGGACACGATGCGGTGGTGCACCTGGTGGCCATCCTGCACGGTACCGAAGCTGCCTTTGAGCAAACCCATGTCACCCTGGTGCGTCAGCTCTCGGAAGCCATGAATGCCACCGGCGTGCACCGGCTGGTGCATGTGAGCGCGCTCGGGGTCTCGGCCGACGGACCGTCGCGCTACCAGCGCAGCAAGGCTCGTGGCGAGGCCGTGCTGCGCGCCGCGGGACTCGACCTCACCGTGCTGCGGCCCAGCGTGATCTACGGTCAGGGCGATCGCTTCCTGAACCTGTTCGCCCAGCTGCAGTCGGTGTTCCCGTTCGTGCCGCTGGCCAGCGCCGGCGCCCGCTTCCAGCCGGTCTGGGTGGAGGACGTGGCAGAGGCCGTGGCGGCTTCGCTCGACCCCCGGCGGTACGGGCATGACAGCATCGGCCAGACCTACGACGCCGCCGGACCGGATGTGCTGACGCTGGCCGAACTGGTCCGGCTGGCCGGGCGTTTCGGAAGCCGCGAGCGTCCGGTGATTCCGCTGCCGGCGGCCATCGGCCGGCTGCAGGCCCGCCTGATGGAGCTGGCGCCGGGTGAACCGCTGATGAGCCGCGACAACCTGGCCGCCATGACGGTGGACAACGTCGCCGACGGCAGCCACCCTGGCCTGCAGGCGCTGGGCATCGAGCCGGCTGCCATCGAGGCCGTGGCCGAACGTTACCTGGGCCACCGGGGCGGCCGGGATGCCCTGCTGGGCTACCGCAGCCAGCCGCCGCGCTGAACGCCGGTCCGATACCCCACGCACAACCCTACCGCCAGTCGAATGATTAACCCATAAGGCTTACATCGGGTGATTTTTTGGCACACTCCCCTCGGGTATTGAATGAATACCTTTTACCTAAAGGGCGCTAACCATGTCACTCACCAAAACCGGCACCACCAACCTCACCGAATCGCAGCGGGACGTCATCAACCGGCTCAAGCGCATCGACGGCCAGGTCGGCGGTCTGATCCAGATGATCCTGGAAGGACGCAACTGCGAGGAAGTCGCGCAGCAGATGGCCGCCGTCCGCAAGGCCATGGACAAGGCCTTCTACCGCATGATGGCCTGCGACATGCTGGAGGCCATTGCCAGCACGGTGGCCGAGTCGTCGGCCGTCCGGGACGTCGAGCGGTCCACCCGCATCCTCGAAAAATACGCCTGACCCTGAGCCAGTCCACCAGCGCCTAACATCGGGACTCCAACATCCGGGGTCCCTGTCATGGCGCTTCAGCTCTACATCGGCAACAAGAATTACTCGTCCTGGTCCATGCGGCCCTGGGTGCTGCTGCGGCAGGCCGGCATACCGTTCGAGGAAATCATGGTCCGGTTCGATTCGTTCGACGCCGGATCGAGCTTCAAGAAGCAGGTCAAGGCGATCAGCCCGGTCGGCAAGGTACCGGTGCTGGTCGATGACGGCTTCCCGGTCTGGGACACCCTGGCCATCGCCGAATACGTGGCCGAACGTTTCCCCGACCGCCAGCTGTGGCCGGCCGATCCCAGGGCACGCGCCCGTGCCCGCAGCGTCTGCGCCGAAATGCACAGCGGCTTCTCGGCTCTGCGCAGCGCCTGTCCCATGAACATCGAAGCCAGCCTGCCCGATGTGGGTCGCCTGATCTGGCGCGACCAGCCAGGTGTCCGTGCCGACGTGGCCCGACTCTGCGGCCTGTGGGGCGAGCTCCTGGCGGCGCAGCCGGCCGGATCGCTGCTGTTCGGCGCCTTCACCGTGGCAGATGCCTACTTCTCACCGGTGTGCATGCGCATCCGCACCTATGAACTGCCGGTCCCGGCCGACATCCGGGCCTATGTGGACCGGGTCGCTGCCCTGCCGGGTGTGAAGGACTGGATCGACGGCGCACTCGCCGAACAGGACTTCCTGGACTTCGAGGAACCCTATCGCCTCGGCCGGAGCTGAGCGGTCTCTTCACACCGGACCATGGAGATCTATCTGGTCGGCGGCGCAGTCCGCGATGCACTCATGGCGCGGTCGACGGCACAGACCTCGCACAGTGACCGCGACTGGGTCGTGGTGGGTGCCTCGCCGCAGACGATGGCCGATGCCGGCTTTCTGCCGGTGGGTCGCGACTTTCCGGTGTTCCTGCACCCGCAGACCCGGGAGGAACACGCCCTGGCCCGCACCGAACGCAAGACGGCACCGGGCTACCACGGCTTTTCCTTTCATGCCGATCCGGGCGTGACCCTGGAAGAAGACCTGGCCCGGCGCGATCTCACCATCAATGCCATGGCGGTGCCCCAGTCCGACGCCGACGATCCGCCGCGGGGACACCTGATCGACCCCTACGGCGGCGCCCGGGATCTGCAGGAACGGGTGTTGCGCCATGTGACCGACGCCTTTGCCGAAGACCCGGTCCGCATCCTGCGGCTGGCCCGCTTCGCCGCCCGCTTCCCTGACTTCTCGGTAGCCCCGGAGACCCTGGCTCTCATGCGGCAGATGGTCGATGGTGGCGAGGTGGACCACCTGGTGCCCGAGCGGGTGTGGCAGGAGCTCGCGCGCGGGCTGATGGAGCAGCAACCCTCCCGCATGCTGACCGTGCTGCGGGATTGCGGTGCACTGGCACGCCTGCTGCCCGAGGTGGACCGCCTGTGGGGTGTGCCGCAACGGGCCGAACACCACCCCGAGATCGACACCGGCGTGCACCTGCTGATGGTGCTGGACATGGCCGCCCGGCTGCAGGCCCCGCTGCCGGTGCGCTACGCCTGCCTGGGCCACGACCTGGGCAAGGGCACCACGCCGCCGGCGGAATGGCCGCGCCACATCGGACACGAGGTGCGCAGCGCCCGCCTGCTCAAGGGGCTGGGCGAACGGCTGCGGGTGCCGCTGGCCTGCCAGGAGCTGGCCGATGTGGTGGCCCGCGAACATGGTCACATCCATGGCAGCGGCGGGCTGTCGCCGGCGGCCACGCTGCGCCTGCTGGAGCGCTGCGACGCGATCCGCAAGCCGCAGCGGTTCGATCAAGCCCTGATGGCCTGCGAATGCGACGCCCGAGGCCGCTTGGGTCACGGGGAACGGGACTACCCGCAGGCCCGTCGGCTCGCCGACGCGCTGCAGGTCGTGCTGGCCGTCGACACGGCGGCGATCGCGTCCACCGCCATGGCCGCCGGCCTCACCGGCCCCCGCATAGGCGAGCGGATCCATCAGGCACGCGTGGACGCCCTGCAGGCGCTGTGCGACGATGCCTGACCCGTTCAGGAGGCCTCATGCCCAGCCGCAATCCACTCAACCGACCCTTGGCCGACGGCATACGGCAACTGGGTTTTCGCAAGTGGTACGAGCGTGAGCTGATGTCCAGCCATGCCCACATGACGCTCGCCATCCTGGCGGCGGTGGCCATGCTGGCCAGCTTCGAGGCATTCCAGGGGGCCAGCCCCGCCGACAAGCTGGTCAATACCGGGTTCGTGGTGGCCAGCGCAGGCATTGCACTGTGGTCGCTGCGGCGCTACCTGTTCCTGCTGATGCATGCCGAAGAGATGGCCAACCAGGCCAACTGCCCTTCATGCACCGCGTATGGCCAGCTGAAGTTGCAGGACGACCCTGCCGTCCGGCCGGCTCCCGGCATGGTCCCGGTGTGCTGCAAGCGCTGCGGCTTCCGCTGGACGCTGAACGACGGCTGAAGCGGGACTGCCCGGCGAGGCTCCTAGACGAAATACCCCACCAGGCTGGCGATGAAGCTCAGCAGCACGGTGGATGCGACCGGCAGAAACCAGTCGCGCCCGAAAGCGCGGAAGCGCAGGTCGCCGGGCAGCCGGCCGAGCCCCATCTTCTGCAACAGCGGCGTGGCCCAGCTGATCAGCAGCAGGGCCAGGAAGATCACGAGCATCCAGCGCAGCATGGGCGGCCTTCAGAGTCGGTGGGTGCGGTCGCCGCTGGCAAAGCCGACGGGCACCCAGCCGGCGGTTGACCCTGCAGGAGCCAGGGCGATGACCTTGAACAGCTCGCCCATCTCGTGCTCGAGCACCAGCTTCTGCATCAGGGCGTTCTCGCGCGGACCGGCATCGCGGGCCAGCTCCAGCAGGCCGGCGTTCAGCAGGAAGCGCCCCTGGCTCGTGTAGCCCAGCACCGACAGCCCGGCTTCCTGGGCGGCCAGGGCCACACCCGTGAAATTGACGTGTGCAGTGATGTCTTTCTGGCCGGGCTCGGACAGCGGGTCGCTGTCGCTGCGGTGGGCCCGGTGGCACACCAGGGTGCCCATGTGACGCTGCCGGTGGTAGTACTCGGCCTCGGGGAAGCCGTAGTCGATCAGGAAGGCGGCACCGCGCACCAGCCGATCGGCCAGGGTGCGGACGAAGGCCTCTGCCTGGGGGTGGATCTCGGTCAGGTAGTCATGCGGGCCCTCGATGGCCACCGGTGGGCGGGCATCGGTCGGCCGATCGGTCCAGACCAGGCGACCGTCTTCGTCCAGCGCCACACCGCGCTCGTGCCAGACGCCGGACCGGCGGTGCAGCAGGCGCACCGGCATGGCATCCAGCACCTCGTTGCCGACCACCACCCCTTCCAGCTGCTCGGGCAGCTCCGATACCCAGCGCACCCGGCTGCCGTGGACAGCGAGCGTGGCGGCCTGGCGCTCGCGCAGGCTGCCCGAGAGGTCGACGATGGTGTAGCTCACGGGTGCGCTGCCAGCGGGGTCCATCGCATCGAGCGCATCCAGCAGCTGGCGGGCCAGTGCGCCGGAGCCTGCACCGAACTCCCAGATCTCCTGGGTGCCGGTGGCCTGCAGGGCCTGCCGGACCTGGCGAGCCAGCGTCTGACCAAACAGGGGGCTGAGTTCGGGTGCAGTCACGAAGTCGCTGCCGGACTGCGGCAGGTGACCGAACTTGGGCGCGGTGTTGGCGTAGTAGCCCAGCCCCGGCTCGTACAGCGCGATGGCCATGTACCGGTCGAAAGGCAGCCAGCCGTCGGCCTCGCCGATGGCCCGGTGCAGGCGCGTCAGCAGGGCGGTCGTTACACTGGAGGGTTCGTTCACGGCAGCGGGTGGCACCCGCCGATTGTCCCCCATGAATCCCTCTTTCACCGGCGCCGCGCAGCCCGGCGCGGTCCTGATCACTGGCGGCTCGCTGCGCCTGGGCGCTGAACTGGTGCGCGCATTTGCGCGGGCCGGCTGGCATGTGTGGTGCCACTACAGCCGGTCGGCCGAGGCCGCCTCGGCCCTGGCCACCGAACTGCGGCAGGGTGGCGCCCGCATCGACACGGTGAAGGCCGATCTGGCCGACAGCGCCCAGGTCGAGGCCATGATGGCCCACATCGAAGCCACGGGCGGGCCGCTCCGCGCGGTGGTGAACAACGCCTCCACCTTCGAGCCCGACACCGGCATCGATTTCGACCCGGCCATGGCACGGGTGCAGCTGGAAGTGAACCTGATCGCTCCGCTGCTGCTCGGCCGCGAACTCGCCCGCATGCAGCAGCGCCATGCCCTGCCGGACGCCTGCGTGCTGCACGTCCTGGATCAGAAGGTGCACAACCTCAATCGCGACTACTTCTCCTACACCGTCTCCAAGCTGGCGCTGGAGCGTTCGGTGGCGCTGCAGGCCCAAGCCCTGGCCCCCGGGGTGCGGGTGAACGCGGTGGCGCCGGGCCTGATGTACCTGAGCGGCCCGCAGCAGCCCGAGAATTTCGAACGCGCCAGCCGCGTCAACCTGCTGCGCAGGCCGACCGACCCGACCCAGGTGGCGCAGACCTGTGTCTACCTGGCCAGCAGCAACGGCATCACGGGCACCACAGTGAATGTGGACAGCGGCCAGCACCTGGTGCCGCTGGAGCGCGATGTCATGTTCGTGGTGGAAGAACTCATGCAGGAGAAGCCCCTTGACCGCTGACCTCAACACCCTGCTGCTGAGCTGTCGCAAGCTGTTCCTGCGCCGCCACGAAGTGCTGGTGCAGATCGGCATCCACGACTTCGAGAAGACCGCGCCGCAGCGCCTGTGGATCGATGTCGAGCTGTATGTGCCGCTGGCACAGTCCACGCCCAGGGGCGACCGCATCGACGAGGTGGTGGACTACGACTTCGTGCGCGAGGTGGTGGCGCAACGCATTGCCCAGGGCCATATCGGCCTGCAGGAAACCCTGGTGGACGAGCTGGTCGAGCGGCTGCTGCAGAACCCGGGCGTGGCGGCCGTGCGCCTGTCGACCTGCAAGCCCGACGTCTACCCCGACTGCGAGGCAGTGGGGGTGGAGGTGTTCCGGATCCGGTCGCAGGAGGCGGCATGAACCACATGTCATCGGGCACGCAGGCAGGCACCCAGACACTCACGCTCACCGGGCTGCGCTTCAATGCCAACCTGGGCATCCTGGACCATGAGAAGCTCAGCCCCCAGCCGATCCAGGTGGACGCCGAACTCAACCAGGGCACCCAGCCCCTGCTCCCGCACGACGACGACATCACCCACGTGCTGGACTACCGCAAGGTGCGGCAGATCATCATCGACGAGTGCACCGCCGAACATGTGAACCTGCTGGAGAGCCTGATCGGCAAGCTGGCGCGGCGGCTGATGCAGCTGCCGGGCGTGATCGGCGTGCGGGTCAAGATCGCCAAGCTGGAGATCTTCGACGACTGCGAAGTGGCCATCCGCATGGAAAGCGGACAGTGGTGAAAGGAACCCCGCCATGAACGAAGAACTGGAAAACCACAAACTCGAAAAGCGCCTGTGCCGCGAGGTCGGCCGCGCCATCACCGACTACAACATGATCGGCGAGGGTGACCGCGTGATGGTCTGCGTGTCCGGCGGCAAGGACAGCTATGCCATGCTCGACATCCTGCTCAAGCTGCAGAAGCGGGCGCCGGTGAACTTCGAGCTGATCGCGGTCAACCTGGACCAGAAGCAGCCGGGCTTTCCGGAGCACGTGCTGCCCGAATACCTGTCGAAGCTGGGTGTGAAGTTCCACATCGAGAACCAGGACACCTACTCCATCGTCAAGCGCGTCATTCCCGAGGGCAAGACGCTGTGCAGCCTGTGCAGCCGGCTGCGCCGGGGCATCCTGTACCGGGTGGCCGACGAGCTGGGCTGCACCCGCATCGCCCTGGGCCACCACCGGGACGACATCCTGCAGACGCTGCTGCTCAACATGTTCTTCGGCGCCAAGCTCAAGGGCATGCCGCCCAAGCTGGTGAGCGACGACGGCCGCCATGTGGTGATCCGACCCATGGCCTACGTGGCCGAAAAAGACCTCACCCGCTGGGCCGAGGTGCAGCAGTTCCCCATCATTCCCTGCACGCTGTGCGGCAGCCAGGAGAACCTGCAGCGCAAGCAGGTCGGCAACCTGCTGCGCGAGTGGGAAGCCAAGTTCCCGGGCCGTGTGGAAAACATGTTCAGCGCCCTGCAGAACGTGGTGCCCAGCCACCTGGCCGATCGCCGGCTGTTCCCGTTCGACACGCTGGAAGCCACCGGTGTGGCCGATCCTGAAGGCGACAAGGCCTTCGATACCGAGATGCCGAGCCTTCCGGTCGAGGCCGGGAACCCGGCGCCGGCGCGGCCGGTCATACCGATCACTGCCGACTGAACGCACCGGACCGAACCCACCACCATGCAGACCCGAGACATCCCCTTGATGCTGCGCCGCCTGGGCCTGGCCCTGTTGCTGGGCAGCTCGCTGGCGCTGGGCGGATGCGCCAGCGTGATGCTGGTGGACAACGAGGTGCAGACCTATCCGCGCTGGGCCGATCGGGCCGGCGCCATCCCGCAGGCGCCGCAGGTGTTCCGTTTTGAACGCACCCCCTCCCGGGAGGGCGGACGCGCCGGCGCCAGCCAGGACATGCTGGAGCGGCTGGCCGTCCAGTCACTGGCCCGGGCCGGCTGGACCCCCGCTGCCGGCGGCGTGGGGGCAGCCTGGTCGGTGGAGGTCAATGCCATGGTGGTGCAGCTGCCCCGGGCCCCCTGGGAGAGCCCCTACGACAGCTTTCACGGTCCGTTCGGGCCGCGCTGGATCCACCCCTACGGCCCGGGATATGGCTTCCATGGGCCGGTCTTTCCGAGGCTGGAGTCGCCGTATTACCAGCGTCGGGTGACGGTGCTGGTGCGCAACGCCGCCAACGGGCAGGTCGTCTATGAATCCAGCGCTGCCCACGACGGCCGCTGGAACGGCACCGAATCGCTCTGGCAGGCCATGCTCGATGCAGCCCTGCAAGGCTTCCCGAATCCACGGGAAGGGCGTCGCCGCGTGGACATCGAAGTGCCCCGCTGACACCGGAACGGCACGGACTGCCGCTACAGTTCGGGCCTTGGTGCTGCGCAGGCACCGGGGAGACCACATTGGAAGCCACCCGCATCCTGGCCGTGCGCCACGGCGAAACCGCCTGGAACCGCCACACCCGCATCCAGGGGCATACCGACATCGAGCTGAACGAACATGGTCGCTGGCAGGCCGGCCGGCTGGCAGAGGCGCTGCGCGAGGAGCCGCTCGCGGCCATCTACGCCAGTGATCTGAAGCGGGCCCGCGAGACCGCGGAGGCCGTGGCGCACCAGCGCGACATGCCGGTGCACATCGACATGGGCTTGCGCGAGCGCGGATTCGGCCGCTTCGAGGGCCACACCTGGGACGAGCTGGAGCTGCGTTTCCCGGCCGAGACGCTGGCCTGGCGCAAGCGCATGCCCGATTTCGCCCCACCCGGCGGTGAAACCCTGCTGCAGCTGCAGGACCGGGTGCTGACCGCCGTGAACGGCCTGGCCGCACGCCACCCTGGCGAGCAGGTGCTGATGGTGGTGCATGGCGGGGTGCTGGACGTCCTGTACCGCGCCGCCACCCGGCTGGAACTGCAGGCGCCGCGCAGCTGGGCCCTGACGAACACCGCCATCAACCGGCTGCTGTGGTCGCCCGAAGGACTGGGACTGGTGGGCTGGGCCGACGTGCGTCACCTCCAGACCGACAGTCTGGACGAACAACATGCCTGAAACGGCCCACGCGCTGCGCCTGGAGAGGGCGCAGGCCCTGGTCGGCCAGGGCGTGGCGGCGATCGACACCCCGGCCCTGGTGATCGACCTCGACGCCATGGACCGCAACCTGCAACGCATGGCCGCTTTCGCCGCGGCACGTGGCCTGCGCCTGCGGCCGCACGCCAAGATGCACAAGTGCGCCGAGCTGGGCCGGCTGCAGATGGCCCACGGCGCGGTGGGCGTGTGCGTGCAGAAGACCGACGAAGCGCTGGCCCTGGCCGCCGGCGGCGTGGACGACATCTACATCAGCAACCAGGTGGTCGATGCCTCAAAGCTGCAACGTCTGGCGCAGGCGGTGGCCTCCCGGCCGGGCATGCGGTGGGCCCTGGCGGTGGACAGCATCGAAGGCATCGTCCGGCTGGGCAAGGCACTGGCGGCAGCCGGGGTGACGGCGTCCGGTGCCGTGGGGGTGTTCGTCGAGATCGATGCCGGGCAGAACCGCTGCGGCGTGCCGCCCGGCGAGGCGGCGGTGGCACTGGCGATTCAGGTGATGTCGCTGCCTGTGCTGCGATTCGCCGGCCTGCAGGCATACCACGGGCGAGCCCAGCACCTGCGCAGCACCGAGGAGCGTGCAGCCGCCATCGACCACGCCGCGCAGGCGGTACGGATCACGCAGGAGGCCCTGACGCGGGCCGGGATCGAGGTGCCGCTGGTGACCGGTGCCGGCAGCGGCAGCTTCCTGCTGGAAGCCGACAGCGGCCTGTGGGGCGAGATCCAGCCGGGCTCCTACCTGTTCATGGACGCCGACTATGCGGCCAACCTGCCGCTGGCCGGAGCCCCGGTGTTCGAGCATGCGCTGCATGTGAAGACACAGGTGATGAGCCGCAGCAGCGATCGGGCCGTGGTCGACGCCGGCCACAAGAGCCATGCCATCGACAGCGGCCTGCCACGGGTGGCCCATCCGGCCGGCCTGGAATTTTCCAATGGCGGGGATGAACACGGCATCCTGAAGCCGGCCAGGGCCGGCGTGCCGCTGCCGGAACTGGGCGATACCGTCTGGCTGATACCGGGTCATTGCGACCCGACCGTCAACCTGCACGAGGTGATGTTCGGCGTGCGGGGCGGGCTGGCAGCGGGTCGGGTCGAACGGGTGCTGCACGTCGACGCCCGCGGGGCGCTGGGCTGACCCGGCCCGGGCGCTCCGGCATCAGGGCCCGTAGACCCGGGCCTCCAGACCCAGTCCCCGGATCTGCCGGGCCGCGGCATCGGCAGCCGCCTTGTCGGCGAACGGACCGACCCTCACGCGGGTCAGTGTGCCGCGCGACGACTCCACCGGATCGCTCAACACCGGCAGGCCGGCATCGCGCAGGCGGGCTTCCACCCGCTGCGCATTCGAGGCGTCGGCGAACATGCCGACCGCCACACCATGGCCGCGGATGCGCGGGCGGATGGGCTCGTCGGTGGCGGGTTCGGCCACCGCTGCAGGAGGGGGCGCAGACAGCGGCCCGGGTGGCGGCCCGGGTGGCGGCTCGACCGCAGCGGTCTCCACGGCCGACACGGCAGGCGGGGTCGGGGGGGTGGCGGGCGGAGCCACCTCGGCAGGCGGTGCAACCGGCGGTGGCACCTCCGCAGCCGCCACCGCAGTCACCACGGGAGCCGCTGCTGGCGGAGCGATCAGGGCTGTCACCGGCAGAGGGCGTCCCCGGCTCTGCTGCCACCACCAGCCGGCCGCAGCCGAGGCCAGCACCAGGTACATGAACACCAGCAGCCCCAGCAAGGCCGGACCGCTGGCCTGGGCCGCCAGCCGCTCGCGGGCTTGCTGCACGGTGGCGACCTCGCGGACCGCTTCGGTCATGCGGCGGCGCAGTTCGCCATGCAACAGCACGTTGGCATAGAAGCCGGGCAGCAGCCACAGGGCTGCGGCCAGGGCTGCCGCTGCAGCCCACCGAGCCTGGTCGGACCAGTCCATCCAGGGACCGACCTGGAACCACAAGGCGGCCGCCAGGCCTGCCAGCAGCACGGCATAGGAGAAGGCGGCGCCCCACAGCCGGCGGTAGATCAACCACCCCAGCGTGAAACAGGCAGCCATGGTGTTCCAGGCCGGCCCGGGCAGGCCGGCCTCGTCGAACCGGCCGAAAACCCTCAGGTAGTAGCTGGCGCCCACCGGGCCGAGCGCAGCCCGGTACAGCGCCGTGGTGGCGTTGTCCTGCGGGGGCAAGGTGGCCGGGCGGGACGACATGGCAGCAGCGGCGTCAGGTGTCGGGGGTGAACAGGCCACCCTCGGTGCGGGGCGGGCTGACGCCGAGATGGCGGTAGGCGGCCAGCGTGGCGGTGCGGCCGCGCGGCGTGCGTTGCAGGAAACCCTGCTGGATCAGATAAGGCTCGATCACGTCCTCGATGGTGTCGCGCTCCTCGCCGATGCTGGCAGCGATGTTGTCCAGCCCCACCGGCCCGCCGTCGAAACGGTGGATCACCGCCTCCAGCAGCTTGCGGTCCATCAGGTCGAAGCCCTGGGGGTCGACGTCCAGCATGGCCAGCGCCTTCTGGGCGATGTCGTGGGTGATGGTGCCGCTGCCCTTGACGTCGGCATAGTCGCGCACCCGGCGCAGCAGCCGGTTGGCGATGCGGGGCGTGCCGCGCGAACGTCGGGCGATCTCGAAGCCGCCCTCTTCGTCCATCGGCGCATTCAGCAGCCGCGCGCTGCGCTGCACGATGCGGGCCAGTTCGGCCGGTGTGTAGAACTCCAGCCGGGCCACGATGCCGAAACGGTCGCGCAGCGGGTTGGTCAGCATGCCGGCGCGGGTGGTGGCGCCCACCAGCGTGAAGGGCTGCAGGTCGAGCTTGATGCTGCGCGCCGCCGGCCCCTCGCCGATCATGATGTCGATCTGGTAGTCCTCCAGCGCGGGGTAGAGGATCTCCTCCACCACCGGGCTCAGGCGGTGGATCTCGTCGATGAACAGCACATCGTTGGGCTCCAGGTTGGTCAGCAGCGCGGCCAGGTCGCGCGGCTTCTCCAGCACCGGCCCGCTGGTCTGGCGCAGGTTGACCCCCAGCTCCTGGGCAATGATGTGCGAGAGCGTCGTCTTGCCCAGGCCCGGCGGGCCGAACAGCAGCACATGGTCGAGCGCCTCGCTGCGCTTTCGCGCTGCGCCGATGAAGATCTCCAGCTGCTCGCGGACCTTCTGCTGGCCCACATACTCGTCCAGCAGCTTGGGCCGCAGCGCGCGCTCGATGGCTTCTTCCTTCGGCGACACGGGGGTGGCCGACACCACACGCGGTGCCGGAGCGAAGTCGTCGGTCTGGATGCCCATGGATTACCTCGCCAGCGCCTTGAGCGCCAGCTTGATGCCCTCGGCCACGCCCACGCCGGCAGGCAAGGCCTTGAGCGCCGCGGCTGCGTCCTTCTCGTTGTAGCCCAGGGCCATGAGGGCCTGCTGGATGTCGGCTGCCGCGTCACCGACGGCGCTGGCCGCAGCGCCCAGGGCCGGCAGGTCGGCACCCAGCTTGCCCTTGAGTTCGAGCAGCAGGCGTTCGGCCGTCTTCTTGCCGATACCGGGCACCTTGACGATGCGGCCGGCTTCCTGGGCGGTCACCGCCTGGGCCAGCTCGGTCACGCTCATGCCGGAGAGCACCGACAGCGCGGTGCGCGGGCCCACACCGCTGATGCGGATCAGCTGCCGGAAGGCCTCGCGTTCGGCGGCCGTGGCGAAGCCGTAGAGGATCTGGGCGTCCTCCCGGACCACGAAATGGGTCAGCAGCGACACGGCCTGCCCGGTGGCGGGCAGCTGGTAGAAGGTGCTCATGGGCACATCCACCTCGTAGCCCACGCCATGGCAATCCACCAGGATCTGGGGCGGGTTCTTCTCCAGCAGCTGGCCGGTCAACTTGCCTATCATCGGGGCTCCTGTTTTGCTCCGGAATTATCAGCTTGATTCTCAGACACACCTTCAGCCCGCCGGACAACAACCGCATGGCCCACCTGTGCGGTCCGCTGGACGCCCACATCCGCACCATCGAGGCGGCGCTGCAGGTCAAGGTGGCCCACCGGTTCGAGCAATTCCGCATCGAGGGGCCCAAGGCCCGTGCCGAGAAGGCCATGGAGGCGCTGCAGGCGCTCTACGAGATGGCCCGCAAGCCCATCCCGGCCGAGCAGGTGCAGCTGCTGCTCAGCGGCGACACCGCCCTGGCCGAACCGGGCGACGGTGCGCTGGCGATGCAGACCCGGCGCGGCGAGATCAAGGGCCGCACGCCCAACCAGGCCCGGTACCTGGAGAACATGGCCACGCACGACATCACCTTCGGCATCGGCCCGGCCGGCACCGGCAAGACCTATCTGGCGGTGGCCTGCGCGGTCGACGCACTGGAGCGCAGCGCGGTGCAGCGCATCGTGCTGACCCGCCCGGCCGTGGAAGCCGGCGAGAAGCTGGGCTTCCTGCCGGGCGACCTGGGCCAGAAGGTCGACCCGTACCTGCGACCGCTCTACGACGCGCTGTACGACCTGATGGGCGTCGAGAAGGTGCAGAAGGCCTTCGAACGGCAGCAGATCGAGATCGCGCCGCTGGCCTTCATGCGCGGGCGCACGCTCAACCATGCCTTCGTCATCCTCGACGAGGCCCAGAACACCACGCCGGAGCAGATGAAGATGTTCCTCACCCGCATCGGCTTCGGCAGCAAGGCGGTGGTGACCGGCGACGTGAGCCAGATCGACCTGCCGCGCACGCAACTCAGCGGGCTGATCGACGGCGAGCGCGTGCTCAAGCGGGTGCAAGGCATCGCGTTCTCGCGGCTGTCCAGCGCCGACGTGGTGCGCCACCCGCTGGTGGCCCGCATCGTCGATGCCTACGATGTCCGTACGCCCGGGGCCGACGATGCCCCGCCGGTCCGCCGCGCACGCCGCCCTGCGGCCTGAAGGAACCGGCCATGACCGCATTGCCCTGGCGCACCGGCCTGCTGGCTGCCGCGCTGTCGCTCACCGCGCTGGCCGGCTGCGCCCAGCCGCACCGGCACGGCAGGGCGGACGCCGCCGCGCCGTTGCCGGGCCTGATCGAAGGCGACCGTTTCCAGACCCGCACGGTGCGCTACCGCTGCAGCGGTGGCGCACAGCTGGACGTGATCTACCTCAACCTGAGCGACGGGCGTTCCTTTGCCAGCCTTCACTTCGACGGCCGCACCGCCCTGCTGCTGAACCGCCCGGCCGCCTCGGGCGCCCGCTACATCGCGCTGGACGAACAGCACAGCCTGCGCTGGCACACCCAAGGCGATGAAGGCTCGCTGCGCTTCATGGAAGCCAGCGACACCGCCCGCGAACAGACCTTGCTGACCGATTGCCGGGCCCTGCCCGCCTACCGCTGATGGCCCTTCACCAACTCTCCCTGTCGCTGCAGTTCGGCCACCTGACCGACGCCTCCACCCACCGTGCCGCCCTGCCCCGCCACAAGGTGGTGCGCTGCATCCGCCATGCACTGGAGGCCGACGCCGAGATCACGGTGCGCATCGTCGATGCCGAAGAGGGCCAGGCCCTGAACCGGGATTACCGGGGCAAGGACTACGCCACCAACGTGCTGACCTTCGACTACGCCAGCGAACCGATGGTCATGGCCGATCTGGTGCTGTGCGCCCCGGTGGTCGCCGCCGAGGCGAAGCAGCTGCGCAAGCCGCTGGCCGACCACTATGCCCACCTGCTGGTGCACGGCACCCTGCACGCGCAAGGCTGGGACCATGAAACCGGCGACGAAGACGCCGAGGCCATGGAAGCGCGCGAGATCGAGATACTCGCCGGCCTCGGCCTGAAGAACCCGTACCGCTGAAACCGGCCGGGCCGCCAGCTGCGGTCAGGCGGTCATCCGCATCGGGATGGTCACCGGGCCATCGTTGACCAGGTGCACCTGCATGTCGGCACCGAACTCCCCGGTTTCCACCACGGGATGGGCTGCGCGGGCAGCCGCCACGAACGCGTCGTACAGCGCACGCCCCTGGGCCGGTGGCGCCGCGCCGGTGAAGCCGGGCCGGTTGCCGCTGCGCGTGTCGGCCGCCAGGGTGAACTGGCTCACCACCAGCAGGCCACCCTGCACGTCCTGCAGGCTGCGGTTCATCTTGCCGGCCTCGTCGTTGAAGATGCGCAGCTTCAGGATCTTGGCGAGCAGCTTGTCGCCCACGCCCGGGGTGTCGTCGGGTTCGGCGCACACCAGCACCAGCAGGCCATGGTCGATGCGGCCCACGGTCTGGCCGGCAATGTCCACCCGGGCCTGGGTCACGCGCTGCAGCAATGCGATCAAGATGGGTCCTTGGGATCGTCGAAATGGGCTTCCACATCGGTGGGCAGCAACTGGATGGTGGCGCGCAGCCCCGGCACCGCCTGCATCAGCATGCGCTCGAGGCGGTTGCGCAGCTCGGCGGCGTGGCCCAGGGTGCAGTCCGCCGGCACATGCATGTGCAGATCCACAAAGCTGCGCTGGGCCGACTTTCGGGTGCTCACATGGTCGAAGCGGATCGGCGTGTCGGCACCGTGCTCGCCCGCGAAGGTCGACAGGGTCTGGTCGATGACGGCCCGGGTTTCGGGTTCGAGCGCCTCGTCCATCAGGCCCTGGGCGGACCGCCACATCAGGTGGACGCCTTCGCGCAGGATGTTGAGCGCCACACCGATGGCCACCAGCGCATCCAGCCACAGCCAGCCGCTGAAGTGCACCAGCACCAGTCCGACCACCACACCGGCCGAGGTCCAGACGTCCGACACCAGATGGCGGGCATCGGCCTCCAGCGCGATCGAGCGGTGCTCGCGGGCAGCCCGGAACATCACCCAGGCCAGCAGTCCGTTGAGCGCCGAACTGGCGATCGACAGGCTCAGCCCCCAGCCCAGCTGCTGGACCGGCTGGGGATCGAACAGCCGGTGGCTGGCGGCCCAGATGATCCCGAGTGCAGCGGCGATGATCAGCACGCCCTCGAAGCCGGACGAGAAGTACTCCGCCTTGTGGTGTCCGTAGGGGTGGTCATCGTCGGCTGGCCGGGTGGCGATGGTCACCATGACGAGACCGAAGATCGCGCTGGCCAGGTTGACCAGCGACTCCATGGCGTCCGACAGCAGACCGACCGAATCGGTGACGTACCAGGCCAGCGTCTTGAGGACGATGGTGACCATGGCCACCACCACCGACACGGCCAGAAGTCGCTTCGGGGTCAGCCAGGCCGAAGCGTTCATGGAGTCACCCCAGGACGACTCGCGCGAACTTGCGCTTGCCCACCTGCACCACGTAGGTGCCTGCCGGCAGCTTCAGCGCCTTGTCGCTGATCACCGTGCCGTCGATGCGCACGCCATTGCCGTCGATGAGGCGGTTCGCCTCGCTCGACGACGGCGCCAGCCCGGCCGACTTCAGCAGCGCTGCGATGCCCAGCGGTGCGCCCGACAGATGGACCTCCGGGATTTCATCCGGCACGCCGCCCTTGCTGCGGTTGATGAAGTCCTGCTCGGCCGCGTCGGCGGCGGCGGGGCTGTGGAAGCGGGCCGTGATTTCCTTGGCCAGCATCACCTTGGCGTCCTTGGGGTTGCGGCCGGCCTCGACCTCTTTCCTGAGCGCCTCGATCTCGGCCATGGACCGGAACGACAGCAGCGTGAACCAGCGCCACATCAAGGTGTCGGAGATGCTCAGCACCTTGGCGAACATGGTGTTGGCCTCTTCGGTGATGCCGATGTAGTTGCCCTTGGACTTGGACATCTTGTCCACACCGTCCAGACCTTCGAGCAGCGGCATGGTCAGGATGCACTGCGGCTCCTGCCCGTATTCGGCCTGCAGGTGGCGGCCCATGAGCAGGTTGAACTTCTGGTCGGTGCCGCCGAGTTCCAGGTCGGCCTTGAGTGCCACCGAGTCGTAGCCCTGCATCAGCGGGTAGAGGAATTCGTGCACGCTGATCGGCGTGCCGGCAGAGAAACGCTGGTGAAAGTCGTTGCGCTCCATCATGCGGGCCACCGTGTATTTGGCCGCCAGCTGGATCAGACCCATGGAACCCAGGGGCAGGCTCCATTCGCTGTTGTAGCGGATCTCGGTGCGGGCCGGGTCGAGCACCAGGCTGGCCTGGCGGTAGTAGGTTTCCGCGTTGGCCTTGATCTGCTCGGAGGTCAGCGGCGGACGCGTGGTGTTGCGGCCGGACGGGTCGCCGATGAGGGAGGTGAAGTCGCCGATCAGGAAGATGACCTGGTGCCCCAGGTCCTGCAGCTGGCGCATCTTGTTGAGCACCACCGTGTGGCCGATGTGGATGTCGGGCGCCGTCGGGTCCAGCCCCAGTTTGATGCGCAAGGCTTGTCCGGTGCGCTCGGCACGTGACAATTTTTGTACCCAGTCGGCCTGCGGGATCAGTTCTTCGCAGCCCCGAAGCGTCACGTCCAGGGCGTGGCGGACACCATCGGTCAGATCCGCGACGGGCTGCCCCGCCTTTTGAATACTTTCGGTTTCCAGAGGGGAAGAGCTCATACGCGTAAGTTCCGATGTGGTGGCCGACACGCTGGCTATACTGCCCGCGCGGATCGAGGGATTCTAGTTGGCGTGCTTCTTGCACTCTCTGGACCCACACCCGGCCACCGCGCCGCAGTGAACTCTCGGGCCGCCCGCCACTCATGATGTTGCGAGCTGCTCTTCTGCAAGACCAGCCACAACCGGAATACAGGTTTTGAAGTCTTCACATTTTTCCCACTGGGCGACCCAGGCGGTCACCCTGAAAGCCAGCCTGTCCCGACACCCCCGCCGCATCATGGCCGGGATCGGCGCCTTGCTGCTCGGCACGGGCGTCACGGCATTCGGCATCGCACCGCTCGCCCCTGATGCCGCCGACCTGCCCGTCAGGCAGGTGGTCGAGGCGCTGGGCACGGGCACCGCTGCGGCTCCGGTCGCCATCCTGTCCGCCTCCACCACGCCCTGGGTGCTCTACCGCTCGGACACCACCCGCAGCGACGACACCCTGCAAAGCCTGCTGCAGCGCCTCGGCGTCAACGACTCGGCCGCCGTGGCCAAGCTGCGGACCGATGCCAACATCCGCCACGTGGTGGGTCGCAGCGGGCGACTGGTGCACGTGGAAGCCAACGAGCGCCAGGAGCTGCAACGCCTCACCGCCCGCTGGGCGAACAGCGACGGCAAGACCTTCCAGCGGCTGGTGGTCGAGGCCACCGCCGACGGCCTGAAGTCCCGCCTCGAAACCGGCACCCTGGCGGCATCGGCCCGCCTGGGCAGCGGCGTCATCCGCTCCTCGCTGTTCGCCGCCTCCGATGCGGCCGGCATTCCGGACAGCGTGGCCATCCAGCTCGCGGAAATGTTCTCCAGCGACATCGACTTCCGGCGTGACCTGCGTCAGGGCGATCGCTTCACCGTGGTGTACGAGAGCCTCGAAGCCGACGGCGAGCCGCTCACCGTGGGACGCGTGCTCAGCGCCGAGTTCGTGAACGACGGTCGCGCCTACGACGCCGTCTGGTTCGAAGCCCCCGGCCACCGCGGCGGCTACTACAACTTCGCGGGCGAGAGCGCACGCCGCTTCTACCTGTCGTCCCCGCTGGAGTTTTCCCGGGTGAGCAGCGGCTATGGCATGCGTTTCCATCCGGTCACCGGGCAGCACAAGGCCCACCTGGGTGTGGACTACGCTGCACCCACCGGAACCCCGGTCCGCACCGTGGGCGACGGCACCGTGGAGTTCGCTGGCGTGCAGGGCGGGTACGGCAACGTGATCTATGTGCGGCACCGGAACAACCAGGTCACCGTGTACGCCCACCTGAGCCGCATCTTCGTGCACAAGGGCCAACGCGTGGATCAAGGGGAACGCATCGGCGCGGTGGGCTCGACCGGCGTGTCCACCGGACCGCACCTGCACTTCGAGTTCCGCGACAACGGCCAGCACCGTGACCCGCTGGTGATCGCGCGCCAGAGCGAGGCGATCCGCCTGCCTGCCGAGCTGCGTCCATCCTTCGACGCGGTGGCCCAGCAACAGCGCATCACCCTGGAAGCGGCAGCCAGCCTGCAGCAAGCCAGCGCCCAGTGATGAACAGCTGCCATCGAAAGATGGCGGCACCACAACAAAAAAGGAGCCAGAGGCTCCTTTTTTCATGGTGCTGACCGGCCGCAGCCGGACAGCCCATCAGACGCTGAAACTCGAACCGCAACCGCAGGTGGTGCTGGCATTCGGGTTCTTGATGACGAACTGGGCGCCTTCGAGGTCTTCCTTGTAGTCGATCTCGGCACCCACCAGGTACTGGTAGCTCATGGCATCGATCAGCAGGGACACACCGTTCTTGGTCATGGTGGTGTCGTCCTCGTTGACGACCTCGTCGAAGGTGAAGCCGTACTGGAAGCCGGAGCAGCCACCACCCTGAACGAACACACGCAGTTTCAGGTCGGGGTTGCCCTCTTCAGCCACCAGCTCGGCCACCTTGGCGGCAGCACTGTCGGTGAAGACCAGCGGGGCGGGCATCTCGGTCTGGATGTTTTCGGCGACGGCACTCATGGCATTCCTCTGTCAAACGGGGCCGGGCACGGATGGCCGGCGAGTGCGAATACTAAATCAGTTCGCTCGGGAAATCGCCTTACTGGCCATTTGCCGCCAACAGCAGTGTGGGCTTTTCGCGGCTTTCGCCCGACAGTGGCTTCAGCTGGCCGCTGATGGTGGCGCCCTGGTGCATTTCCAGCGCCTTGTACGACACGTCGCCTTCGATGCAGGCCTTGGGCTGCAGTTCGAGCAACCCGTGCGCCACCACAGGCCCCTTGACGCGGCCGTTGATGATCACATGATCGGCCTCGATGCAACCGATCACCTCGGCCACTTCGCTCACCACCAGGATGCTCACCTTTCCCTCGGCTGCCTTGATCTGACCGGCAACGGTGCCGTCCACCCGAAGGCCTTCGCTGAAGGTGATGTCCCCTTCGATCCTGGTGCCGTTGGCGATCAGGCTCTTGATGGGAGGTGGATTTTTCTTGCCGAACATGAACACTCCTCTCAGGTGGTGGGCTGGCGATCATGCCGTCCCTACAGGACGAAAGTCTGGGTGGAACGAACGGTGGTGCCCTGCAATACACGGGCGGTCACCGATTTCACGGAGACCTGGGCCGGGACCGGAATCATGCCCTCCTGACGCAGGTACCGGCGGATGGAAACGGGTTGGCGGACCGGCGTGGACAGGGTCCAGGGCTGGCCGCCCAGGGTTCCGGACATGCTGATCTCCAGCGTGCCTTTGAAGTCCGGCGTCTGGCGCCCGGGCTGAATGACCAGCACCTGCCAGCGCCACTGGCCGGACGTGCCCGGTTCGGCGTGCAGGCCACGGATGTCCAGCGCGTCGCCGGTCTGGGCGGGCAACAGCCGCTCGAAGAACCCGAGGTCGGCCCTGAGCGACTGGTTCTCCGTCTCGAGCTGGCGCATCTGAAGCTGCAGCTGCTCCTGGGCCACCCGCTCGGTGATGATCAGGCTGTCGGCCACGCTGCTGACCGAGCGCGCAGCGTCGAGTTCGGAACGGAGCCGGACAACTTCCCGGCGCAGCTGCTGCAGCTCTTCCTGGGCATGGCGGTCCAGTCCGGCGATGTCCTTGCCGAACTCGAAGGCCCACATGCCCACCGCCGCCGAAAAACCGAGCACGGTGGCGATGGCCAGCCAGCGCAGCGGCCAGGGCATGCTGCTGCGCACCGCCATGCGGGGCGTGCTGGCAGCGAGTCGACGGCGCAAGAGTCGCAGTCCCATGCAACGTTTTCCAACCTAGGTAAAAAAATGCAGGCCTGAAATGCAAAAACCGCCCCAAGTCGAACTTGCGGGCGGTTTTTGCAGGGACATGCCGATCAGCGCTTGCTGAACTGCTTGCGACGGCGTGCCGAACGCAGACCGACCTTCTTACGCTCGACCTCGCGGGCATCGCGGGTCACGTAACCGGCCTGCGACAGCTGCGGCTTGAGGGCTGCGTCGTAGTCGATCAGGGCGCGGGTGATGCCGTGGCGCACGGCGCCGGCCTGGCCGGATTCACCGCCACCGTGGACATTGACCTGCACGTCGAAGGTCTCGGCGTGGTTGGTCAGCATCAGCGGCTGCTTGGCGATCATGATGGAGGTCTCGCGGCCGAAGTAGGCCTGGATGTCCTTACCATTGATCGTGATCTTGCCGGAGCCTTTTTTCAGAAACACGCGGGCGACGCTGGATTTGCGACGGCCGGTGCCATTGTTCCATTCACCAATCATTCAAGGCTCCTTCAGATGTCCAGCACTTGCGGCTGTTGGGCGGTGTGCGGGTGCTCTGCACCGCCGTACACCTTGAGCTTCTTGATCATGGCGTAACCCAGAGGACCCTTGGGCAGCATGCCCTTGACGGCCTTCTCGAGCGCGCGGCCAGGGTGCTTGGCCTGCATGTCGCGGAAGTTGGTGCCATAGATGCCGCCCGGGAAACCGGAGTGGCGGTAGTACACCTTGTCGAGGGCCTTGTTGCCCGTGACGCGGAGTTTGGCTGCGTTGATGATGACGATGTAGTCACCGGTATCGACGTGAGGCGTGTAGATGGCCTTGTGCTTGCCGCGCAGTCGGAGAGCCACTTCACTGGCAACTCGTCCGAGGACCTTGTCGGTCGCGTCAATCACAAACCACTCGTGCGTCACGTCAGCGGGTTTGGCGCTGAACGTTTTGGTCATGAGTCTTGCTCTGTTACGAGGGTTTGGCGGCTCTTTTCCACGGTCGGTGGTCCTCTGTCGGGACCCTCTTAGGTGGGGTTGGAATGCTTCGCCGCGGAGCCAGCTGATCGCTGCGAAGCCCGCCATTGTACGAAATTGCGGCCTGCACGGCAATTTCCGGCGCTACCATCGCCCGATGTTCAGTTATCGCCACGCCTTCCACGCCGGCAACCATGCCGATGTGCTCAAACATGTCGTCCTGCTGGCCACCCTGCGCCACCTGATGCACAAAGAGGGCGGCCTGACCCTGATCGACACCCACGCCGGCGCCGGGCTGTACCGGCTGGACAGCGACTTCACCGACAAGGGAGACGAGGCCCGGGACGGCGTCGTCAAGCTCATGGGCGCCTTGCGGCCAGCGACCGGACAGCCGGCCGCGAGCTGTGAAGCGGTCGACGACTACCTCGACCTGATCGCCGGGTTCAATCCGTCTGGCCAGCTCCGCGTCTACCCGGGCTCGCCCTTCGTGATCCAGAGCACCCTGCGCGCCGCGTCACGCGACCGCCTGCGGCTGTATGAATTGCACCCCACCGACAGCCGCACCCTGACGGCCAACATGGGACAGCTCGAGGCCGGCCGGGTGATCAGCGTGCACCGCGAGGACGGGTTTGCCGCCCTGCGGCCCTTGCTGCCGCCGCCCCCGGGGCCTGGCGGCTCCCGACGGGCCCTGGTGCTGATGGATCCGAGCTATGAGATCAAGACCGACTACCAGAAGGTGAGCGCCTGCATGCAGGAGAGCCTGAAGCGCTTCCCCACCGGCTGCTATCTGGTCTGGTACCCGGTGATTCCCCGGCCCGAGGCCCATGACCTGCCCAAGCGCCTGCGCACGCTGGCCAATCAGGCCCAGCGACCCTGGCTGCACGCCACCCTGGCCATCGGCCAGGACCCGACCCACGGTCCTGACGACCGGCCCGGACTCACCGCCAGCGGCATGTTCGTGATCAACCCGCCCTACACGCTCAAGGCCCAGCTCCAGGAGGCGCTGCCGGTGCTCCTGAACGTGCTCGGTCGGGGACGGGGGCAGGCGCAGCACCTCGAATCGGCCGGCTGACAGCGCCGTCGGCGCATCACTCGCGGGCCAGCACCATGGTCCAGTAGCGCCCCCAGGTGGTGCCATCGCGCTGGACGCAGGCCACGGCCACTTCGGCGAAGTCGCGCTTCATGAGATTGATGCAATGGCCCGGGCTGGCCAGCCAGCCCTCGACCACCTCGTCCACGCCGAGCGGACCCGCCGCCAGGTTCTCGCCCACCACCGACCACGGATAGCCCTGGGCCAGCACACGCTGGGCGACCGAGCGCCCGTCGCGGCCGGTGTGCGACATGTAGTCCAGCCGGGCCATGTCGGCCGAATGGCCCCGCGCGGCCGCGAACAGACGGCGCTCCCAGCGCAACGGCGGTGCGGCGGCCATGGGCTGGCTGCCGCACACCCGCGGTTCGGCGCGGGCCTGGTTGACCGCCTGCAGCAGGCTGGCGCGAAAGGCCGGCAGATCACAACGATCGGCGGCGGTCGGCTCGCCTCCGGACCGCCCGGTATCGGCCAGCGCCCAGCCTCCGCCCAGCAGGGCACACAGCATCACGGCAACAAGTGGGAGCGTGGCTTTCGGCATGGGCACATGGTGCGCCGGAGCCGACGGCAGCGCTGCCCTGCCGGGGTTCATCCGACCGCACCGGGCGGGCATTGCAATTAACCGACCGACCGGTTGGGTAACTCGCTATACTGCGGATCAGCTGGCGCCAATGGCGCGCCTGCCAGCCCGAGGAGACAGCCATGTACACGCAGTCGTTCAACGTGCCCGATGGCGGCACCCCCACCCTGCAGGCCGTGCCCGCCCCGGCCGACGCCGATCTGCAGGTCCGCTTCGACACGGTCATCGATGCCGACGGCAAGATCGAGCCGCGCGACTGGATGCCCGATGCCTACCGCAAGACGCTGGTGCGGCAGATCAGCCAGCACGCGCACTCCGAGATCGTGGGCATGCTGCCCGAGGGCAACTGGATCAGCCGTGCACCCAGCCTCAAGCGCAAGGCCATCCTGGTGGCCAAGGTGCAGGACGAGGGAGGACACGGCCTTTACCTGTACAGCGCCGCCGAAACGCTGGGCACCAGCCGCGACCAGATGTTCGACGCGCTGCACAGCGGACGCGCCAAGTACAGCTCCATCTTCAACTACCCCACCCTCACCTGGGCCGACGTGGGCGTGATCGGCTGGCTGGTCGACGGCGCGGCGATCATGAACCAGATCCCCCTGTGCCGCTGCAGCTACGGGCCGTACGCCCGCGCCATGATCCGGGTCTGCAAGGAAGAGAGCTTCCACCAGCGCCAGGGCTATGAAGCCCTGCTGACCATGATGCAGGGCACGCCCGAGCAGAAGGCCATGGTGCAGGACGCAGTCAACCGCTGGTGGTGGAAGTGCCTGGCCATGTTCGGACCGCCGGACGCCGACAGCCCCAACAGCGTGCAGGGCATGCGCTGGGGCATCAAGCGCATCAGCAACGACGACCTGCGTCAGAAGTTCGTGGACGCCACCGTGCCGCAGGCCGAGGTGCTGGGCGTCACCCTCCCCGACCCCGATCTGAAGTGGAATGCCGAGCGTGGCCACCACGACTTCGGCGCCATCGACTGGGACGAGTTCTGGCAGGTGGTGAACGGTAACGGACCCTGCAACCAGGAACGCCTGGCGACCCGGGTCAAGGCCTGGGAGAACGGCGCCTGGGTGCGGGAAGCCGCCCTGGCGCACGCCCGCAAGCAGCAGGACCGCCAGCACCAGGAGGCCGCATGAGCACGCCCGCGAACCCCGACGCTCAGGCGCTCAAGGAATGGCCGCTTTGGGAAGTCTTCGTGCGCAGCAAGCAGGGCCTGGAACACAAGCACTGCGGCAGCCTGCACGCCAGCGACGCGCGTCACGCGCTGCAGATGGCGCGTGATGTCTACACCCGCCGGCAGGAAGGCGTGAGCATCTGGGTGGTGCCGTCGGCCAGCATCGTGGCCAGCGAGCCCGACAGCAAGGACAGCTTCTTCGACCCGTCGGCCGACAAGGTGTACCGCCACCCGACCTTCTACGAGATCCCCGAGCGCGTGGGGCACATGTGATGGAAGCCGTCGCCGCCCTGGAAGCTTCCACCCGCATCGCGCCGGTCGACTACCTGCTGCAGCTGGCCGACGATGCGCTGGTGCTGGGCCAGCGCAATGCCGAGTGGTGCGGCCACGGCCCCATCCTGGAGGAAGACCTGGCCCTGGCCAACCACAGCCTGGACCACCTGGGCCTGGCCCGGTTGCTCTACCAGCACGCGGCCGCCTGCATCGGTGCCGATGCCGATGCAGCGGTGCGCTTCGCCCACCTCAAGGGGGCCCGTCAGCACGGTGTGCTGACCGAAGACACCCTGGCCTATTTCCGCGACGAGCACGCATTCCGCAACCACACCCTGGCCGAGCTGCCGCACCACGGCCCGCTGGCAGGCCCGGCGCGCAACCAGCGCGACTTCGCCACCACCGTGGTGCGCAACTTCCTGTTCAGCGCGCTGACCGTACCGCTGTGGACTGCCCTGCAGACCAGCGCCGATGCCCAGCTGGCCGGCATAGCCGCCAAGTCGCTGAAGGAGGCGCGCTACCACCAGCGCCATGCCGGTGACTGGCTGGTCCGACTGGGCGACGGCACCGATGAATCGCATGCCCGCACCCAAGCCGCACTGAACCACCTCATGCCGTATTGCCAGGAATTCTGGGTCGCCAGCCCGGCCGAACTTCAGGCCGTCGACACCGGCACCGGCGTGGCCCTGGCGAGCCTGCGGGACGACTGGAACACCACCGTGGACGCAGCCATCGCCC
Organism: uncultured Hydrogenophaga sp.; assembly: GCF_958439165.1. Classification (GTDB taxonomy): domain Bacteria; phylum Pseudomonadota; class Gammaproteobacteria; order Burkholderiales; family Burkholderiaceae_C; genus Hydrogenophaga. The sequence continues at coordinate 21,926 of NZ_OY288142.1, read as the reverse complement.
AGGCCACGCTGAAGCGCCCGGCCGACGGCGGCTTCGTCCCCACCGGCAAGCGCGGCGTGCACTCGGAGCACATGGGGTTCCTGCTGGCCGAGATGCAGAGCCTGGCCCGCGCCCACCCGAACGCGGTCTGGTGATGTCGGCCGCAGCGGCACCCGATCCGTCGATGGCATCGCTCTGGGCGGTGCTGGAGCCGCTCACCGACCCCGAGATCCCGGTGGTGAGCCTGCGCGAACTGGGTATCCTGCGCGAGGTGCGGCGCGGCCCCGACGGCATGCCCGAGGTGGTCATCACACCGACCTACAGCGGCTGTCCGGCCATGGGGCAGATCGAGGACGACGTGCGCCAGGCCGTTGCCGGCGCCGGTCTGCAGGCCCGGGTGGTGACTCAGCTCTCCCCGGCCTGGACCACCGACTGGATGACCCCCGCCGCCCGCGAAAAGCTGCGCGCCTACGGCATCGCGCCGCCCCAGTGTGGCGCCACACCCACCGGCCATCCCAACGTGATCCGGTTCGCACCGCCGCCGGGCAGCACGCCCGCCATCGCCTGCCCGCAGTGCGGCTCGAGCCGCACCACCGAAACATCGCCCTTCGGCTCCACGGCCTGCAAGGCGCTCTACCGCTGTCTGGACTGCCTGGAGCCGTTCGACTATTTCAAACCCTACTGACCGGACCGACCGGGCCACCCATGAGCGCAGCCGACACCGCCTCCCCTGCCGTCTCCGCGGCGTCCACCGCGCCGCGATTCCACGAACTGCGCATCGCCCGCGTCCAGCCGGAAGCCGGCGAGTCGGTGGCCATCACCTTGTCGGTGCCACCGGAGCTGCGCGAGGCCTTCGCGTTCGAGCCCGGCCAGTTCCTGACCGTGCGCGCCAGCATCGGTGGCCAGGACGTCCGGCGCAGCTACTCCATCAGCAGCCCGCGCAGCCTGTACCACGAACGCGGGGAGCTCACCCTGGGCATCCGGGCGGTGGAAGGCGGCGTCTTCTCGAACTGGGCGGCCCAGGAACTCCGGCCCGGCATGGCGCTGCAGGTGATGCCGCCGGATGGCCGCTTCACGGTGCAGCGGCCACGCGCGCTGCACCGGGTGGGCTTCGCGGCCGGCTCGGGCATCACGCCGATCCTGTCCATCCTGCACAGCACGCTCGACGAATCGCCGCTGGCCAAGTTCACCCTGGTCTATGGCAACCGGCGCATGGGCAGCGTGATGTTCAACGAGACCCTGCAGGACCTCAAGGACCGCTACCGCGACCGGCTGACGCTGGTTCACGTGCTCTCGCGCCAGGCGCAGGAGGTGCCGTTGCTCGAAGGCCGCATCGACGGCGACAAGGTGCGATCCCTGCTCGGCACGCTGCTGCCGGTGGCCAGCCTGGACGAGGTGTTCATCTGCGGCCCTGAAGCCATGATCGACGCCACGGAAACCGCGCTGCGCGAGGCCGGCGTCAAGCCCGAGCGCATCCACACCGAACGCTTCAGCAGCGGCACGGCACCGGTGCCGGCACGCCCCCGGCGAGAGGCCCACGCAGCCGACGGCATCGGCAGCGTGGCACTGACCGTGCTGCTCGACGGCAAGGCCCACGAGCTGCGCATGGAACGCGACGAGCGCGTGCTCGACGTGGCACTGGACGCTGGCCTCGACCTGCCCTGGTCGTGCCGCGGTGGCGTGTGCTGCACCTGCCGCGCCAAGGTGATGGAAGGCGCGGTGGAGATGGAGAAGAACTTCACCCTGGAGCCGTGGGAGGCTGCGCAGGGCTTCGTGCTGAGCTGTCAGGCCCGACCCACCACCGACCGGGTGGTGGTGAGCTTCGACGAGCGCTGAAGCGCGACAGGCGTCGGGCGGCGGATCGCCTCAGAAGCGCCAGCCCAGACCCACCCCGACCAGCACCGGGTCGATCTTGAAGGTGCCTGCCCGGGTGGCACCGGTGAACACATCGGTCTGGATGTAGACCTTCTTCACGTCGATGTTGAGGTAGAGGTCCTTGGACAGCGGAATGTCGACGCCCACCTGCAGCGCGCCGCCCCAGCTGTTGCGGTCGATGGTCGCGCCGCCGTTCAGCAGGTTCACCGAGCTGAAGCGCGTGTAGTTCACACCCGCACCCACATAGGGCTTGATGCCGCTGGCCGTGTTGAAGTGGTACTGCAGCGTCAGCGTGGGCGGCAGGTGCTTCAGGGTGCCGATGGCCGCGCCGTTGGACGACACGGTCTGCTTCTGCGGCACGGTGAGCACCAGCTCGGCCGCCAGGTTCGGGGTGAAGAAGTACGAGAAGTCGACTTCCGGCAGGGTCTTGTTGTCGATGGTCAGACCCAGGCCGGTGCTGTCCTTGTTGGACGAGTCGAGGTGCACGGCGCGGGCGCGGACCAGCAGGTCGCCGGCCTTGAAATCCTGGGCGAACGTGTTGCCGCCGGCGAGCAGGAGGGCGGCGGCCAGAGCGAGGGTGGAGCGTTTCATGGCTGTGAATGGATCGGTCCGGGAACATTCCCGCGATCCATTACAAGTGCCGCATCCGGCCCTGAATTTGCGCTGCATCAAACCCGGCACCCCGCACCGGCCAGGGCCAGCAGCCGGTTTGACGCAGGTCAAACCTCACTCGCGCAGCAGTACCACGGGCGCCACACCCGCACGCAGCAGCCCGATGCGGGTCGCCGCGGCACGGCTGAGGTCGATGACGCGGCCACCGATGTGCGGACCCCGATCGTTGATGCGCACCACCACCTCCTGCCCGTTGGCCGGGTTGCGCACCCGCACCAGCGTGCCGAAAGGCAGCGTGCGGTGGGCAGCGGTCATTGCGCCGGCATCGAAGGCCTCTCCGCTGGCGGTCTTGCGTCCCTGAAACCCCTCGCCATACCAGGAACCGATGCCGCGCTCGATCTCGCGCGGGTCGGTCTGCCCGGCGGCCGGCGGCTGCACCGGCGGCGGGACTGGCGCGCGGGTGGCGCACCCGGCCAGCCAGAGTGCCGGCATCAGCACTCCCCAGAGCAGCGCGCGGTGGGTGGTGGCCATGGGCAGGTCAGAGCGGCTGCAGGCGCTGGACGATCTCCAGCGTGGCCGCGCTCTGGTTCATGGTGTAGAAGTGGATGGCCGGCACACCGCCGTTGCGCAACTGGTCGCACAGGTCGGTGACCACGTCCAGGCCGAACGCGCGGATGGACGCGGTGTCGTCGCCGAAGGCCTGCAGCCGCAGACGGATCCAGCGCGGGATCTCGGCACCGCAGGCGTCTGAAAAGCGCATGAGCTGCGTCGAACTGGTGATCGGCATGATGCCGGGCACCACCGGCACGTCGGCACCGAGCTTGTGGGCATCGTCGACGAAGCGGAAGTAGGCGTCCGAGTTGTAGAAATACTGCGTGATGGCCGAGTCCGCACCCGCCCGGACCTTGGCCACGAACGCCTGCAGGTCGGACTCGGGCGAGCGGGCCTGCGGGTGCACCTCGGGGTAGGCTGCCACCTCGATGTGGAAGTCCGAGCCGGCCTCGGCGCGGATGAACGCCACCAGATCGCTGGCGTACTGGAACTCGCCACCGGCACCGTACCCGCTGGGCAGGTCGCCCCGCAGCGCCACCAGGCGCTTCACGCCCATGGCCTTGAGGGTGTGCAGCTGCTCGCGCACCGAGGCCTTTGTGGCTCCGATGCAGGAGAAGTGCGAGGCGGCATCGACACCCTCGGCCAGGATCGCGCGCACCGTGCCGAAGGTGCCTTCCTGGGTGGAGCCGCCGGCACCGTAGGTGACCGAGCAGAACTCGGGCTTCAGGCCATAGAGCTGCTGGCGCACGGCGCGCAGCTTGTCGGCGCCTTCGGGCGTCTTGGGCGGAAAGAATTCAAAACTGATGGGCAGGCTCACAGAGGCCTCCTGACAAAGACAAAAAATTCGCGGTTGCCGTCACCCCCGGTGATCGGACTGTCGAACCAGTCGAGCATCTGCAGCCCCAGGGACTGCAGCGCTTCGGCGATGCGGCTGCGCACCAGCGGGTAGCTGTCGGCGCTGCGCACCAGACCACCCTTGCCGATGTCGGCCGGCTGCAGCTCGAACTGCGGCTTGACCAGCATCAGCCCGTGGCCGCCCGGCGCCATGAGAGGTACCAGCGCAGGCCAGACCAGCGTCTGCGAGATGAAGGACAGATCCCCCACCAGCAGGTCGAACAGCGGCGGGGCCCCCACCGCGTCAGGCGTCAGATCGCGGGCATTGACGTGCTCGAGGCACACCACCCGGGGGTCGTTGCGCAGAGACGGGTGCAGCTGGCCGGAGCCCACATCCACCCCCACCACCTGCGTTGCACCGCGCTGCAGCAGGCAGTCGGTGAAGCCGCCGCTGCTCTGCCCCACATCGAGGCAGCGCAGGCCGGTCACCGAAAGCCCGACATGGTCCAGCGCGCCTTCGAGCTTGAGGCCGCCACGCGAGACGAAGCGCGTCTCGGCGGTGTCCAGCAGCTCCAGCTCCGCGGTGGCGGGCACGTCCTCACCGTTCTTGGTGACGACGCGCCAGTCACTTCCGGGCAGGCGCCAGCGCACGCCGGCGGCCACCAGACGCTGCGCCTGCGACCGCGAGGCCGCCAGCGCACGCTCCACCAGCAACTGATCGACCCGCAAGGCTGCGCGGGAATCAGTAGCGGTAGGTGTCGGCCTTGTAGGGGCCTTCCTTCTTGACGCCGATGTAGGAGGCCTGCTCGTCGGACAGTTCGGTCAGCATGGCACCGACCTTCTTCAGGTGCAGGCGGGCGACCTTCTCGTCCAGATGCTTGGGCAGCACATAGACCTTGCCGCTCTCGTACTGGGCCTTCTTGGTGAACAGCTCGATCTGGGCAATGGTCTGGTTGGCGAAGGAGCTGGACATCACGAAGCTGGGGTGGCCGGTGGCGCAGCCCAGGTTCACCAGACGGCCCTTGGCCAGCAGGGTGATCTTCTTGCCGTCGGGGAAGATGACATGGTCGACCTGCGGCTTGATCTCGTCCCACTGCAGCTTTTCCAGGCTGGCGACATCGATCTCGTTGTCGAAGTGGCCGATGTTGCAGACGATGGCCTCGTCCTTCATGGCGGCCATGTGCTCGTAGCGGATCACATTCTTGTTGCCGGTGGCGGACACGAAGATGTCGGCCTTGTCGGCGGCGTATTCCATGGTCACGACCTTGTAGCCTTCCATCGCGGCCTGCAGGGCGTTGATGGGGTCGATCTCGGTGACCCACACCTGGGCGCTGAGGGCGCGCAGGGCCTGGGCGGAACCCTTGCCCACGTCACCGTAGCCGGCCACCACGGCGACCTTGCCGGCGATCATGACGTCGGTGGCGCGCTTGATGGAGTCCACCAGCGATTCGCGGCAACCGTAGAGGTTGTCGAACTTGCTCTTGGTGACGCTGTCGTTGACGTTGATGGCGCGGAACTGCAGCGTGCCCTTGGCCGACATCTCGTTGAGGCGCAGCACGCCGGTGGTGGTCTCTTCGGTCACGCCGATGATCTCGGCGGCCTTGCGGGTGTACCAGGTCGGGTCCTGGGCCAGCTTGGCCTTGATCGAGTTGAACAGGCAGGTCTCTTCCTCGCTCTGCGGGTTGTTCAGCAGGGAGGCGTCCTTTTCGGCGCGCTGACCCAGGTGCATCAGCAGCGTGGCGTCGCCGCCGTCGTCCAGGATCATGTTGGGGCCTTCGCCCGGGGTGCCGGCGGCGCCGAATTCAAAGATGCGGTGGGTGTAGTCCCAGTAGTCGGCCAGGGTCTCGCCCTTGATGGCGAACACCGGGGTGCCGTTGGCCGCGATGGCGGCGGCGGCATGGTCCTGGGTGGAGAAGATGTTGCAGGAGGCCCAGCGGACCTGAGCGCCCAGCGCCTGCAGGGTCTCGATCAGCACGGCCGTCTGGATGGTCATGTGCAGCGAGCCGGTGATACGGGCGCCCTTGAGCGGCTGGCTGGTAGCGAACTCGTCGCGGATGGCCATGAGACCCGGCATTTCGGTCTCGGCGATCTTGATTTCTTTGCGGCCCCATTCGGCCAGGCCGATGTCGGCAATGACGCAGTCGGCGTTGACGGCGGTGTTCAGTCGTGCATTCATGTTTTCGCTCCGGTTTGAGGGGATGAGCCACCGGCCGGGCGAAAAAAAAGCCCATCGCACAGCAAGTGGATGAGCGTCGTTGCAAAACAGTCCGAGCCTCACGCCCCGCGCCATGCTGCTGGGCATGGGGGGAACGCTGCAACGCTCCTCGGAATGGGCGGATTGTAGCGGCCGGGGTCAATTCCCGTACACAGCCCAGGCTTGTCCCTGTGAGAAACTGCCGCGCTCCATGCAGACCGTCCCCATTTCGTCCCCCGGCCCCGCCGTCCCGCCGCCGCCCCAAGCCCGCCTGGGCCTGCTGGCCATCTTCGGCAGCACCTTTCTGGAGCTGGTGGGCTACTTCATGCTCACGCCGCTGCTGATCCTGCGTCTGAAGGACGATGGCGTCTCCACCGCCATGGCCGGGGTGTTTGCGGCCACCGGCTGGCTGGGCGTGTTCCTGATGACGCCATTCGCCTCTGCCGTGACGCGCCGGCTGGGCCGCCGGCCCACCTTGTGGCTGGCAGCGCTCATCCCCACCGTGGCCACCGCCGGCTTTGCGCTGTCGCCGCTGCTGGGGGTGTGGTTCGCGCTCAAGCTGGCGGCCGGCATGGCCTCGGGCCTGCGCTGGGTGCTGGCCGAGGCGGTGGTGGCCGAATTCTCCCCACCGGGGCAACGGGGGCGGTACGTGGGCCTGTTCGAGACCATGGTGGGCGTCACCTTCGTGGTCGGCCCGGCCCTGCTGGCCTGGATCGGGCCGCAGAACGACGCCGCCATCTGGACCGCGCTGGCCTTCATGGCCGCCGGGCTGGTGTGGAGCCTGATCATTCCGCGCCTGCCGCCAGCGGCCGATGCGCACGAGGCCCGGGTGGGCCTGGGCGGCGTCTGGCATGCGGTGCTGGCGCACCCCATGGTCATGGCGGTGGGCTTCGTGGGCGGCTTCTTCGAGAGCGGCCTGACCTCCATCCTGCCGCTGTACGGCCTGGCGCTGGGCCTGGGCGCCACGCTGGCCGCCCTGCTGGTTTCGGCCAGCGGGCTGGGCAGCGCGCTGATGATGCTGCCCGCCGGCCTGCTGGCCGACCGCATGGGCCACCACCCGCATCGGCGCTGGGGCAATGAGGCCCAGGCGCGGCACACCCTCATGCGGGTCTGCGCCTGGATCACACTGGGTGCCACGGTGGTCATCCCTTTCGTGGCCGACACCCCCTGGCTGGCCGCGCCGGTGGCCTTCGTGTGGGGCGGGGCCGGTGGCTGCCTGTACACCCTGGCCATGATCGACATCGGCTCGCGCGAGGAAGGCATCACCCTGGTCAACAGCACCGCCGTGCTGGTGCTGAGCTACACCCTGGGCGGTGTGCTGGCCCCGGTGCTGGGCGCCGCTGCGCTGCAGTGGGCGCCCACCCTGGGTTTCCCGGTGCTGCTGCTGGCGGTGGCGGCGCTGGGGGTTTGGCTGCTGCGGGAACCGGGAGTGCCCCGCGCCACTCCATCCGCCACCGACTGAAAGGAACCGCATGGCCCTGCCCTGGATCGCTGCCCTCAAATACATCCCCTGGGGCGATGTGATCGAACACGCGCCCAAGGTGCTGAACGCCGCCCGCAAGCTCATGGAGCGGCAGTCCGCCACGCCGGCTCCGGTGGTGCCACCGGGCCCCCCGCTGGACCCGAATGCCGAGCCGCCCAGCCTGGGCGAGTTGCGCAACCGGCTGATCGAGGCCCGTCAGCTGATTGACCAGCAGGCCGTGGTGCAGCAGCAGACCGCGCAGATGGTGACCGAGCTGGCCGAGCAGAACGCCCGGCTGGTGGACGCGGTGAACAAGCTGCGCCTGCGCTCGCGCATGCTGATCTGGGCGGTGCTGGCGCTGACGGCCGGCGTGGTGACGCTGCTGGTTCGCTGAATCCGGCGCTTCTGACCTGACCCTGATGATTTCATCAAGGATGCAGGCTGGCGCGACCCAATGGAGGGGGGCAGGTCACGAAGGGGCTCCGACCACTTCCCCTTCCTCTCATGATCTCCGGAACCAGCACCCCGTCCCAGACGGCCAGCATCAGCATCAGGACACGCGGCAACACCACCAAGATCCGCTGCCCGCTGCCGCAACGAATCGCCGCCGACAAAAGGCTCGTGAAAGAGGTGCAGGAACGCATCGAGCAGAAACTGCAATTCACCAACACCCCGTTCGGGTCGGTGAAGCTTACGGAGTCTGCGCCGCATGGCATCAAGATCCGGATGCCGGTACGCAACAGCATTCCCGACTGTATCGAGCACTACTTCAGCAACCTGACTTTTCTGGTCGAACAACTGGGCGTCAGCCCACTGTCGGCCCCCGGTCTCGCAAGCCTGAATCCTGACTTTGCCCTCTCGTTGAGCCAGCTGGCAAAGGGCCAGATGCTTGAAGGCAAAGACGGCTGGGTGCTGTGCCAGCTCGCGGCGTATCTGATGCAGTGGCAACAGATCGAGCCGGCGCTGCAGCTGCTGAAACTGCTTCCAGAGCCCGAAAGGATCAAGACCTTCGCGGAAGCGTTTGAACACCTCGGCCACCCGATCAGCTACGGCAGCCTGGCTTCGTCCGCCGATGAGCAGACCCTGCATGAGCTGGGACACATGGCGGCAGTGGCCCTGTATGTGACCTCCCTGAATCCGGATGCAGCACCGCACACCATCGAGCGGCTCACGGCAACTTGTCAACGACTCAAGGCGCCAGCCTTGACCACGCAGGAAATGCAGCTGCTGGCGGCCCGGTACAGCGAGTGAGGCATGGTCAGGCCGGGCAAGGCCTAGCCCGGCCCGCGCTCCAGGTCGGCATCGCACCCGCTGCCGGCCGATATCCAGCGCCGCGCCAGCCGCCGCAGCAGCGGCGCCGCCCAGGCCCAGCGCGGGCCCAGCACACCGGCGGTGTCGGTGAGGAGGCCGCAGCGGTACTGCGCGGCATCGGCCTGCCAGCGCAACGCGTCGCACGCACCGGTGCGCTTGCGCGAGATCACCATGCCCACCGGGCACGGTTCGGCCAGGCAGCACAGGCCGCAGCCGTTGCAGGGCTGGCCCAGCGCCGGCTTGGGCGGCGCTTCGGGGTGGATGTGGATGACGACCGGTCGCACGGCCGGCAGCTTAACCCCGCAAGGCCGCCTGCGCGATGGAGGTTGCGTCCACGTGGAAGAACGACCGCAGCGCCGCCCGCGTGTCGCTGCGCCCGAAGCCGTCGGTGCCCAGCGTGGTGCAGCGCCGGTCGGCCGGCAGCCAGGCCCGGATGCTGTCCGGCAGGGCGCGCACATAGTCGCTGGCCATGACGATGGGGGCGGGTGAATCCTGCAGCAGCTGCGCGATCCAGGGTGTGCCGGTGCCGCTGTCGTCGCAGCGCTGACCGTCGCGGGCCAGTTCGCTCCAGCTGGTGACGCTGATCACGTCGGCCCCTACCCCTTGCGCTTCCAGCAGCCGGGCCGCCTTGAGCGCCTCGCCCACGATGGCGCCGGAAGCCATCAGCACCACCCGTTGCGGCAGGCCCTCACCGAAACGCGCGAAGCGGTAGGCCCCGCGCAGCACGCCCTCGGCCGCACCCGCGGGCAGGTCGGGCATGGCCACGTTCTCGTTCATCAGCGTGATGTAGTGGAAGACATCGCGCTGCTCCACCAGCATCTCGCGCATGCCGGCATCCAGGATGACGGCCAGTTCGCCGGCAAAGGCCGGGTCCCAGGCGCGGCAGTTGGGGATGGTGGCGGCCACCAGGTGGCTGCTGCCGTCCTGGTGCTGCAGCCCCTCGCCGCCCAGCGTGGTGCGGCCCGAAGTGGCGCCGAGCAGGAAGCCGCGGGCGCGCTGGTCGGCGGCGGCCCAGATGGCGTCGCCCACGCGCTGGAAGCCGAACATGGAGTAGTAGATGTAGAAGGGCAGCATGGCCAGGCCATGCACGCTGTAGCTGGTGGCGGCCGCCGTCCAGCTGGCGATGGCACCGGCCTCGCTGATGCCCTCCTCCAGGATCTGGCCGTCCAGCGCCTCGCGGTAGCTCAGCACCGAGCCGATGTCTTCCGGCGCATAACGCTGGCCCACGCTGCTGTAGATGCCGACCTGCTTGAACAGGTTGGCCATGCCGAAGGTGCGGGCCTCGTCGGCCACGATGGGCACCACGCGCGGACCCAGCGCCGGGTCCTTGAGCAGGTTGCCCAGCATGCGCACGAAGGCCATGGTGGTGCTCATCTCCTTGCCGCCGGGCTGCAGCGCGAAGCTGGCGTAGCGGTCCAGGGCCGGCACCGGCACCACTTCGCAGGCGATTTCGCGGCGGGGCATGGCGCCACCCAGGGCTTCGCGGCGTTCGCGCAGGTAGCGCATTTCGGGGCTGTCGTCGGCCGGGCGGTAGAAGCTCAGGCCGCGCGCCTGCTCGTCGGACAGCGGCAGGTTGAAGCGGTTGCGGAATTCGATGAGCTCGTCGCCGTCCAGCTTCTTCTGGCTGTGCGTGGTCATCTTGCCCTGCCCGGCGCTGCCCATGCCGTAGCCCTTCTTGGTGTGGGCCAGGATGACGGTGGGCTGGCCCCGGTGGGCTGCTGCGGCGGCGTAAGCGGCGTGGATCTTGACCAGGTCGTGCCCGCCGCGCTTGAGGCGGTCGATCTGCTCGTCGGTCATGCCCTGGGCGAGTGCCGCCAGCTCGGCGTTCTGGCCGAAGAAGTGGTCGCGGTTGAAGCGGCCGTCCTTGGCGGCAAAGGTCTGCATCTGGCCGTCCACCGTGTCGCCCAGGGCGCGCAGCAGGGCGCCGCTGTGGTCGCGGGCGAACAGGCCGTCCCAGTCGCTGCCCCAGACCAGCTTGATCACGTTCCAGCCCGCGCCGGCGAACAGGCGTTCGAGCTCGTCGATGATGCGGTCGTTGCCGCGCACCGGGCCGTCGAGTCGCTGCAGGTTGCAGTTGACCACCCAGACCAGGTTGTCGAGCTTCTCGCGGGCGGCCAGGGTGAGTGCGCTCATGCTCTCGGGCTCGTCCATCTCGCCATCGCCGAACACGCCCCACACGGTGCGGCCCGCCGTGTCCTGCAGCCCCCGGTGACCCAGGTAGCGCATGAAGCGCGCGTGGTAGATCGAGCTGATGGGCCCCAGGCCCATGGAGCCGGTGGGGAACTGCCAGAAGTCCGGCATGAGCCAGGGGTGCGGGTAGCTGGAGAGGCCGCGCGCGCCGCTGGCACCGGCGCTGATTTCCTGCCGGTAGTGCAGCAGGTCGTCTTCGGACAGGCGACCTTCCAGGAAGGCGCGGGCGTAGACGCCGGGTGCGCTGTGCGGCTGGAAGAACACCAGATCGCCCTGCCGGCCGGCGCGGAAGAAGTGGTGGAAGCCGGTCTCGAACAGGTCGGCCGCGCTGGCATAGCTGGCGATGTGCCCACCCAGCTCGCCGTAGGCGGTGTTGGCCCGCACCACCATGGCCAGTGCGTTCCAGCGCATCAGCGAGGCCAGTCGCTCCTCGATGGCCAGATCGCCCGGGAATGGCGGCTGGCGGTAGGCGGGAATCGTGTTGACGTAGGGGGTGTTCAGGCTGGGCTTCCAGCCCACGCCCTGGTGCGCTGCCAGCCCGGCCAGGCCATCCAGCAGCTGCCGCGCCCGGGCCGGACCGGCCTGCTGCAGCAGGGCCAGGAAGGCCTCGTGCCATTCCGCGGTTTCCTGCGGGTCGGCGTCGATGGCATGGAGGAGTTCGGTGGGGAGGGCGGAGGGAGCGTTCATGGCACCGCACTGTAGGCACAAGCCGCCGGCATGTGCTGCCAAAATGGCTGCCACCGGGCGGCCAGAAAGCACGATCTGCCGCAGATCAACCACAAAACAGCACAAGACACCATGGACCCCATCGACCGCCGCATCCTGCACGAACTCCAGCACGATGGCTCGCTGTCCAACGTGGAGCTGGCGCGGCGGGTCGGCCTCTCGCCCTCGCCCTGCCTGGCGCGGGTCAAGGCCATGGAGCAGTCGGGCCTGATCCGCCGCTATGTGGCCCTGGTGGACCCGGCCCGCCTCGGGCTGGGTCTGAGCGTGTTCATCAACATCAGCCTCAAGACCCAGAGCAAGGAGGCGCTGGCCTGCTTCGAAGCCGGCATTGCCGACCACGAGGAGGTGATGGAGTGCTACCTCATGACCGGCGATTCCGACTACCTGATCCGTGTGGTGGTGGCCGACATGGCGGCGCTGGAGCGTTTCATCCTGGACCGGCTCGCCCCCATCCCGGAGATCGAGAAGATCCGCTCCAGCTTCACCCTGAAGCAGGTGCGCTACAAGACAGCGCTGCCGCTGCCGGGGCGCTGAGGCCGCCGGCAGCAGGTGCCTTCAACCCTGCGTCACCCCCGCGCCAGCACCGGCCCCAGCACCCGCCCGGTGTGGGTGTCCAGCCGCACCACCTCGTCGGGCGGGGCAGCGGCGACGATGCGGCCACCGCCCGAGCCGCCTTCCGGCCCCAGGTCGATGATCCAGTCGGCCTCGGCCATGACATCCAGGTCGTGTTCGATGACGACCACGCTGTGACCACCGTCCACCAGCCGGTGCAGCACACGGATGAGCTTCTCCACATCGGCCATGTGCAGGCCCACGGTGGGCTCGTCCAGCACATACAGCGTATGCGGCGCCTTCTGGCCACGCCGACCGATCTCGTCGCGCACCTTGGAGAGCTCGGTCACCAGCTTGATGCGCTGGGCCTCGCCGCCCGAGAGCGTGGGGCTGGGCTGGCCCAGGGTGAGGTAGCCCAGGCCCACGTCCTTGAGCAGCTGCAGCGGGTGGCTGATGGCCGGCATGCTGGCGAAGAACTCGACCGCCTCGTCCACCGCCATCTGCAGCACGTCGCCCACGCTCTTGCCGCGCCAGGTCACGGCCAGGGTCTCGACGTTGAAGCGGGCACCGCGACAGGTTTCGCAGGGCACCTTGACGTCGGGCAGGAAGCTCATCTCGATGGTGCGCATGCCCTGGCCTTCGCAGGTGGGGCAGCGGCCCTCGCCGGTGTTGAACGAGAAGCGGCCCGGGCCGTAGCCGCGCGCCTTGGCCTCCAGCGTGTCGGCGAACAGCTTGCGAACCGTGTCCCAGAAGCCGATGTAGGTGGCCGGGCAGCTGCGCGGGGTCTTGCCGATGGGGGTCTGGTCGACCTCCAGCACGCGGTCGATCGGTTCGGTGCCGAGCACGCGCTGGCACCCGACCCAGGCCGGCCGCTCGCCTTCGTCCCAGGTCTTGCGGCCGGCGAAGGTGCTGCGGGCGGTGACGGCGGCGGCGACGTTGGTGAGCAGCACGTCGCGGGCCAGGGTGGATTTGCCGGAGCCGGAGACGCCGGTGACGACGACCAGGCGGCGCAGGGGGACCTTGGCGTCGACGTTCTGGAGGTTGTGGAGGTTGGCGCCTTTGACTTCGATCCACTCCTCTACCGGCTTGTGTTGGGGGGCACTTTGGGGGGTGGTAGGCGCGGGTACGCCGGGCTCCTCATACGGCAGGCCCAAATCGTCGCCCGGCGTACCCGCGCCCACCACGACCTGGGCGCTCGCGCCATCGACGGCAGCCGCCTTGGATGTCCGCTTGCCCTTCCCCCGAGGGGATGGGGTGGCCCCGGGCGACGATTTGGGCTCGCCGTATGAGGAGCCCGGGGCCACCCCATCCCCGGCGAGCGAAACAACCACCCGACGCGCCTGCAGAGGATGCTTCATCGCATGCAGCAGATACCGCCCCGTCAGAGAATCGGGCGAGGCGGAAAGGTCGGCCACAGACCCCTGCGCCACCACCCGCCCGCCGCGTTTGCCGGCGCTAGGACCGATGTCGATGATGTGGTCGGCCCGGCGGATGGTGTCCTCGTCGTGCTCCACCACCACCAGCGTGTTGCCCTGCCCGCCCAGCTTGTGCAGGGCATCCAGCAGGATGCGGTTGTCGCGCGCATGCAGGCCGATGGTGGGCTCGTCCAGCACGTAGCACACGCCCTGCAGATGGCTGCCCAGCTGCGCGGCCAGGCGGATGCGCTGCGCCTCGCCACCGGAAAGCGACGGAGCGCCGCGGTCCAGCGTGAGGTAGTTCAGGCCCACATCTTCCAGGAAAGCCAGGCGGCTCTCGATCTCGGGCAGCAGGTCGCGGGCGATGTCGGCCTCCCGGCCGGACAGGGACGACCCGTCCATCATCTGGCGCACCCGCTGCCGCACCTCGCTGACCGACAGCCGCGCGATCTCGGTGATGCCGACACCGCCGAACTTCACCGCGCGGGCCTGCGCGTTCAGCCGCGTGCCCTCGCAGGTGGGGCAGGTCTCGTCGGTGATGTCTTCCACCTCGGGCTCGGCAAAACTCTGTTCGCGGCCTTTTTCGCGGTCATCGCGCACCGAGTCGTCCAGCACCTTGCGTTGCTCGCGGCTCAGACGCACGCCGGTGCCCACGCAGTCGGGGCACCAGCCGTGCTTGCTGTTGTACGAGAACAGGCGCGGGTCGAGTTCGGGGTAGCTGGTGGCGCAGATCGGACAGGCCCGGGTGGTGGAGAAGCTCTCCACCCGGCCGATGTCGCGGGTGCTGCGGCCCTCCTGCAGGGCGGCCGCCAGGTCGTTCAGGGGATGCAGCACCGTCAGCGTGCCCTTGCCCAGTTCCAGCGTGCGGGCGATGGCATCGCGCAGCGTGGCTTCCTGGGCCGGGTCGACAACGAAGTCGGCCACCGGCAGCTCGATGGTGTGTTCCTTGAAGCGGTCGATGCGCGGGAAGCCGGTGGTGGGCAGGAATTCGCCGTCCACCCGCAGGTGGGTGTGGCCGCGCGGGCGGGCCCAGTCGGCCAGCTCGGTGTAGACGCCCTTGCGGTTGACCACCAGGGGCGCCAGCAGCCCGATGTGCTGGCCGCTGTAGCGGCGCAGGATGGCGGCTGCAATGCTGTCCGGGCTCTGCGGCATCACCGCCGCGCCGTCGTGCACGCAGTGCTGCGTGCCCAGCTTCACATACAGCAGGCGCAGGAAGTGCCAGACCTCGGTGGTGGTGCCCACGGTGGACTTGCGACCGCCGCGCGAGAGCCGCTGCTCGATGGCCACGGTGGGCGGAATGCCATAGACCGCGTCCACCTCGGGCCGGCCGGCCGGCTGCACGATGCTGCGCGCATAGGCATTGAGGCTTTCGAGGTAGCGGCGCTGCCCTTCGTTGAACAGGATGTCGAAGGCCAGCGTGCTCTTGCCCGAGCCGCTGACGCCGGAGATGACGTTGAACTTGCCGCGCGGGATGTCCACGCTCAGGTTCTTGAGGTTGTGTTCCTTGGCATTGACGATGCGGATGGCGTCGGCGTGCTCGGGCACCGGTCGCAGCCGGGGCGCCGGCTCGGCCGCCAGGGCCACGCCGTCCATGGCCTCGGCGTATTCGCGCAGGGCCTGGGCGGTGTGGCTGGTGGGGTGCAGGCGCACTTCTTCGGGTGGGCCTTCGGCCACGATCAGGCCGCCACCGGCGCCACCCTCGGGGCCGAGGTCGATCAGCCAGTCAGCCGCGCGGATGACATCCAGGTTGTGCTCGATCACCACCAGCGAATGGCCGGCGTCCAGCAGCTTGCGCAGGCTGCGCATGAGCTTGGCGATGTCGTCGAAGTGCAGGCCGGTGGTGGGCTCGTCGAACAGGAACAGCGTGCCCTTGCGGGACAGCGGCTGGCGGCTGGAACTGGCCGACTTGGCGGCCTCGGCCAGGAAGCCGGCGAGCTTGAGGCGCTGCGCCTCGCCGCCCGAGAGCGTCGGCACCGGCTGACCCAGCCGCACATATTCCAGACCGACGTCGACGATCGGCTGCAGCGCGCGGATGACTTCACGGTCGCCGGCAAAGCGTTGCGCTGCCTCGCTCACGGTGAGGTCGAGCACATCGGCCACGCTCATGGCATGGCCGTCGCGGGTGATGGTGACCTCCAGGATCTCGGGCCGGTAGCGGCGACCGTCGCAGTCCGGGCAGCGCAGGTACACATCGCTCAGGAACTGCATTTCCACATGCTCGAAGCCGGAGCCGCCGCAGGTGGGGCAACGGCCGTCGCCGCTGTTGAAGCTGAACTTGGCCGGCGTGTAGCTGCGCTGGCGGGCCAGCGGCGCATCGGCAAACAGGGCCCGGATGGCGTCCCACGCGCCCACATAGCTCACCGGGTTGGAACGCGCCGTCTTGCCGATGGGCGACTGGTCGACGAACACCACGTCGCCGAGCTGCTCGGCGCCCAGCAGGCGGTCGTGCGCGCCGGGCGATTCGGTCGACTGGCCGAAATGCCGCATGAGCGCCGGCGCCAGCACGTCCTGCACCAGGCTGGACTTGCCGGAGCCGGACACACCGGTCACCACCACCAGCCGCTGCAGCGGCAGCTCCACCGACACGTTCTGCAGGTTGTGCTCGCGCGCACCTTCCAGGATGAGGCGCGGGGTGCTGTCGGTCACCGCCCGCTTGAAGCCCATGCCGATCGTCTTGCGCCCGCCCAGGTAGGCACCGGTGAGGGTGTCGGCGCTGCGGATGGCGTGGGGTGTGCCGTCGAACACGATCTGCCCGCCCCGCTCGCCGGGGCCGGGGCCCATGTCGATCAGGCGGTCGGCGGCCAGCATCACGGCCGGGTCGTGCTCGACCACCACCAGCGTGTTGCCGGCGTCGCGCAGGCGCAGCATGGCGTCGTTGATGCGGGCCATGTCGCGCGGGTGCAGGCCGATGCTGGGCTCGTCCAGCACGAACAGGGTGTTGACCAGCGAGGTGCCGAGCGCCGTGGTGAGGTTGATGCGCTGCACCTCGCCGCCGCTCAGCGTGCGGCTCTGGCGGTCCAGCGTGAGGTAGCCGATGCCGACTTCGCAGAGGTAGCGCAGGCGGGTGTTGATTTCGGTGAACAGGAGGCGCAGGGCCTGCTGTTCGCCGGTCATCTGGCTTCTGCTTTGGGGGGCGGAGGCAGGGGGCAGGCCGGGCTCCTCATACGGCAAGCCCAAATCGTCGCCCGGCCCGCCCCCTGCCTCCGCTTCGCGCTCGGACAGAAGACGACCTGGGTTCGCAAGCAGTGTTTGCGTTGACCCAGGAGCGTCGGGGGTGGGTACCCCGGGCGACGATTTGGGCGAGCCGTATGAGGAGCCCGGGGCACCCGCCCCCGACGCGGTCTCCGCCAACGAAGCAAAGAAAGCCCGCAGGGAGGACAACGGCAACAGCATCAGGTCGTGCAGGCAAAGCCCCGGCAGCGCTTCGAGCTGCTTACGCGACCACTTCACCCCGTTCGGCATGAAACGCTTCGCGGGAGGCAGCACCGCATCCGCCTGGGCCTGGGTGCCGATGCGCCAGAGCAGACTCTCGTTCTTCAGTCGCGCACCACAACAACTCGGGCACTCGGTGTAGCTGCGGTACTTGGACAGCAGCACCCGGATGTGCATCTTGTAGGCCTTGCTCTCCAGGTACTCGAAGAACCGGTCCACGCCGTACCAGTGCTGGTTCCACTTGCCGTTCCACTGCGGCGAGCCATGCTTGACCCAGTGCTGCTGTTCCGGGGTGAGCTTGGCCCAGGGCGTGTCGCGCGGGATGCCGCCGGCTTCGGCGTGGCGCATCAGGTCGTCCTGGCACTCCTTCCAGGCCGGGGTCTGGAAGACCTTGATGGCACCGGAGCGCAGGGTCAGCTTGTCGTTCGGGATGACCAGGCCATAGTCCACCCCGATCACCCGACCGAAGCCCCGGCACGACTCGCAGGCACCGGCCGGCGAGTTGAACGAGAACATGGACGGCGCCGGGTCGGCGTAGCGGATGTCGCTTTCCGGGCAGTGCAGGCCGGTGCTGAACTTCCATATGCGGGCATCGCCTTCCTCGGGCAGCACATGCACCGTGAGCTGGCCGCTGCCGCGCTTGAGGCCGGTTTCGATGGCCTCCATCACCCGCACCGGCTCGGCGGTGCCCAGGCGGAAGCGGTCGGCCACCACGTCAAGGACCTTGACCTGCACCAGAGCAGGCGCCGCGGCCGCAGCTTTCCCGGCGGCCTTGTCCGCCTTGTCGGTCTTGCCCTTCTCCTTGGCAGCCGGCGCCGGGCGCTGCACCATGCGCTCGGCCTGCACCCGGGTGTAGCCGCTGGCGGACAGCCATTGCTCCACCTGTTCGGCGCTGGTGTCGGCCGGCAGTTCCACCGGGAAGGTCACCACCAGGCGCGGATCGGGGCCGGCCTCGGCATCGGCCACGCGGCGGTGCAGTTCGGCCAGGATGGTTTCGGGGGTGTCGTGGCGCACCGGCAGCGCGGTTTCCGAGTCGAACAGCGCCGCACCCCGCGCCATGAGCAGCTTGAGGTGATCGTTCAGCTCGGTCATGGTGCCCACGGTGGAGCGCGAGCTGCGGACCGGGTTGGTCTGGTCGATGGCGATGGCCGGCGGCACGCCTTCCACCCGGTCCACCGCCGGCTTGTCCATGCGGTCCAGGAACTGCCGGGCGTAGGCGCTGAAGGTCTCCACGTAGCGCCGCTGGCCCTCGGCGAACAGGGTGTCGAAGACCAGGCTGGACTTGCCCGATCCGCTCGGCCCGGTGACCACCGTCAGCTCGCCGGTGCGGATGTCCAGATCCAGGTTCTTGAGGTTGTGCTGGCGCGCGCCCCGGATGCGGATCAGGCCGGTGCCCTCGTCCCCCGGCTTGGGCTCGGCGGCGGCGGGTTCGGACAAGGGACGTTCATCGGACATGGGGCGGCTCCAGGGGCAAGGGCCGACCATTCTAGGTAGGCACCACCCCCGGCCGCACATCGACCGCGCAGTACTTGAGTTCGGCGATCTTGCCGACCGGATCCAGCGCCGGGTTGGTCAGCAGGTTGGCCGCCGCCTCGGCGTAGGCAAAGGGGATGAAGGCGGCATCGGCCGGCATGCCCTGGTCCAGCCGCACCGGCAGGGTCACATGGCCGCGCCGCGACCGCACCTGGGCACTGTCGCCGGCGGCCAGGCCCAGGCGGGCCGCGGTGGCCGGGTGCAGGCTGACCACCGGGGCGGGTTCCAGCGCGTCCAGCACGGTGGCGCGGCGGGTCATGCTGCCGGTGTGCCAGTGCTCCAGCTGCCGGCCGGTGATCAGCACCATCGGGTACTCGGCGTCCGGGCTTTCGGCCGGCGCGCGCAGTTCGGCCGGCACCAGGGTGGCGCGGCCACTGGGCGTGGGGAAGCCGTCGGTGAACACCACCGGATGGCCCGGATCGGCCTCGTCGGCCACCGGGTAGGTGACCGCGCCCTCGCGCAGCAGCCGTGCCCACGACAGGCCGGCGATGCTGGGCATCATCGACCGCATCTCCTCGAAGACCGCGCCGATGCCCTGGCCGGCATCCGGCGTGGCCGAACCATCCGGATCGACGCCGTAGCCCCAGGGCAGCCCCAGACGCAGCGCCAGCTGCTCGGTGATCCAGGCGTCGGCCCGGGCCTGGCCCGGTGCGGCCACGGCCTTGCGGCCCAGCTGCACGCAGCGGTCGGTGTTGGTGACGCTGCCGGTCTTCTCGGGCCAGGCGGTGGCGGGCAGCACCACGTCGGCCAGGCTGGCGGTCTCGGTCAGGAAGATGTCCTGCACCACCAGATGGTCCAGACCGGCCAGGGCTTCACGGGCGTGGGTGGCGTCGGGGTCGCTCATGGCCGGGTTCTCGCCCTGGATCAGCATGGCGCGGATGCGGCCGGCGTGCGCCGCATCGATGATCTCCACCACGGTGAGGCCCGGCTCGCTGCCCAGGCTGCCCGGGGCCAGGCCCCAGAGCTGCTCGGCCCGGGCACGCGAGGCGGCATCGCTGACCCGGTGGTAGTCGGGCAGCACCATGGGAATCAGGCCGGCGTCGCTGGCGCCCTGCACATTGTTCTGGCCGCGCAGCGGATGCAGGCCGGTGCCCGGACGGCCGATCTGCCCGGTGATGAGCGACAGCGCGATCAGGCAGCGGGCGTTGTCGGTGCCGTGGGTGTGCTGGCTCACGCCCATGCCCCACAGGATCATGCTGTTGCCGGCGGTGGCATAGGCACGGGCCACCTCGCGCAGGGTGTCGGCCGGTATGCCGCAGACCGGCGCCATGGCTTCGGGCGGGAAGTCGGCCACATGGGCGCGCAGGCGCTCGAAGTCCAGCGTGTGGGCGGCCACATAGGCCGGGTCGGTCAGCCCCTCTTCGATGATGACGTGCAGCAGGGCATTGAGCAGGGCCACGTCGGTGCCGGGCTGGAAGCCCAGGTGCTTCCAGGCGTGGCGGGCCAGCTCGGTGCGGCGCGGGTCGGCCAGCACCAGCCGGGTGCCGCGCTTCACCGCGTTCTTGATCCAGCTCGCGCCCACCGGGTGGTTCTGCGCCGGGTTGGCGCCGATCAACAGCACGAAGTCGGCGTGCTGCACGTCGCGCAGCGGGTTGGTGACCACGGCCGACCCCAGGCCCTCCATCAGCGCGGCCACGCTGGAGGCATGGCACAGGCGGGTGCAGTGGTCGACGTTGTGGGTGGCAAAGGCGCTGCGGATCAGCTTCTGGAACAGGTAGGCCTCTTCGTTGGTGCCCTTGGCCGAACCGAAACCGGCCACGGCCGCATCGCGTCCGGTGGCGGGTTGCGTTTCGCGGGCACGGCGCAGGCCGGCAGCAGCGGCGTCCAGCGCCTCGTCCCAGGTGGCTTCGCGGAACAGGTCGCGCCAGTCGCGCCGACGCACGTCCAGCGGATCCTTGGGCACGCCGGGCTTGCGGATCAGCGGGATGGTCAGCCGCTCGGGGCTGTGGGCGTAGTCGAAGCCGAAGCGGCCCTTCACGCACAGCCGGCCCTCGTTGGCCGGCCCTTGCGCGCCCACCACATGCTGGATGCGTTCGTCGCTGACCTGGTAGGTGAGCTGGCAGCCCACGCCGCAGAACGGGCAGACCGAATCCACCTGCTTCTGCACCGGCTTCGCGAAGACGCCGTGCGCCGGGGCGATGGCGCCGGTGGGGCAGGCCTGCACGCATTCGCCGCAGGCCACGCAGGTGCTTTCGCCCATCGCATCGCCCTGGTCGAACACGATCTGCGCATGCCCCCCCCGGAAAGCCAGGCCCAGCACATCGTTGCCCTGCTCTTCGCGGCAGGCGCGGATGCAGCGGGTGCACTGGATGCAGGCGTCCAGGTTGACCACCATGGCCGGGTGGGAGGCGTCATGGCCGACCGGCGCGCGCGCCGGGAAGCGGTCGGGCCGGGCCTGGGCTCGCGTGGCCCAGGTGGCGAGTTCGCTGTCATGCTTGAGCGTGGCGGTGGCCGGCGCATCGGCCAGCAGCAGTTCCAGCACGGTGCGGCGGGCGCGGGTGGCGCGGTCGGAAGCGGTGTGCACCACCATGCCCTCGGCGGGCGAGCGGCAGCACGACGGCGCCAGCACCCGTTCGCCCTGGACTTCCACCACACAGGCGCGGCAATTGCCCGGGCTGCGCAGCCCGTCCTTGTGACAGAGGTGGGGCAGTTCGGTGCCGCAGCGCTGCGCGACGTCCAGCAGGCTTTCACCGGCCTCTGCCGTGACGGCCTGCCCGTCCAGGGTGAAGTGCACGGTGCTCATGCTGCACCTCGCCCAGACCGGTTCTTCCGGAAAGAACCGCAGCACGCTGTCCATGGGGTTGGGCGCCGGCTGGCCCAGGCCACAGATGCTGGCGTCCCGCATCACGGCGGAGAGCTCGCCCAGCACCTCGGCGTCCCACACCGGGGACTGCATGAGTTCGACCGCCCGGGTGGTGGCCGGCGCGGCAAGGGGTGCACTGGCCGCAGGATTCGTGCACAAAGAAGCGCATCAGGTTGAGGGCGCGTCGCGCACCGCTGTCGGTGTGGCCCAGCACCACCACCGCCATCGAGCCGACGAAGGCACCGTGCTCGGCCAGGGTGTCGAAGTCCAGCGACACGTCGGCCAGCGAGGCCGGCAGGATGCGCCCCGAGGCCCCGCCGGCAGGTAGCCTTGAGCGTGTGGCCCGGCGCCATGCCGCCGCAGTGTTCATCGATCAGTTCACGCAGGGTGATGCCGGCCGGCGCAAGGTGCACGCCCGGCCGGGCCACGCGGCCCGACACCGAGAAGCGCCGCAAC
>NZ_OY288141.1 GCF_958439165.1 uncultured Hydrogenophaga sp. | reverse complement strand
CCCCCGGCTGGCGCCTGTGCCTTGCCGGGTTGCGAGCTGCTGGCCCAGATCGGCTGGCCGGCATCGGAGCGTTGCGGTGCCGGACAGACCGTCGGCATGGTCGATGGTCCGGTGGCGCGCTCGGCGCCGGCCCTGCGCGGGCTCGACCTGCAGCAACGCCGCATGGCGCCGCAGGGCAGCCCGCCCGCCGACGAAGAGCACGGCACCGCGGTGGCGGTGCTGCTGGCCGGGCAGCCTGCCGGCGGGTTCCAGGGGTTGCTGCCCTCGGCCCGGCTACGGGTCGCCGTGCCGTTCTACCGCCTGCCCGACGGCCAGGTCTCGGCAGATGCCTTCGACCTGGCGGCCAGCCTTGACTGGCTGGTGGGGCAGGGCGCAGACGTCATCGGGCTGAGCCTGAGTGGCCCGCCCAACCGGGTGCTGGCAGCGGCGGTGCGGGAAGCCCAGGCCCGCGGCGCCTTGCTGGTGGCTGCCGTGGGCAACGAAGGCCGGGCGGCGCCGCCGGCGCACCCGGCAGCGCTGGATGGGGTGCTGGGGGTCACCGCGCTGGCAGCGGACGGTCGCCTGTACTGGCGCGCCGGTCAGGGTGGGCAGGTCGATTTCGCTTTGCCTGGCGTGGGCGTGCCGGTGCTCATGCCCGATGGCCAGGTGCAACGCCGCAACGGCACATCGTTCGCCGTGCCTTACCTGGTGGCGCAGGTGTCGCAGAGCCTGGCCGAGGGTCGTGTGGCCGCGCGTCAATGGCGCGACGGATCGGCCATTCCGGTGAATGATCTCGGACCGCGCGGTCGCGACGACCAGTACGGCTGGGGCCTGCCGCGTCCGGCCCTGCAGTGCCGCTGAACGCCCGCTCAACCCCCGATCAGTCGGCCTGCAGCCGTTGCAACACCGCCTGCAGCCGGGCTTCGGTGGCCAGTTCGCCGGGCAGTGCCGCCGACAACACCGACTGCCGCACCCGCCCGCCTTCATACCAGGTGCGCTGGACGTAATGGCCGATGGCCGGGGCATAGTCCCAGGTCATGATCTGGCCGGGCAAGCCGGTGCGGGCACTGCGCGCTGCACAGCGCACATGGAAGGTTTCAAAATCGCCGGCCGGCACCGACACGTAGCGGGTGTCGACCACCTCGCAGCGCCAGCGCTGCTCCAGCATCTGCTCGACGCCGAACACGGTCTGCTTCAGGTGGCGGTGCTCGGTGAATTCCACCGACCGCCCGGCCTGGAGCGGCCACAGCGCTTCGGGTCGGCCCTCGATGCGGCTGCGGATATGCCGGCCCGGCAGTGTCTGGTCCACGATCGGCACGAAGAAATGGCCGGTGGTGGTGTAGCTCTGCCCGTCGGTGGTCTGCCAGATCCAGCGGTCGCCCTGGCGGCTCACGATCCGGCGCACCGTGCTGCGGCCGAACACGAACACATCGCCGTTGCGCCATGCAGGCCGCGCAGCGGGTGGCAGGTCGGACACCAGGACCGGCCCGCTGTCCGGTGTGCCGATGGATTGCACCGCATCGTCCAGGCCACCGGCAGGCACCATGGCACAGCCGGCCAGGGCGAGCGCCGCGCCGGCCAGCGCGCACCGGGCCAGCGCCACAGGCGCCGGGTCGTAGGTTGCAGGAGCTGACTGTTGCAGTGGTTCGGGGGTGTGCGGCTTCATGTTGTCAACGTCGGTCGCGGGCTTCCTTGCGGTACCAGCCGTCGGTGGTGCCGGTCGACCGGTGCATGCGTTCCCGCTCGGCCGCCTCGGCAGGCGTTTCTGCGCGCACGATACCTTCGAGCTGCGCATCCTGCCGGCGGAACGGAATCACCTGAACCAGCGGTGTGCCTTTCTCCAGCGTGTGGAGTCCGTCGCTGCCGATCGCAAAGAACGGGAAGTGGATCAGGGCATGGTAGGTGTCGGTGTCGACCACGCCGGCCGCCACCTCCACCACGCCATTCGGGCGGTTCAGCGGCGGCAGGAACAGGCAGCTCCAGCCTGGCGGCGTCCGGATGGCCCAGTGGTTGTGGAACTTGCCCGGTGGCCGTGGTGACATGGGGTGGCCCGCCACCTGGTAGGGGTGGTGCTGGCTGACCATGGTGCGGTCGAAATCCCAGCCGCTGTCGACGGTGCGTCCACCGTCAGCGATCTCGATGCGGACCGTGGCCGCCAGTGGCAGCACCCAGCCGGCGGTCATGGCGTCCAGGAACGGCATGCAGCGCTTCACGGTGAGCGCGTTGTCGGTGACCGACAGGCGCTCCCTGTCCACCGCGGGCAGCCGCCGGAACCAATCGGGCAGTGCCTCCCGGGCTGGCACCGGTTCGGCAATCACGCCCAGGTTCTCGGGCGAGCAGAGGAATTCGATCCGTGGCGCAGGGCGTCCGAACATGGGTGCTCCGGGTCAGCCTCACTGGCTGCGGTTGGAAGAACTGTTGGAACTGGAGTTCGAGCTCGAGTTGGACGATGAATTCGAGCTGGAATTGGACGAGCTGTTCGAGCTGCTCTTGCTGGCCCGGCGTGCCGGCGGTGCCGACTCCAGACCGATCGCCCGCGCTGCCCCGTAGAGTCCGTTTTCCCAGCCCTTGAAGAAGCCGTGCACGGCAGTGTCGCCGCGTGGGGTGCCCCGGTTCGAACTGGAGTTGGAGCTGCTGTTCGACGAGCTGTTCGAACTGCTGTTGGAAGAGCTGTTGGAGCTGGAGTTCGAGCTCGAGTTGGACGACGAGTTGGAACTCGAGTTGCTGGACGAGTTGCCCGCGCGACCGCCGCCGAAGCCGCCGCCGCCCTGGCCTCCGCGGCCACCGCTGGCGCTCGATCCGCCGCTGGAGCCTCCGTTGCTGCTGCCATTGCTGCTGCTGTTGCCGGCCGTGAAGCGGGGTGTCCTGTAGGTGCTGCCGAGCACGTCCTGCGCGGCATCGCCGATGGCCTGCACCAGGGGCGAGACCTGGGCTTGCGAGGCGGCGGGCAGCACCGAGCTGCCGATGGCGGTGACCAGAATGCCGAGAGATTTCTTCATGGGTTGCCTTCCGGGTGGATGGGGTGTTCAGGGGGGGACCTGTTCACCAGAACGCCGGAGGCTGACATTCCATTCCCGTCGGCCCGGTAAGGGTCTGTAACGCCTGGCCGGTTCACCGCAAGGCGCTGTTGCGCAGCGCCTGATCCACCCGCTGTCGGGTCTGGGCCACCAGGTAGTCCAGGAACACCTGGGTACGCCGGGGCATGAACTTGCGGCTGGGCAGGGCGGCATACAGGTTGAGCCGGTCGGTGATCCAGGGCGACAGCACCCGCACCAGCTGGCCGTTGGCCAGCATCGGTGCGGCCAGTTCGAGCGTGGTGGCGGTGATGCCGGCGCCATCCAGGGCGGCGTGCATCAGGGTGTCGGTGTGGTTGGCCCACAGCACCGGCTCGACCTCGACCTCGGTCGGCCGGTCGCCGTCGGCGGCATTGAGCAGCCGCCAGACCCGGCTGCGGCCCACCGAGGGCTTGAGGCGCAGGCAATCGTGCCGGGCGAGGTCTTCCGGCCGCTGCGGCATGCCCCGGCGTCGCACATAGTCCGGGGAGGCCAGCAGGATGGCTTCGGAGGCGATCACCTTGCGCGCGATCACGTTCGCGTCGAAGCCGGTGCTGGTGCCCAGCAGGGTTATGTCGTAGGCCTCGATGGGCGGCTCGCGGTGCGAAGCCACCTCGATGTCGAGCCGGATCTTGGGGTAGGTCTGCCGAAAGCCGGACACCAGCGGCGCCAGCACATGGGTGGCCAGCACCGGCGGTGCCAGCACGCGCAGCACCCCGGCCAGTTCGCGGGTCTGCGAGCTCACCAGTTCACTGGCCTCGTCGAGGTCGATCAGCACCTGCCGGACACGTTCCAGGTAGGCCTCGCCGGCTTCGGTGAGCGACACCCGCCGCGTGGTGCGGTGCAGCAGGCGTGTACCCAGGTGTTCTTCCAGATCGGCCACCAGGCGGGTCACCACGGCGGGCGACATGTCCATGGCACGGGCGGCGGCGGCGAATCCACCTTCTTCGATCACCTTCTGGAAGGCGCGCAATGAGCTGAGTCGGTCCATGGTGCTGAGGGGGTACCGCCAGAGGCACAAGCGTCCTCTGATACGGGTAAACCCAAAAGATTGTTGCTGTTTTAGAAATATACCAATCAGTCACATGATGTTTTTCATCGTGATCAGAAACTTTACAGTCCATCCCATCGATGCACGGTTCTCACAGCAATCGGGCACCGAGGTCAGTGATCTCCCTGTTTCCTCGTCATTCAACCCTCTGAAGGAGTTACCCCATGAAAGCCCAACGCCTCTCCCTGATCGCCCTGTCCTTCGCCGCCCTGGTGGCCGGCAACGCCTTCGCCGCCGACCCGGCTGCCGCCAAGACCCGCGAGCAGGTCCGCGCCGAACTCGCCGAAGCCCGTGCCACCGGCAACATCATCGCCAACAGCGAAGTCCACATGACCGAGCGCGAGCTGTTCCCCGGCGCCTACGAGAACGTCACCGTTCAGGCCGCTGCCCCCGCAGCACCCGCCGCCCCGGCCGTGACCACCGGCAAGACCCGCGCTGAAGTGCTGGCCGAGCTGGCCGAAGCCCGCCGCACCGGCAACATCATTGCCAACAGCGAAGTCTCGATCACCGAGCGCGAGCTGTTCCCCGGCGCCTACGCTGCCCAGGACACCATGCAGGCTGGCCAGCCCGCTTCGTCCACCGCCCAGGCTGCCGGCACCACCGTGCGCCAGTGATGACGCCGGCCCGGCCATGCCGGGTCAGTGTGATTCGTCCAGAACCGCCACCGGCACGCCCGTGGCGGTTTTTTCATGGTGCTCCGGCAGCCCGATGCGCACCGTCAGGCCGCCGCCCGGGGTGTCCTGCAGCTCGAGTGTTCCGTCGAGCTGGCTGACGATGCTGGCAGCGATGGCCAGCCCCAGCCCGCTGCCGGTGCCGCTCTGGGGGTTGAGCCGCACGAAGCGCTGCAGGGCGCGTTCGCGCTCGGCCGATGCGATGCCCGGTCCGTTGTCCCGCACTTCGACCCACACCTGACCTTCACCGAGCGTCACGTTCAGGTCAACCCGGCAACCGGCGTCGGCATGGCGCAGGGCGTTGTCGACCAGGTTGTCCAGCAGCACCTGCATTTCCGACGGATCGGCCCAGACGGTCGCCCGGTCGCGCCGCACCAGGCCCAGGTCCATGCCACGGGCATCGGCCTGAGCCGAAAACGCCGCCACCACCTGTGCTGCCAGCGCATCCACCGCCACCGCCTGGGGCACACGCTCCTGGGCGCGGACGTCCGGCTCCAGCCGGGCCATCTGCAGCAGCTGTGCCACCAGCCGGGTGGCCCGGGCGATACCCCGGTCGAGTTCGTCGAGCGCCAGGCTGCGCTGTGCATCGGTGGCCCGGCGGGCCAGCTGGGCCTGCAGCTTGATGGCCGCCAGCGGCGTGTTCAGTTCGTGCGCGGCATC
Source organism: uncultured Hydrogenophaga sp. (assembly GCF_958439165.1). Classification (GTDB taxonomy): domain Bacteria; phylum Pseudomonadota; class Gammaproteobacteria; order Burkholderiales; family Burkholderiaceae_C; genus Hydrogenophaga. The sequence continues at coordinate 31,322 of NZ_OY288141.1, read as the reverse complement.
GGCCAGCAGGGCGCGTTGTCCGCTGAGCAGGGCGTCCACCCGCGCCAGCAGCTGGTTGAGCGCCTGCCCCAGGGGCAGCAGTTCTTCGGGCAGCCGTCCGGTCTCGATGGCGGGCAGCTCCTGCGGGTGGTCGTGCTGGCGGATCTGCCGGCCCAGCGCGTGCAGGGGCGCCAGCGCGCGCGACACGGCGGTGTGGATCAGCAGCGTGAGCACCAGCACCAGCAGGCACAGCGGCACCACCAGCGAGGGCAGCAGTTCGGCGAAGTCGCTGGCCCGGTCGGCCGAAGTCACCGCCACCTGGACCCGTTGGTGCCGGTCGACCACGGTGTAGACCCGCCACGGTTCGTCCTGCCACTGGACCAGGTGAAAGCCTGGCTGCTGCAGCGGCGGTCCGATGTCGTCGAGCGACGAGTACAGCAGTTCCCCGTCCTCCAGCCAGATCTGGCTGACGAACTGCCCCAGGTCTTCGACCGGCACCTCCGCCGGCACTTCGGCCGCCACCGGTGGCGGGGGCTGCTCGACGGCTTCACCGGAGGCCACGTCGGCGGCGGCATCCAGCGGGACACCGGCCGGCCGGTCGGGGATGGACGGCAGGACGGGCAGGCGCTGGGTGGCGTCGGTTGAAACGGCGGGTTGTACTCCATGCCGCACCACCGACCAGGCGATCTGTTCCAGGCCGTAGTCGCGGATGCGGTTGAACGCGTCCCAGGCCAGCCGATAGGTCAGGGCGCTGCACAGCACCGAGGTCACCACCAGGGCGGTGATCTGCCACAGCAGCAGCCGCTGCCGGATGGAGTTCAAGGTGTGACCTCGACCAGCTTGTAGCCCACGCCCCGCACGTTCTTGATCCAGTCGCTGCCGATCTTGCGGCGCAGGTGGTGCAGGTGCACCTCCACCGCATTGCTCGACGGCTCACCCTGCCAGCCATACAGCCGGCTTTCCAGCTGTTCCCGCGAGAGCACGGCACCGGGTTGTTCCATGAGTGCGGCCAGCAGGTCGAACTCGCGCGGCGCCAGCAGCACCGGCTCGTCGCCCAGGAGCACTTCGCGCCGTACCGGGTTGAGCACCAGGGAGCCCACGCGCATGTCGGGTTGCGGTCGTCCTTGGCGCCGGCGCGCCAGCGCGTGCACGCGGGCCACCAGTTCGTCGAGGTCGAAGGGTTTGGTCAGGTAGTCGTCGGCGCCCTGGTTGAGTCCGAGGATGCGGTCGCTCACCGCATCGCGGGCCGAAACGACCATCACCGCCACTTCCAGTTCGCGCGATCGCAGCCATTGCAGGAGCTGCAGGCCGTCGAGGCCGGGCAGGCCGATGTCGAGCAGCAGCACATCGTAGGTCTGCGATTGCAGGGCGGCCTGCGCGGTGGGTCCGTCGCGGACCCAGTCGACGGTCATGCCTGCCTGGCGCAGCCCCTTGTCCATGCCCTGGCCGAGCATGGCGTCGTCTTCAGCGAGCAGGAGTTTCATGGCCGCCGAGTTTGCGCCAAAAGACCGTGGCAGGTACAGCACCCGAGCGGCATCTGGTACAACCCGCGCACTTCAGGAGCACCCATGTCCACCTTCCGCAAAGTCGTGCTGTTCACCGACGTCGATGGCCGAGCCCGTTTTCGGGAAGAAGAGATCGAGCTGGACCAGGGTACGCCGGCAGCAAGGCTCTCGGCTGTCCAGCCGGCGGCCGCGTTGCAGCTGCGCGAGAGCCCGGTCGGCTTTCGCAGCAGCTTTCACTGCACCGGCCAAGCTCAGTGGCTGTTCGTGCTGCGCGGCGTGATGGAGATCGGCCTGCAGGACGGCAGCACCCGGCGCTTCGGTCCGGGCGAACACTTTTATTCAGCCGACACCCTGCCGCAGGGTGCGAGCTTCGATCCTCAGGTGCACGGCCACTGGAGCCGGCAGGTGGGGGACGAGCCCCTGGTCACGCTGTTCGTGCGCGACTGAGGCCCGTCGGGCTTCAGCGGATGCGGCCGTAGCTGGTGCGCAGCGGGTCGGCCGGGCCGCCCTGCTGCCCGCCCTTGCCACCACCCTTGCCGCCCTTGTTGTGGCGGTTGCCCGTGCGCATGGCATCGATGCTGGTGCGCAGCGGATCGGGCTGACCACCCGGGTTGGCCTGACGCGGACGCGGCTCGCGGATGCGCAGGCTGCCCAGGTGGGCGTTGGGGCCGGGCTGGCGTTCGGCGCCGGGTTCGCGGTCTCCCCGGTCGGCCCGATCACCACGGTCGCCACGATCGCCTCGGTCATTGCGATCGCCGCGCGGAGGGCGTTGAGCACCCTGGGCGCCCTGGCCACCTTGACCACCACGGCCGCCACGGCCCTGGCCTTGACCCTGACCCTGACCGTTCGCCTGCTGCGGACGCTGGCCGCCTTGCCGGCGGCCATCGGCCCGGCCTTCACCCCGGTTCTCGCGCGGTTCGCGGGGTTCACGCGGTGCATCGCCATCGGATTCCTCGCCGGCAGCGCGCGGGCCGCCCCGACCGCCGCGGCCCTGGCCTTCGCCGACCTTCTTCTCGCGGATGCGCTGCATCATTTCCTGGCGTGCTGCCTTGGCGGCAGCCGCCATGACGTCGCGGCTCGGCGGCTTGCCGGCGCCGCCCCAGATGGTCTGGCGACCCATGGCGATGGGTTCGGCCTTCTCGCCCGGCTCCGGCATGAATTCCTGGAAGATCTCCACCGGGATCTGCTGCTTGGTGAAGCGCTCGATCTCCATCATGAAGCCTTCTTCGTCCAGGCTCACCAGGTTGACGGCGTGGCCCTCGCGGCCGGCGCGGCCGGTGCGGCCGATGCGGTGGACATAGTCTTCACAGACGTTGGGGATCTCGTAATTGACGACGTGCGGCAGCTCGTCGATGTCGATGCCGCGGGCCGCGATGTCGGTGGCCACCAGGGCGCGGATGTCGCCGCTCTTGAAGCCGGCCAGGGCCTGGGTGCGCGCACCCTGGCTCTTGTTGCCGTGCAGCGCCATGGCGCTGATGCCGTTCTTCTCGAGGTAGTCGGCCACGTTGTTGGCGCCGAACTTGGTGCGGGTGAACACCAGCACCTGGCTCCAGTTGTGCTGGTTGATGATGTGCACCAGCAGGGCCTTCTTCTTGCCGCGTCCCACCGGGTGGATGACCTGGCTGATGCGCTGCACCGTGGTGTTGCGTGGGGTCACCTGGATGTGCTGCGGGTCCTTGAGCAGGCCGTTGGCCAGGTCGCGGATCTCGTCGCTGAAGGTGGCCGAGAACAGCAGGCTCTGCTTGTCGCGCGGCACCAGGGCCAGCACCTTCTTCACGTCGTGGATGAAGCCCATGTCGAGCATGCGGTCGGCTTCGTCGAGCACCAGCATCTGCACCTGGGAAAGATCCAGGAAGCCCTGCTGCTGCAGATCGAGCAGGCGGCCCGGGGTGGCCACCAGGATGTCCACACCACGCTTCATGGCGTTGATCTGGGGGTTCATGCCCACACCACCGAACACCACGGTGGAGGTCAGGTCGACGTGCTTGCCGTAGTTCCGGACCGACTCTTCCACCTGGGCGGCGAGTTCACGGGTGGGGGTGAGCACCAGCGCGCGGATGCCGATGCCGCCGAAGCGGCTCTTGGCGCGCGGGCTGGCCGACAGGCGCTGCAGCATGGGGAGGGTGAAGGCTGCGGTCTTGCCGGTGCCCGTCTGTGCGCCTGCCAGCAGGTCGCGGCCGGCCAGCACGGCCGGGATGGCCTCGGCCTGGATGGGCGTGGGGGTGTCGTAGCCTTGCTCCCGCACCGCTTGCACGATGGCCGGGGCCAGATTCAGTTCGTCAAATGTCATGTCGTTTGAGGCGCCCGTCCAGGGCGCTGGGATCACCGGCCACATCGGTCTGCCGTGGAGGCAGCCCGCTCAGTGCAGGGTCGGTGGATTCAGGGTCTGGCGCCTTCCGGTGAAGGATGGGGCGCCCCAGCAGGGGGCTGGTTGCAGGCCGACTGATGTGCCTGCAAGGCCCGTATTGTGGCATGCGGGGATAATCCGGGGTTTCGCGTCGCCGCTGCCGGCGGCCCAACCCCCTTTTCACTTACCCACACAGGCTCCCATGGCCCAATACGTCTTTTCCATGAACCGGGTCGGCAAGATCGTGCCGCCCAAGCGCCAGATCCTCAAGGACATCTCGCTGTCCTTCTTCCCCGGCGCCAAGATCGGGGTGCTGGGCACCAACGGCTCCGGCAAGTCGACGCTGCTCAAGATCATGGCCGGCATCGACAAGGAGATCGAAGGCGAGGCCATCCCCATGCCGGGCATCCGCATCGGCTACCTGCCGCAGGAGCCGCAGCTCGACCCGGAACAGACCGTGCGCGAAGCGGTGGAGTCCAGCATGAGCGGCGTGCGTGCCGCCCAGAAGCGGCTGGAAGAGGTGTACGCGGCCTATGCCGAGGAAGACGCCGACTTCGACGCCCTGGCCGCCGAGCAGGCGCAGTTGGAGGCCATCATCTCCACCGCCGGCACCGATTCCGAGCACCAGCTGGAGATCGCCGCCGACGCCCTGCGCCTGCCGCCCTGGGACGCCAAGATCGGCGTGCTGTCCGGCGGCGAGAAGCGCCGCGTGGCCCTGTGCTGCCTGCTGCTGTCCAAGCCCGACATGCTGCTGCTGGACGAACCCACCAACCACCTGGACGCCGAATCGGTGGACTGGCTGGAGGTGTTCCTGCAGCGTTTCTCCGGCACCGTGGTGGCCATCACCCACGACCGCTACTTCCTGGACAACGCCGCCGAGTGGATTCTGGAACTCGACCGTGGCCAGGGCATTCCGTACAAGGGCAACTACTCCACCTGGCTGGAACAGAAGGAAGCCCGTCTGGAGCAGGAGCAGCGCACCGAAGACGCCCGCACCAAGGCCATGAAGAAGGAGCTGGAGTGGGTGCGCCAGAACCCCAAGGGACGTCAGGCCAAGAGCAAGGCGCGTCTGGCCCGCTTCGAGGAGCTGAGCGACGTCGAATACCAGAAGCGCAACGAGACCAACGAGATCTTCATTCCGGTGGCCGAGCGCCTGGGCAACGAGGTGATCGAATTCCAGGGCGTCAGCAAGTCCTTCGGTGACCGGGTGCTGATCGACAACCTGAGCTTTGCGGTGCCGGCGGGCGCCATCGTGGGCATCATCGGTCCCAACGGCGCCGGCAAGTCCACGCTCTTCAAGCTGATCACCGGCAAGGAGACGCCGGACAGCGGCACGGTCAAGATCGGCCAGACCGTCAAGATCGCGGCGGTGGACCAGACCCGTGAAGGCCTGGAGGGCGACAAGACGGTGTGGCAGGACGTCTCGGGCGGTCTGGACATGATCACCGTGGGCAAGTTCCAGATGGCCAGCCGCGCGTACTGCGGCCGCTTCAACTTCTCGGGCGGCGACCAGCAGAAGCTGGTGAAGAACCTCTCGGGCGGCGAGCGCGGTCGTCTGCACCTGGCCAAGATGCTGGCCGAAGGCGGCAACGTGCTGCTGCTGGACGAACCGTCGAACGACCTCGACGTGGAAACCCTCCGTGCGCTGGAAGAGGCCCTGCTGGAATTCGCCGGCAGCGCACTGGTGGTCAGCCACGATCGCTGGTTCCTGGACCGCATCTGCACCCACATCCTGGCCGCCGAAGGCGACAGCCAGTGGACCTTCTTCAACGGCAACTACCAGGAGTACGAGGCCGACAAGAAGAAGCGCCTGGGCGAGGAGGGTGCCAAGCCCAAGCGGGCCCGCTTCAAGAGCCTGGCCTGATGACCGACGACGAGATCCTGGCACGCACCCGCGAGTGGGTGGAGAAGGCCGTCATCGGCCTCAACCTCTGCCCGTTCGCCCGCGCGGTGTGGGTGCGCGAACAGGTGCGCGTGGTGGTGAGCCGTGCCCGGCACGTCGATGCGTTCCTGGATGAACTAGACCGCGAACTCGATCTGCTGGCCACCACGCCGGCCGAGCAGATCGACACGACGCTGCTGGTGCATCCCGCGCTGTTTCCCGACTTCGGCATGTTCAACGACTTTCTGGGCATCGTCGACGATGTGGTCGCCGAGCACGACCTGGAGGGCGTGATCCAGGTGGCGCCGTTCCACCCGCTGTTCCAGTTCGAGGGCACCGCGCCGGACGACATCACCAACGCCACCAACCGTTCTCCCTTCCCGATCCTGCACCTGCTGCGGGAGGAAAGCGTGGAGCGCGCGGTGGCCACCGATGCCGGCGATGCCGATGCCATCGTCGAGCGCAACATGAAAACCCTCACGGAACTGGGCCACGAAGGCTGGGCCCGACTGTGGAATAAGTCCTGAGGCACGAGAACCCGAGGCGCCCGGTAGGGCATGGGATGCGGTGGCGGGGCAAAATACGGTACAGGGCACTGTCAGCCCGCCGATATTGCTCAGGGAACCCCACATGAATGCCACTGTCAGGCCGGAAGTCGATGCCTACACCCAGTACGCACTGTCCCAGACTGCGAACTGGCTGCCGCGCTGGCTCGATCAGGTCAGCGTTGCCCTGAAGAACCTCGAAGCGACCGAGCCGGGCCTGATGGAGCGCAAGGCCCTCAACGCGGCCCGCCTGGAGGCCGACCGGCACCGCGAGTCGCTGGTGGAGGCCTACCGGGCCGAGCTCGAGTCCTGCACACGGCCGGAGCAATCCGGAGCCGGCCAGGGCGGCAAGGCACGGGTGAGCTTCGACGAGCTCGAACTCATGGGCGACGACCAGGTTCAGGAAACCGTGGAATTCGCGCGCCTGCAGCAGGTGGTCGAGATGACGCTCGAAGACCTCGACGCCGAACTCAATGCCCGGATGTGCAGTGCCCTCGGGCTGCAGCAGGTCAGCCCGGACGCCAATCCGCTGCGTTCGGCCGCTTTCATCGGGGCGCTGTCCCGTGCCATGAAGGCCGACCGGGTCGAGGCTTCGGTGCGCGGCCGCTGGCTCAAGGCCGGCTCCGCCGCCCTGGGTGAACAGCTGGCCGGCGTGTTCCTGCTGCTGATCGAGAAGCTCGACGAGAACGGTGTGAAGCCGGTCGGTTTCGGTGTCACCCGTCCTTTCGCCGCATCCCGCTCGGGGGCGTCGTCGGTGTCCGGTCCGCGTTCGCGGCGTGGCGAAAGCAGCATGCTGAAGCCGGGCGAGCGCGGCATGCCCGGCGACCCGCTGCTGACCCTGGACCAGCTGCACCGGCTGCTGGTGGGCAATCTGGGGGCGGACGAATCGGGCGGCCAGGTGCCCCAGGTCAATCAGGCCATGGTCCGCAACCTGGCCAGCGAGGTGGTGACGCTCATGATGCGTCAGATCACCGACGACAAGCGCATCCTCCAGCCCATCCGGGACATCCTGCACGGCATGAAGCCGGCCCTGATCGACCTGGCCCGTGCCGACCCGCGCTTCTTTGCCGACCGCCACAACCCGGCCCGGCGGCTGCTGGATGCCATCATTGAGCGATCGCTGGGCTTCAAGAGCGAGGCCGAATCCGGCTATGCGCCGTTTGCGGCCGAGATCCGCGGCATCCAGCGGGCCCTGCTGCGCGCCGGCGATGACGTGCCCGAGCGTTTCCCCGGTCTGCTGGAGCGCCTGCAGCAATTCAGTTCGCGGGCGATCGAGACTTCCCAGGAAGCTCGCGGTCTGGCGGTCAACACGCTGGTCCGGGTGGAGCAGCGCAACCTGCTGGCCGAACGCCTGGTGCACGAATTCCGGGACCTCAAGGACTTCTCCAAGGCGCCCGGCGTGGTTCGCCGCTTCCTGACCGGCCCATGGGCCCAGGTGGTGGCACAGGCCCGCCTGGAGGAAGGTGTCCGCCCGCCGCTGCTGCCGGCCGATGCCGCCTCCCGCCGTTATTTCGAGGTCATCGTCGATCTGCTGTGGTCGTGTCAGGTGGGGCTGGCCAGCCTGAACCGTCCCCGGCTGGTGAAGGTGATCCCGGTCATCCTGCGCACCCTGCGCGAGGGACTGGATTCCATCGATTACCCGCGCGCGGCCACCGAGGGCTTCTTCCAGGCGCTGATGGGCCTGCACGAGGCCGCCTACAAGACGCAGCGTCCCGGCGTGCCCGAAGACAATCCGCCCAGCCGTCAGGACATGGAAGACGTGTCCATGTGGATGCAGAGCCAGGAAGCCAAGGACACCGGCTTCATGACCGACCTGCCGCCCGACACCCAGCCACCCGCCTACGAGAACACGCAGCCGCTGCCCCCGGGCGAACTGCCTGATGCACAGATGCCCGACACCCGACCGATGGAGAGCCGTCTCCCGGTCGAGTTCACCGTGGGTGCCTGGTTCGAAATGCCGCTGGAGGGCGTGACCACCCGCTGCCAGATCACCTGGGCCAGCCCGCACGGCACGCTGTACCTGTTCAACACCGTGTCCGGCAAGTCGGTGTCGATGACCCGCCGCAACCTGGACCGCCTGATCGACCAGGACCGCCTGCGCATGATCGCTCGCCAGAGCGTGGTGGACGATGCGCTGGACGCCGTGGCCCAGCAGGCCCTGCAGAACTCGTCGTCCCCCGACAAGACCTGAGCCCGGTCGCCGGAGCGACCCCGCCTCAGGCGGTCTTGCGCAGCAGCTTCTTGCGCACCAGGTGGATGTTGCTGCGCAGGGCGTAGAGCTCGTCGGTGTAGCTCAGCGGCACCACCACCTTCTCCACCTTGGTCTCCATGGTGTCGATCTGCTCAAGCAGCTGGTCCGCCGCTTCGCCCGACTCGTGCCGTTGTTCGATGTCGCGCAGCTCCGCATACCAGCGGAACACCCGTGAGCGGATGCGGAACGTGTACAGCGGCGGGATGATCCGGGACAGCGGCAGTGCCAGCGCGATGATCAGGCCCATGGCCAGCCACATGCGTTCGATCAGGTTGGCCAGCCAGAACGGCAGGTAGCGCTGCAGGAACGGCTGGCCGCCTCGGATGGCGCGCTGGGCCTCGTCGGCCACCGGCACCTCGCTGTGTTCCAGGCTCGGGTACTCGCGGGCGCGGCTGAACCAGCTGGCACTGCTGTGCAGGCGGGTGGCGGTCTGAGCGAACAGCTGCAGCACGGCCGGGTGGGTGTCGGCCCGGGCCAGCAGGCTGGTGGTGGAGGCCACCAGCCGCACCCGGCGCGGCGGAATGTTGGCCGAGAGGTCCACCATGCCCTGGGGCATGACCACCGGGGTCAGGTAGGCGAAGCGGCGCGAATAGGCCTCGTTCTGGGTGAAGTCCATCAGCCGCACGCCGGGTGTCTGGAGCAGCATCTGCACCATCAGGGACTCCGGTGCCGAAGCGAACACCAGCGCATCGATCTCGCCGTCGAGGAAGGCCACGGTGGCCGGGGTCTGCTCCAGCTGGCTCAGGCGCAGATCGCTCGGTGCCATGCGGTTGACCTCCAGCAGGGTCTCGAACAGCCGGGGCACGCCGCTGCCGGGCGTGCCCACGTTCACCCGCCAGCCCCGCAGGTCGGACAGGGTCTCCAGGGTGCCGCTGCGGCGCAGCTTGCGTGCCCGTTCTTCCCGGTAGAAGACCCACAGGGGTTCGACAAAGAGGCTGCCCAGCGACGCGAGGTCCTCGGTGTCGGTCTCGGTGATGTTGCCGGTGCCGCCCTGCACGAAGCCAATGTCGGCCTCGCCCCGGCGCAGGCGTTCCAGGTTGTCCGACGAGCCCTCGGTCTGCAGCAGTTCGACCGTGATGCCCTCCTTCGCCAGCGATTCGGCATAGCGCCGTCCGAAGGTCTCGTAGGCGCTCTGGGCCGGGCCGGTGGCCAGCACCACCGTCTTGGGCGGGGTCGGGTTGAGCCACCAGTAGGCGGCCACCAGCAAGGCCACCGTGAGCAGGGCGAACGGCCCGAAGGACAGCAGCATCTCGCGCAGCGAAATGAGGGTGTAGCGCAGGGTTTTCGGCATGGGTGCGGACGGTATCACGCGCCGGCACCGTGTCTTGGCGTTCGTCGGTGAATCACGTTTCGATTGGTTGCTTGGTGGTTTCGTGATGACTTGATCGGGGTGGTACGGCGAGGATCGCCGGCTGCCCGGAGTTCGGGTATCCGGATCTCTCCTGCCCTGAGCCGCCACCCATGAGAACCCCCTTGTCTGCCGCAGCCCTGGCCCTGCTCTGCACGGCCGGGCACGCGGTCCCCGTCGCCGATCCGTCGGCCTCCCCGCCCGCAACGCCGACCGCGCCCTTGACCTCGCTGCCGGCCGCGCAGATCGGCCCCTGGCAGATCGGTCCGCACTCCACCCGCTACAACCGCCAGGACGCCGACCACCGGATCGACGCCCGCCTGATGCATTCATCCCGCTACCGCCAGCAGTTCGGCCTGGACGCCGGCTGGCTGCCGACGGATCAGTGGGCGTTGGGCCTGAATCTGGCCGCCGGGCGTACCGGCGATTTCCGTGACCTGGTGGGCAATCTGCTCTACACCCCCGTGCCCGGCTGGCATGGCCGACTGTCGCTGGGTCGTCTGCAGAGCACCGATCCCTATGCCTTTGCCTCAGGCACCGCCGACGTCCGGGTGCGCCAGAACGCCTGGCTGGCCGGTCTGGTGCGGCAGGGCCCCGAGGCCGGGCCGGTGGGTGATCTGCGCTGGACTGTGTACGGCGCTCGGGCGTCCGTGCCCCGGCTCGCACCGGTGGTCATCCAGAGCGCGGTCGGCAACCTGCTGCAGGCCAGCAGCGATCTGCGCCTGCTATCGGCCGGGCAGATGCAGGGTGCCGAGATGGGGGTGGGGCTGTATCCGTGGGCCACCACCCGCCTGGATCTGGCGCTCGGCGGCGAACGCACCCGCTATCCCATGGCCGATGGATCGCAGGTGGCCGCATCGCGGCTGGTCGCCCGCCTGGGCTGGCAGCAAGACCTCGATGCCTGTCGGCGCGTCGCCCTGAACCTGTCGACCACCTCGTCCAGCACCGCCGGTGGCGTCGGCTGGGAGTCGGGTCGCTGGATGCTGGGTGTTTCACGCACCCTGAACGTTGCCTCCGCGTCCGAAACCCGCGTTGCACTGGCCTGGCGGCTGCCGTTGGGCGGGGCTGCGGGGTCCGAAGGGGCGGGCGGCCGGTGCGCGCTGGCGCCCCTGCGCAGCAGCAACGCGCTGTCGCGCCTGCAGCTGGTGTCCCAGCGGCCGGCCCAGCTGCCCCAGGTGGTGCTGGCCCGGGTCGACCGCAGCTTGCAGCCGCAGACGCTGGCGAGCATCGACACCTCGCTGGTGGCACCGGGTTACGGCATTGCCATCGTCGGCGGGCAGCTGGTGTTCACGCTGGAGCGCGCTGCGCAGGGGCTGGTGGAGATCCGGACGCTGGAAAACGCTTCCACCGTGGCGAACGCGGGTGTGAACGGCCAGCCCTTCCTTCAGCTGTCGGGCAATCGGGTGGTGATCCAGCTCGACAACATTCCCAACCCCGGAGCGGGTCAGCAGCTCACCTACGAGGCCGACTTTGCCTCGGTCGCCCCCGTCATCGTCATGCGCATCAGCTTCACCGTGAAGGGCCGTTGAACCCATGTTCCCGATCCGTCTGTTGTCCTTCGGACTCACTGCCCTGGTTCGTGGCCGGCCCGGCCTGTTCCTCCTGCTGATCGGCTTGTGCGCCGGGCCGGCGCCGGCCCAGGTGCTGGTGGTCGGTGGCAGTGCCGGCAGCGTGCCGCAGCTGGCCTTCCGCCAGGCCGAGATCTCGCGCACCTGGAATGCCGGCAGCTTCAGCCAGCTGGCCACGGTGGCCGGCAGCAAAGGGGCGGTGAGCTACAGCAGCAGCAACCCCACGGTGGCCACGGTGCATGCGGTCACCGGTGTGGTCACGCCATTGCGGCAAGGGCAGTCCACCATCACCGCCTTGCAGGCCCCGCAGGGGTACTTCCCCAGCGCCCAGGCCAGCTACGCACTGCGCCTGACGGCCGCCGCGGCGGTCCTGCAACCCTGGTCCCTGCCGCCCGTGTCGCTGGTCTCGGGGCCATTGCCGCTCACCCCGCCAGGGTCGAGCAGCCCAGGGGCCTTCAGCTTCAGCAGCAGCGACCCGGCGGTGGCCAGCATCAGTGGCCAGCAGCTCACGGTGCATCGCAGCGGTGAGGCGGTCATCACGGCCACGCAGGCCGCCACCGATGACTACAGCGCGGCCAGCACCACCGCCCGGCTGGTGGTGAGCCTGCAGGCGCCGACCATCGGTGCGTTGTCGGTGCCGACCGATCTGGTGCATGGCGGTGCCCCCCGCACGCTGGTGGCGCCGGTCAGCGACAGCCCTGCGCCGTTCACCTACAGCAGCAGCAACCCGCAGGTGGTGCAGATTTCGGGCAACCAGTTGCAGGTGGTGGGCGCGGGCACGGCCGTGATCACCGCCACCCAGCCGGCGCAGGGTGCCTATGCCGGGGGCAGCGTGGTTGCCTCGCTGACGGTCGCCAGATCAGCGCCCGTTCTGAACACGCCGACCGGCGCCGCCTTGCTCGAAAGCCGCTGGCAAAGCGCCGACATTCCCATGATCTTCGGCCTCACCTCCGCTGCCATGGGTCTGGCCGGCGGATCGTGGTCGGTGGTGGACGGCGACCCAGTGCAATCCCTGAACACCAGCTTCGACGGCAACCTGGTGGTGCGCACCCGCAACCCGGGCGCCTTCACCTTGCGCTACACCGTGCCCGAAACCGCCAACACCCTGGGGGCGTCGCGCGACGTGTCGTTCTTTGCCTATGCCAACCAGCCGTTCCAGCTGCTGGACGTGACCGCCATCCGGCCGGACTCCTTGCCCGATGGCACGGTCATCGGGTCGGTCAGCGGCGTATCGGTCAGTCCCTTCTCCACCACGGTCAGCCTCCAGGTGTGCGCCGACCGCAGCACCACCTACCGCTTCCGGTTCGCCGTGCCGAACAACGAGGCCTTCGGCGTGGGCTGGACCGACCCGGTGGGGGCGACCCTCATGCCCTCGGGCGGTGAGGTGGTGGTGGACCTGGCGTTGGGCGGCAACCCGGGCGACCTGGCAACACCCCGCTCGCTGCGGGTTCGGCAGCTGGGCAGTGCCGATGGCCTGTACCGCGACGTGACCCGTTCGGTCACGTTGCAGGTCGTGCCCATCCAGTGCCCGAGCGCGCCGGTCTGATCAGGCCGGGATGGCGCCGCGGCGTTCGAGGCGGAAGATGCGCACCGCCTCGTTCATGACCTGGGCCTGGGCCTGCAGCGAGCTGGCGGCTGCTGCCAGCTCTTCCACCATGGCCGAGTTCTGCTGGGTGACCGAGTCGAGCTGACCCACGGCCTGGTTGATCTGGCCGATGCCCAGCGACTGTTCGTTGGTGGCGCTGGTGATCTCGCCGATCAGGCCGTTCACCTGTTCGACCGCCTTGACCACATTGCCCATGGTCTGACCGGCGTTCTGCACCAGCTGGCTCCCCTGCGCCACCTTGGTGGACGACTCGTCGATCAGCACCTTGATCTCCTTGGCCGCCGACAGCGTGCGCTGGGCCAGGTTGCGAACCTCACCGGCCACCACCGCAAAACCACGCCCCTGCTCGCCGGCTCGCGCAGCTTCCACCGCGGCGTTGAGCGCCAGGATGTTGGTCTGGAAAGAGATGCCGTCGATGACCTGGATGATCTCGCCGATGCGCGCCGAGGACTTGCTGATGTCGTCCATGGTGCTCACCACCTGGCCCATGGCCTGGTTGCCCTCGCGGGCCACCAGCGCGGCCTTCTCGGACAGCACGGCGGCTTCGCGCGAGGAATTGGCGCTCTGGGCCACGGTGCTGGTGAGCTCTTCCATGGAGGCAGCGGTCTCTTCCAGGCTGCTGGCCTGGGCTTCGGTGCGGGAGGACAGGTCCTGGTTGCCGCTGGCAATCTGGTTGGACGCCACCTGCACACCCTCGACCTCGTGGCGCACGTCGGACACGACGGCCTGCAGGTTCACGTTGAGTTGGTTCAGCGCCTTGGCCAGTTCGCCGAATTCGCCGGTGCTGGCACCCTTGAAGCGGGCCGACAGGTCGCCGGCGGCCATGGTGTTGGCAAAGCGGATGGCGTCGTTCAACGGCGTGATCAGCTGGCGGCGCATCACCAGCGCACCGATGCCCGCAATGGCCAGCAGCAAGGCAGCGGCGCCGCCCTGCACCGCAGCGCCGTGGTTCGCCGCGAGCTCGCCGACGACCAGCCCGGCGGCGGTCAGGCCGACCGACATGAGGACAATGCGCCGACCCAGCGTCAGGCGCAGGGCGCTGCGCAGGCTGCCTGCCAGGCCCTTTTTCTCTACCTGGCCCTTGTGCAGCACATGCACCTGGCGGCCGGCGTCGCGTTCCGTCCGCATCCGGGAGTAGAGCGCTTCTGCGGCCTGCACCTGTTCGCGCGAGGGCTTGGTGCGCACCGACATGTAGCCCACGGCCTGGCCGTTCTCCATGATGGGGGTGGCATTGGCCACCACCCAGTAGTGGTCGCCGTTCTTGCGGCGGTTCTTCACCATGGCCGACCACGGCTGACCGCCCTGGAGCGTTTCCCACATGTCGCGGAAAGCCTCCTGCGGCATGTCCGGATGCCGCACCAGGTTGTGCGGCTGGCCGATCAGCTCCTCCCGTTCATAGCCGCTCACCGCGATGAACGCCGGGTTGCAGTAGGTGATGTGGCTTTGCAGATCGGTCGTGGAGACCAGCGTCACGCCGTCCGGGATGACGAATTCGTTGTGGGTGACGGGCAGGTTGGTGCGCATGGGACCTCGCTCGGTGCGGCTGGGGAATCGGTTCCCGCCCGAGGGGCCGGACCGCTTCGGAGCAGTCTAGGGACCGCTTCCCGAGCCGGTTGGCCGAATTCGTGGGCGATTGCCCGTCATATCGGGCATTCCCCCACAATTCTTGAGGTTTATCCGTCAAAAACCCATGACATTCGCGACTGTCCAGGACAACAGCAGCGCTCAGCGCAAGGGTTCGATGCTGAGCACGGTGTAGGTGCCGTTGATCTGGTCGGCGGTGAAGCGCACCTTCTCGCCAGCCTTGATGCCCGAGAGCATGGCCGGGTCGCGTGCCTTGAACACCATGGTCATGGGCGGCATGTCGAGGTTGCGGATGTCGCCGTGCCGCAGGGTGACGGCGCCGGCATCGGCGTCGACCCGGCGCACCTCGGCTTCGGCCCAGGGCAGGGCGCCGGATGCAGGTGCAGCGGCAGCCGGCTGCGCCGGGCTGGCGCCGTGCGAATGGCCGCTGTGCTGGGCCAGTGCCAGGCCGGCGGCCAGTGCCAGGGCGCAGGCCACCAGGGGGGGCTTGAGGGGTAGTGTCATGTCGGGCTCCGAGGCGCAGCCGGATCAGCTGCGGAAATAGGACTGGTAGACGCGCGAGCTGCCGTCCTTGAGGACCAGCACCACATCGTAGGGGTCGCGCCGGTCGCCATAGACCGCGCCGTCCATGCCGGGGCTGCCCACCGGCATGCCGGGCACGGCCAGGCCGATGGCCTGGGGTTTCTCGGCCAGCAGACGGCGGATCTCGCGGGCATTCACATGCCCTTCGATCACATAGCCACCGATCAGGCCGGTGTGGCAGGAGCCGAAGCGGTCGGGCAGGCCCAGGCGGCGGCGCACGGCCGTGTTGCCGGTGTCGAACACCTGCACCACGAAGCCGTCGGCCTTGAGGTAGTCGACCCAGTCCTGGCAGCAGCCGCAGTTGGGGTCTTTCCAGACCTGCAGCACCGGCAGTGCGGTCGGGGCCTGCTGGGCCATGGCGACACCCGCCAGACCGGCCAGGGGCAGGGCGGAGGCCGCGCGCAGCAGACGGCGGCGGGACAGGAGCGGTGAGGAAGCGGTGATCATGGGGTCATCCTTGGGCAGGTTTCACACGGAGGGTGCCGCGCATGCCGGCCTCGAAATGGCCGGCGATCAGGCATGCGAATCCGAATTCGCCGGCCCGGTTGAAGTTCCAGACGATGTCGCCCTTCTTGCCCGGCGGCACATGGGCCATGTAGGGCTCGTCGTGCGCCATCGAGGGGAAGCGCTTCATCAGCTCGGCATGGGCCTGAAGCTCTTCTTCGGTGCCGATGACGATCTCGTGCATCACCTGTCCCGCGTTCACGGCGCGCAGGCGCAGCGTCTCGCCCTGACGGACCTCCAGGTGCGAGGGCGTGAGCTTCATGTCGTCGCTCATGCGGATGGTGATGGTGCGTGTGACCTTGCGCGGGTCGCCGGCAATGCCCCAGGGCTTCTGCTCCGGCGGCAGATCGGCCCGGGGCTTGCCGTGGTTCTCGCCGTGGGCCTGTGACAGGCCGGGCCAGGCCAGGCCCAGCAGTCCGGCCAGCAGACCCTGTTGTGCGGTGCGTCGGTTCATGGGTTTCGTGGAAATGGTGGTCTCAGTGCTGGTGGCCGTGGCCGGCCGGTTTGCGGGCAGTACCCTCAAGGGTACCTTTGGCCGGCGCGGGCGTGGCGGCCGGGCGTGATGGCGGCGGTGCCTGCCCTGCGTCGACCGGTCGGGCCTGCGTGCCGGGTGGCATGGCGTAGTGGCCGGGGTCGCGGTAGTCATCGGCGCCCAGGCCGGCGCGTACCTTCAGCGTGGTGAACATGCCACCCATCTCGATCGGGCCGTAGGGTCCGCTGCCGGTCATCATGGGGAAGGTGTTGGCCGGCAGCTCCATCTGCATCTCGCCCATGTCGGCCATGCCACGCTCCCCCATGACCATGTAGTCCGGCTGGGCCCGCTGCAGGGCGCCCACCAGACCCCGGTGGTCGGTGCCGATCATGGTCGGCACGCCGTGACCCATGGCGCCCATGGTGTGGTGGCTCTTGTGACAGTGCATGGCCCAGTCGCCGGGTTCGTCGGCGATGAATTCGAGCTGGCGCATCTGGCCCACGGCCACGTCGGTGGTGACCTCCGGCCAGCGCGCGGTCCGGGGCACCGGGCCGCCGTCGGTGCCGGTCACCTCGAATTCGATGCCGTGGATATGGATCGGGTGGTTGGTCATGGTCAGGTTGCCCACCCGCACCCGCACCCGGTCGCCCAGGCGGGCCACCAGCGGCGTGATGCCGGGGAAGACGCGGCTGTTCCAGGCCCAGATGTTCTGCTCCAGCATGGTGTTGACCTGCGGCGTCATGCTGCCGGGCTGCACGTCGAAGGCATTGAGCAGGAAGCAGTAATCGCGCTGCACGTTGTCGATGGCCGGGTGCCGGACCTTGGGGTGCGTCACCCAGAAGCCCATCATGCCCATGGCCATCTGCACCATCTCGTCGGCATGCGGGTGGTACATGAAGGTGCCGGGACGCTTCGCCTCGAACTCGTAGACGAAGGTCTTGCCCACCGGGATCTGCGGCTGGTTCAGCCCGCCCACGCCGTCCATGCCGTTGGGCAGCCGCTGGCCGTGCCAGTGGATGGTGGTGTGTTCGGGCAGGCGGTTGGTCACGAAGATGCGGACCCGGTCGCCCTCGACCACCTCGATGGTGGGGCCCGGGCTCTGACCGTTGTAGCCCCACATGTTCACCCGAAAGCCCGGCGCCATCTCGCGCACCACCGGTTCGGCCACCAGGTGGAATTCCTTGACGCCGTTGTTCATGCGCCAGGGCAGGGTCCAGCCGTTGAGCGTGACGACGGGGTTGTAGGGACGCCCGGCGCCGGTCACGCCCGGCGGGGTCCAGGGGCCGGCGGTCTCGGCCGATGTCTGCTGCGGGGCTTCGGGCAGGGCGGCCAGTGCCGCGCGGCCGACGCTGGCCGCGCTCACGGCCGTCACGGCGGTGGCGGCAGCGCCGGTGAGCCACTGTCGCCGGCTGGTGGAGGAAGGGGTGTTGTTCATGTCAGTGTCCTGGGGAGGCAGCGCCGGTGCCGGCGGCCGCAGCGTTGTCGGGGGTGAGGCTCACGGCCGATGCCGGCGCGCCGGCCAGCAGGGCCTGGCCGTCGGCCATGGCGCGCCAGTAGGCGGCGCGGGCCTGCAGCGCGGTGTCGAGCGCACCGATGCGTTCACGGGCGCTGGCCAGCAGATCCCAGGTGCTCTGCAGCATGCCGTTGTAGCGCAGCAGGTTTTCCTGATCGAGCGCGGTCTGCAGCTTGAGCAGGCCATCGGTGGCCTGGCGCGCGGCTGCGTGGCGGATGACCACCTGCTGCCAGGCCAGCCGGGCCGCCGAGCGCCGTTCGGCGGCGTGTGACAGCAGCCGGGCCTGCCCGTGCAAAGCCCGTTCGGCCGCCGCATCGCCAGGGCGCTCCAGGGCGGCAATGTGGGGCGGCGCCGATGCGCCAGCGCTCGCCAGGGCCTGGTCGAGCTGGGCCTGCAGCAGCGCTTCCCGTGGGGCATCGCTTGCGCGGCGGTCGCGCTCCACTTCGGTGCGCAGGAGCGCCAGATCGGGGTCGGCCTGCAGGGCCACGGCCTCGATCCGCTCGGCGGTCACCGCGCCTGCCGACCACGCTGATTCGGGCAGGGGTGGCAGGCCCCCGGGCAGGCGGGCGGCCAGCTGCACGATGTCCGGACCCCGCCACAGGCCGAGCCGGCTGGCAAGGCGCTCGACGGCGGCCCGCTCGGCCAGCCGGGCCGCGACCAGGGCCTGCCAGTGGGCTGCTTCCACCAGCTGTTCCCGCATCTGCCGCGCCTGGCTCCAGTTGCCGGCCACCACCATGCGCCGGCCCAGCTCGGCGCCGGTACGGGCCACGTCGTGGGCCTGTGCCATGAGGTCGGCCCGTGCCCGGGCGGCAACGGCATCCACCCAGATCTTGTGAACCTCCTGCACATGCTGTGCCCACGCGGCCTGCACCCTGGCCCGTTCGCGCCCGTTCATGGTCGGCCGGGTGAACAGGTCGGGCTGGTGCCTGAGCGAAGCGGCCACGGCACCCGCCGCGGTCAGCGGCGTGAGCGGGCTCGACGCCGGGGCGGCTGCGGTGGCGGCTGCGCCCGGTCGTGCCTGTTCCCAGCGCAGCAGGTCGATGTGGCCGCGCGCGAACGCGGCCACCTGCTCATTGACACGCTGCCA
Organism: uncultured Hydrogenophaga sp.; assembly: GCF_958439165.1. Taxonomy (GTDB): domain Bacteria; phylum Pseudomonadota; class Gammaproteobacteria; order Burkholderiales; family Burkholderiaceae_C; genus Hydrogenophaga. The sequence goes on along the minus strand of NZ_OY288141.1, from coordinate 12,549 downwards.
CTGCGCGCGGGCGGCGGGCAGGCCGTCGGGCAGGGCCGGCACGTCGGCCGAGGGTTCGGCCGGCATCACCGGCCAGGCGGGCGGATCGGCGGGGGTCGCCCTGTCGGCGGCCTCCAGGCCGGTCGCACCGGCCGACAAAGGGGTGACCGGCAGCAAGGCGGCCAGCCACAGACCGGCCAGTACCGGCCGGATGAATCGGATCATGGGAACACTCCTGACAGTCTGAACAGACACCGGGCCACGGCGGCCCCTGGGGGGCACCGCGGCAGACCGGTGCAACCGGTGGTCAGGTCAGGAGATGGGGGGTTTGTGGTGCCTGGGCGGCACCAGACTGGCAAACCGCACTTTCGGCACGGTCTGCAGGTGGTGCCGCGCTGGCACCGGGTCGGCCTTCCAGCCGGGCAGGCTCAGCACCGGGCCGTTGCAGAGGTCGCAGGCCGTGTGGCTGGAGCAATGGTTGTCCGGTTCGGCCATCGAGGCGTGGTCGTCATGGTCTGCATGGCCAGCATGGTCTTCCGTTTCGACCGCCATGCTGGCCGTGCTGGTGACGGGCGGATGGCCCTGGCCGTGGAGCATCGACAGCGCCATGGCATCGCCTGCCCAGGCCCGCAGGGGCATGAGCAGCATCAGCAGGACGATGGCCAGGGTTCGCATGCCGGAATGATACGGCCCGGGGTGTGCCGGTTCCCTTCAAGCCTGCAGCAGCGAAGTGGCTTTCTGCAGCCACAGCCGCATGCTGTCGGTCAGGTCGCGCTGGCTGAAGGAGCAGCTTTCGGCGTCGAACAGGGCGCTCGACTCCAGCCGGTCCAGCAGGCCATGCAGCACCTCGGCATAACGCGGCGGCAGCTGGGCCAGCAGCGCCGGCTGGTCGCGCGCCAGGGCCACGAACTGGCGGGTGTCCAGGCGGCCGGCCTGGAGTTCGGTGAGGGCCTGGTCGAGCCGGTTCAGGTCGGGATGCGGTTCGGGGTTCATGGGGGCAGGGCAGAGAGCGTGGGAACAGGCGCCACCACAGGTGGCAGGGGCATGCCGCGCTGCGCCATCACCAGCCGCAGGCGGTCGGGGCGGTCGGTGATGAGGCCATGCACGCCGCGGTCGATCAGCCGTTCCATGTCGGCGGTCTCGTTGACCGTCCAGGGAACGACCTGCAGCCCGAGCTCGCGGGCCTCGTCCAGGGTGGCCTGGTCCAGGTCGGCATGGTGGGGCGACCAGATGCGACCGCCGGCCGCGTGCACCAGCTCGGGCACGCTGTCGTGGTCGCGCAGCAGTCGGCCGCCGGTCCAGGCGGTGCCGGCCAGGGTGTCGAACCGGGGCAGGCGCGCGGTCAGGTAGACGCGGGGCCAGGCGGGTGCCAGCCGCCGGGCCGCGTCGAGCGTGCGCCAGTCGAAGCTCTGCAGCTGGGTGCGCTCGAGCATGCCGTGCGCCCGGGTGACATCGAGCACCGCCTGCACCAGGCGCCGGGGTTCGGCCGAAGCCTGGGGACGCCGCGGGTCGACCTTGGTCTCGATGCTCAGGCGCACATGGTCGGCGCCCAGCCGCCTGACCAGGCGGAACACCTCGTCGAGCGTGGGCATGCGCTCGCCGTCCACCGCCTGCTGGTCGGGGAAGTCACGGGCATAGCGCGAGGCCGGGTTGATGCGACCCACATCCCACTGGCGCATTTGCCGCACGGTCTGACGGATGAAGGGCGTGCCGGCGCTCTGCAGCCAGCGGCCCTGACGGTTGCGGGTGATGTCCGGGTTGGGCGCCAGGTCGTGGGCCACCACTGGCACGCCGTCGGCGCTGAGCACCACATCGAGTTCGAGGGTGCTCACGCCGATGGCGAGCGCCTGGGTGAATCCGGCCAGCGTGTTCTCGGGGGCCAGGGCGCGGGCGCCCCGGTGACCCTGCAGGTCGAACGCAGCGGACTGGGCCGCTGCGGCCGAGCACAGCAGCGCCGACAGCAGCCAGATGGCCAGCCGCATGGGTCGGACTCAGTGGCCCAGGATCTTGGACAGGAAGTCCTGGGTGCGCGGCTGCCGGTCCTCCGGGTGGGCAAAGAACTCTTCCTTGGAGCAGTCCTCCAGGATGTGTCCGCCCACGTCGATGAAGATCACCCGGTTCGCCACCTTGCGGGCAAAGCCCATCTCGTGGGTGACCACCATCATGGTCATGCCTTCCTTGGCCAGGTTGACCATGACGTCCAGCACCTCGCCGACCATTTCGGGATCGAGTGCCGAGGTGGGTTCGTCGAACAGCATGACCACCGGGTCCATCGACAGGGCACGGGCGATGGCCACGCGCTGCTGCTGGCCGCCGGAGAGCTGGCCGGGGAACTTGTCCTTGTGGGCCATCAGGCCCACGCGGTCGAGCATCTTCAGGCCGCGCACCTTGGCTTCGTCGGCGCTGCGGCCCAGCACCTTGATCTGCGCGATGGTGAGGTTCTCGGTCACGCTCAGGTGCGGGAACAGCTCGAAGTGCTGGAACACCATGCCCACCCGGCTGCGCAGCTGCGGCAGGTTGGTCTTGGGGTCGTGCAGCGCCACGCCGTTCACGAAGATCTCGCCCTTCTGGATGGGCTCCAGGCCGTTGACGGTCTTGATGAGGGTGGACTTGCCGGAACCGGAGGGTCCGCACACCACCACCACATCACCCTTGTTGATGGACACCGAGCAGTCGTTGAGCACCTGCACCGGGCCGTACCACTTGGAGACGTTCTTGATTTCGATCATGTTGTTCACCGATTAACGAATGATGGCGATGCGGGCCTGCAGCCGCTTGACGATCCACGACAGCGCGAAGCAGATGACGAAGTACACCACCGCAGCAATCAGGTAGACCTCTTCAGGACGGCCGTAGATCTTGCCGGCAGTGACGAAGCCCTTGAGCATGTCGTAGGCGCCGATGGCATAGACCAGCGAGGTGTCCTGGAACAGGATGATGGTCTGCGTCAGCAGCACCGGCAGCATGTTGCGGAACGCCTGCGGCAGCACCACCAGACGCATGTTCTGGCTGTAGCTCATGCCCAGCGCCTGCCCGGCGAACACCTGGCCACGCGGGATCGACTGGATGCCGGCCCGCATGATCTCGCTGAAGTAGGCCGCCTCGAAGGCGATGAAGGTGATCACCGCCGACATCTCGGCCCCGATCGGGCGGCCGATGAAGGTGGGCACCAGCAGGAAGAACCACAGGATCACCATCACCAGCGGGATGCTGCGCATGCCGTTGACGTAGATGGTGGCCGGGATCGCCAGGATGGGGTTGCCCGACAGGCGCATGAGCGCCAGCACGGTGCCCAGCAGGATGCCGCCGATGGTGGCCACGATGGTCAGCTGCACGCTGAACCACAGGCCGCTCAGCACGAACTTGCTGAAGACGTCCCAGTTGAAGAAGGCAAGGTCGAGTCCGCCCATGTCAGTGGCCTCCACCGGTCTGGCCGGCCACGATCAGGCCGGGTACGCGGGCACGCCGCTCGATCAGGGCAAAGACCCGGTTCACCGCAAACGCCGAGATGGCGTACAGCGCGGTGACCGCGATGTAGATCTCGATGCCGCGCGAGGTTTCTTCCTGGGCCTGCATGGCGAACATGGTGAGTTCGGCGATGGACACCGCGAATGCCACCGAGGAGTTCTTCAGCAGGTTCATCGATTCGCTGGTCAGCGGCGGCAGGATGATCCGGAATGCCATCGGCAGGATCACGTAGCGGTAAGCCTGCACCGTGGTGAAGCCCACGGCCATGGCGGCATAACGCTGGCCGCGCGGCAGGGCCTGCACGCCGGCACGGACCTGTTCGGCAATGCGTGCCGAAGTGAAGAAGCCCAGTGCCAGCACCACCAGCACGAAGCCGGAGAGCTCCTGCATGGCCGGAAAGATCTTTGGCAGCACGAAGTACCAGATGAAGATCTGCACCAGCAGCGGGATATTGCGGAAAAGCTCGACCCACGCGTTGGCCAGACGCACCAGCCAGGGGCTGTCCGGCAGCGTGCGAAGTGTGCCGATGACCGTGCCCATCACGATGGCCACCACCCAGGCCCAGGCGGCCACGGACAGCGTCCAGCCCCAGGCTTCCATCATCCATTCCAGGTAGGTGCGGCCGCTGCCGTCATCGGTCAGGAATACCTGCCAGTCCCAATTCATGTCGTCACCATGTTGTTGTGTTGCATTCGGGGGTTAAAGCAGAAACCCCGCAGACGGGTCTCGCTGCGGGGTTCCGGTTCAGGCGCGCCCTGTCAGGCGGCCATCACTTCTTGGCGTACTCTTCCACCGGCTTGTCGTTCGGGGCGGCCCAGACGGCCTTGGTGGCTTCGGTGGCGGGCAGGCCCACGCGGGTGTTGGACGGCGGGATCGGCTGCACGAACCACTTGTCGTAGAGCTTGGCCATCTCGCCGGACTTCATCATGGCGGTGATGCTGTCGTCCACGGCCTTCTTGAAGGCCGGGTCGTCCTTGCGGATCATGATGGCGATCGGCTCGACCGACAGCACTTCGCCGACGATCTTGAAGTCGGCCGGGGCCTTGGACTTGGCGATGTTGCCGGCCAGGATCTGGCCGTCCATCACGAAGGCGTCGGCGCGGCCGGATTCCAGCAGCAGGAAGCTCTCGGCGTGGTCCTTGCCGAACACTTCCTCGAAGTTCACGCCGTTGCCGCGCTCATGCCGGCGCAGCAGCTGCACCGAGGTGGTGCCCGTGGTGGTGGCGACCTTCTTGCCGTTGAGCTGGGCGATGCTGGTGATGCCCGAATTGGCCTTCACGGCAATCCGCACTTCCTCGACGTAGGTGGTCACGGCGAAGGCCACATCGCGCTGGCGGGCCAGGTTGTTGGTCGTGGAGCCGCACTCGATGTCCACGGTGCCGTTCTGCACCAGCGGGATGCGGTTCTGCGAGGTCACGGACAGGTACTTGACGTCCAGCTTGGGCAGGGCCAGCTGCTTCTGCACATCGGCCAGCACGCGCTGGCAGATTTCAACGTGATAGCCGGCGTACTTGCCATCGCCCAGGGTGAAGGACAGGGCCCCGGACGAGTCGCGCACGCCCATGGTGGCAGCACCGGAAGCCTTGATCTTGGCCAGCGTGTCGTTGGCCTGCGCCAGGGCGCCGGTGGCCGCCAGGGCCAGTGCGAGGGTGAGTACGTGTTTTTTCATGAGTTCTCCGTCGTGATGATCGAAACGAAAGCCGGGCAGGGATGGGGGCCCGGACGACCCCGGATGCGCCACCTGATGGGTGGAAACCGAGCGCCGACTATAGTGCGCCTCCCGCGCCTTGCGGGCGGGGGTTTCCTTGATCCGGTATGCAAAACGCGTATGAAACCATCAACGCGATGGTGGTTCCGCGAAAGCATGGATGCAGTTTTCGTGCCACCGTCCCGGTCGTGACAGGCCCCGGATGCGGCCAGATACGGCCGGCCGTATGCTGACCGCGGCCCTCGACGGCCCCACGACAACGACAGCAGGAGACAGCGCATGAGCACCGCCCCCCAGCCCACCCGCGCCCATCACCGCGTCTGGCCCAAACGCCTGCCGCACAGCCTCAAGCCCCCGGCCACTTCGCTGTGGACCAATCTGGAGGTCAGCGCACTGCGCTACCCCGACAAGCCGGCGCTGGTCTTCTTCGACCGCAGCACCCGCTATGCCGACCTGCTCCAGCAGGCCGAGCGGATGGCCGCACACCTGCGCGCCGTCGGGGTGCAGGACGGCGACCGGGTCATCCTGTACATGCAGAACTGTCCGCAGTGGGTGGTGGCGCACTTCGCCATCCTGCGGGCCAATGCGGTGGTGGTGCCGGTCAACCCTATGAACAAGGCCGACGAGCTGCAGCACTACATCACCGACCCGGATGCCCGGGTCGCGGTCTGTGCGGCCGATCTCGCCGGTGAACTGGCCAAGGCCGACGCCGGCCTGCCCGAAGCCGACCGGCTCCGGCACATGGTGGTCACCCACTACGCCGACGCCATGGGGCCGCAGGCCGAGGTGCCTCCCGCCTGGCAGGACTGGCTGGGCAGCCGCCATCCGCTGCCGGCCCTGACGCAGGGCACGGTGGCCGACTGGTCGCAGGCGCTGGCCTGCACCGACCCGCTGCCGGCCCACAACCGCCGCCCGGACGATCTGGCCGTGCTGCCCTACACCAGCGGCACCACCGGCCTGCCCAAGGGCTGCATGCATCCGCACCGCACCGTCATGCACAACGCGGTGGCCAGCACCCTGTGGGGCAATGCCTCGCCCGAGACGGTGGCGCTGGTGGTGGTGCCGCTGTTCCACATCACCGGCATGGTCACCGGCATGCACGCCTGCCTGTATGGCGGCGCCACCATCGTGCTGATGCCGCGCTGGGACCGCGAGCTGGCCGGCCGGCTGATCTCGCGCTGGCGGGTCACCAGCTGGACCAACATCCCCACCATGGTGATCGACCTGCTGGCCAGCCCGAACTTCAGCCAGTACGACCTCTCCAGCCTGGTCTACATCGGCGGTGGCGGCGCGGCCATGCCGGCGGCCGTGGCCCAGCGCCTGTTCGACCAGTTCGGCCTGCGCTATTCGGAAGGCTACGGCCTGACCGAAACCGCCGCACCCTCGCACAGCAACCCGCCCGACTCGCCCAAGCAGCAATGCCTGGGCGTGCCCTTCATGAGCACCGATGCCCGGGTGATCGACCCCGAGACGCTGCAGGAAATGCCGCAGGGCGAAGCGGGCGAGATCATCATCCACGGCCCGGAGGTGTTCGACGGTTACTGGAAACGCCCCGAGGCCACCGAGGCGGCCTTCATCACCTTCGAGGGCAAGCGCTTCTTCCGCTCCGGCGACCTGGGCCGGGTCGATGAGGACGGCTACTTCTTCATCACCGACCGGCTCAAACGCATGATCAATGCCAGCGGGTTCAAGGTCTGGCCGGCCGAGGTCGAGGCGCTCATGTTCCGCCACCCCGCCATCGCCGAGGCCTGCATCATCGCCACCCGCGACAGCTACCGGGGCGAGAGCGTCAAGGCGGTGGTGGTGCTGCGCCAGGACGCCCGGGGCGTGACGGAGCAGGACATCCTGGACTGGTGCCGCGAGCACATGGCGGTCTACAAGTGCCCGAAAAGCGTGCAGTTCGTGCCGGCGCTGCCCAAGAGCGGCAGCGGCAAGGTGATGTGGCGCCTGCTGCAGGAGCAGGAGCAGGCCGCCGCCCCAACGGCCGCGCCACAATGACGGGATGAACTACTTCACCGACGCCTTCCGGCGCCTGTGGCAACCGCGCAAGCCGCTGTTCTGGCTGGCGTTCGGCTTCAATGCACTGGCGTCCTTCATGAGCTTTTTCATCCAGACCCGACAGCCGCCGACCGGCCTGGCCCTGGCGGTGGGCCTGCTGGCCCTGACCAACAGCCTGATCGGCGCCTGGCTCACCTGGCGCCTGTGGAACGACCCGCCCAAGGCGCCCGACGATCAACCCTGAAGACCCCGGAGACACCATGTTCAAAGCCCTGCAGATCACCCAACCCGAGAGCGGCTACCGCTGCGACCTCGCCGAGCTCGATGAATCGACCCTGCCCGAGGGCGACGTGACGGTGCAGGTGGCCTGGTCGACCATCAACTACAAGGACGGCCTGGCCATCACCGGGCGCTCGCCAGTGGTGCGCAAGTTCCCGATGGTGCCGGGCATCGACTTCGCCGGCACCGTGACCGACAGCCAGCACCCGCGCTTCAAGGCGGGTGACCGGGTGGTGCTCAACGGCTGGGGCGTGGGCGAAACCCATCCCGGCGGGCTGGCGCAGAAGGCCCGGGTCAAGGGCGACTGGCTGGTGGCCCTGCCGGCCGGCTTCAGCGAACGTGACGCCATGGCCATCGGCACCGCCGGTTACACCGCCATGCTGTGTGTCCAGGCCCTGCACGACCACTGGGCTGCGCGCGGTGTCGCCGCCGGCAGCGGCGAGGTGCTGGTGACCGGTGCCGGCGGTGGTGTGGGCAGCGTGGCCATCGCGCTGCTGGCCGCGCTGGGCCACACCGTGGTGGCCTCCACCGGCCGCCCGGCCGAGGCCGATTACCTGCGCTCGCTGGGCGCGGCCGACGTGATCGACCGGGCCAGCCTGTCGGCGCCCGGCAAGCCGCTGCAGAAGGAGCGCTGGATCGGCGTGGTCGACTCGGTGGGCAGCCACACCCTGGCCAACGCCTGCGCCAGCACCCGTTACGGTGGTGCGCTGGCGGCCTGCGGCCTGGCCCAGGGCATGGACCTGCCGGCCAGCGTGGCGCCCTTCATCCTGCGTGGGATCACGCTGTACGGCATCGACAGCGTGATGGCGCCCATGGCCCGCCGCGAGGCCGCCTGGGCCGCGCTGGACCGGTTGATCGATCGCCCGAAGCTGGCCGCCATGACCCGCGCCATCACCCTGGCCGAGGCCATCCAGGCCGGCCACGACATCCTGGCGGGTCAGGTGCGCGGGCGGCTGGTGGTGGACGTGAACGCCTGAAAGGGCCTGATCAGGCCGCCGGCACGATCTGCCGGTAGGCGTGCCAGGTGGCGTGGCCCACCACCGGTCCGGCCACGAACAGGCCGGCGAACCAGGGCAGCATGGACAGCCCGATCACCAGCGTGATGAGCGCGCCCCACCACAGCATCACGCCCGGGTTCTGCAGGCTGGCCCGGATGCTGGTCAGGCCGGATGACACCGCGTCGGACTGGCGGTCCAGGATCATCGGGATGCTGATGGCGCTGGTGATGAAGATCAGCCCGGCAAACAGCCCGCCCACCAGGGTGTAGGTGATCAGGAACTCGATGTTCTCGCGGCTGAACAGCTGCTGCAGCAGGTGGGCCGCATCGGGCATGGTGTTGAAGGTGACGGCGAACACCACCAGCGAAGCGCGGCCCCACAGCATTTCCAGGATCAGCAGCACACCGGCAAAGATGGCCATGGTGCCCAGCATCGGCCGCCAGGCCATGAGCGAGGCGCGCAGCGAGGGCCGGCGGCCCTGTTCCAGCGCACGGCTGGCGTCGTACAGGCCCAGACACAGGAAGGGGCCCATCAGCAGGAAGCCGGCCGAGAGCGCCAGCACATAGGCCGGCGCAGAGCGGAACACCGCCATCAGCGCATGGCCCATGAGGAAGAAGCACAGGCCGTAGAACAGGCCGATGCGCGGACAGCGGATGAAGTCGCGCCAGCCGGCAGCCAGCCAGCGCAGCGGGTCGGCGGCGTGCAGGTCGGCCAGCTTCAGGTCGAACACGGAAGGTCCGCGGCCCGAGGGGGGAGGTGCGTCCTGGTTCAGGGTGTCGGCCATGGCAGATCGGGAGGTGGCGATGGGCCATTGGGCCATTGCCCGGCAGCGCCGGCAACCGGTGTTTCCCGGGGCTACACTGCCCGCCCATGACCCAGGAATTCAAGCCACCTTACGTGTCCCCGGCCGACATGGCCGCCGCCCTGCAGCACCGGGGCTTTACGCTCATGGACGCTGCCGGCGTTGCCCGGTGGCTGGATGCCGACCGGGCCGATTTCGAGGCCCTGACCGCACCCTGGGACCGCCTGGTGCCCGACGCCTACCTGAAGGACGGCGGGCGCTACCGCAAGCGCCGCCACAGCTGCTTCGTGGTGGACGGCCCGCAGGTCACGCAGGTGGCCCACCGCGCCCACTGGCAGCCGCTGGAATACAACGCCCTGCACGGGGGCATGCAGCGCTGGTTCGAACCCATGGAGCCCCAACAGGTGGCGCTTCCCCTGTGGCAGCGCCTGCTGCAGCGGCTGGGTGACGCCGCCAGCCAGCTGCGCGGAGCCCGGCCCTGGTTCGTGGAGGCGCATCCGTTCCGCATCGACACCACCGACGGCATCGGCCGGCCCACGCCCGAGGGCGCTCACCGCGACGGCGTGGACCTGGTGGCGGTGTTCCTGGTGGGGCGCCACGCCATCAAGGGCGGCGAGAGCCGGGTGTTCGAGGCCGATGGCCCGGCGGGCCAGCGCTTCACGCTGCGCGAGCCGTGGTCCTTGCTGCTGCTGGACGATGCGCGCGTGATCCACGAAAGCACCCCCATCCAGCCGCTGGACCCGGAGGGTTTCGGCTGGCGCGACACGCTGGTGGTCACCTGCCGCGCCGACAGCTTCCAGGGCAGCTGACCCGGCGGCCGAGCCGTTACCCGATCAGATGCCGCCGGTGGGGTGGGTGGGGTCCACCCACAGCACGGTCTGCGGCTTCTCCACCGGCTCGATGTCCAGGTTGACCGCCACCGCCTGACCGTCGCTGCGGCACAGCACGCACTCCAGCACCTCGGTCGGGCTGGCGTTGATCTCCTGGTGCGGCACGTACGGCGGCACATAGATGAAGTCGCCCGGGCCGGCTTCGGCGGTGAACTCCAGCCGCTCGCCCCAGCGCATGCGCGCACGGCCCTTGACCACATAGATCACGCTTTCCAGCGGCCCGTGGTGGTGGGCACCGGTCCTGGCGTCGGGGTGGATGGTGACGGTACCGGCCCACAGCTTCTGGGCACCCACCCGCGCAAAGTTGATGGCCGCCTTGCGGTCCATGCCGGGGGTGGACGGCACATTGGGGTCCAGCTGGTTGCCGGGGATCACCCGCACGCCGTCGTGCTGCCAGGCCGGGGCGCCATGGTCGTGGTCGTGAGGGTGGTTGCCGTCGTGGTCGTGGTCGTGTGCCATGCGTCTGTCTCCGGTTCGTTCGGGTCGGACACCAGTGTGCCAGCCGCCTGTCGGCAGTGCGCGGACAATCGCGACATCAGCATTCCGGAGACCTGTCTTGCCTTTGCCCGATCCCGCCCCGCGCACCCCCATGCACACCCGCCGGGTGACCTACCAGGGCTTCCGCCGCGACGATGGCCTCTGGGACATCGAGGGCGAGCTGCACGACAGCAAGCCCCACGCCTTCGAGATCGAGGGGGAAGGCCGCTGGGAACCGCTGGAAGCCATCCACCACATGCGGCTGCGCGTCACCTTCGACGACGCCATGGTGATCCGCGACATCGCCGTGGCCATGGACAGCCACCCCCACGACCCATGCCCGCAGGCCATGGCCCCGATGCAGCGCATGGTGGGCGAGACGCTGGGCCGGGGCTGGCGCCAGACCATCCAGCGGCATCTGGGCGGCGTGCAGGGCTGCACCCACCTGCGCGAACTGCTGTTCAACCTGGCCACCGCCGCCTTCCAGACCCGTTCCGCTTCGTTCGCTCCGCCGGCCGACGGCCGTCCCCCGGCCCATCTGGGCCAGTGCCTGGCCTGGGACTTCAACGGCCCGGTGGTCGAGAAGGTCTACCCGATGTTCTTTCGCTGGAGTCCCCCATGAAGACGTCCGCCGTCCTGCTGCTCACGGCATTGCTGGCCACACAGGCCCACGCCATCGATCCGCGTTACGCCCGCCAGCTGGAGCGCTCGGGCTGCACCCAGATGAGCGAGCAGCAGGGCTGCGACATCCACCGCAGCAAGGCCGAGAACGAACGGGCCGGCTTCAAGGCCGGTGAGCCGGTCACGCCCTATGCCGGGCGCTGGCTGGCCCGGCGCGATGACGGTACACCCGTGGCCCGCATCCGCATCGACGGCCGGGAGCGCGTGTGGGTCGACGACCGGCCGACCCCGGCGCGCCGCAGCGACGGTGCGCTGGTTTTCCGCCGCGGGCCGGTGATGTTCACCCTGCAGGGCGACCGGCGACTGGTCGGCGAGGATGTGTGGATGGACACCGACGCCGGCACGCGCGGCATGATCGTCGCGAACTGAGTCGGCCGCCTTCAGCCGGTCATGGCTGCATACGCCAGCGTGCGGAACAGCAGGCGGTATTCCTCGCGCTGGTTGGGCGCCTGGGCCAGGAAGATGCCCCAGGTGTCCTGCGCCGGGTCGATGAAGAAGCTGGTGCCGCCGATGCCGCTCCAGTGGTTGGTGCCCACCGAGCCGGGCATGAACGCCTCGCCGGCGGCGGTGCGCACCGCCATGGCCAGGCCGAAGCCGTGGCCGGGGGGCAGCAGCGCATCGTTGGCCTCGGCAGCGATCGGGCCCAGGTGGTCGGCCATCGCAAAGCGCAGGGTCTGCGGTCCGAGCAGGCGCACGCCGTCCAGCTCGCCGCCGTTGGCCAGGCATTGCAGGAAGCGGGCGTAATCGCGCGCCGTCGACACCAGCCCGCCACCGCCACTCTCCAGCGCAGGTGCGGTGCGCGGGTCGAACAGGCGCATGTTGATGCCGCCGTCCGGGTCCTGGGCAAAGGGCTCGGCAATGCGGCCGTGCTGGCTGGCCGGCACCGCAAAGCCGGTGTCGTGCAGGTTCAGCGGGTCCAGGATGGCCTGTTGCAGATGCCGACCCAGCGTCTGTCCGGTGACGGCCTCGATCACGCAGCCCAGCACGTCGGTGGCGCGGCTGTAGGCCCAGCGGCTGCCCGGCTGGCAGAACAGCGGGATGGCGGCGAGCGCCTCCGCAAACTCGGCGTTGCTGCGCTGGCGCGAGCCGATGTTGGCCTCGGCATACAGGCGCTGCACCCGCGATGCCCCGAGGAATTCATAGGTCAGTCCGGCGGTGTGTCGCAGCAGGTCCTGCACCGTGGGCGGGCGCAGCGGCGCCTCCAGCTGCACGCCGTCGGCGGTCTCCAGCAGCACCGGGGTGTGGGCAAAGGCGGGCAGGTGCCGGGCA
>NZ_OY288140.1 GCF_958439165.1 uncultured Hydrogenophaga sp. | reverse complement strand
AAGTCGACCACGGTCTGCGTCGCCGGGTCGTAGTACATGGCGTTGATGCTGAAGTCGCGGCGGGCGGCGTCCTGCTCGATGGGACCCCACACGTTGTCGCGCAGCACGCGGCCGCTGGCGTCCACGGCGTGCTTCATGCCGGCCAGCTCACCCTTGCTGGTGCGCTCGTTGCCGGCCACCTGTTCGGCGTCGTTGCTGTCCAGGTAGGCGCGGAAGGTGGAGACCTCGATCACCTCGTGCTCGCGGCCCCGTCCGTACACCACGTGCACGATGCGAAAGCGCCGTCCGATGATGAACGCACGCCGGAACAGGCCCTTGACCTGTTCCGGTGTGGCGTTGGTCGCCACGTCGAAGTCCTTGGGTCGCAGGCCGAGCAGCAGGTCGCGCACCGCGCCGCCGACGATGTAGGCGGCAAAGCCGGCCTGCTGCAGGGTGTTGACCACGTCCAGCGCACGCTGGTCCACCAGCTGGGGATTGATGCCGTGCACGCTGGCAGGGACGTCCTGCCGCTGGCCGAAGGGGGAAGCCTTGCGGGCCGGGCCGCTGCCGGACTTGCCGAGCAGCTTGTCGATGAGTTTCTTGATCATTCGAAGAGATGGAGGATGCGCCAGCCGCGTTCGCGGGCCAGGGCGCCGAGGCGCTCGTCGGGGTTGGTGGCCACCGGCTCGTGCACCTTCTCGAGCAACGGCAGATCGTTGGGCGAGTCGCTGTAGAAGGTGGTGTGCTGCAGATCGGGCCAGCGCAGGCCCCGTTCGGCCAGCCATTGTTCCACACGGGCGACCTTGCCCTCGCGGAACGAGGGGATGCCCCGGATGTCGCCGGTGATGGCGCCGTCCGGGGTGGTGGCCAGGTCGATGGCAATCAGCTGGTCCACGCCGAAGGCCTGCGCGATCGGCCGGGTGACGAATTCGTTGGTGGCGGTGACGATGATCACGGTGTCGCCGGCGGCCTGGTGCGAACGGACCAGGGCCCGCGCCTGTTCGGTGATGGCCGGGCGGATCACCTCGGCCATGAAGCGTTCGTGGGCGGCCTGCGCCTGCGCCAGACCGCGCTCGCGCACCGCGTCGGTGGCAAAGCGCACGTACTCGTGGATGTCGAGCGTGCCGTCCTTGTAGGCCTGGTAGAAGCGGTCGTTGGCCCGCCCGAAGTCGGCCTCGTCGCGCCAGCCGAGCTGCACGGTGAACTGGCCCCAGGCGTAGTCGGAGTCGAGCGGCAGCAGGGTGTGGTCGAGGTCGAACAGCGTCAGGCGCATGGGAACAGTCATTCGTTTTCCAGCATGGAGCGGATCAGCGGGATGGTGATGGCCCGCTGGGTGCGCAGGGCATACGCGTCGAGCTGGTCGAGCAGCAGCATCAGGCTGGAGAGGTCGCGGGAGAAGCGGTTGAGCATGAAGTCCATGACCTCGTCGCTCAGGAACACGCCGCGCTCGTCGGCGGCCCGGCGCAGCACGGCCCGCCGCTCGGTCTCGCCCAGGGCATGCAGCTGGAACACGTGGCCCCAGCCCAGCCGGGTGCGCAGGTCTTCGCGCAGCTGCAGGTCGGACGGCGGCAGCGTGGCGGCAGCCAGCACCCAGCGGGCGCTGCCCTGGGAGGGAGTCTGGGCGTGCACGAACCAGTTGAAGGCCATGGCCTGCTGGCTGGCGGTGTAGAGATGGCAGTCGTCCAGGATGACGGCTTCCCACTGTTCGTCGTAATCGGGCGGGTTCAGGGTGCCGGCGTCCATCCAGCCGACCCGGGCGCCGTGTTCACGGAACGCCTCGCGCACCGCCAGCAGCAGGTGCGTCTTGCCGCTGCCGCTGGCGCCCCACAGGCAGGTCGGCACCGGCGAACGGGTGGGACTGCCGGCCCACAGCTTCAGGTGCTCCAGGGCGGCCTCGTTGCCCGCCGGCACAAAGTTGGCCAGGGTGGGCACCGGGGCCAGTCCGATGTCGAGTGCCAGCTGCTTCATGGTGGGCATGGGTCAGCCCTGCGGCTCGTCGGGTCCGGGCCCGGGAGCGGCGCCGATGCTGCCGCTCTCCCGGTAAAGGGGGCTGTTGAGGTAGGTGGTGCGGGCACGGCGGATGGCCACCAGCAGCACCGCACTGGCGGGCAACGCGATCAGCACCCCCACGAAGCCGAACAGATGGCCGAAGGCCAGCAGCGCGAAGATCACCGCGATCGGGTGCAGGCCGATGCGCTCGCCCAGCAGGCGCGGCGTGAGGTAGAGACTTTCCAGCACCTGGCCCACGCCGTACACGGCCAGCACGGCGATCACGCCGAACACGCTCTGGAACTGCAGCAGCGCCGCCAGCACCGCCAGCACCAGGCCCAGGCCGAAACCGAGGTAGGGCACGAACACGGCCAGCCCGGTGAACACACCGATGGGCAGCGCCAGCTTCAGGCCGGTGAGCGCCAGGCCCACGGTGTAGAAAACCGCCAGCAGCCCCATGACCATGAGCTGGCCGCGCAGGTATTGGCCCAGCACATCGTCGGTTTCGTCCAGGAATGACTGCACTTGGGCGCGCCAGCGCGGCGGAATCAGGTCCTTGAAGCGCCGGACCAGCGAGTTCCAGTCGAGCAGCAGGTAGAACGCCACGATGGGCATCAGGAACAGGTTGCCGACGACGGCCGCCAGCGCGCTGCCGCCAATCCGCAGCGACGACAGCAGCCCGTCGATGAGCTGGCTTTCATGCCCGGTCACCACCTGCTTGAGCCATTCGCGCACCTGGGCGGTGTCGATCTGCAGCTCGATGCCGAAACGCGCGGCCAGCGGCACGATGAATTCATTGGCCCGGTCCAGCAACGCCGGCACCTGGTCGCGCAGCAGGGGCAGCTGCGCCGTGATGACGGGAACGATGAGGAGCACCACGGCCAGCAGCACCAGCATCAGCAAGGTGATGGCCACGCCGGCACCCAGCCATCGCGGCACACGGTTCTGTGCCCACCGCTCCACCAGCGGATGCAGCGCGTAGGCGATCACCATGGCCAGCAGGAAGGGCATGAGCACCGGCGCCAGCAGGGACAGCAGCCAGCCGGTGGCCAGGGCCAGACTGGCCCAGACGGCAGCGCGGGTCTGGGTGGGGGTGAAGGTCATGCAGGTGTGGTGTGTGGGCTGCCACACGGGGCCAACCCTTAAAATCCAGCCCAAATTCTATTCGGCCGCCCTGCGTCCGCCATCCATGAGCCAGAACCACACCCCCCTCTCCTACAAAGACGCCGGTGTCGACATCGACGCCGGTGACGCCCTGGTCGACCGCATCAAGCCCCTGGCGAAGAAAACCATACGCGAAGGCGTGCTGGCCGGCATCGGCGGTTTCGGCGCCCTGTTCGAGGTGCCCAAGCGCTACCGGGAGCCGGTTCTGGTGAGCGGCACCGACGGTGTGGGCACCAAGCTCAAGCTGGCGTTCGAATGGAACATGCACGACACCGTGGGCATCGATCTGGTGGCCATGAGCGTGAACGACGTGCTGGTGCAAGGCGCCGAGCCCCTGTTCTTCCTGGACTACTTCGCCTGCGGCAAGCTCGATGTCGACACCGCCGCGGCCGTGGTCGGCGGCATCGCCAAGGGTTGCGAGCTGTCCGGTTGCGCCCTGATCGGTGGCGAGACGGCCGAAATGCCGGGCATGTACCCGGCCGGCGAATACGACCTGGCCGGCTTCTGTGTCGGTGCGGTCGAGAAGAGCAAGATCCTCTCGGGGCAGGACGTGAAGCCGGGCGACGTGGTGCTGGGTCTGGCCTCGCACGGCGTGCATTCCAACGGCTTCTCGCTGGTGCGCAAGTGCATCGAACGTGCTGCCGGCAACCTGCCCGCCACCCTGGACGGCCTGCCGTTCAAGGAAGCGGTCATGAAGCCGACCCGCCTCTATGTGAAGAACGTGCTGGCCGCACTGGCGCAGCACCCGATCAAGGCCCTGGCCCACATCACCGGCGGCGGTCTGCTGGAGAACATCCCTCGCGTGCTGCCGGAAGGCACCGCCGCGCACCTGAAGAAGGGCAGCTGGCCGCAGAGCGAGCTGTTTGCCTGGCTGCAGGCCACGGCCGGCATCGACGACATCGAGATGAACCGCACCTTCAACAACGGCATCGGCATGGTGGTGGTGATCGCCGCCGACGAGGCCGCTGCCTGCGCCGCCACCCTGCGCGGTCTGGGCGAGACGGTGCACGAGATCGGGGTGATCGCCGAACGTGGCGCCACCGCCCCGGTGGCCGTGTCCTGAAACGTCCGTTTTCTGTCTGACCGGGTGGCGGACAGCACGGTCGCCGCCACCCAGACTCGGGACTTCACAACCCCACCGTTGAAGGAGCCCCCCGATGAAGTCGTGTCTGATCGTGATCGATGTGCAGGAGTCGTTCCGGCACCGCCCGTACTTCGATGCCGCCGCCCTGCCCCGCTACCTGCAGGCCCAGAACGCGCTCATCGCAGCCGCACTCGCCGACCGGATTCCGGTGGTGCGGGTGCTGCACGCCGATGAGCCGGACACACCGGACAACCCTTTCTCCCATGCCAGCGGGCTGGTGCGACCCCTCGAAGGGCTGATGGCCTTCGACGCTGCGCTGACCGTGCACAAGGCCCGCCACAGCGCCCTGGTGGGCACCGGGCTGGACGTCTGGCTGGTACAGCAGGGCATCGGCCGGGTGGTCATCAGCGGCATCCGCACCGAGCAGTGCTGCGAAACCACGGCCCGCCACGCGTCGGACCTCGGCTGGGAGGTGGACTTCGTCACCGAAGCCACCCACACCTTCGACATGCCCGACACCGAGGGCCGGCTGCTGACCGCCGAACAGATCCGGCACCGCACCGCCGCCGTGCTCGACGGCCGCTTCGCCCAGGTCTGCAGCGTGGCAGAAGCGACCGCCCGCTGGCAGGCCGCCTGACCGCTGCTGGCCATGCAGACACCGGTGCAGGTCTTCTTCGTGCTGCTGCCGCACAGCCTGGCACTGGACTGGGCCGGCCCGGCCGAAGCGCTGCGCATGGCCAACCAGTGTCTGGAACAGCAGGGCCGGCCGCCGGCCTTCAAACTGCACTTCACCGGGCCGGTGGCCGAAGTGCCCACGTCGGTCGGCCTGCGGGTGACCGGCCTGGAGCCGCTGCCACAAGCCTGGCCCATGCCGTCGTGGGTGGTGCTGATCGGCCAGCCGGGGGACGAAGTACGGCTCGACGATGCCCCCGGCCGTGCCCTGGTCCACTGGCTGCAGGGCCTGCGTCTGCAGGCCGACCGCCAGGAGCTGGTGGCCATCTGTGCCGGGGCCGTGGTGGCCGGGCTGGCCGGGCTGCTGGCGGGCCGGCACGCCACCACCCACCATGCTCACCTGGAGGAACTGCGGCGCAAGGCTTCGGGTTGCGAGGTGGTGTCCAACCGGCTGTTCGTGCAGGACGGTCCGGTCTGGACCAGCGCCGGCGTGACCACCGGCATCGATCTGATGCTGCACCGCATTTCGGTCCGGTGCGGGCCGGCCCTGGCTGCCGAGGTGGCGCAGAACCTGGCGCTGGCCCTGCGCCGGGGACCGGACGATCCGGAGCTGTCGCCCTTCCTGCTGCACCGCAACCACCTGCACCCGGGCCTGCACCGGGTCCAGGACGCGGTCAGCCGCGAACCCCAGAGGCCTTGGACCGTGCCGGCCATGGCTTCGCTGGCAGCCACGTCGCCGCGGCATCTCACCCGGCTGTTCGAGCAGCACGCAGGCGTGGCACCCAGCCACTACCTGCGCGGGCTCCGGCTGGCGCTGGCCGAGGCGGCCCTGGCTGCCGGCCACCCGGTGGCCCGGGCTGCCGAACTGGCCGGGTTCAGCTCGGACGTTCAGCTGCGCCGCAGCTGGCAGGCCACCGGTCGCGCCGCCACGCCTAGAGCGCTTCGGACGGCAGCACGCGAACCCCGGGCGAACCGCTGACCGCCGCCTCCAGCAGGTGGCGGGCGATGCGCTCGGCCGGGACCACGCGCCAGCGCCGCGGCAGCAGCGGCTGGACCCAGCCGGACGCCACCACGGCCATGCGTTCCAGCGGCCGGCTTTCCGCCCGTGCGCCACCGATCAGTCCGGGGCGCACCAGCGTGAGCGAGGGGTAGCCCACCGCCTGCAGATCGCGCTCGATCTCGCCCTTGGTGCGCAGGTAGAACACCCGCGAGCTAGCATCCGCACCCAGCGCCGAATTGAGCGCGTAGGCCCGCGCGCCGTGGCGGCGGGCCAGGTAGGCCACTTCCAGCGGGTGGTCGTGATCGACCCGGTAGAAGGCCTGCGGGCTGCCCGCCTTGCGCGCGGTGGTGCCCAGGGTGCAGACCACCGCATCCACCGCCCACCAGTCAGCGTCCTGCGGCAGGCGATCGAAGTCGACCACCGGATTGATCAGCCCCGGGCGCGGCACCAGTGCCCGCCGGGTGGGCGCCACCACCGCCGTGATGCGGTGATCGACCAGCGCCTGTTCCAGCACATGGCCGCCCACCAGTCCGGTCGCACCCACCAGCAACAACCGGGTCATGGCTGGCGCCTCGATTCGATGGTGGCCTGCAGCTTCAGGTAGTCGGCCTGCCGTGGACCGCCCAGGGCCACGGCCCGGCGAACCGCCTCGCGGGCCTGTGGCAGCTGCCCGAGGTCCAGCCGCGCCTGGGCCAGGTTGTTCCAGGCGTCGGCAAAGTCCGGGTGGGCACGCACCGCAGCGGTGTAGGCCGTCACCGCCTGATCTCGTCGCCCCTGGGTGTAATGGGTGTTGCCCAGCCCGAGCAGCAGGATGCGGTGATCCGGCCAGCGGCGCAGGCCGGTGCGGTAAGCCAGGTGGGCCGCCTGCACGTCGGAGCGTTCCAGGGCTGCCACGGCATTGGCCCAGCCGTCGGCGTCGGCCGTGGCAGGCAGGCGGTCGGGCGCGGTCACCCGCACGGCCCAGTGCTCGCTGCGGGCCCAGGTGCGTTCGAAGGTCGACAGGGCCATGGGCATGCGGGCCGTGGTGCCGGAATGCAGCACGATCTCGTCGCGGCTGCGGTCGTAGCCCACCGCCACGGCGTAGTGCCACTGGGGCGCGATCGGCAGCGAGAGGTTCTGCAGCACCAGCACCGGTTCACCGGCGGCCACTTCGGTCAGCAGCGTGCGCAGGTCGGGTGCCAGCGGATAGGCCACCAAGCCCTGCCGGCGGGCGGCGGCCAGCATTTCGGTCTGCAGCGCACCCTGGCGCCCCGGCAGGTACACCTGCGGCGTGAGCTGCTCGGCGCTCACCGGGCGGCCGGCAGCCTGCGAGACCATGGCCAGCGTGGCCGGGCCGCAGAGAAAGTCGTCCTGCGGGATGAAGGGCACGCGGGTGAGCAGCGTGCGGGCTGGCAATCCGCTCGGCCAGTCGGCCTGCAACCGGGCCACCTGGGGAGGCGCGGCACAGCCGGCCAGCAGGGCCACGCAAAGCACAACCCCCGCCAGGGCGGGGGTTGTGCGTCCCGGGCGGGGATCTGTCATCGGATCGGGCGGGTGAACGGGTAGACCTTGGTGAAGCCCAGGATGTCGGTGACCAGCAGGATCAGGAAGACGGTGAACAGCACGCCCACGACGCCGGCGCCTGCGGGGGCCTTGTCGACGCGCTGGGCCAGCTGGGCCACCTCGGCATCCGACATGGCTTGAACGCGGGCAATCGCGTCGTCGGTGTTCACGCCCTGGGCCATGAGCTCCTGGCGGACGTCCTCGCGGGCCAGGAAGCTGCTCACGCGGTCACGGTCGGCCTGGCCGGCCGGGGTCACCAGGGCCTGTTCGGTGCCCACGATGCCGGCCTGGGCCTGCAGCGGCAGGCTGCCCAGGGTCATGGCGGGAATGAGGGCGCAAGCCACAGCACGGTAGATTTTCTGGGTCATGTCGTTGGTTCTGGGTTGTGGATCGGCGGGGCGGATGTTCTGGGCTGACCCCATCGGCGTCAAACGGTCTTACACGCCGAAACACCGCTCACACCCGCATGCACGCCGCCGGTCGCGGCAGACACATCAGTTCAGGGCGCGCCGCAGTTCCTGCAGCCGCTGGGTGATGGCTTCGCGGTCCAGCGGATCGTCGGCATGCACCACGTAGATGTCCAGATCGGCCACCGCCAGCCGGGCCTCGCCCAGCTCGGCCCAGGCCAGGCCGCGGTCGCGGTACTCGGTCCAGGCGTCGGGCAGGAGGATCAGCAGCCGGTCCTGCACGGCGATCAACCGCAGCCAGTCTTCCTGTGCCCGGTGGATCTCCTTCAGGTTGCGCAGCAGGCGGGCCAGGATGTCGCGCGGCTGGGCGGCCTGCAGGTACAGGCCGACCGGCACATCGAAGTCGTCCACCAGGCCGTTGCGGCGCTTGTAGGGCTCCAGACGCTCGGCCAGCTCGTCGCGGCTGAGCGACTGGCCGCTGAACGGGTCGATCACCACCTGTCCGTTGGGCAGGTTGACCTTGACCATGAAGTGGCCCGGAAAGTTGATGCCCTTGGCCTTCAGGCCCATGCCCTGGGCCAGCTCCATCCACAGTACCGCCAGCGTGATGGGAATGCCGCGCCGGGTGCGCAACACCGCATTGAGGTAGCTGTTGTCCGGGTCGTAGTAGTTGTTGACGTTGCCGCCGAAGCCCAGATCGCGGAAGAAGAACTGGTTGAGCGCCCGCAACCGCTGCAGCGGGCCGGCGTCGTCCGGACAGCGGCGACGCAGCCGGGCCACCATCTGGTCGATGTCGCCCAGCACCTGCTGCACGTCCAGATCGGGGTATTCGTCCTGGGCCACCGACACGGCGGCCTCGAACAGCGGAAAGGCGTCGTCGTCGCTCACCAGGGAGGCGAAGTACCCCAGCGGGGTCGGAGCGGAAAAGTCGAGGTCCATGGGCGGATCGGGCGGTGGGCGTTCAGGTTACGTCATTTCCGCACGAACTGGCGCAGCGACAGGCCCGACAGCAGCAATGCCCCGAAATACACCACGACCGCGCCCAGCACCGACAGCACCAGCAGGCCGACGCGCTGCAGCGCCTGCCCCTCGAAACCGGTCCAGACGAAGCGCGACGAGAGCCACATGAGCAGCACGGCCAGCAGTGCACTGGCGGCCAGCACCTGCAGCAGGAACTTCAGCCATCCCGGCGAAGGCCGGTAGGCGCCGCGCCGGATCAGCCCGACCAGCAGGAACAGCGCATTGACCATGGCGCCGATGCCGATCGCCAGCGCCAGGCCGGCATGGTTGAACAGCGGCACCAGCGCGATGTTCAGCAGCTGGGTGAGCACCAGCACGCCCACGGCAATCCTGACCGGGGTGCGGATGTCCTGACGGGCATAGAAGCCCGGCGCCAGCACCTTGATGGCGATCAGCCCGAGCAGGCCGGCGCCATAGCCCATGAGGGCGGCAGCGGTCTGCTGGACATCAGCGGCGCCGAAGCGGCCGTAGTGGTACAGCACCGCAACCAGGGGCTGGGCAAAGGTCAGCAGGGCCACCGCACACGGCACTGCCAGCAGCACCACCAGCCGCAGGCCCCAGTCGAGCAGGCCGCTGTAACGCTCCGCGTCGCCGGCGGCCTGAGCCGAGGCCAGCTGGGGCAGCAGCACCACGCCCAGGGCCACGCCCAGCAGCGCGGTGGGAAACTCCATCAGGCGGTCGGCATAGGTCAGCCAGCTCACGCTGCCCACCGCCAGGTGGGAGGCGATCTGGGTGTTGATGAGGAGCGATATCTGGGCCACGCTCACGCCCAGCAGGGCGGGCAGCATCAGGGTGGTCACGCGCCGGGTGCCGGGGTGGTTCCAGGCGGTCCGCAGGGCCGTCGGCGTCAGGCCGACGCGGGGCAGCAGCCCGAGGCGTGCCAGCGCCGGGATCTGCACGCCGAGCTGCAGGCAGCCACCGACCAGCACCCCGCCGGCCATGGCCAGGATGGGCTCGATACCCAGTGATGCAAACCAGGGCGCGCCCCAGAGGGCCGCGCTGATCATGGCCACGTTCAGCAGCACCGGGGTGGCCGCCGGTACCGCAAAACGGCGCCAGGTGTTGAGGATGCCCGCCGCCAGCGCCACGAACGACATGAAGGCGATGTAGGGGAACATCCAGCGGGTCATGAGCACCGCAGCTTCGAAACCTTCGGGCGACTGTTTGAGGCCGGCCGCCATGGCGTAGACCAGCACCGGGGCGGCCAGCACGCCCAGGATGCAGGTCACGGTGAGGGCCCAGGCGAGCACGGTGGCGATCTGGCCGATCATCACGCGGGTGGCGTCGTCGCCGTCCTGTTCGCGGGCGGCTGCCAGCACCGGCACGAAGGCCTGGCTGAAGGCGCCCTCGGCGAACAGCCGGCGCAGCAGGTTGGGAATGCGGAAGGCGACGTTGAAGGCGTCGGTCAGGGCGCTGGCCCCGAAGGTGGCCGCCATGAGCAGTTCCCGCGCCAGCCCGGTGATGCGCGAGGCCAGCGTGAGCAGGGATACGACGGAGGCGGACTTGAAGAGCGACACCGGCGCAGTGTAACGAGGCGGCAGGGCTATAATCGCGGGCTTTGCTGGCAACATCCACAAACACTCAAGGAACATCACCATGGCCACCAAGCCGAAGAAAAAGAACCCCCGCCTGGCCTCCGGCCGCAAACGCGCCCGCCAGGACGTCAAACTGAATGCCGCGAATTCCTCGCTGCGCTCCAAATACCGCACCGCTGTCAAGAACGTCGAAAAAGCCGTTCTGAGCGGCGACAAGACCAAGGCGACCGAGCTGTTCGCCAAGATGCAGGGCGTGGTCGACACCATCGCCGACAAGGGCATCTTCCACAAGAACAAGGCCGCTCGCGACAAGAGCCGCCTGTCTGCCAAGGTCAAGGCACTGGCCACCGCCGCCGCCTGACCTGCCCCCCAGCAGCCCGGGCCCCAGGGCCCGCCGTTTGAACCGGGTGCGCTGCCAGCAAAAAAGCAGAAAGCCGTCGCAAGACGGCTTTTTTGTTGCCTGAACGATCTGCCCGACGGGCTCAGCGATCGGGAATCAGGCAGCCCTCGACCACCTGCAGGTCGTTGTCGCGGGCGAAATTCATGCAGAAATCCCAGGCCATGGGCTCGGCCTCGCGCAGGTCGCTGTGGACCACCACGCATTTCACGCCGTTGATGGTGTTGGGCACGCACCAGGGGGAATAGCTCAGGTGGCTGCCGGGCTGCGCTCCGCCCGGACGGAAGCTGCTCATGACGCCGGCCAGCCGCTCGGCCCAGTCGCTGGGGCGGAAGGTGCGGCCATCGCGGGTCAGGCCCTGGATGAACACTTGCTTGGCAGTCGGTGTGGCCATTCGGACGCAGCCTTCGGGTGGAGGGCCTGAGGGGTGGGGTGTGCCGGCCGGCGGGGATCACCCGGCCGGTACAGGCGCCAGTATTCTATCTTATATAAGACCTGGGATCAGGGATTACCCGAGCCGGCCAACTGCCATCACAGGCATCACGCTGATGCCGCATCGTCATGAGACCGGTGGCGGGCTGCGCCTAAAATCCGCGTTCAACGGCTCAACCCGCACCTGTCGGGCGTTGAGCCGCTTCTTTTTCTGGCACCCACCGGGCCCTTGCCGGCCCCGCCTTCCGGAGAACCGCATGAACGCCGCCCTGCCCACCGCCGTCGCTGCCGCTGCCTCGCCCCATGTGATGAACACCTACGGTCGCCTGCCGATCGCCCTGTCGCATGGCGAGGGCTGCCGCGTCTGGGACGTCAACGGCAAGTCCTACCTGGACGCGCTGGCCGGCATTGCGGTCAACACGCTCGGACACGGCCACCCCAAGCTGGTGCCGGCCCTGCAGGAGCAGGTGGCGAAGATGATCCATTGCTGCAACTACTACCACGTGCCCGACCAGGAACGGCTGGCGCAGATGCTGGTGGAGCGCTCGGGCCTGACCAACGTGTTCTTCTGCAGCACCGGCCTGGAGGCCAACGAGGCAGCGCTGAAGCTGGCGCGCAAGTTCGGCCACGACAAGGGCATCGACCGGCCGGAGATCGTGGTCTACGAGAAGGCGTTCCACGGCCGTTCCATCGCCACCCTGTCGGCCACCGGCAACCCCAAGGTGCAGGCCGGCTTCGGTCCGCTGGTGGAGGGCTTCGTGCGCGTGCCGGCCAACGACATCGAGGCCCTGAAGAAGGCCACCGAGGGCAATCCCAATGTGGTGGCGGTGTTCTTCGAGACCATCCAGGGCGAAGGTGGCGTGAACCCCATGCGCGCCCAGTACCTGCAGGACGTTCGCGCGCTGTGCGACCAGCGCGACTGGCTGCTCATGATCGACGAGGTGCAGTGCGGCATGGGCCGCACCGGCAAGTGGTTTGCCCACCAGTGGGCCGGCATCCTGCCCGACGTGATGCCGCTGGCCAAGGGTCTGGGCTCCGGCGTGCCGATCGGCGCGGTGGTGGCCGGTCCGAAGGCGGCGAACATCTTCCAGCCGGGCAACCACGGCACCACCTTCGGCGGCAATCCGCTGGCCATGCGGGCCGGCGTCGAGACCATCCGCATCATCGAGGAAGACGGCCTGCTGGCCCATGTGGAACATGTCGGCGCCCACCTGCATGCCGCCCTGGAGAAGGGTCTGGCCGGCCGCCCCGGCGTGCGCGAGATCCGTGGTCAGGGCCTGATGATCGGCATCGAGCTGGACCGCCCCTGCGGCGTCATCACCCAGCGCGCTGCCGATGCCGGCCTGCTGCTGAGCGTGACCGCCGACAGCGTGATCCGCCTGGTGCCCCCGCTGATCATGACCACCGCCGAGGCCGACGAGGTGGTGGCGCTGCTGCTGCCCATCGTGCACGCCTTCCTTGCCGAATGACTTCCGCCATGACCATCCGCCACTACCTGCAGTTCAAGGACCTGTCCGCCGACGAGTACGCCTACCTGCTCCGGCGCGCGGCCTTCATCAAGGGCAAGTTCAAGGCCTTCGAGAAGCACCACCCGTTTGCCGACCCCGACCGCACGCTGGCCATGATCTTCGAGAAGGCCAGCACCCGCACCCGGGTGAGCTTCGAGGCCGGCATGTACCAGCTCGGCGGCTCGGTGGTGCACCTGACCACCGGCGACAGCCAGCTGGGCCGGGCGGAGCCCATCGAGGACAGCGCCAAGGTGATCAGCCGTATGGTCGACCTGGTGATGATCCGCACCTTCGAGCAGACCAAGATCGAGCGCTTCGCCGCCCACTCGCGGGTGCCGGTCATCAACGGCCTGACCAACGAGTTCCACCCCTGCCAGATCCTGGCCGACCTGTTCACTCTGGTCGAATACCGCCCTGCCCCCGGCGGCGATCCGCTGGACGCGATCCGCGGCAAGGTGGTGGCCTGGGTGGGCGACGGCAACAACATGGCCAACACCTGGCTGCAGGCGGCCGAACTGCTGGGCTTCACCGTGCATGTGAGCACGCCCAGCGGCTACGAGGTCGACCCGGCCCTGGCCGGCATCACCCGCAGCGACTGCTTCAAGACCTTCAAGGATCCGCGTGAGGCCTGCGCCGGTGCCGATCTGGTGACCACCGACGTCTGGACCAGCATGGGCTTCGAGGCCGA
Organism: uncultured Hydrogenophaga sp.; assembly: GCF_958439165.1. Taxonomy (GTDB): domain Bacteria; phylum Pseudomonadota; class Gammaproteobacteria; order Burkholderiales; family Burkholderiaceae_C; genus Hydrogenophaga. The sequence goes on along the minus strand of NZ_OY288140.1, from coordinate 29,258 downwards.
GAACGAAGTGCGCCGTGCCGCCTTCGCGCAGTGGTGCGTCGATGAAGACATGATGCGCCGCGCCAAGCCTGACGCCCTCTTCATGCACTGCCTGCCGGCCCATCGCGGCGAAGAGGTCACGGCCGACGTCATCGACGGCCCGCAGAGCGTGGTCTGGGACGAGGCCGAAAACCGCATGCATGTGCAGAAGGCGCTCATGGAGTGCCTGCTGCTCGGCCGCCTGTAACCCCCGGCGCTGTTGCCATGTCGGCCTGCACCACCTGCGGCGCCTGCTGCGCCTGTTTCCGTGTCGACTTTGCCGTCTACGAGATGGAAGACATGGGCGGCAGCGTGCCGTCCGGTCTGGCGGTGGAGGTCAATGGCAGCACCATGCGCATGCGCGGCACCGACCATGTGCCCATCCGCTGCGCCGCCCTGACCGGCAAGGTGGGCGAGCGCGCCACCTGCGGCATCTACGAATGGCGCCCCAGCCCCTGCCGTGAGTTCGAGGAAGGCAGCGATGCCTGCGGCCGGGCCCGCCAGCGCCACGGGCTGCCACCGCTGGCGCTGCACGGCGGTTGAGGGCGTGCCTTGCAATCCCTGATCGACGCCATCGCCCGTGCCACCCCGGGCCCCGATGCCCAGCGCCTGTTCCATGGCCGCGGCGGCCTGCACCCGGATGCGAACGACTGGGCGCTCGACTGGTATGCGCCGGTCTGGCTGGTGACCCGTTTCGGCGAGGCCAGTGATGAAGACGCGCAGCGCATCGGCGAGGCGCTGGCGGCCCGGCAGGCGCAGCTGCGCCCCGGCGAGCCGCTGAACTGGGTGTTCCAGCGCCGCCAGCCCGACGGCCCGGCCAGCCGCCCGCTGACCACGGTGATGGCTGGCCAGGTGCCCGATGCCCACGATGTGACCGAGGACGGAGCCCGCTACCGGGTGCACCTGCTGCGCGGCCAGAACCACGGGCTGTTCCTGGACATGGCCGAGGGCCGGCGCTGGGTACGCTCGCACGCCGCTGGCCGGAAGGTGCTGAACCTCTTCGCCTACACCTGCGCGTTTTCGGTCGTGGCCCTGCAGTCCGGTGCCAAGGAGGTGGTCAACCTCGACATGGCCCACGGCGCGCTGGCCACAGGTCAGCTCAACCACCAGATCAACGGCATTCCCGGCGGCGCCCGCTTCCTGGGACATGACCTGTTCACCTCCTGGGGCAAGGTCAACCGGCTGGGACCCTATGGTCTGGTGATCGTCGACCCCCCCAGCTACCAGAAGGGCAGCTTCGTGGCCAGCAAGGACTACCCGCGCCTGCTGCGCCGCCTGCCCGACCTGCTGCTGCCAGGCGGTCATGCCCTGATCTGCCTGAACGCGCCGGAGATGCCGGAGTCCTTCCTGCGTGAGGCCCTGGCGCAGGAGGCACCGGTGCTGGAGGTGGAAGGCCGTCTGCCGAACCCGCCGGCCTTCGCCGACGTCTCCGCCGACCGGGCGCTCAAGGTGCTGGTGGTGCGGCACCCGTGACCGGGTTTCGCGTCATGCGCGGTCGTTGGAAATAACCGACACCACGCGTTTTCCGCCGGTGCTACCTTCCCGGCTCCATGAAAAAGCTCTGGGACATTTCACCGCCGCTGCACGCCGGATCGCCCGTCTTTCCGGGTGACACCGCCTACGCGCAGCACTGGGTCGCGACCATCGAACCGGGCTGCCCGGTGAACGTGGGCAGCCTCACGCTGTCGCCCCACACCGGCGCGCATGCCGATGCGCCGCTGCACTACGACCCCGCCGGAGCGGCCATCGGCGAGGTCGATCTGACGCCCTTCCTAGGCCCCTGCCGTGTGGTCCACGCCATCGGCGCGGGGCCGCTGGTGCAGCCCCGGCACATCGCCCACGCCCTGACCGACCTGCCGCCGCGCTTGCTGGTGCGCATGTACCGGCAGATGCCCCAGGACCGATTCGACACCGCCCTGCCCGCCTTCGACCCGGCCACCATCGAATTGCTGGCCACCCACGGCGTGCTGCTGGTCGGCACCGACAGCGCCAGCCTCGACCCGGCCGACAGCAAGACCCTGCCCAGCCACCAGGCGGTGCGCCGCCACGGCCTGCGCGTGCTGGAAAACCTGCTGCTCGACGACGTGCCCGAAGGCGACTACGAGCTCATTGCCCTGCCCTTGAAACTGACCACCGCCGACGCCTCCCCGGTGCGCGCGGTGCTGCGAGAACTGACATGACCACCACCCTGCAAGACTGCCGCGCCCTCGATGCGCAAGACCCGCTGCGCCACCTGCGCGACCTGTTCTTCGTGCCCGAGGGCACCATCTACCTGGATGGCAACTCGCTCGGCGCCATGCCGGCCTCGGTCCCGGCGCGTGTGGCGCAGGTGGTCCAGCAGGAGTGGGGCCAGGACCTGATCCAGAGCTGGAACAAGGCCGGCTGGTTCGAGGCCCCGCGGCGTGTGGGCGACAAGATCGGCCGACTCATCGGCGCCGCACCGGGCACCACCGTGGCCACCGACAGCACCTCGGTCAACCTGTTCAAGGTGCTGAGCGCCGCACTGCGCCAGAGCGCGCAGGACGCGCCTTCGCGCTGGCGCATCGTCAGCGAGCGCAGCAACTTCCCGACCGACCTCTACATCGCCGAGGCCCTGTGCAAGGACAAGGGCTGGGAGCTGGTGCTGGTGGACGATGCGGCCGGCATACCCGCTGCGTTGCAGGACCCGAAGGCCGCCATCCTGATGCTCACCCATGTGAACTACCGCACCGGCGCCATGCACGACATGGCCGCGGTGACCGCCGCCGCGCATGCCGCCGGCGTGCTGACCGTGTGGGACCTGGCCCACAGCGCCGGCGCCGTGCCACTGGACCTGACCGGCTCGGACGCCGACTTTGCGGTGGGCTGCGGCTACAAGTACCTCAACGGCGGGCCGGGTGCACCGGCCTTCGTCTGGGTCAACCCGCGCCATGCCGACCGTTTCTGGCAGCCCCTGGCCGGCTGGTGGGGCCATGCCGCACCGTTTGCCTTCACGCCCGACTACCAGCCGGCCCCCGGCATCGGCCGCTACCAGTGCGGCTCGCAACCCATGATCAGCCTGGCCGCGCTGGAGTGCGGCGTGGACACGGTGCTGGCCGCTGAGGCCCATGGCGGCATGGCCGCGCTGCGCCACAAGTCGCTCGCCCTGACCGATCTGTTCCGCCGGCTGGTGGAAGAGCGCTGCGCCCGCCACGGCCTGGTGTGCGTCACACCGGCCGAGGAAGCCGCACGGGGATCGCAGGTGAGCCTGGTGCGCCAGACAGCAGCAGCCGACGAAGGCCATGCGGCCTACGCCATCGTGCAGGCACTGATCGCGCGCGGCGTGATCGGCGACTTCCGCGCCGGCGACGGCGCTGCCCACCCGGACATCCTGCGCTTCGGCTTCACGCCGCTGTACCTGCGCTTTGAAGACGTGTGGCAGTCGGTGGAGCACCTGCACCAGGTGCTGGAGAGCGGCGAGTGGCGCGAACCGCGCTTCGCCCGCCGCCACGCCGTCACCTGAAAGGAGCCGTCATGACCGGACCGAACGACCGCGGTGCAGCGGCTGGCTGCCCGTTCTCGGGCAACAGCGCGCCGGGCCCTGCGCTGCCCGAGACCATCGTCCACCAGGAAGGAGCCCAGCTCGATTTCAGCCGCGACATGAGCTATGGCGACTACCTGCAGCTCGACGCCATCCTGTCGGCCCAGAAGCCGCTCTCCCCTGCCCATGACGAGATGCTGTTCATCGTGCAGCACCAGACCAGCGAGCTGTGGATGAAGCTCATGCTGCACGAGCTGCATGCGGCCATCGGTCACATCGCCCGGGACGATCTGGCACCAGCCTTCAAGATGCTGGCCCGGGTGAGCCGCATCATGGAACAGCTGGTGCATGCCTGGGACGTGCTGGCCACCATGACGCCGCCCGAGTACAGCGCCCTGCGGCCCTACCTGGCGCAGAGCAGCGGCTTCCAGAGCCACCAGTACCGCTGCATCGAATTCGCCATGGGCAACAAGAATCCGGCCATGTTGCAGCCCCATGCCCACCACCCCGATCGTCGGGCGGTGGTGGACGCCGCATGGCGCGCGCCCTCGCTCTACGACGAGGCGCTGCGCCTGCTGGCCCGGCGCGGCCTGCCGGTGCCGGCCAGCCATGCCGAACGCGACTGGACCCGGCCCTATAAGGCCAGCGACGCGGTCGAGGCCGCCTGGCTGCAGGTCTACCGCGACCCTCGCCAGCATTGGGACCTGTACCAGCTGGGCGAGGAACTGGCCGACATCGAGGACACCTTCCGGCTCTGGCGTTTCCGCCACCTCACCACGGTGGAGCGCGTCATCGGCTTCAAGCGCGGCACCGGCGGCACCGGCGGTGTGAGCTACCTGCGCAAGATGCTCGACGTGGTGCTGTTCCCCGAGATCTGGACCCTGCGCACCGCGCTCTGAGCCTGCTCGGCGCTCAGCGCAGGGCCTGCGGCTGCAGGCGACGGATCAAGGGAGCCATGAGGGCGGTATCGGCCGCCATGCGCCGGGCCAGGCCCTCCGGGCCGGCACCCACCACGCTCCAGCCCTGGGCGGTCATGGCGTCGCGGATGGCGGGCTCGCGCACCAGCCGCGTGAGTTCGGTGGCCAGCCGCTGCACCTGCGCCGCCGGTTGCGTTCGGGGAGCCGCCACCGCATTCCAGATTTCCAGCGGCGGCAGGGCCACGCCCGATTCGGCGAGCCCCGGCACCTCGGGCGCCAGCGCGCTGCGACCACCGGACGTGGCCAGGACCGCCCGGAGCCGGCCCGATCGAACCAGCGGCAGGGCCAGACCCGGCGGCAGCAAAGCCATCTGCACCTCGCTGGCGAGCAGGGCTGCCACCACCTGCGGGTTGCCCGGATACGGCACATGCACCGCGGTCAGCCCGGTGCGCTGCTGCAGCAGTTCCATGCCCAGATGCCCCAGGGTGCCGATGCCGGGCGAACCGTAATTCCAGCGGGTACCGGCCTCGCGGGCGCGGGCCATGAAGGTGTTGGGGCCGGCAGGTGCATCAGTGGCGGTGCACAGCAGCAGCGGCGCGCTGCCCAGCAGGGCCACCGGCGCCAGATCGGTCTGCGGGTCGTAGGCGGTGGCAGGTTGCAGCAGGCGGGCGGTGGTCAGGTTGCCGTTGATCATCAAGCCCAGGGTATGGCCGTCGGTGGCACGCGCCACCAGGGTCGCGGCCAGATTGCCGCCGGCGCCCGCCCGGTTGTCCACCACCACCGGCTGGCCCAGCGCGCGGGCCAGCGGCTCGGCCAGCAGCCGCGCCATGAGGTCGGGCGAAGAACCGCCCGGAAAACCTACCAGCAGCCGCACAGGCCGCGCAGGCCAGTCGCCGGTGGCGGCACGGCCGGAGACCGGTGCGGTTGCCAGCAACGCGGGCGCTGCAGCCAGCCAAAGCCGGCGGGACAGGCCGGTGCGACTCATGGCGCCGGCAGCGGCGGCCCGCCGTACAGCCAGGGGTTGTCCATCAGCCTCTCGCCGAGCAGGTTCATGGCTGCGTCCCGCCCCCAGCGCACCAGGCCCCGTGCATGGAAGATGCGGCCGTTGCGCAGCGACTTGTCCTGCACCTGCGCATTGCGCTGCCAGCGGCTGCGGGCGAAGCGCTCGAACACCGCCGGCCAGTCCACCGGGTGCTGATGGCGGTCGATGAGCTGGCCCAGCGTCCAGGCATCCTCCAGCGCCATGGCGGCACCCTGGGCCAGGTAAGGCCGCAAGGGATGGGCTGCATCGCCCAGCAGGGCCACGCGGCCCTGGGCATGTTCATGCGGACCAGTCATGGGCGGGCGGTCGTGCAGGCTCCAGAGCGTCCAGGAGGGCACGGCATCGACGAGGGATCGCAGATCGGCACCCAGGGGGCCCATCGCTCTCAGCAGGTCGTCCATGAGCGCATCCTGGGACCAATGGCGCGGATCGCTGCCGCCGTGCCCCTGCCCGACCCGACCGTGCACCACCGCCACCACATTGAACCAGCGGCCCTGGCGGACCGGGTAATGCACCACGTGCATGCGGGGTCCCAGCCAGGCATTGACGGTGTTGGTGGCCAGCGCGCGCGGCAACCGGTCGGCCGGGACCATGCCCCGGTAGGCCAGATGTCCGGTGAGCCGGGGCGGCTCGGGCCCGAGCACGCCGGTGCGCACCCGGCTCCAGAGGCCGTCGCAGCCGATCAGGGCCTCGCCCTCGACGGTCTGACCCGACTCCAGCTGCACAGAAACAGCGTCGTCCCGCACCTGGAAATCGCGCAGGCGGGCATTCAGGCTGAGCGAGGCCGGCGCGCTGGCCAGCAGCGCCGACAGCAGCACGCGGTGCAGGTCGGCCCGGTGAACGCTGGCGTAGGGGTGTCCGTAGTGCGCCAGTGCGGATGCACCCAGGCGCATGTGGCCGAGGCTGCGGCCGTCACTCGCGCTGCGCACCCGCAGCTCGTCCGGGAAAGAGGCGTGCTCGTGCAGCGCTTCTGCCACGCCCCAGTCGGACAGCACCCGCATGGCATTGGGCCCGAGCTGGATGCCGGCGCCGATCTCGCCGAAGGCCGTGGCCTGTTCCAGCACCGTCACCGGAACGCCGGCACGACCGAGGGCCAGGGCGCAGCCCAGCCCCCCGATGCCACCGCCTGCGACCAGAACGTTGTGTTTCATGCCCCGGATTGTGAACCCGGTGCAGCGCTCACAACACGCGGTGGAACCACAGCAGAGACAGGCCGGCCGCCAGCAGGGCCAGCACCGCACTGGCCAGCGCCAGCAGGCCGGAGACCTCGGTCTCCTTCTTCTCCACCGTCAGGCGGGCGCCCAGCGATTCGTAGACCTGTTTGAGGTTGTCCGCGGTGCCGGCATGGAAATACTCGGCCTGGGTGGCGCGGGCCACCTGCTTGAGGCTGTCCTCGTCCAGCCGGACCCGCATCGACCAGCCCTCGAAGCCGATCACCTCGCCATCGACCGTACCCACACCCACGGTATAGACCCTGACGCCTCGGTCGGCTGCCATCTGCGCGGCCTCGGCCGTGTCCACACCGGTGGTGCGCTGTCCGTCGGTGAGCAGGATGATGGCGGCCGAGCCATACGAGCCCGGCGGCACCGGCGTGAAGGGTTTGTCCTGGGCGGCCGGCCGGTCGATGGCCCGGCCCTTGGGCGCAAACGGATCGGTGTTGCGCTGGTAGGTGATGTCACCCAGGCTGATGTTCTGGTCCGGGAATATTTCGGCCAGCGACACCACGATGGCGCTGCCGATGGCGGTGGCCCGCTGGAGCTGGAAGCGGTCGATGGCGGCCACCAGATCGTCGCGGCTGAGGGTGGGCGGCTGCACCACCTGGGCCGAGCCGGCAAAGGCCACGATGCCCACCTTCACATGGCGCGGCAGGCTGGTCAGGAAGGCCTTGGCCGCGTCCTGCGAGGCCACCAGGCGGTTGGGCTTCACATCTTCGGCCCGCATGCTGCCCGACACGTCCATGGCCAGGATGATGGTCTGCTGGGTGGACGGCAGGCGCAGCGTGGCCACCGGGCGCGAAGCGGCCAGCAGGCTGGCAGCCACTGCCAGCAGCAACAGCACCGGCGGCAGGTGGCGGCGCCAGCCCGGACCCCGCCCGACCGCCTCGCGCACGATGCTCAGGCTGGCCAGCCGCACCGCGCTCTTGCGCCGCCGCGACATCAGCCACAGGTACAGCAGCACCAGCAGCGGCAAGGCCAGCAACAGCCACAGCATCTGGGGCCACAGGAAGCTGACCGGCATCTGCTGGAACCAGGCCGCCAGCTGGGCCGGGACGAGGTTGAGGGCGTCGGTGCTCATGCCGGGACTCCTTGGGCCGAAGGAACTCGGCCGGCGCGGTGCCGCGTCCGCTGACGACGCAGATCCAGAAAACGGGTGACGGCCTCGGCCAGGTCGTCGTCGGTCGAGAGCTCCAGCGTGTTCACGCCACAGCGCGCCAGGCTCTCCCGCAGCTGGGCTTCGCGCTGTGCCGCGATGCGGGCAAAGCGCTGGCGGAAACCCCGGTCGCTGGTGTCGATCCAGAGCTGCTCGCCGGTCTCGGCGTCGCGCACCGGCAGCAGGCCGGCGTCGGGCAGATCGATCTCCAGCGGATCGAACAGGCGCACCGCCACCACATCGTGCCGGCGGGCCAGTGCACCCAGGCCGGCCTCCCAGCCGGGCTCGCTGATGAAGTCCGACACCACGAACACGGTGCAGCGCTGCCGGATCACGTGGCCGGCCACCCGCAGGAGTTCGGCCAGCTGGGTACCGCCAGCCGCATCGCGCGATGGGCTGGCCACGGCGGACAGCACCTTCTGCACGATCTGCAGCAGGTGGCTGCGCCCGCCACGCGCCGGCATGACAGCATCCACACCCCCCGGGCCACCGGCACCGAACAGCACCGCGCCGACGCGGTTGCCATGGCGCCCGATCAGCCGGCCCAGCACCGTGACGAAAGACAGCGCCACCTCGCTCTTGCGGCGCTCGCCGGAGCCGAAGTCCACCGAGGGGCTGAGGTCCATCAGGAACCAGGCCGCCATCTCGCGGTCCTCGGTGAACACGCGCACATGCGGCTGCTGCAGCCGGGCGGTGACGTTCCAGTCGATGTGGCGCACATCGTCGTGGAGCTGGTATTCGCGCAGGTCGGTGAGGTCCAGCCCGGCACCGCGCATGAGGGTGCGGTGATCACCCTGCAGCAGGCCGTCGAGCCGGCGCAGCACGGTCCATTCGAGCCGCCGCACCAGGGCCTCGGCACGGGCCGTCTCCGCGGCCTGGGCCGGGGGGACCGCAGCCGGACGTTCGTCGGCAGCGGAACGTCGGGACAACCAGCGTGGCCACATGGTCGGGGCCTTCAGGCAGCGCGCTGCTCGGGCGCCAGCGGACGGGCCGGTGGCGGCACATGCTTCATGATGCGGTCGATCAGCGCGTCACTGCTCAGCCCCTCCGACAACCCTTCGTAGGACAGCACCACCCGGTGGCGCAGCACGTCGGGCACCAGATCGGTCATGTCTTCCGGCAGCGCATAGCTCCTTCCGCGCAGCATGGCCAGCGCCCTGGCCCCTTCCACCAGGCCGATGGTGGCGCGCGGACTGGCGCCGAACGTGATGAATCGGGCCATGTCCTTGATGCCGTGGCGCTCCGGCTGCCGGGTGGCCGACACCAGCTTCACCGCGTGCTGCACCAGCGAGGGGTCCACATACACCTGCCGGCAACGCGCCTGCAGGGCCGCGAGCTGGTCGGTGTCGGCCACGGTGCGCACCTGGATGGCCGGGCCGGTGACGCGCTCGACGATGACGTACTCCTCCTCGTCGGTCGGGTAGTCCACCACCACCTTCATCATGAAGCGGTCGACCTGCGCCTCGGGCAGCGGGTAGGTGCCCTCGGTCTCGATCGGGTTCTGCGTGGCCATCACCAGGAACGGGTTCGGCACGCGGTGGGTCTCGCCGGCAATCGTCACCTGGCGCTCCTGCATCACCTCCAGCAGCGCGCTCTGCACTTTGGCCGGTGCGCGGTTGATCTCGTCGGCCAGCAGGAGGTTGGCAAACACCGGCCCGAGCGCGGTGCTGAAGTCACCGGTCTTCTGGTTGTAGATGCGGGTGCCCACCAGGTCGGCCGGCACCAGATCGGGCGTGAACTGGATGCGCTTGAAGCGCCCCTGCACCACATCGGCCAGCGTCTTGACGGTGAGCGTCTTGGCCAGGCCGGGCACGCCCTCGACCAGCAGGTGCCCCTGGGCCAGCATGGCCACCATCACCCGCTCCAGAAAACGGTCCTGGCCCACCACCACTCTTTTGACCTCGTACAGGATCTGCTCCATCAGCTGGGCGGTGTCGGTCGCGGGATCCTGGGTCATGGGTTGCTCCTGTGAAAGCCGAGGGTTCAGAAAGGCGGCAGGCCGGCTGCCGATGCCGCGCTCTCGATCGGCACGGCAAAGCCGATGCCGACGAAGGTGCGCTGCTGGGTCGGGTTGAGGATGCCGGTGACGATGCCGACCACCTCGCCGCTCATGGTCACCAGCGGCCCGCCGGAATTGCCGGGGTTGGCTGCCGCATCGAACTGGATGAGGTTGCGCACCTCGTTCTCGCCGTCCGGCGCCTTGAAGGATCGCCCCAGTCCGGACACCACGCCGGCCGACACCGAAGGCCCGATGCCGAACGGGAATCCCACGGCCACCACCTCCTCACCGGGGAGCAGGTCGTGGGTGGAGCGCATGGTGGCGGCCACCAGATCGTCCGGGATGGTGTGGGCCTGCAGCACGGCCAGATCGTTCTCGGGTTGGGCACCGACGATGCTGGCCGCCGAATGGGAGCCGTCGGCAAACGTCAGACGGATGCGCCGGGCGCCGGCCACCACATGCAGATTGGTCAGGATGACGCCCTTGTCCACGATGACCACGCCGGTGCCGACGCCGTCCTCGTCGTCGTCCCCTCCCTGGGGTTCGCTGTAGGACTGCACCCGGACCACGGCGGGCCGGATGACCTCGGCGGCCCGTGCTGCCGGCGAAGGCAGCACCTGGGTGGACAGGGAGCGCAGCACGGCTTCGTCGATGGTTTTCTGGGTCAGCTGCAGCGGCGCCGGGCGGCTCGCCTGCCAGACCAGCACACCGGCCAGCACCGCCATCAGGCCTGCCGAGAGCAGCCAGCCTGCGCGAGGCGATGCCAGGCGTTCGCGCCATGCCGACCGGGATGCCGGTGCCGGCTCGGCTGGGGGAGTCCCGGGAGACGCAACTGCCACAGCCGGCGCTGCCGACGGACGGCGCGACGGGCTGTAAACGGCAGGTTTGCGCATATGACCCCCTGGATGTGACGAAACCATCATGCCGCGCTTCGGCCGATGGCTCAAGCCATGTCCGAGCGGACCAGCGGGCTGGAGATCGGCACGAGTTACAGGAACTCAGGAACCGGCCCACGAGCACTCGTTACGAAAGGATCACCAAATTCACACGACAGCTTTTTGCAAGGAGACGAAACATGAACCTGCTGGCCTTCCAGTCCCTGTGCCGCCATGTGAGCCAATCGCTCGCAGCCGATGACATCGATGCGCTCGGAGAGAGCCGTCCGACCACCATCCAGGGCGAAACCTTCGAGCTGCTGTACCCGCCCGAAGGCCGCGACGCCGTCCTGCTGACGTACCTGGGCCGTGTCGACGACGAACACGCCCGGCCGGTGTACGAGCAATTGCTGCTGGTGCAGCTCACCGGCTGGAACAACCCGGACCTGCGATTCGGCTTCGACCCGGTCACCGGACAGGTGCTGCTGTGCACCCGGCTGCCGGCGGTGGCTGAACTGCAGGAAGACGCGCTCAAGGCGCTGATCGAGCGATTGCTGGCCCAGATCGAACCGTGGCGCGGCGAGCTGCTCAAGCCACTGCAGGTGGAGACCCCGTTTGCCCGTTTCATGACGGCGGACGAAGCGTCGGCAGCCAGCCCCATGGTCGTCTGAACAAGGGGCGAGCCATGAGCATTTCACGCAGCTCCACCACCGTGTCCAGCAGATCGTCCAGCAGCAGCCTGGTCGATGACGGCAACCAGCCCCCCAAGGGCGAAAGCAGGTCCAGAGGACCCGAGGGCTCGAAGAGTCCACCCAAAAACCACTCACGCCGCCTCGACAAGGTCCGGCAGGTGCCGACGCAGTTGAGGGGCAACGACAGCGAGGACACATCGAGCTCGAGAAGCTCCCACAGCAACACCGCAGGTGTGTTCCGGGGTATCCGGTCCAACGATGCCTCGGGAAGCGAAACGCTCAGCGAGCTGTTCCCTGTTGCCGACCCCAGGAAAAAACCGAAGGCCTCCACCTACCCGGCGTCAACGCAACAGATCGAATCCGGGAGTGAAACGATCGACAGCGAGGGCTCATCGAGCTCAAGGAGCTCCGCCGGCAAGTCGGACACCACCCCAGCCGGCCAGCCAGCGCTCACCTCGGTTCAGGTCGATCTGGATGCTGCCACGGCCGATCTGCCCAAGTCAGCCATACCGGCTCCCATCGGCTCCTTCAGCTACGACGCCCTGCGGGCTTCATGGCCCGGAGCAGTGGCCTATGCAGGCTCGTTCATGATGGGCCGAGCCGCCCAGTTTGCACTGACTGTCTCGGGCAACCCGGTGGGCAGCGCCATGGCGTTTGCCACGGTGGCCGGAATGCTGCACATCGGGATGGAGCCGATCGTGGGCGCACTGCGCGCAAAGATGGGCATGCGCAGCGACAAGGACACGAAGAACTACACCAACTTCGTCACCTCGCTGGCGGTTCACCTGGACAGCTGGTTCCGCAACGACGAAGACGGCATGAAGAAAGCCGAAACCATGGCCCGTGAAAGCCTGGCACCCTACTTCGAAGGGTGGGACAGCAAGAACGACCCCATGCCAGCCATCTGGGACAGAGCGATGACCATGCTCAAGGCTGGAGCCCGGGGATTCGCCAGCAACGAGCTGCCGTTCTATGTGTTCTCGGCCGTCTACATGCTGACCAACCCTGCCGGACTGTGGGTCCGGTCTTCGGTGCTCGAGGCCTCTGCCAACAAGGACATCGCCACCGTCCTGGAACTGTTGATGTCGGTCGCGGGAGGCGCAATCGCGGGTGTCGGCACGGTGGGAGTACAGAACGCCGCCCGCGCAGCCCTCCAGGGGACGGGAGATGCCCCTCTGCGAGCTTCCATCCGGTTGAACCAACTCAACAGGAGCATTCACAAGGTCACCCGGCATCAGCTCGGCTTGCTGAAGAACGCTCTGAAGGCAAGCCTGAGGGAATCGGCTTCGGCGCCTGACGGGCAGCCTGACATCAACGAGATTGAAAAGACGATTTCAGAGGCTCTGCGGCTGACAGGCGTATCGGACCAGGACACGGTCAACACCCTCCGTACCCAGCTGGACCTGCTGCCCGGAGCGGAACGTGAACGGCTCCTGAAGGAGGTCCGGGTGAAGCTGAACAAGGCGGACAAGCCCTACACATTGGGTGGGGCGATTGCGACGAACTACCTGGACATGGTGGCCACCAGGAACGCTGGCGGTGTCTTTCAGGCCGACGGCGCAAAAATCCAGCGGGTGCTGTCCCGGACTGCGGCCAACGTGGCCGGGCTGATGGCTTACGCTTCCGCACTGGTCCACGTCCTGAACACAATCGCCCAATATGGACCGGCCAATACAGCTGCCGGCACAAACGCCACCGGGACCGAGCCTGAAACCTATCCGACCACCGATGCGCAAGCCTACGGAGAGATGGCGGCACTGGGGCCGGCTCTCATCACCAGCTGGGTCCTTGGCCGCGGGCTGGCGGCGCCGGCCTTGGAGCTGTTCATGACGCCGCTCGCCAGCCTGCTGAAGAGCACTGTCGGAAGCACGGTGTCTGCCGGCTCCAGCGCCTTGCGTTCCGTCTGGAATTACCTGGCCCGGACTCCCGTTGCCAACGGAGCGGCGCAGGCTGACAGCGTCGACGTCGCGTAAAAAACCCCCGGGCCTCGCGGCACCGGGGGTTTTTGCTTCAGGTCGGCGAAGGATCAGACCGACACGCCCTTGGCGGTCTCGGCGTACTCCTCGATCTGGTCGAAGTTCATGTACTTGTAGACGCTGGCGGCATCCTTGTTGATGATGCCCATGGCGTCCTGGTACTCGGCCACGGTGGGCAGCTTGCCCAGCTTGGAGGCAATCGCCGCCAGCTCGGCAGAAGCCAGGAACACGTTGGTGTTCTTGCCCAGGCGGTTGGGGAAGTTGCGGGTGCTGGTGGACACCACGGTGGCACCTTCGCGCACCTGGGCCTGGTTGCCCATGCACAGGCTGCAGCCCGGCATTTCGGTGCGGGCACCGGCGGCGCCGAAGTTGGCGTAATGGCCTTCCTTGATCAGCTCGCTCTCGTCCATCTTGGTCGGCGGTGCCACCCACAGCTTGACCGGGATGTCGCGCTGGCCGCCCAGCAGCTTGGCTGCAGCGCGGAAGTGGCCGATGTTGGTCATGCACGAGCCGATGAAAGCTTCGTCGATCTTGGTGCCGGCCACCTCGGACAGGACCTTGGCATCGTCCGGATCGTTCGGGCAGCACAGCACCGGCTCCTTGAGCTCGTTCAGGTCGATCTCGATGACGGCGGCGTACTCGGCGTCCTTGTCGGCTTCCAGCAGGTCGGGCTTGGCCAGCCACTCTTCCACCTTGCGGATACGGCGCTCCAGGGTGCGCTTGTCCTGGTAGCCGTCGGCGATCATGTTCTTCATCAGCACGATGTTGCTGGTGAGGTATTCCTTGATCGGCTCCGGGTTGAGCTTGATGGTGCAGCCGGCGGCGGAACGCTCGGCAGACGCGTCGGACAGCTCGAAGGCCTGCTCCACCTTCAGGTCGGGCAGACCTTCAATTTCCAGGATGCGGCCGCTGAAGATGTTCTTCTTGCCGGCCTTGGCCACGGTCAGCAGACCGGCCTTGATGGCGTACAGCGGAATGGCGTGCACCAGGTCGCGCAGGGTCACGCCCGGCTGCATCTGGCCCTTGAAGCGCACCAGCACCGACTCGGGCATGTCCAGCGGCATCACGCCGGTGGCGGCGCCGAAGGCCACCAGACCGGAGCCGGCCGGGAAGCTGATGCCGATGGGGAAGCGGGTGTGCGAGTCACCGCCGGTGCCCACGGTGTCGGGCAGCAGCAGGCGGTTGAGCCAGCTGTGGATCACGCCGTCACCCGGGCGCAGGGCCACGCCGCCACGGTTGCTGATGAAGGCCGGCAGCTCGCGGTGGGTCTTGACGTCCACCGGCTTGGGGTAGGCGGCGGTGTGGCAGAAGCTCTGCATCACCAGATCGGCGCTGAAGCCCAGGCAGGCCAGGTCCTTCAGTTCGTCGCGGGTCATGGGGCCGGTGGTGTCCTGGCTGCCCACGGTGGTCATCTTGGGCTCGCAGTAGGTGCCCGGGCGCACGCCCTGACCTTCCGGCAGGCCCACGGCGCGGCCCACCATCTTCTGGGCCAGGGTGAAGCCGGCGTTGGTGGCCTTGGGGGCCGACGGCAGGCGGAACACGGTGGAGGCCGGCAGACCGAGGAACTCGCGGGCCTTGGCAGTGAGCGAGCGGCCGATGATCAGGTTGATGCGGCCGCCGGCGCGCACTTCGTCGAACAGCACATCGCTCTTGAGCTGGAATTCGGTGACGGTCTGGCCGTTGCGGACGATCTTGCCGTCGTAGGGCAGCACGTCGATCACGTCGCCCATCTCCAGCTGGCCCACATCGACCTCGATCGGCAGCGAACCCGAGTCTTCCTGGGTGTTGAAGAAGATGGGAGCGATCTTGCCGCCCAGGGTCACGCCGCCGAAGCGCTTGTTCGGCACGAAGGGGATGTCCTGGCCGGTGGCCCAGATCACCGAGTTGGTGGCCGACTTGCGGCTGGAGCCGGTGCCGACCACATCACCCACGTAGGCCACCAGATGGCCCTTCTTCTTGAGGTCCTCGATGAACTGCATCGGGCCGCGCTTGCCGTCTTCCTCCGGCTTGAAGGCCGCGTCAGGACGGGTGTTCTTCAGCATGGCCAGGTAGTGCAGCGGGATGTCCGGGCGGCTCCAGGCGTCGGGTGCCGGCGAGAGGTCGTCGGTGTTGGTCTCGCCGGGCACCTTGAACACGGTCACGGTGATGGACTTGGGCACTTCGGGGCGGGTGGTGAACCACTCGGCATCGGCCCAGCTCTTCATGACTTCCTGTGCCTTGGCGTTGCCGGCACGGGCCTTCTCGGCCACATCGTTGAAGAAGTCGAACATCAGCAGCGTCTTCTTCAGGCCTTCGGCGGCGACTGCTGCCACCTCGGCGTCGTCCAGCAGCTCGATCAGCGGGTGAACGTTGTAGCCGCCCACCATGGTGCCGAGCAGTTCGGTGGCCTTGGCCTTGGAGATCAGGGCCACCTTCAGGTCGCCGTGGGCCACGGCCGCCAGGAAGCTGGCCTTGACCTTGGCGGCATCGTCCACGCCGGGAGGCACGCGGTGGGTCAGGAGGTCCAGCAGGAAGGCGTCTTCGCCGGCCGGCGGGCTCTTGATCAGCTCGATCAGCGCAGCCACCTGCTTGGCATCCAGCGGCAGCGGCGGAATGCCCAGGGCGGCGCGCTCGGCGGCATGGGCTCGGTAAACGGCGAGGAAGTCGGACATGGCGTTCTCCAGAAAAAGACAGGGAATCAGTGGGTGGCCAACAGGGGGCGCACCGCGTCGGGAAGGGTCCGACCGGTGCGGTGGGCTCGCTCCAGCAGCTGCCAGTAATAGCGGTAGCTGGCGCGGTCGTGCAGCCGGCCGTCCACCTGAACCGGTGCCCACTGGGCAGCAGCGGCGCGGTCGATGACGGTGGCGGCCTGATCGATCTCGTCGTCGGCCGGCGCGAAGGCGGCCAGGATGGGACGGATCTGGTCGGGGTGGATGCTCCACATGCGGGTGTAACCCAGCTCGCGCGCAGCGCGGCGGGCGGCAGCCTGCAAGGCAGCGGTGTCGCGGAACTCGGTGACCACGCAGTGCGACGGCACCTTGCCATGGGCATGGCAGGCACTGGCGATGGCGAGCTTGGCGCGCAGCACCAGCGGGTGGCTGAACTGGCCCTGCACCCCCATGCCGTCGGACGGGATGGCCCCGCCATGCGCGGACACGAAGTCCATCAGGCCGAAGCTGAGGCTCTGGAGGCGCGGATGGGCGGCGATGTCGAAGGCGCGGTGGACGGCGGCCGGTGACTCGATGAGCGCATGCAGCATGAGACCGGGGGCGCCGGCGGCATCCAGCGCGTCTGCCGCCCGCTGCACGTCGGCAACGGTCTCGACCTTGGGCACCATGACATGGCACAGGCGGTGCCCGGCTCGGCCGACGATGGCAGCCACGTCGGCCTCGAAGGCCGGGTGGTCCACCGGATGCACCCGCACGGCCACGCGGGCTTCGGGCGCGGCCGACAGCGCGAGTTCGGTGACCAGGACGGCATGTTCTGCCTCACCGCCCACCGGGGCGCCGTCTTCGCAGTCCAGCGTGATGTCCACCACGCAGGCGCCGAACTCCGCCTGCAGCTCGGCCTGCAGCTGCAGGCTCTTGCGCATGCGGGCCTCGACGCCGCTGTAGTGGTCGCACACCGGCAGCGCAAACGCCCCCGCCTGGGCGCCCAGAAGGATGCTGGCGGGGTTGGCGCTCACCGGAGTTACCAAGCGGTTACAGCAGGTGCTTGACGCCGTCCTGCTCGCCCTGGAGCTCGGCCAGGGTCTTGTCGATGCATTCCTGCGAGAAGGCGTCGATGGGCAGGCCTTCGACGATCTTGTATTCACCGCCCTCACAGGTGACCGGGTAGCCGAACATGACGTCCTTGGGGATGCCGTATTCGCCGTTGGACGGCACGCCCATGGTGACCCACTTGCCGCTGGTGCCCAGGGCCCAGTCGCGCATGTGGTCGATGGCGGCGTTGGCGGCCGAGGCAGCCGACGACAGGCCACGGGCGGCAATGATGGCGGCGCCGCGCTTGCCCACGGTGGGCAGGAACACGTCCTTGTTCCAGGCGTGGTCGTTGATGGCGTCCTTGACGCCCTTGCCGTTCACGGTGGCGAAGCGGTAGTCGGCGTACATGGTCGGCGAGTGGTTGCCCCAGACGGCCAGCTTCTCGATGTCGCCCACGGCGATGCCCATCTTGGTGGCGATCTGGCTGGCAGCGCGGTTGTGGTCCAGGCGCAGCATGGCGGTGAAGTTCTTGCGCGGCAGGTCGGGCGCGCTCTTCATGGCGATGTAGGCGTTGGTGTTGGCCGGGTTGCCCACCACCAGCACGCGCACGTTGCGCGAGGCCACGGCGTTCAGGGCCTTGCCCTGGGCGGTGAAGATCTGGGCGTTGGCGGCCAGCAGGTCGGCACGCTCCATGCCGGGGCCGCGGGGACGGGCACCGACCAGCAGGGCGTAATCGGTGTCCTTGAAGGCGGTCATGGGGTCGCTGTGGGCCTCGATGCCGGCCAGCAGCGGGAAGGCGCAGTCCTCGAGCTCCATGATCACGCCCTTCAGAGCGTTCTGAGCCTTCTCGTCCGGAATTTCCAGCAGTTGCAGGATCACGGGCTGATCCTTGCCCAGCATTTCGCCCGAGGCGATGCGGAACAGCAGGGCGTAACCGATCTGGCCGGCGGCACCGGTGACGGCGACGCGAACAGGCTTCTTGCTCATGTGAAAACTCCAGGAAAAGGGCGGTTGTGAGAGGGCCCGAGTGTACCCTCGCAAACCCTGATACGTCAATTTGTCTTATGTCTTATATAAGATATGATTGAGGGCATCCGGAACACCGACGGCCCTCCTCCCCATGCCCACCACCCAGCCCCCTGCCGACGCCGCCCTCGCGGGCGCGGACGCCGTCGTACCGGGCGCTGGAGCGCCCGCCGAAGCCGCCCCGGCCTTCAGCCCGCTTTACCAGCAGATCAAGTCGCTGATCCTGCGCAGCCTGCAGGCCGGCGAGTGGAAACCCGGCGACATGATCCCCAGCGAACTGGAACTGGCCGCCCGTTACCGGGTCAGCCAGGGCACGGTGCGCAAGGCCATCGACGAACTGGCCACCGACAACCTGCTGGTGCGCCGCCAGGGCAAGGGCACCTTCGTGGCCACCCACGCCGAACAGCACATCCAGTACCGGTTCCTGCGCCTGCTGCCCGACGGCGGCTCGCTGGACGAGCAGGGCCCGGCCGAGCGCCGGATCATCGAATGCCGCCGCCTGCGGGCGCCGGCCGAGGTGGCCCGGGCCTTGAACCTGCGCACCGGCGACGCGGTGCTGCAGGCGCGCCGGGTGCTCTCCTTCAGCGGATCGCCGACCATCCTCGAGGACATCTGGCTGCCCGGCGGGCCCTTCAAGGGCCTCACCGTGGAGACCCTGTCCGACTACCGCGGACCCATGTACGCCCTGTTCGAGGCCGAATTCGGGGTGCGCATGGTGCGTGCGGTCGAAAAACTCAAGGCGGTGGGCGCCGAAGCCGACGCCGCTGCCCTGCTCGCCGTTGCACCGGGCAGCCCCCTGCTCAGCGTCGAACGGACCGCCTACACCTACAACGACGCGCCAATGGAGCTGCGCAGGGGCCTTTACCGCACCGACAGCCGCCATTACCGCAACGAACTGAGCTGAGCACACCGATGCTTCCTGACAATGACCTTGATAGCCCCGTCACAGCGGTGACGTCAGTTTTTGTCATGGTGCGTTGCAATAGAATTTGCGGCTGCCGGGCCTGAGTTACCAACCGGTTACAGCCGCCTGACACCCACAACCGCTCACCCAGCGCCTGTCCCTCCCCGCCCCACGGAAGAAAGCCCCTCACCATGCCCGAGCTGTCTCGCCAGCGGCCCCAGTTCCGCAACATCAACGCCTTCAAGGACCTCACGACCTACCGCCTGCCGGCAGCCGGCTGGGTCTCCATCCTGCACCGCGCCAGCGGCGGCCTGATGTTTGTCCTGCTGCCCCTCATCGTGTGGCTGTTCGATACCTCGGTGTCTTCGGAGATCTCCTACGAGCGGTTCTCCAGCGCCTTCAGCTCGGGCGTCGGATTCGTGCCCGGCTGGCTGTTCAAGCTGGTGGTGCTGGCCATCATCTGGGCCTACCTGCATCACCTGATCGCCGGCGTGCGCCACCTCTACATGGATGCGCGTCATGCCGTGACCAAGGAGTTCGGCAAATCGTCCGCCGTGGCCACCCTGGTGCTCAGCATCGGGCTGACCATTGCACTGGGCGCCAAGCTCTTCGGCCTTTACTGATACCCGGCGTCATCCCGGTCATTCCAAGGATTCCCGCACATGTCTGTCAACTACGGTTCCAAACGCGTCGTCACCGGCGCCCACTACGGCCTGCGCGACTGGCTGGCCCAACGCATCACCGCCGGCCTGATGGCCCTGTTCACCCTCATCGTCCTGCTGCAGGTCGTGTTCACCAGCGGCCCACTCGGTTATGAAGGATGGGCGAGCATCTTCGCTCCGCAGTGGATGAAGGCATTGACCTTTGCCATGTTCCTGGCACTGACCTACCACGTGTGGGTCGGCATCCGCGACATCTGGATGGACTACGTGAAACCGGCCGCCGTGCGACTGGTCCTGCATGTGTTCACCATGGTCTGGCTCCTGTCCTGCCTGGGCTGGGCCGTTCAAGTTCTCTGGAGAATCTGACCCCATGACTGCTACCGCCTCCCTTCCCAAGCGTCAGTTTGACGTCGTCATCGTCGGCGCCGGTGGCTCCGGCATGCGTGCCTCGCTGCAGCTGGCCCGCGCAGGCCTCAAAGTCGCCGTGCTGTCCAAGGTCTTCCCGACGCGCTCGCACACCGTGGCCGCTCAGGGCGGCATCGGCGCCAGCCTCGGCAACATGAGCGAGGACAACTGGCACTACCACTTCTACGACACGATCAAGGGCTCCGACTGGCTGGGCGACCAGGACGCCATCGAGTTCATGTGCCGTGAAGCACCGAAGGTGGTTTACGAGCTCGAACACTTCGGCATGCCGTTCGACCGCAACCCCGACGGCACCATCTACCAGCGCCCGTTCGGCGGCCACACCGCGAACTACGGCGAAAAGGCCGTTCCGCGCGCCTGCGCTGCGGCCGACCGCACCGGTCACGCCATGCTGCACACCCTGTACCAGCAGAACGTGGCAGCCCGCACCACCTTCTTCGTGGAATGGATGGCCCTGGATCTGGTGCGCGACGCCGAAGGCGACGTGGTCGGCGTGACCGCCCTCGAGATGGAGACCGGCGAGGTCTACATGCTCGAAGCGAAGACCACCCTGCTGGCCACCGGCGGCGCAGGCCGCATCTACGCCGCCTCCACCAATGCCTTCATCAACACCGGCGACGGCCTGGGCATGGCGGCACGCGCCGGCATCCCGCTGGAAGACATGGAGTTCTGGCAGTTCCACCCCACCGGCGTGGCCGGTGCCGGCGTGCTGCTGACCGAAGGCTGCCGCGGTGAAGGCGCCTTCCTGGTCAACTCCGAAGGCGAACGCTTCATGGAGCGCTACGCCCCGACCCTCAAGGACCTCGCACCGCGCGATTTCGTCTCGCGCTGCATGGACCAGGAGATCAAGGAAGGCCGTGGCTGCGGTCCCAACAAGGACCATGTGCTGCTGAACTTCAGCTACCTGAGCGCCGAGACCATCCACAAGCGCCTGCCCTCGGTCTACGAGATCGGCGTGAACTTCGCCAACGTCGACATCACCCGCGAGCCGATCCCGGTCGTGCCCACCATCCACTACCAGATGGGCGGCATCCCGACCAACATCAACGGCCAGGTGGTGGTGCCCGACGGCCAGGGCGGCCAGAAGCCGGTCAACGGCCTCTACGCGGTGGGTGAGTGTTCCTGCGTCAGCGTGCACGGCGCCAACCGCCTGGGCACCAACTCGCTGCTCGACCTGCTGGTGTTCGGCCGCGCTGCCGGCAACCACATCGTCCAGTTCAACGACAAGAACAAGACCCACAAGCCGGTGCCGGCCGACGGTGCGGACCGCACCCTGGCCCGCCTGGCCCGTCTGGACTCGACCACCGACGGCGAGTACGCCCAGGACGTCGCCAACGACATCCGCGCCACCATGCAGCAGCACGCCGGCGTGTTCCGCACCCAGGCCAGCATGGACGAGGGCGTGAGCAAGATCAACGCCATCCGCAGCCGTGTGGACAGCATCGGTCTGAAGGACAAGTCCAAGGTGTTCAACACCGCGCGCATCGAGGCCCTGGAAGTCGAGAACCTGATCGAGGCCGCACAGGCCACCATGACCTCCGCGGCTGCCCGCAAGGAATGCCGTGGCGCCCACACGGTGTACGACTACGAGCGCCCTGCCGACGACGCGCAGTTCCCGCTCGGCCGGAACGACGCCGAGTGGATGAAGCACACCCTGTGGCACAGCGCCGACAACAGCCTGACCTACAAGGCCGTCAACCTGAAGCCGCTGACCGTGGAATCGGTCCCGCCCAAGGTCCGCACCTTCTGATCACGTACCGGAGCAACGACATGAAACGCACCTTCAAGATCTACCGCTACGACCCCGAGAAGGACGCCAAGCCTTACATGCAGACCATCGAGGTCGAGCTCGACGGCAACGAGCGCATGCTGCTCGACGCCCTGATGAAGCTCAAGGCACTGGATCCGTCGATCTCGTTCCGCCGCTCGTGCCGCGAAGGCGTGTGCGGCTCGGACGCCATGAACATCAACGGCAAGAACGGCCTGGCCTGCCTGACCAACATGAACACGCTGCCCGGCGTGATCACGCTCAAGCCCCTGCCCGGCCTGCCGGTGGTGCGCGACCTGATCGTCGACATGACGCTGTTCTTCAAGCAGTACAACAGCATCAAGCCGTACCTGATCAACGACACCACGCCGCCCGAGAAGGAGCGCCTGCAGTCCCCCGAAGAGCGCGAAGAGCTCAACGGCCTGTACGAGTGCATCCTGTGCGCCAGCTGCTCCACCAGCTGCCCGAGCTTCTGGTGGAACCCGGACAAGTTCGTCGGCCCCGCCGGCCTGCTGCAGGCCTACCGGTTCATCGCCGACAGCCGCGACCAGGGCACCGCTGAACGCCTGGACAACCTGGAAGACCCGTACCGCCTCTTCCGCTGCCACACCATCATGAACTGCGTCGACGTGTGCCCGAAGGGTCTGAACCCGACCAAGGCCATCGGCAAGATCAAGGAAATGATGGTGATGCGTTCGGTCTGAGGCCGGACACATGCCCTGCTCCACCATGACCAGCACCCCTTCCGTCGACGATGTCCTGCTCGACGAGCGCGCCCTGAGCAAGCTGCGCTGGCGGTGCCGCCGTGGACTGCTCGAGAACGACCTGTTCATCGAGCGTTTTTTCGCCCGCCATGCTTCGACCCTGACGGTGCGTCAGGCCGAGGCGATGGGCCTGCTGATGGACCTGTCCGACAACGATCTGCTCGATCTGCTGCTCGGACGCCGAACACCGGAGGGCCAGCTGGCCCAGGACGATGTCGTCCGGTTGCTCGGCTTGCTGCGTGCAGCAGGGCCCACCGTTCATTGACCACCTGAGGAAACACCGAATGAAACCCGTCGACAACAAAGCCACCCTGTCGTTCTCCAACGGAAGCCCGAGCGTCGAACTGCCGGTGTACGGCGGCAGCATCGGTCCGGACGTGATCGACATCCGGAAGCTGTATGCACAGACGGGCATGTTCACCTACGACCCGGGTTTCCTCTCCACCGCGTCGTGCCAGTCGGCCATCACCTACATCGACGGCGACAAGGGCGAGCTGCTGTACCGCGGCTACCCCATCGAGCAGCTGGCCACCCACTGCGACTACCTGGACACCTGCTTCCTGCTGCTCAACGGCGAGCTGCCTGACCAGCAGGAACGCACCGACTTCCACAAGCTCGTGACCAACCACACCATGGTCAACGAGCAGATGCAGTTCTTCCTGCGCGGCTTCCGCCGTGACGCCCACCCCATGGCCGTGCTGACCGGCCTGGTCGGCGCGCTGTCGGCCTTCTATCACGACAGCACCGACATCAATAACCCCGAGCACCGCCGCATTGCAGCGATCCGCCTGATCGCCAAGATGCCGACCCTGGTCGCCATGTCCTACAAGTACGGCATCGGGCAGCCCTACATGTACCCGCAGAACAACCTGAGCTACGCCGGCAACTTCCTGCGCATGATGTTCGGCACCCCCTGCGAGGAATACCAGGTCAACCCGGTGCTCGAGCGCGCCCTGGACCGCATCTTCATCCTGCACGCCGACCACGAGCAGAACGCCTCCACTTCCACCGTGCGCCTGTGCGGTTCGTCGGGCACCAACCCGTTCGCCGCCATCGCCGCCGGCGTGGCCTGCCTGTGGGGTCCGGCCCACGGCGGCGCCAACGAGGCCTGCCTGAACATGCTGGAAGACATCCAGCGCAGCGGCGGCATCGCCAAGGTCGGCGAATTCATGAACCAGGTCAAGGACAAGAACTCCGGCGTCAAGCTGATGGGTTTCGGCCACCGCGTCTACAAGAACTACGACCCGCGTGCCAAGCTCATGCAGGAAACCTGCAACGAGGTGCTCAAGGAGCTCGGCCTCGAGAACGATCCTTTGTTCAAGCTGGCCAAGGAACTCGAGAAGATTGCCCTGGAAGACGAGTACTTCGTCTCGCGCAAGCTCTACCCGAACGTGGACTTCTACTCCGGCATCGTGCAGCGCGCCATCGGCATCCCGGTGAACCTGTTCACCGGCATCTTCGCGCTGGCCCGCACCGTGGGCTGGATCGCCCAGCTCAACGAGATGATCAGCGACCCCGAGTACAAGATCGGCCGTCCGCGCCAGCTGTTCACCGGGTCGCCGCGCCGTGACGTGGCCGCTGCCCTGAAGTGACCCAGCATCGGCCGCCAGGCCGGTGACGGCGCCCGCCGCACCTTGGGGTGAGGCGGGCGTTGTTGCGTCAGACCCCGTAAAATCGTCGGCTCCGCCATGCGGCAGCTCACCCACCAGAAAGCCATGGGACGCACGCTCTACGACAAGATCTGGGACGAACACGTCGTCCATACCGAAGAAGACGGCACCGCCGTCCTCTACATCGACCGCCACCTGGTCCATGAAGTGACCAGCCCGCAGGCGTTCGAAGGCCTGCGTCAGACCGGTCGCAAGGTCTGGCGGGTGAGTTCGGTGGTGGCCACGGCCGACCACAACACCCCCACCACCGGCTGGGAACATGGCTACGACGGCATCGCCGATCCGATCAGCAAGGAACAGATCACCACGCTGGACAGCAACATCGCCGAGTTCGGTGCGGCTGCCTTCTTCCCGTTCATGTCCAAGCGCCAGGGCATCGTGCATGTGATCGGCCCGGAGAACGGCGCCACCCTGCCCGGCATGACGGTGGTCTGCGGTGACTCCCACACCAGCACCCACGGCGCATTCGGCGCGCTGGCCCACGGCATCGGCACCAGCGAGGTCGAGCATGTGCTGGCCACCCAGACGCTGCTGGCCAAGAAGGCCAAGAACATGCTGATCCGCGTCGACGGTCAGCTGTCCCGCGGCGTCACCGCCAAGGACGTGGTGCTGGCCATCATCGGCCGCATCGGCACCGCCGGCGGCACCGGCTACACCATCGAGTTCGGTGGCTCGGCCATCCGTTCGCTCAGCATCGAAGGCCGCATGACCGTGTGCAACATGGCCATCGAGGCCGGTGCACGCGCCGGCCTGGTGGCCGTGGACGACAAGACCATCGAGTACGTCAAGGGTCGCCCGTTGGCGCCGGCAGGCGTCGAGTGGGACCATGCCGTGGCCTACTGGAAGACGCTGCACTCCGACGCCGACGCGAAGTTCGACACCGTGATCGAGCTCGATGCCACGCAGATCCTGCCGCAGGTGACCTGGGGCACCTCGCCCGAAATGGTGCTGGGCATCGACGGCCTGGTGCCGGACCCCGACAAGGAAAAGGACGCCGTCAAACGCGGCGCCATCGAGCGGGCCCTGACCTACATGGCACTGGAACCCGGCAAGCGCCTGGACGACATCTTTGTCGACAAGGTGTTCATCGGCTCCTGCACCAACAGCCGCATCGAGGACATGCGCGAAGCCGCCGCCGTGATCAAGAAGCTCGGCCGCAAGGTGGCACGCAACGTCAAGCTGGCCATGGTGGTGCCCGGCTCCGGTCTGGTGAAGGCCCAGGCCGAGCGGGAAGGCCTGCACGAGATCTTCCAGGCCGCGGGCTTTGAATGGCGCGAACCGGGCTGCAGCATGTGCCTGGCCATGAACGCCGACCGTCTGGAACCCGGCGAGCGCTGCGCCTCCACCAGCAACCGCAACTTCGAAGGACGCCAGGGTGCTGGCGGCCGCACGCATCTGGTTTCTCCCGCCATGGCCGCGGCAGCCGCCGTGCATGGCCACTTCGTCGACGTCCGTCAATTTGCCTGAAAGGAAAGTCCATGAAATCGATCGCCACCCTGATCCTCGCCGCCGCCGTTGTCGCGCTGGCTGGCTGCAACACCGTCCAGGGCCTGGGCCAGGACATCCAGAAGGGCGGGCAGGTGCTGGAAGGCGCCGCCAAGAAGTGATGAGAGCCTTTCAGTTGCACAAGGGGCTCGTGGCCCCCATGGACCGGGACAACGTCGACACCGACGCCATCATTCCCAAGCAGTTCCTGAAGTCGATCCGCAAGACCGGCTTCGGCCCGAACCTGTTTGACGAGTGGCGTTACCTCGACAAGGGCGAACCGGGACAGGACCCGGCCGGTCGCAAGCCCAACCCCGACTTCGTGCTGAACCAGCCCCGTTATGCCGGCGCGTCCGTCCTGCTGGCGCGGCAGAACTTCGGCTGCGGGTCCAGCCGCGAGCACGCCCCGTGGGCGATCGAGCAGTTCGGTTTCCGGGCACTGATTGCACCCAGCTTTGCCGACATCTTCTTCAACAACTGCTTCAAGAACGGCCTGCTGCCCATCGTGCTGCCCGAAGCCACCGTGGCCCGCCTGTTCGACGAGGTGGCGGCATTTCCCGGCTACGAGCTGACCATCGACCTGGAGCGCCAGGTGGTCGTGAAGCCCCAGGGCGAGGAAATCCCGTTCGAGGTGCAGCCGTTCCGCAAGTACTGCCTGCTCAACGGGCTGGACGACATCGGCCTGACCCTGCGGCACAAGGACAAGATCGCCGCCTACGAGGCGCAGCGCCTGGCCACCAAGCCCTGGCTGGCCCACACCATGGTCGGTCAGTGAGCCGGCACCACCACACAGCAACATGAAAATCGCAGTTCTTCCGGGTGACGGCATCGGCACCGAAATCGTGGCCGAGGCGGTCAAGGTGCTCGAGGCCCTCGACCTGCCGTTCGAGATGGAAACCGCCCTGGTGGGCGGCGCCGCCTACGAGGCCCACGGCCATCCCCTGCCCGAATCGACCCTGAAGCTGGCCATGCAGTCGGACGCCGTGCTCTTCGGCGCCGTGGGCGACTGGAAGTACGACAAGCTCGACCGGCCGCTGCGCCCCGAACAGGCCATCCTGGGCCTGCGCAAGCACATGGGCCTGTTCGCCAACTTCCGTCCGGCCATCTGCTACCCGGAACTGGTGGGTGCCTCCAGCCTGAAGCCCGAGGTGATCGCCGGCCTGGACATCCTCATCATCCGCGAGCTCACCGGCGACATCTATTTCGGCCAGCCCCGGGGCCGCCGCACTGCGGTCGACGGCCACTTCCCCGGCGCCGAGGAAGCCTTCGACACCATGCGCTACAGCAAGCCGGAGA
The DNA here is from genome assembly GCF_958439165.1 of uncultured Hydrogenophaga sp. GTDB lineage: Bacteria > Pseudomonadota > Gammaproteobacteria > Burkholderiales > Burkholderiaceae_C > Hydrogenophaga. The sequence goes on along the minus strand of NZ_OY288140.1, from coordinate 2,189 downwards.
TCGAGCGGATCGCCCACGTGGCCTTCCAGGCCGCCCGCAAGCGCAGCAGGAAGGTCACCAGCGTCGACAAGGCCAACGTGCTGGAAACCTTCCAGTTCTGGAAGGACGTGGTCACCGAGGTCCATGCCCAGTACCCCGACGTGGAACTGGAGCACATGTATGTGGACAACGCCGCCATGCAGCTGGTGCGCGCGCCCAAGAAGTTCGACGTGGTGGTGACCGGCAACATGTTCGGCGACATCCTGTCCGACGAGGCTTCCATGCTCACCGGCTCGATCGGCATGCTGCCGTCGGCCTCGCTGAACACCAAGAACCAGGGTCTGTACGAGCCCAGCCACGGCAGCGCGCCGGACATTGCCGGTAAGGGTATTGCAAACCCGCTGGCTACAATCCTGTCCGCTGCCATGATGCTCCGCTTCTCCCTCAACCAGGCCGACGCCGCTGCCCGTATCGAGGCTGCGGTGGCTTCCGTGCTGGCCTCCGGGCTGCGCACGGTGGACATCTGGTCGGAAGGCACCACCAAAGTCGGCACCCGTGAAATGGGTGACGCGGTGGTGACGGCCATCACCAAAACCATTACCAAGGGCTGATCCAGCTCCGGTTCGTCACGCCCTCCCCCGGCACGACGAGCCGGGCGGATCGAAGAGGTTTTCTCAACTTTTCACAAAGGGCAATGTCATGACGAAACTGGTTGGACTTGTGGGTTGGCGGGGCATGGTCGGCTCCGTGCTGATGGACCGCATGGTGGCGGAGAAGGATTTCGATCTCATCGAACCCCTGTTCTTCTCGACCTCCAACGCCGGCGGCGCTGCCCCGGCCATGGCGCGCAACGAAACCCGTCTCCAGGACGCCTTCGACATCGAGGCGCTCAAGCGCTGCGACATCGTCATCACGGCCCAGGGCGGCGACTACACCACCGAGGTGTTCCCGAAGCTGCGCGCTGCCGGCTGGACCGGCCACTGGATCGACGCCGCTTCCACCCTGCGCATGAAGGACGACGCGGTCATCATCCTGGACCCGGTCAACATGCCGGTCATCCAGAAGTCGCTGGCCAGCGGTGGCCGCAACTGGGTGGGCGGCAACTGCACCGTGAGCTGCATGCTCATGGGCGTGGGCGCCCTGTACAAGGCCGGCCTGGTGGAATGGATGTCCACCCAGACCTACCAGGCTGCTTCCGGCGGCGGCGCGCAACACATGCGCGAACTCCTGACCCAGTACGGCACCCTGAATGCCGAGGTCAAGGCACTGCTGGACGACCCCAAAAGCGCGATTCTGGAGATCGACCGTCAGGTGATCGCCAAGCAGCGTTCGCTGTCGGCGGCCGAGACGGCCAATTTCGGCGTGCCCCTGGGCGGCTCGCTGATCCCCTGGATCGACAAGGATCTGGGCAACGGCATGTCCAAGGAAGAGTGGAAGGGCATGGCCGAAACCAACAAGATCCTGGGCCAGGGCGAAGGCTTCGGCACCGCAGCGGTGCCGGTGGACGGCTTCTGCGTGCGCGTGGGCGCCATGCGCTGCCACTCGCAGGCACTGACGTTCAAGCTGAAGAAGGATGTGCCGGTGGCCGACATCGAAGCCATGATCGCCGCGGACAACGAATGGGTGAAGGTCGTGCCCAACACCCGTGAAGCGACCCTGCGCGACCTCACCCCGGTCGCCGTGACCGGCACCATGACCATTCCGGTCGGCCGCATCCGCAAGCTCGCGATGGGTCCCGAGTATGTCGGCGCCTTCACCATCGGCGACCAGCTGCTGTGGGGTGCTGCCGAGCCGCTGCGCCGCATGCTGCGCATCCTGCTCGACGCCTGATCTCACCCGCCCTGCCGGCCTTCCGGCGGGGCGATACGTTGTGTCACAGCAACGTGATTTTCTACGCAGTTGGTGACGAACGGTGGCCTTGGAAACTCAAGCGGATTGTTAGCTTGTCACCGTAATCCGTTGATGCTATGGTCAATTCCAGCTTTTTGCCTGTCGAGGTCCATGTGCGCATCCACCCCCGTTCATTGCCCCATTCATCGGATCCCGGTGCGCCATTTCGCACAGGTCTGACAGGCAAGGTACGGCTTCACGCTGTGGCCGCTGCGGCCGTCCTGGCCCTGACTTTCGCCCACCCGGGAGACGCCTTTGCGCTGGCACTGGGCCCGGTGCAGGTGAAGTCGGCACTCGGTGAGCCGATCCGCGCCGAAATC
>NZ_OY288139.1 GCF_958439165.1 uncultured Hydrogenophaga sp. | reverse complement strand
CCGCGAACTGGGTGCCGACGAGACCATCAACTACAGCGTGCATGCCCCGGACGGCAGCCTGCGCGAGGAAATCAAGCGCCTCACCGGCGGCAAGGGCCCGGATGTGGTGTACGACCCGGTGGGCGGCGCCTTTGCCGAACCGGTGTTCCGTTCCATCGCTTGGCGCGGCCGCTATCTGGTGGTGGGTTTTGCCAGCGGTCCCATTCCCAACCTGCCGCTCAACCTGGCGCTGCTCAAGGGCGCCAGCCTGGTGGGCGTGTTCTGGGGCGACTTCGCCAAGCGCGAGCCGCAGGCCAACGCCGCCATGATGCAGACCCTGGCCGGGCTGTATGCGGCCGGCCGGATCAAGCCGGTGATCGACCGCACCCTGCCCATGAGCGAACTGCCACAGGCCTATGCCGTGATGGGTTCACGGTCTGTGCGAGGCAAATTGGTGCTGGTGAACTGACGGCCCGATAATCCGCAGCGGCGCTCCTGCCCTGACCCTCTGCTCCGAACATGGCCACCGATCTGGACACGGTGCGCGTCATGCGCGCGCTCTTCAACGACATGCCCCGCGCTCCCCAGGGCCTGGACGGCGCGGAGCTCATGGCCTGGATCCAGACCGCCATGGCCGACTATGAAGGCGGCGACCTGGCCTACGCAGTCGACCACATCACCCGCAGCTCCATGCTCGACATCGTGCTGCACATGCGCGAGACCGGCGCCCTGCGGGCCGACGAGGCCTTCGATCAGGTGGTGCAGGAAATCTCCACCCCGGAAGGCCGCAAGGCCTTCATGGACCGCTGCATCCTGGCGCAGTACAGCGTGAACGCCACCGACCGCCTGCTGCGCCGCGCCCGCTCACCCTGGGAGGAGCCGGCACCGCTGTTCAGCACCCCTGCCGGTGCCATCGACCGGCTGGTGCGGGGACTGCCCGCAGGCGCGGGTCCGCTCGTTGCCGAATTTGCTGCCCGCGACGACGTGCAGCGCATCGGCGTCATGGCCCAGGGCGAGCTGTCGGTGCACGAGTTCGAGTGGGGGTTCATCACCGAGTCGGCGGGTGCCTGGAACTTCTACATCGCCGAGGTCTGGCGCGCCGGTACCGTGGGGTACTTCGAGCGCTTCCTCGACGCCTGGAAAAGCGCCTTCGGCGCCGTCCCGGTCGATACCGAAGCGGTGCCCCCTCCCCCCGCCGGGATCTCGGTGGAAGACGGCATCGCCAGCTTCTGCTGCCTGCGGCTGGTGCGCGGCAGCGGGCACGACAGTCCGTCGGAACGGCGCTGGGTCGGCGAGGTGTTCGTGGCCCGCCTGCTTCCCCTGATGGCCGCCCGAGCCCTGACCGACAACTACGTCTTCCCGCTGCACTGGCACGCCGAGTGACCGACCGCCTGCCCTACATCGACGCCCTCAAGGCGGTGGGTGCGCAGCTGATCGTGCTGCACCACCTCGCCTTCTACGGGCCCATGACCGACTGGACCCACCGTGTCCTGCCCGAGCTGGTGGAATGGCTGAGCCAGGACGCCCGGATGGCGGTGCAGATGTTCCTGGTGGTGGCCGGCTTCCTGGCGGCCCGCAGCCTGGCGCCGGCGGGCCGACTGGATGCCCCGGCTCCGCTGGCGCTGCTCTGGCAGCGTTATGCCCGGGTGGCACTGCCCTACCTCGCCTCGCTGCTGGTGGCCATGGTCTGCACCGAGGTCGCCCGCTTCTGGATGACCCACGACTCCCTGCCGGACCGGCCCGACCTCTGGCAGTTCGTGACCCATGCCCTGCTGGTCCACACCCTGCTTGACGTGGACTCCCTGTCGGCCGGCGTCTGGTACGTGGCCATCGACTTCCAGCTCTATGCGCTGCTGCTGGGCCTGCTCTGGGTACTGGGCCGCCTGGGCCGGCAGCGGCTGGCCGTGCCGCTGGTGATGCTGGTGGTGCTGGCATCGCTGTTCCACTTCAACCGCGACGCCGACTGGGACAGCTGGGCCGTCTACTTCTTCGGGGCCTACGGCATGGGCGTGCTGGCCTGGTGGGGCAGCGACCCGGCCGATGGCGGGCGCGGTCTGCGCCTGTGGTCGCTGGTGGTGCTGCTGTGCCTGCTGGCGCTGGCGGTGGAGTGGCGCACCCGCATCGCCCTGGCCCTGCTGGTGGCCCTCACGCTGGTGTGGTCGCGGCGCAGCGGCTGGCTGCACACCTGGCCCCGCAGCGCGGTGCTGGCCTACCTGGGCCGCATCTCGTATTCGGTGTTCCTGCTGAACTTCCCGGTGGCGCTGGTGGTGAACGCCTGGTTCACCCGCCATGCCCCTGCCGATCCGCTGGTGCAGACCGCGGGGGTCGTGCTGGCCTGGCTGGCCTGCAACCTGCTCGGCGCGCTGTTCCACCACGCGGTGGAAGCGCGCCTGGGCCGACTCGGCAAGCTGCGCCGGCAGCCCGCCGGCGCGGGCAGCGGCGCAGGCGCCTGAGGTCAGGCCACGCCGTCGCAGCGCTGCCGCAGGTGGGCCAGCGCCTCCTCCACCTGATCGATCAGGATCAGGCACAGGTCGCCCCGCTGCAGGCGATCCAGCGCGGTGTCGATGGCCACGAACTCGCCCTGGATGGTGTCGATCTGCCGGGTCCGGCTGGCACCGCCCAGTCCCTCGCGCAGCAGCCCCACCACCTCGCCGGGTGACCGGCCCCGCTGGCAGGCGTCTTCGTACAGGATGACCTCGTCAAATGCAGCGCCCAGGATCTGGGTCTGCTCGCGGATGTCTTCGTCACGGCGATCACCGGCACCGCTGATGACCACCATGCGGCGGTCCCCCGGAATCGCGTCCACGGCCGCCACCAGCGCACGCATCGCGTCCGGGTTGTGACCGTAATCGGCAATCACCGTGGCACCACGGTGGTTCATGAGGTTGAAACGGCCCGGGGCATTGCCGATGTCGGTGCGGAAGCTGGCCAGACCGCGTCGGATCACGTCCCAGTCCAGGCCCAGGCCCCAGGCAGCGGCCACCGCCGCCATGGCGTTCTCGACCTGGAAGCCGACGCGGCCACCCAGGGTGATGGCGACGTCCTTGAGCGCGACCAGGTGGCGCTGGGCGCCTTCACCCGCCACGATGTGTCCGTCTTCCACCCACACCGCCCGCTTGCCCTGCTCGCGGTGGGTGGCCAGCACCGGCTGGTAGGCGTCGGCCGCAAAGAAGATGACCTGGCCGGTGCACACCTCGGCCATGCGCTGGCAATGCGGATCGGTGGCATTGAGCACGCCGTAACCCGTGGGTGCCACGTTCTGGACGATGACCCGCTTGAGCACCGCGATGTCCTCGACCGTGGTGATGTAGTTCAGCCCGAGGTGGTCGCCGGCCCCGATGTTGGTGACCACGGCCACCTGGCAGCGGTCGAAACCCAGCCCCTCGCGCAGGATGCCGCCGCGAGCCGTCTCGAACACCGCCGCATCGACCTCCGGGTGCATCAGCACGTTGCGCGAGCTGCGCGGACCGGCACAGTCGCCGCTGTCGGTCTGGCGGCCGTTCACATAGACGCCGTCGGTGTTGGTCATGCCCACCCGCAGGCCGCTGCCGGCGACGATGTGGGCGATGAGCCGGGCGGTGGTGGTCTTGCCGTTGGTGCCGGTGACGGCCACCACCGGGACGCGGCCGTTGTCGCCTGCGGCAAAGAGGTGGTCGATGATGGCTTCGCCCACGGCACGGCCCTTGCCGTACGACGGCGTCAGGTGCATGCGAAGCCCGGGCGCCGCATTGACTTCGACAATGCCGCCGCTCTGATCCTGCAGCGGGCGCAGCACGGTCTCGCAGACCACGTCCACGCCGCACACGTCCAGGCCGATCATGCGGGCAGCCGCCACGGCAGCGGCGGCCACCTCGGGGTGCACGTCGTCCGTCACGTCGGTGGCGGTACCGCCGGTGGACAGGTTGGCGTTGTTGCGCAGCACCACGCGCTCGCCCTTGGCGGGCACCGAGTCCGGGGAATGACCCTGGATCTTGAGGCGGGCCAGCGCGATCTCGTCGATGCGCATGCGGGTCAGCGAGGTGGCATGTCCGTCGCCGCGGCGCGGGTCGGCATTGACCTGCTCCACCAGCTGCGCCACGGTGTGGACACCGTCACCGATCACCTGCGGCGGATCACGGCGCGCGGCGGCGATCAGCTTGTCGCCCACCACCAGCAGGCGGAAATCGCTCCCGGGGAGGAATTTCTCGATCATGGGTGTGCCGTACTCGGAAGCCACTCGCCAGGCCAGCTCCAGGTGGTCACGGTCGACGATGTTCACCGTCACGCCCTTGCCCTGGTTGCCGTCCTGCGGCTTGACCACCACCGGCAGCCCGACCTCCAGCGCAGCCGTCCAGGCGTCCTCGGCCTTCTCGACCGGGCGGCCCCAAGGCACCGGCACACCAGCGGCCCGCAACAGGGTCTTGGTGAGATCCTTGTCCTGCGCAATGCTCTCCGACACGGCACTGGTGCCGTCGACTTCGGCCGCCCAGATGCGCCGCTGCTTCGAGCCCCAGCCGAACTGCACCAGCGAGCCCGAGGTGAGGCGGCGGAACGGGATGCCCCGCGCCACGGCCGCATTCACGATCGAGCCGGTCGAAGGGCCCAGGCGGATGTCCTCGTCGAGCTCGCGCAGGCCGGCCACCACCGCGTCCACATCGAAGGCTTTCGGGTGCCCGGCCCGCACGTGGGCGATCAGGCGTTCGGCCTGGCGGAACGCCTCCCGGCCCACCGCCTCCTCGGTGTACTCCACCACCACCTGGTAGGTGCCCTTTTCCACCGTCTCGGTGCAGCGCGAGAAGCTCACCGGGCATCCGGCCTGCGCCTGCAGGGCCAGCGCGACCAGCTTCAGCACATGGGCCAGCGACATTTCATGGCGCTCATGGCGCCACAGGCCCAGCTGGGGAAACTGGGCGCGCAGGGCCGGCTCGAGCTTGGGCAGGTCGGCCATCGAGCGTTCACCCGGCTCGCAATGAACGATGGCCTCGATGGCGGTCTGGCGGGTCCAGAGGTTGGGTCCGCGCAGGGCACGGATGCGAGAGATTTCCATGGATCAGGTCAATGTCTTGTGGGGGACGCGAGCCGGCGTGCAGCCAGGCTCAGGCGAGGACGGGCAGATCGAAACGCTCCAGGCCGGCCACGATCAGGCCGGGCGCCAGGCCAGCCGCCCAGGCGGCAGCGGCCGCACCCGAGAGGGACAGCAGGTCAGCTTCGGAGGTGGTGCCGGGCAGCTTGGCGCGGGCCACGACCACGCCCTCCTCCACCAGGCTCACACCGCCACCCTCCGGACGGGCCAGCCGGCGGATGCCAGCCTCTGCCGGCGGCAGGGTCAGGCCGTAGCCGTACACCGCGCCGTCGCAATGCCGGCCCAGGGCCACCACCTCGGGGCGGTCCAGGTTGAGCACGCAGGCGCCCTGGTCGAGCACCACGTCGATCTGGGTGCGCAAGGCTCGCGGCATGTCGTCCGGGCCGTGCACGTCGTGGCGTTCCAGGGCTTGCCAGCCCTCGGTGTCGGTCACCACGCCGACCAGGCAGCGGTCGTACGGCAGACCCTGGTCCAGGATCAGGCCGGCCGACACCTGCACCACCAGGCTGCGGATCTCGCGGTTCATCAGCAAGCGTTCGCACTGGTGCCAGTACCCGGTGGCTTCCACCGGCTCCACGCGTCGGCGCCCCAGGAAGATGCCGTCGCGGCAGGCCAGGCCGGCCGGGCCGGGCCCCATGCCCAGCCCCAGCAGGTGGGCCGTGGTGAGGGCCAGCAGGGTGCTGCCGGTCTCGCCGGCCACGCCCACCAGGGGAATGCGGCCGGCCATGGGGTCATCGGAAGGGAACAGCTGGCGCACGATGGCCTCGCCCACGGGGCGCGGCTGGCCGATCGCCGGCTTGAGGTGCATGAGCAGGCCAGGACCGGCATTGACCTCGACGATGGCGCCGCCGGTGGCGTGCAGAGGCTGGCCGATGTCGGTGGTGACCATGTCGATGCCGGCGATGTCCAGGCCCACCGTGCGGGCTGCCAGACCGGCCATGTAGGCCACCTCGGGGTGGACCTCGTCGGTGCAGTCGAAGGCCATGTTGCCGTTGCGCTGGACCAGCACGCGCTGGCCGTCCGCCGGCACCGCGTCGGGCCCCAGGCCCTGGCGCTGCAGCAGCAGGCACATGGCCGGTTCGCGGTCGAGCACGATGGTCTCCAGCGGGAACTCCTCGGCTTCGCCGCGGCGCGGGTCGCTGTTGAGCTGCTGGTCCACCAGGGTGCGCACCGTGCTGCGGCCGTCGCCGGTGACCCACAGGCTCTCGCCCCGGTTGGCGGCCACCACCTGCCCCCCCACCACCAGCAGGCGATGCTCGTTGCCGGAGATGTACTTCTCGACGATGACGTCGCTGCCCTCGGCATCGGCAATGGCGAACGCCTTCTCGATGTCGGCACGCTCGGTCAGCTCCAGGGACACGCCACGCCCGTGGTTGGCGTCGCTGGGCTTGACCACCACCGGCAGGCCGACGTCCTCGGCCGCTTCCCAGGCCTCGGCAGCGTTGGCCACGATGCGGCCCTCGGGTACCGGCACGCCACAGGCGGTCAGCAGGGACTTGGTGAGGTCCTTGTCGCAGGCGATGTTCTCGGCAATCGCGCTGGTGAGGTCGGATTCGGCCGTCCAGATGCGGCGCTGGCTGGCACCGTGACCGATCTGCACCAGGTTGCCGTCATTCAGCCGCAGATGCGGTATGCGGCGGTCGGTGGCGGCCTGCACGATGGCGGCGGTCGACGGGCCGAGCCAGGTGTCGTCGACCACGGCACGCAGTGCGGCCACCGCGGCCGGCACATCGAAGGGCTCGTTGTTGATGGCCGCCTCCAGCAGGGCATGGCCGTGGCGCAGGGCCGCTTCGGCCGTGGGCTGGTTGCGTGCGCGGAACACCATGCGGTAGACGCCGGTGCGGCTGGTGCTGCGGGTCTGGCCGAAGCCGGTGGGCATGCCGGCGCGGTTGAGCAGCTCGATGATGCAGTGCTCCATCACATGGCCGGCCCAGGTGCCTTCGCGCAGGCGCTGGATGAAACCGCCGTGCTCACCCACCCCGCAGTGGTGGGCTTCCAGCCCGGGGAGCCAGGCGAGCAGCCGGTCGGTCAGGCCATCGATGGTGTTGGAAGGCCGCTCTTCCAGCGGCCCCAGGTCCAGCCAGACCTCCAGGGCCGAGCGGTAGGTCCATGCGTTCGGTCCGCCCAGGAACCGGTGCTGGAGAATGTGGATGGCGAATCGGTTGGAATCCATAAAAAGCAGTTGATGGGCTGACCGGGTTGCGCGCCGTGCGCCTTGCTTGCGGCCCATATTCTCCGCTGAGCCGGGGCCTGTGGGGCTTAGCGCGTGTTAAGAAATGCAGGAGTCGTGTTGCCCGGGCGAAGTGACCGACAATTCCGCACCCATGTCCGAGCCCATGCAGCCTGTTCAAACCACATCCCCCGCCGTGTCCACCCCTGCCACCGTGCTGGCCCGCCTGACCATCGATCTCGATGACGCCGGCCGCTTCACGGACGGTGAACTCGAACTCCATCCCGACCTGCTGCGCTGCCGACAGGCCGATGGCTCCCACCAGGACCTGCCGCTGCACGCCGGCCTGAGCCTGCGCCACGCCGACCACGGCGGTGTGGCCACGCTGTCGGTACACGACGCGCAGCAACGGCTGGCAGGCTGGCGCTTCACGCTGGCCCACAACCCGGCGGCGCTCAGGCTGGTGCGGCAGTTCGACCGCCAGATCGGCGCGCTGACCGCTGCCCCGGAGGCCGCTGCCGAGGATGCGCCGCTGGTGTGCCCCTCGTGCCAGTCGGTGCTGCCGCCCGACAGCGATGACTGCGAGACCTGCGCCCGCGAGCGGACCGAAGTGCCGTCCACCTGGGTGCTGCTGCGGCTCTGGCGCTTTGCCCGCCCTTACCGCTGGAAGCTGCTGACCGGCTTCCTGCTGACGCTGGCCTCCACCGCCGCCACGCTGGTGCCGCCCTACCTCACCATTCCGCTCATGGATGACGTGCTGATCCCGTTCCAGAACGGACAGCGCATCGACACCGCCTATGTGACCCTGCTGCTGAGCGGCCTGCTGGGCGCCGGCCTGCTGGCCTGGGCACTGGGCTGGGCCCGCACCTGGCTGCTGGCGCTGGTGTCCGAACGCATCGCGGCCGACCTGCGCACCAGCGCTTTCGACCACCTGCTGGGCCTCTCGCTCGACTATTTCGGGGCCAAGCGAACCGGCGACCTGATGGCCCGCATCGGCTCCGAGACCGACCGGCTTTCGGTATTCCTGTCGCTGCACGCGCTCGACTTCCTGACCGACGTGCTGATGCTGGCCATGACCTCGGTCATCCTGTTTTCCATCAACCCCTGGCTGGCGCTGGTGACCCTGCTGCCGCTGCCCTTCATCGCCTGGATGATCCACCTGGTGCGCGACCGCCTGCGCACCGGTTTCGAGAAGGTCGACCGGGTCTGGGGCGACGTCACCAATGTGCTGGCCGACACCATTCCGGGCATCCGGGTGGTCAAGGCCTTTGCCCAGGAAAAGCGCGAGTCCGACCGCTTCAAGGAAGCCAACACCCAGAACCTGGCGGTCAACGACCGCATCAACAAGACCTGGAGCCTGTTCTCGCCCACCGTCACGCTGCTGACCGACGTGGGCCTGCTGGTGGTCTGGGGCTTCGGCATCTGGCAGATCAGCAAGGGCGACATCACCGTGGGCGTGCTGACCGCCTTCATCGCCTACATCGGGCGCTTCTACGGACGGCTCGACTCCATGAGCCGCATCGTCTCGGTCACGCAGAAGGCTGCGGCCGGTGCCAAGCGCATCTTCGACATCCTGGACCACGTCTCCAACGTGCCCGAGCCGAGCGACCCGGTGCAGTCGCCGGTGGTCAAGGGCGGCCTGTCGATCCACGACATCGCCTTCCGCTACGGCAACCGCTCGGTGATCCGCAGCCTCGACCTCGACATCCGCCCCGGCGAGATGATCGGCCTGGTCGGTCACAGCGGTTCCGGCAAGAGCACGCTGGTGAACCTGATCTGCCGCTTCTACGACGTGAGCGCCGGCAGCATCCAGCTCGACGGCACCGACATCCGCCGCTTCCGGGTGGCCGACTACCGCCGCCACATCGGCCTGGTGCTGCAGGAGCCCTTCCTGTTCTTCGGCACGGTGGCCGAGAACATCGCCTACGGCAAACCCGGCGCGACCCGCGCCGAGATCGTCGCGGCAGCCCGCGCGGCCCACGCCCACGACTTCATCCTGCGCCTGCCGCAGGGCTATGACTCGATGGTGGGCGAGCGGGGCCAGGGGCTTTCGGGCGGGGAACGCCAGCGCATCAGCATCGCGCGGGCGCTGCTGATCGACCCGCGCATCCTGATCCTGGACGAAGCCACCTCCGCCGTGGACACCGAGACAGAGAAGGAAATCCAGAAAGCGCTGGACAACCTGGTGCAGGGCCGCACCACCATCGCCATTGCCCACCGCCTCTCCACCCTGCGCAAGGCCGACCGGCTGGTGGTGATGGACCGCGGCGAGGTGGTGGAAGTGGGGCCGCACGACGAACTGATGGCGCGCCAGGGCCACTACTGGCGTCTGTACGAGGCCCAGGCCCGGCACGCCGCCGAAGAAGACGCCGAGCACGAGGACGCCCTGCTGGCGCGCCACCTGCCCCAGCCCTCGGCCCACGGCCAGACCACCCAGAACTGATGCCCACCGGAACCCTCCGCATGAGTGCTCCTGAATTCAACCTCGCCCGCGACCCCCACGGCCAGTGGATTTGCCGCACCGCCGACGGCCATCAGCACGCCGGCGTTCAGGCCGTGCGCGCCTTCCCCCTGAACGCGCCGGACGAAGCGATCTCGCTGGTCGGCGCCGACGGCAGCGAACTGGTCTTCATCCCGCTGCTGACCGATCTGCCGGCCGAGCGCCGGGAGGCGGTCCGCGACGCCCTGGCCGAGCGCGAGATGGTGCCGGTGATCGAGCGCATCGTCTCGGTCAGCACCTTCGCCACCCCCAGCACCTGGGAAGTGCAGACCGACCGCGGGCCGACACGCCTCGTGCTGAAGGTGGAAGAAGACATCCGCCGCCTGCCGGGCCAGCGGCGGCTGCTGATCACCAGCAGCCATGGTCTGGTGTTCGAGGTGCCCGACCGGACCCGGCTGGACCGCAGCTCTCGCCGGCTGCTCGAGCGCTTCCTCTGATCTGCCGGCGCTGCAGCCGGTTCAGCGGAGTCCCGCGGGCCACTGCAGCTCGACACCCCCGGCGCGCAGGCGGTCCACATCGGCCGGCTGATCGACATCGGTGGAATAACGGGCATGGGGCGCGGCCCAGCGCCAGACCCGCTCGGCATTGGCCGCCTGCCACTGCCGGCCACCCTGCCCCGGCGGCGCATGCTGCAAGGCCTCGGCCACTGCCCTCGAAAGCACCACCGGATGGCCGGGCAGTCCGGCATGCACCGGCTGCAGGAATCCGATGTCGCCAGCCCGGCCCTGCCATAGCGCCAGCAGTGCGGCCACATCGGCAGCGTCCAGCAGGGGCTGGTCGGCCAGCAACACGAGCACCGTGCCCGCGTCCGCCGGCAAGGACTGAAGCCCCAGTCTCAATGAGGCGTCCTGCGCGGAATCGGCATCGGGGTTGAGCACCCGGCACAGGGTCAGGTCCGGCAGCGGTGCCATGGCATCGACCGCCGCGCCGATGCGCTGCGCGTAATGACCCAGCACCAGCACGACGCCGGCCACGCCGGCCTGCTCCAGCTGCCGGATCAGCCGGACCACCAGGGGCTGGCCATCGCGCTCCAGCAGGCACTTGGGTCGATGCCCCATGCGCGATGCAGACCCCGCCGCCAGCAGCACGGCCCACACGCGATCCGAGGCGGCGTCGGCAGGTGAAATGTCCATGCGCCGATGATGCCGCAGCACCTTCATTCGTTCTTCAGGTACCCCCCCTACAATCCCGCCCCATGCTGCGAAGACGCGACGTTTCTCTGGTGGGGCTGGGCATGATGACGGCATCGGCTCAGGCACAGGCTCGCCGCACGGGCCGGCTGGTGGTCATCGGCGGCGCGGAGGACCGGCTGCACGACAAGGTGATCCTGAAACGCTTCACCGAGCTGTGCGGTGGCCCGGGCAGCCGGATCCGGGTGCTGAGTGCCGCCAGCAGCACCCCCGAGCGGGCCTGGGACAACTACCGCAGGGCCTTCGGGGAACTCGGCGTCGCCGACTGCCTGCCGATCGACGTGCCGGATCGCGCCGCTGCCGACACCAGCGCGGTGACCGACCTTATCCTGGAGGCGGACGGCATCTTCATCTCCGGCGGCGACCAGCGCCGACTGATGGACCTGCTGTGGGAGACCGATGCCTTCAGGGCACTGCACGTGGCGTTCCACCTGCGCGGCTGCTGCATCGGCGGCACCAGCGCCGGCGCCGCGGCGCTCTCGCGCCACATGCTGGTGCGGGGCGAGGCGGTGAGGTTGCCCGAGAAGGAAGCCGCCGAGCTGGACATCGGTCTGGGCTTCATGGCCGGTGCCATCGTCGATCAGCACTTCTCGGAACGCGGCCGGCTCGCCCGCCTGCTCTCGGCCATTACCCAGCGTCCGGAGCTGCTGGGCGTCGGCGTGGACGAAGACACCGCCCTGGTGATCGAGCGGGACTCCGCCATCGAAGTGATCGGACAGGGCGCCGTGACACTGGTGGATGCGCGCGAGATGAAGTCCAACAACCCCTTGATCGAGCCCGGCGAACGGCTGGAAATGCTCGATGTGCGCCTGCATGTCCTGCCCGCCGGACACCGCTACAGCGCGCACGAGATGGTGCAGCGCGTGCAGCAGATGCCGCCCCGGCTGCGCAGTGCAATCGGCCAGCTGGTCACGCCCGGCCCGATCCGCGGCTGACGTGGCCGCGTTCACCGGGAGGCGCGTGGCCCGGTAACGATTGAGAACAATTTCACGCTCAAGGCAGGTGCCGGCAGGACGATGGAACGGGAAGACAGCCCCCATCCGTCCTTCCCTGCGAGCCCAGCATGACCTCCCCGATGACCGACACGCCCGGCACCGTGCACCACATCCTGGCGCACAGCGGCTGGCTGCTGCCGCGATCGCAGAGCGAGGTCTATTCCCACGCCGACAGCGCTGTCCAGTTGCTGGTGTGCGTGGCGCCGGCCATGCACAAGGGCGAGCCCTTCATCGTGACCGCCGTGGTGGGCGGAGAGCGCCGGGAGCGGCGGGAAGCCGCCGAATCCCTGCTGCGCCTGATTGCCAGCGGCCCGCTGCTCATGAACGAGCCGCAGATGCTGTCGGCCAGCGGCGTGACGCTGATCATGGCGCCCTGGAGCGCCCGCGACGACGTGCGTGCCATGGCCGTCACGGTCGGTGACCAGATCAGCCCGCGGCGCGAGTCGGTCGATGCATCGCGTCTGGACACCGACTGGGTCGTGGTCATGAACGGCCACTCCACCCAGTCCGACATGGCCCTGCAGATCCGACAGGCCCTGCAGACCTTCGTGGCCGATGGCGACTCGCTCTGGCAAGGCGCACGCCGACTGCTCGGCCAGCGAGCACCTCGGCGCACCTGGCCGCTGCCGCTGGGTTGCACCGTCACCGAACGTCTGCACGCCGGCCGCGTGATCTGGGAGGTCGCATTCGAGGACTTCCAGTTGCTCGAACGCGCGCTCTTCCTGGTGGAATCGCGGCTGGCCATGGGCCGCGACCCGCTGCTCGACCGAGCAGCTGCGTCCGAAGATGAAGACGTGGAAACCTGCATCCCCGGGATCGCGCTGACCGCGGCCCACAACAACCGGGCGTCTCGGGAGCAGATGGCCAAACTGCTGCAGAACATGCTGTTCGTGCTGGCGCGCATCGCCTGCCCGCCCTCGATGCCGGGCGAGTTGTACCCGCACCGCGATGCGCCGGACGCCGCAGACGGTCCGGGGCGCCCTGGACACCAGCAAGGTCTTTGATTGATAACGATTCTCATTTAATATGGAGCCATCGATGCACGAAAGGCCTCCATGGAATCGAATCTGCCTCCCCCCGAAGACGAATACATCATGGCCGCCGCCGACGCCATGCTGGCCGGCACACTCGCCCTGCTGACGGGACATGCCCAGTGCGGTTGTGCGCAGCAACGCATGCTGATGGCCCGCAAGATCCGCTCCAATCTGTACATGCTGGCCCAGCACCCTGCCCTGCCGCCACCATTCCGTCTGGTGGTGCAGCGGCTGCACGGCCACTGGAACGGCATCGTGGCGCAATCGGATGTCGGCGCGGTAGGCCTGGCGCCCGCCCTGGGCATCGAGCTGCCGGAATCCCGGCTGTGGCACGCTGCGCCCGAGAGCGTGCATTGACCCCACGCATCCGGAGCCCAAGGCCCGGAAATGCAAAAGCCCGGCAGAAGCCGGGCTTTGTCTGGAATCATCTGGGGTGGCTGATGGGACTCGAACCCACGACAACAGGAATCACAATCCTGGACTCTACCAACTGAGCTACAGCCACCGCAAGCGTCGAATTATAGCCCGACTTGGGGCCGCTTCGACTCAGCGGGCGGCCGTTGTTTCAGTGGCCGGTCGTGCCACCAGAATCTTCGCTTTGACGCGCTCCTTCAGCATCTCGTACAGGGCGGCACTTTCGGCAGCCGACCACCACTGGCCGTACTGCTGAACTTCCTGTGCGACCTGCTGCGCGTTGCGCTCGGTGGCCGGCAGAACCTTCTCCACCTGAACCACCGCATAGCCACGGTCGCCCAGCGAAACGCCGATCCAGCGGGGCAGGCCGGCCGGGTCGGTGCTGAGGGCTGCATTCAGCACCTGCGGAGGCAGGCTGGTCTGGATGCCGCGGGAGATGGTGGCCGATGCCGGCAGGCCCGTCGTCGCGGTGCCGGACTGGAGTTCCTTCAGGCGCTTCTCGCCGTCGGCACGTGCCATTTCACCGGCGCGCCGCGCACGCAGGGCCGCCGTGGCCTGTTCACGCACTTCCGTCAGATCCTGGGTGCGGGCCGGCCGGTGCTGGACCACACGGGCCGACACCAGCTGGTTGCCACCGGCCTCCACGGCCTCGATGTTGCGCTTGCTGTTGATCGCTTCCGGCGAGAACACGGCTTCCAGCAGGCGCGGGTTCGAGAGCACGCCCGCCTGGCCGCTGCCCTGGCGGGTCAGACCCTTGGCGGTCTGCACCGTGAGCTTCAGGCGGTCGGCCGCCGGCTGCAGGCTGTCGGCCTGCTCGTAGACGGTGTTGCTGAAGGTGTCGGCCGACTCGGCAAACAGGCGCTGGGCCTGCTGCTTGCGCAGATCGGCCTCGATGCTGGCGCGCATCTCCTCGAAACTGCGGCGCGCCGGGGCCTTGACGTCGGTCAGGCGGATGATGTGGAAGCCGAACTCGGTCTCGACCAGATCGGCCACATCGCCCTTCTTCAGACCGAACACGGCGTCTTCAAAGGGTTTGACCATGGCACCACGACCGAAGAAGTCGAGGTCGCCGCCCAGGTCGGCAGATCCCGGGTCCTGTGAGTTGACCTTGGCCAGTTCGGCGAACTTCTGCGGCTCCTTGCGGACCTGCTCCAGCAGGGCCTGTGCCTTGGCCTTGACGGCGTCCTTGTCGGTGGCCGAGGCGCCAGCCGGCACGCTCAGCAGGATGTGGCTGGCACGGCGTTGCTCGTCGCCGGAGAGGCGTTGGGCGTTCTGCTCGTAATACGCACGGACATCGGCCTCGTTGAGGGTGACCGAACGCTCCAGCGCAGCGGCATCGAGCACCAGGTATTCGATGTCGACCTGCTCGGCGGCCTGGAACAGCTGAGGGTTGTCCTTGTGGAAGGCCTCCACGTCGGCGTCGGAGATCTGCACGCGGGGGGCCTGATCAGCCGCGCTGAACGGAATCACCCGCACCTGGCGCTGTTCGAAGAATGCATTGAGCGACACCTTGGCCACGCCGGCCGGGGCGAACGCGGCAGCACTCACGCCCTCGATCACCTGTCGCTGCGACAGCTCGTTGCGCACGCTGGCCTCGAAGCCCTCGGGGGTCATGCCCTGGCGGGCCAGCAGCTGGCGGTAACCCTCCACGTCGAGCGTGCCGTCGGGCTTGCGCAGGCCGGCAATGGCCGGGTCCTGCTGAAGGTAGCTGGCCAGCCGCGCGTCACTGGTGAACAGGTTCGACTGGGCTGCGGCAGCCGCCACCACGCGCTGGCGCACCAGCCGCTCCAGGGTGGCATAGCGGGCGTCCTCGCTGTCGAGCAGCTTGGCATCGATCTGCGGCATGGCCTGGCGCACGCGCTGCGACTCTTCCTGGTGGAAGCGGTCCCACTCGGCGCGGGTGATGTCCTTGCCGTCCACCGTGGCCACTGGCGGACCACCTTCGTTGAAGCGCGAATAGCCTTCGATGCCGAACAGGACGAAGGAGGGAATGATCAGGATCAGCAGAAAGCCCATGAGGAACTTCTTGTGATCGCGGATGGTGTCGAACATGCCTGAAATCCTGAATCTGAAACAAAAAAGGCGAACCCGTGTTCGCCTTTTTGGTGGTGGGTGCTGACGGGGTCGAACCGCCGACCTACGCCTTGTAAGGGCGCCGCTCTACCGACTGAGCTAAGCACCCCACCGAAACGCTCGCACGCTTCAGTTCAATGCGTCCTTCAGTGCCTTGCCCGGGCGGAACTTGGGCACCTTGGCAGCCTTGATTTTAATCTCGGCGCCGGTACGGGGGTTGCGACCCTTGCGGGCGGGGCGCTTGGTCACAGCAAAGGAACCGAAACCGACGAGGGACACGGTACCGCCCTTCTTCAGGGTGGTGCGGATCGCGGTGATGGTGGAGTCGAGTGCCCGGGTGGCCGCCGCCTTGGAGATGTCGGCGTGCTTGGCGATGTGTTCGACGAGTTCGGTTTTGTTCACGAAAAGCCCCTCTTGGAAGTGAATTGGATGAATCGTGCGGATGGCAGGTGACCCGGGCGGGCGGTGGCAGGTGAACGGTTGGCGGTCACCTTGACCTGAGCCAGCATCCTGAGCGCAACCAGTGGCCCATTGGGGGCACTGCGCTGCGTCCGGGGATTACACCCACTCGCCTCGGAACGTGTCAATACGTCCGGTGCCGCAAAGGCCACAGCCCGCGCGAACGGCGGATTCTAGACGCAATCCCGGTGCCCTCGCCCGCCTCAACGGCCCACGGCCTGCGCTATCGCGCGGCCCACATCGGCCGTGCCCGCCGTGCCACCCAGGTCGCGGGTGCGCGGTGCCCCGCTGCCGGGCTGCAGCGTGGACTCGATGGCGGTCATGACGGCATCGTGCGCATTCCGGTACCCCAGGAAGTCCAGCATCATGGCGCCGCACCAGATCTGACCGATCGGATTCGCGATGCCCTTGCCGGCGATGTCGGGCGCCGAACCGTGAACCGGTTCGAACAGCGAAGGGTGCTGCCGCGTCGGGTTGAGGTTGGCGCTCGGCGCAATGCCGATGGTGCCGGTGCAGGCGGGACCGAGGTCGGACAGGATGTCGCCGAACAGGTTGCTGCCCACCACCACGTCGAAGAAGTCGGGGCGCTGCACGAAGTGCGCGGTCAGGATGTCGATGTGGAACTTGTCGACCGTGACGTCCGGGTACTGCTTCGCCATCTCGGCCACGCGTTCGTCCCAGTAGGGCATGGTGATGGCGATGCCGTTGCTCTTGGTGGCGCTGGTCAGGTGCTTCTTGGGGCGCGAGCGGGCCACTTCAAAGGCGTAGCGCAGCACGCGGTCCACACCGTGGCGCGACATCACGGTTTCCTGCATCACGATCTCGCGCTCGGTGCCGGCGTACATGCGCCCGCCGATACTGCTGTATTCGCCTTCGGTGTTCTCGCGCACGATCACCATGTCGATCTCGCCCGGCTGACGCGGGGAACCGTCGCGGCGGACCACCGGTGCGGTCACGCCGGGCATGAGCTTCGCCGGGCGCAGGTTGATGTACTGGTCGAACTCGCGGCGGAACATCAGCAGCGAACCCCAGAGCGACACATGGTCGGGCACCTTGTCGGGCCAGCCCACCGCACCGAAGTAGATGGCGTCGTGCCCACCGATCTGGTCTTTCCAGTCGTCCGGCAGCATCTGGCCGTGCTTCTCGAAGTAGTCGCAACTGGAGAAGTCGAAGTGGTCGAACTGCAGATCGATGCCGAAACGGGTGGCTGCGGCTTCCATGACGCGCAGGCCTTCGGGCATGACTTCGGTGCCGATGCCGTCTCCGGCGATGACGGCGATGCGGTGTTTGCTCATGGATGAACCTTTCTGGTGAAGCGGGATGCTGGGCATGACTGTACCTTTTCAATTCGCAATAATGCGTCAATCGATTCGTGCACCACAATCAGCAATGAACACCACCACCGACCGCGCCGATCTGGACATGATGATGGCCGTGCGCCAGCACGGGAGCCTGGCGCTGGCGGCCCGGCAGCTGGGCGTGACCCCGTCGGCCGTCACACGGCGGCTGGCCGCCCTGGAGTCGCGCCTGGGTGTGAGGCTGTTCCAGCGCACCACGCGGCGGGTGAGCCCCACGGCCGAGGGCGAGGCCTTCTGCGACCGTGCCACCGACCTGCTGCGGGGGTTCGCCGCTCTGGAAGGCGAGCTGCTGGAGCGCCGGGCCGAAGCCAGCGGACCGATCCGCCTGGCGGCCACGATGGGCTTCGGGCGGCGCTGGCTGGGACCGGAACTGGCCAGCTTCCAGACAGCACATCCGGGCGTGCAGATCGAGCTGCAGCTCACCGAAACCCTGCCCGATCTCGCCGTGGCCGGGTTCGATGGCGCCATCTGGCTGTGGGACGCACCGGGCCGGCACGCCGGTGAGTGGGTGTCGCGCCGGCTGGCACCGAACCAGCGGGTGCTGGTGGCCGCACCCGCCTACCTGACGCAGCGTGGCGCCCCGCGCACGCCGGACGATCTGGCCCGTCACGACTGCCTCGTGGTGCGCGAGAACACCAGCCCGGGCGGACAACGCTTCGACCATTGGCGTCTGCGCCGCAGCGGCGACGAGGCGCCGCGGCACATGGCGGTGACCGGCCCGCTGGTGAGCAATTCGGGCGAGCTGGTACGCGACTGGTGCCTGGCCGGCCACGGCATCATGCTGCGCAGCCTGTGGGACGTGGCACCGCTGCTGGCCAGCGGTGAGCTGGTGAGGGTGCTGCCGGCCTGGAGCATGCCGGAGGCCGACATCCTGTGGCTGGCCCCCTGGCGGCCGCACACGCCCAAGCGCATCACCCTGCTGGTGGATCACCTGGTGCGCAGCTTCAAGGGCCAGCCCTGGAGGCCGGCAGGCCGGTCAGCGCGGTGAACGCACGACCAGGCTCACCCCGAACGCGGTGATGGCGGTACCCAGCAGGGTCGTGGGCGTGATGGGCTCGGCGAACAGCAGCCAGGCCATGAGGGCGGTGCAAGGAGGCACCAGGTACATCAGGCTGGCGACCGAGGCTGCCGCTCCACGCTGGATCAGCATGTACAGCAGCGAACTGCCGCCCACCGACAGCACGAGCACGCTCCAGGCCAATGCACCGATCAGCTCGCCGTTCCATTGCATGGCCTCGGTTTCCAGAAGGGCCAGGGGCAGGGTCACCACCAGCGCAGCCAGCAGCTGCACCGCGTTGGCGCTGCGCACGTCGCAGGGCTGCACGAAACGCTTCTGGTACAGCGTGCCGGCCGTGATGGACACCAGCGCCACGACGGCCATGGCCAGGTTGGCCCAGGTGGCCTGATCGCCCGGGCCACCGGCGCCGAACTTGTTCGACACCACCAGCACCAGACCGCCAAACCCGAGCACCAGACCCAGCCACTGGCGCCCGGTGACGCTGGAGCCCGTGCTGGAGAGCCAGATGGCGGTGAGCACCGGCTGCAGGCCCACCACCAGCGCCGACAGGCCGGAGCCCATGCCGGCCTTCACCGCCATCCAGACCCCGCCCAGGTAGAACGCGTGCATGAGGATGCCGGTGACGGCCAGGTGCAGCCACTGCGGACGGCTTCTGGGCCAGGCCACGCCAGCCAACAGCACCCAGGGCAGCAGGCAGGCCACCGAGAACGCGTAGCGCGTGGCCAGGAACTTCAGCGGCGGGGAGTTGGGCATGCCGTAGCGCGCGACGATGAAGCCGGTGCTCCAGATGAGCACGAAGATCCAGGGCATGGCCCGCAGCCAGGCGGACTCGCGGGCGGGAACCGTCATCAGCGGGAGCGGGCGCGTATCTCGGGCAGCGCCTTCTGCAGGTAGTACACCATCGACCAGACGGTGAGCACCGCCGAAGCCCAGATGAGCCAGACACCCCACAACCGGGTGTCGATCAGGCCGAGCAGCGTGCCGTCGAACAGCAGGAAGGGTATGGCCACCATCTGCACCACGGTCTTGACCTTGCCGATCATGTGCACCGCCACGCTCTTGGTGGCGCCGATGATGGCCATCCACTCGCGCAGCGACGAGATGGCGATCTCGCGGCCGATGATGATGAGCGCCACGAACACGTCGGCCCGTTCCAGGTGCACCAGCACCAGGAGGCTGGCGCAGACCAGGAACTTGTCGGCCACCGGGTCGAGGAAGGCGCCGAAGGCCGAGGTCTGGTTCATGCGACGGGCCAGGTAGCCATCGGCCCAGTCGGTCAGGGCGAACACCACGAACAGCACGGTGGCCGTGAGGTTCTGCTGGGCCGGGGTGAAACCGTCCCAGTAAAAAACGCCGACGATCAGCGGGATGGCCACGATACGGGCCCAGGTGAGCATGGTCGGCAGGTTGAAGAACATGGCCGCGATTATGGTGGATGGTCTTCAGTGCAGGGCACGGTAGATGGCGTCGGCCAGTTCGGGCGAGATGCCTTCCACCGTGGCGAGGTCTTCCACGCTGGCAGACGCCACACCCCGAACGCCGCCGAAGCGCTGCAGCAGGCGTGCACGCTTCTTCGGCCCGACGCCCGGGATGTCCTCCAGGCGACTGCCACCGGTGCGCACCTTGGCGCGCTGGGCCCGCATGCCGGTGATGGCAAAGCGGTGCGCCTCGTCACGGATCTGGGCCACCAGCATGAGGGCGGCCGAATCGTGGCCGAGGTAGACCTTGGCGCGGCCGTCGGCAAACACCAGCTCTTCGAGACCGACCTTGCGGCCCTGCCCCTTCTCCACGCCGACGATGCTGGCCAGGTCCAGGTCCAGCTGTGCGAACACCTCGCGGGCCACACCGACCTGCCCCTTGCCGCCATCGATCAGCACCAGGTCGGGCATGCGCGGCCCGGTGGGGGCGGCAGCGGTGTCGGGCGTCGGTTCCGGCGCGGCTTCGGCAGGCGCGTCGTCGTCCTCGGTGGGCACGGCGGCGGCCTCCACCGCTTCACCGGCTTCGGCCCGCAGCGCCTGGGCAATGCGGCCATAGCGGCGTTGCAGCACCTGGCGCATGGCCGCGTAGTCATCGCCGGGCGTGATGCCCTCGATCTTGTAGCGCCGGTACTGGCTGTTCTGCATCTTGTGGCCCTCGAACACCACGCAGGAGGCCTGGGTCGATTCGCCGGCCGTGTGCGAGATGTCGAAACACTCGATGCGCAGCGCCTCCAGCTGGTCGTCGGGCAGGTGCAGCGCATCGGCCAGGGCGCGGGTGCGGGCCTGCTGGCTGCCCTCCTCCGCCAGCAGGCGGGCCAGGGCGATGTCGGCGTTCTTCTGCGCCAGCTCCAGCCACACGCGGCGGTGCTCGCGCGGGTTGTGCACCGCATTCACCTTGGTCCCGAGCTGCTCGCCCAGCGCATCCAGCAGTTCGCGCGACACTGCATGGCTGGTCACCAGCACGGTGGGCACGGCGGTGCCGATGTAGTGCTGGGCGATGAAGGCCTCCAGCACGCGCAGCGCGGTGCGCTCGACGGGGTCGGATGCCGCAGGCGCCTCGCTCAGCAGGTCCTCGATGGCGCTGGCATCGTCCACGTGGGCCGGGAAGTACGGCCGGTCGCCCAGGTGTCGGCCGCCACGCACCATGGCCAGGTTGACGCAGGCCCGGCCGCCCTGCACCCGCACCGCCAGCACGTCGACGTCCTGGTCGGTGGTGGTGTCCATGGACTGCTGGTGCAGCACGCGGGACAGCGCACTGATCTGGTTGCGGATCTCGGCCGCCTGCTCGAACTCCAGCCGCTCCGAATGGGCCAGCATGCGCTGCTCCAGCCCTTGCAGCACGGTCTGGGTCTCGCCGCGCAGGAAGCGCTCGGCGTCCTGCACGTCGCGGGCGTAGTCCTCGGTGGTGATGTGGTCCACACACGGGCCGCTGCAGCGCTTGATCTGGTACAGCAGGCAAGGCCGGGTGCGGTTGGTGAACACCGTGTCCTCGCAGGTGCGCAGCTTGAACACCTTCTGCAGCAGGGTGATGGATTCCTTCACCGCCCAGGCGCTGGGGTACGGCCCGTAATAGCTGTGGCGGCGATCCACCACACCGCGGTAATAGGCCATGCGCGGAAAAGCCACCGACGGCGAAGGCAGGCGCGCCGCCGTGCGGAAGGTCTCGCGGGTGCCGGTGATCTTGAGGTACGGGTAGCTCTTGTCGTCGCGGAACAGTATGTTGAAGCGCGGCTGGAGCGTCTTGATGAGGTTGTTCTCCAGCAGCAGGGCTTCGGCCTCGCTGCGGACCACCGTCGTCTCCATGCGGACGATGCGTCCCACCATGTGGCCGATGCGCGTGCCCCCATGGTCCTTCTGGAAGTAGCTTGACACCCGCTTCTTGAGGTTGCGGGCCTTGCCCACGTAGAGCAGCTGGCCCTGGGCGTCGAAATAGCGGTAGACACCGGGCAGCGCGGGCAATGCAGCCACTTCGCTGAGCAGTTGTTCGGAATGAGCCTCGGACATGGCCCGTATTGTGGCGCGGGGCCCGAGCCGGTTGCGGCAAGATGCGCACCCATGTCCGCCCCCTCCTCCTCCGACTCCCTGCAACCCCGGCGCTGGGACCTGTTCTGCCGTGTGATCGACAACCTGGGCGACATCGGCGTCTGCTGGCGCCTGGCGGCGAATCTGGCCCGCCTTGGGCAGACGGTGCGGCTCTGGATCGACCAGCCCGCACCGTTGGCCTGGATGGCACCGCAAGGCCATCCAGGCGTTTCGGTGATCCCCTGGACCGAGCCGTTCGACACCGCCCCGCTGGCCAGCCTCCCCCCTGGAGATGTATGGATCGAAGCCTTTGGCTGCGAGCTGCCCGAGGCCTTCGTGGCGGCCCGCCAGCATGACCCGGTATGGCTGAACCTGGAATACCTCAGCGCCGAAGGCTGGGTGGAGCGCAACCACCGGCTGCCATCCCCGGTGCTGCGTGGCCCGGGCGAAGGCCTGACCAAATGGTTCTTCTACCCCGGCTTCACCGCCGGCACCGGCGGACTGCTGCGCGAGCCGGACGCCACCGACGCCGACCCGCAGGCCGACGCTGCCTGGCTGGCCGGATTGAAGCTGCCGCTGCGCCCGGATGCCCGCCGGGTCCTGCTCTTCTGCTATGAGCCGGCCAGCCTGGCACCGGTCATGGCGCAGGCTCGCGAGGTCGACTGGCTGATCACGCCCGGCCGAGCCGAAGCCGCCATCCGCGAGCTTCCACTGCACCCGGACAGCCACTGCCACCTGCTGCCTGCCGTGCCGCAGCCCGACTTTGACCGCCTGCTGCGCAGCACCGACCTGAACTTCGTGCGGGGTGAGGATTCGCTGGTGCGTGCCCTGTGGGCCGGCCGGCCGTTCGTGTGGCACATCTACCCACAACACGACGACGCGCACCATGCCAAGCTGCTGGCCTTTCTGGACTGGCTGGAGGCACCGGCCAGCCTGCGAGCCTTTCACCTGCACTGGAACGGGCTGACACCGATCGGGGCCGGTGCCGTCTGGCCGGACCGCGCCATGCTGGCCGACTGGCAGCGAGCGGTGAAGGCAGCGCAGGCGCGTCTGATGGAGCAGACCGATCTGGCCCGCCAGCTGCTGGCCTTCGTGAGCGGGAGGCTGCCCCGGGGGTCAGACATCGAAAAGCACTAAAATCCGAGGCTTTGCGAAAACCCGGCCGACCTGCCAGCGTCGCATCCGTCGCACCGGGCCCCGGACACCCCCCCAACGGAATCTCCTATGAAAATCGCCCAAGAAATCCGCGCCGGCAACGTGATCATGCACGGCAAGGACCCCATGATCGTCCTGCGCACCGAATACGCCCGCGGCGGCCGTGGCGCGGCCACCGTGCGCATGAAGCTCAAGGCCCTGCTGAACAACATGGCCACCGAGGTGGTGTTCAAGGCCGACGACAAGATGGACCAGATCATCCTGGACAAGAAGGAGTGCACCTACTCCTACTTCGCCGACCCGATGTATGTCTGCATGGACGCCGACTACAACCAGTACGAGGTGGAAGCCGAGAACATGGGCGACGCCCTGAACTACCTGGAAGACGGCATGGCCGTCGAGGTGGTGTTCTATGACGGCAAGGCCATCTCGGTCGAACTGCCGACCAGCGTCGAGCGCGAGATCACCTGGACCGAACCCGCCGTCAAGGGCGACACCTCGGGCAAGGTGCTCAAGCCGGCCAAGATCGCCACCGGCTTCGAGATCCCGGTGCCGCTGTTCGTCAGCCAGGGCGACAAGATCGAGATCGACACCCGCACCGGCGAATACCGCAAGCGCGTCTGATGACCCGCCGGCCGATTGCTTGATCCGCACCGAAGGCTCCCCAGGGAGCCTTTGTCGTTTCTGACCCACCCCACCCCGTATCCCGAGAACCGTCCATGGCTCCGCACAACCTGAACGAACGCCGCCTCGCCGACGCCTGGGCCGAACTGCAGGCTCACGCCGACAGCGGCCAGACCCTGGAGGCCGACGCCTACCGCCTGGCCTTCAACGACCCCGAGTTCCTGCTCCGGCGGGAGACGCGCGGCATCCGGCTGCAGCTGGAAATGCTCAAGCCCGATCTGGCCCAGCAGGCCCGGGGCATCGAAAACACCGTGGTGGTGTTCGGCAGCGCCCGCTTCCGCGACACCGAAGAGGCGCAGGCCCTGCTGGCGCAGGCACAGACCGGGGGCAACCCGCAGGCGCTGAAGAAGGCTCAGGCGCTGCTGCGCAACGCGGTCTATTACGAGCAGGCCCGGGCCTTTGCCCGCATCGTGGCCCGCCACAGCGCCACCTGCGCGGCGGACGAGCGTCTGTACATCTGCACCGGCGGCGGGCCCGGCATCATGGAAGCGGCCAGCCGGGGCGCGCACGACGAAGGCGCCCTGAACGTGGGCCTGAACATCGCGCTGCCGCACGAACAGTCGGCCAACCCCTATGTCACGCCCGAGCTCAGCTTCAAATTCCACTACTTCGCGCTGCGCAAGATGCACTTCATGATGCGGGCCAAGGCGCTGGTGGCCTTTCCGGGTGGCTTCGGCACGCTGGACGAGCTCTTCGAGGTCATCACGCTGGTGCAGTGCCGCAAGTCCAAGCCGGTGCCGATCGTGCTGTTCGGCACCGATTACTGGAAGCGGCTGCTCAACCTCGACGTGCTGGTCGAGGAAGGCACCGTCTCCCCCGAAGACCTTGACCTGTTCGTGTACGTCGACGACGCCCAGTCCGCCTGGGACGCCATCGGCCGGTTCTACGATCTCAAGACCTGATCACTCGGCCCAGCCGCCGCCCAGGGCGCGGTACAGAGCCACCCGGTTCTGCTGCTGCGCCAGGCGGGTCTGCACCAGGGCCTGCTGGGTGGCAAACAGCGAGCGCTGCGCATCCAGCACGTCCAGGAAGCTGGCCACACCGTTGCGGTAGCGCAGTTCGGCCAGACGGAAACGGTCGGCCTCGGCGGCGGCCTGGACTTCCTGGGCCCTCAGCTGCTCGCTCAGCGTGGCCTGGCCGGCCAGGGCATCGGCCACCTCGCGGAAGGCGGTCTGGATGGCCTTCTCGTACTGGGCCAGCGCAATGTCCCGGCCGGCGCGGGCCGACTCCAGCCCGGCCTGGTTGCGGCCGGCGTCAAAGATCGGCAGCAGGGCCTGGGGCGCCAGGGTGAAGCCCCAGCTGCCGTCCCGGAACAGACCCGCCAGATCGCTGCTGGCGGTGCCCACACTGGCGGTCAGCGAGATGCGCGGAAAGAACGCTGCCCGCGCCGCGCCGATGTTGGCATTGGCCGCCACCAGCTGCTGCTCGGCCTGGCGCACGTCGGCACGGCGGGTCAGCAGATCGGAAGGCAGGCCGGCAGGTACATCGGCCAGCACCGCCGCCGGCAAGGCGCCATCGGGCGTGGCGGGATTCAGCAGGTTGACCGGCAGCGGCTCGCCCACCAGCAGGTTCAGGGCATTCACATCGAGCAGGCGGGCACGTTCGGCCTGCGCCAGAGCCACCTGGGCAGCGGCCGAGAGCGATTCGGCCTGGCGCAGATCCAGGGCCGACGCAGCCCCGTTGTCGAAGCGCAGCTTCGTCAGGCGCAGCGAGTCCTCGCGGGTCTTGAGCGTCTGGCGGGTGAGCGCCAGCAGCGACTCGTTGGCCTGCAGGCTCAGCCAGGTGCTGGACACCGTGGCCACCAGGCTGGTCTGTGCCGCCCGCCGGGCTTCCTCGGAAGCCAGGAACTGGGCCAGTGCGGCCTCCTTCAGGCTGGCGAGCCGGCCGAAGAAGTCGATCTCCCAGGCGCTGGTGGCCAGGCCCACGCTGTACAGGTCGGTGATGCCGCCGCTGGCGTTGGGCTGGCGGTTGCCGCTGGCCGCGAGGTTGATGGTGGGGAACTGGTTGGAGCGCTGGATCTGGTACTGGGCGCGCACCTGCTCGATGTTGAGCGTGGCCACCCGCAGATCACGGTTGTTGGTCAGGGCGCGCTGCACCACGTCGCGCAGGCGCGCATCGGTGATGAATCCCGACCAGGCCAGATCGGCCGCCGACGGCGCAGTGGCCGGCGCGGCGGTGGCCATCGGGTAGGCCTGGGGCACGCCGGCCTGGGCCTGGGGACGCTCAGGGATCATCGAGCAGCCGGCCAGCACGGCAGCAGCCGCCAGCGCCGACAGGCGAATGAAGGACGGATATCGGTTCATGTCAGTGGACTCCGTGCTCGGCAGCGGCCTCGGCGTCGCGCAGTCGCTGGCGCTCGCTGCCCTTGAAGATGGAACGCACCACCACGAAGAACACCGGCACGAACACCACCGCCAGGACGGTGCCGGTGATCATGCCGCCGATCACGCCGGTGCCGATGGCGCGCTGGCTGGCCGAGCCCGCGCCGGAGGCGATGAACAGCGGCACCACGCCCAGGGTGAAGGCCAGCGAGGTCATGATGATGGGACGGAAGCGCAGGCGGGCGGCGGCCAGTGCCGCCTCGATCGCGGTCTTGCCCTGGGCCTGCAGGTCCTTGGCGAACTCGATGATCAGGATCGCGTTCTTGGCGGAGAGGCCGATGATGGTGATCAGGCCGACCTGGAAGTACACGTCGTTGGCATAGCCTCGGGCCAGCGTCGCCAGCAACACCCCGATCACGCCCAGCGGCACCACCAGGATGACCGACAGCGGAATGCTCCAGCTCTCGTAGAGCGCAGCCAGGCACAGGAACACCGCCAGGATGGCGAAGGCGTACAGCACGATGGCCTGCGCGCCGGCCAGTTTTTCCTCGCGCGACTGCCCGGTCCACTCGTAACCGAAGCCCTGCGGCAGCTGGGCCGCCAGCCGCTCCATCTCGGCCAGCGCCGCACCGGTGCTGTAGCCCGGGGCCGCACTGCCGCTGATGCGGATCGACGGGTAGCCGTTGTAGCGCACCGTCTGCATGGGGCCGTTGGCCCATTCGGTGGTGGTGAAGGCGGACAGCGGCACGGCCTTGCCTTCGCGGTTGACCACGTTCAGGCGCAGCACGTCGTCGGGCTGCATGCGGGCGGCGGCATCGGCCTGCACCACCACGCGCTGCAGACGGCCGGCGTTGGGGAAGTCGTTCACATAGCTGGAGCCCAGACCGGTGCCGATGGCCGCGCTGATGGCATCGAAACCCACGCCCAGCGCAGCCGCCTTCTCGCGGTCGATGTTCAGGCGCAGCTGCGGCGCATCTTCCAGGCCGTCGGGCCGGACCTGGGTCAGCACCTTGCTCTGCGACGCCGCACCCAGGAGCTGGTTGCGCGCGGCCAGCAACGCGTCCCGACCGAGACCGGCGCGGTCCTGCAGGCGGAAGCTGAAGCCGGACGACGAACCCAGTTCGGGGATGGGTGGCGGGCTGAGCGGGAAGATGGTGGCATCGCGGACGCCCGAGAGCGCACCGAAAGCGCGGCCGGCCACCGCCTGCGCCGAGCTGCCGGGGTCGGTGCGCTCGGACCAGTCCTTGAGGGTGATGAAGGCGAGCGCGGCGTTCTGGCCCTGGCCGGAAAAGCTGAAGCCCAGCACGCTGACCATGCTCTGCACTTCGGGCTGCTTCAGCATGAAGCCTTCGACCTGCTTCATCACGTCCAGCGTGCGCTCACGGGTGGCACCGGGGGGCAGCTGCACGTTCACCAGCATGGTGCCCTGGTCTTCCTGGGGCAGGAACGAGGTGGGCAGGCGCATGTAGACCACGGCGGCAGCAGCGACGATGGCCACATACACCACCAGGGTGCGACCGGCACGCGGCAGCAGCCGGCCCACGCCGGCGGCATAGCGGTCGGTGGTGCGGTTGAAGAAGCGGTTGAACCAGCCGAAGAAGCCCTTCTTGTCGTCGTGATGCCCGGCCTGAACCGGCTTGAGCAGCGTGGCGCACAGGGCCGGCGTGAGGGAGAGGGCCATGAAGGCCGAGAAGGCGATCGACACGCCCATGACCGCCGCGAACTGGCGGTAGATGTTGCCCACCGAGCCGCTGAAGAAGGCCAGCGGGACAAACACCGCGATCAGCACCACGGTCACGCCGATGATGGCGCCCGAGATCTGGCCCATGGCCTTGCGGGTGGCCTGCAGCGGCGGCAGCCCCTCCTCGCTCATGATGCGCTCGACGTTCTCCACCACCACGATGGCGTCGTCCACCACGATGCCGATCACCAGCACCATGCCGAACATGGTGAGCACGTTGATCGAGAAGCCCATGGCCAGCAGCGTGGCGAAGGTGCCCAGCAGAGCCACCGGCACGACGATGGTGGGAATGACCGTGTACCTAAAGTTCTGCAGGAACACGAACATCACCAGGAACACCAGCAGCACGGCCTCGGCCAGGGTCACCGCCACCTGCTCGATGGAGATCTTCACGAAGCGCGAGCTGTCGTACGGAATGGCCCAGCTCATGCCTTCGGGGAAGAAGCGCTCGAGCTCGGCCATCTTGGCGCGCACCGCCGTGGCGGTGGCCAGCGCGTTGCCGGTGGGCGAGAGCTGCACGCCGATGCCGGTCGAGGGCTGACCGTTCAGGCGCGCCGAGGTGGCATAGACCTGTGCCCCCAGCTCGATGCGGGCGACATCCTTCAGGCGGACGGTCGATCCGTCGGCATTGGCGCGCAGCACGATGTTGCCGAACTGCTCGGTGGAGGCCAGCTGGCCGTCCACCACCACGGTGGCCGACACGCCCTGACCGTCGACGATGGGCAGCGCACCGATCTCGCCGGCCGACACCTGGGCGTTCTGGGCCCGGATGGCGTTGGTCACGTCGGTGGCGCTCAGGTTGAAGCCGAGCAGCTTGGCCGGATCGATCCAGATGCGCATGGCGCGCTCGGTGCCGAACAGCTGGGCCTGGCCAACGCCGGGCAGGCGCTGGATCTCGGGCAGGACACTGCGCGAAGCGTAGTCACCCAGGGCCACCGGGTCCCATTCCGGGTTGCTGCTGGAGAGGATGGCGAACAGCAGGAAGTTGCTGCGCGCCTTGTCCACCCGCACGCCCTGCTGCGTCACGGCAGAAGGCAGCCGTGGCGAGGCGCGCGAGAGCCGGTTCTGCACATCGACCTGGGCCAGGTCGGGGTTGGTGCCGGGCTGGAAGCTCAGCGTGATGGTGCCGGTGCCGTTGGCCTGAGCCACGGCTTCCATGTAGATCAGGCCCGGCGACCCGTTCATTTCCTGCTCGATGACCGCCAGCACGCTGTCTTCCAGCGTCTTGGCCGATGCGCCGGGGTAGGTGGCCGTGATCACCACCGAAGGCGGCGCCACCGGCGGGTACTGGTTGATCGGCAGCTGGGTGATGGACACCGCACCCAGCACCATGATGAAAAGCGCAATCACCCACGCGAAGATGGGCCGGTCGATGAAGAACTTCGCCATGCGTGCGCTCCTCAGCCGGCCTTGGCGGCGGGTTGGGCAGCCGGTTGTGCGGCGGGCCTGGCGGCCTCACCGGTACCGGGCCGGGTCCAGGGCACCGGCTTGACGGTGGCACCGGGGCGCAACTTCTGGAAACCGTCGACCATGACCTGCTCGCCGGCCTTCAGGCCATCGAGCACGACCCACTGGCCGTTCTGCTGGCCGCTCACCTTGATGGAGCGGCGCACCGCCTTGCCTTCGGCATCGACCACCATGACCGAATCGCCCTGGGCCGAGCGCGTGACCGCCTGCTGCGGCAGGGTGATGGCATTGCCGGCTGTGGCCTGCTCCAGGCGCACCCGCACATACATGCCGGGCAGCAACGTGCCCTCGGGGTTGGGGACCTCGGCGCGCAGGGTGATCTGTCCGGTGGTCTGGTCGACCGTGAGATCGGAGAACAGCAGCTTGCCGGGGCGGCCATATTCGGTGCCGTCCTCCAGCACCACACGCACGCTGGCGGCCTGGTCGCCGGCGCCCTTCAGGCGCCCTTCCTTCTGGGCTTTCTGAAGGCGGTACACCTCGGAGACCGACTGGGTGAAGTTGACGTACATCGGGTTGATCTGCTGGACCACTGCGAGCTGGGTGGCCTCGCCCTGCCCCACCAGCGCGCCCTCGGTCACCAGGGCACGGCCGATACGGCCTGCAATGGGCGCCGTCACGCTGGCGTAGTTGAGGTTGATGGTGGCCGTCTGCACGGCGGCCTTGCCGGAAGCCACATCGGCCTCGGCGGTCTTCTGGGCCGCCACGGCGCTGGCAAATTCCTGCTGGCTGATCGCGTTTTCCTTCACCAGCGGGGCGTACCGCTCGGCCAGCGCGCGTGCCTGGGCCAGATTGGCCTCGGCGCGGGCCTGGCTGGCCTGGGCGGTCTGCAGCGCCGCCTGGTAGGGCGCGGGATCGATGGTGAACAGGCGCTGCCCGGCCTTCACGTCGCTGCCCTCGGTGAATTCCCGCTTGAGCAGAATGCCGGCTGCACGGGCCCGGACCTGCGCGGTGCGCGAGGCCTCCAGCCGGCCGGGAAGCTCGGTCTGCAGCCCGACATCACCCGGGGTGACGGTGACCACCCCGACCTCGGCCGGCGGCATGCCGCCACCGGGCGGGCCACCGGCAGCAGGCTGGCCACCGCCACAGGCAGCGAGCAGCGCCGCCAGGGCGACGGCGCTCAGGGTACGAGCACGGGTCAGGGAAGGGGTCGTCGGGATCGGTGGCATGCAAACCTCGGCTGAATGGGCGGTCGTGATGGGGCAGGACCGGGAAAACGCGCAGTATACATACACACACGAATGTATGTATATTGGTGGGCTGTTCCCTCCTCACCCCCGATTGCCCCATGGTCCGACGCACCAAATCCGAGGCCCTGGCCACCCGCAACAGCCTGCTCGATGCCGCCGAGCAGCTGTTCCAGGAACGCGGCGTTTCCCGAACGTCGCTCAACGACATCGCCACGGCCGCAGGCACCACCCGGGGCGCCATCTACTGGCACTTCAAGGACAAGGCCGACCTGTTCAACGCGATGATGGAGCGGGTCACCATGCCGCTGGAGGCCACGCTCGCCTCGGCGGCCGAGAGCGCCAGCAGCACCCGCGAACCGCTCGAAGGCCTGCGCCACTCCATGATGAACGCGCTGCGCCAGACCGCCCTCGACGCCCAGACGCGGCGCGTGTTCGAGGTGGCGACCCACAAGGTGGAATATGTGACCGAGATGCAGGCGGTCCGCGACCGCCACCTGCGGGTGCGCAACGAGTGCATGGCCATGACCCGGACCGCCATGACCGAGGCCGCGCGGCGTGTCGACCTGGCACTGCCGGTGGACGAAGCCACCGCCGCACTGGGTCTGCATGTGATGGTGGACGGCCTGATCCAGAACTGGCTGCTCGACCCCGACGCGTTCGACCTGGTCACCGCCGGTGGTCAGACCATCGACGCCTACCTCCGGGGACTGGGCTTCAGCCTTCCGCGTTGACCCCCGGAGCAGGTCAGCGGGTGGAGCGCACCTCGGCCTGTCCGGCCTGCTCCCGCTGAGCCGGCGACTCTCGCACGGCCGCCCGCGCCAGCAGGTGCGAAGCCAGCGGCAAGGTGATCCACAGGAACACCACGATCAGGGCCAGGCGCCAGGCCCATTCGCCCTCCGGCATGGCCAGCGCAGCGCCCAGGCAGACCAGCACCAGGGCCAGGGTGCCGGCCTTGGTGGCCGCATGCTGCCGGGCCAGTGCATCGGGGAGGGCAATCACTCCCCAGGCCGCGATCACCAGCAGCACCGCACCGGCCAGCAGAAGGAGCGTGGCGAGCAGATTCATCGGTGGTCCTTGTCGTCGGTGGTCTCTTCGGGCATGTCGGCGCTGCGGTCGACCAGCCTCGCCCAGCCCACCGTGCCCACGAAGCCCACCAGCGCCAGGCCGATGGCCACATCCAGGAACACGGTGCGCGCGGTGGCCAGCGAAGCCGCCACGCACAGTGCCACCGAAGCCGCCAGAAAAATGTCGAGCGCGACGATGCGGTCGGCGCTGGTCGGCCCTTTCAGCAGCCGCACTGTGGCCAGGCCGAGCGCCAGCAGGCACGCCACGATCAGCAGCGGCACGATCCAGCCATTCATGCGCCCTCCTCCACCGCGAACAGGGCCAGCAGGCCCGGCTCGAAGTCGCGTCGGATGCCGTCCACCAGACCATCGATGTCCGCCGCGTCGAGCACATGCACCAGCAGTTCGTGCTCGGCCATGTCGATGTCCAGCGTGGTGGTGCCCGGGGTCAGCGACACCATGCAGCCCAGCAGGGCCGCACCGGTCTCGCTCATGGGTGCGAAGCGGACCCGCACGAACGCCGGAACGGGCGCCCGGCCGCTGCGGCCGCTGGCCCGGACGATGGTCGTCACCGTCTGCCATGCCGACAGCACCAGCGCCCGCACGAAGCGGCCCAGCAAGCCGACGGTTGCCTTCACGCGGGTCATGGCAACCTCCCGAGCTGCAGGGCAGCGGCCTGCGAATAGTCGATCAGCCACTGCGGGTTCAGGCCGATGGCCAGGGTGATCGCCGCCAGCACCAGACAGGCCACCCAGGCGCAGGCCACACGGGCCGAGTCGTCCGGACGCCACTGCGGGTCGGGATGCGGCTTCCAGAAAGCCTGCATCCAGATCTTCATCATCGAGTAGAGGGTGAGCACGCTCACCGCGAGCGCCACCACAGTCCAGGCCACACGACCCTGGGCCAGCGCTTCCTGCAACACCAGGAACTTGGCCCAGAAGCCGGAGAGCGGCGGTATGCCCACCAGGGACAGTGCCGGCACCAGGAACAGCAGGGCGAGTGCAGGCCGGGCCGCGTACAGGCCGCCGATGTGGCGCAGGTCGTAACTGCCGGTGGCGCGCCAGATGAGCGCGGCCACCAGGAACAGGTTGGCCTTCACCACGATGTGGTGCAGCGTGTAGAACAGGGTGGCGGCCTGACCGGCATCGCCGCCCAGGGCAATGGCCAGCAGGATGTAGCCGATCTGGCTGACGATGTGGAAGGCCAGGATGCGCCGCATGTCCCAGTGGTAGGCCGCACCCATCACGCCCAGCAGCATGGTGGCCGCGGCCACCCACCCGAGGGCTTCGGTCAGCCCGGGCGTCATGGCGCCGGGCAGCATGTCGGTGCTGGCGCGCAGCACGGCATACACGCCCACCTTGGTGAGCAGGCCGGCGAACAGGGCCAGCACCGGCGCCGGCAGCGTGTGGTAAGCCGCCGGCAGCCAGGCGTACAGCGGGAAGGCTCCCGACTTGGCCAGGAAGGCCAGCAGCAGCGTGCCCAGCACCATGGCACCCAGGGCCGGCTGCAGACCGGTTGAAGCCTGCGCCAGCGCAGCGTAGTTCAGGTGGCCGGTGGCGGCGTACACCAGGCCCACCGCGAACAGCAGCAGCAGGGTGCCCATCAGGTTCAGGCTGAGGTACTTCCAGGTGGCGTCGAGCTGGTCGGTTCGTCCACCGATGGCGAACAGGCCCACCGAACAGATCAGCATCACCTCGAACCACACATACAGGTTGAACAGGTCGGCGGTGGCAAAGGCGCCACCCACGCCGGCCAGCAGGCCGTGCAGCAAGGGCAGCCGCATGGGCTGGTGGCTGCCGGGGTCGGCGTCACTGGCCATGAACAGCAGGCAGGCTGCCCCCATCAGGGCGGTGATGAGCAGCAGCGCCGCACTGGTGCGGTCGATGCGGAATTCGATGCCATAAGGCGCGGCCCAGCCGCCAAAGGCCATGGAGGGCACCGCGCCGCCCAGGGCCTGTTCGACCAGCGCCACGCTGCACAGCAGCAGCAGCGCAACGCCGGCTGCGCTCAGCCCGGACTGCAGGCCGCGACGCTCGCGCACGGCAGCCGTGAGCACGGCCGTGGCAAGCGGCACCAGCACCGGGGCAATCACCAGGGCGCTCATGTCACGGACTCCGGCGGTTTGACCGGATCGGTCGGCTCGGGCTCGGCATGGCGCAGTGCCAGCGAGTCGTCGCTGCCGGTGCGCTGCACCAGGCGCACCACCAGCACCAGCGCAAAGCAGACCAGCGCCAGCCCGATCACGATGGCCGTGAGCACCAGGGCCTGCGGCAGGCTGTTGGCCGCCTCGCCCAGGGTCTGCTGGCCGGCCGGCACCACGGCCGGCAGCGAGGAGCCGAGCCGCCCGGATGCGAACAGGGCCAGGTTGACGGCAGCGCCCATCAGCACGAAGCCCATGACGCTGCGGAACACATCGCGGGAGAGCGCGAGATAAGTGCCGGCGGCCACCGTCACGCCCACCGTCAGCGCGGTCCAGAAGATCATGGAGCGTCCTCCGGTCCGGGCTCGTCCAGGCCCAGCAAGGCCAGCGCATACCCGGCCAGGCCACCCCAGACGCACAGGTACACGCCGAGGTCGAACAGCATGACGGTGGAGACCTTCACCGAGGTCACGAACAGATCCAGACTGCCCCACCAGTGGGTGAGGTAGGCCTGTCCGTCCAGCAGCGAGGGCAGGCCCGACAGGGCTGCCAGCCCGGCACCCAGGGCGGCCAGACGCACCGGGTCACCCATGGGCAGGCGGGCACAGGCTGCGCGGGCGTCCTCGGCCACAGCCCACAGCACCGTGGCACTGACCGCCAGCAGGCCACCGATGAAGCCGCCGCCGGGCTCGTTGTGTCCGCGCAGCAGCACCCACACCGAGGCCAGCAGGATCAGCAGGTACAGCGGACGCGCCAGCACCGCCAGAATGACCAGGCGTGGCGCCTTCATGCGCCCTCCTTCCGGTCACGACGTGCCGCTGCCAGCAGCCCCCAGGCCGCCAGGAACGACAGCATCACCACCGTCACCTCGCCCAGGGTGTCCAGCGCCCGGAAATCGACCAGGATCACGTTGACCACGTTGCGGCCGAAGGCCTCCGGCACGCTGGCCTGTGCAAAGAACACGGTGAGCGCGGTGTCTAGCGCCGGCGCACTGGCCAGCAGCAGCAGCAAGGCCGTGGCCAGACCCACGCCGACAGCAACCAGCGCGGCGCCCGGGCGCCAGGTTTCAGCGAGTCCCTGCCCGCGGCCCAGCCGGCGCAAGGTCAGCAGGACCGAGGCCACCACGATGACCAGCACCGCCTCCACCACGAACTGGGTGAAGGCCACATCGGGCGCGCCGGCAAACAGGAAGAACACGGCGCTGCCGAAGCCGGTGAGCCCCACGGTGAGCAGCAGCACCAGGCGGTCGCGGACCCACAGCGAGGCCACCGCGCCGAACATGATCAGCATGCCGGCACCCAGCAGACCGACACCGGGCATGGGTCCCCAGGCCGGCCACCGCCAGTGTCCGTACCCGGCCGCGACCAGCGTCAGCAGGGCCGCCGCCACCGTACCCATCATGAGCAGGCCGTAACCCGGCAGCCGTCCATGCTGGAAAAACCTGGTCAGTCCTGCCGCCACCCGCGGAATGGCAATCAGCGAGCGCTCGTAGGTGGCCGCCATCGAGACCCGGCCCAGGAGCCGGTCGACGCGTTCGAAGATGTGGTGCAGCGGATCCCACAGCAGGTAGACCGCCACACCGATGCCCAGGGTGACGGCGAGCGAGCCCAGCATGGGTCCGTATGACGGGGTGAGGTCCAGCAGGACCAGGTCGTCGGTGGGCGTCATCGCCACCGCGGCCTGGGCCAGCAGGTCGTCCAGCAGCCAGGGGAACAGGCCCAGGATGACACCCAGAAAGGCCAGCACCAGCGGAGGTGCCACCAGCGACAGCCCTCCCTCGTGCGCATCGCCCGGCGTCTCGTTGGTGCCGGGGTGACGCCAGAACACCCGGATGGCAGCCACGCCGGCCACGGCCACCGCGATGGCGCCGAAGATGGTGTTGGCCACGTTGGCGAAGGCTGCCACGTCGCCCTCGGTCTTGGCCACCAGGATCACGTCCTTGGCGATGAAACCCAGCGACAGCGGCATGCCGGCCATGGAGGCACCCGCGAGCAACGCGGCCACCGCCGTCCAGGGCATGGCGTGGCGCAGGTTGCCCAGCCGGTCGATCATGCGGGTGCCGGTGCCGTGATCGATGTTGCCGGCCACGAAGAACAGCGGCGCCTTGTACAGCGCATGGGCGAGCAGCAATGCACCCACCGCCACGGTGGCGCTCTCGCCCGGCAGGCCCACCAGGGTCACCAGCGTGCCAAGGGTGGCCACGGTGGACCAGGCCAGGATGCGCTTGAGGTCGCGCTCGCGCAGCGCCAGCACCATGCCCCAGGCTGCGGTCATGCTGCCGGCCAGCTTGAGCGACCAGATCCACAGCGGCCACTCGCCGAAGCCGGGATCCAGACGCGCCAGCAGGTACACACCCAGCTTGACCATGGTGGCCGAGTGCAGATAGGCCGAGACCGGCGTGGGGGCTGCCATGGCATTGGGCAGCCAGAAGTGGAACGGGAACTGCGCGCTCTTGGTGAACGCCCCGACCAGGATCAGCACCAGTGCGGCCGTGAGGGCCGGTGTGGTGGCCACGTCGGGCAGGCGGGCCACGATCTCGCTGATGCGCGAAGTGCCCATGACCTGTGCCAGCAGTATGAAGCCGGCCAGCAGCGCCAGACCACCGGTGCCGGTGACCAGCAACGCCTGCTGGGCCGACTGCCGGCTCGCCGCCTGGTGGTGGTGGTAGCCCACCAGCGCGAACGAGGTCAGGCTGGTCATTTCCCAGAACAGGAACAGCACGAACAGGTTGTCGGCCGTCACGCAGCCGACCATGGCCACCATGAACAGCGACAGCATGGTCAGCAGCCGGTGCTGGTTCGGATCGCCCGCCAGATAGCCCCCGGCGTACACGAACACGGCCGTGCCCACCCCGGTGATCATGAGCAGCATCAGGACCGACAGGCCATCGACCCGGAACGCCGCCTCGATGCCCAGCGCAGGCACCCAGTCGACCCGCCAGATCCACGGCAGGTCATGGACCAGCAGCAGCCCGACCAGCAGGCACAGCGACAGCAGCGGCAGCGCCACGAAGGCGCTGCGGGCTGCCAGCGAAAGGCCGGCTTGGGGGGTGTCGGGAGATGGGGTCGCCATGATTTAAGAAAGACTTAAGATCATAAGCGACCGCTCAGGGTTCCCCCTGAACCTGCGCTGACGGTCATGCGCCGTCGCGGTCGGTCGGATCGGAAGGCAGCAGCCGGCCGGCCTGCTCGGCCGGCAAGGCCTCGACCGCCTTGAGGGCCCGCCCCATGGCCCGGCTGCGCACCTCGGCGCTGTCCAGCGTGTTGAGCACCGTCTGGGTCTGGCTCTTGACCTTGGCCAGCACGTCGCCGAACTTGCCGAACTCGGTCTTGACCGCGCCCAGCACCTGCCAGACCTCGGAACTGCGCTTCTCCAGCGCCAGGGTACGGAAACCCATCTGCAGCGAGTTGAGCATGGCCATGAGCGTGGTCGGTCCGGCCAGGGTGACGCGGTATTCGCGCTGAAGCTGTTCCATCAGCCCGGGGCGGCGCAGCACCTCGGCATACAGGCCCTCGGTGGGCAGGAACAGGATGGCGAAGTCGGTGGTGTGCGGCGGCTCCAGGTATTTGTCGGCCATGGACTTCGCCTCCAGCCGGATGCGCTGCTCCAGGCCACGCGCGGCCAGCTCGGCGCCTTCGGCATCGGCCCGTTGCTGCGCATCGAGCAGGCGTTCGTAGTCCTCGTTCGGGAACTTGGCATCGATCGGCAGCCAGCACGGCGCGCCGTCGTCGCCACGTCCGGGCAGGCGGATCGCGAAGTCCACCACGTTGCGGCTGCCCGGCCGGGTGGCCACCTGCGTGGCGTACTGATCGGGCGCAAACACCTGCTCCAGCAGGGCCGCCAGCTGGGCCTCGCCGAACATGCCGCGCGTCTTGACGTTGCTCAGCAGGTGCTTGAGGTCGCCCACGCCCTGGGCCAGTGTCTGCATCTCGCCCAGACCCTTGTGAACCTGCTCCAGCCGGTCGGCCACCTGTTTGAAGCTCTCGCCCAGGCGGGCCTGCAGCGTGCTCTGGAGCTTTTCGTCCACCGTGGCGCGCATCTCGTCCAGCTTGGCGGCATTGCCTTGCTGCAGCTGGGTGAGCTGCGCTTCCAGGGTTGCGCGCACCTCGGCCATCCGCCGCGCGTTGGATTCGCTGAGCTCCTGCAGCTGCCGCACCAGGGTGTCGCCCAGTGTCCCGCGCAACTGGACCAGCTGCTGGGCGAAAGCGTCGATCTGAGCGTTCTGGGTGCGTGTCGCCTCGGAACCCTGGCGCAGCAGGGCTTCCTGAAAGCTGCCCAGTGCATGGGTGAGCTCCTGCCGCTGCTCGCGTGAGGCATCGGCCAGCTCGCGGCGCAGCTCCCGCTCGCCCTGCTGGCGCGACTGCTCCAGTTCGGCCAGCCGGGACTGCAGCGCCGCCGACTGGCGGGCCAGCTCGTCCAGTGCCGAACGGGAACGCCACACCAGCGCGAGCACCGCCAGGCCCACCAGCAGCAGCACGGCGCCCAGGATCAGTGAGCTGCTCATCGGCATGCCAGCTCCACAACGCAGAAATTCAACAGGGAATCATCAGACATCAATGCACTTTCCTTACATAGACTGCGGCGCTTTTCCAGGAGCCCCCATGCACACCACACCTGCCCTGCCGAGCCGCCGTTCGATGCTCACGCTCCTGACCCACACGGCACTCGTGCTGCCGCTGCAGGCGATCGGCGCTCAGACCGGCAGTACGGCGGCACGACGGCCCGGGCCGCTGGCCGAAGCCGACATTGTGGCGGCTCAACGCGACTGGGAAACCGGCCTTCTGGACATCGCCCGCACGCATGCCGACCATGGACCGGCCGCGGCCCGGGCCCGGGCGGCCCGCATGATCGACCGGCTGTATGGCTACGCCTGGGGCCCGGTGCTGTTCAAGCCCACGCTGGCCGGCGGCACACAGACCTTCCGCACCACCCGCGCGGGCGCCCTGGCCTATTTCGCCGGTGGCGACCCGGACTTCCCCGACGACACCGGGTTCGCCCTGAAGCCGTGGCGCGAGGTCCGCATCCGCAATGTGGGCATGCAGATCCGGCACGACACGGCCATGGTCATGTCGCGGGCCGTGCTGACCGATGACCGCGGCCGGGTGACCGAGGTCGACAAGAGCTGGGGTTACCGGCGGGGACCGGAGGGCCTGCGGATCGTGCTGCACCACTCCTCCCTGGCCCGGGTGGAGTGACACCGGGCCGAAGGAATGCTGGCGCGGTCGCTATCAGGCGCGTGCGCCGGCTCCGATGATCTCGGCGTTGAGCGGCGTCACCGGCCGGCCCTGGGTCAGGTACGCAATGACGTTGTCGGCCGCCAGCATCGCCATGGCCTTGCGGGTGGGAATGGTGGCACTGGCGATGTGGGGCGTGAGCACCACGTTCGGCACGGTGAGCAGATCAGGGTGGACCTTCGGCTCGCCCTCGAACACGTCAAGGCCGGCGGCCGCGATGCGCCGCTCCCGCAGAGCCACGGCCAGCGCCGCATCGTCCACGATGCCGCCACGCGCAATGTTGATCAGGGTGGCCGTGGGCTTCATCTGCGCGATTTCCGCCGCACCGATGGCATGGTGCGAAGAAGCGCTGTAGGGCAGCACCAGGATCAGGTGATCGGCCTGCGCCAGCAGCGTGGCCTTGTCGACATAGCTGGCCTTGCATTCGGCCTCGAGGGCCGCATCCAGCCGCGAACGGTTGTGATAGATCACCTTCATGCCGAAGCCGTGTGCACCCCGACGGGCGATGGCCTGACCGATACGGCCCATGCCCAGGATGCCCAGCGTGCTGCCGTGCACCTCGGCACCGGCGAACATGTCCAGGCTCCATTTGTTCCATTGCCCTGCACGCAGGAAATGTTCGCTCTCGGTCACCCGGCGGGCGGTGGCCATGACCAGCGCAAAACCGAAGTCGGCGGTGGTCTCGGTCAGCACGTCGGGGGTGTTGGTGGCCAGCACCCCGGCCGCCGTCATGGCCGGCACGTCGAAGTTGTTGAAGCCCACGGCGATGTTGGCGGCGATCTTCAGCTGCGGGCAGGCCGCCAGCAGCGCAGCGTCGACACGCTCGCTGCCGGTGGTCAGGGCGCCCTGCTTGCCCTGCAGGCGGGCGATCAGCTCGGCCGGCGGCAGCACCTCGTCGGACTCGTTCATGTCCACCTGAAAGTGATGACCGAGGTGGGCCACCACCTCGGGAAATACCTTGCGGGCGATGAAGATGGCCGGTTTCTGGCTCATGGGGGTCTCCTTGATGTTGTACGGGTGAATGGCGGGGCGTGGTTCAGACGAACCAGATCCAGGTCATGACGGCGAACAGCGGCAGCAGGATGCCGCACGACCAGACCATGTAGCCGAAGAAGCTGGGCATCTTCACGCCACGGTCCTCGGCAATCGCCTTGACCATCAGGTTCGGCGCGTTGCCGATGTAGGTGTTGGCGCCCATGAACACCGCACCGGCCGACACCGCCACCAGCGTGGTGGCCAGCGTGGTCATGAGCACGGCCGGGTCGCCGCCCGCGGTGTTGAAGAACACCAGATAGGTGGGTGCGTTGTCCAGGAACGAGCTGAGCGCGCCGGTGGCCCAGAAGTACATGGCCGGATCGGGTGTGCCGTCGGCCCGGGTGACCGCCCGGACGATGGCACCGAACGGGCCCTCGACGCCAGCCTTCAGCATGGCGATCACCGGAATGATGGTCAGGAAGATGGCGGCGAACAGCTTGGCCACCTCCAGCATCGGGCCCCAGCCGAACTGGTTGCCGTCGTGGGCGCTGGACGGCGTGATGCGCAGCGAGATCAGGGTGACGATGATCAGACCGACATCGCGCACGATGCCGGGCAGCCCGACCTCGGTGCCGGCGATGTTGAACACCACCGACGACTTCCACAGCCCGCTCAGCAGCACCAGGAACACGACCACCCCGAGCAGCAGGAAGTTGACGCCACCCTCGAAGCCCAGCCGGGTGGTGTCGGGCGTCGGATCGACCGGACGCACCTCTTCACGCCGGTGGTAGAGGTACCAGTCGATGGCATAGAACAGCGCCAGCAGCGAGCCCACCATGAACAGCGTCTGGCCCCACAGGTGGGTCACGGTCCAGAAGAAGTCGACGCCCTTCAGGAAGCCCAGGAACAGCGGCGGATCACCCAGCGGCGTGAGTGCACCACCCGCGTTCGAGACGATGAAGATGAAGAACACCACCACATGCACCTGGTGCTTGCGGTTGTCGTTGGCACGGATGAGCGGGCGGATCAGCAGCATGGAGGCACCCGTGGTGCCCATGAAGCTGGCCAGCACGGCACCGATGGCCAGCAGACCGGTGTTCAGGCCTGGACTGCCATGCAGGTTGCCCTTGACGAAGATGCCGCCCGCCACGGTGAACAGCGCGGTCAGCAGGATGATGAAGGGGATGTACTCCGCCAGGGCGGCATGCACCACCGCCGCACCGGCGGCGGGGAAGCCGAAGGTCAGTGCAAACGGCACCAGGAATGCCAGACCCCAGGCCGCCGCCACCTTGCCGAAGTGGTGGTGCCAGAACACCGGCGCCAGCAGCGGCATGAGTGCAATGGACAGCAGCACACCGGCAAACGGCACGCCCCAGAGTACCGACAGCTGGGCACCGTCGAGGTCGGCCGCGCGGGCCACGGCCGGCAACAGCCAGCCCGCCAGCAAGGCTGGCAGCAGTTTCTTGTTCATCGTCGGACTCCTCCGTGTCCTGCTTGTGGGGCTCAGACGGCCAGCAGGTCCACCTCGAACAGCAGCGTGGCATTGGGCGGGATCACGCCGCCGGCGCCGCGGGCGCCGTAGCCGAGTTCGGCAGGAATCACCAGGCGGCGGGTGCCGCCGACCTTCATGCCCTGCACGCCTTCGTCCCAGCCCTTGATGACATGGCCGGCGCCGAGCGGGAATTCAAACGGCTGGCCGCGGTCCTTGCTGGAGTCGAACTTGCGGCCCTGCTGGCCGTCGGTGTAGAGCCAGCCGGTGTAGTGCACCTGCACCGGGCGGCCGGCGCGGGCTTCCTCGCCCTGGCCGACCACGGTGTCTTCGTATTGCAGGCCGCTGGGGGTGGTGATCATGGTCATGGAAACTCCTGAATGAAAAAACGGAACCGGCTTCAAAGCCAGGTGGTGAAAGATGCGACGGTCTCGCGCGGCGTGTGGAAGCCGTTGACCGGATCGGAGGCATCGGCAAAGCCCAGGGCCATGCCGCAGACCAGCATTTCGTTCTCGGCCGCGCCGATGTGCGGCAGGATGATCTTGGCAAAGCCGTTCCAGGCGGCCTGCGGGCAGGTGTGCAGGCCCTGCCCCCGGGCAGCCACCATGATGTTCTGCAGGAACATGCCGTAGTCGACCAGGGAGCCGCGGCCCATGACCTTGTCGAGCGTGAACATCAGCCCGACCGGCGCGTCGAAGAAGCGGAAGTTGCGCTGATGCTGGTGGTGCATCTTGTCCTTGTCGCCCTTGCCGATGCCCAGCAGGCCGTACAGGCCCCAGCCGTTCTCACGCCGGCGGTCGATGTAGGGGCTGACCCATTT
This sequence comes from uncultured Hydrogenophaga sp., assembly GCF_958439165.1. Classification (GTDB taxonomy): domain Bacteria; phylum Pseudomonadota; class Gammaproteobacteria; order Burkholderiales; family Burkholderiaceae_C; genus Hydrogenophaga. The sequence goes on along the minus strand of NZ_OY288139.1, from coordinate 10,534 downwards.
TTCGGGGTAGTAGTCGTATTCCTCGCGGTAGTCGGCGGCCAGCGACGGGTCGGCCCGCAGGGCATCGTGGGCGGCACAGACCTTGTCGACCAGGGTGTCGCGGCTGGCGCCCTGCAGCACATAGACCTTCCAGGGCTGGGTGTTGGTGCCCGACGGTGCGCGGCTGGCCACCTGCAGGATGTGCTCCAGGGTGGCGCGCGGCACGGCTTGCGGCAGGAAGGCGCGGGCCGACATGCGGCTGGTGATGGCAGCGTCGACGCTGGCGGCATCGATGGCGGCGGCGGGCACAAGGGTCATCGCAGGGTCTCCAGGGTGGTTTTGAGTCGGTCCGGCAACGGCACGGGGCGGCGCGTCTGTCGGTCCACATACACATGCACGAAATGTCCGCAGGCAGCGCACTGGTCCTGCCCGTCGGCGAACAGCCCGACTTCGTAGCGCACGCTCGAGGTGCCGAGGTGGGCCACACGCAACCCCGCCCACACGGTCTGCGGGAAGGCCAGCGGGGCAAAGTAATTGCATTGGGTCTCGATCACCAGGCCGATGATCCCGCCCTGGTGGATGTCCAGCGCGCCCGCCTCGATCAGGTGGGCATTGACCGCCGTGTCGAACCAGCTGTAGTACACCACGTTGTTCACGTGGCCGTAGATGTCGTTGTCGCTCCAGCGCGTGCCGATGGGGCGGAAGGCGCGGTAGTGGCTGCGCGGCAGGGCTTGCGGGCGCGGTGACGGGCTGTTCGGCATGGGCCGGGATTGTGCCAGCGCCCGGGTCAGGACACTGTCGCCACCGGAGCGGCCAGACGCTCCCCGCGCCGGTGGTACTCCAGGGCCACCCGGTAGCTGTTCACCTGAACCTGCACCGTGGTCTCCAGGTCGTGGCCATACCCGCCGCCCATGGCCATCACCACCGGCAGACGGCGCTGCCAGGCCCAGTCCATGACCCGGCGATCGCGCGCCTCCAGCCCGTCGTAGCTGACCTTCAGGCGTCCCAGACGATCGCCCTCGTGCGGATCGGCACCGGCCAGATACAGGATCAGGCCCGGGTCGAACCGGTGGGCCAGCTCTTCCAGCGCCCGGTCCACGGCACCCAGGTATTCATCGTCGGCGCAGCCGTCGGGCAGCTCCACATCCAGGTCGCTCGGCTCCTTGCGGAAAGGGAAATTGCGGGCACCGTGCAAGGACAGCGTGAACACAGATTCATCATGGGCAAATATGCGTGCGGTGCCGTTGCCCTGGTGGACATCGAGATCGATGATCGCCACCTTCAGCGGCGTGCGGCCGCGCTGCCGCGCATGCTCCGCCTGCATCAGGCGGGCAGCGACGGCAAAGTCGTTGAACACGCAGAAGCCGCCACCCTTGTCGGCGTAGGCGTGGTGCGTGCCACCGGCCAGATTGGCAGCCACGCCCCCCTGCGCCATCACCTGCCGTGCCGCCTGCAGCGTGGCACCCACCGAGCGCCTGGCACGCTCGGCCATGGCGGGGCTCCAGGGAAATCCGATTTCCCGCTGCAGCGCCGGAGCCAGGGTGCCCTGGGCGATGGCGTCGACATAAGCCGGCGTGTGAACCAGCGCCAGCTCTCCGTCGGTGGCCGGCAGGGCCTCGTGGAGGCCGATCTGCGGCAGCTCCAGTGCCAGCCGCTCGCGCAACCGGGCGTACTTGGCCATGGGAAACCGGTGCCCGGGTGGCAGCGGCAGAACGAAATGGTCGGCGTAAAAAGCGTGCACCGGCGGATTCTGCTGTGGATGCGTCAACGTCTGCCCAGGCTCGGATTTAGGCAACCGACTCCAGAATGCTGCATTGCAGCAAAAAATGCTTGCACGCCCGGAAACGAGCCCCTATCATTCGATCCATGTTGCAGCGCAGCAAAACGGTACCGGCCCAGACGGCTTGACCGGCAGCCTTCAACAGATCCTTGTCACCCACCCACCTCAGGAGCCTGAACATGCTGACCGCCGAACAAATCGTTGCCGCCCAGAAAGCCCACCTCGAGACCCTTTTCGGTCTCACCCACAAAGCCTTCGAAGGCGTGGAAAAACTGGTGGAACTCAATGTGCAGGCCACCAAGGCCGCACTGACCGAATCCGCCTCGAACGCCCAGGCGCTCATGAGCGTCAAGGACGCCCAGGAACTGCTGACGCTGCAAGCCAGCCTGATGCAGCCCCTGGCCGAGAAGACCGTGGCCTACAGCCGTCACCTGTACGACATCGCCTCGGGCACCAGCGCCGAGTTCACCAAGGCTGCTGAAGCCACGGCCGTCGACACCCAGAAAAAGATTCTGGCCGTCGTCGACAACGCGGCCAAGAACGCACCTGCCGGTTCCGAAACCGCTGTGGCCGTCATGAAGAGCGCCGTGTCCGCTGCCAACAACGCCATGGAATCGGTGCAGAAGGCTGTCAAGCAAGCCACCGAAATGGCCGAAGCCAACTTCAACACCGTGACCGCCACCGCCGTCAACGCCACCAAGACCGCTGCCCGCAAGCGCTGATCGATCGCCAGATCAACCGGTGAAACGGGCCGCTGATCGGGGGATTGCCCCATCGCCGGCCCGTTGATACTTGAATCGTGCTTCATCAACCCCAGTTTCTGGTTGTCTCCTCGGGTCGCTGATGGAAACGGTTTCACGGGACCCCTTCAAAGCCCTCGCCTCGCGGTGAGGGCTTTTTTTATGCCTCGGCGCCAGGCCGGGACGGGGGGTCAGCGAGGCCGCAGCCGGGCCAGCTGGGCCTGCAGCTGGGGCAGCGCGGCCTTCATGGCGATGCGTCCGGCCTCGATCGAGCGTTTGCGCGCTGCAAAGTCGGCGCTGCCGACCCCCTTGAGTGCCGGCCGGACCACCAGGTCTGCGCCGGTCAGCTCGTGGCGGTTGATGCTCTGCCCCATGATGGCGAAGGTCTGCAGCAGGACCTCCAGACTGCCGTCGGCGCGATTGCCGTCGGGCGTGCTCGATATGTCGATGGCCAGCACCAGCTCGGCGCCCATCTCCCGCGCCTGTCGCACCGGTACCGGCGCCACCAGACCGCCATCCACATACTCGCGCCCTGCGATCGGCACCGGCGAGAACACGCCGGGCACGGCGCTCGAAGCCCTCACCGCCTGAGCGGTGTCGCCCCGGCGGAACACGATGCCCTGACCGTTGGAGAGGTCGGTGGCCAGGACGCCCAGCGGAATCTGCATCTGCTCGATCAGCCGACCGTTCACCGCCTTGCGCACATAGCGGCTGAGCGCTTCACCGCGCAGCATGCCTCGACCCATGAACGGGAGCGTCCAGTCGGTGAGCGTGGCCTCTTCCATGGCCAGTGCCGCGCGCTCCAGCTCGGCCGCATTCATGCCGCTGGCATACAGCGCTGCCACCAGGCTGCCAGCCGAAGTGCCGACCACCAGGTCTGGCCGTATGCCGTTTTGCTCCAGCACCTGGATCACGCCCACATGGGCAAACCCCCGGGCAGCACCACCGCCCAGCGCCAGCCCGAGGCGTGGCGGACGCATCACCACGGCAGGGGGCGGTGGCAAGGCAGGGTCGGCAGCGGGCGGCACGGTGACGGCAGGTGCTTCCGGCACGGCGGGCACCACCGGGGTTTCGGGCCGGACCGTGACGCTGGAACAACCCGCCAGCACGACCGACAGGAACAGCGCGCCACCGGAAACCCTCAACCTCTTTACGGTATTAAGAACAATTCGCGTTTGTGTTAGCATGATCATCATTGTGCCGCAGTGCAGCACAGTTGCTCCCGGCTCCATCCCGGGTCCGACCTTTTCCTGTGTCCCTTCCGTCTTCCTTCATCCGACCCGACGACCCATGAAACTCCGCTTCTCTGCCGTTGCCCTCGCCCTGTCTGCTGCCACCACCCTGCCCGCCATCGCGCAGGACAAGGTGCTGAACATCTACTCGGCCCGCCACTACCAGACGGACGAGGTGATGTACGACACCTTCACCAAGACCACCGGCATCCGCATCAACCGGGTCGATGCCGACGACGCCGGCATTGTGGCGCGCCTGCGCGCCGAAGGCGCCGCCTCCCCGGCCGACGTGGTCCTGCTGGTGGATGCAGCCCGCATGGCCGCTGCCGACTCGCAGGGTCTGTTCCAGCCGATCAAGTCGGCCAAGCTGGATGCCGCCATCCCGGCCAACCTGCGCGCTGCCGCCACGCCCGACGGCGTGACCTGGACCGGCTTCTCCACCCGCGCCCGCGTGGTCGTGTACGACCCGCTGCGCGTGAAGGCGGCCGATGTGGCCACCTACGAGCAGCTGGCCGATCCCAAGCTCAAAGGCATGCTGTGCTCCCGCTCCGGCTCCCACCCCTACAACCTGTCGCTGTTCTCGACGGTGGTCGAACGCCTGGGCGATCAGAAGGGCGAGGCCTGGCTCAAGGGCATGGTGGACAACATGGCCCGCGCACCCAAGGGCGGCGACACCGACCAGATCAAGGCCGTGGCCTCCGGCGAATGCGGCGTGGCCATCACCAACACCTACTACCTGGCCCGCCTGATCAAGTCGAACAAGCCGGAAGACCGTGCCGTGACCGAGCGCGTGCGTGTGGTGTTCCCGAACCAGGGCACCACCGGCACCCACGTCAACATTGCCGGCGCCGCTGTGGCGAAGCACGCCAAGAACCGCGATGCCGCGGTCCAGTTCATGGAATACCTGGCCAGCCCGTTCGCCCAGGAATACTTTGCCAACGGCAACAACGAGTTTGCAGCTGCCAAAGGCGTGAAGGTGGACAACGCTGCCCTGAAGACCATGGGCGGCGAGGACTTCAAGGCCGAAACGGTGCCCCTGGCCTCGGTGGCGAAGAACTTGACCAAGGTCCAGCAGATGCTGGACCGGGTTGGCTTCAAGTAAGTCGCCCTGCCTCAGTACACCTGGGGCACATAGATCTCGCCCGGCACCTGGTGGCGGCGGTATCCCTCGTGGCGGATGCGTTCCGGCAGCACGATGGAAGGCCGCTCCACCTCGTGGTACGGGATGAGCGACAGCAGGTGCTGGATGCAGTTGAGCCGGGCCTTCTTCTTGTCGTCGGCCGGCACCACCCACCAGGGTGATTCGGGCGTGTGGGTCCGGGCCAGCATGTCTTCCTTGGCTTTGGTGTAGAGCTCCCAGCGGCGCCGGCTCTCCAGGTCCATGGGGCTGAGCTTCCACTGCTTGAGCGGGTCGTGGATGCGGCCCAGGAAGCGGGCTTCCTGCTCTTCATCGCTGATCGAGAACCAGTACTTGACCAGCTGGATGCCGGAACGCACCAGCATCTTCTCGAACTCCGGCACCGCACCGAAAAAGGCCTCGACCTGCTCCTCGGTGCAGAAGCCCATGACCCGCTCGACGCCCGCCCGATTGTACCAGCTGCGGTCGAACAGGACGATCTCGCCCCCTGCCGGCAGGTGGGTCACGTAACGCTGGAAATACCACTGCGTGCGCTCCCGGTCGTTCGGGGCCGGCAGCGCCACCACACGGCAGACCCGGGGATTGAGCCGCTGGGTGATGCGCTTGATCACGCCACCCTTGCCGGCCGCATCGCGGCCTTCGAACACCACCACCACCTTGTGGGCGGTCGACACGACCCAGTCCTGCAGCTTGACCAGCTCGGCCTGCAGGCGCACCAGCTCCCGGAAATACTGCCGGCGGGCTTCGCGGCCCTCCTCCGACACGGGTTCGCCGTCCTCGATCTCCAGTTCGAGCTCTTCGTCGAGGCTGTCGATCAGGTCCTGGTGCATGCGGCGCATGAGGTCTTCGCTGGACATGGTGCTGGGTTCTCAGGTTGAAAAAAACGCCCCACACTGCACGTCGGCCGTGACACCGGCGTGACGGTGGCTCGCAGGTGCGGCCATAATTGACGTTTACGTCAACGTCAAACCAGGCGCACAGCCGCACAAGGAGCATCACATGGAGATTCAAGGCAAGGTTTTCATCGTCACCGGCGGCGCGTCAGGGCTGGGCGAAGGCGCGGCCCGCATGCTGGCGGCGAACGGCGGCAAGGTGGTGATTGCCGACATGCAGGTCGACAAGGGCGAGGCGGTGGCCCGCGAGATCGGCGGCGCCTTCGTCAAGTGCGACGTCAGCCAGGAGGCCGATGGCCAGGCCGTGGTGGCCCAGGCCACCGCCATGGGCAAGCTGATGGGCCTGATCAACTGCGCCGGCATCGCCCCGGCCGAGAAGACCGTGGGCAAAAACGGCGCCCACTCGCTGGCGGTTTACACCAAGACCATCATGGTCAACCTGGTGGGCAGCTTCAACATGATCCGCCTGGCCGCCGAGGCCATGTGCAAGAACGACCCGGAAGCCACTGGCGAGCGCGGCGTGATGATCAGCACCGCCAGCGTGGCGGCCTACGACGGACAGATCGGCCAGGCCGCCTACGCCGCCTCCAAGGGCGGCGTGGTCGGCATGACGCTGCCGATCGCCCGCGACCTGTCGCGCAACGGCATCCGCAACATGACGATTGCCCCCGGCATCTTCGGCACGCCCATGCTGTTCGGCATGCCGCAGGAGGTGCAGGACGCGCTGGCCGCCAGCGTGCCCTTTCCGAGCCGCCTCGGCACCCCAGCCGACTACGCCAAGCTGGCTCGCCACATCATCGAGAACGACATGCTCAACGGCGAGGTGATCCGCCTGGACGGCGCCATCCGCCTGGCTCCGCGCTGAACATGCACCGGCCTGCCGCGCTGGCCGGGCTGCTGCTGGCGGCATTGCTGGCCGGCTGCGTGGCGCCGCGTGAAGCACCGCCTGCGGCACCCGCCGGGGACCTGGCGGCCGCCGTGCCGGAGGGTGCCTCCGGTCTGACCGCACAGCCCGGCTGGAGCCATGAACGCCAGGCCGTCGCGGCCGCCCACCCGCTGGCCGCGCAGGCGGGTGTGGATGCTCTGCGTGCCGGTGGCAGCGCGGTCGATGCGGCCATCGCCGTCCAGCTGGTGCTGGGCCTGGTGGAGCCGCAGTCCAGCGGCATCGGGGGCGGCGCTTTCCTGCTGCATTTCGACGGCCGCCGGGTGGTGGCCTACGACGGCCGCGAGACGGCGCCGGCTGCCGCCACCGAGGACCTTTTCCTGGATGCCGAGGGCAAGCCATTGCCTTTTGCGCAGGCGGTGCTCAGCGGCCGTGCCGTCGGCGTGCCGGGCACCGTAGCCATGCTGGCACTGGCGCACCGGGACCACGGTCGCCTGCCCTGGGTCCAGCTGTTCGAGCCGGCCATCCGTCTGGCGCGCGAAGGCTTCCTGGTCAGCCCGCGTCTGCACACCCTGCTGGCGGCCGACCCCGGCCTGCGCACCGACCCGGTGGCCCGTGGCTACTTCTACCGGGCCGACGGCACGCCACACCCGGTCGGTCACCGCCTGCGCAACCCGGAATACGCCGAGGTGCTGCGGCAGATCGCCATCCTGGGGCCGCGCGGCCTGCAGGACGGGCCGGTGGCCAGGGCCATCGTGCAGGCGGTCCAGCGCGATCCGCTGCCCGGAACACTGGCACTGGCCGACCTCCAGCGCTACCAGCCACAGCGCCGTGCGCCGCTGTGCCACCGCCACAGCGCCGACGGACGCGACCTTCGCATCTGCGGCTTCCCGCCGCCAGGCTCGGGCGGTCTGGCGGTGGGCCAGATGCTCGGCCTGATGGCGCGCACACCGGCGGCCGCATGGCCGCTGCAGGACGGACTGCCCTCGGCCGAATGGCTGCACTTCTTCACCGAGGCCTCCCGGCTGGCGCTGGCCGACCGGGCCCAGTACGTGGCCGACCCCGACTTCGTGCCGGCACCCGGCGGTCGCTGGGACAGCCTGCTCGATGCCGACTACCTGACCCAGCGGGCCCGGCTCATCGGCCCGCAGCGCGCGCCGCAGGTCGGCCCCGGCCGTCCGGGCCAGACCACGCTGAGCTGGGCACCCATGCCCGAGCAGCCCGAATGGGGTACCAGCCACATCAGCATCGTCGATGCCCAGGGCCGGATGCTGGCCATGACCACCACCATCGAGTCGGCCTTCGGCAGCCGGCGCATGGTGACCACCAACCCGGCCCGTGCCGGGGGTTTCCTGCTCAACAACGAACTGACCGACTTCAGCTTCAGCCCGCGCAACGCGCAAGGGCTGCCGGTGGCCAACCGGGTCGAACCGGGCAAGCGACCCCGTTCGTCCATGTCGCCCACCCTGGTGTTCGACGCGCGCACCGGCGAGGCGCTGATGAGCGCCGGCAGCCCGGGCGGGGCCTACATCATTCCGTACACCGCCAAGCTGCTGCACGGCGTGCTGCAGTGGGGCCTGCACCCGCAGGCCGCCGCCGACCTGCCCAACTTCGGCACCCTGGGCGGGCCGCTGGTGCTGGAGGCCGGCCGCTTTCCCGCCACCACGCCAGCCACCCTGCGCCAGCGCGGCCACACGGTGCAGGAAGGCGAACTCACCAGCGGCGCGCAGCTGCTGGTGCGGCGCGATGGCCGCTGGCTGGGCGGCGCCGACCCGCGCCGCGAGGGCACCGTGAAAGGCGATTGATCAGACGTCGATGGCGGCGGCCGAACCGGCCTGCTTGCGCAGCTCGAACTTCTGGATCTTGCCGGTGCTGGTCTTGGGCAGTTCGCCGAACACCACGGCGCGCGGCACCTTGAAGCCGGCCAGGTGCTGCTTGCAGTGGGCCACGATGTCCTCCGGGCGGGTGGTGGCGCCGGCCTTGAGCTCCACGAAGGCGCACGGGGTTTCGCCCCACCGGGGGTCAGGCCGGGCCACCACGGCAGCAGCCAGCACGTCGGGGTGGCGGTAGAGCACATCCTCGACCTCGATGGACGAGATGTTCTCGCCCCCGCTGATGATGATGTCCTTGCTGCGGTCCTTGATCTTGAAATAGCCGTCGGCGTACTGCACCGCCAGATCGCCGCTGTGGAACCAGCCGCCGGCAAAGGCTTCCTGCGTGGCCTTGGGATTCTTCAGATACCCCTTCATGGCGATGTTGCCCTTGAACATGATCTCGCCCATGGTCTCGCCGTCCTGCGGCACGGGCGACATCGTCTCGGGGTCGAGCACCCGCACATCGCGCTGCAGGTGGTACCGCACACCCTGCCGGGCATTGAGCCGGGCCCGGTCGCCGATGGCCAGCGCATCCCAGTCCTCGTGCTTGGCGCACACCGTGGCCGGGCCATACACCTCGGTCAGGCCATAGACATGCGTGAGGTCGAAGCCCATCTGCTCCATGCCCTCGATCATGGAAGCCGGCGGCGCCGCACCGGCCACCATGGCCTTGACCCCCGCCGGCACGCCGGCCTTCATGGCCGCCGGCGCATTGACCAGCAGGCCATGCACGATGGGCGCGCCGCAGTAGTGGGTGACCCCGTGCTGGCGCATGGCATCGAAGATGGCCTGGGCATCCACCTTGCGCAGACACACATTGACGCCGGCGCGGGCGGCCACGGTCCAGGGAAAGCACCAGCCATTGCAATGGAACATGGGCAGGGTCCAGAGATAGACCGAATGCTTCGGCATGTCCCACTCCAGCACATTCGAGATGGCGTTGATCGCCGCCCCCCGGTGGTGGTAGACCACGCCCTTGGGATTGCCGGTGGTGCCGCTGGTGTAGTTCAGGCAGATGGCATCCCACTCGTCACCGGGCATCTGCCAGGCGAAGTCCGGGTCGCCACCCGCCAGGAAGGCCTCGTAGGTGGTGCTGCCGACCGGGCCATGGCCGCCGGTGAAGAGTTCGTCCTGCACATCGATCAGCAGCAGGGGGCGCGTCGACTGGCGCAGCGTCAGGGCGCGGGCCATGGTGCCGCTGAACTCGGGGTCGACGATGACCACCTTCGCCTCGCCGTGGTCCAGCATGAAGGCGATCGTCTCGGGATCGAGCCGGGTATTCAGCGCATTGAGCACTGCGCCGGCCATGGGCACGCCGAAATGCGCCTCCACCATCGGCGGGGTGTTGGGCAGCATCACCGCCACCGTGTCGTTCTTGCCCACGCCGGCACGCTGCAGGGCGCTGGCCAGCCGGCGGCAGCGGGCGTAGGTGTCACCCCAGGTCTGCCGCAGGGAACCGTGCACGATGGCCAGCCGGTCCGGGTAGACCTCGGCCGTGCGCTCAATGAAGCCCAGCGGCGAGAGCGGCGCGAAGTTGGCCTCGGTGCGTGGCAGGTCCTGGTCGAAGATGCTCGGGGCGGCGGTCGGCTGGGTCACGGTCTTGTCTCCGGATATCGAGGGCATCGGTGCGGCGGGATGGCGGCCGGGGGGCTTGCGCGAGAATACCCCGGTGGCCATCCCCCAGACCTTCATCCAGGAGCTGCTCAATCGCGTCGACGTGGTCGACGTGGTGGGGCGCTACGTGCAGCTGAAGAAAGGTGGCGCCAACCTGATGGGTCTGTGCCCCTTCCATGGCGAGAAGTCGCCGTCGTTCAGCGTCAGCCCGTCCAAGCAGTTCTACCACTGCTTCGGTTGCGGAGCCAACGGGAATGCCATCGGTTTCCTGATGGAACACGCCGGCATGAGCTTCATCGAAGCCGTCAAGGACCTGGCCCAGCAGACCGGCATGCAGGTTCCCGAAGACGACGCTTCCCCGCAGGACCGGGAGCGCGCCGCCCAGGAACGGCAGAAGCAGG
>NZ_OY288138.1 GCF_958439165.1 uncultured Hydrogenophaga sp. | reverse complement strand
CCCAGCAACGCACGGCCGAGCTGAACCGCAACATCGAAGACCTCGCCAAGCTGGCCGCAGCACCGGCGTCTGCGGTGCAGGCCGGCGCAGCCCCTGCCGCACCGGCGGTGCCCTCCACACCCGCGGCCTCCGGCGTTGCCGTGCCCGCACCCGACGGCGTACCTGCCACCCCGATGGTCAGCGCAGCTGCCGAACCTGCCGCCGCACCGCAACCCCCTGCTGCGGCTGCAGCCCCCGCAGCGGCACCTGCACCCGCTCCGGCCGCACCGGCCGACATGGGCGCCGGTGGTCTGGTGGACCAGCTGCGCGACAACCCGCTGGTGCTGCCTGGGGCAGCTGCCCTGCTGGCCCTGCTCGCAGGCTTCGGCCTGTACCGCTTCCGCCAGCGCAAGGCCCGCTCCCAGGTGGACAGCTCGTTCCTCGAGAGCCGGCTGCAACCCGATTCCTTCTTCGGCTCCAGCGGTGGCCAGCGGATCGACACGGCCGAAGCAGCCGCTTCCGGCTCGTCCATGGTCTATTCGCCCAGCCAGCTCGATGCCGCCGGCGACGTGGACCCGGTGGCCGAAGCCGACGTGTACCTGGCCTACGGCCGCGACCTGCAGGCCGAGGAGATCCTCAAGGAAGCACTGCGCACCTCCCCGTCGAGGGTGGCCATCCATTCCAAGCTCAGCGAGATCTACGCCAAGCGCCGCGACGCGCGCGCTTTCGAGGTCGTGGCGGCAGAAGCTTTCGGTCTGACGCAGGGCCGTGGTGACGAATGGGACGAAATCTGCCAGCGTGGCCGCGATCTGGATCCCTCCAACCCGCTGTACCAGCCGGGTGGCGTGGGAACGCCCGCCGGTCGCAGCGCGGGCCAGGACCCGGTCAACACCATGCCCTTCGGCGCCAGCAGCCTGACCGCAGCCACCGGTGCCGGCACCTTGTCGGCCATGGGCAATCTGGACGTCGACCTGGACCTTTCGCTGGACGATGATCCGCCCGCGCCGGCCAGGTCCGCCCGGATGGAGCCGGACGACATGACCAGCCTGGACGACGCCCTGTCGGACATGGCAGACCTGTCAGGCACCGAATCCCTGACGGCCGTCGAGGTCGCCAAGGCACCGGCTCCCATGGCGCCGGCCCCCGTGGCTGCTGCACCCATGGCGGCGCCTTCGGGCGACATCGAGCCGCTGAACATGGAGTTCGACATCGACTTCAGTGCAGCCGCCCCGGCGCCCGCTGCAGCCGCGCCGGCCACGCCGGAAGTCGACAAGGGTCTGGATCTCCCCGGCTTCGAGCTCGATCTGCCGCCGGTCTCCGAGCCGGTCGCCGCTGCGCCGGCAGCCCCCACGGCTGCCGCGCCACTGAGCTTTGACCTGGCGGGCGTGTCGCTCGACCTGGACACCCCGGCGAGCGTTGCCGAGGAAACCACCTCCGCCGGGGAGCTCACCGAAGAGAACCCGCTGGAAACCAAGCTGTCGCTGGCCGAGGAATTCCGCGCCATCGGTGACATCGAAGGCGCCCGTTCGCTGGCCGAAGAGGTCATGAACGAAAGCTCCGGCACCCTGCAGAGCAAGGCGCGCACCTTCCTGGCCGACCTGGCCTGACCGCCCGGTTTGTCCGAGCACGAAGCGCTCCCCCACACGCCCGGCCCGATGCACCGCATCGCGCTGGGCGTTGGCTTTAATGGACGTGCCTACGACGGCTGGCAAAGCCAGCCCGGGGGCAATACCGTCCAGGACCAGCTCGAACTCGCCCTGGAACGTTTCACGGCCACCGGGCCGGTCAGCACCCTGTGCGCCGGCCGCACCGACGCCGGTGTGCACGGCCTGATGCAGGTGGTGCACTTCGACACGCCGCTGGAACGCGCCGAACACGCCTGGGTGCGCGGCACCAACAGCTTCCTTCCGGCGGACATTGCGGTGCAGTGGGCACGGTCGGTGCCCGCGTCCTTCCATGCCAGGGCCAGCGCGCAGGCACGCCGGTATGCCTACGTGCTGCTGGAATCACCGGTTCGCCCCGGCGTGGACCAGGGTCAGGTGGGCTGGGTGTTCCGGCCGCTGGACCAGGCCGCCATGCAGGCAGCGGCCGATGCCCTGCTCGGCGAACACGACTTCACCTCGTTCCGCGCGTCCAGCTGCCAGGCCCACAGCCCGGTCAAGCAGATGCGGCGCATCGCCATCGTGCGGCGCGGCGCCTACTGGCGCTTCGAGTTCGAGGCCAATGCCTTCCTGCACCACATGATCCGCAACATCATGGGATGCCTGCTGGCGGTGGGCAGCGGCAACCGTCCACCGGGCTGGATGGCCGAAGTGCTGGCGGCACGCAGCCGCGATGCCGCCTCCCCCACCTTTTCCCCCGACGGCCTGTACTTTCTCGGCCCGGTCTACGATCCGGCCTTCGGCCTGCCCGATCGCACCCCTGCCTTCGACTGGCTGCCCTGACATGACCTCGCCCCACCGCACCCGCATCAAGATATGCGGCCTCACCCGCGAGGTCGACGTGGACGCTGCCGTGCAGGCGGGGGCGGACGCCATCGGCTTCGTGCTGTACCCGGCCAGCCCGCGCCACGTGTCGCCGCAGCGGGCCGGCGAACTGGCCCGGCGCCTGTCGCCCTTCGTGACCCCGGTGCTGCTGTTCGTGAATGCCGATGCCGACCTGGTCCGACAGGGCCTGGATTCGGTGCCTGGAGCCCTGATCCAGTTCCACGGCGACGAATCGCCGCAGGAGGCCTTGCGCCTGGCCGCGGGAAGGCCCTTCCTGCGGGCAGCCCGCATTCCCACCGGTCCTGCCGGTTCAGGGTTCGATCTCCTAAAATACGCGGCTGACCACTCCGCTGCGCAGGCCATCCTGCTGGACGCACTCGTCGACGGGTATGGTGGTGGTGGTCATTCCTTCGACTGGACGGCTTTTCCTTGGTCACATCCACAACTAAACGCCAGCTCTCGCCTCGTTTTGTCTGGTGGACTCACGCCTGCAAACGTGACCGATGGCATCCGGCTGGTACGGCCCTGGGCCGTTGACGTGAGCTCGGGCGTCGAGGTGTCGAAAGGCATCAAGGACGCCGAGCGGATGCAGGCCTTCGTGGCTGCCGTCCGCCAGGCCGACGACCAGCTCTCCCGCCTTTCCCGCTCTCCCTGAAGCCCCGGCCGGGTCGGCCGCAGCAGCAGGGAATGCCCCACCGGACAGATTCCATGCAGACCACCTACCAGCAACCCGACACACGCGGCCACTTCGGCATCTATGGCGGCAGCTTCGTGAGCGAGACGCTCACCCACGCCATCAACGAACTGAAGGCCGCCTACGCCCGCTACCAGCACGATGCCGAGTTCATGGCCGAATTCCGCCGCGAACTGGCGCACTTCGTGGGTCGCCCCAGCCCGATCTACCACGCGGCCCGCATGAGCCGCGAACAGGGCGGTGCACAGATCTTCCTCAAGCGCGAAGACCTCAACCACACCGGCGCGCACAAGATCAACAACACCATCGGCCAGGCCATGCTGGCACGCCGCATGGGCAAGCCGCGCATCATTGCCGAGACCGGTGCCGGCCAGCACGGCGTGGCCACCGCCACCATCTGTGCCCGGTACGGCCTGGAGTGCGTGGTCTACATGGGCAGCGAGGACGTCAAGCGCCAGAGCCCCAACGTCTACCGCATGAAGCTGCTGGGGGCCACCGTGGTGCCGGTGGAGTCGGGCAGCAAGACCCTGAAGGATGCGCTCAACGAAGCCATGCGCGACTGGGTGGCCAACGTCGACAACACCTTCTACATCATCGGCACCGTGGCGGGCCCGCACCCCTACCCCATGATGGTCCGCGACTTCCAGAGCGTGATCGGCCAGGAATGCATCGTGCAGATGCCCCAGATGCTGCGCGAGGCCGGCTGCGCGAGCGACCAGCCCGACGCGGTGCTGGCCTGCGTCGGCGGCGGCAGCAATGCCATGGGCATCTTCCACCCCTACATCCCGTTCCCGCAGACGCGACTGATCGGCGTGGAAGCCGCCGGCGAAGGCCTGGACAGCGGCAAGCATTCGGCGTCGCTGCAGAAGGGCACGCCAGGCGTGCTGCACGGCAACCGCACCTATGTGCTGCAGGACCACAACGGTCAGGTGACCGAGACCCACAGCGTGAGCGCCGGCCTGGACTACCCCGGCGTCGGCCCGGAGCATGCGTTCCTCAAGGACATCGGCCGCGCCGAGTACGTGGGCATCACCGACACCGAAGCGCTGGAGGCCTTCCACTACCTGTGCCGCACCGAGGGCATCATCCCGGCGCTGGAGTCGAGCCATGCCATCGCTTACGCCATGAAGATGGCGCGCTCCATGCGGCCGGACCAGTCGCTGCTGGTCAACCTCTCGGGCCGGGGCGACAAGGACATCGGGACGGTCGCCGACCTCTCGCAGGCCGACTTCTATTGCCGACCCAGCTGCCGCGGCCAGTCGGTCAAGGGCGGCGAGGCCGTGGTGGAGTTCCAGCGATGAGCCGCATCGACGCGACCTTTGCCCGCCTGCGCGAACAGGGCCGCAAGGCCCTCATTCCCTTCGTGACCGCCGGCTTCCCGCAGCCGGACATCACGCCCGAGCTGATGTGGGGCATGGCCGAGGCCGGTGCCGACGTCATCGAGCTCGGCGTGCCCTTCTCCGATCCCTCGGCCGACGGCCCGGTGATCCAGAAGGCCGGCGACCGTGCCCTGGCAGCCGGCATCGGCCTGCGCGAGGTGCTGGCCATGGTCACCACCTTCCGCCAGCGCGACACCAGCACCCCGGTGGTGCTGATGGGCTATGCCAACCCGATCGAACGCTACGACCAGGTGCATGGCACCGGCGCCTTCGTGCGCGATGCCGCCACCGCCGGCGTAGACGGCGTGCTGGTGGTGGACTATCCGCCCGAGGAATGCGCCGAGTTTGCACAGGCCCTGCGCAGCCACGGCATGGACCTGATCTTCCTGCTGGCGCCCACCTCCACCGACGAACGCATGGCCGAAGTGGCCCGGGTGGCCAGCGGCTACGTCTACTACGTGTCGCTCAAGGGCGTGACCGGCGCGGGCACGCTGGATGTATCGCAGGTCGAGGCCATGCTGCCGCGCATCCGTGCGCATGTGAGCATCCCGGTCGGTGTGGGCTTCGGCATCCGCGATGCCGACACCGCCCGCGCCATCGGTCGTACCAGCGATGCCGTGGTCATCGGCAGCCGGCTGATCCAGCTGATCGAGAACGAGCCGCGCGACCGCGTGGTGGCCACCGCTGCCGGCTTCCTGGGCACCATCCGGCAGGCGCTGGACGCCTGACCGGCAGCCGCAGACCTCCGTGGTTTAATTTCGCCGTCGTTGAAGGAGAGACACCCATGTCCTGGCTTGAAAAACTGCTGCCCCCCAAGATCACCCCGACCGATCCCACCGAGCGGCGCAGCGTGCCCGAGGGCCTGTGGGTCAAATGCCCGAGCTGCGAGGCGGTGCTCTACAAGAACGACCTCGAAAAGAACCAGAACGTCTGCCCGCACTGCAGCCACCACCACCGCATCGGCGCGCGGGCCCGGCTCAACGCCTTCCTGGACGCGGAAGGCCGCTACGAGATCGCGCAGGAAGTGCTGCCGGTCGACGCACTCAAGTTCAAGGACAGCCGCAAGTACCCGGAACGGCTGAAGGAAGCGCTGGAGAACACCGGCGAGACCGACGCCCTGATCGTCATGGGCGGTGCGGTGCACGGCATCAGCCTGGTGGTGGCCTGCTTCGAATTCGACTTCATGGGCGGCTCCATGGGTTCGGTGGTCGGTGAGCGCTTCGTGCGCGGCGTCGAGGAGGCCATTGCCCAGAAGGTGCCCTTCCTGTGCTTCACCGCAACCGGTGGCGCCCGCATGCAGGAAGGCCTGCTCTCGCTCATGCAGATGGCCAAGACCAATGCGGCCCTGACCCGGCTGGCCAAGAAGGGCCTCCCCTACATCAGCGTGCTGACCGACCCGACCATGGGTGGCGTGAGTGCCGGCTTCGCCTTCGTGGGCGATGTGGTGATTGCCGAGCCCAAGGCCCTGATCGGCTTTGCCGGCCCCCGCGTGATCGAGAACACGGTGCGGGTGAAGCTGCCCGAGGGCTTCCAGCGCGCCGAGTTCCTGCAGACGAAGGGCGCGGTCGACTTCATCTGCGACCGCCGCGAACTGCGTGGCACCGTGGCCAACCTGCTGGCCATGATGCAGCGCCAGAGCGCCGATGCCGTGGTGAACGATTGACCTCCGGGTCGTCCACCGGGCTGCTGACCCTTTCCCAGCTGCCCCTGTTCCCGCTCAACACCGTCCTGTTCCCGGGCGGCTGGATGCCGCTGCGCATCTTCGAGGTCCGGTATCTGGACATGATCGGCCGTTGCCATCGGGCAGGTGCGCCGTTCGGCATCGTGTGCCTCAGCGAAGGGCATGAAGTCCGCAAGGCGGACCCGCAGGGCGGGGGCGACAGCCCTTTCGCCAAGGAAAGCTTTCATCCGGTGGGGGTGCTGGCCCGCATCGAGTCACTGGAGAAGCCCCAGCCCGGGCTGCTGATGATCCGCTGCCAGGGCATGCAGCGCTTCCACGTCGACCGCCGCCAGCAGTTGCCGCACGGCCTGTGGGTGGCTGACGTGACGCTGGATGCCCCCGAGCCGGCGGTGCCCGTTCCGGACCACCTGGATGGCGCCCGCAACCGGCTGAAGCAGCTGCTGATGAATCTGCGCGAACGCCAGCCTGAAGTGCTGGCCCAGCTGCCCCTGCAGGAGCCCTACCAGTGGAACGACTGCGGCTGGGTGGCCAACCGGTGGGCCGAACTGCTCCCGGCGCCCGCCGAGCTCAAGCAGCGGCTGATGTCGCTGGACAACCCGCTGCTGCGCCTGGAGCTGGTGGCCGACCTGCTGGACCGGCTGGGACTGGACGGGGACGCCTGAGGCGTTCCCTGCGCCGGGTCAGCCGGCCAGGCCATCGAGCAGGGTGAGCGCCTGCATGTACCGGGGATGGACCATGAGCGCGTCCCAGGGCTCTGCCGGGCCCAGGGGCAGCAGCGACCGGCGACGTTCCTCGCTCGCGTCACGCGGCTGCCAGCGGCCATCCAGGGCGGCCTGTGAAAGCGCCTCGATGGCATCGTCGATCGGGGCGCCGTCCTCCACGATGGACTGGTTGCACAGCAGCACCATGTCGCAGCCTGCGTCGATGGCGGCCAGCGACGCCTCGGTGAAGTCCACCGACCGGCCCTCGATCACCCGGGCTGCCGCCATGCTGAGGTCATCGCTGAACACCGCGCCGGTGAAGCCCAGGCGCTGCCGCAACACGTCCTGAAGCCAGCGGGCTGAATAGCCGGCTGGCCGGGTGTCGACACGCGGGTAGATCACGTGGGCCGGCATCACGGCCGACAGGCTGGCCGAGAGCCATCCGTAGGGCGCGGCATCGTCGGCCAGGATGGCCCGCAGGGACCTCCGGTCGACCGGTACTTCCAGATGGGAATCGGCGCGGACAAAACCGTGCCCCGGAAAGTGCTTGCCGCAGTGGGCCATGTCGGCCTGCCGCAGACCGTGCACCAGGGCCTGGGCCAGCACCGTGACCATGTGGGGGTCGCGCCCGAATGCCCGGTCGCCGATGACGGAGCTGCCACCATGGTCGAGGTCGAGCACCGGTGCAAAGCTCAGGTCGACCCCACAGGCCCGCAACTCTGCCGCCAGCACGTAACCGGCAGCGGTGGCCGCGTTGCACGCCTGCAAGGCAGCAGCCGCGTCGCCGCCCGACAGCCAGGCCCGGCCGAAGGCCGCCATGGGCGGCAGGTGGGTGAAGCCGTCGGTGCGAAAACGCTGGACCCGGCCGCCCTCATGGTCGACCGCGATCAGCAGGTCCCGCCGGACCGCCTTGATCTGGGCGCACAGACGGGTGAGCTGTGCACGGTCCTTCCAGTTGCGACCGAACAGGATCACGCCACCCACCAGCGGATGGCTGAGGCGACGGCGATCGGCAGGGGTCAGCCGGTGACCGGCCACATCGATGATGAGAGGGGCGTGATGGCTCATGGGCGCACGGCGGTGTCGGATGGCGGCAGCACCTCGACCACGACGAAGCTGGCAGCATGGTCCGCTTCGTCGGAGACCGTCACATGGGCGTGCAGGCGGCGCTGGTCGAACCAGGCCTGCAGGTCACCGTGCAGACGGATGTAGGGCTGTCCACCGGGGTGGTTGAGGATCTCGCAACGCCGCCAGCTCATGGGCATGCGCATGCCCAGGCCGATGGCCTTGGAGAAGGCTTCCTTGGCGGAGAAGCGGGTGGCCAGATAACTCACACCGCGGCGGGGCCAGCGAGCCGAGCGGGCTTCCCAGACGGCCAGCTCGGCATCGCCCAGCACCTTGCGGGCGAACCGGTCACCCTGCCGCTGGAGCGTGGCTTCGATGCGGCGGATGTCGCAGATGTCGGTCCCGATGCCGTAGATCATGCCGGACGCTCAGGCATGCGCCTGGTCGATGCAGCGCAGGTAGTCGGCCACGGTGGCGGCGTAGCCCAGTTCCAGCGCATCGGCCATGAGTGCATGACCGATGGACACCTCGCTCACGCCCGGCACGGCGCGCAGGAAAGGCATGAGGTTGTCGCGGTTGAGGTCATGACCCGCATTCACGCCCAGGCCAGCATCCAGGGCTGCCTGCGCCGCAGAACGGAAGCGTTCCAGCTGGGCGTCGTGGTGCGGGGTGCCGAAAGCCGCAGCATAAGGCTCGGTGTAGAGCTCCACCCGGTCGGCACCCACCTCCCTGGCGTGCACCATGGCCGACGCGTCGGCATCCATGAACAGGCTGACCCGAACGCCCAGCGCGCGGCATTCGGCAATCAGGGGGCGCAGCAGACCGGCGTCGTCGGGGAAGCGCCAGCCGTGGTCGCTGGTGAACTGCCCCTCGCTGTCGGGCACGAAGGTCACCTGATGGGGACGCAGCTCACGGACGAAAGGCATGAGGTTGTGGAACGGATTGCCCTCGATGTTGTACTCCCGGTCGGGCCACTCCTTGAGCAGGGCCGCCAGATCGTGCACGTCGTGGGTTCGTATGTGGCGCTGGTCCGGCCGCGGGTGCACCGTGATGCCCTGGGCGCCGGCCTGCAGGCACAGCACGGCAGCCCGGGTGACCGACGGAATGCCGAGGTGGCGCGTGTTGCGCACCAGGGCCACCTTGTTGACATTGACCGACAAGGCGGTGCGTGGATGGGAGCGGTTCATCGGGATTCAGGGGATTCGGGGGCGGGCACGGCGGGACGGATGGACGGATTGCCTGGCAGATGACGCCGGCTCAACGCCTGAACATCCAGCATGAGCTGTCGGGTGCCGAACACCCGCACATTGCCATGGTAGTGCAGCAGGTTGCGCAGCGGAATGCGCAGGGTCTGGTGAAGCTCGGCAGCAGCCCGCAAGGTCGGCAGCAGCGGGGACGGCGCGTCCAGTGCGGCCTGCAGCGCACTCCACTGATCGCCACGCAGTGCGTGGGCGTCGTCATCGTGGGCCTGCCGCAGTCCACCTTCGGTCAGCAGCACATAGCGCAGCTCCGGGCGAAGCGGCGCCAGGTTGCTGCCTTCGCAGGAAAGGTCGGGCAGCAGACCGATGGACCGAAGCACCAGCAGCTCGAAAGACCGGACCACCAGCGGCTGGAGTTCGCCACCGCGCTCGGCCAGCAGCTGCACCGCCAGCGCATAGAGGTCGAACAGGCGCGGGTGCGGGTCTTCGCGGGCCAGCAGCTTGAGCAGCAGTTCGTTGAGGTAACTGCCTGCCAGCAGACCGTCGCCGGTGGGCATGACATGGCCACCCTGCCACTGGGCAGACTTCAGGGTGCGCACTTCGGCATCACCCGACCAGGACAGCGCCAGGGGCTGCAGCGGCAGCAGCACCGGACGGAACTGGGAGGTGGGCCGCTTGACGCCCTTGGCCACCAGTGCGATGCGGCCATGGTGGCGGGTAAACACTTCCAGGATGAGACTGGACTCGCTCCAGTCGTAGCGGTGCAGGACGAACGCGGGTTCTTCGTGCGCCCGTTTGCTCATCACTCGTAGCCGAAGGAGCGCACGCGCGCGTCGTCGTCGGCCCAGCCGGAACGGACCTTGACCCACAGCTCCAGGAACACCTTGCAGTCCCAGAGCTTTTCCAGCTCCTGCCGCGCCTCGGTGCCGATGCGCTTGAGCTTCTCGCCCTTCTCGCCGATCACCATGCCCTTGTGGCCCTCGCGCTCGACCACGATGGTGGCGGCAATGCGCTTCAAGGCGCCCTCTTCCTCGAACTTGTCGATGATCACGGTCGAGGTGTAGGGCAGCTCGTCGCCGGTCAGGCGGAAGAGCTTCTCGCGCACCATTTCGCTGGCCATGAACCGTTCGCTGCGGTCGGTGAGCTCGTCCGGATCGAACATCCAGGGCTGCTGCGGCAGGTACTTCTCGCAGATGCCGAGCAGCCGCTGCACGTCGCGCGGGGTCTTGGCCGACATCGGCACGTATTCGGCAAACGGATGACGGTCCTGCATGGACCGCAGCCAGGGCGCCAGCTCGCCACGGCGGTGCAGCAGGTCGAACTTGTTGGCCAGCAGCATGACCGGCACCCCCTTGGGCAGGAGGTCCAGCACCTTGGCATCGGCCAGATTGAACCGGCCGGCCTCCACCACGAACAGGATCAGGTCCATGTCGGCCACGGCGCCGAGCACGGTCTTGTTGAGGGCGCGGTTCAGCGCATTGCCGTGGCGGGTCTGGAAGCCCGGCGTGTCGACGAACACGAACTGGGTGGCGCCCTCGGTGCGCATGCCGGTGATGCGGTGCCGCGTGGTCTGGGCCTTGCGCGATGTGATGCTGACCTTCTGGCCCACCAGTGCATTGAGCAGGGTGGACTTGCCCACATTGGGCTTGCCGACGATGGCCACGTAGCCGCAGCGCTGATCGGCCGGATCGACGGCCTCGACCGGTTCGGCCGTCTGCAGGGGTGCCTCGCCGGGCACTTCCGGCAGGTCAGTGCCTTCGTCGGCCTGGGCAGGCGCAGCGGCCGTCTTGCCCAGTGCACGGGCCAGCATGGCGTCCAGGTCCTGGGCGGGTTGGGAAGGCGGCGGAGTCTTGGCCATGGGGTCAGGTGGAAATGGAAGGCGCGGGGGCCTGAAGTCGTTGCATGACGGCTGCCGCCGCCGCCTGTTCGCCCGCCCGGCGCGAGGCGCCGATGCCGCGCTCGCTGATGCCGGCCTGGGGCACCGCGCATTCCACGTCGAAAGTCTGCTGGTGGGCTTCACCGGTGATGGCGACCACCCGGTAGGCTGGCAGGGGCATTTTGCGCGCCTGCAACCACTCCTGCAATTCGGTCTTGGGGTCCTTGCCGAGCGAGGTCATGCGGGCGTCGAGCTCGACGCCGCTGTACAGCCGGCGGACCAGCGCCTCGGCCACCGGGAAACCGGCATCCAGATGCACCGCACCGATGATGGCTTCCAGGGCGTCGGCCAGGATGGACGGGCGCTTGTGCCCGCCCGATCGCTTCTCTCCATCGCCCAGCCGGAGCCCCTGGGCCAGACCCAGCACGGTGGCGAGCTGGAACAGCGTTTCCTGCTTGACCAGGTGGGCACGGATACGGGAGAGGTCGCCCTCGGGCAAGGTGGCCAGCTTTTCGAACAGCAGCCCGGCAACGGCCAGGTTGAGCACCGAGTCACCCAGGAATTCCAGCCGCTCGTTGTGGTCGGCGCTGAAGCTGCGGTGGGTGAGTGCCCGTTCGAGCAGCCGGGGGTTGTTGAAACGGTGCTGCAGCTTCTGCTGCAGCACGACCAGTTCCGGACTCACGCTCTTCCCCCGGTCAGGCGGGAGGGACCTGCAGGCTGAAAGATCAACGCGAGGAGCCTTCGTACTTCATGACCAGCCAGGCCGGGCCTGCCAGGTGAATCTCCTTGCTGTAGGAGAAGCTCACCACGACCGCGTTGCCCGCCTTGGTCACGTTCAGGTCGGTGCCACGCACCGAAGAGATGTTGTCGACCGCTGCGGCCTTGTCGAACAGGCTGCGGACTTCGGCCACCGTGCTGCCCTGCGAGGCCTTGACGGATGCCTTCTGGACCGCCAGGTACTCGATGTAGGTGGGGAAGACCTGCGCCACGACCAGCGAAGCCAGCGCGATCAGGATGCCGACGATCAGCAGCCCGAAGAAGGTGAGACCACGCTGGCGGCCGGCCGACGGCCGACGATGCGATGGGCGATGTTGCTCGTGCATGCTTGCAGCTCCCTCGATGTGTGTCACTCGAACCGACCGATCCGTCCGGGGTCACTGAAATTCATCCAGACGAAGAACGCCTTGCCCACGATGTTGGCCTCGGGCACGAAGCCCCAGAACCGGGAATCCAGCGAATTGTCGCGATTGTCGCCCATCATGAAATAGTGACCCGGGGGCACCTTGCAGGTCACGCCTTCGACGGTGTAGCGGCAGCCGTCGTTGAACGGGAACTCGGTGGCACCCGGCACAAAAGCCGGGCGGTCATCGTCGTTCAGGGTGGAGTAGGTCCGGTCGTCGACGGTTTCGCGGAACTGGCGCGAGAAGCGCATGGTGTCGCGATCAAGGAAATCGGGCTCGGCGACCCGTGGAACCGGTTGGCCGTTGATCGTCAGGCGCTTGTTCAGGTAAGCCACCTCGTCACCCGGCAGCCCCACCACCCGCTTGATGTAGTCCAGGCTGGGCTGGGGCGGGTAGCGGAACACCATGACGTCGCCACGCTCGGGTGAATGGTTGTCCAGGATCTTGGTGTTGAACACCGGCAGACGGACGCCGTAGTGGTACTTGCTGACCAGGATCAGGTCGCCGATGCGCAGCGTGGGGATCATGGAACCCGACGGGATCTTGAAAGGCTCGAACAGGAACGAGCGCAGGATGAACACGGCGAGGATCACCGGGAACAGGCCCGCGGTCCAGTCCAGCCACCAGGGCTGGGCCAGCAGTTTCTGGCGGGCGGCTTCCAGGCCGGCGTCGGCCTGGCCGAACCCTTGAGCAGCCAGGGCCTGCTGCCTTTGCTGCTGCTCGTCGACCAGCTGCTGGGCTGCCTTGCGGCGTGCCGGCAGGAAATACAGACGTTCGGCCAGCCAGTACAGCCCGGTGACCAGCGTGGCCAGCATCAACAGCAGGGCAAAGTTGCCCTCGACCATGCCGCTGTACCAGGCACCCGCATAGCCGACGAAGGCCGCCAGCACCACCGCGGTGAGCGTTCCCATGGCGGCCTGCATCAATCTTCCACCTGCAGGATGGCCAGGAAAGCCTCCTGGGGCACCTCGACCGAGCCGATCTGTTTCATGCGTTTCTTGCCTGCCTTCTGTTTTTCGAGGAGCTTGCGCTTGCGGGTGATGTCACCGCCGTAGCATTTTGCCAGCACGTTCTTGCGCAACGCCTTGATGGTCTCGCGGGCGATCACGTTGCCGCCGATGGCCGCCTGGATGGCCACGTCGAACTGCTGGCGGCTGATGATCTCGCGCATCTTGGCGGCCACGGCACGCCCACGGTACTGGGACTGGCTGCGGTGCACGATGATGGACAGCGCATCGACCTTCTCGCCGTTGAGCAGGATGTCGACCTTGACCACGTCGGACGCCCGGTATTCCTTGAACTCGTAGTCCATGGACGCGTAGCCGCGGCTCACGCTCTTGAGCTTGTCGAAGAAGTCCAGCACGATCTCGCCGAGCGGCATGTCGTAGGTCAGCATGACCTGCTTGCCGTGGTAGGCCATGTTGATCTGCATGCCGCGCTTCTGGTTGGCCAGCGTCATGACCGCACCCACGTACTCCTGCGGCATGTACAGGTGCACCGTCACGATGGGCTCGCGGATTTCCTCGATGCGGCCCTGCTCGGGCATCTTGGAGGGGTTCTCCACCATCAGGACCTCGCCGTCACCACGCACCACCTGGTAGACCACGCTCGGCGCGGTGGTGATGAGGTCCTGGTCGAACTCGCGCTCCAGACGCTCCTGCACGATCTCCATGTGCAGCAGTCCCAGGAAGCCGCAGCGGAAGCCGAAGCCCAGCGCCTGCGACACCTCGGGCTCGTAGTGCAGTGCAGCGTCGTTCAGCTTGAGCTTCTCCAGCGCGTCGCGCAGGGCGTCGTACTCGCTGGCCTCGGTCGGGTACAGGCCGGCGAACACCTGGGGCTGCACCTCCTTGAAGCCGGGCAAAGCCTCGGTGGCGGGACCCAGGTTGTTGGGCAGCTTCTTCTCCAGGGTGATGGTGTCACCCACCTTGGCAGCCTGGAGTTCCTTGATGCCGGCAATGATGTAGCCCACTTCGCCCGCCTCCAGCGAATCGCGTGGCTGGTTGGCCGGCGTGAACACGCCGAGGTTGTCGGCGTTGTAGACGGTGTTGGTGGCCATCATCTTGAAGCGCTCGCCCTTCTGCAGGCGACCGTCGACCACACGCACCAGCATCACCACACCCACATAGGTGTCGAACCAGCTGTCCACGATCATGGCCCGCAGCGGCGCATTCGGGTTGCCCTTGGGGGCCGGGATGCGGGCCACCACGGCTTCGAGGATGTCCTCGACCCCCATGCCGGTCTTGGCAGAGCAAGGAATGGCGTCGGTGGCATCGATGCCGATCACGTCCTCGATCTCGGCCTTGGCATTGTCCGGATCGGCATTGGGCAGATCCATCTTGTTGAGCACCGGCACCACCTCCACGCCCAGGTCCAGTGCGGTGTAGCAGTTGGCCACGGTCTGTGCCTCCACGCCCTGACTGGCGTCGACCACCAGCAGCGCGCCTTCGCATGCGCTGAGCGACCGGCTGACTTCGTACGAGAAGTCCACATGGCCGGGGGTGTCGATCAGGTTGAGGTTGTAGACCTGACCGTCGCGGGCCTTGTACTGCAGCGCGGCCGTCTGGGCCTTGATGGTGATGCCGCGCTCCTTCTCGATGTCCATCGAGTCGAGCACCTGCTCGCTCATCTCGCGGTCGGACAGACCTCCGCATCGAGAGATGATGCGGTCGGCCAGCGTGGACTTGCCATGGTCGATGTGCGCAATGATGGAGAAGTTGCGGATGTGGTTCATCGGATCAAACAGGCGCTCATGCAGCGGACGCCGGACAGGGACATCGACGTTCGCCAAGGACATAAAAAAGGGCGCGTCAGCTGCTGACGCGCCCGTAACCAACAATCAATGGCAACTGCGATAGTTGGGGTTTCATTGTAGGCAAAAAGCCCATGGCGCACAGCCGCCAACCCCTCGCAGCGCCTTGTCGCAGGGCAGCAACAGGGCATTTTATAAACAGCTTATCCACAGATTTGGCAACAACCCAAACAACCCGCTGTGGATGATCGGTGGACACCTGCCTGGCCTTCCACATGATGGATATCCGGGTCAAGGTATCGACACAATCGACTGCAATGGCGCCCGATTTTATCGATAACCGGGCGGTCATCCGGCCAATTTGTCAGTGCCCACCAACTTTCATCGAATTTTCACCCGACAAGCCGGCGCACGCGGATGTCGCAAATCGGCCACCACCCTGCAGATGCCCGGCAAAACCGGACGGCATCGGGGGTTATTGGACTGCGAACGCTCCGCTCAGCGCTGGGGACGGATCACCGCGTACTGGGCCCAGTCGCCGCGGCGGAACAGCACCGTCACCGGGCGCGACCGATCGGTACGCGCGATCACCGACTCCACCTCCTTGGCAGATGCCACCTCGGTGTTGCCGATCGCCAGGATGACGTCGCCTTCGCGCAGACCGGCCCGCGCCGCGGCACCGTCGGCCGATGCGATGCGCACGCCGCCCTTCAGTGCCAGCTCCTTGCGTTCGGCCGGCGTCAGTTCGGCCAGGGCCAGACCCAGGTTCTGCAGCGCAGGCGTGACCGGCGCAGCCTTGGGCTCGGGAGCCGCGGCGCGGGTCTCGGGCCGGTCAGGTTCCAGCTCGGCCACGGTGATGGACAGATCGCGCTGGTTGCCGCGGCGCAGCACGGTCACGCTGCTGCGGTTGCCTGGCTTGGTGTTGCCCACCATGCGGGGCAGATCAACCGATTTCTCGACTTCCTTGCCATCGAACTTCAGGATGATGTCGCCCGGCTCGATGCCGGCCTTCGCTGCCGGCGAGTCCGGCTCGACACCCCGCACGAGTGCGCCCTTGGGCTGACCCAGGCCAAGGGACTCGGCCACTTCCTTGCTGACCTGATCGATCTGCACACCGATGCGGCCACGCGTGACACGGCCGGTGGACTTGAGCTGGTCGGACACCCGCACCGCTTCGTCGATGGGGATGGCGAAGGAAATGCCCTGGAAGCCGCCGGAGCGCGAATAGATCTGGCTGTTGATGCCCACCACCTCGCCGCGCATGTTGATCAGCGGGCCGCCCGAGTTGCCGGGGTTGATGGCCACGTCGGTCTGGATGAAGGGCAGGAAGTCGCCGGTGTCGCGCTGCTTGGCACTGACGATGCCGGCGGTCACCGTGTTCTCCAGACCGAACGGCGAGCCGATGGCCATCACCCATTCGCCGACTTTCAGGCGGTTGACATCACCGATCTTCACCGGCGACAGGCCGGTGGCTTCGATCTTGACGACGGCCACGTCGGTGCGCTTGTCGGCACCGACCACGCGGGCCTTGTACTCGCGCTTGTCCGGCAGGGTGACGATGAGCTCGTCGGCTCCGTCCACCACGTGTGCGTTGGTCATGATCAGACCGTCGGAGCTCAGCACGAAACCCGAGCCGACGCCGCGGGGCCGCTCTTCCTGCGGACCCTGTCCCTGACGTGGGCCACGCGGCGTGGCGCCAGGGGGAACCGGAATGCCGAAGCGGCGGAAGAATTCCAGCATCTGCTCGTCCGGGCTGCCGCTGGCGGCCGCCGGGTCACGCCGCTCCAGCGTGCGGATGTTGACCACCGACGGGCCGACCATGTCGACCAGCTCGGTGAAATCAGGCAAGCCGCGCACCACGGCACCTTGCGCCTGCACCGGCGTGTGGTACGTGAGGGTGGCAGCACCGCCGACGGACAGGATGGCCGTGGCGAGAATGGCGGGCAGCAGGGTGCGGGCAGAACGACGTTCAGGCAGCTTCATCGACTTCCTCTTGGTGTGTGCGCAGGCGAAGGGCCGCCTGCAGGCAACTCGGGAACGGTCCGGTCAGGGACGGGCTCGTTCCAGCGATCGGGTGAACCGCTTGAGTGTGGCGCGAGGCACTTCCCCCAGCGCGGTGACCCAGTATTCGCCGATGCGACGGCTGACCGACTGGGTGGCTCCCATGGCGGCAGCACGCTCCTGCCCATGCTGCCGGGGATCGAAGGGCTCCACGAACAGGGAGACCGAGGCCAGCCCGTCCGAGAACACCCACTGCATGGAAGCCGGCGAAGCCTTGCCGGCTGAATCGGGCTCGCGCACGTGGCAGCTCATCGAGGCGAAGCCGGGCACCGGCTCCTTGAGGCGCCAGCCCTGGGCTTCCGGCGTCGTCTTGCGCAGCGTCGGCCGGACCACCTCGTAGCCACGGGTGTCCTTCATGGTGGCTGCCAGCTTGTCCATGCTGACGGGCGCATCCATCTGGAGTTCGGTGAAAGCCACCTGCTCGAGCACGGAACCCTGCGGGCCCAGCGTCTGCAGCTTGACCACGAGGCCACTGCCCTGCTCCGACCAGATGCGATAACCGAAACGCAGGTCGTCCTTGGGAAGGATCTCGACCATGTCGGCCAGGTGACCGGCGATGCGCTGGTGTCCCATTTCACGCACCGAATAGAAGCCCGGGATCAGGTTGTCCGGCGTGCGCAGCAGGTCGGGGAACAGACCGAGCGACTCCCGCTTTTCGACCACCGCGGTCCTGGACTCCGGGATTAAGGTGATCACCTCGTTGTCACGGCGCAAGGTGGTGCGGGGCTCACCGGTGAGCGTGTCGACCCGCTCCATCTGGCGCGTTCCATCGCACACGTGCCAGATCTTGGAAGCCGACATCGACGTGCCGGCGGTGACCACCAGCGTGCCGGTGTAGGCCCGCATGCGGGAGGCCTCATGCATGCGGGTCAGCCACTCGTTGATGGTGCGGACCGGCGCCTGAGAAGCCCCGGCCGGGCCTTCGGCCCATGCCGGCACGCCCGTGCTGGCCGCCACGGCGGTCACGGCAGCAGCCACCCAGCGTCGCCATTCAACGGCCACCCGGGGACGCCGCACATGAGCGCCAGCCGTCGGACGGCGTCGAATCGAAGGGACGGAGATCGGGGACATGGCCAATCAGCGCCCCTCGTTGTCGTAAGTCGCGTTGCGCAGGAACCCGGTCGGGGCCTGCAGCGCGGTCATGCCGCCAAACTGGCGGTGCTCGTTGAGGAGCTGTTCGAGCTGCGGGTCACGGACGACCGCGCCTTGCGGCGTCATGACCAGCACCGCTTCCGGCGGATCGGTGTCGACCTCGCCGCCCGCAGGCGCCTGGACCAGCACCGGGGACGATGCGGCAGGCCCGGCACCGGGCACTCCGACGCCCATGAGGCTCCAGCTCACGGCCATCACGGCAGCCACGGAAGCGAACCCGGCTGCCAGCTTCCAGCGGAACACGCTGTCGTTGGCGGCCGCCACCGGCACCTGCACGGCGGCCACTGCGGGCCGGGTCAAGCCCTGGGTCTGCGGGCGCAGATGTTCGTCGGCCAGCCCGGCCCGCACGCGGCTGAGCAGGTGCATCGGGTCGCTGCCGACCCGGTTGGCCGGCAAGGTGCCGCGCAGGGCGTCGCCGATGAGCTGGTAACGCTGCAGGGTTTCAGAGGTGTCGGCATCCATCTCCGACAACAGCTGTTCCAGTTCGAGCTCGTCGGCGCAGGAATCGGTCAGGGCCGACAGAGCCTCGAACCGCGCGGTGACGGCATCGGGTCGGTCGGTGGTGGGTTGGGTTGCATTCATCGTGTGTCCCTCGGCAGAGCGGGCCCGCTGTCACCAGCGCTTGCCCCCCTGACGTTCCAGCATGGGCTTGATTCGCCCGGAAATGGCCTCTCGAGCACGGAAGATGCGGGATCGGACGGTACCGATCGGGCAGTCCAGCGCTTCTGCGATCTCTTCGTAACTCATGCCCTCGATCTCCCGCAGGGTGATGGCCATTCGCAACTCTTCCGGCAGCGACTCCATGACGGCATTCACCGCCTCGGCAATCTCCTTGCTGGCCAGCACCGCATCAGGCGTCTCGGTGTCGGCCATTCCCAGGTTTTGTTCGCGTTCGGCGCCGGAAGTTTCATCGTCATCGCCCGATTTGAGCTGCGACGAGAAAACCAATGGGTCACGTTTCAGCTCGAGCAGTTGCTTCTTGGCCGTGTTGACTGCGATCCGGTAGAGCCAGGTGTAGAACTGCGCGTCACCCCGAAACTGGGCCAGCGCCCGGTAAGCGCGGATGAAGGTCTCCTGGGCGATGTCCTCCACGAGGTCGACATCACGGACCATGCGGCCGATGAGCCTTTCAACGCGGCGCTGGTATTTGATCACCAGCAACTCGAATGCCCGTTGCTCGCCCGCCAGGGTGCGCTGCACCAGCATGACGTCGCTGTCAGGTGGGGGCGGGGCGTGGTGTTCTTCCGGTGTCATGCGCGCGGAAATATAACCGAAGGGTCAAGAACGTCAGGGTTTCCCCGAGATGCCCATACCGCCCTGCGAACGTCGAGCCAATGGTCAGGGTCCCGGGACGCACTGAGCCAGACCCAGCGGGACCAGCCCTGCCCGCCCAGCCTCACCAGCCATGCAGAGTGCAGATCGATGGTGCCGCGGACGGCACAGGGCAGCGATGCACCGGCCTCGCACCAGAACCAGCCCCAGCCCGGTGGATCGGCCGGATCGGGCATCCAGCGCAGCCGGCCCGAAGGCTGCTGGCGCCACGCTCGCCAGGCGAATCCGCCCCAGACCAGGCTGGCCGACAACAGGCCCAGAAGCGCCGCACCACCGGGTGCGTCGACGGCACAGGCGAGATGAAGGACCCGGTCAAGCGCCTGGGCTGCGAGGGTTGTGCCAGGCAGCAGCAGCAAGGGCGCCCACCAAAGACAACGCCCCACCGGGTAATCCACGGGTGGGGCGTTGTGCATGGGCTTCAGGCGGTTCGGCTCAGATGCGGCGGAACACCAGGGTCCCGTTCGTGCCACCGAAGCCGAAGTTGTTCTTCACCGCCACGTCGATCCGGGCGTCACGCGCGGTATTGGCGCAGTAGTCCAGGTCGCATTCGGGGTCCTGGTTGAAGATGTTGATGGTCGGCGGGATCTTCTGCTCGTGCACCGCCATGACGGTGAACACGCTTTCGATGCCGCCGGCGCCACCCAGCAGATGTCCGGTCATGGACTTGGTGGAGCTCACGACGACGCTGCGGGCATGGTCACCGAGCGCCGCCTTGATGGCCTGGGTCTCGTTGGCATCGCCCAGCGGGGTGGAGGTGCCATGGGCGTTGAGGTAGTTCACCTCGTCGGCATTGACGCCACCGTTGCGCAGCGCGTTGACCATGGCGCGGCGCGGGCCGTCCATGTTGGGTGCCGTCATGTGGCCGGCGTCAGCACTCATGCCGTAGCCGACCAGCTCGGCGTAGATGCGTGCACCGCGCGCCTTGGCATGCTCGTATTCCTCGAGCACCAGAACGCCGGCGCCTTCGCCCAGCACGAAACCGTCACGGTCCTTGTCCCAGGGCCGCGATGCGGTCTTGGGGTCGTCGTTGCGGGTGGACAGGGCCCGCATGGCAGCGAAGCCGCCGATGCCCAGCGGGGACACGGTGGCTTCGGCACCGCCGGCCACCACCACGTCGGCATCGCCGTACTCGATCTTGCGGGCCGCCTCACCGATGCAATGCAGGCCTGTGGTGCAGGCGGTGACCACTGCCAGGTTCGGCCCCTTGAAGCCGAACCGCATGGACACGTGGCCGGAGATCATGTTGATGATCGAAGCCGGCACGAAGAACGGCGAGATGCGGCGCGGGCCACGGTTCGTCAGTTCGGTGTGCGTGTCCTCAATCAGCGGCAGACCTCCGATGCCTGAGCCGATGATGCAGCCGATGCGCGTGGCAGTTTCGTCATCCAGCGCCTCGCCCGTGGGCAGGCCGGCATCGACGACGGCCTGATGGGCCGCTGCGATGCCGTAATGGATGAAGGTGTCCATGGTCCGGGCCTCCTTGGACCCGATGTAGGACTCCAGATCGAAACCCTTGACCTCGCCGGCAAACCGGCACGCGAAGTTCGACGCGTCGAACTTGGTGATCAGGTCGATGCCGGACTGTCCAGCCAGGAGGTTGGCCCAGGCATCCGCCACCGTGTTGCCCACGGGACTGATGCAACCCAGGCCGGTCACGACGACACGGCGACGGCTCATGCTGGGGTCAGGCCTTCTGGTGTGCCAGCGCGTAATCGATGGCGTTCTGCACGGTCGTGATCTTCTCGGCGTCTTCGTCGGGGATCTCGATGCCGAACTCGTCTTCCAGAGCCATCACCAGTTCGACCGTGTCGAGCGAGTCGGCACCCAGGTCGGCCACGAAGGCTTTCTCGTTGGTGACCTGACCTTCTTCCACGCCAAGCTGCTCGGCGATGATTTTCTTGACGCGTGCTTCGATGTCGCTCATATGTCCCTCGGGGGGTTGGTTGAAATACAGTCCGCCATTTTAGCCGGGCCTAGGGAGTTCTCCCCAGAACCGGTGGGCCGGGCGGAGTTCGGCCCCGCCACCTTCAGGCCATGAACATGCCGCCGTTGACGTGCAGTTCCTGCCCGGTGATGTAGCCCGCCTGCGGGCTGGCCAGGTAGGCCACCGCGTGGGCAATGTCGGCCGGCTTGCCCAGGTGTCCCAGCGGGATCTGCCCCAGCAAGGCCTGCTGCTGGGCTTCGGGCAGGGAAGCCGTCATGTCGGTCTCGATGAAGCCGGGCGCCACGCAGTTGACCGTGATGTGGCGGCTGCCCAGCTCGCGCGCCAGGGCTCGGGTCATGCCGGCCACACCGGCCTTGGCAGCAGCGTAATTGGCCTGCCCCGGGTTGCCGGAAGCGCCCACCACGCTGGTGATGCTGACGATCCGGCCATACCGCTGTTTCATCATCGGCCGCATCACGGCGCGGCTCATGCGGAACACGGCCTTCAGGTTGGTGTCCAGCACGGCGTCCCAGTCGGCGTCCTTCATGCGCATGGCCAGGGTGTCACGGGTGATGCCGGCGTTGTTCACCAGCACGTGCAGCGCGCCGTGGGCCTGGACGATGGTGTCGATCAGGGCTTCGGCAGCGGCGGCATCGTTCACGTCCAGGCAGGCCCCGCGCGAGCCGGCACCAGCGCCTGGCACCGCCGCCAGGGCTGCGCCGATGCGGGCAGCACCGTCTTCTGTGGTGGCGGTGCCGATGACGGTCAGACCGCGTGCGGCCAGCTCATGGGCGATGGCCGCGCCGATGCCGCGCGAGGCGCCGGTGACGAGGGCGATCTGGCCCTTGAATGCAGTGTCGGTCATGTGTGGATCTCCGCTAATCAGGCCAGGGCGGCCTTCACGTCGGCCAACGTGGCCGGGTCGAACAGGGCCAGGCCGCTGAGCTCGCCATCGATGCGCTTGACCATGCCTGCCAGCACCTTGCCCGGGCCACATTCGACGATGGTGCTCACGCCACGTCCCTTGATCGCCTGCACGCACTCCACCCAGCGGACCGGGCCGAAGGCCTGGCGATACAGGGCGTCGCGAATGCGGTCGGCATCGGTCTCGACCGCCACATCGATGTTGTTGATCACCGGCACCGCGGCGGGTGACAGCACGGTGGCCGCCAGCTTGTCGCGCAGCTTGTCGGCCGCAGGCTTCATGAGGCTGGAATGGAACGGGGCCGACACCGGCAGCGGGAGTGCGCGCTTGGCGCCGTTGGCCTTCAGGACCTCGCAGGCCTTTTCCACCGCGGCCTTGCTGCCGGCAATGACGGTCTGAGCCGGATCGTTGAAATTGACGGCCTCCACCACCTCGGCACTGCCGGCGCCGAAAGTGGCCTGGGCCTCCGCACAGCCGGCACGAACCCGATCGGCGTCCATGCCCAGGATGGCAGCCATGGCGCCGGTGCCGACCGGCACGGCTTCCTGCATGGCTGCAGCGCGGAAACGGACCAGCGGTGCGGCCTGGGCCAGCGTCAT
Organism: uncultured Hydrogenophaga sp.; assembly: GCF_958439165.1. GTDB lineage: Bacteria > Pseudomonadota > Gammaproteobacteria > Burkholderiales > Burkholderiaceae_C > Hydrogenophaga. The sequence continues at coordinate 9,501 of NZ_OY288138.1, read as the reverse complement.
GGCGCCGGCGGCGACCCAGGCGGTGTACTCGCCCAGGGAATGGCCGGCCATCACGGCGGGCGTGGCACCGCCCTCCGCCTGCCAGACCCGCCATGCGGCCACACCGGCCACCAGCATCACCGGTTGCGTGTTGGTGGTCAGGGCCAGGGCCTCCTTGGGGCCTTCGTGGATCAGGCGGCCGATGTCCTCGCCCAGCGCGTCGGACGCTTCGGCCAGGGTGTCGCGGACCACGGGGTGGTCACCCCAGGCATCCAGCATGCCCACGGCCTGGGAGCCCTGACCGGGAAACACAAATGCAAATGAACTCATGATGTTGAACAGGAAAAGTTGAGCAGGGCGGCCGAGGGATCAGAAGTCCACCAGCACCGCGCCCCAGGTGAAACCGCCCCCCACACCTTCCAGCATCAGGGTGTCGCCGCGTTTGACCTGCCCGGCACGCACCGCATGGTCGAGCGCCAGCGGGATGGAGGCAGCCGAGGTGTTGCCGTGCTGGTCGACGGTGACCACCACCTTGTCCATGGGCAGCTTGAGCTTGCGGGCCGTGCTCTGCATGATGCGGATGTTGGCCTGGTGAGGGATGAGCCAGTCGATGTCGGCCTCGGTGCGGCCTGCCTTGGCCAGAACGGTCCGGGCTGCCTCCTCGAGGACACCCACGGCCAGCTTGAACACGGCCTGTCCGTCCATCTTGAGCACCGGATCACCCAGGATCTGACCGCCGTTCACATGACCGGGTACGCAGAGGATGCCCACATGCCGGCCATCGGCGTGCAGGTCGGTGGCCAGGATGCCGGGGGTGTCGGATGCTTCCAGCACCACGGCGCCAGCGCCGTCGCCGAACAGCACGCAGGTGGTGCGGTCGTTGAAATCGAGCAGGCGCGAGAACACCTCCGAGCCGATCACCAGCGCCTTGCTGGCGGAACCGCTGCGGATCATGGCGTCGGCCACGGTGAGGGCGTACACGAAGCCGCTGCAGACCGCCTGAACGTCGAACGCGGGGCAGCCGGCCATGCCCAGCTTGTGCTGGACGATGGCGGCGGTGGACGGGAAGACCATGTCAGGAGTGGACGTGGCCACGATGATCAGATCGATCGACGCCGGGTCGGCACCTGCGGCTTCCAGCGCATGCCGAGCCGCCTCGGCCGCCAGATCGCTGGAAAACACGCCGTCGGCCACGAAGTGGCGCGCCCGGATGCCGGTGCGCTCGACGATCCAGTCGTCGCTGGTCTCCACGCCGCGTGCGGCCAGCAGACCCACCATGTCGGCGTTGGACAGGCGACGGGGCGGCAGGCTGCTGCCGGTTCCGGTGATGCGGGAATGACGGGTCATGGGACTGCGGTCGTATCAGGGATCGGCTCGACCGGATGGCCCGGCACGGCCGGACCGATCAGATCGTCGGGATGTTCTTCAGGGCGCCCGGCACCGAGTCGGGAACGAGCAGCGGCGCCGCGCGGGCGATGCGGTCGCGGACGTTGTCGAGCATGCCGCGGTGGGCGGCATCATAAGCGCGCACCAGCGCCTGCTCGAAGGCGAAGGCATCGGCCGACCCGTGGCTCTTGAACACCAGCCCCTGCAGGCCCAGCAGTGCCGCACCGTTGTAGCGCCGGTGATCGACGCGCTTCTTGAAGGAAGAAAGCACCGGATAGGCCACGATGGCAGCAACTTTGCGCCAGATGCTGCTGGAGAACTCCTCCCGCAAGAAGCCACCGATCATGGAGGCCAGGCCCTCGCTGGCCTTGAGGGCCACGTTGCCCACGAAACCGTCGCACACCACGATGTCGGTCGTGCCCTTGAAGATGTCGTTGCCTTCGATGTTGCCGACGAAGTTCAGGTCGCCGGACTGGGCGGCATGGCGAAGCAGCACACCCGCCTTCTTGATGGTCTCGCTGCCCTTGATGACCTCTTCACCCACGTTCAGCAGGCCGACGGACGGCTCTGGCTTGCCGGTGGCAGCGGCCACGAGGGCAGACCCCATGACCGCAAACTGCAGCAGGTGCTCGGCGGTGCAGTCAACGTTGGCACCGAGGTCCAGCATGGTGGTGGCCCCGCCGCGGGCATTGGGCATCTGGGTGGCGATGGCCGGCCGGTCGATGCCGTCCAGCGTCTTCAGCACATAACGTGCAATGGCCATCAGGGCGCCGGTGTTGCCGGCCGACACCGCGGCCTGTGCCTCGCCCTTCTTGACCTGCTCGATGGCCACCCGCATGGACGAATCCTTCTTGCGGCGCAGCGCGACCTCCACCGGGTCGTCCATGGACACCACCTCGGTGGCAGCCACCCACGCCACACGGTCATGCCGTGCGAGCTGCGGCCATTCCCCGGCGAGCTCGGGCTTGCCCACCAGCAGCAGGCGGGCCTGCGCATGACTGGCGAGAAAAGCCGCACAGGCTGGCATCGTGACCCGCGGCCCGACGTCCCCACCCATGCAATCCACAGCGACGGTGATCATCTCAACATCCCGAGTGGACGCTCCCGAGCGCCCTTGCAAAAAAAAGACCCGCATGCAGCATGCGGGCCTGTGTCTGCCGGACCACCGGAGGCCGCACGCACGCGCGGCGGCACCGGTTGCAGCTCCGGAATCAGGCTTCGGACTTGTTCTTCAGGACCTGGCGACCACGGTAGAAGCCGTTCGGGCTGATGTGGTGACGCAGGTGGGTCTCGCCGGTGGTCGGCTCGACGGCGATGCCCGGCACGTTCAGGGCGTTGTGCGAACGGTGCATGCCGCGCTTGGAGGGGGACTTCTTGTTCTGCTGGACGGCCATGATGGGCTCCTGTGTTTCGGTGAGGTCTGCCCGGTCAGGTCAGACGGGTGCTGGCGCAAAGCCAAGCATTATAGCCCGAAGGCGCTGGCCGTCCACCCGGGTGGTCGTCAGCCCCTCACTTCGGGCGGCCGGGCTTCCATTGCGCCAGCTGGGCAAACGGGTTGGGGCGCTCGTCCTGCGCATCGGGCAAGGGCTGAGGATCGATGAGCGGCACGGGCTCGGGGCAGGCTTCATGCATGGGGACCAGCGGAATCGACATCAGCAGCTCGTCTTCCAGCACCCCCAGCATGTCGGGTCGGGGCTCCAGGGCCAGCAGGTCCTCGTCGCAGTCATCGTCCTCGGCCTCGGCGGCCGCTTCGTCCGCCACGAAGCGGAACCAGCGGTCCACCTCCAGGGGCTCGGGCACCGGTCCCAGGCAGCGCTGACAGGTCAGTGGCACGGTGACCGAGGCCGTCAGGTGCAGCCAGACATCGGGCTGGGACCCGGTTCGGGGCGGCCGCATCTCGCCACGCAGGGTCCAGACGGCATCCGCCTGGGCGGCCGTGGCGTCCGGACCGTGAAGGTCCTCTGCCAGGCGGGTCAGGTCGGCGAGCGGGGTTCGGCCCTCGAGCACGCCGGCTGCCTGGGCGAATGCCGCCGCATCGAACCGCGACGGGTTCCAGCTGGCTCGGGTGGGTTTGTTCATGGCCGGGCAGTGTAGTGGAGCCGTGGAGAATGCGGCCCATGAGCGACACCGAAACCACCGAATCCACCCTGCCCTTCCCTCACCGTCCGCCGCTCCACCGGCTGCTGATCCTCGGCTCGACCTCGCGCTACCGGCGCGAATTGCTGGAGCGGCTCGGCCTGCCGTTCGAGGTGGTTGCGCCGGGGGTGGACGAAACCCCGCTGCCGGCCGAGACCCCGCGTGATCTGGCGCTCCGGCTGGCGCTGGCCAAGGCGCGGGCCGTTGCACGCGCTCACCCCCAGGCCGTGGTGATCGGAAGCGACCAGGTGGCCGATCTCGCCGGGCAGCCGCTGGGCAAGCCCGGCAACCACGAGCGTGCAGTCGAACAGCTGCGCCGGATGCGCGGCCAGACGGTGGTGTTCCAGACGGCGCTGGCCGTGGTGTGCGAGGCCTCCGGCTTTGAGTCGGTCGATCTGGCGCCGGTGCGGGTGGTGTTCCGCGACCTGTCGGACGCCGAAATCGAGCGTTACCTGCGCATCGAGCAACCTTACGACTGTGCCGGCAGCGCGCGCAGCGAAGGCCTGGGCATCGCCCTGCTGGACCGGATCGACAGCGACGACCCGACTGCCCTCATCGGCCTGCCCCTGATACGGACCTGCCAGATGCTGCGCGCCGCCGGCGTGGAGCTGCCATGAGCACCGAGACCCGGGATCACACCGTGAAGGGCGATCTGTACCTGGTGCCGACCCCGCTGGACTTCGGCGTGGATGGCAGCCTGCCCCTGTCCGGGTGGCTGCCGGACGCCACCCTGCAGGTGGCCAGCCGCCTGACCCACTGGATCACCGAGAACGCCAAGTCCACTCGCGCATTCCTGAAGCGGGTGGATGCGGTTCACCCGCTCGCCGCGCCCCTGCAGGCACAGCAGATGTCGGAACTGCCCCGAGCCGCGCACAAGAAGGGCGACCATCAACCCGATGCGGTGCTGGACCGCGCCGCGCGCGAGCTGCTGGCGCCGGCCCTTCAGGGACACGACATCGGGCTGGTGAGCGAGGCAGGCATGCCGGCCGTGGCCGACCCGGGCAGCGCCGTGGTGCGTGCCGCCCATGCCATGGGCCTGACCGTGAAGCCGCTGTCCGGCCCGGTGTCGCTCATGCTGGCGCTGGCGGCCAGCGGACTGAACGGCCAGCAGTTCGCCTTCGTGGGCTACGTGCCGCAGGACCCGACCGAGCGGGGCCAGCGTCTGCGGGCACTGGAAGGCACCGCGCTCAGGCTGCAGCAGGCACAGCTGCTGATCGAGACGCCCTACCGCAATGCCGCCTTGCTGGCCGCACTGGTCCAGACACTGCAGCCCGGCACGCGGCTGGCGGTGGCCGCCGGCCTGGGACTGCCACAACAGAGCATCCGCAGTGCCCCGGTGGCTGAGTGGCGGCAGCACCCGCAATGGGCGGCCACCCTGCCCCTGAGCCTGCCCGCGGTCTTCATGCTGGGAGGCTGAGGTCGGCGGTCGGGTACAAGCTCAGGCCATCACCCGCTGCAGATGGGCACGCACCGCCGCTGAAAGATCCGGGTTGGCCAGCGCAAGGTCGATCGTCGCTTCCAGGAAGCCTTCCTTGCTGCCGCAGTCGTAGCGACGGCCGTCATAGCGGAAGGCCTGGACCTTTTCGGTGCCGATCAGGGCGGCAATGCCGTCGGTGAGCTGGATCTCGCCACCCGCGCCGCGGGGCTGACGGCGGATGCTCTCGAACACCGCCGGGGTGAGGATGTAGCGCCCGGCCACCGCAAGGGTGGAGGGTGCCTGGTCCGGGTGCGGCTTCTCCACCATGCCGAACACCTCCGCCAGCGGGGAGGAGGCGCCGCGGACGTCGACCACACCGTAGCGGCGGGTGTCGGCGCGGGGCACATCCTGCACGGCCAGCACGGTGCCGGGGCTGCGTGCGAAGGCCTCGACCATCTGCCCCAGGACCGTCGACCCGCCCTGCAGCTGGTCGCGGCCCATCATGAGGTCGTCGGCCAGGAGCACGGCAAAGGGTTGATCGCCCACCAGACGCTCCGCGCACAGCACGGCATGGCCCAGCCCCAGTGCACGCGGCTGGCGCACATAGAAGACGTCCATGTCGTCGGGCTTGATGGAATGCACCAGATCGAGCAGCGCGCCCTTGCCGGCGGCTTCGAGCTCGGCCTCGAGTTCGTACGCGGTGTCGAAATGGTCTTCGATGGCGCGCTTGTTGCGGCCGGTGACGAAGATCATCTCGCGGATGCCGGCAGCGTAGGCCTCTTCGACGGCGTACTGCATCAGCGGCTTGTCGACCACCGGCAGCATCTCCTTCGGGATGGCCTTGGTGGCCGGCAGGAAACGGGTGCCGAGGCCACCGACGGGAAACACGGCCTTGCGGATGGGCGTCATGCGGGAACTACCTCCATGTCAGGGAAAACCCGGGATCTTAGGGAGTCCCGGTGTCCCTTGCTTCCCCGGACGTATCCGGACGTATCAGCGCAGCTGCACGCCGGCGACACGGGCCGCGTGGAACATCCCTTCGCCCACGCTGGCACCGAATCGCTTGGCCAGGCGCAGACCCACGTTCTCGCGGTGGGTGTAGTCGATGATGTCCTCGGCCTTGATGACTTCGCGGGCCACGAAGTCCAGGTTGCCCAGGCCGTCGGCCAGACCCAGCTCCACCGCCTGCTGGCCGCTCCAGACCAGCCCGCTGAAGGTGTCGGCCGACTCCTTGAGGCGATCGCCGCGGCCCTTCTTCACCACCTCGATGAACTGGGCGTGGATCTCGCCCAGCATGGACTGGATGTAGGCACGCTGGTTGGCGTCCTGAGGGCTGAACGGGTCGAGCATGGCCTTGTTCTCGCCGGCGGTCATGAGCCGCCGCTCGATGCCCAGCTTGTCCATCAGCCCGGTGAATCCGAAGCCGTCCATGAGCACGCCGATGCTGCCCACCAGGCTGGCCTTGTCCACATAAATCTCGTCGGCGGCTGCGGCGATGTAGTAGGCCGCGGAGGCGCAGGTCTCCTCCACCACGGCGTACACCTTCTTGTTGTGCAGCGTCTTCAGCCGCGTGATCTCGTCGTTGATGATGCCGGCCTGCACCGGGCTGCCGCCGGGCGAGTTGATCAGCAGCACCACGGCCTGTGAGCCGCTGTCCTCGAAGGCGGACTTGAGCGCCCCCACGATGTTCTCGGCGCTGGCTTCGGCGCCGTCGGCGATCTCGCCCTTCACGTCGATGACCGCCGTGTGGGGCGAGCTGCCGGAGGTCGAGCTGGCCTCGGCCGAATAGATCAGCCAGACCACGGCACCGAACAGCACCAGCCACATCAGGCGGCCGAACAGGCGCCAGCGGCGCGCTGCCTGCTGCTCGCGCAGCGTGGCGAACAGCAATTTCTCGATCGTCTCGCGCTCCCAGCCTGCAGGGCCGGCGGCGGCTGCCGGCGCCGGGCGCGGCGACTTGTCGGCGGAGTCGCCCAGGGATCCGGGAGAGGTCATGGGAAAGGGATCTTGATCGTTCATGTCAGGGCGCCCGAAGGCTCAGAATTCAACCGGTTTGAACGGGTATTGTGACCGCCAGTGGACCACGCCACGGTCCTCCACCAGCTCGATCTTGACCAGCCCGCCCCGACAAGGGCCGCCCTGGCAGGCGCCGGTGTCGGGCCGGTAGTGGGCGCCATGGGTGGCGCAGAGCAGCCAGCTGCCGGAATCGTCGAAAAACCGGTCCGGCTGCCAGTCCAGTTCCATGGCCACGTGGGTGCAGCGGTTCAGGTAGGCATGCACCCGGCCCTGCCATCGGATGGCGAAGGCCCGACAGGTCTGGCCGGCGTAGTTGATGTCGAACGGCACCGCCCGACCACCGTCCTGCAGGTCGGTGCTGTTGCACAGCGGAACCAGGTCGTCGGCCAGGGTCATGGCATGCGCTCCGGTCTGGCCTCTCAGGCGTGGCTCTCCAGCCACTGCTGCATCTCGGCCACCGAATGCAGCACGGCCAGCGGCTTCAGCTCGGCGAAGCCGCCGGGCTCGTGCGCGCCGTAGCTGACCGCCAGGCTGGCGCAGCCGGCATTCAACGCCATCTGCAGGTCGTGGGTGGTGTCGCCGATCATCAGGGTGCGCTCGGGCGCCACGCCGAACTCCCGCATCAGCTCGTCGAGCATGCGCGGGTGGGGCTTGCCGGCGGTCTCGTCGGCGGTGCGCGAGCCGTCGAACATGCCCTTGAGCTCCACCGTGTGCAGCACCTCGTCCAGGCCGCGGCGGCTCTTGCCGGTGGCCACCGCCAGCCAGTGGTGCCGCCGGCGCAGGCCCTGCAGCATCGGCAGCACGCCGTCGAACAACGACAGGTCGTTGTGATGGGCCATGTAGTGGTGCCGGTATCGCTCCCCGAGCTGCGGATAGCGCTCGGGCGGCACATCGGGTGCGGCATGCGCCAGGGCCTGCATCAGGCCCATGCCGATCACGTAACGGGCTGCCTCGTCGGTGGGCACGGTGCCACCCACGTCGGCCACGGCCAGCTGGATGCAGCGGGCGATGACCGCCGTGCTGTCGTACAGGGTGCCGTCCCAGTCGAAGGCGATCAAGTCGAAGCGGCGGGGGCGGTCGGCCATGGCAGCACTCGGCAGGTCGGTGTCGATCAGAACTCGACCACCGCGCGGATCGATTCGCCGCGCTTCATCAGGTCGAAGCCTTCGTTGATGCGGGACAGCGGCAGCTTGTGGGTGATGAGGTCGTCGATGTTGATCTTGCCGTCCATGTACCAGTCCACGATCTTCGGCACGTCGGTGCGGCCCCGCGCACCGCCGAAGGCCGAACCTTCCCACTTGCGGCCGGTGACCAGCTGGAACGGGCGGGTGCTGATCTCGGCGCCGGCCTCGGCCACGCCGATGATGATGCTGCGGCCCCAGCCCTTGTGGGTGCATTCCAGCGCCTGGCGCATGACCTGGGTGTTGCCGATGCATTCGAAGCTGTAGTCGGCCCCGCCGTCGGTGAGCTGGACGATGGCATCCACCACGTTGTCGACCTCCTTGGGGTTGACGAAATGGGTCATGCCGAACTGGCGGGCCATGGCCTCGCGACCCGGGTTGATGTCGATGCCGATGATCTTGTCGGCGCCCACCATCTTCGCGCCCTGGATCACGTTCAGACCGATGCCGCCGAGACCGAACACCGCCACCGTGGCGCCGGCCTCGACCTGGGCGGTGAACAGGACGGCACCGATGCCGGTGGTGACGCCGCAGCCGATGTAGCAGACCTTGTCGAAGGGGGCGTCCTCACGGATCTTGGCCAGGCTGATCTCGGGCGCGACCGTGTAGTTGCTGAAGGTGCTGGTGCCCATGTAATGGAAGATGGGCTTTCCGTCGATGCTGAAACGGCTGGTGGCATCGGGCATCAGGCCCTTGCCCTGGGTGCCGCGGATGAGCTGGCACAGGTTGGTCTTGCGGCTCAGGCAGAACTTGCACTGGCGGCATTCGGGGGTGTAGAGCGGGATGACGTGGTCACCCTTCTTCAGGCTGGTCACGCCCGGGCCCACGTCCACCACGATGCCGGCGCCTTCGTGGCCCAGGATGGCGGGGAAGATGCCTTCCGGATCGGCGCCGCTCAGGGTGTAGTAGTCGGTGTGGCAGATGCCGGTGGCCTTGATCTCCACCAGGACCTCGCCGAATTTCGGGCCCTGCAGGTCGACGGTCTCGATGGACAGGGGTTGCCCGGCTTTCCAGGCGACGGCGGCTTGCGTTTTCATGCTGATGTGAATCTGAAAAAGGTTTCGATGAATGGACTGCGGGGGAGCGTACCGCAGAACCCATGGCCCCACGGCGACAGACGGAAGTCGCCAGTCAACCGAACGGCAAGCGCCTTGGCGCTGGTCGGCCACAGACCTGTGTCCGGAGGTAAACCGTGTTCGCAGGCGAAGGATTGCGTGATAACTCCCTCAGGGCATCACCGGTTCGGCCCTACACTTCGGCGCGTTGTGCGTTCGGAGCTCCAGCCGCCATTGCGAGGTATCCCATGAAAGACATCCAGCCCGCCCCCCTTCCCGCTCAGCCGGTCACCGGCCGCGCCACGGTACGCCGCCCCTGGGGCTGGCTGGG
>NZ_OY288137.1 GCF_958439165.1 uncultured Hydrogenophaga sp. | reverse complement strand
GGCCTTCGGGCTGGACGAGATCTCGGTCGGCAGCAGCGGCCTGAACCCGGACGGCACACCGCCACCGCGGTGACGCTGGGCAAACGACTCACCCAGGATCTCTACCTCAGCTACGAGCGCAGCGTGGCGGGCGCGGTCGGCACCATGTCCATCTTCTACGACGTCTCGCGCCGCTTCACCGTGCGGGCGCGGGCCGGCGAAGAAAACGCGCTCGACCTGATCTTCACCCTGCAGTTTCGACTGAGCCGGTCGGCCGGGGTAGCGGCCCACGGCTCCGTCGATACAATTCGCGCCTGCCCGGCCGCCATAGTTCAATGGATAGAACGAGCGCCTCCTAAGCGCTAGATACAGGTTCGATTCCTGTTGGTGGTACCAGCCTCAGGGCTGGGTCAGGTCGGCGGCGCGATCCGGGCCGAAGTAGGGCGTGAGTTCCCGGCGCAATGCCAGCATGAGAGGTGTCCACGCACTCTCCGGCGGGTGCTGGGCGGTCAGCGTCACGAAGCGTTCGATGCCGTCCACGCCGCCCATGGTGTGGAAGATCCGCAATATGTCGTCCAGCCGTTGGGCCCGTGCGCTGGGACGGGCAGTTTCCGGGCGGGCTTCGGCCTCCACCCGCTCGATCCACGCAGCCAGCACCGGCATGCCGTCCATGCGCTTGAGCACATTCGAGCTGACCGGGTACCAGCGCTGGCGCAACAACTTCTCGGAGCGGGCCAGATGCTGCATGGCCAGCACACCCTGGCAGTGCCGCGCCTCCGCCGCGGCCAGCTCGCCGGCCACGAACGAGAGGCTCAAGGCCTCTTTCGGCGATTCGTGGCCTCCGGCATCACGTCCACCCTCGATGACCAGCGCGAGCAGACCGGTCTGTCGCTCCCGGTTCAGCCGGACCAGCAGGTCCCGGATGTCTGCAATCATGACCGTCCTCCTTGTGGAGCGGGAAACGATGCGTCAGGCGTCGACCACCTGACGGGCCACCAGCGGCCCGAAATAGACGCCGATCTCTTCTCGGCAGGCTTCGATCAACTCGTCCCAGGCATGGACCGGCGGATGGTCGAACAGCAGTTGCATGAAGATGTCGTCACCCGCGGCGCCGCCCATGACCTGCATGAAGGTCTGGATGGCAAACAGCCGCTCCAGGCGCTGCTGCTCCACGGTGACCGGCGCGCCTTCCGGCAGGGCAGGAACGACATGGCGTTCCTCGAACTGCAGGAAGTCGGACATAACGGGCAGGTCGTGCAGTTCCAGCCCGGCAGGTGAATCCACCTCGAACCACTGCCAGCGCCGCAGCAGCCGGGCGTGCCGCAGCACCATGAGCGCGGCGGCACCGCGCCGCATGCGGTCACTGATGTGCACCATCTCGCCGTCGCGCAGCCACAGCGTGACGATGTGCGAGGCCGAACCCGACGCCATCATGACCAGCAACAACATGCCGGAGCGCTGGCCTTGTGCCAGCTGCACCAGCAGGCTGTAGATCGGCTCGATCACTGCGGGGCCTTGACCTTCAGCATGGAGCGCAACGACTGTGCGAATTGCCGCAGGCCGTTGGCAATGAACAGGAATCCGACCAGGATGATCACCCGGTGGATCAGCTCGTTGGCCTCCACCCCGACCCCGAACACCTCGAACAGCACGGTTTCGATCAGGTGGGCAAAACCCAGCACGACTGCGCCGGCCGACACCTGCTTCAGCGTCGATCCGACGGTGCCCTTCATCTGCATGCGGCGTGCGGTCTGGGCCATCCAGAAGCCGGCTGCGATCAGGACGAAGTCGAGGGCGTAGCTGACAAAGTGGAAGTATTCGTGCAGATCGTGCGAGTGTTCGGTCATGGTGTGGTCCTTTGAATGAAATCGACACCCTGATAATCCTTAAGGACTACTTTATTGGCGTCGACGGACCGATGGTAGGTTTCAAGCACTCCTTTTTGGCACCTGGAACCCGCCACTCGACCTGCCCGACAAGCCGGGCATCGGTCCAGTGGCGTCTGCGCCGCTGCGCTCAGCGGGAGCGCAACGTGCGGCTGAGCAGGATGACCGGGATCAGACCCACCAGCACCAGCGTGAGCGCGGGCAATGCGGCTTCCCCGAGCCGCTCGTCACGGGCCAGCTGGTAGGTCACCACCGCCAGGGTGTCGCTGTTGAACGGCCGCAGCACCAGGGTGGCGGGCAGCTCCTTCATCACGTCGACGAACACCAGCAGGAGCGCTGCCAGGGTGGCCCGGCGCAGCAGCGGGGCGTGCACCCGCACGGCCAGCGCCAGGCCGGTGGTGCCGAGCATGCGGGCCGAGTCGTCCAGGCTGGCCGGTATGCGGGCATAACCGCTCTGCACCGACTGCAGCGCCACCGCCGTGAAGCGCACCAGGTAGGCCCAGACGATGCCCAGCGCCGTGGCGGTGATCCAGTAGCCCACCGAGGTCTGCGGCCAGACCGCCTGCAGCCACCCCACCGGGAGCAGCAATCCCACCACGATGACGGCGCCCGGCACGGCGTAACCCAGACTGGCCAGCTGCGCGGTGGTGCGCGTCACCGCCCCGGGCCGGGTGCGCACGGCCAGGGCCAGCATCAATGCCAGCGCGGTGGCCAGCACGGCGGACAGACCCGCCAGGCGCACGCTGTTGAGCGACCACTGCACGAACATGTGCCAGGGCAGTTCGTCCCAGCCACCCACCAGGGGGCGCAGCATGAACAGCACCGGCAGCACGAAGCCGGCCAGGATGGGCAGCAGGCAGATCAGCACCGCCAGCAGGGCAGCCCCCCCGCGCAGCCGCACCGGCTGCGCCTCCTGGCTGCCGGCGCGCTGACCGCGCAGCGAAGCGAAGCGCATGCGGCGCTGTGCACGGTGCTCCAGCCACAGCAGCAGACCCACCGTGACCAGCAGCATCGTGGCCAGCTGGGCTGCCGCGAGCCGGTTGTCCATGGCCAGCCAGGCCTTGTAGATGCCGGCGGTGAAGGTCTGGATGCCGAAGTAGCTGGCCACGCCAAAGTCGGCCAGGGTCTCCATGAGGGCCAGTGCCACGCCGGCAGCCACGGCCGGGCGGGCCAGCGGCAGCGCCACTTCACGGACACGGCGACCCAGCGGCGCACCCAGCAGCCGGGCTGCTTCCATCAACTGGGCGGCGCGCTCGGACAGGGCCGTGCGCGCCAGCAGGTACACATAGGGATAGAGCGAGAAGGTGAACACCCAGACCGCACCGGCCGTGTTGCGCACCTCGGGGAACACCCTGCCGCGCAGGCCGAAACTCTCCCTCAGCCAGACCTGCAGCGGGCCGGAGAACTGCAGGAAATCGGTGTAGGCATAGGCCACCACGTAGGCCGGCATGGCCAGCGGCAGCAGCAGGGCCCATTCAAAGCTGCGCCGACCGGGGAAGTCGAACAGCGTGACGGCACAGGCGGTGAGCATGCCGACCGCGGCGACCCCGGCGGCCACCGCCAGGCACAGCACCAGCGAGGTGGCGGTGTATTCGGGCAGCACGGTCTGGGCCATCTGCCGCAGGACGTCCAGTGCCTGGGCATCGAAACTCAGCCAGGCACCGCCCAGCGACATCACCGGCAGCACCAGCAGGAAGGCAAGCACGATGAGGGGCGGCAGGGACAACCAGCGCGGCATGGACTTTGACCTCGGTCAACACAAATGAGAATTGTAGTTATCTACAATCGTCCTCATGTTCCTCGATGTCTCCCAGCTTCAGGTCCGATATGGCAACCAGGCCGCCACCGCGGTGGAGGGGGTCAGCCTGGGCTTGCGGGCGGGCGAGATCGGCGTGCTGATCGGTCCTTCGGGCTGCGGCAAGACCACCCTGCTGCGGGCCGTGGCCGGCCTGGAGCGGGCCAGTGGTGGCCGCATCGTGCTCGGTGGCGAGACGGTGAGCGAGCCCTCGCGGCACGTGCCGGCCGAACAGCGGCGCATCGGCATGGTGTTCCAGGACTACGCCCTCTTCCCGCACCTCGACGTGGGCCGCAATGTGGCCTTCGGCATCGACCAGCTGCCCCGGCGCGAACGCGAGGCCCGGGTGACCGAGGTGCTGAAGCTGGTCGGGCTGGACGGCCTGCAGTCGCGCTACCCGCACGAACTCTCGGGCGGCCAGCAGCAGCGCGTGGCCCTGGCCCGCGCGCTGGCACCCAACCCGCGCCTGCTGCTGCTGGACGAACCCTTCTCCAACCTCGACGTCGACCTGCGCGAGCGGCTGGCCCATGAGGTGCGCGGCATCCTGAAGGCGGCCAACGCCACGGCATTGTTCGTCACCCACGACCAGCTGGAGGCCTTTGCCATCGGTGACCGCATCGGCGTGATGCACGAGGGTCACCTGCACCAGTGGGACGACGCCTACGCCCTCTACCACCGGCCGGCCACGCGCTTCGTGGCCGAATTCATCGGCCACGGCGTGTTTGCGCCGGCCCAGATCCAGCTCGATGGCCAGGAGGTGTCGGTGCAGACCCCGCTGGGCCGGCTGCAGGACGTGGAGGAATGCCCCCTGCCCACCGCCTACGAGGCGGGTCTGTGCGACGTGCTGCTGCGCGCCGACGACATCGTCCACGACGACGACGCACCGGTGAAGGCGCAGATCATCCGCAAGGCGTTCCGGGGCTCGGAGTTCCTGTACACGCTGCGGCTGTCATCGGGCGAGGTGCTCATGACCCATGTGCCCTCGCACCACAACCATGCGCTGGGCGAGTGGATCGGCATCCGGGCCGAGGTGGAGCACGTGGTCACCTTCGAGCGCGGCGGCGGCGCAGCCAGCCCGCCCGCTTCCGGCGTGGCGCGCCAGCCGGTGACGCCGGACTGACGCCGCCAGCCGTGCAACGGTGCTCAGGTGGCCTGGGCAGTCACCATGGTGGGCCACCACTTCCGCGCAGCCGGGAATCCGGTCCAGCGTTCCTGTGACGGCACCGGTCCACGACGGCCTTGCCGCTGGGGCAGAAGACGTCCCAGAGCCCGGCAGACCGTTTCGGGCTTGGCATCGACCACCTCGGCCAGCTCCCGCAATCGCGGCAAGGTGGAGCGCACGGCCTCGGCATGCTCGACGCTGCAGCCTGCAAGATCGGGGTGACCGAGCAGCCGCAGCAGACGTTGCAGGCGATCCGGCACAGGACCGGTCCGCAACGCCGTCATTTCGAAGCTGCGCCGCTGCAGCTGCTCCAGCCCTTCGCGCAGCCAGGCCTCGCGGTCGGTACAGACCGCCGGATCGACGGGCTCCACCCGCGCGGCGGTCAGTGCCACCACGTTCAGCCGGTACGGCTCGGCAAACAGGGCTTCGAGGCCCAGCAGATCGCCCGGCAGGGCGAGCCTGACCATCGAGGCTGCGCTGGTTCCATCGAGGGTGGGTTGATCGAGTCGCAACACGCCATGGATGACGCGCCACAAGGGCCCGCTGTCACCAGCGGAGGAGACGGTATCGGCGCGCATCAGTTCGCGGGCCGGGGAATGGGTTCGAAAAGTCACCTTGGACTCCAGGTCTGGGTCGGCCTCGGCCCTGGGCACGAGGCGGTTCCCGGCCATCTGGCGATGCCGGGGCCATGGACACTCAGACCGGTCCGGGTGGCCCGGTGACCCTGGGTCGGAAGAACGCCGGCGGCGAAGCCGCAGGGCGATCTTCCAGCGGACCGAACGCCTGCTGTGCCGCCGCAGGCGGCATGGCGGGCGGCAGCAGCGGGTGGGCCACCGCCTGCACGCACGACCAGCAGTATGCGCAGTGGTCCAGGGCATCGCCGTGCCATGCGCCGGGAGCCGATGCGGGCGGTGCGGGGTCGTCGGGCGTCGATGCAGCCGGCTCGGCAACAGCCACCCAACGCACGCCGCCCGGACCGCACACCTCGACCCAGCCGGCGCCGGGAGCACCGCCCGGCGCCGAGAGGGCGTCAGGCGCCAGCGCACGAGAGATCGATGGCGCCAGAGACGCCAGCAACAGCGCGAGCAGCAGCCAGCCGGTGCCACGGCGGCACCAGCGGCCAAAACGCGTCCAGATGCTGGCGCCCATGGATCTTCAGAACAGGTCGCGATCAGTGCTTGTGGCCACCATGGCTGCCGTGACCGCCGTGACCGCCGGCCGGCATGGCCATGGCGCGCACCTGGGCCTTGACCTCGACGTTCTGGCGCTTGCCGTCGGCGGTCTCGATGGTCATGTTGATCGGCACCACCTCGCCGGCCTTCACCGGACCCTTCAGGTCCATCAGCATGACGTGATAGCCGCCCGGCTTGAGCTCGACGGCCCGGCCGGCCGGCAGCGGCAGCGCGGTCACGGCGCGCATCTTCATGACGTCCTTGTCCATGAACATTTCGTGGATCTCGGTGATGCCGGCCACCGGCGAACTGGCCGAGATGACCTTGGCCGGGCCGCTGGCCGTGATCTGCATGAAGGCGCCGGTGGCGGATTGCTGGGCGACGGTGGGACGGACCCAGGGGTCCTTCACATCGACCGAGACGGTCTGGGCAAAGGCGGATGCGGTGACGGCCAGCAGGCTGGCAATGACGAGGTTCTTCATGGGTATCTCCGTGGAAGGAACGAACACAGGGGCAGACGAAGGCCGTTGCGACGGTGCATGGAGCGATCCCCGCCAGGGCGGGGAAGGTCGAAAGGCCGGCGCCGGGTGGGCGCGGCCGGCAGGATCAGGCTGTGGGCGGACCGCGCGAGGACGGTCGTGGCAGCGGAGCGCCGACAGGACCGTTGAGGTCCGTCAGGGGGGGCTCAGAGCCGGCGGAGAGCTGCACCGGCATCGGACCGGTGAGCGGAGGCAGGCCGGCGGCACCGTGACTGACGCAGATCGGGCACTGGCCGACCGAGACCATGGGAGCGGAGCCGGGCTGGGACGGCCCACCGTCGGCATCGGTGGTCGCCGACGCCGATGCCGACGCGTCGGTCCGGACCCAGAACATGCCGGTCGTGCTGCACACCTGCACCCAGTTCGCGCTGTCCTGAGCACCGCGCCAGGCATGGGCCGTGGCGGGCTGCAGGGCACCCAGCACCATGACCCAAAGGGCCATCCAGGTGCAGAGCCGGCGCAGGTGGACGGAAAACATGCTCTGGAGTGTATCGCGACACCGCAACCGGGCGTCATCCCGGCGACTGCAGTGCGGGGTCATGCCGCCTAGCATGTTGGCTCCCCCTCAGGAGACAACACCCATGATCCGACTCTGTGGCTTTGCCGCCAGCAACTACTACAACAAGGTCAAGCTGGCCTTGCTGGAAAAGAACGTGCCGTTCGAGGAAGAGCTGGCCTGGGTCGGCCAGACCGACCTGTCGGCCACCCCGCTGGGCAAGGTGCCCTACATCGTGACGCCGCAGGGCCCGCTGTCGGAATCCACCGTCATCCTGGAATACATCGAACAGGCTTACCCGGAGCATCCGCTGATGCCGGCCGATCCGTTCGCGGCGGCCAAGGTGCGCGAGCTGGTGCGCTACCTGGAACTGCACCTGGAACTGGTGGCACGCAACCTGTACCCCGAGGCTTTCTTCGGCGGCAAGGTGAGCGATGCCGCCAAGGAAAAGACCCTGGCCCAGCTGGAGAAGAACATCGCCGCCTTCGCCGGCCTCGCCCGGTTCTCGCCCTTCGTGGCGGGCGACAGCTTCACCCTGGCCGACTGCGCAGCCGCCGTGCACCTGCCGCTGATCGGCAGTGCCACCAAAGCCATCTATGGCCGTGACCTGCTGGCCGCACTCCCGGTGCGTGACTACCTGCAGCAGATCAACGAGCGGCCCGCCGTGGCGCGGGTGAACGCCGACCGCAAGGCCAACACGGCGCTCATGCTCCAGCGGGCCAAGGGGGGCTGATCAGGCAGGGTCGGTCCGGCGCAGCCGATCGACCTCGTCGCGGACCTGCTGAGCCCAGGTGCGCCGGTCGCGGCCCAGGCATTCTTCCGGCAGACCGTAGTGCACCACCGCCAGCAGGCGATCGGCGCTCAGCACGTTCCAGATCGACGCCACCAGCGTGGTGTCGCCCACGAACACCGGGGCCGGATGCGGCCGCCCCGTGTCCGCATCGATGAAGGCCAGCCCCACCGGCAGCACCGGGGCTGGCGCCGAGATGGCGGCCTGGAACAGGTTGGCATGGAAGCTCAGCAGTTCGGTGCCGTCGCTGGTGGTGCCCTCGGGGAACACCGATATCACGTCGCCGGCCTGCAGCCGCTCGGCCACGTGGTGCACCACCCGCATGGCATCGCGCCGCTTCTCGCGCTCGATGTAGAGCGTGCCGGCGCCCGTGATGAGCGAACCCAGCAGAGGCCAGTGACGCGCATCGGCCTTGGAGACGAAGCGGCTGGGCCGGGCAGCGTTCATGACGATGATGTCCAGCCAGCTGGTGTGGTTGGCGACCTGCAGCATCGGCCCGCCCGAGGGCAGCTCACCGCGCACCGAGAGTTCGACCCCCAGGATGCGCAGCAGGCCCCGTGACCATTCGCGCACCCGCAGATCGGCCTGGGCCGGGGTGATGCGGCCGAACTCGGTCCGGATGATCCAAAGGCCCCGCACCACGTGCCCCACGGCACGGGCGGCGCGGACCAGGGCGCGCAGCGGCTTCACCGGCCTGCGGCGGCGTAGGCCACCTGACCGGCCACCAGCGTGGCCACCACCCGTGCCGGCAGCTCATGACCTTCGAAGGGAGTGTGCTTGCCCTGGCTGCGCAGGGTGACGGGATCGACCCGGACCAGCGCCTGGGGATCGAACACGCACAGGTCGGCCACGCCACCCACGGCGAGGCGACCCACGCTGGCCTGCAGCGTGCCCAGCCGGGTGCCGAGCACCTGCAGCGGACCCGCGGTGAGCACGGTCAGCGCCTTCATGAGGCCCGCACCGTCCTGCTCTGCCCAGCGGCAGGCCAGCCCGAGCAGCAGTTCCACCGCCGTGGCGCCGGGCTCGGCCTCGGCGAACGGCAGCACCTTGGCATCGGCATCGACCGGGTTGTGGTCGGACACCAGCGCATCGATGGTGCCGTCGGCCAGGCCGGCGCGCAGGGCATCCCGGTCGCGCTGCTGACGCACCGGCGGCTGCAGGCGCAGGCGGCTGTCGTAGTAGCCGATGTCCACATCGGTCAGGTGCAGGTTGTGCACGCTCACATCGCAGGTGACGGCCAGGCCGTCGGCCTTGGCCTGACGCACCAGTGCCAGACCGGCCGCGCTGCTGATGCGGCACAGGTGCACGCGTGCGCCCTGTCCGCCGCTGCGGATGCCGCGCATGAGCTCGAACAGGGTGTGCAGCGCAATCGTCTCCGCTGCTGCCGGCACGCCCGAGAGGCCCAGCCGGGTGGCCAGCGGGCCGCTGGCAGCCACGCCCTTGCCCAGCCAGGCATCGTTGGGACGCAGCCAGACGGTGTAGTCGAAGGTGGCGGCGTACTGCAGGGCGCGCTGCAGCACCTGGGTGTTGACCACCGGCACCTCGGCCTGGCCGAAACCGATGCAGCCCGACTCGGTGAGCTCGGCCATTTCGGTCAGCACCTCGCCCTGCAGGCCGCGCGTGAGTGCCCCGATGGGGAACACGCGCGAGAGGTGCAGCTTCTCGGCCCGGAAGCGCAGCATGTCGACCAGACCCGGCTCGTCGAGCACCGGGTCGGTGTCGGGCGGGCAGACCAGCGAGGTCACGCCGCCGGCCACGGCGGCGGCCATCTCGCTCTCCAGCATGCCGGCATGTTCCTGACCGGGTTCGCGCAGCCGCACCGACAGGTCGATCAGGCCGGGGGCGACCACACAGCCGGCAGCGTCGATGGTGCGGTTGGGGTGGAAGTCGGGCGCCACGTTGCCGATGGCGATGATGCGGCCGGCGGCCACGGCCACGTCGGCCACTTCGTCGCGGCCGGTGGCCGGGTCCATGACGCGACCGTTCTGGATCAGTATCTTCATGGTCAGGCTTCGTTGCTGGCGACGATGGACATCACGGCCATGCGGACCGCGATGCCGAAAGTGACCTGGGGCAGGATCACGCTCTGGGGACCGTCGACCACGGCGGAGTCGATCTCCACGCCGCGGTTGATCGGGCCGGGGTGCATGACGATGGCGTCCGGCCTGGCCCAGCGCAGCCGCTCGGGCGTGAGGCCGAAGCTCTTGAAGTATTCCTGGCTGGAGGGCAGCAGCGCACCGCTCATGCGTTCGTTCTGCAGCCGCAGGGCAATGACCACGTCGCAGTCCTTGATGCCCTCTTCCAGCGTGTGGCACACGCGCACGCCCATCTGGGACAGGTCGGACGGCACCAGGGTGCGCGGGCCGACCACCCGCAGGTCCGGGCAGCCCAGGGTGGTGAGGGCGTGGATGTCGGAACGGGCCACGCGCGAGTGAAGCACGTCGCCCACGATGGCCACCGACAGGTTGGTGAAGTCGCGCTTGTAGTGGCGGATGGTGAACATGTCCAGCAGCCCCTGCGTGGGGTGGGCATGGCGACCGTCGCCGGCATTCACCACGTGCACATGCGGCGCCACATGCTGGGCGATCAGGTAGGGGGCACCAGACTCGCTGTGCCGCACCACGAAGATGTCGGCCGCCATGGCGCTCAGGTTGGCGATGGTGTCCAGCAGCGACTCGCCCTTGGCGGTGGAGCTGCGCGCGATGTCGAGGTTGATGACGTCGGCCGACAGCCGCGTGGCCGCGATCTCGAAGGTAGTCCGGGTCCGGGTGCTGTTCTCGAAGAACAGGTTGAACACGCTCTTGCCGCGCAGCAGCGGCACTTTCTTGACTTCGCGGTTGCTCACGCTGGTGAAGCTGGCCGCCGTGTCCAGGATGTGGGTCAGCAGGTCGCGCGAGAGGCCCTCGGTAGACAGCAGGTGGATCAGCTCGCCGTTGCGGTTGAGCTGGGGATTGCGGCGGGCGCTCATGGCTGACGGGCCTCCAGGTTGAACCTCAGCTGTCCGCTCTCGGTGCGGGCCAGCGACAGGGTGCGGTCGGCCGGTACCGGCAGCCGGGCCGCGGCCAGGTCGGCCTGGATCGGCAGCTCGCGGCCGCCCCGGTCCACCAGCACGGCCAGGCGCACGCTGGCCGGGCGGCCATGGTCGAACAGTTCGTTGAGCACCGCGCGCAGGGTGCGGCCGGTGAACAGCACGTCGTCGACCAGCAGCAGGTGTGCACCGTTCACATCGAAGGGCAGCGAGGTCTGGCGGGCGCTGGCCAGGCCGCGCTGCGCGAAGTCGTCCCGGTGCATGGCGGAGGACACGATGCCCGGCTCGCCGCTGCGGCCCAGGTCATGCTGCAGCCGCTCGGCCAGCCAGGCGCCGCCGGAGGTGATGCCCACCAGATGGGTCGGCTGGGGGCCGCCGGCCAGCAGCAGGTTCACACCGTTGCGCAGCGCCTCGTACAGCGCCTCCGCGTCGGGCAGGGGGTAATCCGGCAAGGGGGTCAAGGCAGGCTCCTCAGGAACTGTTCCAGGATGATGCAGGCCGATGCCGCATCGGCATCGGCGGCGCCCAGGGCATGGGCTTCGGTGGTGCTGTAGCGCTCGTCCACCTCGAACACCGGCAGGCCATGGCGGCCGCGCAGCTGGCGGGCAAAACGCCGCGCCAGTGCGGTGTTCTCGTGCTCGGCACCATCGGGGTGGAAAGGCACGCCCACCACCAGGGCGTCGGGCTGCCACTCGCGCAGGATCACCGCGACCTGGGGCCAGCGCGCGTCACCTTCGGCCTTCAGGGTCGGACGGGGCGTGGCGGTGCGGGTCAGGCGGTTCCCGGTGGCCACGCCGGTGCGCTTGCGGCCCACGTCGAAGGCGACGAAGGTCTGGCAGCGGTCGGGCACGGCCGTGGCGTCAGGCGTGACCGGCATCGCGCGACAACATCCAGGGTTGCAGGCCCAGCAGGCCCATGGCGCGCTCGTAGCGCTGATCCACCGGCGCCTCGAAGATGATGGCCGGGTCGGCCTCGACGGTGAGCCAGGAGTTCTCGGTGATTTCGGATTCCAGCTGGCCCTTGGCCCAGGAGGCATACCCCAGCGACACGAACACGCGGCTCGGTCCGGCGCCCAGGGCCATGGCCTCCAGCACATCGCGCGAAGTGGTCATCTCCAGACCACCGGGAATGCTCAGAGTGGAGGCATACACCCCCTCGCCGTCGTCACCCACCGCGTCGTGCAGAACGAAGCCGCGTTCGGTCTGCACCGGACCGCCCTGAAACACCGGGTGGGCCGCCAGGTCGTCGCGGGCCAGGTTCAGGTCGACCTTCTCGAACAGCCGGGGCAGCAGGATCTCGCCGGGCTTGTTGATGATCAGCCCCAGTGCACCGCGTTCGCTGTGCTCGCACATGAACACCACGCTGCGGCCAAAAAGCTCGTCGCTGAGGCCGGGCATCGCAATCAGGAAATGATTGGTCAGATTGATGGGGGCAGAATCAGCAGACATCGGCGGATTTTAAGCCGCCCCCTTCGGCCGGCCGACCGCCCCGGCCCCTACTCCCCTACCCGCCATGCAACGTTTCGATAGTGGTCTGATGTGGTTCCGGCGCGACCTGCGCGCCACCGACAACACCGCCCTGCACCATGCCCTGGCCAGCTGCCGTCGGGTGTGGTGCGTGTTCGTGTTCGACCGCGACATCCTGGACCCGCTGCCCCGCGCCGACCGGCGGGTGGAATTCATCCGCGAATCGCTGGTCGAGCTGGACGCACGGCTGCGCGAGATGGGCCGCGAGCAGGGCGTGGAGGACGCCGGCCTGATCGTGCTGCACGACAGCGCGCGCCACGCCATTCCGGCGCTGGCGCAGAGCCTGGGCGTGCAGGCGGTGTTCACCAACCACGATGACGAGCCGCCCGCCCTGGCCCGCGACGCCCGGGTGCTCGGTGACCTGGCCCACGCCGGCATCATCCTGCGCAGCTTCAAGGACCATGTGGTCTTCGAGCGGCGCGAGGTGCTCACCCAGGCCGGCGGCAGCTTCGGCGTGTTCACGCCCTACAAGAACGCATGGCTCAAGGCGCTGCGCGACGAACACCTGAAGGCCTGGCCGGTGGAGCCGCTGGCTGCGGCCCTGGCGCCCCGCCCGGCCAGCCATGCACGACCGGTGCCCTCACTGCAGGACCTCGGCTTCGAGCCCACCAACCTGTCCCAGCTGCCCATGCCCGCCGGCGCCAGCGGCGCGCAGCGGCTGCTGGAAGATTTCGTGCAGCGCATCGATCGTTACCAGGAAACGCGCGATTTCCCCGCCGTCAAGGGTCCGAGCTACCTCAGCGTGCACCTGCGCTTCGGCACGGTGTCGGTGCGGCAGCTCGCCTCGCTGGCCTGGCCCATGCACCTGCAGGGCATCGCCGGTGCGAGCAACTGGCTGTCCGAGCTGATCTGGCGCGACTTCTACCACCAGATCATGGCCAACTTCCCGCACGTGATCGAGCGGGCCTTCAAGCCGGAATACGACCGCATCGCCTTCGAGCAGGGCGCTTCGGCCAAGGCATTGTTCGAAGCCTGGTGCGAAGGCCGCACCGGCTATCCCCTGGTGGACGCGGCCATGGCCCAGATCAACCACACCGGCTACATGCACAACCGCCTGCGCATGGTGGTGGCCAGCTTCCTGGTCAAGGACCTGGGGCTGCACTGGCAGTGGGGCGAACGCTACTTCGCCGAGAAGCTGATCGACTTCGACCTCGCGGCCAACAACGGTGGCTGGCAATGGGCCAGTTCCAGCGGCTGCGATGCCCAGCCGTACTTCCGCATCTTCAACCCGGTGAGCCAGAGCGAAAAGTTCGACCCACAGGGCAAGTTCATCCGGCGCTACCTGCCACAGCTGGCCGGCCTGTCGGACAAGTCCATTCATGCGCCGTGGGCGGCACCCGCCATGGAACGGTTGTCCGCCGGTGTGGAGCTGGGCCGCGACTACCCTCACCCGGTGGTCGACCACGCCCTGGCGCGCGAGAAGACGCTGGAGCGTTATGCGGTGGTGAAGAAGGCCGCCTGACCTTCTTCGACCTGCCCTTCCCTTCAGCCGGCTTCGGCCGGTGCGTGGGCATAGCGGGCGACCAGCGCGAGCAGATCGTCTTCCGCGTAGGGCTTGCCGAGGTAGTGATCCACACCCAGCTCGCGGGCATGCTCCCGGTGCTTCTCCGCGATGCGCGAGGTGATCATGATCACCGGCAGACCCTTCAGGGCAGCATCGTTGCGGATGTTGCGCACCAGGTCAAAGCCGTCCATGCGCGGCATCTCGATGTCGGACAGCACCACCGCAGGCCGCTCGGCCTGCAGCCGTTCGAGCGCCTGGAGACCGTCGGCCGCCAGGGCCACACGGTAGCCTTCGCGCTGCAGCAGGCGCTGCGTGACGCGGCGGACGGTGATGGAATCGTCCACCACCAGCACCAGCGGCACGCTGCTGACGACCGCTTCCGGCCGTTCGGCGCCACCAAGGGCTCCGGCAGCGGATGCCGCCTGCCTCGACGTCACCCAGCTGCGCACCTGCACGCCATACACGGTGGACAAGGCCACCGGGTTGTAGATCAGCACCACTGCGCCCGAAGCCAGCACCGACATGCCAGCCAGACCCGGCAGGCGCGACAGCTGCGCGCCCAGGTTCTTGACCACCACTTCCTGGCTGCCCAGCACTTCGTCGACGTGCACGGCCACCCGCTGCGCAGCGCTTCGGAAGATCACGACGGGCAGGGTGCGACCCTGCGATTCCTGCGAAGCGGCCGAAGACTGCAGCAAGGCGCCGGACCAGAAGAACGGGATCGACTCGCCGCCGAAGGCCATCTGGCCGCTGGCATAGGCGGCATCCAGTTCGGCCGCCGACACGCGGCGAACCAGTTCCACCAGGCTGGACGGCACGCCCACGGTGAGCTCGCCGGCGCGCAACATGACCACCTGCGTGACCGCCGTGGTCAGCGGCAGCACCAGCGTGAAGCGGGTGCCTTCGCCCGACCGGCTGGCGGTCTCCACCCGGCCGCCCAGACCCACCACATCGTTACGGACCACATCCATGCCGATGCCGCGACCGGCCAGCTCGGACACCGTCTGTGCCGTGCTGATGCCGGGTTCGAACACCAGCTGCGCCACGCGCGGGTCGTCGGCCGGCACGGTGTCGTCGATCAGCCCGGCCCCCAGGCCCTTCTCCCTCAGGCGGTCCAGATCGAGGCCGTTGCCGTCGTCCGAGAAGACGACCGACACATCGTTGAGCTCCTGGCTCAAGGTGATCTCGATCTGGCCTTCGGCCGGCTTGCCGCGAGCGGCCCGGACCTCCGGCGACTCGATGCCGTGCACCACGCAGTTGCGCAGCAGGTGCTCGAAGGAAGCGGTCATGCGGTCCAGCACACCACGGTCCATCTCGATGTTGCCGCCGGTGATGTCCAGCCGCACCTGTTTTCCGGTCTCCTTGGAGGCCTGCCGCACGACGCGGTACAGGCGCTCGGAGATGCCCTCGAACTCCACCATGCGGGTGCGCAGCAGGTCGCGCTGCAGCTCTCGGGTCTGACGTGCCTGGGCCACCAGACTGTCCTCGGTGGACTCCACCGCGCGCTGCAGGTTGCGCTGCACGGTGGCCACGTCGTTGACCGACTCGGCCATCATGCGGGTGAGTTCCTGGACGCGTGTGAAACGGTCGAACTCCAGCGGGTCGAAAGACTGGTCGGCGTCACGGGCCTGGGCCAGGCGGGACTGCATCTGCGACTCGGCCTGCAGCTCGATGTCGCGCAACTGCTGGCGCAGCCGGTCCAGGTTGCCGGTGAGGTCCTTGAGCGATGCACGCAGGGTCACCAGCTCGGACTCCATGCGCGAACGCGTGATCAGCACCTCGCCGGCCTGGTTGACCAGCCGGTCGAGCAACTCGGGACGAACCCGGACCGCGCTCTGGCTGCGCGCTGCCAGTGCCACCGGTGCCTGGGGCGTGGTGAGGCCGATGAGGCCGGCACTGGCATTGACCATGGCCGGAACGGCGGCTGCAGCCGGTGCGGCCGGTGCCTCCACCATGTCGGTGTCCGCCGGCTCGGCCGGTGCAGCGGCTTCGCCTTCGGGTGCCGTCTGCAGCACGTCCTGGGCGGCTTCGGGGTTCCGCAGCTGGTCGAAGCGCTGCACGATCGCATCGAATGCCGACTGCAGCGGCTCGATGTCGGCCGAGCGTTGAACGTCGGAGCCGAGCCTTTCGGCAGCGGTCTCCATGCGGTGGGCCATCTCACCCAGACGCAGGGCGCCAGCCAGTCGCGCACTGCCCTTGAGGGTGTGCAGGTTGCGCAGCACCTCGGCCCGCGCGCTGGCGTTGTCGGGCCGCGCACTCCACTGCCGCAGGGCACCGGCCAGCTGGGGCAGCAGCTCCTCGGCCTCTTCGGTGAAGATGGGGAACAGGTCGACATCGATCGTGTCGACCGCATCGATGTCGTCGTCGATGTCCTGCACCGCATGCGCCGCCCGGCGGGGTGCGGGCCGGGGTACCGATGCGGGCACCGGCTCGACCATGTCGGCCATGTCGGCGGTGTCTGGCAGATCGACCTCTTCGATCACCTCGATCGCAGCATCCGGATCGCCAGCGTCGACCGGTGCCTGGAGGTGGGCCTGACTCGCCGCCTCCCGCAGAGCCGTCAGCAGGGCCTCATCGGGCTCCTTCAGGAAGCCGGCAGCGAACTGGTGCAGCAGGCGACGGATGTCCTCGGACGCCTCGACGAACAGGCTCGCCAGCGAGGCCGAGGCCACGAAACCGTCGTTCTGGTGCGCAGCCACCATGCCCAGCGCATGTTCCAGTGCACGGGCCACTTGCGACAGTGCATCAAAGCCCACCGTGGCCGAGCTGCCGGCCAGGGAGTGGGCCAGCGCTTCTGCGGCTTCCGGCACGGGCTCGTGGGTCTCCATCGCCCATTCGGACAACACCGTCCCCAGGCGCCGGGACCACTCGTCGGCCTCGTTGAGGTAGACGTTGAACAGCTTGAGGCCGATGCGCAGCGAACCGATCACCCGCACCTGTTCGTCGACAGCGTCGCTTGCAGGCTCGGCCTGCACCTCGGCCTGTACCGCCGCCTGGGGCTCCTGGAGCTCCTGGGGAGCATCGGCTTCGTCCGGCTCGAGGAACTCGGCGTCCTCGTAGCTGGCAAAAATGGAGTCGGGCTCGTTCACCGGGGCCTGCGTTTCGACGGCGTCCTGCACCGGCGGCAGATCGGCGGCGGGTGCCGGCTCAGCCGCAGAAACGGATCCAGGTGCGTCTGCAAAGGCTTCCAGGCTGCCCAGATCGATGTCCGACAGTTCCGGCATCGGAACCGGATCGGGCAGCAGTTCGGGCATCGGGAGGTCGGCCAGATCGATCACTTCGACCTCGGGCACAACCTCGGGCGCAACCTCGGGCACGGCGACCATTGCCGGTTCAGCCACCGGCGACGGCTCCAGGGGCACCGGTCCGGTCTGGTCGCGCAGCGCCTCGGCACTGCGGCGGAAAGCCGCCACGGTCCAGGCCGGCGGACGGCCGGCAGCGATGTCGTCGGCCCACTGGCCAAAGGCGTCCAGTGCGCTGGCCGAGAGATCGAGCAGGTCGGGGCCGGCCCCGCGCTGCTCGGCCAGGGTGGCATTGAGCAGCTGCTCCATCGACCAGGCCGCTTCACCGAAGTCGGTCAGGCCCACCATGCGTGAGCTGCCCTTGAGCGTATGGAAGGCACGGCGCAGCGTGGTGAGCTGCTCCAGATCGCGTCCGTGGTCGCGCAGCTGCGCGACCGCCTCGCGGCCGTTGACCACCACCTCGCGGGCCTCTTCCAGGAAGATGCCCAGCAGATCGTCATCGTCCCCTGAGTCATCGGCCGCTGCAGGAGCCGCTTCGGCGGGCCTGGAGACTGGGGCCGACGCACTCAGGTCCACCAGGGCCTGAGCTCCGGCGTCCGGGTCGTTGGCGACAACGGCATCGGCCGCTTCCCGGGCTGCACGCGCCACGGCGGGCTGATCGGCCAGCGAGGCCTGCTCGGCCAGCTGGTCCAGTGCGCGGGTGATGTCCACCAGCGGCGTGCCGTCCTGCACGCCCTCCACCACCTGCTGCACGCCCTGGCTCAGCTCCAGCGCGTCCTGCGCCAGGGGGGCGTCCATCGGATCGGGCGAGCCGACGCGGCCCATCACCGGCTTGAGCTCACCGGCTTCGTCATCGAAAACGAACAGCTTGCGGGCCAGTGTCGGCTGGTAGTTCAGCATGTCGACCAGGAAGCTCAGGGCGCTCAGGTTGTTGCCCAGCAGCTGGAACGTGCCAGCGGCCCGGGCCTGCACCTCGTCGACCTCGGTATCGATCATCTGTTCCACCGACGTGCGCATGCGCGCCACCGCGTGAACGGCCTGATCCAGCCCCAGTACGGACAGCACGCCACGCATCTGGGCCAGCTGGCTGGCCGCCACATGCAGGCCGGCCTTTTCCTGGGGGTCACGGAAGAACTGGTCGAGCGCCTTCTCGGCCTCGCCAAGCGAGACCTTCAGCTCGCCCACCACACTGCCCATGGTCTGGCGATCACTCACCCGGCTGTAGAGCTGCTCCATCCACAGATCGAGCGGCTGCGACGGCGCACCGGCCATCGCGCCATCCAGGCGCCGGGCCAGCGCCTGACTGCGCTCGGTGAGTTCGGTGGCAGCGGGATCGAAATCGTCGAAGACGGCCTCGAGGTACAGGGTGACCGTGGCCACCTCCATGGCCAGTTCCGGACGCACGCCGGACGGCGAGCCGGCGGCCTGCTCGGCAGCACGGACCAGCGATGCCGCCAGGGCGGTGCTCGTGGGATGCAGCTTGAGCAGCGAATCGGCGATCAGGCCGATCTGCTCCGTGGCCTGCCGGGCACGGGAGGCATCGCCGCCCGCGAACAGGGACCAGGTCTCCTTGGCCGCATGGATGCGTTTGCGGGCCTGCGCGAGCACCGCAGGGTCGTAACGTCCGAGCGAGGCCTGCTGGTAATTGACGGGCGTCTGTCCCTGCAGCCCGCACGCTTCGCGAACACCCTGCAGCTGCGGGGACCGCTCGGCCGTGGCCTGCGCAGCCTGTGCGCAGAAGAACAGCAGATCGTGCAGCAGCGTTTCGGACACCTGTGCCTTGCCCTGCTGCAGGCTGGTGAACTGCAGCAGAACCCGCGAGGTGGCTCGCTTCACATACACGTCGACCGGGATCAACCCGGCGGCCTGCGCCTCGAAGAAGGCCGCGGCCACCCGCCAGAAGGTGCGCTGCCGGGGGTGTGCCGCACCGGCGGACAAGCCGGCACACAGGCGGGCCAGGGATTGCAGGGATGCCGGGCTGTGGGTTTTCACCACCAGCAGCACCAGCCGATCGAACAGGGACCGCAGTGCCGGCGTCGGCTGCTGGACGGTGACGCCCTCGGGTGCGGGCAGATCGGTGTTGCGGTGATCGGCAGACCAGAGGTCGGCCGGGTGGATGCGTTCAGCACCCGCCAGCTCCTGCACCTCGCGGTATTGCGCGAACAGGGCCACGGGCGGCAGCTGCTTGCCGCGCAGGACACCATCCAGGTATTCGACCAGGGCAAAGCCGGCCCGCTCGACGCAGACGGCGGCTTCCGCGGTGCAGGTGTCGGGCCGCTGCACGAAGCGCTGCACAGCCGCTTCCATGCCACGCAGCACCTGCGCCGGAGCGCTCAGGCCGACCAGCTCCAGCGCGCCCACTGCCTGGTGGATCTGCTGGCGGGCCAGACGCAAGGAGCCGGGGTCGGCCGCTTCAAGATCGCCCTTGCGGGCCTGCTCATGGTCGCGCAGGAACCGGCGGATGGCCTTGTTGGCGGCGTCCAGCGATTTGCGGAGTTCCTCGAAGACCCAGGCCAATGGCCCCAGGTCGGCATCGGGGCTGTCCTTCGGTGCACTGTCGGCGACTTGGTCAAGCATGGGCATCCGTGGTGGGCTGGCTGGAACGGGGCTGGTTGACGGGTCAGGCAATCTTGAAACGTGCCACCGACTGGCGCAGTTCTTCGGCCATGGCCGAGAGCTCGCGCACCTGCTGGGCCGTGGAGCGGGTACCTTCACCGGTCTGTTCGGTCACGGCAAAGATGTGCTGGATGTTGCCGGCCACCTCGTTGGCCGAATCGGCTTCGCGGGAGGCGGCGTCGGAGATCTGTTCGATCAGCTCGGCCAGTCGGCGCGACACCCGGTCGATCTCGGACAGGGCGGTACCGGCGTTGTCGGACAGCTTGGCCCCTTCCACCACACCCTGCGTGGACCGCTCCATGGCGGCCACCGCGTCCTGGGTGTCGGTCTGGATGGCCTTCACCAGCGCGGCAATCTGGCGGGTGGCGTCGGCCGAACGTTCGGCCAGTCGCTGCACCTCTTCCGCCACCACCGAGAAGCCTCGGCCGGCTTCACCGGCCGACGCTGCCTGGATGGCGGCGTTCAGGGCCAGAACGTTGGTCTGCTCGGTAATGTCGGAGATCAGTTCGGTGATCTCGCCGATCTCCTGGGACGACTCGCCCAGACGCTTGATCCGCTTGGAGGTTTCCTGGATCTGGTCACGGATGGCGTTCATGCCGCCGATGGCGTCCTGCACGGCTTGCAGGCCGGACTCGGCAGCCTGCAGAGACGCACGGGCCACCTGGGCCGACTCCTGCGCCTGGCCCGACACCTGGTTGATGCGCTGCGCCATGTCCAGCACCGACTGGCCGGTCTCGCGGATCTCACGCAGCTGCTCGGTGGATGCCGCCAGCAGCTCGGTCGAGGTCGCCTCCACGGCCGACGTGGTCTGGGCCACCCGGGTGGCCGTGGCCTGCACGTTGCCCACCAGCGATCGCAGTTCTTCCACCGTGTAGTTCACCGAGTCGGCGATGGCGCCGGTGATGTCCTCGGTCACGGTGGCTTCCTGGGTCAGGTCGCCTTCGGCCACCGTCTGCAGTTCGTTCATCAATCGCAGAATGGCGGCCTGGTTGGCGTCATTGATGCGCTTGGCATCCTGCTCCTGCGCCTCGGCGGCCAGCCGCTGGGCTTCCGCCACCAGCTGACGCTGCCGGCTGTCCTGCAGCTGCACATACGCCAGACCGGCCGCGCAGAGCAGCGCGAAGGTCGCCGAGATGAGCAGCGCGGCAAATTCGGTTCCGCCCAGGCCGGAACGGGAAGACAGGCTTTCCTGCAGCTGTTGCAGGCCCAGACGCAGGGGCTCGCTCTCGTTGACGATGCCGACCTGCGCTTCGCGGGCCGACACCAGGCCCTGCAGGTTGCCCAGGATGGCCCCTGCCTCGGTCCGGGTCTGTTCGTAGCGCTGCAGCAGCGCGTTCAGCCGTTCCTTGACCTGCTCGTCGGTGGCCGGGCGCAGGCGGAGTTCCTCGCTGCCCTTGAGCAGACCTTCGGAAATCTCCTTGAAGGTGTTGAGGTCCTTGCCCAGCAGGAACACGGCTTCCGGGCTCACGCCTTCGGCCGTCAGGAACTCGTTCGCTGACTTGCCGATGCGCTGGGTCAGCATCACCAGCTGGCCGGCCGCGGAGATTTCGGCAGCCGGTGCGTTCTGTTGCAGCTTGAGGGAGGAGATGGTCTCGGCGATTTCCAGCAGGTCGGACGATTCGCGGTTGACCGTGCGAAGCGCGTTGCCCACCTGGGTCAGGATGGCCTGTTGTCCGAGCACGGTGCGGGCATTGACCTCGGCCTGGTCCACCTTGGGCAGCAGGGTATCCAGCTGGGCGCTGTATTCGGCACTCAGTGCATCGATGGCCAGTTCACCGTCGCCCTGCTTCAGGCCACGGACGCTGCGCGTGAGCACGCTGATGCTGTCCTGGACCTCGGCAAAAGCCGACGGACTGCCGACCAGCGCCTGCGAAACGCTCTTGGCCAGCCGCTGCGACTGCATGAGTGCCTGACCGCTGGTGGCCACCTGCTGACCGATCTTTTCGGTCTGGCTCAGCACGAAGAAGGTGATGGCGCCGAGGACCACCAGGCCGAAGGCGAGCAGCACAGCCAGCGTCCGCTGGTGCTGCTCTGCCGGACGGCGGCCCAGCAGGGGGATCGAGACCAGGCCGCCGGCCGCCAGCAACTGCTCGTCGTCGGGACTGAGATCAACCGAGCCGAAGGCCGGGTCCTCGCTGGGTGCCAGCCGGGCGGCAGCCAGTTCGGCCACGTCCTGGTCGGTCACGGAAGACAGGTCGGGCTCGTCAGCCGGTTTTCTTTTGAACAGACCCTGAAAACGGTCAAGCGCAGCCATGTAATCACCTTCCCTCAGATAAAACGGATGACGTTGTGCGGGTGAACAGCGGCCGCTCAGGCGGCGATGGAAAGGAATCCCGGTTCGCTGACCAGCTGTTGCAGGTCGATTTCCTGCCACCGCTGCCCCTGGCTGTCGACCAGAGCGCGGGTGATGAATGGTGGATCGTCGGTGCCGCGGTCCTCGATGGCCGAAAACTGGCCGGGACTGCGCAACCCCAGCAGCCGGTCGATCCAGAGCACGGCATTGAGTCCCAATGCGGCGTGCAGGCTGACCAGACGGGACTCGGAAGTGGTCCGTTCGCTGGCATCGGCCGGAGCGGCCAGGCCCATCAGCTGGGCCAGGTCGACCACGCCGTTCAGACCGCCGCGCAGATTGGCCACGCCGACGAACCAGCCCTTGGTGTACGGGACTCGCTGGACGGGTGCCAGCGGAAAGATCTCGCCGGACTGCACCAGCGGCAGCAGAAACCTGCGACCGCCCGATTCAATGGCCAGCCAGGTGGCCGCGACGGCCTCGGACCTGGCCACCGTCAGACGCTGCGCCAGCCTTTCCTGCAACTCCTTGAGCGACTGTCGTTTGGCCATGCTGGGCGTGATTGCGTTGGAAGGTCAGGTCTTGGGGTTGTCGCCCTTGGCGATGGCGGCGATCTTGGACAGCAGTTCTTCGGCATTCACCGGCTTGGTCACGTAATCACGCGCGCCCTGCCGCATGCCCCACACCCGATCGGTCTCCAGGCTCTTGCTGGTGCACATGATGATGGGGATGTGCGAATACTTCGGGTCCTTGCTGATGGCCCGGGTTGCCTGGTAGCCATTCTGGTTGGGCATCACGACGTCCATCAGGATCAGGTCGGGCTTTTCGGCCTCAAGCTGACCAAAGGCGGCCTCAGCGTTCTCGGCGGTACAGACCGTGTAGCCATTTTTTCCCAGCAGATCCGACAGGAACATCAGCTCGGTCTTGGAGTCGTCAACGACGAGGATCTTCCGAATGGGCGTCGGTGCAGTGGCCATCAAGCAACTCCGGTGAGATTGGACCCGAACTGCTGCACGGCTTGCAGCAGCTGGTCTTTGGTGAAGGGTTTGGTGAGGTAGTCCTGGGAGCCCACCATGCGGCCGCGGGCCTTGTCGAACACACCGTCCTTGGACGAGAGCATGACGACGGGGATGCCGGCGAAACGGGCGTTGCGCTTGATGATCGCGCAGGTCTGGTACCCGTCGAGCCGCGGCATCAATATGTCGCAAAAGATCAGATCGGGCTGGGAGTCGTTGATCTTGGCGAGGGCGTCGAAACCGTCCTCGGCCAGCAGCACCTCGTGACCGCCCTGCTTGAGGAAGATCTCCGCACTGCGGCGGATGGTGTTGCTGTCGTCGACGACAAGAACCTTCAGGGGCGCTGCATTGCTCACGGTGTGCGGACTCCCGGGTGGTGGACCGTCAGGACTGGATCGGGCCGGATCGCGCGATGGTAATGGTGCTCTCGGCGGCGATGGTAATGCGATACGCCTGCAGCCTGCTGCCGGCCGTGGTTTGCCGGCGACAGCTCAGATCTGCACCATTTCGAAGTCTTCCTTGCGGGCACCGCATTCGGGACAGGTCCAGTTCATCGGGACGTCGGCCCAGGCTGTACCGGCAGCGATGCCATGTTCGGGAGCACCGGCGGCTTCGTCGTAAATCCAGCCGCAGATCAGGCACATCCAAGTCTTGTTGTCGGTCATATGGTCAGAAGCCCTATCGTAGAATGGCGCGATTGTATCGAGGCATTTCATGCAGCCTTGCCCGGGAAATTCCGATACACGGCCGCTGATTCCGGGTGAATGGACAGCCCCCCGGTGAACGCGAACCCCCTGCCGGACGCACGTTGCCCGCCATGCCCGAATTCCCCCCCGATCCCAGTTCCGGTCCGACCAGCGATGCCCGCCAGGGCGAGGGGCCCGCATCGCTCCCCTGCGTGCTGGTCTTCAATGCCAACGACCCCAGCGGCGCCGGCGGCCTGAGCGCCGACCTCACGGCCATGAGCAGCGCCTCGGTGCACGTGCTGTCGGTGGTCACGGGTGCCTATGTCAGGGACACCAGCGAGGTGCACGACCACATCGCCTTCGACGAGGAGGCCGTGATCGATCAGGCCCGCTGCGCCCTCGAAGACATGCCGGTGCAGGCCTTCAAGGTCGGCTTCGTGGGCACACCCGAGAACCTGAGCGCCATCGCCGGGATCACCAGCGACTACACCGATGTGCCGGTCGTGGCCTACATGCCCGACCTGTCCTGGTGGGACGAGATGGCCATCGACACCTACCTGGACGCGTTCACCGAGCTGCTGCTGCCGCAGACCACGGTGCTGGTGGGCAACCACAGCACGCTGTCCCGCTGGCTGCTGCCGGAATGGGAAGGTGACCGCCCGCCCCATGCGCGCGAGATCGCCCGGGCAGCGGCCGTGCATGGTGTGCCCTACACGCTGGTGACCGGCTTCAACGCGGCCGACCAGCACCTGGAAAGCCATCTGGCCTCACCCGAGACGGTGCTGGCCAGCGCCCGGTTCGAGCGCTTCGAGGCCACCTTCACCGGCGCCGGAGACACCTTGTCGGCAGCGCTGTGCGCCCTGATCGGCGGAGGCGCCGACCTGCAGGCAGCCTGTGCCGAAGCCCTGACCTACCTGGACCAGTGCCTGGACGCCGGCTTCCAGCCCGGCATGGGGCACGCCGTGCCCGACCGCCTGTTCTGGGCCCATGACGACGAACCCGACGACAGCCACGAAGCCGATGCCGGCGAGACCGGCAGCGACAGCTCCCTGGACGCCGACGACTTCCCCCTCGACACCACTCGCCACTGACACCGCCCGACGCACACACCATGACCGACCGCAACCAGATCCTGTTCGACCGAGCCAAGACCCTGATTCCCGGGGGCGTGAATTCCCCGGTGCGCGCCTTCCGCGCCGTCGGCGGCACGCCCCGCTTCGTGCAGCGGGCGCAGGGCGCCTACTTCTGGGACGCCAATGGCCAGCGCTACATCGACTACATCGGCTCCTGGGGCCCGATGATCCTGGGCCACGGCCATCCGGCTGTGGTGGAAGCGGTCCAGAAAGCCGTTCTCGAAGGCTTCTCGTACGGTGCACCGACCGAACGTGAAGTGGAGCTGGCCCAGGCCATCGTCGACATCGTGCCCAGCATCGAGATGGTGCGGCTGGTGTCTTCGGGCACCGAGGCCGGCATGAGCGCCATCCGCCTGGCACGCGGCGCCACCGGCCGCAAGAAGATCATCAAGTTCAACGGCTGCTACCACGGCCATGCCGACGCCCTGCTGGTCAAGGCCGGATCCGGCCTGGCCACCTTCGGTCACCCCACCAGCTCCGGCGTGCCGCCCGAGGTGGTGCAGCACACCCTGGTGCTGGAGTACAACGACATCGCCCAGCTGGAAGAGGCCTTCGCCGAACACGGCAGCGATGTCGCCTGCCTGATGATCGAACCGATCGCCGGCAACATGAACTTCGTGCGCGCCAGCGTGCCCTTCGTCAAGCGCTGCCGCGAGCTGTGCACCGAGTACGGCGCGCTGCTGGCCTTCGACGAGGTCATGACCGGATTCCGTGTCGCCCTGGGCGGCGCGCAGAGCGTCTACGCGAAGCTGATTCCCGGTTTCGAGCCCGACATGACGGTGATGGGCAAGGTGATCGGCGGCGGCATGCCGCTGGCAGCCTTCGGCGCCAAGCGCGCCGTCATGGAACAGCTGGCGCCGCTCGGTGGCGTCTACCAGGCCGGCACGCTCTCGGGCAATCCGGTGGCCACCGCCTGCGGTCTGGCCACGCTGGCCGAGATCCGCAAACCGGGCTTCTACGAGGCGCTGGGCCAGCGCACCCGTTCGCTGGTCGACGGACTGAAGGCCGCAGCCGATGCCGAAGGCGTGCCGTTCTGCGGTGACAGCGAAGGCGGCATGTTCGGCTTCTTCCTCATGCCCGAACTGCCGCAGAACTACCCCACCGTCATGACCACCGACGGCGCGAAGTTCAACCAGCTGTTCCACGGTCTGCTGGACCGGGGTGTGTACATCGCCCCGGCGCTGTACGAGGCCGGCTTCGTGAGTGCAGCCCACACCGAAGCCGACATCGCGGACACCGTCTCGGCTGCCCGCGAGATCTTCCAGCAGTTCAATGCCTGAAGTGGCGCACGCCTGAGAAGACCATGACCACGCCGCGCTCGTCCGCGGCGTCGATCACTTCCTGATCGCGCATCGAGCCACCGGGCTGGATGACGCAGGTGGCGCCGGCATCCACCACCACGTCCAGGCCGTCGCGGAACGGGAAGAAGGCGTCGCTGGCCACCGCCGTGCCCTGCAGCGTCAGCTTCGCATGGCCGGCCTTGATGCTGGCGATGCGGGCCGAGTCGAGGCGGCTCATCTGGCCGGCACCCACACCCATGGTCATGCCGTCCTTGCAGAAGACGATGGCGTTGCTCTTGACGAACTTGGCCACCTTCCAGGCGAACATCAGGTCGTCGAGCTGCCGTTCGGTCGGCTGCAGCTTCGTCACCACCTTCAGGTCGGCGCGCTGCAGCACATGGTTGTCGGCGCTCTGGATGAGCAGACCGGAGCCGATGCGCTTGATGTCGCTGAGGTTCAGGCCGCGCTCCCAGGCGGTGGCGCCACCCGGCGGCAGCGCGATCTCCAGCACCCGCACGTTCACCTTGGACTTGAACACCTCCAGCGCCTCGGCCGAATAGCCGGGCGCCATCAGGACCTCGACGAACTGCTTGCTCACCGCCTCGGCGGCGGCTTTGTCGAGCGGGCGGTTGAAGGCAATGATGCCGCCGAACGCGCTGGTCGGATCGGTCTGGAAGGCCTTGCTGTAGGCCTGCAGCGGATCGGCTCCCACGGCCACGCCGCAGGGGTTGGCATGCTTGACGATGACGCAGGCCGGTGCGTCGAAGCTCTTGACGCATTCCCAGGCCGCATCGGCGTCGGCGATGTTGTTGTAGGACAGTTCCTTGCCCTGCAGCTGACGTGCCGTGACCAGCGAACCGGGAGCCGGGTGCAGGTCGCGGTAGAAGGCTGCGGTCTGGTGCGGGTTCTCGCCGTAGCGCAGGTCCTGGAGCTTGACGAAGCGGCCATTGGTCTGCCCCGGGTATTCGGAGCGGCGCGGCACGGCAGCAGCTTCATCGAACTCGATGGACGACAGGTAGTCGCTGATGGCGCCGTCGTAGTTGCTGATGCGGTTGAACGCGGCCACCGACAGCGCGAAGCGGGTCTTGAGCGAGAGCTTGCCCTGTGCCTGCAGCTCCTGGACGACGGCGGCGTACTGGGATGCGTCGGTCAGCACCGCCACGTCTTTCCAGTTCTTGGCCGCGCTGCGCACCATGGCCGGACCGCCGATGTCGATGTTCTCGATCGCGTCATCCAGCGTGCAGCCGGCCTTGGCCACGGTGGCCTCGAACGGGTAGAGGTTGACCACCAGCAGGTCGATGGTGTCGATGCCGTGTGCCTGCAGCGCGGCCATGTGTTCCGGCAGGTCGCGCCGGGCCAGCAGGCCGCCGTGCACTTTGGGGTGCAGCGTCTTGACGCGGCCATCGAGCATTTCAGGAAAGCCGGTGACTTCGGCCACTTCGGTGACCGGCAGGCCCTGGTCGGCCAGCAGCTTGGCGGTGCCGCCGGTGGAGATGAGTGCCACGCCGAGACGATGCAGGGCCTGGGCCAGCTCGACGATGCCGGTCTTGTCGGAGACGGAGATGAGTGCGCGCATGGGAATGGGAAGGTTGGGGAGATTCAGTCGATGAGGCCGTGTTCGAGGAGCTTCTTGCGCAGGGTGTTGCGGTTCAGGCCCAGCCATTGCGCGGCGCGCGACTGGTTGTGCTGTGCCTGCTCCATCACCACCTCGAGCAGGGGGCGCTCCACCGCCTTCACCAGCATGTCGTGCAGGTTGGCGGGTTCGGTGCCGTCCAGATCCTGGAAATAGCCCTCCAGGCTGGATCGCACGCAGTCGTGCAGGTTGTTCTTTTTCATGCAGCCAGTTTCCAGGGAAGGATGGATGCACCGGCCTGCCAGGCGTCGAAGCTGCGGGTCACGGCCTGCAGCTGTTCGTCGATGGTGGTGGTGCTGTTGATCAGGTGCCGGAATGCGTCGGTCTCGGTGGCGGACAACGGCAGCGAGCGCACATACCAGCCCAGGTGCTTGCGGGCGCTGCGCACACCGGTGAACTCGCCGTAGAGGTCGTAGTGGTCGTGCAGGTGGTCGAGCAGCCAGGGGCGCACCTCGGCCAGGTCGGGCGGCGGCAGGTGCTC
This sequence comes from uncultured Hydrogenophaga sp., assembly GCF_958439165.1. Lineage (GTDB taxonomy): Bacteria > Pseudomonadota > Gammaproteobacteria > Burkholderiales > Burkholderiaceae_C > Hydrogenophaga. The sequence continues at coordinate 6,576 of NZ_OY288137.1, read as the reverse complement.
CCCCGTGGCCAGGAAGTGGGCGATCTCGCGGAAGATCCAGGGCCGGCCCTGGGCGGCTCGGCCCACCATCAGTGCATCGGCGCCGGTGTGGCGCAGCACCTCGCGGGCCCGCTCGGGAGAATCGATGTCGCCGTTGGCGACCACCGGGATGCGCAGGCGGCTCTTGATGTGCGCCACCGTGTCGTGCTCGGCCTGGCCCTTGTAGCCCTGCTCGCGGGTGCGTCCGTGCACCGTGAGCATCTGCACCCCGGCCTGCTCGGCCGCCAGCGCCAGGGCGGGAGCGTTGCGCACGGCCTGGCACCAGCCGGTGCGCATCTTGAGCGTGACCGGCACACCCTGCGGCGCGCAAGCCGCCACCACCGCCTCGACGATCTCCAGCGCCAGGGCTTCGTCCTGCATCAGGGCCGAACCGGCCCACTTGTTGCAGACCTTCTTGGCCGGACAGCCCATGTTGATGTCGATGATCTGCGCACCGCGGTCGATGTTGTAGCGGGCGGCGTCGGCCATCATGTCCGCGTCGGTGCCGGCGATCTGAACCGCGATCGGCGCAGCCTCACCATCGTGATTGGCGCGGCGCGAGGTCTTCAGGCTGTCCTGCAGATCCGGGCGGCTGGTCACCATCTCGCTGACCGCATAGCCTGCGCCCAGACGCTTGCACAGCTTGCGGAACGGGCGATCGGTCACTCCCGCCATGGGAGCAACGAACAGGCCGTTCGGCAATGTGTAAGGGCCGATCTGCATGGCGGGTCGGGGGAAGGCGAGGGGTGGGGGTCGGGCGGGGGCGGCCTGCTGTGCCGGCCGGCGAAGCGCGCATTGTACTGCCCACTTTTTGAGCACCCACAGCGATGCGCTCGACCACCTGCTTCCTACAATGCACGACCCATGCCCACCTGGTTCACCCCGCTCATGCAATGGCTGGCCCTGCCCGAGGTCGGCCTGAGCACCGTCTTTGTGGTGGCATTCGTTTCCGCCACCCTGCTGCCCATGGGCTCGGAGCCGGCGGTGTTCGGCCTGATCAAGCTCAACCCCGAATTGTTCTGGCCCGCCATCCTGGTCGCCACGGCCGGCAACACGCTGGGCGGCGCGGTCAGCTGGGCCATGGGGCTGGGCGCGCACAAGGCGGTGGACCGCGCCAGGGGGAACGAACGCAGCGCCAGCGAACTGCGGGCCCTCGAATGGCTGCGGCGCTTCGGACCCAAGGCCTGCCTGCTGAGCTGGCTGCCGGTGGTCGGCGATCCGCTGTGCGCGGTGGCCGGATGGTTGCGCCTGCCCTTCTGGCCCTGCGTGGCCTACATGGCGGTCGGCAAGCTGGCGCGCTACATCACGCTGACGACCGGGCTGCTGTGGGTGTTTCCCGGGGCTGCGGCCTGAAGCGCCTGTCACCCGCAGCGCACTGCGGGTGAACCCTGATGCCCGACACTCGGGTGCATGACCGCCACCACTGCTGCCGCGCGCACGCCATTCCCTCCCGTGCTCTGGGCACTGATGGTGGGCAACTTCGTCATCGGCACCGGGGTGATGGTGGTGCCGGGCACACTGACCGACATCAGCCAGTCCCTGGGCGTGTCCATTCCCAAGGCCGGACAGCTGATCACGGCGGCGGCCATCCTGATGGGGGTGGGTGCACCGCTGTTCGCCAGCCTGGTGGCCGGCTGGGACCGTCGACGGCTGCTGGCCCTCTCACTGGTCTGGTACGGCCTGCTGACGCTGGCCTGCGCGGTCGCACCGACCTATCCGGCCCTGCTGGTGCTGCGGGTGCTGGCGGTCGTGTCGCCGGCCATCTTCACGCCGCAGGCCGCCGCCAGCGTGGGCCTGCTGGTGGAGCCGCACCAGCGGGGGCGGGCCATCACCTTCATCTTCCTGGGCTGGTCGGTGGCCTCGGTCATGGGCATGCCGCTCTCGGCCTTCATCGGCGGAACCCTGGGCTGGCGCTGGGCATTCGGCCTGGTGGGACTGCTGGCGCTGGGCAGCGCCTGGTGGGTGTGGCGCGCCATGCCCGAGGGCGTGAAGCCTGCGGCACTGTCGCGCCAGGCATGGGGCGCCACGCTGGGCTCATCGGCGCTGATGCTGGCCGTGGGAGTGACCCTGCTCTCGGCCTTCGGCCAGTTCACCCTCTTCTCCTATTTCGCGCCCTACCTGCTGCAGACCCTGGGACTGAGCGGCGGCAGCCTGTCGCTCATGTTCCTGTGGTTCGGCGCTTTCGGGCTGCTGGGCAACGTGATGCTCTCGCGCTGGATCGACCGCATCGGCGCGCCGCGCGCGGTGCTGCTCACGCTGGGCGCGATGGCGGTGTGCCTGCTGTTGTGGCCGCTGGGCCGGCTGGGCGTGTGGCAGCAGGCCCTGGTGCTGGTGCCCTGGGCGCTGGGCTGCTTCTCGGCCAACTCGGCCCAGCAGGCACGGCTGGTGCAGCTGTCGCCCTCGCTGGCTTCGGCCACGGTGGCACTCAACACCTCGGCCATGTATGGCGGTCAGGCCATGGGCGCCGCGCTGGGCGGCGTGATGATCGCCAGCGGCCAGATGCTGCAGCTGCACTGGGTGGGCCTGGTGGTGCTGGGCAGCGCCATGGCCTTGAGCGTGTGGGCCGCGTCGCGCCAGGTGCGGCCGATGGTGGCGACCTGACGGCCGCCGTCCGGCCTTCACTGCAGGTTGTCGCGGGGCTTGTTGCCCAGGAACTGTCCGCGCGGCGATAGCGCGCTGCCGTGCGAACCCGGGCTGGACGGCCAACGGGGCGATGAAGGTGGGGTGGGCGACGGGGAGCTGTCCACCGGGTGCAGGTCGACCACCTCATACCGCTCGAACTGCAGGATCTCGATGAAGATCTCGCCTTCGACATCGCTGTCGTCCGATGGCAGCGCTGGAAGCTCCGGCATGGGCTGGAAGTCATTGAACAGATTCAGCCTGGGGACTGGTCGGCGCGAATCGTTCAGTGTGAACCGGGGGGATACAGGCCCTCCCCCGGACAGCCCGGCGTCGGTCGGTCGTGGCTTGGGCAGCTTGAATGGCGAAGGGCTCTCCAGCGGAATGTGCCCCTCGGCGGTGTTCCTGGAGACCATCACCGATTTCGGCCGGGGACTGAAGTGGTGAGTCCGTTGCGCAGGAGGCTTGTCGTTCGGCGGGGTCTGCATCGACCAGCTTGTGGACAAGGATGAACGGGACGGCGAAGGCTGACTCCCTGGTGTCGGCGAGCTTGTGGAGACCGTGAGGGCGATCGGAGGGACTTTGGGCGACTCTGGGCGCATGAGGCGTCTGGATGGGTGGTGGATGACCCCGGTGAGTGACGGCCCGGTCAGCTCCAATCCCCGGCGCGCGCCAGGCTGTCAAGCAACTGTCAACCAGCCACCGCTCAGAAACGCTCGGCCGGTCCCAGGCAGCGCCACTGCCCCGGTGCCATGCCATCGAGCCCGATGCGGCCGATGCGCTGGCGGTGCAGCGCCGCCGCCAGCCCGGCCCGGGCGGTGCGGTGGCCGGGCTCGGCCGGCATGTCGTGCTTGAAGGCCAGGCGCAGGCGACGGTCGCTCTGCCAGCTGGCCTTGAGCCGAGGCAGCTCACGGCCTTCGAAGTACAGCGGCTTGCCGATGGAGCGCAGCACGGCCTCGCGGGCATCGGCTTCGGTGGGGGCGTCGGTCACATCGGCCAGCCACTCCTGCTCCAGCGGCGACTGTCGGTCGGTGACGCGTCGGGCCACGCCCGGGTTCTGGGTGAAGACCATCAGTCCGCTGGCCTCGTCATGCAGCCGCGACACGGGCACCAGCCGGTTGAGCAAGGCCCGCAGCAGGCGCCGCCCGGAGGCATCACCCGTATGGCGGCGATCGGCCTGGAACCACGCACGGGCCAGGGCATCAGGCAGGAACTCGCTCTGGGGAACGGACACGCCAGCCGGCTTGTGCCACACCAGCGTGGCGGGTGGCAGCGGTTCGGCCCGGGCATGCGGATCGAGGTTGATGGCCTGCTCCGGCCGCACGCGCGCCTGGGGTTCTTCCACCACCAAGCCGTCCACGCTGACCCAGCCGCCGGCAATGAAGAGTTCGGCGTCTCGCCGGGAGCAGCCCAGCCGGGCCGCCAGCTGCTTGGCCAGGCGCTGGGCGTCGTCGGTCACGGGGTTCAGACGTTGAACAGGAAATTCAGCACGTCGCCATCCTTGACGACGTATTCCTTGCCTTCGGCGCGCATCTTGCCGGCGTCCTTGGCGCCCTGCTCGCCCTTGAGGGCGATGTAGTCGTCAAAGGCGATGGTCTGCGCGCGGATGAAGCCGCGCTCGAAGTCGCCGTGGATCACGCCGGCGGCCTGGGGGGCGGTGTCGCCGATGTGGATGGTCCAGGCGCGCACTTCCTTCACACCGGCGGTGAAGTAGGTCTGCAGGCCCAGCAGCTTGAAGCCGGCGCGGATCAGGCGGTTCAGGCCCGGCTCGTCCTGGCCGAGTTCCTTCAGGAATTCCAGCCGGTCGGCATCGTCCATCTCGGAGAGTTCGGCCTCGATCTTGGCGCAGATGGCCACCACCGGAGCGTTCTGGGCGCTGGCGTATTCGCGCAGTCGGTCCAGGAAGGGGTTGTTGTCGAAGCCGTCCTCGGCCACGTTGCCCACGAACATGGCCGGCTTGGCCGTGATCAGGCACAGCGGCTTGAGCAGGGCCTTTTCCTGGTCGCCCAGGGCCAGCGTGCGCACCGGCTTGCCTTCGTCCAGCACGGCCTGCACCTTGCCCAGGAGGGCCACCAGGGCAGCGGCTTCCTTGTCGTTGCCGCTCTTGGCGGCCTTGGTATAGCGCTGCAGCGCCTTCTCGACGGTGCTCATGTCGGCCAGGCACAGCTCGGTCTGGATGACCTCGATGTCGGCAATCGGGTCGACCTTGTTGGCCACGTGGATGACGTTCGGGTCTTCGAAGCAGCGCACCACGTTGACGATGGCATCGGTCTCGCGGATGTGAGCCAGAAACTGGTTGCCCAGACCTTCACCCTTGGACGCGCCCGCCACCAGACCGGCGATGTCGACGAACTCCACGATGGCCGGGACGATGCGCTCGGGCTTGACGATGTCGGAGAGCTGCTGCAGGCGCGGGTCGGGCACCTCGACCACGCCCACATTGGGCTCGATGGTGCAGAAGGGGTAGTTCTCGGCGGCGATGCCGGCCTTGGTCAGGGCGTTGAACAGGGTGGACTTGCCCACATTGGGCAGGCCCACGATGCCGCATTTGAGGCTCATGGAGGGCTTTCGGGTCGGTCGGGGAAACCGAGAATTTTAAAGGCGGGGGTCAGTCGAAGCGCAGGTCGGCCCGCACGGGCTGGCCCTCGCGCAGCACCAGGCCGTCGCCGGTGACGACAACGGCGTTCATGCCGAAGGTCACCGCACCCCCCACACGCGGGTCCTGGCGGTAGGTCTGCAGCGTGTCGCTCACCCGGTACCCGCGCTCGGCGGTGTCGGGGTCGATGTCGGGGATGGGGCAGCGGGCGCAGGGCTTGACCGGAAGGATCACGGCCTCGCCCTCTGCGGTGGTGATGGTCATGGGGCCGCTGCGGTCTTCGTCATGCGGGGCCAGGCCACCCAGGACGATGTTGGGCCGGAAACGGCGCATGTCGACCCGGGCGCGCCCGGCGGCGTCCAGCCGCTGGTTGAGGTCGTCCAGCGAGGCACGGGCGGCCACCAGCAGGCCGAAACCGTCGGCGAACTGGGTGTAGGCCTCGTGTTCGCCGGTCCAGGCCGGGTCGCAGCGGCGCATCACCTGGGGGTCGAAGCGGGCCAGGCGCAGCCGTTGCAGGTCGGCCGGCGCGCCGGGCGAGAGGAAGTCGGTGAACCACTGGGCGGCCACGTCGCCCATGTCGCAGGCGTCGATCACGTCGTCCCAGACCTGGACCCGGACCGGGCTCTCGGCGGCGTCCAGGGCCAGGTGCAGGGCCAGCATGCCGGGGGCCTTCAGCACCAGCTGCCCCATGCGAAAGGCGGGCTGGATCAGGGCCATGCGCGGCAGTTCCCGCTGGCTGACGAACTGGCCCTGCGCGTCCACGACCATCCAGGCCCGGTCGTAGAGCAGACCGGTGTCGGTCAGCTCGGCCTCGGGCAGCCTGACACCGGCGCACGACTTGACCGGATAGACCCAGAGTTCTTCGATGGTGGCCTGCAGATCGGAGGGGGTGACTGGCTTGTTCATGGTGGAGGACGGGAACAGTTCGGGTTCTCACCGGTCGGAATCGCCGTAGCGGAAGCGCCGGATTGTGCCCTGCTCCTAGAATCCAGCCCATGCAAGCAAGCACCCCCCGAGCCGGCGGCGTCCGGCGCCATGATGTCGCCATCCGGGGGACGGGCGTGGTCGGCCTGACCCTCGCCCTGCTGCTGGCCCGCGAACGCCTGCGGGTGGCCCTGGTGGGGCCGGTCCCACAGGCTGCGCCAGCTGCACCGGACGCCGACGTGCGGGCCTACGCCCTGAATGCGGCCTCGAAGGCGGTGCTGTCCTCGATCCGCGCATGGCCGGAAGACCGTCCCGGGGAAACCCCTGCCAGCACGCCTGTCCAGGCCATGCAGGTCTGGGGGGACGACGGCGGGGAACTCCGGTTCGACGCCACCCCGCTGGGCGCCGATGCACTGACC
>NZ_OY288136.1 GCF_958439165.1 uncultured Hydrogenophaga sp. | reverse complement strand
GAGCACTTCGCGCAGGCGAAGCTGATCGTCATCTGGGGCAGCAACTCCATCGGCAGCAACCTGCACTTCTGGAAGCTGGCGCAACAGGCCAAGCGCGACGGTGCGCGGCTGGTCTGCATCGACCCGCGCCGCACCGAAACCGCCGAGAAATGCCACGAGCACATCGCCCTGCGGCCCGGCACCGACGCCGCGCTGGCGCTGGCGCTGATGCACCAGCTCATCACCCATGACTGGCTCGACCACGACTACATCCGCGATCACACCCTGGGCTTCGAGGCCCTGCGCGAACGCGCCCTGCAGTGGCCCCCCGAGCGTGCCGCCGAGGTGTGCGACGTGCCGGTGCAGCAGATCATCGACCTGGCCCGTGCCTACGGCACCACCCGGCCAGCCGCCATCCGCCTGAACTACGGCATGCAGCGGGTGCGTGGTGGCGGCAACGCGGTGCGCGCCGTGGCCTGCCTGCCGGCCCTGGTGGGCGCCTGGCGTGACCCGGCCGGGGGCGTGCTGCTGTCCAGCTCCGGCCAGTTCCCGGCCGAGCGCGCCGCCCTGCAGCGGCCCGACCTGCTGGCCGGCCGGCAGCCCCGCACCATCAACATGAGCACCATCGGTGACGACCTGCTGCGGCCGGGCTCGCCGGCTTTCGGCCCCCAGGTCGAGGCGGTCGTGGTCTACAACAGCAACCCGGTGGCGGTGGCGCCCGAATCGGGCAAGGTGGTGCGCGGCTTCGCCCGCGACGACCTGTTCACCGTGGTGCTGGAGCACTTCCGTACCGACACCGCCGACTACGCGGACATCCTGCTGCCGGCCACCACCCAGCTGGAGCACTGGGACATCCACACCAGCTACGGCCACACCGACGTGCTGCTCAACCGGCCTGCCATCGCACCGGTGGGGCAGTCGCGCACCAACACCGACGTGTTCCGGGCGCTCGCCCGGCGCATGGGCTTCACCGAAGCCTGCTTCGACGACGACGACGAGACCCTGTGCCGCATGGCTTTCCGCCCCGAGGTGGTCGACTTCCAGGAGCTGCTCGACCAGGGCTTCGCCACCCTCCGGCTGCCGGATGCGCCTTATGCCCAGGGCGGCTTTCCCACGCCCTCGGGCCGCTGCGAGTTCTTCAGTGCGCGGCTGCAGGCGCAGGGCCTGGACGGCCTGCCGGACCACCTGCCCAACCACGAGACCGCCGGTTCGTCGCCGACCTACCCGCTGGCCATGATCTCGCCGCCGGCACGCAACTTCCTCAATTCCAGCTTCGTCAATGTGCAGAGCCTGCGCGACATCGAAGGCGAGCCGGTGCTGGAGATGCACCCGACCGACGCCACAGCCCGCGGCATTGCCGACGGCGACATGGTGCGGGTCTTCAATGACCGCGGCGAATACCGCTGCCGGGTGAAGGTGGGCCAGCGTGCGCGTCACGGCGTGGTCAACGGGCTGGGCATCTGGTGGCGCAAGCTGGGACCGGACGGCACCAATGTCAACGAAGTCACCAGCCAGCGCCTGACCGATCTCGGGCGCGGCCCCACCTTCTACGACTGCCTGGTCGAAGTGGCCCGGGCCGTCGAGGCAGCGTGATGGCAGGCCGGCGGGCAGCGGCCTGGTTCGCCATGCCGGCGGTCCTGCTGCTGGCCGCACTGGGCAGCGGCTGCGCCAGCCATGCACCGGGGCCGACCTACTACTGGCAATCGGTCACCGGGCACCTGCGGCTCATGGCCGCTGCCCGCCCCATCGATGACTGGCTGTCCGACCCGGCCACCCCGCAGACCTTGCGCCCCAAGCTGGAGCGGGTGCGCGAGATGCGCCGCTTCGCAGTGCAGGAACTCGGCCTGCCGGACAACGCCAGCTACCACCGCTATGCCGACCTGGGTCGGCGCGCTGCCGTGTTCAATGTGGTGGCCGCGCCGGCGTTCTCGCTCCAGCTGGAGCAATGGTGCTTTCCGGTCGCGGGCTGCGTGACCTACCGGGGCTATTTCGACGAGGCCGCTGCACGTGCCTTTGCCGCGAGCCTGCCGGCCGGACTGGAGGTGCAGGTGCAGCCTGTACCGGCCTATTCGACCCTGGGCTGGATGAACTGGGCCGGCGGTGACCCGGTGCTCAACACCTTCATCCACTACCCCGAGGGCGAGGTCGCGCGGCTGCTGTTCCATGAGCTGGCCCACCAGGTGGTGTACGCCGCCGACGACACCCCGTTCAACGAGTCGTTCGCCACGGCGGTGGAACGCCTGGGCGGCGAACGCTGGATGGCCACACGGGCGAGCGAGACCGCGCGGGCCGAGTACGCCAGCTTCGATGCCCGCCGCCGCGAGTTCCGGGCCCTGACCGGCGACATCCGCCGCCAGCTGCAGCAGGTCTATGCCGACGCATCGCTGGATGAGGCACAGCGCGGGTCACGCAAGGCCACCGTGATGGCCAGCCTGCGCGACCGCTACGCGGCACTGCGTGCCCGTTGGGGCGGCTGGCCCGGCTATGACGCCTGGATCGCCCAGGCCAACAATGCCGGGCTGGCCAGCCAGGGCACCTACGACGAATGGGTGCCGGCCTTCCTGGCGCTGCACCAGCAGCAAGGCGGCGACTGGTCCCGGTTTTATGATGCGGTGCGCCAGCTGGCCCGCCAGCCCAAGGCCGACCGCCATGCCGCCTTGCGCGGCCTGACCCCGTCCACCACCGAACGCTAGACCATGGCCGACATCCGCATCGAACGAGACCACCAGCTGGGCCTGAGTGCCGCGCGCAAGCTGGCCTGGAAATGGGCCGAACAGGCCGAGTCCGAGTTCGACATGAGCTGCACCTACGAAGAGGGTGATGAAGCGGACGAGGTGCAGTTCACCCGGTCCGGGGTCAGCGGCTGCCTGCGGGTCACCGGCGACCGGTTCGAGCTGGACGCGAAACTGGGCTTCCTGCTGGGCGCCTTCAAGGACCGCATCGAGGGCGAGATCGTCAAGAACCTCGATGCGCTGCTGGCGGCCGGCGCGAAGCAGGCCGGGCGCAAGAAGAAGGGCTGAGCCGGATCAGCTCAGGCTCTCGATCAGGTCGATGTACTGCTGCATCGCGTCGTCGGCCGAGATGCCCTTCAGTCCGTTCCAGGCGTCCCATTTGGCGCGGCCGACCATGTCGCCGAAGCCCGGCTTCTTCTCGGCGTTGTCGCCGGCGGTGGCCTGCTTGTAGAGCCCGTAGATCTTGAGCAGTGTGGCGTTGTCGGGGCGCTCGCTCAGGTTCTTGGAATTCGCCACGGCGGCGTTGAAGCGGGCGGTCAGATCGGACATGGGGTCTCCTGCGTGTAAGGGTGTGTCCTCGTATCTTACGGGCCGTCCGGCTTGCACAATCGGCGCCACCCTAGAGAACCCCATCCAGAAACGGGAGCCCCCATGGAGCAACGCGTGGCCGCCGTCAAAGAGGCCCTGACCAGCACACTGGGCCTTGGCGGCGAGCGCATGAGCAAGGTCGACACCGCCTGGCTGCGGATGGATTCGCCGTCCAACCTGATGATGATCGTCGGGGTCTGGATCCTGCGCCCGGCCATCGACCGAGAGGCGTTGCAGCAGCGGGTGCGCGAACGGCTGCTGCCCTACCGACGCTTCGTGCAGGTGGCCCGTGAAGACGCCGCCGGCGCCACCTGGAGCGACGACCCCGACTTCCGGCTGGAACGGCACCTGCAGAGCCGACCGCTGCGCCGCCGCAAGGGCCAGACCGCGCAGCAGGCCTTGCAGGACCGGGTGGCGGTCCTGGCCATGCAGCCGCTGGATCCTGGCCACCCGCTATGGCATTTCGAACTGGTCGAACAGCACGACGGCGGCTCCGCCCTCATCGCCCGGATCCACCACTGCATTGCCGACGGCATTGCCCTGATCAGCGTCATGATGAGCCTGGTGGATGGCGGTGCCCTGCCGCCGCAGCGCGCCGGCCAGCCGGCTCGGCCGGGGCGCAAGCCGCTGCGCGAGGGGGCGGAAGACTGGGTGGCCGACAGCCTGATCCGGCCATTCGGCGACATCGCTGCACGCGCGCTGGAGGCCGCCGGCGGCGGCGCAGCGAAGTCACTGTCCCTGCTGACCGAACCGCAGAAGAGCCTGGGCGGCTCGGTCGACAAGGCCTTCGACCAGGCCATGGACATGGCCCGCCTGGGTGGTCAGCTGGCCAGCGATCTGGCCGCACTCGCCCTGATGCCCGACGACTCGCCCACCCGGCTCAAAGGTCAGCCTGCGGGCACCAAGCGGGTGGCCTGGTGCGACCCGGTACCGCTGGACGAGGTGAAGGCCATCGGCCGGGCCTTCCATTGTTCGGTCAACGACGTGCTGCTGGCCTGCGTGGCAGGTGCCATCGGCCACTACCTGCGCGACCAGGGAGACGACCCGGCCGGTCAGGAGATACGGGCCATGGTGCCGGTCAACCTGCGGCCCATGGAAGACGCCTGGAAACTCGGCAACCGGTTCGGCCTGGTGCCGCTGCTCCTGCCGATCGGCACCGAACATCCGCTGGAACGGCTGTTCGCCGTGAAGCGGCGCATGCGGGACCTCAAGGGCAGCCTGCAGCCGCTGCTGACCTTCGGCCTGCTGTCGGTGGCCGGCCTGCTGGTCAAGCCGGCCCAGGAGGCCATGCTCAGCCTCTTCGGGCGCAAGACCACCGCCGTCATGACCAACGTGCCCGGGCCGTCGACCCGGCTCAAGGTGTGCGGCAGCACGCTGGAGCAGACCATGTTCTGGGTGCCTCAGACCGGCACCGTGGGCCTGGGGGTGTCCATCCTGAGCTACGGTGGCGGCGTCCAGTTCGGCTGCATCGCCGACAGCGGCCTGTGCCCTGATCCGCAGCAGATCGTCGACCGGTTCACGCCGGAATTCCAGCGCATGCTCACCCTGACCCTGATGCTGCCCTGGGGCGAGACCGACTGACCCGGCCGGCTCAGGCCAGGGACAGCCGGCGGCTGGCGATCTCCAGCAAGCCGTCGAAGATGAGGCTTTCCACCAGCTCGACCTCGGTCGACATGCTGGGCGCCATCTTCCAGCCGGCACCACCGGTCATGTAGCAGACCGGCTCCTGGCCGCAGTGCCGGCGCAGGTTCTCCACCATGCGCTGCACCGCGCCGGCAATGGCGAAGGTGCCGCCGCTGGTGAGCGCGTCGCTGGTGTTGGTGGGGAAGTCGCGCACCTCGCCGGTGGGCACATGCAGGCCGGCGGTGCCCGATTCGAGTGCCCGCAGCATGATGCCGTGACCCGGCAGGATGATGCCGCCCAGGAAGCGGCCTTCGGTGTCGATGCACTCCACCGTGACGGCCGTTCCCACCATCACCACCACGCAGGGCCGGGGCTGCCCCTGGGCCAGCAACCGGTGGCGGGCGCCGATCATGGCGACCCAGCGGTCCGAACCCAGCCGGGCGGGATGGTCGTAGCCGTTCACCAGACCGGCTTCCGACTGCGAGGAGACCACCCAGCGGGGCGTGACGTCCCACATCTCCAGCTGTTCCTCGACGCGCCGCTTGACGGCATCGCCGGCCACCACGCACCCCAGCACCCAGTTGGGACAGGAGAGGCGGTTCCAGTCGCCCTCTTCGAGCGATTCGATGTTTTCAAGGAACTGCGCGCCATGGGCCATCAGCTGGGCTCCGGGGCGGGGTGCGTCGTACAAGGCCCACTTCAGGCGGGTGTTGCCGACATCGAGGGCCAGAAAACTCATGCGCGGATTATCGCCATGCGCTCATGCAGACCATGCTGCCCTGCAACACGGCTTCAGATGAGCCCGATCCAGCAGGCCCGCTGCACCGCGGCGAGCTTGTTGTCGGTCTGCAGCTTGCCCATGGCGTTGGCCAGGTGGTAGTTCACCGTGCGTTCGGAACAGTCCATCCGCGCGGAGGTCTCGCGCGCGGTCAGACCTTCAAAGGCCAGATTCAGGCTTTCCAGCTCACGCGGACTGAGGTTGACCCGCTGCTCGGCGATGGTTCGCCGCAACATGGGCCAGACATTGAAGGCCGACCAGGCCAGGCTGGCGGCATCGCGCCGGTCGGACAGGGTGCGCGGGGAGAACATGAAGCATTCGAAGGCACGGCCGGCCGGGAGCGGGAACGCCACCCTGACCAGGGTCTGCTGACCGTGTGCCAGCCACAGCCTGCGCCAGCGGCTGCTGTCGTCGGCGGCCGCCTTGGAGATGTCCTGCCACGCCACCATGGGGGCGTCGCTGTCGCGCCAGCAGGCGCCGAAGTCGGTGCTCTGGGCCAGCGCCAGCGCAGCCCCCACGAAACGCGGCGGATGAACGGCCAGTACCTCGCGATCGTCCCTCGTGCCCGTGGGCACCGGCCCCAGCACCACCACAGCCTCCACGCCCTGCTCGGTCAACGCGGTGAGCCAGTCGTTGAGGATGGCATCCACCCCCATGCTGTCAAAGTTGACAGGTAGGGTCATGGGTGTCCGTGTTTGAGTGCATTGACAATGGCCGGCGCTGCCCCGAAGCGGCATCCGATGAAGTCACATTCACAGGAGATCATGTTGGCACTCGACCGGTTGAGGTGGCACAACGCCACTGCAAGGATGCGGCGTTGGTGGAGGGACGATGTGCTGAACGCACCGCTCGAACCTATTTTGCATCCTTCGCGCCTGCGGCTGGTCGGCATTGGTCTGTTCACATGCATAGGCCATCTGGCCTTCTACGGAATCTGGAGCCAGTGGCTGCCGCAGCCCTACGAGAACGCCTGGGTGCGGGCACTGGTGGCCGCCTCCTCGATGGTGTATTTCTCGATCGGCTGGCGCAGGGACTTCGGCAGCGTGGGTGGCGGCCGCTGGTTCACCGTCGTCACCTGGCTTCAGCTGCCCTGGTTCTTCAGCTGGATGTACCTGATGAACGACGGCAACGGCGTCTGGCTGGCCAGTCTGGGCGCCATGATCCTGATCTATTTCCACTTCACCGACTGGCGTCTGGCTTCAGCCGGTCTGCTGGCGGGATCGGCAGCAGGGGTCCTGAGCGCGTGGCTCGTGCGCAACGGCGAGCTCCTCTGGCCGTCCACCGAACACCTGCTGATCATCGTGTTCGCTTCGTCGATGGGGCTTTTGCTGGGCATGTCCAGCGCCAATCTGCGCCGTGTCAGGCTGGTGAACACGCTCAGCACCATGGGCGTGATGGCCCATGAGCTGCGCACGCCGCTGGCCACGGTGCACCTGCTGGGAGACGTGCTGCGCAACCTCGCGCAGCAGGACAACCCCGAGGTGAGGCGCCGCAAGCTAGAAGACCTGGGGACGCGTCTGCAGAATCTGGTGCACGGCATGAACCGGCACATCGACATGCAGATCGCCAATGCGCAGATGATGCGCCTGCCTCGGGAGCAGTCCAGCATCCGCGCCAGCGACCTGGTGCGCAGCGTGGTGGACAACTTTCCCTACCGGACCTCCCGGGAACGCTGCTGCGTGAGCGTGCACATCCAGCGTGACTTCCACTTCCGGGGTGCATACGCGCTGTTTGCCCAGGTGCTGGCCAACCTCATCAAGAATGCGCTGCATGCGCTGGCCTCGGCCAGCACCGCCCTGTGCCCGGGGGATCTGCGCATCACCGTGGATGCACGGCGTCAGCGAGGCCGCATCGTGGTCGCCGATGACGGCGTGGGCATTGCCGGCGACCTGCAATCCCGGATCTTCGAACCCTTCTATTCCACGCAGGCGGGCGCGGGCAACGGACTCGGCCTGAGTTTCTGCCGAAACGTGGTCGAGGGGGCACACGGCCGGCTCACCGTGCATTCACAATCGGGCATGGGCGCCGTTTTCACCATCGATCTGCCGCTGGACCGTTCAGAGGCCCATGTGCCTCCGCACGCCCCGCTCTCGCCCGACCCATGTCACTGACCATTCCACTCATCCACCGCCCGGGAAGCATCCTGTTCCTGGACGACGACACCGACTACCTGGAGATGCTGGGCATGGTGATCCCGGCCCACATCCAGGTCGAGCTGTTCTCGCGGCCGGCCGGATTCGGGCGGCGCATGGCGCAGGAGCCGGAGCGCTGGGAAGCCGACGCCTTGCAGCAGCTCCAGATGATCGACCGCTGGCGCAACGGCCTGCCGCTGCTGCCGCAGGTGCTGCGTTACTGGTCGGGCCAGCCCGAGCGATACCGGCTGGTGCAGAGCTGCGTGGTCGACTACGCCATGCCGGGCACCGACGGACTCGCCGTGCTCAACACCCTGCTCGACTGGCCGGGCTCACGGGTCCTGCTCACCGGCCAGGCGGACGAGCAGATCGCAGTCAAAGCGTTCAACAGCGGGCTGATCGACCAGTTCGTGCCCAAGCAGACGCACGACATCACCCGGCACCTGCTGAGCGTGCTGCGCAAGCTGGCCCTCACGCCCCATGTGCGCTTGAACACGCTGTGGCGCAGCGTCCTGACGCCCGAGCAGCAGTCGCTGCTGCAGATTCCGTCCGTGGTGCAGAACCTGCAGCGCTACAGCCAGGCCCGCTGGATCGAGCATGTGGTGCTCGGAGAGCCTTTCGGCCTGCTGGGCGTCGACATCGAAGGCCGATGCGAGTGGCTGCAGCTGGAGCCGGTCGCGGGTCTGCCGGCACTGGCCGAGGTGGCCGGGTCGGCAGGCCTCGATTTCGAGACTGTCCGATCGATCCGGGCCGGCGAAGTGCTGGCGGCCGTGGAGCTCCACCAGCAGCTCGGGCTGCCAGGGCCGGTGCGTGTGGCCAGGGCAGAGCCACTGGACGAGGACGGCCTGCTCACCAGCGCGGTGTTCCCCCTCAGGGAAGGGGAACACCCGCCGCTGCGCCCCTACCGAGCGGTGCTGCGGGCTGCAGAGCACCGCTCGGTGGACGACACCTGAGCAGGCCTGCGCTGCCTCAGCCGGCCGATTTCCTCAGACGGCGGACGGAGGACCAGGTGTCCGGTCGGAAACGGGGCACCAGTTCGGCCATGACCTTCTGCAGGTGCTCCAGTTCACTGTCGGTCAGTCCGGCGTTCAGTGTGAGCCGGACCATGGAGCGATTCCGGCTGGTCGCCGGCGGAAAGAAGATCGAGCCGAACACGCCAAGCGTCTCCATCGCGTCGCGCAGATCGCGGGCTGCGATTTCAGAGCCGATCTCCAGGGCCAGGATCTGCTCGCTGCCCGGCAGCGCATAACCCAGGTCGGCCAGCCCGCTGCGGACGCGCCGGGTGTTCTGGTGCAGTCGCTCCCGTGCGTGGTCGGCCTGTTGCAGCAGGCTCACCGTGGCCCGCAGGCCGGCCACTTCATGGGCGAGCAGACAGGAACTGAACATCGTGGGAAAGCTGGCCGTGATGATGTACTGGCGCAGGTGGGCCGGCATCGTGAAGAATCCGGCTCGACCGGCCACCGCCTTGGCCAGACTGGCAGAAATGAAGTGCACACGGTCCGCAAGGCCCAGCGCAACCGACAGGCCCGCGCCCTGCGTACCGTGGGTGCCCAGCGAGTGCGACTCGTCCACCAGCAGCATGGAGCCATGGCGCTCCACCACCTCGACGATGGCGGCCAGCGGACAGATCTCTCCGGTCGTGCTGTAGACGGAGTCGACGGCCACCAGACCCGGGCCGTGCGTCTCCATGAGTCGGCCCAGATGCTCGGGCTGGTTGTGGCGGAACGGACGGGCCATGGCACCCGCAGCCCGGATGCCCTCCCAGAGCGAGGCATGCGCCAAGGTGTCGATGTAGACCGGGGAGCCTGCATCGGCCAGGCTCTGCATGGCGCCGATGTTGGCCGCATAGCCCGACTGGCACAGCACGGCGTCTTCCTGACCCGTCCAGGCCGCCAGCTGGCGTTCCAGCGCCCTGGCCGGATGCTCGTCCCGCTGGAACAGACCCGACTGCACCACCGACTGCTCCTCCTGCAGAAGCGCTGCGACCTGGGCCGCCACGATGTCCGGGTGCCCGGTCACGGCCAGGTAATCGTTGCCGTCGAGGCGAACCGCGTCCGGACCGGGCATGCGGCCTTCCAGCAGTGAACGGCCACCCCAGTCACGGGTCCAGCGGGGCTCGAAATCCCGCGCGATGCGCGCGTGGAGTCCGGCAGTCAGTTGCGGGCGGTTGTGCGTGGCTCGGGTGTTGCAGAGATGTGTTTCCACAGGGGTACTCCAGTTAATGAAAAGGTACCCATTGGAGAAAATGCCGGGCGGTCCGGCGATGACAACCTGTCAGATCTGACAGCCCCGACCCGTCGAAGGATCAGTTCTGACGCCAGGGCAGTCCCAGATAGCGCCATCCGGCCTGCCGGCCGCGGTGCGCCTGGCTGTCGGGATCGCCCTCGAAACCGTCCAGGATGTTGTAGGCCTCGATACCCAGCTGGGCGGCGCGTCTGGCAGCCGCCACCGAGCGCACGCCGCTGCGGCACAGCAGCACCACCTTGCGTCCCTCGGCCGCCGCACGGATCTGCTCGTCGAAACCCGGGTTCAGCGCCATGCCGGGCCACTGCTTCCAGGCCACCGGCACCGCGCCGGGCACGAAGCCGACCCATTCGCGCTCGGCATCGGTGCGCACGTCGACCAGCACCGCATCGCCGGACTGGACCCACTCCCAGGCCAGCTGGGGAGATACATCCCCGGCGTAGCTGGCGTCGGTCACGGGCCGGGGTTTCATGAGCGCCGCTCCGTCGACGTCGTGCCGCAGGCCGGAGGTGAGGTTGGCCGGTACCGCTTCGTCGATGCGGCGCGGGCGGGGCAGCTGCAGGCTGTCCATGAGCGAGACGAATTCGTCGAGGGTGCGGCCGGCCACCCGGGGGTTGTGCTGCTTTTCATGGCCGATGGTCGAGTGGCTGCGGCCCTGGTAGTCATGCCCTGGCCATACGGTCGTGTCGTCCGGCAAGGCCAACAGCACCTCGGTGAGGCTGCGGTAGAGGTCGGACGCACTGCCCGACTGGAAATCGGTGCGGCCGCAACCACCGATGAGCAGGGTGTCGCCGGTGAACACATGCTGACCCCAGACGAAGCTCATGCTGCCGGCGGTGTGGCCCGGCGTGTGCAGGGCTTTCAGCTGTTCACTCCCGAAGTGCAGCAGGTCGCCATGCACCAGCTGGGTGGCCGCGGTGCCGATGCCGCAGCCGGCCGGCGCGGCCAGCCTGGCGCCCGCCAGTTCGGCCAGGCGGCCGGCACTGGTGATGTGATCGGCATGCGCGTGGGTCTCGACCGCCCAGACCAGCTGCAGACCGTGTTCGCGCAGCACGGACAGGTCTCGATCGAGCTGCTCGTCCACCGGATCGATGATCAATGCCGCGCGGGTGCCGGGATCGAACAGGATGTAGGTGAAGGTGCTGGAGGCGGGGTCGAAGAGCTGCAGGGGCTTCATGGCAAGGCAGACGGGATGGCAGAGCCACATTCTGGTGCATCGGCCTGCCGGACAAAATAAATTCAAACCGACACACAAGTTTTTTCAAGACCGGTTCAAATGCGCGTCGTTTCTGGCTTTTTCGGTCCGGCTGGCGACAGTCCGGGTGAGGAAGTGCGTAGAAACCCTGCCGACCGGCGAGGCCGGTTCGGCGCATCATTCGCCGCCCGTTTCATTTTGTTCACCCCTTTGGAGACATTCATGACAGAGAAGAAGACCGTCACGTCCCGCCGCGGCATGCTCAAAGGCGCCGCCGTTGCAGCCGGCGCCATGTCGGTGCCCATGGTGGCCAGCGCTCAGACCACCACCCTGCGTTTCCAGTCCACCTGGCCCGCCAAGGACATCTTCCATGAGTACGCCAACGACTTCGCCAAGAAGGTGAACGACATGGCTGGCGGCCGCCTCAAGATCGAGGTGCTGCCCTCCGGCTCCGTGGTTCCCGCCTTCCAGCTGCTGGAAGCCGTGTCCAAAGGCACCCTGGACGGTGGCCATGGCGTGATCGCCTACCACTACGGCAAGAACTCCGCCCTGGCCCTGTGGGGCTCCGGCCCGGCCTTCGGCATGGACCCCAACATGGTCCTGGCCTGGCACAACTACGGCGGCGGCAAGGAGCTGGTGGCCGAGATCTACAAGTCGCTGAACATGGACGTGACCTCGTTCCTGTACGGCCCGATGCCCACCCAGCCGCTGGGCTGGTTCAAGAAGCCGGTGGCCAAGGTCGAGGACATGAAGGGCCTGAAGTTCCGCACCGTGGGTCTGGCCGTCGACGTGTTCACCGAACTGGGCACCGCCGTCAACCCGCTGCCGGGTGGCGAGATCGTTCCTGCCCTGGACCGCGGCCTGATCGACGCTGCCGAGTTCAACAACGCCTCCAGCGACCGCCTGCTGGGCTTCCCCGATGTGGCCAAGAACTGCATGCTGCAGAGCTTCCACCAGTCGGGCGAGCAGTTCGAGATCCTTTTCAACGGCCCGAAGTACAACGGCCTGAACGCCGAACTGAAGTCCATCATCGACTACGCCGTGCAGGCCGCCAGCGCCGACATGTCGTGGAAGGCCATCCAGCGCAACTCGCAGGACTACATCGAGCTGAAGAAGCAGGGTGTCAAGTTCTACAAGACCCCGGACGCCATCCTGCGCGCCCAGCTGGCTGCCTGGGACAAGACCATCGCCAAGAAGGCCGGCGAGAACCCGGTCTTCAAGAAGGTGCTGGACTCGCAGCGCGCTTTCGCCCAGCGCGCCGGCCAGTGGCAGAATGATTACACCGTCGACTTCAAGATGGCCTACAACCACTACTTCGGCAAGGGCGCCAAGAAGGGTTGATCGGTTCTTGATCACAAAGGGCGCCTGCGGGCGCCCTTTTCTCTTTCGGAAGCTGACATGCAAAAACTATTACTCACTGTGGATCGGCTGTCGACCTGGTTCGGCAAGATCTGCGCGTGGACCGTCGTTGGTCTCACCCTTTTGATCTCCTGGGAAGTCTTTTCCCGCTATGTGCTGAACAAACCGAACGCCTGGGTGCTGGATGCCCAGATCATGCTGTACGGCGTTCTGTTCATGACCGCCGGCGCCTACACCCTGGCCAAGAGCGGCCACGTGCGGGGCGACGTGCTGTACGGCTTCTTCCAGCCGCGCACCCAGGCCACCGTGGACCTGGTGCTCTACATCGTGTTCTTCCTGCCCGGCATCATCGCCCTGACCTATGCCGGCTGGTTCTTCTTCCAGGATTCCCTGGCCATCAAGGAACAGACCTTCAACGCCGACCCGCTGCCGGTCTACCCGTTCAAGTTCGTGGTGCCGCTGGCCGGCGCCTTCCTGCTGCTGCAGGGCATCGTGGAAATCATCCGTTGCGTCATCTGCATCAAGACCGGCGAGTGGCCCTCGCGCGAGGAGGATGTGGAAGAGGTGGACGTCGACAAACTCAAGCAGATGGTGAACGTGAAAGACGCCGACATTGAAGCGCTGGACCAGCTGGCTCCGGCCAAGAAAGGTGGCCAGTGATGAAGATCCGCAAGGAACTCTGGTTCGGCTTCTCGCTGATGGGGCTGATCATTGCAGCCGCCCTGACCATGGTCTTCAGCGTGGAGACCATGACCAATGGCCACTATGGCCTGCTGATGCTCTCGCTGGTGGTCGTGGCCATCATGCTGGGCTTCCCCACTGCCTTCACCCTGATGGGCATGGGCATGATGTTCGCGTTCTTCGCTTACCACTCGGGTGACCAGACCGCAGCCGGTGCCATGCAGCAGACGCTGGACCTGATGGTGCAGCGCGCCTTCTCGGTGATGGGCAACGATGTGCTGATCTCGATCCCGCTGTTCGTGTTCATGGGCTACCTGGTCGAACGCGCCAACCTGATCGAGAAGCTCTTCCACAGCCTGCACCTGTCGCTGGCCCGCGTGCCCGGCTCGCTGGGCGTGGCCACCCTGGTGACCTGCGCGGTGTTCGCCACCGCGACCGGCATCGTGGGTGCCGTGGTGACGCTGATGGGCCTGCTGGCCTTCCCGCAGATGCTCAAGAACGGCTATGACGTGCGGCTGTCGGCCGGCGCCATCACCGCCGGCGGCTGTCTGGGCATCCTGATCCCGCCGTCGGTGCTGCTGATCGTGTACGGCGCCACCGCCGGCGTGTCGGTGGTGCAGCTGTACGCCGGTGCCTTCTTCCCGGGTCTGATGCTGGCCGCTCTGTACATCGCGTACTTCATCATCATGGCCAAGATCAAGCCGACCTGGGCGCCGGCTTTGAGTGCAGAGCAGCGCATGGTGCCGCTGCCGCCACAGCTCAAGGCCATCGGTGCCACCAGCGACGGCTGGGCACTGGGCAGCCTGATCAAGGCGCTGAAGGGTCGCCGCAACCA
The DNA here is from genome assembly GCF_958439165.1 of uncultured Hydrogenophaga sp. Classification (GTDB taxonomy): domain Bacteria; phylum Pseudomonadota; class Gammaproteobacteria; order Burkholderiales; family Burkholderiaceae_C; genus Hydrogenophaga. The sequence goes on along the minus strand of NZ_OY288136.1, from coordinate 54,444 downwards.
GGAGGTCTCCACCCGGTACCTGCTGGGCCAGCTGGCCATCGTGCTGGCACCCGCGGTGCTGTTCGCGCTGGTGTCCTTCGCCAGCTACCAGAACGCCACCACCGTGGTGGTCGAGGAGAACTACACCGAGCTGCAGGCCATGGGCGCCGGCACGACGAATGACCAGGACAGCAACGCCGAAGAAGAAGGCGGTCTGGCCGAGCCGGAAGGCCTCGGCGAACCCGAAGGTGCTGCCGAAGGCGACGTGGCCCTGCCCCCGGGCGCAGAGGACGACAAGGCCGAGGCGCAGGCCGATGCTGGCGCTGCTCCCGCACCCGCCGACAGCGTGGCCCTGCCTCCGGGCGCGGGCGGCGCACCGGCCGAAGGTGCCGCTCCAGGCGCGACCACCAAGCCCGCATCGACCGGTTTCTGGATCGGCTTCGGCGTGGGTGCGCTGACACTGGCCGTGTTCTACGGCATCCTGAGCTACGCACGCCTGGAAGTGTTCAAGATGCTGCTCTCCAGCTTCTTCCCGCTGCTGGTGCTGATCCTGGCGGTGCTGGGCTCGATCGTGTTCGGTCTGGCCACGCCCACCGAGGCAGCGGCCGTGGGCGCCTTCGGCGGCTTCATCCTGGCGGCAGCCTACCGGCAGCTGACCTTCAACGTGGTCAAGGAAAGCGTGTTCCTCACGGCCAAGACCAGCGCGATGGTGTGCTGGCTGTTCGTGGGCTCGGCCATCTTCTCGGCGGCGTTCGCTCTGCTGGGCGGCCAGGAACTGGTCGAGACCTGGGTTCTGAGCATGAACCTGTCGAAGACCGAGTTCCTGATCCTGTCGCAGGTGCTGATCTTCATCCTGGGCTGGCCGCTGGAGTGGACCGAGATCATCGTGATCTTCATGCCGATCTTCATCCCGCTGCTGGACAACTTCGGGGTCGACCCGCTGTTCTTCGGCCTGCTGGTGGCGCTGAACCTGCAGACCGCCTTCCTGAGCCCGCCGGTGGCCATGAGCGCGTTCTATCTGAAGGGCGTGGCGCCGAAGCATGTGACGCTGAACCAGATCTTCGCCGGCATGCTGCCGTTCATGGGGATCCAGATCGTCGCCATCATCCTGCTGTACCAGTTCCCGGCCATCGGCATGTGGCTGCCGGAGGTGCTGTACCGGTAAACGGCGCATGGCCGTACCAACCGAAGGGGCGCTCAGGCGCCCCTTTTTCATGGTCGGGCCTGTTGGCCGATCCGGGGAACAGGGTTACCATTGACGTTTACGTTAACGTCAAACAGCCAGGACGAATCCCATGCCCAGCGCCGCCGACGCCCGCCTGCCGTTTCCTGCTGCTGCCATCCGAGCGGCCAAGGGCAGTCCGTGGACCGCATGGCAGATCGACACAGGCCTGCGCAAACCGGTCGACCTCAGCGGGCTGGACCCGTCGGCCAAGCCGTTTTCGAGTGGCGACAAGGCCGCCGACAAGACGGCAGTGGACGAGATCGCCATCCAGATCGACGAACTCCAGAACCTGTTTCATGCCGATGGCCGCCACCGCCTGCTGGTGGTGCTGCAGGGCACCGACACCTCGGGCAAGGACGGCACGGTGCGCAGCGTGTTCGCCCGCACCAGCCCACTCGGTGTGCACACCGTGGGCTGGAAAGCACCGACCGAAGTCGAGCGCGCCCACGACTACCTCTGGCGCATTCACCAGCGCATGCCGGGCAACGGCGAGATCATGGTGTTCAACCGCAGCCATTACGAGGACGTGCTGGTGCCGGTGGTGGAAGGCTGGATCGACGCCGACGCCCGGCAGCAGCGCTTTGCGCACATCAACGACTTCGAACGCATGCTGGCCGAGACCGGCACCGTGATCCTGAAGTTCATGCTGCACATCGACCACGACGAGCAGCGCCAGCGCCTGCAGGACCGCATCGACGATCCGCAGAAACACTGGAAATTCAGCCATGGCGATCTGGATGCCCGCCGGAAATGGAACGACTACCAGCGCGCCTACGGCGAACTGCTGGCCGCGACCAGCACGCCCTGGGCGCCCTGGACGGTGGTGCCGGCCAACTCCAAGACCCACCGCAACCTCATGATCGCCACCCTGGTGCGCGACTGCCTGCGCGCACTCGAACTGCGCTTCCCGCCCGAAGACCCCACACTGCACGGTCTGCGCGTGACCTGAGTCCCGAGACCGCCCCCGACCCGTTCCCCGAGAAGAGAGAGAGACACACCATGACCCAGCTTTCCGCCGACTACCAGGCCCTGGCCAACTACCGGCCGAACCACAAGGTCCGCTTCGTCACGGCCGCCAGCCTGTTCGACGGCCACGACGCGGCCATCAACATCATGCGGCGCATCCTGCAGGGCATGGGCGCCGAGGTGATCCACCTGGGCCACAACCGCAGCGTCGACGAGGTCGTGACCGCTGCCCTGCAGGAAGACGTGCAGGGCATCGCCATCAGCTCCTACCAGGGCGGCCATGTGGAGTACTTCAAGTACATGGTGGACCTGCTGCGCCAGCGCGGCGGCTCGCACATCCAGGTGTTCGGCGGCGGCGGCGGGGTGATCGTGCCGGCCGAGATCAAGGAGCTGCAGGACTACGGCGTGGCCCGCATCTACAGCCCGGAAGACGGCCAGCGCATGGGCCTGGCCGGCATGATCGGCGAGATGGTGATGCGCTGCGACCAGGACCTCACGGTGCATGCACCCAAGGGCCTGGACGCCATCACCGGCCACGGCGAGATGAACTGGCGCGCCCTGGCCCAGCTGATCACCGCACTGGAGAACGGCAGCGCCGACACCGCTGTGGTGACCGCCGTGCGCGAGGCCGCTGCAGCACGCCAGGTACCGGTGCTGGGCATCACCGGCACCGGTGGCGCCGGCAAGTCGAGCCTGACCGACGAACTGATCCGCCGCCTGCGGCTGGACCAGGACGACGCGCTGCGCGTGGCAGTGATCAGCATCGACCCCTCGCGCCGCAAGAGCGGTGGCGCCCTGCTGGGTGACCGCATCCGCATGAACGCCATCAACCCGTGGCAGCAGGGCCAGCGCGTGTTCATGCGCAGCCTGGCCACGCGCGACTTCGGCAGCGAGATCAGCGCCGCCCTGCCCGACGTGGTGGCCGCCTGCAAGGCCGCCGGCTTCGATCTGGTGGTGGTGGAGACCTCGGGCATCGGTCAGGGTGATGCGGCCATCGTCCCGCATGTGGACCTGCCCATGTACGTCATGACGCCCGAGTTCGGTGCCGCCAGCCAGCTGGAGAAGATCGACATGCTCGACTTCGCCCAGTTCGTGGCCATCAACAAGTTCGACCGCAAGGGCGCTGCCGACGCGCTGCGCGACGTGGCCAAGCAGGTGCAGCGCAACCGCGAGGCCTGGACCACCCCCACCGAGCAGATGCCGGTGTTCGGCACCATGGCCGCCCGCTTCAACGACGACGGCGTGACCGCCCTCTACCAGGCGCTGCGCGGCCGGCTGGCCGAACTCGGCCTGCCGCTCAAGGAGGGCCGGCTGCGCCCGGTGGCCGTGCGCCACAGCACCAACCAGACGCCCATCGTGCCCGGCGCCCGCACCCGCTACCTGGCCGAAATTGCCGACACGGTGCGCGGCTACAAGCTGCGCGCCCGCCAGCAGGCGAAACTGGCCCGCGAGATCCAGCAGCTGCGCGCAGCCGCCGAGATGCTGCGCCTGGAAAAGCCCGAACGTTCGCGCGCAGCCGAAGCCACCATCGACCTGGCCCAGGTGCGCGAGCTCGACCAGGACGCCGCTGCCCGCAAGCTGCTGCAGCAGTGGCCCGACATGCAGAAGGCCTACGCCGGTGACGAGTACGTGGTGAAGATCCGCGACAAGGAGATCCGCACCGCGCTGACCACCAAGTCGCTCTCGGGCACCACCATCCGCAAGGTGGCCCTGCCGACCTATGAGGACCACGGCGAGCTGCTCAAGTGGCTGATGCTGGAGAACGTGCCCGGCAGCTTCCCTTACACCGCCGGCACCTTCGCCTTCAAGCGCGAGGGCGAGGACCCGACCCGGATGTTCGCCGGTGAAGGCGATCCGTTCCGCACCAACCGCCGCTTCCGGCTGCTCTCCGAAGGCATGCCGGCCAAGCGCCTGTCGACCGCCTTCGACTCGGTCACGCTCTATGGCAACGACCCCGACCTGCGTCCGGACATCTACGGCAAGATCGGCAACTCCGGCGTGAGCATCGCCACGCTGGACGACATGAAGGTGCTCTACGGCGGCTTCGACCTGTGCCATCCGGCCACCTCGGTCTCCATGACCATCAATGGTCCGGCGCCCAGCATCCTGGCGATGTTCATGAATACCGCCATCGACCAGAACCTGGAGAAGTTCAAGGCCGAGAACGGCCGCGAACCCACCGACACCGAGGCCGCCAAGATCCGCGAATGGGTGCTGGCCAACGTGCGTGGCACGGTGCAGGCCGACATCCTGAAGGAAGACCAGGGTCAGAACACCTGCATCTTCAGCACCGAGTTCTCGCTCAAGGTCATGGGCGACATCGCCGAGTACTTCGTGCACCACGACGTGCGCAACTTCTACTCGGTGTCCATCAGCGGGTACCACATTGCCGAGGCCGGGGCCAACCCGATCAGCCAGCTGGCCTTCACGCTCTCGAACGGCTTCACCTTCGTGGAGGCGTACCTGGCGCGCGGCATGCACATCGACGATTTCGCGCCCAATCTGAGCTTCTTCTTCAGCAACGGCATGGACCCGGAATACACCGTGATGGGCCGGGTGGCGCGCCGCATCTGGGCCGTGGCCATGCGCGAGAAGTACGGCGCCAACGAGCGCAGCCAGAAGCTGAAGTACCACATCCAGACCAGCGGCCGCAGCCTGCACGCGCAGGAGATCCAGTTCAACGACATCCGCACCACGCTGCAGGCGCTGATTGCCATCTACGACAACTGCAACAGCCTGCACACCAACGCGTTCGACGAGGCCATCACCACGCCCACCGAAGACTCGGTGCGCCGCGCCATGGCCATCCAGCTCATCATCAACCGTGAGTGGGGCCTGGCGAAGAACGAGAACCCGAACCAGGGCGCCTTCATCATCGACGAGCTGACCGAGCTGGTGGAGGAAGCGGTACTGGCCGAGTTCGAGAGGATCGCCGAACGCGGCGGCGTGCTGGGCGCCATGGAGACCGGTTACCAGCGTGGCCGCATCCAGGACGAGTCGATGCACTACGAGATGCTCAAGCACACCGGCGAGCTGCCCATCATCGGCGTGAACACCTTCCGCAACCCGCACGGCGACACCACGCCCGAGAAGCTGGAACTGGCCCGCTCGACCGAGGAAGAAAAGCAGAGCCAGCTCCAGCGCCTGCAGGACTTCCACACCCGGCATGCGGCCGAGGCACCGGCCATGCTGCAACGCCTGAAGCAGGCGGTGATCGACAACACCAACGTGTTCGAAGTGCTGATGGATGCGGTGCGCGTGTGCTCGCTGGGCCAGATCACCAGCGCGCTGTTCGAGGTGGGCGGTCAGTACCGCCGCAACATGTAAGGGCTCAGGCGGCCGCGGACCGACCCGGGACCAGTCGGTCCGGGTCGATCGGCAGGTTCAGCAGCAGGTTCTGCGGCTTGAGCTTGAGCAGGCCGTCGGCGTTCATGGCCAGGCCGAGGTAGACCGGACGGCCTTGCAGCGATTCGCGCAGATCGTCGCGCAGCGGCGCGTCGGCCGCCAGCTTCAGGCGGAACAGGCTGATCAGCCGCTGCTGGCGGGCTTCGTCCACCGGCCGGCCTTCGTAGAGGTCGTTGAGCAGGGCGGTGGATTCGGCGTCCAGCCCCAGGTGCCAGCGCCAGGCCGGATCGTCCACCCGGGCTTCGGGCACCACCGTGGCCTGCAGGCCGTGCAGGTGGGCCAGCCAGCGTTCCAGCACCCGGGCCAGTGCCTTCAGCCCGGAGTGGCTGCGGGTCATGGTCAGGGTCAGGCCGTGCGAGAGGTGCTGCTGCACCTCGTGGGTGGCATCCAGGATGAAGGGGTGGTGGTCGTCCACCGCGCGGCTGGCCAGATAGGCCCCCGCACTGCCCTCCTCCAGCACCCGCGCCTGGGCCTGCGGCACGCTGGCACCGGCCTGGCGCAGCAGGCTGCCGATGCTGCCCAGGCCACCGGTCTCGTTGAGCCGGTCCAGGGTGTCGGCGTCGCCCAGCAGCACCCGGCCGTCCTGCACCCGCACGCGCTGGCGGCGGAACAGCACCTCGGCAGCGCGCCATTCCCAGGCATCGTCGCTGGCTTCCAGGGCGCGACCGGCGATGGCCTGCGCCAGCAGGTCGAGGAACAGCGGGGGCACCTGGATGGCGCCGCTGCGGAAGAAGCCGCACCAGGCAGCCTCCAGCGTGCCGGCGCGTTGCACCGCGTCGCGAAACGCGAGGTACAGGCGGAAGTTGTCGCGCACGTCGGGGTCGCGGATGGCCTCGATCTGTCCGGGCAGAACGCTGCGCACAGGATCATTCACCAGCGCTTCGTGCAGCGCCTGTTCGGCCACGCAGGACTCCTCCACCAGCGCCAGTTCCGGCCGGCGCAGCCAGACCCGCCAGTAGTCCGGCGTCGGCACGCAATGACCCTGCGCATCGCGGCCCAGGGCAGAAAGACCGCAGCCGGGCCAGATCGGGGAGGAGGAAGTGTCGGAAGAGGAGGTCACGGCAGGAACAGGGAAGGTCGGGCGGCGGCCGCCGCGTGGAACCCCGGGATTGTGCGGCAGTGGCCTTGCCCCCATGCGGGCCCTGGCGACAATACCGGCATGAACATTCCCGCCATGAACACCCGCGTGAGCCTGATCGGCGTTCCCACCGACATCGGCGCCGGCGCGCGCGGCGCTTCCATGGGGCCCGAAGCCCTGCGCGTGGCCGGCCTGGCCGCCGTGCTGGCCAGCCACGGCCTGGACGTGCTGGATCGGGGCAACCTGGCCGGCCCGCCCAACCCCTGGCTGCCGCCGGTGGACGGCTACCGCCACATCGACCAGGTCGTCGAGTGGAACCGCACCCTGCACGAGGCGGTGCATGCCGAACTGAACGGGGGCCGCATGCCCATCGTGCTCGGGGGCGACCACTGCCTGGGCCTGGGCTCCATCAGCGCGGTGGCCCGCCACTGCCGCGAGACCGGCCGCCGCCTGCGGGTGCTGTGGCTGGACGCCCACGCCGACTTCAACACCGCCGAACTCACCCCCAGCGGCAATCTCCACGGCATGCCGGTGGCGCTGCTGTGCGGCATGGGGCCGGCCCCGCTCACCGGCATCGGCGGCACCACGCCGGCCATTCACCCTTCGGTGGTGCGGCAGATCGGCATCCGCAGCGTGGACGCCGGTGAAAAACGGCTGGTGCACGAGCACGGGCTGGAGGTGTTCGACATGCGCTACATCGACGAGATGGGCATGCGCCACACCATGGAGCAGGCCCTGATGGGTCTGGACGACGACACCCACCTGCATGTGAGCTTCGACGTCGACTTCCTCGACCCTGCCATTGCCCCTGGCGTGGGCACCACCGTGCCCGGCGGCCCGACCTACCGGGAGGCCCAGCTGTGCATGGAGATGATTGCCGACACCGGGCGGCTGGCCTCGCTGGACGTGATGGAGCTCAACCCGGCGCTCGACGAGCGCAACCGCACCGCCCTGGTGGCGGTCGACCTGATCGAGAGCCTGTTCGGCAAGTCGACCCTCATGCGGCAGCGCGCGCCGCGCGCATGAGGTCCACCGCCTTCTCGGCCATCATGATCACCGGGGCGTTGGTGTTGCCCCCCACCACCTCGGGCATGACCGAGGCATCGACCACCCGCAGGCCGTCCATGCCGTGCACCCGCAGCTGGGCGTCCACCACCGCGCCGGCGGCTGCATCCGGCCCCATGCGGCAGGTGCCCACCGGGTGGTAGATGGTGTCGGCATGCCGGCGCACGAACTGCTCGATCTGGGCATCGGTCTGCGCCTCGGCACTGGCGGCGGATTCGCGCCCGCCATGCCGCGCCAGCGCCGGCTGGCCCATGATGCGCCGCACCTCGCGAAAGCCGCGCACCAGCCGGGCCACATCGTCCGGGTCCTGCAGGAAGGCCGGGTCGATCAGGGGCGCGACCTGCGGATCGGCACTGGCCAGCCTGAGGCTGCCCCGGCTCTTCGGGCGCAGCAGACACACATGGCAGGAATAGCCGTGCCCCAGCACCGTCTTGCGGCCATGGTCGACCAGCTTGCCGATGACGAAGTGCAGCTGCAGGTCGGGGATGGGCTCTTCGGCGCGGCTGCGGATGAAGCCGCCGGCCTCGGCGAAATTGGTGGTGAGCATGCCGCGCCGGTGGCGGCGCCATTCCACGATGCCGCGCAGCGCCGCCCAGATGCCACGTGGCGAGATGCCCAGCAGGTCCTTCACACCGGGTGCGTTGACCACCAGCACCACGTCCACATGGTCGTGCAGATGGGCACCCACGCCGCTCAGGTGGTGCAACGGCTCCACGCCCACCTCGCGCAGGTGCTCCTGCGGGCCGATGCCCGAGAGCATCAGCAGCTGCGGTGAACCGAAGGCGCCGGCGCTCAGCACCACCTCGCCGCCGGGCTTGCACACCAGCTGCTGCAGCGGTCCACGCCCGCCGTCGCTGCGGAAGTCGATGCCGGTGGCACGCAGCCGGCCGTGGCCGCCCGGTGCCGTGAGCACCCGGCACACCAGGGCGTTGGTCACCACCGTCAGGTTGGGCCGGCCCAGGTGGGGCGTGAGGTAGGCCTTGGCAGCGCTGAAACGCTCCCCGTTACGGTGCGTCACCTGGTACACCCCCACGCCTTCCTGCTCGGGGCCGTTGAAGTCGGGGTTGTGGGGATGCCCGGCCTGCTGCCCGGCCTCGATGAACGAGGGCAGGAAGCTGTTCGGACTGCACAGGTCCATCACGTTGAGCGGGCCGCCCTGGCCGTGCAGCGCATCGGCGCCGCGCTCGTTGTGCTCGGCCCGCTTGAAGTAGGGCAGCACCTCGTCGAACGACCAGCCGGGGTTGCCCTGCGCCGCCCAGGCGTCATAGTCCTGCCGGTGGCCACGGGCATAGATCATGGCGTTGATCGAGCTGGAGCCGCCCAGCACCTTGCCGCGCGGCTGGTAGCCCCGGCGGCCGTTCAGGCCGGGCTGAGGGGTGGTGTCAAAGCACCAGTTGGCCTGGCCGTTGCGGGCCATGAGCGCCAGCCCGGCCGGGCAGTGGATGAGCACGTTGCTGTCGGGCGGACCGGCCTCGATCAGGGCCACCCGCACCTCGGGGTCTTCGCTGAGCCGGCCGGCCAGCACACAGCCGGCCGATCCACCGCCCACGATGATGTAGTCGTACATGCCTGTCTCCATGGTGAGCCGCGCGCCAGCAGCGGTGCGCGACAATCGCCGGGCAAGTTAGCACAGGCCCCCTGCGGCCTTTAGGCAGCACCGCCTAGGAATGACGCCACTGCGACGCCGGTGGCGCGGGACGCCGGGTTTCCCCCATCTTCGACACGAGGTTTTTCAATGAGCAGCATCCAGACCGTGGGCATCATCGGCTCGGGCACCATGGGCAACGGCATCGCGCAGGCCTGCGCCACCAGCGGCATCCGCGTGGTCATGGTCGACATCGCACAGGCCGCCGTCGACAAGGGCATGGCCACCATCGCCGGCAGCCTGGACCGGCTGATCAAGAAAGAGAAGCTGACCGCCGAGGGCAAGACCCAGGCGCTGGCCCTCGTGAAGGGCTCCACCAGCTACGACGACCTCAAGGGTGCCGACCTGGTGATCGAGGCCGCGACCGAGAACGAGGCCCTGAAGGTCAAGATCCTGCAGCAGCTCGACAGCATTCTGGCGCCCGAGGTGATCGTGGCCACCAACACCAGCTCCATCAGCATCACCAAGCTGGCAGCGGCCACCCAGCGCGCCGACCGCTTCATCGGCATGCACTTCTTCAACCCGGTGCCGCTGATGGCGCTGGTGGAGATCATCCGCGGCCTGCAGACCAGCGACGCCACGCACGACGCGGTCAAGGCCCTGGCCGAGCGCCTGGGCAAGAGCCCGATCACGGTGAAGAACGCGCCCGGCTTCGTGGTCAACCGCATCCTGGTGCCCATGATCAACGAAGCCTTCTTCGTGCTGGCCGAAGGCCTGGCCACGCCGGAAGACATCGACGCCGGCATGAAGCTCGGCACCAACCAGCCCATCGGCCCGCTGGCCCTGGCCGACATGATCGGCCTCGATGTGTGCCTGGCGGTGATGAACGTCTACATGGCCGAGTTCAACGACAGCAAGTACCGCCCCGCCCCGCTGCTCAAGGAGATGGTGGCCGCCGGCTGGCTGGGTCGCAAGACGGGCCGCGGCGTGTACACGTATTGATCCCCCCGCGCCGCGCTGCGCGCGTCACCCCCCTGAGGGGGGCGATGCGAGCGGACCGGCGGAGCCGGATCCGCCGCATCCTGGGTTGGGACACGTGCTCCGGATATTGCTCGGTTTTTCCCTTTTCAGATCACCAAGGAACGGTGGTCCCGTGGTGGTCAAAAAATCCGCCATTGCTGCCCTCGGGCAGCGTGTCCAGCACCTGCAGCAGTTCCTGCGCGGCCACAGCGGCCGGGCGCACGTCCAGGCCGGTCTTGGCGAAGGGTTGTGACAGGGCGGTGTCCACCGTGCCGGGATGCAGGGCCACACACAGGGCCTGCGGGCTGCGGCGGGCGAGTTCGATGGCGGCGGTGTGTACCAGCTGGTTGAGGGCGGCCTTGGAGGCGCGGTAACCGTACCAGCCGCCCAGGCGGTTGTCACCGATGCTGCCGACCCGCGCCGAGATGAAGGCCGCCACGCTGCGGCCCTTGCGCGGCAGCAGCGGCAGGCAGTGCCGCATGACCAGCGCCGGCCCGATGGTGTTGACCAGGAACAGCCGCTGCAGCGCCGTGGCGTCCAGGTGGTTCCAGCTGCGTTCGGGCTGCACGGCACCCTCGTGGAGGATGCCGGTGGCCACCACCAGGCGGCGCAGCGGCAGGCCGGTGCGCTCCAGTTCGGCCGCCACGAACTGAGCCGCCGTGGCCACCGTGGCCTCGTCGGCATAGTCGAGCGCCGGTGCGGTGCGCCGGCCGATGGCCAGCACCGTGTGGCCCTGCAAGCGAAGGCCGTGGGCCAGGGCGGCGCCGATGCCGCCGGTGCCGCCCAGCACCACCGCCAGGCCTGGGGTGTCGTCGGATGAAGTCATGCGGCCCATCATAAAAACGGCGCTGCAGCGGTGCTGCCGGCGCCAGCGATGGCCGCAGCCGACCCGGGGCCTTGCCCGCCGCACGGGGCAGCCCCACCGACCCCGGCGCTACCATGCGCCGCATGGAACAACACGACTTTGATCTCTTCGTCATCGGCGGCGGCAGCGGCGGTGTGCGCGCTGCCCGCATGGCCGCCCAGCGCGGCGCCCGCGTGGCCCTGGCCGAGGTGCTGGGCACCGACGGCCTGGGCGGCACCTGCGTGAACGTGGGCTGCATTCCCAAGAAGCTCTACAGCTATGCCGCCCACTACGCCGAGGCGTTCGAGGAGGCGGCCGGCTTCGGCTGGGACACCACTGGCGGCACGCTGGACTGGGCGCGGCTGAAACAGCGCCGCGCGGCCGAGATCACCCGGCTCAACGGCATCTACGGCAACCTGCTGGCCGGCTCCGGCGTCACCCGCATCGACGGTTTTGCCCGCCTCACCGGCGCGCACTCGGTGAGCGTGGCCACGCTGCAGGCCGACGGTTCGGCCACCCACCGCGAGTTCACGGCCGCCCACATCCTGATCGCCACCGGCGGCACGCCCTTCGTGCCGCATTTCCAGGGGCGCGAGCATGTGATCACCTCCAACGAGATCTTCGACCTCGACCCCTTCCCGCAGCGACTGGCGGTGGTGGGCGGTGGCTACATCGCTTGCGAGTTCGCGTCCATCTTCAATGGCCTGGGCGCGAAGGTGACCCAGCTCTACCGGGGCGAACAGGTGCTGCGCGGCTTCGACGACGAGATCCGTCATTTCGTGGCCGGCGAGATGGTCAAGCATGGCGTCGACCTGCGCCTGGGCGCCGGCGTGGTGGCGATCCGCAAGGAAGCCGATGGTCTGCACCTGGCCCTGGAAGACGGCCAGACCCTGGTGACCGACGCGGTGCTCTATGCCACCGGGCGGGTGCCGCTGGTCAAGGACCTGGGGCTCGATGCCGTGGGCGTGGCACAGGGCGCACAGGGCGAGGTGGTGGTGGACGAGCACTACCGCACCAGCGTGCCGCACATCTTCGCGGTGGGCGACGTGACCAACCGGGTGCAGCTCACGCCGGTGGCCCTGGGAGAGGCCATGGTGGTGGTGGACCAGCTGCTGGGCGCCGCACCGGGCAAGGCACAGCGCAGCATGAGCTATGAGTACATCCCCACCGCCGTGTTCACCCACCCCTCCATCGGCACGGTGGGGCTGAGCGAACAGGCGGCGCGCGAACGCTACGGCGACGTGACCATCTTCCGCAGCGAGTTCAAGGCGCTGCGCCACACGCTCTCGGGCAGCACCGAACGCACGCTGATGAAACTGGTGGTGGACACCGCCACCGACCGGGTGGTGGGCCTGCACATGGTGGGGGCCGAGGCCGGCGAGATCGTGCAGGGCTTTGCGGTGGCCATGAAGGCTGGCGCCACCAAGGCGGTGTTCGACAGCACCATCGGCATCCACCCCACGGCGGCGGAGGAATTCGTCACCATGCGCGAGCCGTTGCGGCGCTGAACGGCGCGGCCCTGCAGCTCAGAAGGCCAGGATCGCCACGCCCACCAGGGCAGCCACAGCCCGGGCACCAGCCAGCGCGCATAGGCCCAGCCGCCGACACCACCGCCGTGACCGTCTTGCTGGATGCATGCGCCAGCAGGGCCAGCATGACGGCACGCTCGGCCACCGGCGCCGGCGGCCCCTCCGAAAACACCGCTGCCAGCGCCGCGTGCAGGTCGGCGAGCGAACCCATCAGCACCCCGGCCAGCAGGCCGGCATCGCCCAGCCAGCGCTGCAGCAGGTGCACCAGCAGCTGCACGCCGGTCAGCAGGGCCGCCACGGCCAGTGCGCCACGCAGGCTGAACATGCGGTCCTCCGCCGCACCGGGCTGACCTTCGATGCGCGGTGTCGCCAGCGGACCATCGGCCGGTGCCGGCTCATGGGCCGCGTGCACCAGCCACAGCCCGATGCCCAGTGCCAGCAGGCCCGCCACCAGGGCCGACAGGCCCACATGCGGCAGCCAGGCCGGCATGACCGCGATCGCCACCATGACCATCTGCGCCTGGGTGGCCACACAGCTCAGCAGCCCGCCACCGGCCAGCACGCGCACCGAAGCCCCGGGTTCCCGGGGCCGACAGACCAGGGTCGCGATGGTGGCCGTGCTCGATGCCAGTCCCGACGCAGCGACGACAGCACCACCGCATGACGGGCATGCAGCAGGCGGCGAGCGAGGTGGGCGCCCGACTGCACAGCAGCAGCAAGGACAGCAATTGCCCGATCCGCTGCGGGTTGATGGCGCCGTCCAGCATCGGTCGGTCCGGCAGCAATGGCAGCACCACCAGCAGCACCGAGGCCCAGCAGGATGCCGTCGCGCACCTCGGCGGGCGCAGCCAGTGCGTTGCAAAGCCATGCAGGCTGTTCGCGGGCCGCCAGCAGAGCGGTCAGGCCCACCGCCAGCGCCGCCCGCCGGCAGCAGCCGCCAGGTGCACAGCACCCCGATCAGGTAGGTCAGCAGCAGCGCCACCTCGGTGGTCACGCCCGGGTCGTCGGACCGGTCGCGGGCATAGGCCACCACGCCCAGGGCCGCCACGAAGGCCGCGCCCACCACCACCAGACGGTGATGCCGCTCAAGGCAGCTGCCGCGCCCATGACGCAGGTCAGGGTGAAGGTGCGCAGGCCGGCCAGCGCCCGGTGCGGTCCGCTGCCCTTGCGCCGTTCGCGCTCGATGCCCACCAGCATCCCGCAGCCCAGCGCGCAGCTCAGCACGGTGGCAGCGCGCAGCAGATCGGGGTCAAGGGCGGAGGACATGGTGGCAGGCGGGCGTTGCCCGGGCCACAATAAGCCCATGCAACGCTCGCCCGACTTTACAGCCCCCCTCTTTTCACCGATCCGGCCGCTGCGCTGCAGCAGTCGAGCGCATCTACCAGCACAACGTCGAGTTCCTTCGCGAGGCCATGCGCGAGTTCGTGGCGGGCGGCGATTTCCAGCAGACCCCACCCCATACACGTGTGCGCGCCTGCTACCCCTTCGTGCGGTTGCATAACCCCAGCGTGCTGCGCCAGGGCGGCCCCTCGCGGCTGAGCTACGGCTTCGTGGCCGGGCCGGCCGCTTCGAGACCACGCTCACCCGGCCCGACCTGTACGCCGACTACTACCTGGAGCAGTTCCGCCTGCTGCTGGCCAACACGGCGGCGAGCTGGAGGTGGGCACCGGCAACCAGCCCATCCCGATCCATTGCTCCTTCGCCGAGAACGATCACATCGAAGGCCAGATGGACGCCACCCGCCGCGCGCAGATGCGCGACGTGTTCGACCTGCCCGACCTCACCGTCATGGACGATGGCATCGCCAATGGCACCCACGTACCCGCGCCGGGCGAGCCGCACCCGCTTTCGCTGTTCACCGCGCCACGGGTGGACTATTCGCTGCAGCGCCTGCGCCACTACACCGGCACGTCGCCGACCTGTTCCAGAACTTCGTGCTGTTCACGAACTACCAGTTCTACATCGACGAGTTCATCAAGCTCGGGCACGCCGAGATGGCCAACCCCGACAGCCCGTACGACGCCTTCATCGAGCCCGCAACGTGGTCACGCGCCGCACGGTCTGCAGCCGGACCGGACGACAGCGCGCGGCAAGCCCCGCCGCGCCCTGCCGCAGATGCCGGCCTACCACCTGATCCGCAGCGACCGCAGCGGCATCACCATGGTCAACATCGGCGTGGGGCCGGCCAATGCAAGACCATCACCGACCACATTGCCGTGCTGCGCCCGCACGCCTGGCTGATGCTCGGCCACTGCGCCGGCCTGCGCACCACCCAGCAGCTCGGCGACTATGTGCTCGCACACGCCTATGTGCGCGAGGACCATGTGCTGGACGAAGAGTTGCCGTTGTGGGTGCCCATCCGGCGCTGGCCGAGATCCAGCTGGCGCTGGAAAATGCGGTGGCCGACGTGACCGGCGTGCCTCCGCACGAGCTCAAGCGCATCATGCGCACCGGCACCGTGGCCAGCACCGACAACCGCAACTGGAGCTGCTGCCGGACAACACGCCGCAGCGCCGCTTCAGCCAGAGCCGCGCGGTGGCCCTGGACATGGAAAGCGCCACCATTGCTGCCAACGGCTTCCGCTTCCGGGTGCCCTATGGCACCTCGCTGTGCGTGAGCGACAAGCCGCTGCACGGCGAGATCAAGCTGCCCGGCATGGCCAACCACTTCTACCGCGAGCGGGTCGACCAGCACCTGCGCATCGGCATCCGTGCCATGGAGCGGCTGCGCGAAGGCGGTGTCGACCAGCTGCACAGCCGCAAGCTGCGCAGCTTTGCCGAGGTCGCCTTCCAGTGAAGACACACCGCCACCCGTTCCAAGGACCCGCATGAGCAACCGCCGCCGTTTCATCCTGGGCACCCTGGCCACCAGCGGTGCGCTGGTGCTGGGCTGGACCGCACTGCCGCCGCGTCAGCGGCAGCAGACCGCCAGCCCGCTGCCGGTGGAGGCCGGCGAACACGCCTTCAGCGGCTGGGTGCGGGTGGGCGAGGACGACCGGGTCACGGTCACGCTGGCCCGCAGCGAGATGGCCAGGGCGTGAGCACCTCGCTGGCACTGCTGCTGGCCGACGAGCTGGATGCCGACTGGAGCCGGGTGCAGGTGCGAGCGTCGCCCATCGACGGGATCTACAACAACCTGGCCACCGTGGTCGACGGCCTGCCCTTCCATCCCGAGGCCGCCGGCGTGCTGGTCGATGCGGCCCGCTGGCTCAACCGCAAGACCATGCGCGAGATCGCGTGATGATGACCGGCGGTTCTTTCGAGCGTGAAGGACCTGTGGCTGCCCATGCGCGAGGGCCGGCGCCGCGGCGCGCCAGATGCTGGTCGAGACCGCCGCCGTTCGCTGGGGTGTGGCCGCTGCCGACTGCCGCGTGCAGGACGGGGTGGTGATCGCACCCGATGGCCGCATGCTGCGCTTCGGGCACGCTGGCGGCCGAAGCGGCCCAGCGGCCGGTGCCGAGCCGCCCCCGGCTCAAGACACCGGAACAGTTCCGGCTGATCGGTCGCCCCACACCGCGGCTGGACGCAGCCGCCAAGACCGATGGCAGCGCCCGCTTCGGCATCGATGTGCAGCAGGTCGGCCTGCTGCACGCGGCCGTCCAGTTCTGCCCCACCCGGCTCGGCCGGGTGCAGGCCTGCGACGAGGCGCCGGCACGCGCCCGGCCCCGGCGTGAAGGCGGTGCTGCAGCTCCCACCCCTGAATGGCGGCAGCGGCGGCATGGCCGTGGTGGCCGACAGCTGTGGCAGGCCCGGCAGGCAGTGGAAGCCTGCAGGTGCAATGGGATCACGGCCCGCTGGCCGCTTCGACAGCGACACCGCGCTCGCGGCCTCTCGACCCTGCTGGACCAGGAAGAGGGCTTTGCCTTCCACCGCGAGGGCGATTTGGACGCCGCTCTCGCCGGTGCGGCCCGGCGCATCGAGGCCGAATACCGCGCCCCCTGGCTGGCCCACAGCACCCTCGAACCCATGAACTGCACGGTGCAGCTGGCCGCTGACGGCCGCAGCGCCACCGTGTGGGCTCCCACCCAGGTACCCGGGCTGGCCCGTCGTGCAGCGGCACAGGTGCTGGGTCTGGACACCGATGCGGTCACGGTCCATGTCACCCTGCTGGGCGGCGGATTCGGCCGCCGGCTGGACGTGGACTTCGTGGCCCAGGCCGCTGCCGTGGCGCGGGCCGTGCCCGGCCGCCCGGTGCGCACCCTCTGGACCCGCGAGCAGGACATGCGGCACGACTTCTACCGCCCGGCCTGCGTGGCCCGCTTCAGCGCCGGGCTGGATGCCACCGGGCAGCTGGTGGCCTGGAAGAACACCAGCGCCGGTCAGGCCATCGTGCCGCAGGTGCTGCAGCGGGTGTTCGGTCTGCCCGGTGGGGGGCCGGACAAGACCACATCGGAAGGCGCCTTCGACCAGCCCTACGAATGGCCGGCTGCGCGCATCGCCCATGTGAACGCCGATCTGCCGCTGCCGGTGGGCTTCTGGCGCGCGGTGGGCCACTCGCACCAGGCGTTCTTCAAGGAATGTTTCCTGGACGAGGTGGCCCATGCGGCCGGCACCGATCCGCTGGTGCTGCGCGAGTCGTTGCTGCAGCAGCACCCGCGCGAGCTGGCCGTGCTGCAGGCTGCGGCCCGGGCGGCCGGCTGGGGTACGCCGGCAGCCGCCGCGCCCGACGGAGCAGCGGTTGCCCGGGGCCTGGCCCTGCACCGTTCCTTTGGCTCGACCGTGGCACAGGTGGCCGAGGTCTCGCTGGGTCCTGACCGCGGCATCCGGGTGCACCGGGTGGTGTGCGCCATCGACTGCGGGTTTGCGGTCAATCCGGCCGGCGTGAAGCAGCAGATGGAAAGCGGCATCGTCTTCGGGCTGAGTGCCGCCCTGTACGGACAGGTGGACATCCGCAACGGGCAGGTGCAGCCCGGCAACTTCCATGAGCAGCCGGTGCTGCGGCTGACCGACATGCCGGCGATCGAGGTGCTGGTGATGCCCAGCCACCATTCACCCGAAGGCGTGGGGGAGCCGGGCCTGCCGCCGCTGGCGCCGGCCGTGGCCAATGCGGTGTTTGCGCTCACCGGTCAGCGCCTGCGGAGCCTGCCGCTGAAGCTGGCCTGAAGCGATTCAGGCCCGTCCATGCAGGCTCAGGTGTTGAGCTTGACCGAGCGCCCGATGTAGAGGATGGGCCCGGTGGGCTTGCCGGTGGGCGAGCCGTTGTACGGCTCCAGCGTGATCTCGAACAGCTGGTTGGGCTGCAGCGGCGGCAGCTGGTCCAGCGGGACTTCCAGCGGCTGACCCGGCTGCACCAGGCCGAGCGACAGCGGGGCATTCCAGCCGTCGGCCTTGGTCCAGAACTGCAACGAACGCTGCTCGGGAACATCGGTGCTGGCCAGCGGCTGCAGACGCAGGGTGCGCTGGCCGGTGCTGGTCTGCACCACCCAGCCCGGGGCGGTGTTGTTGGGGGCCACCAGCACCACCAGATACTGGGCCCGCGGTGCGCCGGTGTTCATCGGCACGGCGGCCAGGAAGGCCGCAGCGGCCACGCCGGCCGCGGCCACACCGCGCCACAGCGCGAGGTTGTTCCACAGCGCACGCCAGCCCGTGGCGGCCTTCGGTGCAGCAACCGGCGCACGGCGCGGCGCCACGCTGGCTTCGATGCGAGACCACAGCGGCGACGATGGCTGCACCGGCTCGACCAGGTCGGTCAGCGGCTGCAGGCGGTCCTCCCAGAACTGCACGGCCTCGCGCAGATCAGGGTCGTGGGGCAGGCGCTGCTGCACGTCGGCCCGGCGGCTGGCATCCAGCGTGCCCAGCACATAGTCGGCAGCGAGCTGCTGCAGTTGTTCGGGTGTCATGCCAGACACTCCTTGAGCGATGCGACGCCACGGCGGATCCAGGCCTTCACCGAGCCCAGCGGGGCCTGCAGGCGTTCGGCGATCTCGACATGGGTGCAACCGTCGAGGTAGGCGAACAGCACGCAGTTGCGCTTGGCCACGTCGAGGCGGGCCAGGCAATCGTCCAGGCGGCCCAGCGTGGAGCGCAGGGCAAAGGCGTCCGTCATGTCGGGGGCAGTGCCGATGTCGGCGTCCTGCAGGTGTTCGAGGGTGTCTTCGTCGACGTCCACATGGCGCTGGCGCGAACGCATCAGGTCCAGGGCGCCATGGCGCACGATGCTGCACATCCAGCCACGTCCCTCGCCACGGGCGGGGTCGAAGCTGCCGGCTTTGGTCCAGATGGACACGAAAGCGTCGTGCAGCACGTCTTCGGCCAGGGCACGGTCGCGCACGATGCGCAGCGCCACCCCCAGCAGGAAGCGGCTCTCCTGCTGGTAGAGCCGCTTCAGCGCGGCCTGGTCGCCGCGTGCGCAGGCGGCCAGGTCGGCGTTGTGGTCGTAGGACTGGGGCGGTCGGGTGGTCACGGAACGTGGGATCAACACGCCGGGCAGTATCCCGGCGGCGCCCATGTTACCCGAGCCCATGGTGACCGCCCCGGGCCATCACATGGCCTTGTAGAAGATGTAGTCGGACTTGTACTGCACGATCTGCTTCTGGCCTTTGGTGGCCATGGTGCAGGGGGCAGCCGGAGCCACGCCGCCGGCGGTGGCCACGCGCTGGATGTAGCTGATGCCGGTCATGGCGCCCATGCCGGTGGCCGGGTTGGCCTTGACCAGCTGCAGCGGGATGTTGCCGGCGCCGCCCGGGGCGATGGCCAGCTGGGCGCCGGTCACCTTGGAGCCGTCGTTGGCTTCCCAGGTGGCGGGCGGGCCGTAGTACTTGCCGACCTGCTTGCCGTTGCGGTCCAGCAGCTTGGCGTCGGGGCCGACGAACACCCACTCGGTCTGGCCGGCGGCGTCCTTCTTGTCGCGGCACTCATAGGTGATCTGGCCCACGCCCACGGTTTCCAGGACGACCTTGTGGCCGGCCGGCACCTTCACGGCGTCGGGCAGGCTGGCCTGCGAGAACATCGGTGCGGGGGCGGTGGAAGCGCAGGCGACCAGGGTGAGGGCGGCGGCTGCAGCCAGAGCGGACTTGATGAACATCGTGTGACTCCTGAATAGGATGGTTCGGGTGGTGAAAGCAGCGGCATCCAGCGACGCCACTACCTCCACTACCCGCCAGGAGCCCGGATGGATGCACCCGGATGCGCTCCGGATGCAAAAAAATGTGTCGAGCCCGGTTCAGGCCTGGCGGGGCCGGACCTTGGCAGCCGCCCGCTTGGCCACCACACGGGCCTGCTCGACGTCGGCGTCGAAAGCCAAGGCCACGCCCATGCGCCGCTTGGTAAAGCTCTCGGGCTTGCCGAACAACCGGATATCGGTGTTGGGCTCACGCAGGGCCTCGTCCACCCCGTCGAACGCAATGCCGGCGGCGTCCACGCCGCCGTAGATCACGGCACTGGCGCCCGGACTCTTGAGGGCGGTGTTCACCGGCAGCCCCAGGATGGCGCGGGCATGCAGCTCGAATTCGTTCTGCCACTGGGTGATCAGGGTGACCATGCCGGTGTCGTGCGGGCGCGGGCTGACCTCGCTGAACCACACCTGGTCACCCTTGACGAACAGCTCCACGCCGAACAGGCCCTGCCCGCCCAGGTTCTCGGTCACGGCGCGGGCAATGTCGCGGCTCTTCTGAAGGGCGGCCGGCGTCATGGGGTGCGGCTGCCAGCTCTCGACATAGTCGCCGCTCACCTGCACATGGCCGATGGGATCGCAGAAATGGGTCTCGATGGCACCGCCTGCACCCTTGGCGCGCACGGTGAGCTGGGTGATCTCGTAGTCGAAATCGATGAAGCCTTCCACGATGACGCGGCCATGGCTGACTCGGCCGCCGGCCATGGCGTAGTCCCAGGCCTTCTGCACATCGGCCGGGCCGTCGATCTTGCTCTGGCCCTTGCCGGAACTGCTCATGACCGGCTTGACGATGCAGGGGTAGCCGATGCCCTGGTCGATGGCGGCCTGCAGCTCGGCCAGCGAATCGCAGAACTGGTAGGGGCTGGTGGGCAGGCCCAGGGTCTCGGCGGCCAGGCGGCGGATGCCCTCGCGGTCCATGGTGAGGCGGGCGGCGCGGGCGGTGGGAATGACGGTGACGGTGCCGGCGGCCTCGAGCTCCTGCAGGGCCGGGGTGGCAATCGCCTCGATCTCGGGCACCACCAGGTGCGGGCGCTCGGCCTCGATGAGGGCCTTGAGCTGGGCCGGGTCGCTCATGACGATGGTGTGCGCCCGGTGCGCCACCTGCTGCCCGGGGGCATTCTCGTAGCGGTCGACGGCAATCGTCTCCACACCCAGGCGCTGCAGGGCGATCAGCACTTCCTTGCCGAGCTCGCCCGAGCCGAGCAGCATGACTTTGGTGGCCGAGGGTGAGAGCGGGGTGCCGAGCGTGGTCATGGCGGGTCCTTGTGGAGGGGTGTTGGAAACGGCGGGCCCGGCTGAATCAGCCGGCCTCGCCCATGGCCTCGCCCAGACGCACCGGTGCGCCCGGGGCCCAGTGCGGGTTGAAGGCGATCACATCGTGCGGCCAGAGCATGACCACGGTGGAGCCGAGCAGGAAGCGTCCCATCTCGGCACCCCGATCGAGGCGGATGTCCTGGTCGTCGTAGCGCCATTCGCGGACCGCACCGGGACGCGGCGGATTCACGACGCCGTGCCAGGCGGTGGCCATGCTGCCCACGATGGTGGCGCCCACCAACACCAGCACGAAGGGCACGGTGGCGCCGCGGTGCGGCATGTCGAACACGCACACCACCCGTTCGTTGCGGGCGAACAGGCCGGGCACGCCGCGCGCCGTGGCCGGGTTGACCGAATACAGGTCGCCTGGCACATGGATCATGCGGCGCAGCCGGCCAGCCACCGGCATGTGGATGCGGTGGTAGTCGCGCGGGCTGAGGTAGATGGTGGCGAATGAACCGTTGTCGAACGGCGCGGCCAGCTCGGCGTCGCCACCCACCAGGGCGCGGGTGCTGTAGAGATGACCCTTGGCCTGGAAGATCTGGTCGCCCGAGATCGGCCCGAACTGGCTAATGGCGCCGTCCACCGGGCAGACGAAGCCCGAGTCTGCCAAGGGCCGGGCGCCGGGCTTGAGCTCGCGGGTGAAGAAGTCGTTGAAGCTGGCGTAGGACGTGATGTCCGGATTCGCGGCTTCGTCCATGTTGACGCCGTAACGCCGGACGAAGCGGCGGATCATGGCGTGGGTGATGGCGCCGCCCTGGGCGCGGGCGATGCGCCCGGCCAGTTCGGTCAGGGCGCGCTGGGGCAGCCAGTGCTGCAGGGTGACGGATAGGGGTGTGGACACGGGGCGCATTGTAGGTGGCACCCCGTACCGGGCAGGGTGGCGGGGCACAATCCACGGATGCTTCAACCCCTGTTTTCGGTCCAGCACCTGGTCAAGCGCTACGGCGATGCCACGGTGGTCAATGACCTGAGTTTCGACATCCAGCCCGGCGAATGTCTGGGCGTGATCGGCCCCAACGGTGCCGGCAAGACCACCACCATCCGCATGTGCCTGGGCCAGACCGCCCCCGACGGCGGGCGCATCGACGCCTTTGGCATGGACATGCCGCGCGACGCGCTGGCCATCAAGGCCCGGCTGGGCGTGGTCAGCCAGATGGACACGCTGGACCCCGACTTCAGCTGTGCCGAGAACCTGCTGGTGTACGGCCGCTACTTCGGCCTGAAGGACCGCGACATCCGTCCCCGGGTGCCGAAACTGCTGGAATTCGCCGCGCTGTCGCACAAGGCCGACGCCAAGCCGGGCGAGCTCTCCGGCGGCATGAAGCGGCGCCTGTCGCTGGCACGGGCGCTGGTCAACGACCCGCAGCTGCTCATGCTGGACGAGCCCACCACCGGCCTGGACCCGCAGGCCCGCCACCTCATGTGGGAGCGGCTGCAGCTGCTGCTGCAGCAGGGCAAGAGCATCCTGCTGACCACCCACTTCATGGACGAGGCCGAGCGACTGTGTTCGCGCCTGCTGGTGCTGGACCACGGCCGCAAGATCGCCGAAGGCCGGCCGCGCGACCTGATCGCGCAGCACCTGGAGCCCGATGTGGTCGAGGTCTACGGCCCCGGCGCCCTCGACCTGGCCCGCGCCGAGGCGCATGCCCCGCTTCACGCTCTGGCCGCGCGGGTGGAGGTGAGCGGCGAGACCGTGTTCTTCTACACCCAGCAGGCCGGCCCGCTGCTGCAGGCCCTGGGCGCCCACCCGGCCCTGCGCACCCTGCACCGCCCGGCCAACCTGGAAGACCTTTTCCTGAAACTCACCGGACGCCAGATCCGGGAAGACGCATGAGCACCGCATCCACCCCCGACACCCCGTCCTCGACCACCACGCCATCCCATTGGTCGCGCCCCCGCCTGTCGATGCGCTGGTGGCCGGTGTTCCTGCGCAACCTGCTGGTATGGCGCAAGCTGGCCGTGCCCAGCCTGGTGGGCAACATTGCCGAACCGCTGATGTGGCTGGTGGCCTTCGGTTACGGCATGGGCGCCCTGGTCGGCGAGGTGCAGGTGATGACACCCGAGGGGCAGCTGGCCGTTCCGTACATCTTGTTCCTGGCCAGCGGCAGCATCTGCATGAGCGCCATGAACGCCGCCACCTTCGAGGCGCTGTACTCGGCCTTCTCGCGCATGCACGTGCAGAAGACCTGGGACGGCATCATGAATGCGCCGGTGGCGCTGGACGATGTGGTGCTGGCCGAGATGCTGTGGGCATCCTTCAAGTCGCTGTTCACCGTGACTGCCATCCTGGGCGTCATGCTGGCCCTGGGCATTTCGCACTCGCCGCTGCTGCTGCTGGCGTGGCCGGTGCTGTGGCTGGTGGGCATCACCTTCTCGTGCATTGCCCTGGTGTTCAACGCGCTGGCCAAGGGCTATGACTTCTTCACCTACTACTTCACGCTGTTCCTGACCCCGATGATGTTCCTCTCGGGGGTGTTCTTTCCGCGTGAACAGCTGCCGGCCCTGGTGCAGTGGCTGGCCCAGTGGCTGCCCCTGTCTCATGCGGTGGATCTGGTGCGGCCCCTGTTCATGGACCAGTGGCCCGAGAACCCCTGGTGGCACCTCGCGGTGCTGGTGGCCTACGCAGTGACCGCCTTCTGGATCGCGCTGGCGCTGACCCGCAGACGCTTCGCCCGCTGACCCGCGCGGGTCAGTGCATGCGCTGCTGGACGGCGGGCTGGGCGTCGGCGTAGAGCTCGATGCCGCTGTCCATGAAGGCTTCGCTGTCGATCTGTGCGTCGAAGTCGCGGGCGGTGTCGAACAGCTTGGGGATCAGGGGCTTGTCCAGCGGGCGGCACACCCGGCCACGCAGGCGGCGCAGGTCGACGCTGGCTTCCATGGCGCTGATGACGGTTTCCGGGTCGAGCATCAGCACGAACGGGTTGAGGCGGGTGGCGGTGGATTTCATGGTGCTTTCCTGTGTGTCTGGCATGGTGACAAGTCCGTTGTCGATGAAACAAACTGTATCGATGCTGTTTCAAACGGTTAAGTCGGTGCCTTGCCATTCACCTTGTAGGAAGTTGCCTGACAACCCTTCCGATCCGCCTACAGACCCGGCGTGACAAGCGTCACGGCAGACCAGCCCCGTGCCGCAGTGCCTCCACCGCCGAACGCACCACCGACTGCACGCTGCCGCTCTCCTGGTAACGCTGGCGCAGGAAGCTGGCGTGGTTGCCGGCCCGCGCGGCCGTGCGCTCGATCTCGTCGATGGCCGCCATCGAACCCAGGCTCTGTGCATGCGGCGCGATCTTGCGCAGCGTGGCCAGCACGTCTTCACGGATGCTGATCTGCTCGCGCGTCTTGGGGTTGACCATCATGCCGTCCAGGCCGAAGCGGCAGGCCTGAAAGCGGTTGTAGGTGTAGACCAGGTAGTCGTCCTCTTCCGGCGGCGGTTCGTTGCGCTCCAGCAGGTGGCGGCACAGGGCCTGCAGGTAGCAGGCCAGCGCCGCGGCGCGCTCCACCGTGAGCGGCGTGTCGCACACCCGCAGTTCGATGGTGCCGTACTCCGGCTTGGGCCGGATGTCCCAGTAGAAGTCCTTCATGGACTTCACCACCCCGGTGCTCTCCATCTTGGTGAAGTAGACGTTGGCGAACTCGTCCCACTTCAGCACGAAGGGCGCGCGGCCCGAGAGCGGGAAGGCAAACACCGAATTCAGGCGGGCCGAGTCGAACAGCGTGTCCACCCCCTGCGAGAACGGCGACGAGGCCGACAGGGCGATGAAGTGCGGCACATAGCGGTTGAGCGAGTGCAGCAGGAACAGCGCCTCGTCCGGCGAACTGCAGCCCACATGCACATGCTGGCCGAACACGGTGAACTGCTTGGCCAGGTACCCGTACAGGCCCGAGAGCTCCTGAAAGCGCGGTTTGGAGAAGATGCGCTGCTCGAACCAGCGCTGGAACGGGTGGGTGCCGCCGCCGGCCAGTTCGATGTTGAGCCGGTCACCGGCCTGCACCAGGGTGTCGCGGATGGCCTGCAACTGAGCCAGCAGCGGCCCGTGCTCGCGCTGCACGTCGGTGGCGATCTCGATCATGCTTTGGGTCATTTCCGGCGTGACGACACCGGGGAAGGGCTTGCGCCGCAGCAGCTCGAGCAGATCGTTGGCGCTGCTGGAGAGATCGTAGTCGTAGCTGTTGACCAGCTGCAGTTCCAGCTCCACACCCAGGGTCAGCGAATCGGAGGCCTTGAAGGTTTCCAGCGGCATGCGTCACTCCTTGGTCACGTGGGTTTCCTGAGCCGCCATCAGGGCACGCTGGGTCACGATCGGGCCCAGCAGCTCCTGCAGCAGCATCATGGCGGCGATGGCCGCCAGCACCTGCACCGCCGGCTCGAAACCGTACAGCCGCGACTGGTCCAGCAGCAGGATGGCAAAGGCCGACATGGGCGTGAGCGCCAGCCCGGTCAGCAGGCCCTTGCGCTCGGTGATGCCCGAGAGGCGCGCCACCGCGACGTTGCACACCGCCTTGGAGGCGCCGCGCACCCCGATCAGCACCAGACCGAGCAGCAGGCCGGTGCCCACCGTGGCCCATTCCAGCAGCGAGGCGATGTAGACGAACAGGAACACCGAGAGCAGATCGCCGGCGGTGCCGAAGTCGCGCTGCGCATTGGTCAGGTGCACCCGGCGCTCGCGCGCCACGATGCCGAAGCTCAGGGCCGCCAGCAGCGGCGAGAGGCGGAAACCGAAGGCGGCCGTGGTGAGCAGCAGCACCGACAGCGCGAACACCACCGTCACCCCGCGCTCGGGCGTGCTGCGCAGCCGCAGCAGCCATGGCACGGCCACGCCCAGCAGCCCCCCCACCGCCACCGAAGTGACCAACACATGGATGCTGCCGAAGGCGGCCAGCACCAGATCGCCCGAGGTGCTGAGGTACCAGTAACCGATGACCAGTTTCAGCGCGGCCACCGCCATGAAGCAGTTGATGGCGCACAGGTGCAGCACCCGCTCGGTCACCTGGCCGGCACTGCGCAGCTCGTTGGCCACCCGCACCACACCGGCAGGCGAAGCCGAGACCGACAGCGCGGCGATGATCAGGCGCTGGTCCTCCGGCAAGCCGAATAGACCGGTGACGACGTAGATGGCACCGAAGGTGATGGCCGACTCCACCACGCCCAGGGCGAGCACCCAGGGGTTGTGACGGAACCAGCGCAGGTTGATGCGGTAACCGAGTTCGAACAGCACCAGCGACAGCGCCACGTTGGCCAGGAACGGCAGGCCCTGGATGTCGGTGGTCAGGCCCGGCAGGTTCACCAGACCACCCAGCAGACCCACCGCCACGTAGGTGCTGACGCGGGGAATGCGCCAGCGTTCATGCGCCAGTTCACCCAGGAACCAGGCTGCCAGCAGCACGAGCGGCCAGGCAATGGATTGCAGAAGAAAGGCGATGTTGGTCACCACGGCGGGGCTCCTGTGAGTGCTCCGTGACGGACACCGGCCCGACGGGTCGGATCGGCTGTTTCGGGAGCGGGTCAGCCCACGGGCGGGCTGGCGGTTCAACAGACAGGCGACCCCTGGGGGCCACCGCGCGTTCAGGCCGCGAAGCGGCCCTGGAGGGCTTGCAGGCCGAACTCGTCGAGCACCTGCAGCAACCGCTGACGGGCGCGTTCGCGGCCGCCGGCTCGGTCGTCGGGCATTCTACGTGCCAGGATGAGTTCATTCTTCATGGAATGTTCCCACCCCACCAGCTCGGTCACTGTCACATCGAAGCCATGGGCTTCGAGCTGCAGGCAGCGCAGCACGTTGGTGATCTGGCTGCCGAACTCGCGTGTATGCAGCGGATGGCGCCACAACTCGGCCAGGGCGTTGCGCCGCAGGTTCAGTGCCTTGTGCTGCCGCATGGTGGCGGCCACCTCGGCCTGGCAGCAGGGCACCAGCACCATGGCCTGTGCGTGGCGGGCCAGACCGAAGGCAATGGCGTCGTCGGTGGCGGTGTCGCAGGCGTGCAGCGCCGTGACCACATCGATGCGCTCGGGCAGATCCGGATGCTCGAAGGCCTGCTGCACCGTGGTGGCCACGAAGTCCATGCGCGCAAAGCCCAGCTGCTGCGCCAGTGCGCGCGAGCGCTCCACCAGTTCGGTGCGCACCTCCACACCGATCACGCGGCCCTCGGGCATGGCCTTGAGACAGAGGTCGTACAGGATGAAGCCCAGGTAGGACTTGCCGGCGCCGAAGTCGGCCAGCGACACCTGCCCCCGGTCCTGGTGCACCTGCTGCAGCAGGGGTTCGATGAACTGCACCAGGTGGTAGACCTGCTTGAGCTTGCGGCGGGTGTCCTGGTTGAGCCGACCGTCGCGCGTGAGGATGTGCAACTCCTGCAACAGGCCGATCGACTGGCCCGATCGCAGTTCCGGCAGCTGCTGGCGCAGCTGGTCTTCGGGCGAGAGGTGGGGCTTGCGGTCTTTCTGGCGTTCAGGACGGGGCATCGGGCGATGGTAGCCCAGGCTCAGGCGCGACAATCCGGCATGACCACGCCCCACTCGGACCATCCCTACAACGCACTCACCCCCGATGTGGTGATCGATGCCCTGTGGGCCATCGGCCTGCGGCCCGACGGCAGGCTGCAAAGTCTCAACAGCTTCGAGAACCGGGTCTATCAGGTCCACCTCGATGAGCCGGTGCAGGGGCATGCCCAGGTGGTGGTGAAGTTTTACCGCCCCGAACGCTGGACCGAAGCGCAGCTGGCGGAGGAACATGCCTTCGCCCTCGATCTGGTCGAGGCCGAGGTGCCGGTGGTGCCGCCGCTGTCGATCGGCGGGGCCTCGCTGCACACGCACGCCGGTTTTCACTTCTCGGTCAGTCCGCGCCGGGGCGGCCGACGCCCCGAACTGGACGACTTCGAGGTTCTGGAATGGATCGGGCGCTTCCTGGCGCGCATCCACACCGTCGGGGCAACACGGTCCTTCGTGCACCGTCCGGCACTGCACGCCGGCAGCTTCGCCTGCGAGCCGCGCGACTGGCTGCTGCAGCACGACGCCATTGCGCCCGAAGTGCGGACCGCATGGAAGCATGCGCTGGCCGAGGCGCTGCAATGCATCGAAAGCCACGCCGTGCTGCGGCAGGAACGGGCCGAGGAAGGCATGGCCACTCTGCGCCTGCACGGCGACTGCCACCCCGGCAACGTGCTCTGGACGCCCGAAGGCGCACCGGGAGCCGGCCCCCACTTCGTCGATCTGGACGACGCCCGCACCGGCCCCGCCGTGCAGGACCTCTGGATGCTGCTCAGCGGCGATCGGCGCCAGCAGACGCTGCAGCTCTCGGCCCTGCTGGACGGCTACGAACAGTTCCGTCCCTTCGACCGGCGCGAGCTGGTGCTGATCGAGCCGCTGCGCACCCTGCGGCTGATCCATTACAGCGCCTGGATCGCCCGCCGCTGGGACGACCCGGCCTTCCCGATCAACTTTCCGTGGTTCGGCAGCCGCGACTACTGGCAGGGCCAAGTCGACATGCTGGTCGAGCAGATCGAGGCCATGCAGGAAGCGCCGCTGAACGTCTGAAGCAGCGGGGATGGCACCGCTCGCTCCGGCAGTTTCTCCAATTCAATTGCACACAATTGAATTGTTCGTCATAATTCTGCCCATGCCTTCCTCCACCCGATCCACCGATGCCCTGCGCCTGGACCACCAGCTGTGTTTCGCGCTGTATTCGGCATCGCTGGCCATGACCAAGCTCTACAAGCCGCTGCTGGAGCCGCTGGGGCTGACCTATCCGCAGTACCTCGCCATGCTGGCCCTGTGGGAGTCCGACGGCCTGACGGTGAGCGAACTGGGCGACCGCCTGTTCCTCGACTCCGGCACCGTGACCCCGCTGGTCAAGCGCCTGGAAGCCGCCGGCCTGTTGCTGCGTCAGCGCGATGCACAGGACGAGCGGCGCGTGCAGGTCTGGCTGACCGACGCCGGCCGCGCCTTGCGCAGGCCAGCGGCCAGCGTGCCCGGCTGCGTGCTCGACGCCAGCCAGTGCAGCGTCAAGGAAGTGCTCGCCCTCACCCAGGAAGTCCAGACCCTGCGCGACCGCCTTCAACAAGCCGTCGGCAGCTGAACGCCGCCGACATCCGTTTCACCCCCCGCCTGCCCGCAGGCATTCCCCAACCGGAGAGCACCATGCCCACCCAACTCGACAAAGTGATCTACACCGCCCGCGCCACCACCACCGGCGGCCGCGAGGGCACGTCCCGCACCGATGACGGCCTGCTCGACGTCAAGCTGAGCCCGCCGAAAGCCATGGGCGGTGCCGGTACCGCCACCAACCCCGAGCAGCTGTTTGCAGCCGGTTATTCGGCCTGCTTCATGGGCGCCATGAAGCACGTGGCCAGCATGAAGAAGATCGCGGTGCCGGCCGATGCCAGCATTTCGGCCGAAGTCGACATCGGCCCGATCCCGCAAGGCTTCGGCATTGCGGTGCGCATGAGCGTCAGCCTGCCGGGCATGGACCGCGCCGTGGCCCAGGACCTGGTCGACACCGCCCACCAGGTCTGCCCTTACTCGAACGCCACCCGGGGCAACATCCCGGTGACGCTGACCCTGGCCTGATCAGCGGGAGGGTTTGTCGGGGTCGTGGATCACCGTGCTGGTGCCCACCCCGACGCCCACCCGGGCCTTGCTGTCGCCCACCGGAGCGCTCACGCCCACCCCGGCGCCGGCACTGACCTGGCCGCGCTGGTTGACACCCACGCCGACCCCCACCGGGCCCACGCCGGTGCCCACACCCAGGCTCACGCCATTGTTGCTGGCACCGACGCCGATGGTCACCGGCCCCACCGGTATGCCCACCCCCACGCCCACCGAGCTGCAACCGGCCAGCATCAGGCCGGCACCCAAGGCTGCGGCCGTCGTGCAGCGCCGGACCGCCCGCAGGGGAATGGAAGGCATCAGGGTGTCGGGCAGGGCCATGGTCATCTCCAGGTGAGCCCGCCGAGAATGGCAGGCCATGGCATTGTGACCGGCCATCGGTGCCGGGGGTTCCCCGGCGCCGCAAGCCGACTCAACCGGGCAGCGGCCCGAACTGTTCGATGGTGGCCGCCATCCAGTCGCCCGCCCGTTCGGCCGGCTCGGTGCGCTCGATGCGCCAGCGGCCACCGTCGGCCTGCACCCGGGCTGCGCCACCCTGCCACAGCAGCCAGGCCAGCCAGACCACATCCGCCTGCGACACATCGCCGCCAGCGGGGCCATGCATCAGCCGCGTGACGGCCGTCGGATCGTCGAGCACGATGCTGCCGCCGGCAGGCACCACACCCCAGGCTGCGCCGAGAGCTCCCAGCGGATCGGACCCCGCACCTTCCCAGGACTGAAGCCAATGGCGCAGACCCTGGGCCACCTGCACCGCACGCCGGGCCTCGGCCTGCAGCAGATCGGCATGGTCCCAGCGGCGCCAGTCGACCTCGGGGGCCGGAGCGCCCACCACCATGGCGCTGCGGGCCAGGGCATGCAGCGCTGCATCGGCCTGATCGTGCCGGATGGCCGCCGCCACGCCCAGCAGCTGGCAGAGCCGGCTGCCCATCAACTGGCCCTGGTGGGCCAGCATCTTCTCGCGCATGAGGCCGTCGCGCTCGCGGCGCAGCTCGGCCAGCTCCAGCGCGTTTTTCAGGTCGGCCCTCAGGCTCTCCAGCGCCCAGGGCTTGCTGATGTAGCGGTAGATTTCGCCGGAGTTGATGGCTTCGATCGCCTCGCCCAGTTCGGAATAGGCCGTGGTGAGCATGCGCACGATGTGCGGGTGTTGCTCGCGGGCATGGCGCAGCAGCTCGTTGCCGCGCTCGCCGGGCATGCGCTGGTCGCTCACCAGCACACCGATCTCGGCACCATGCAGGCGCAGCATTTCGCGGCCTTCTTCCACCGAAGTCGCCGTGATGACCGGCGCCAGCGGACTGACCAGCCGCTCGAAGTACTTCAGCGCCATCGCCTCGTCATCGACATACAGAATTTTCATGGCAGCAAGGCGCCTCCTATGCGCGGGAACCAATCAACGGAAAACAAAGCGTCACCACGGTGCCTTCACCTGGCACGGAGCTCACCGTGATGGCGCCCCCCAGTGAATTCATGACACGGCGACAGAACACCAGACCCATGCCGTGACCGCCACGGTCGGCACGGGTGGTCAGGGGCTCCAGGGTGAGCCGCTGCAGCACCTCAGGCTCGACACCCGGGCCGTTGTCGATCACCTGGACGGCATGCCAGGCCTGGCCTCCATCGGGACCGGGAATGGGCAACAGGCAGAACCGGACCTGGGGCCGGGCCGCGCCGGATGGCGGGCTGTCGCGCAGGGCCTGCAGAGCATTCTTCAACAGGGTGGACAGCACCAGGAAGATCAGATCGCGGCGCCCGGGCAGGACGAAGTCCTGCCGGATGTCGAGCGACACCCAGTCACCCTCTTCCGCTGCATACGGGTAGTGCCCGCAGACCGACCGCACCAGGTCGGAAGCCGTGGGCGCCTGGACCGACCCGCAGCCATGAGCCTCGCCGGCGGACCGCACGAAACTGCTGACCAGCGACTGTGCGTATTCGGTGCGCCTGCGCGCGGCATCGAGCATCGAACGGACATCGCCCGGCCGTCCCTGGGCAATGCGAGCCTCCTGATGGGCAGGATCCGGGCTTTCGGCATGCCGGTCCTGCAGGGCCGACAGATATCCCTGCACGGTGGCCAGCGGCGTGGTCACCTCATGGGCCAGAAAACCCAGGGTGTCGCGCAGCATGGCCGCACGCTGGTCGAGCAGCTCGCGGTCCTGCCGGCGGGTCACCGCCAACGCAACCGCATCCCTCAAGGCCCGGCGGGTGATGGCTTCGTCCAGCGGCTTCTCCAGGATGAACTGAACATGCCCCTCGTTGACGGCCTGCATGGCGACGTCCTTGTCGGCATAGGCCGACACCAGCACGCGGATCACATCGGGGTGCTGGCGACTGGCCTCCCGCAGCAGATCGACGCCGTGGCGCCCCGGCATGCGGTAGTCGGTCATCAACACCTGTATGTCCGAATCGGGCAGGTCCAGGCGGCTCAAGGCTTCGTCGACGCTGGTGGCGGTCAGCACCCTGAACTCGCCGGCGTAGGTGCGCTGGAACCACTTGCAGGCCTGGGGCTCGTCGTCGACCATGAGCACCCCTGGCAGGTCCACAGCTGGCAGCTGACCCGTGCTCATGCGGGCCTCGGCAGATCAAAGCTGAACTCGGTCCATTCACCCGGCTCGCTGGCCACAGCCAGCACACCGCCATGCCGCTGAACGATGCCGTAGCTGATGCTCAGCCCGAGGCCCAGGCCGGAGCCCACCTCGCGCGTCGTGAAGAAGGGCTCGAAGACGCGATCAAGGTTTTCTGCCGCAATGCCCTGACCGTTATCACGGACCCGCAGCCGCAGACGGGTCGCCTCATGCTCGGCATGGACCTCGATGCGGGGCTCGGCCCGCTGTGCCGCATGCACAGCCTTGGCCGCATTGCTGAACAGGTTGATCAGCACACCGATGAGGGCTGGCTCGTCACCGAGAACGTGCGTGTCGGCAGGCAGGTCCACCGACACCTCGATGCCCTTGAGCTCGAAGCCTGCCAGCCGCTGGGCAGAACGGATGGCGTTCTCCATCAGGAATACACGCTGGCTGTCGTTTCCCGGCTTCTGGTAGGCGAAGGTCTTGAGGTCGGTGACGATGTTCTGCACCCGCTGCATGCCCTCGCGGGCATCGACCAGACTTTCCTTGAGCATCGGGTCCTGCTCGGCCGCCGGCAGCGACAGCCCCATGTTGATGGCCATCAGGCTGTAGTTGACCGGGTTGTTGACCTCGTGCATGAGGCCCGCCGACAAGGTGCCGATGGCAGCCATCTTTTCGCGCTGGAGCAGCTGACCTTTGACCTCGGCCAGCGTCACATTGGTTTCGCGCAGGCTGGCGTTGATCTCGGCGACCTCCTGCTGCAGCCGGAACAGCCGGATGCGGGCACGTTCGTTGAACCAGGTGCACACCGCGCTGGCTGCGGCAGAGAACACGATGAACAGCGTGTTGGTCATGAGGCGGGGAGCGTTCGATGACCAGTCGGGATGCAGGAGGCAGGCGCCGACGTAGAGCCCCACTGTCACGATGCCGAAACCCACCCCCTCCAGAAAACTGATGGGCAGGATGATGCCCACCGCATACAAGGCCAGATGAAGACCCACGAAGTAGATCGACTGGGCGCCGTCGGTGTCCTGGATCATGTAGGCGATCATCACCTGCGGCAGCAGCAGCCACAGCACGGTGAACTGGCGGACATGACGTCGACCGAGATCGGTGTAGAGAATCCAGAGGATGCCCAGCGTGAGTGCCACCACCGCCAGCCGGATCAGGAAGAACTCGGCCTGGCGATCAGGGTAGGTGAAGTGGTCCAGGCCGACCCCGGCCAGGATCAACACGACAGACGTGACGTTGCCGGCCTTGCTGTAGGTCAGGCGGAAGTCCGACAGCTGCCGTTGATAGACAGCATTGAGCTGGTCAGTCATGGGACAGTGCCATGGCTCGCAGATTGGCGCTCACCGTGACCTCGGCAAAGATGTTCACACCGGTGGGGTCGGTGTACAGCTTGACCGGTGCCTGAACCTCATCCAGGACCAGCCGCATCTGCGCCTCATCCCGATAGATCAGGTGCCATTCCAGCAGGTGCTCCATGCCGAAGCGCTCAGGATTGTCGGAGTGGACGTTGGTGACCAGCATCTGGGCACCCGGGTTGCTGCGGGTCAGAAAGTAACGGATCAGCCGCGAGCAGACCTTGTCCGAGAGGTAGTCAAAGAGACCGGCGCAGTAGATGAAGTCGTATCCCTGTCCTTCGGCTGGTGCGGTGTCCCGGACTGCACGCTTGAGCAGCTCGTGCACCGATTCCTGGACGTACTCCACCTTCACCGCCGAGCCATGCTGCTGCTGGGCTTCGGCAATCCGCTGGCTCGTGTAATCGAGCGTCTCGCGGCTGAAGTCGACCAGGGTGAAATTCAGGCCCGAGAGATCATCACCGGTGGCAATCAGACGCTGGATCTCGATGCCGGGTCCACAACCGATGTTGAGGATCCGCATCGGACGCCCCTGATTCCTGGCGAGTGCCGCCGAGCGCTGAAGAAATTCCACCAGGATGTCGATGCGGTTGCGGTGTGCCTCGGCCACAGCCGCCTTCAGGAACATGGCATTGACCAGCTGGATGTAGGTGCTGCCACCCTGACGTGGGTCGCCGATGATCTGGTTGACCATTTCGTAGTCACCGGCGTATCCCAGCGGCTTGGCGAATGTCCGGTAGACAAAAGGGGCTCGGAGCACCAACGGATGCAGCGCCGTCTGCGCGTAGGCCCGGTGCAGCGGCGCATCTTCCGGGTCCAGTCGGGAGGCTTCATCTTCCAGGCGGATCAGGAACTGCTTCCCCTTGACCATCAGCGGCTCGGCAATCGCCTGGAACACCTCGTCAGCGAGCCGACCCTGGCTGTCGCGCGGCAGCGAATCGGTCAGGTCGGCCTGGTCGATCCAGCGAGCCGTTTCCGACAGGAAGGCCCGGAACTCGCTGATGGTGACCTGGTAACTCTCGCGGATCTTGAAGCGGGACTCCCAGTCGGACACGAAGCGATAGGCTTCGTCCCTGACCTGGCCTACATCGCCCTTGATCGCATTCAGATCTGACCACTCGTCAATGAGCGCTACCGAGATGACGGCCATCAACCCGGTATTGAGCAGGCTCACCACCACCGCCTTGCCCTTGTAGATCGTCCGGTCACCAGAGCGGATGGTCAGCTCGTTGAGGACCTCGCTGACCTGGACGATGGAGTACGGGTTGTAGATCTCCATGACCAGGCCGCGGCGCTGGAGGCTGGTCAGGGAGCCACGTGCGCTTTCCCCCTGACTGTTTCTGAATGTGACGACGGAGTCGAAGGGGCGCTGTAGATACACGATGGGCGTCGGATGGTGATTCAGGTCTGAGGATCGGTCCGGTTGCGGAGTGTATTCGGCGTTGAAGACCGTGCGAATGGTCGGTCGCGGAGGCCTGGCCTGCCATGCCTGCATCACGCGACTTCGGCTCGTGGGCTGTTCGGCTTTTTACCACCGGTGAAGAGCACCAATGCCACTACCCGCATCCAAGAACTCCGGGGGGTGACTGGCTGTGCCGGACACAGGTCAGGCGGCGTGGCCAGTCATCTCGCGAACTGGATAAATGGTCATGACTTGGTGAGACATTCATCTTGGTTTGGTGACGAACATCACATCATCAACCCCTACGCGTTTCACATGATCAGCTCAACTCCGACCGCGCCACGCACCAGACTCAAGCCACACGGCAAGCAGGAAGCCAGCCCCACCGCCAAGGGCGTGTCGCCAGAGACGACATCGCTCCAGCAGCAGGCACTGGCAACCACCCGGACAACCAAAAAGCCCCGCAACGCATCAACGCCCAAACCCTTGGGCGTCGGGAAACTTCCCCCGAGCGCCATCATGGCCATCTCCAGCCTCGAAGCAGCCATCGCCATGGAGGAGGAAGATGACCAGCGCAAGGCAGCACAGACCAGCGAGAAAGACGGCAGCGCTGACACAGCAGAAGGGTTTTATGGCCCTAAACCATCCAACGCCAGCCCGCTGTTCGAGGGTGTTGACCAACCGATCCCGGCGCCCACCATCGATCTGATCGGTCCGGTGGAATACAAATCCGAGTCCCACCAGTTCGACACCCCGGATCAGCGAGCCCTACAGACGAATAGAAACGGTGCGCCACCCTCCCCAAGGCTGGGTACCACGAAAGCCAAAGGCATTCAACACCAGACACCAGCACAGGCCGAAACGGTGCGCGAGCTTGGACGCGACTATTCCTTGGCCCCGATGAGCAAGGGCGGTGGGAAGGTCGCCATCGGAAAGACGAAGAACGAACCCACCACCCCCGCCCCAGTCGACCGAGCCGATCCCGGGCCATTGAGCCCTGTCCAACGGCTCGACGCCGTCCAATGTTTCAGCAGGCCTTTCAGTCTGAAATCCGAAACGGCAGTGGCGAGGGAGCTGGGCAAGCACCGATCGAACGGTCACGGCCTCGAGTTGCGTCAAGCGTTCGAGGCGATCAAAACGCAGACCAAGAAGTTTGAAAGCCTGTTGAACCAATCACAGAAATCGAAACTGGAGGTCAGCCCCCTGCCGCCCAAGCGCGGGCTGTTCGGTCTGTTCAGCAAGCTGCACCGGCAACACGTGGCCGTCGCCCAGACACCGGTGGGCATTGATGCCACCAACGGGGCTTATCTGAAGCCCCGTGCTGAGGCCATCATCGACCAGGTGAATACGCTGGCCGAGGCATTCAAAAAGAACGGCCTGGACAACACTGAGCTGCTGAAAGTGGAGAAGGAACTGCGAGCAGCACTCAAAGAGGGCTTTGTGCAGGTCCCCAAAGCGTCTGTTGGTCCAGCGGCTCAGCCGAAGCCCATCAGCCAACAGCAATGGAACGCCATGAAGCCGGTCGAGCGCCGAATCCTGCTGGGATCCTTCGCTGCGTCGCCCCTGAGCTTGCCGATGGATCTGCTGGCTGGCGAGTCGTTGACGGATGTCATGGCACCACTCGGCGATACCCGCCTGGTGACCCAGGCCATGAAGCTGCTGCAGAAGAGTCAGGCCGACTTCGCTGCGGCCTACAAGAAAGCTGAACAAGTTGCGATGAAGTCGGGTAACGCAGACACCTTTGACCTGCTGAGTCCTTCGTCCCGCGTGCGCACCAACTTGCTGTCGAAAATGGAGAGGGTGATCGAACGTATGGGGGACCTCAAGAGCGCGGTGGAGTTTCTGGCGGCTGAACCGGGATTCGCTGCGGACAAGATCGTGGCACGAGAGGCCGGTTCTCAAATGTCGGCCTCACTGCGCTCCTCCATCCGAAATCTCGTAGCCCTTTACGAGGTAGCCTGATCTCCGGGCAACTACCGAAGGCGCAAACCGCTAGACCTGCGAAAACAGGCGCTAGCGGTGCAGCCCTCACACCAGCAACGCGTTCACCCGCCTCACATACCCCGCCGGATCTTCCGGCAGGCCGCCTTCGGCCAGCAGAGCCTGATCGAACAGGATGTGGGCCAGATCATCGAAGTGGGCGGAGCCGTCGAGCTTCTTCACCAGGGCATGGCCGGCGTTCACTTCCAGGATGGGTTTGGTGTCGGGTGCCTGTTGGCCGGCCTGCTTGAGCAGGCGGGCCAGCTGGGTGGAGTAATCGCCGTCGTCCACCACCAGGCAGGCCGGTGAATCGACCAGGCGGGAGGTGACGCGCACGTCGCGGGCCTTGTCCTTCAGGCTTTCGCGCAGCTTCTCCAGCACCGGCTTGAAGCTCTCGGCGGCTTCCTCGGCGGCTTTCTTCTCGGCCTCGTCCTGCAGGTCGCCCAGGTCGACCGCGCCCTTGGCCACGCTTTGCAGCGGGGTGCCGTCGAACTCCGGCAGGAAGGACAGCGCCCATTCGTCCACCCGGTCGGTCATGAGCAGCACCTCGATGCCCTTTTTGCGGAACACCTCCAGCTGCGGGCTGTGGCGGGCAGCGGCCTGGCTGTCGGCGGTGATGTAGTAGATGGCCTTCTGGCCTTCCTTCATGCGGGCCTTGTAGTCGACCAGCGAGGTGATGCCTTCCTGGGCGACGTCCGGGGATGTGCTGGCAAAGCGCAGCAGCTTGGAGATCTTCTCGCGGTTGGCGAAGTCCTCGCCCAGGCCTTCCTTGAGCACGGCGCCGAACTCGCGGTGGAAGCCGGCGTACTTGTCGGCGTCCTTGGCGATGTCGTCCAGCAGCGAGAGCACGCGGCGGGTGTTGCCCTCGCGGATGGCCTTGACGTCGCGGCTTTCCTGCAGGAGTTCGCGGCTGACGTTGAGCGGCAGGTCGCTGGAGTCCACCACGCCCTTGACCCAGCGCAGGTAGGCGGGCATGAGGCTCTCGGCCTCGTCCATGATGAAGACGCGCTTCACATAGAGCTTGATGCCGGCCTTGCGGTCGCGGTTCCAGAGGTCCTGCGGGGCCTTGGCCGGGATGTACAGCAGCTGCGTGTATTCGGTGCTGCCTTCGACCCGGTTGTGGCTCCAGGCCAGCGGGGCCTCGGCGTCATGGCCGATGGCCTTGTAGAACTCGATGTACTGCTCGTCGCTGATGTCCTTCCTGGGGCGGCTCCACAGCGCGTTGGCCGAGTTCACGGTCTCCCACTCGTCCTTGAGCACGTACTCGCTCTTCTCGCTGTCCCACTCCTCCTTCTGCATGCGCACCGGCAGGCTGATGTGGTCGGAGTATTTGCCGATGATGGACTTGAGCTTCCAGTGGTTGAGGTATTCGCTCTTGTCCTCGCGCAGGTGCAGGATGACGCTGGTGCCGCGCGCGGCGCGCTCGATGGCCTCGACCTCGAAGTCGCCGCTGCCGCCGCTGGTCCAGCGCACGCCCTCGGCCGGGCTCAGGCCGGCGCGGCGGCTTTCCACCACGATGCGGTCGGCCACGATGAAGCCGGAGTAGAAGCCGACGCCGAACTGGCCGATGAGCTGGCCGGTTTCCGAAGCCTGGGACTTCTGGTCGCCCGAGAGCTTGCTCATGAAGTCGCGGGTGCCGCTCTTGGCAATGGTGCCCAGGTGGTCGATGGCCTCCTGCGCGCTCATGCCGATGCCGTTGTCGGTGATGGTGATGGTGCGGGCTTCGCGGTCGAAGGCCACCTGCACCTGCAGTTCGGGCGCATCTTCGAGCAGGGCGGCATCGGCCAGCGACTCGAAGCGCAGCTTGTCGCAGGCGTCCGAGGCGTTGGACACCAGCTCGCGCAGGAAGATGTCCGGGTTGGAGTACAGCGAATGGGTGACGAGGTGCAGCAGCTGGGCCACTTCGGCCTGGAAGGAATGGGTCTGTTTGCTCA
The DNA here is from genome assembly GCF_958439165.1 of uncultured Hydrogenophaga sp. Classification (GTDB taxonomy): domain Bacteria; phylum Pseudomonadota; class Gammaproteobacteria; order Burkholderiales; family Burkholderiaceae_C; genus Hydrogenophaga. The sequence continues at coordinate 15,484 of NZ_OY288136.1, read as the reverse complement.
TGGTCGACAGGTCGATGGAGATCGGTGGGTCCGGAAAAATGAAACCGGCCGGGAAGTGGGGTCGGCCGACCGGGGTTTCAAGAGGGGGGGCTGAACGCCGGCTCAGAAGCGCTCGTCGGGCCCGAGGTAGCGCCACTGCCCCACCGGCAGCTGGCCCAGCACCACCCGGCCGATGCGCACCCGCTTCAGGCCCACCACGTGCAGCCCCACGGCCTCGCACATGCGGCGGATCTGGCGCTTCTTGCCTTCGGTCAGCACGAAACGCAGCTGCTCGGGGTTCTGCCAGGTCACCTCGGCCGGCTTGAGGCGCTGGCCGTCCAGGCTCAGGCCGTGGCGCAGCAAGGCCAGGCGGTCGCGCGGCAGCACCGACTGCACGTCCTGCGCCACCACGCCGACGCCCTGCGGGCCGTTGGGCGCCCACTGCACCCGCACCAGGTATTCCTTCTGGATGCCGCTGTCCTCGCCGATGAGCTGGCGGGCCACGCGACCGTCCTGGGTCAGCACCAGGATGCCGGTGGAGTCGATGTCGAGCCGGCCGGCCGGGGCCAGGCCGCGCAGCTGGGCAGGGTCGAACCGGCGCGGGCTGCCGTCGTCGCGCCACCGGTTGCGGGCCTGCACCAGGGTCACGGCGGCTTCATGCCCGTCTTCCGGCTGGCCGCTCACATAGCCCACCGGCTTGTGCAGGATGACCGTCACCTGGCTGCCCTGCTGCTGACGGGCACGGGGGTCGATGTCGATGGCGGCATCCGCACGCACCGGCTGGCCGATGACGGCCGGCGCACCGTCCACCTTGACCCAGCCTTGCTCGATCCAGGCGTCGGCCTCGCGGCGGGAGCACAGGCCGCGCTCGGCCAGCAGCTTGTTCAAGCGCACGAGGCCGTCGGTGCGGACGGGTGCGGGCGGCGGAGCGGGACGGGACGGCGGGGGACGGCGGTTCATGGCGCCGATCATCCCAGAGAAGGGGCATCGATCTGCCCGCTGCGCAGGGCCTGCAGGTCCAGCACCTTCACGCCGCCGTATTCCACCCGGATCCAGCCGAGCCGCTCCAGGGTCGACAGGGCCTCGTTCGTGCGCTGGCGCGACAGGCCCACCAGGTAGGCCAGCTCCTGCTGGGTGATGCGCAGCGAACCGCCCACGCTGGGCGAGAGCAGCGGGTGGAACAGCGCGGCCAGGTTGCGGGCCACGCGCAGATCGGGGCTGTTCAGACGGTCGATCTCGCGGGCCGCGATGAACTGGCCCAGCCGCTCGTTGAGCTGCAGCATCACGAAGCGGTTGAAGCCCAGCGAATGGTCGACCAGCCAGTCGAAGGTGGCCACCGGCAGACCGGCCACCCGGCTGCGGCGCAGGGCCTGGATGTTGTAGCGGTACTGCTCGTGCTTGAGCACCGTACCTTCCCCGAACCAGCCGCCCGGGGCCACGCCGGTGAAGGTGATGGCCGGGCCCTGGGATTCGTCGTTGCTCATCTTGAGCAGGCCGTCCACCAGGCCGAACCAGTAAGTGACCGGGCGGCCGATGCGGCAGATGTAATCGCCCGGCTCGGCCTCGCCGACCACCAGGGCCTCCAGGGCGCGTTCCCGTTCGGCGTCGGTGAGGCGATCAAGCCAGGGAACCTCGCGCAGCTCCTCGGGTGTGGGCTTGCGGGCACTGTCGCGCAGCACGGCGGCCGAGCGACGGGCGGTGAAGACGGTCATGTCGATCGTTCTAGGGAAAGTCCCAGGCAGGGTAGACCCGAGATTGTCGTCGGACCGACAACAAAACGTCAAACCCGCTCCTACGATGCGATCCATGTCCCCTCAGGGACGGATGAAGCGCCGGCGTATTCCGGCCACAGGAGACGAACATGCAGACCACCTTCCCCCGGCTCATGCTGGAACACGCCCGCCAGCGCCCCGACGCGCCGGCCCTGCGCGAGAAGGCCTACGGCATCTGGCAGACCACCACCTGGACCGAACTGGCGAAACTGGTCGAGGCACTGGCCTGCGGCCTGCACCAGGCCGGGCTGCAGCGCGGCGAGCACCTGGTGGTGATCGGCGCCAACCGTCCGCGGCTCTATGCGTCGATGCTGGCCGCCCAGTCGCTGGGCGCCATTCCGGTGCCGCTCTACCAGGACGCCGTGGGCGCCGAATGCGTCTTCCCCATCAACAACGCCGAGGTGCGGTTCGTGGTGGTGGAAGACCAGGAGCAGGTCGACAAGATGCTGGAGATCCGCGAGCAGTGCCCGCAGCTGGCGCAGATCTACTTCGACGACCCGCGTGGCCTGCGCAACTACGACGAACCCGGCCTGCAAAGCCTGGATGCCCTGGTGGCGGCCGGCCAGGCGCATGCCGCCGAACACCCGGGGCGTTACCAGCAGGAGGTGGAGCAGGGCCAGCCCGACGACGTGGCCGCCATGTTCTTCACCAGCGGCACCACCGGCCAGCCCAAGGGCGTGGTGCACACCCACCGCACGCTGATCGACCGCGCCGACGTCGGCGCCCGCTTCGACCGCCTGACCCCGGCCGACGAGGTGCTGGCCTACATGCCGCCGGCCTGGATCGGCCAGAACATCTTCAGTTACGCCCAGTGGCTGGTGGCCGGCTATGTGGTGAACTGCCCGGAATCCGGCGGCACGGTGACCATCGACATGAAGGAAGTGGGCCCCACCTACTACTTCGCACCACCCCGGGTGTTCGAGGGCCTGCTGACCAGCGTGATGATCCGCATGGAAGATGCCGGCAGCCTCAAGCGCCGGCTGTTCCACCACTTCATGGACGTGGCCCGGCGCGTCGGCCCGGCCCTCATGGACGGCAAGAGCGTGGGCCTGGCCGACCGGCTGAACTACCGCCTGGGCGACTGGCTGGTCTATGGCCCGCTGCGCAACAACCTGGGCATGAGCCGGGTGCGGGTGGCCTACACCGCCGGCGAGGCCATCGGCCCGGACCTGTTCAGCTTCTACCGCTCCATCGGCATCAACCTCAAGCAGCTCTACGGCTCCACAGAGACCGCCGTGTTCGTCTGCCTGCAGCCCGACAACGAGGCGCGCGCCGACACCGTGGGCGTGCCCTGCGAGGGCGTGGAGATCAAGCTGTCCGAGACCGGCGAGATCCTGGTGAAGTCGCCCGGCCTGCTCAAGGGCTACTACAAGAACCCGAAGGCGACCGAGGAAGTGCTCACCGCCGACGGCTGGTACCACACCAGCGACGCCGGCTTCATCGATGCCTCGGGCCACCTCAAGATCATCGACCGGGTGAAGGACGTCGGCCGCCTCATGGGTGGCACCTTCGACGGCGCCATGTTCGCGCCCAAGTACGTGGAGAACAAACTGAAGTTCTTCTCGTTCATCAAGGAAGTGGTGGCCTTCGGCGACAAGCGCGAGAAGGTCTGCGTGATGGTGAACATCGACTTCGATGCCGTGGGCAACTGGGCCGAGCGGCGCAACCTGAGCTACGCCGGCTACACCGACCTGGCCCAGAAGACCGAGGTCTACGAACTCATCCGCGACTGCGTGGAGAAGGTCAATGCCGACCTGTCGCGCGACGCGCTGCTGGCCGGCAGCCAGATCAGCCGCTTCCTGGTGCTGCACAAGGAGCTCGACGCCGACGACGGCGAGCTCACCCGCACCAACAAGGTCCGCCGCGGCTTCATCGGCGACCGCTACGCCGCGCTGGTGCAGGCGCTGTATGCCGGCCGCACCGAGCAGTACATCGAAACCCAGGTGAAGTTCGAGGACGGCCGCACCGGCAGCGTGAGCGCCACGCTGAAGATCGCCGACGCCAAGACCTTCGCCCCCGTCAAGGCTGCAGCCTGAACACCCCATGAGCCAGAAAAAGATCGGCGACGTCATCCTGGACGTCAAGAACATCAGCCTGCGGTTCGGCGGCGTCAAGGCGCTGACCGACATCAGCTTCAACGTGCGCGAGCACGAGGTGCGGGCCATCATCGGACCCAACGGTGCCGGCAAGAGCTCCATGCTCAACTGCATCAACGGGGTCTACACGCCGCAGGAAGGCTCCATCACCTTCCGGGGTCAGACGTTCAAGCACATGAACAGCCGCCAGGTGGCAGAGATGGGCATTGCCCGAACCTTCCAGAACCTGGCGCTGTTCAAGGGCATGAGCGTGATCGACAACCTGATGAGCGGGCGCAACCTGCGGGTGAAGAGCGGCCTGCTGGCCCAGGCGTTCCGCAACCCCTTCGGCATCGGTGGCGCGCAGAAGGAAGAGGAAGAGCACCGGGCCTTCGTCGAACGCATCATCGACTTCCTGGAGATCCAGGCCTTCCGCAAGACCCCGGTGGGCACCCTGCCCTACGGCCTGCAGAAACGGGTCGACCTGGGCCGCGCCCTGGCCATGGAGCCCGAGGTGCTGCTGCTCGACGAGCCCATGGCCGGCATGAACCTGGAAGAGAAGCAGGACATGAGCCGCTTCATCCTGGACGTGAACGACGAGTTCGGCACCACCATCGTGCTGATCGAGCACGACATGGGCGTGGTCATGGACATCTCCGACCGGGTCGTGGTGCTGGACTACGGCAAGAAGATCGGCGACGGCACCCCCGAACAGGTGCGCAGCAACGAGGAGGTCATCAGCGCCTACCTCGGCACTTCCCACTGAAGCCGGAGGACCACGACATGGCTTTCTTTCTTGAAGCTCTCATCGGCGGCCTGATGGCCGGCATGCTCTATTCCCTGGTGGCCCTGGGCTTCGTGCTCATCTTCAAGGCCTCGGGGGTGTTCAACTTTGCGCAGGGCGCCATGGTGCTGTTCGCCGCACTGGCCATGGCCCGCTTCTCCGAGTGGGTGCCCGGCTGGCTGGGGCTGGAGAACAAGCTGGTGGGCAACATCATTGCCTTCATGCTGGCAGCGGCCCTCATGGCGGTGCTGGCCTGGTGCATCGAACGGTTCGTGCTGCGCCACCTGGTCAACCAGGAGGGCGTGACGCTGCTCATGGCCACGCTGGGCATCACCTACTTCCTCGACGGCCTGGGCCAGACCATCTTCGGCTCCGACATCTACCAGATCGACGTGGGCATGCCCAAGGACCCGATCTTCCTGTTCGACACGGTGTTCGAGGGCGGCATCCTGATCAACCTGGAAGACGTGTACGCCGCCTGCGTGGCCGCCCTGCTGGTGGCCGTGCTCTCGCTGTTCTTCCAGAAGACCTCCACCGGTCGCGCCCTGCGCGCCGTGGCCGACGACCACCAGGCCGCGCAATCCATCGGCATCCCGCTCAACCGCATCTGGGTGATCGTGTGGTTCGTGGCCGGCATCACCGCCCTGGTGGCCGGCATCATCTGGGGCTCCAAGCTGGGCGTGCAGTTCTCGCTGACCACCGTGGCGCTGCGTGCGCTGCCCGTGATCATCCTGGGCGGCCTCACCTCGGTGCCGGGCGCCATCATCGGCGGGCTGATCATCGGCGTGGGGGAGAAGCTCTCCGAGGTCTATCTCGGCCCGTATGTGGGCGGCGGCATCGAGATCTGGTTCGCCTATGTGCTGGCCCTGGTGTTCCTGCTGTTCCGGCCGCAGGGTCTGTTCGGCGAAAAGATCATCGACCGCGTGTAAGGAGAGAAGAACATGTTCTACAGAGAAAACGGTCAGTTCAAGACCTCCTACCGCACCGACCAGCAGATCTTCCCGATCGCGCAGGACCGCTGGGTCATCCTGGCCCTGATCGCCTTCGCCTTCGTCGGCATCCCGCTGCTGGTGGACGAGTACATGTTCAGGGCCATCCTGATCCCGTTCCTGATCCTGTCGCTGGCCGCCATCGGGGTGAACATCCTGGTGGGCTACTGCGGCCAGATCTCGCTGGGCTCGGGCGCCTTCATGGCGGTGGGCGCCTACATGGCCTACAACACCTTCGTGCGGATCGAAGGCATGCCGCTGATCGTGGCACTGCTGTCCGGCGGCTTCTTCGCCACGCTGGTGGGCATGTTCTTCGGCATCCCCAGCCTGCGGGTCAAGGGCCTCTACCTGGCGGTGGCCACGCTGGCCGCACAGTTCTTCTGCGACTGGGCCTTCCTGCGCATCGGCTGGTTCACCAACAATGCCTCCTCGGGTTCGGTGTCGGTGTCCAACCTGTCGGTCATGGGCTGGACCATCAACACCCCGCACGAGAAGTACCTGTTCTGCCTGGGCTTCGTGGTGGTGTTCGCGCTGCTGGCCAAGAACCTGGTCCGCTCGGCCATCGGCCGCGAGTGGATGGCCATCCGCGACATGGACGTGGCGGCTGCCGTCATCGGCATCCGGCCCATGTACGCCAAGCTCAGCGCGTTTGCGGTGAGCAGCTTCATCATCGGCGTGGCCGGCGGCCTGTGGGGCTTCGTCCACCTGGGCTCCTGGGAACCGGCGGCCTTCTCCATCGACCGGTCGTTCCAGCTGCTGTTCATGGTGATCATCGGCGGCATGGGTTCCATCATGGGCAGCTTCTTCGGCGCGGCCTTCATCGTGGTGCTGCCCATCTTCCTCAACCAGTTCCTGCCCGCGCTGGGCAACCTGGTGGGCGTGACCATCTCCACTGCCGCCATCTCGCACACCGAATTCATGATCTTCGGTGCGCTGATCGTGTGGTTCCTGATCGTCGAGCCGCACGGTCTGGCCAAGCTGTGGAGCACGGCGAAGCAGAAGCTGCGACTCTGGCCGTTCCCGCATTGATCCCGTTTTTGTGTGTGTGAGTGAAGAACCTTTCCTAAGGAGACAAGCGATGAAAGTGCAAAACCTGGTTCTGTCCGTCTCGGTGGCTTGCGCCGCCTTGTCGGCCACCCTGATCCCCGCGACTGCCACGGCCCAGGCCAAGGAGCAGTTCTTCCCGGCGCTGGTCTACCGCACCGGCCCCTACGCCCCCAACGGCGTGCCGTTTGCCAACGGCTATGTGGACTACCTCAAGCTCACCAATGCGCGTGGCGGCATCAACGGCGTGAAGGTCAGCTGGGAAGAGTGCGAGACCGGCTACGCCACCGACCGCGGCGTGGAGTGCTATGAGCGTCTGAAGGGCAAGAATGGCGGCGCCACCGTGTTCCAGCCGCTGTCGACCGGCATCACCTTCGCCCTGACCGAGAAGGCACCGATCGACAAGATCCCGCTGATCACCGCCGGCTACGGCCGCAGCGAGTCCGCCGACGGCGGCGTGTTCAAGTGGAACTTCCCGATTGCCGGCACCTACTGGCAGGCGGCCGACGTGATCATCCAGCACATCGGCAAGAAGGAAGGCGGACTCGACAAGCTCAAGGGCAAGAAGATCGCCCTGGTCTACCACGACAGCCCGTTCGGCAAGGAAGCCATTCCGCCGCTGCAGGAGCGCGCTGCCATGCACGGCTACCAGCTGAGCCTGCTGCCGGTGCCGCACCCCGGCGTGGAGCAGAAGGCCACCTGGCTGCAGATCCGCCGCGACCGCCCGGACTACGTCATCAACTGGGGCTGGGGTGTCATGAACTCCACCCTGCTGAAGGAAGCCCAGGCCACCGGTTACCCGCGCGAGAAGATCTATGGCGTGTGGTGGGCCGGTGCCGAACCCGATGTGAAGGACATCGGCGCCGGAGCCAAGGGCTACAACGCCATCACCATGCAGCACGGCACCGAGAAGGGTTCGGACATCGCCAAGGAAGTCATCGCCAAGCTGCACGACAAGGGCCAGGGCACCGGTCCGAAGGACGAAGTGGGTGAAGTGCTCTACATGCGCGGCCTGATCAGCGCCATGTTCGCCGTGGAAGGCGTGCGCGCCGCCCAGGAACGCTTCGGCAAGGGCAAGGTCATGACCGGCGAGCAGGCCCGCTGGGGTTACGAGAACCTCAACCTGACCCAGCCCAAGCTGGACGCGCTCGGCTTCAAGAACGTGCTGCGTCCGGTGTCGACCAGCTGCCAGGACCACGTGGGCGCCAACTGGGCCCGCATCCACACCTGGGACGGCAGCAAGTGGGTCTTCAGCAGCGACTGGCTGCAGGCCGATGAGCAGATCATCAAGCCGATGGTCAAGGCCGCTGCCGACAAGTACGCCGCCGAGAAGAAGCTGACCCGCCGCACCGGCCAGGACTGCCAGTCCTGATCCACCCCCGCGCGCTCCGGCGCGCGGGTCATAGGTCAGGGCGGCGCGCTGCCCTGACCTATGGTCCCGAAGGAATGTTCATGAGCACACCGCAACCCGTCATCCACGTCAACGGCATCGAGGTCATCTACAACCATGTGATCCTGGTGCTCAAAGGGGTCTCGCTGACCGTCGCACAGGGCCAGATCGCGGCCATCCTGGGCGGCAACGGTGCCGGCAAGACCACCACGCTGCGTGCCATCTCCAACCTGCTCAAGGCCGAGCGCGGCGAGGTCACCAAGGGCAGCGTCGAGCTGCGGGGCGAGCGCATCGAGCACCTCACGCCGGCAGATCTGGTGCAGCGGGGCGTGGTGCAGGTCATGGAAGGCCGGCACTGCTTTGCCCACCTGAGCATCGAGGAAAACCTCATGACCGGCAGCTACACCCGCAAGGACAAGGCCGAGGTGGCGCGCAACCTGGAGAAGGTCTACACCTACTTCCCGCGCCTCAAGACCCGCCGCACCAGCCAGGCCGCCTACACCTCCGGCGGCGAGCAGCAGATGTGCGCCATCGGCCGCGCCCTCATGGCCAACCCCAACGTGGTGCTGCTCGACGAGCCCTCCATGGGCCTGGCCCCGCAGATCGTGGAAGAGGTGTTCGAGATCGTGAAGGATCTCAACCAGAAGGAGGGCGTGACCTTCCTGCTGGCCGAACAGAACACCAACATGGCCCTGAAGTACGCCGACTACGGCTACATCATGGAAAGCGGCCGCATCGTCATGGACGGCGCCGCTGCCGACCTGCGCAACAACGAGGACGTCAAGGAGTTCTACCTCGGCATGGGCGGGGGCGAGCGCAAGTCGTTCAAGGACGTGAAGAGCTACAAGCGCCGCAAGCGCTGGCTGGCCTGACCCCCTCACTTCTCACCGGAATCCATTCATGAGCGAATTCTTTGACGGGCTGGAGACGCGCAGCGCCGACCAGCGCGAGGCCGAACAGATGGCCGCGCTGGCCCTGCAGGTGGCCCATGCGCAGGCGCGCAGCGCGGCTTTCGGCGAGATCCTCCAGGGCGTGGACGCGGCCGGCGTGACCAGCCGCGCCGCCCTGGCCCGTCTGCCGGTCACCCGCAAGAGCGAGCTGCTGGAGCGCCAGAAGGCGCTGCGTTCCACCGATGCCTTCGGCGGGTTCGCCGCCGTGGTGCGCGGCCCGAAGATGCAGCGCATCTTTGCGTCACCCGGCCCCATCTACGAACCCGAAGGCACGGCGCGCGACTACTGGCGCACCGGGCGCGCCCTGTTCGCGGCCGGCTTCCGCAGCGGGCACCTGGTGCACAACGCCTTCAGCTACCACATGACACCGGGCGCCTTCATCCTGGAGGCCGGCGCGCTGGCCGTGGGCTGCACCGTGTTCCCGGCCGGCACCGGGCAGACCGAACAGCAGCTGCAGGCGATGGCAGAGCTGCGCCCGGACGCCTACACCGGCACACCCAGCTTCCTGCGCATCCTGCTGGAGAAGGCGGTGGAGACCGGCGCCGACATCCGCAGCATGACCCGCGCCTCGGTCGGTGGCGAAGCCTGCCCGCCCAGCCTGACCGCCTGGTTCCGCGAACAGGGCGTGGAGGTGTTCCAGACCTACGCCACCGCCGACCTGGGCCTGGTGGCCTACGAGACCGCCGCCCGCCAGGGGCTGGTGCTGGATGAAGGCGTGATCGTGGAGATCGTCCGCCCCGGCACCGGCGACCCGGTGCCCGAGGGCGAGGTGGGCGAGCTGGTGGTGACCACCCTCAACCCCGATTACCCCCTCATCCGCTTCGGCACCGGCGACCTGTCCGCCGTGCTGCCGGGCCATTGCCCCACCGGCCGCACCGCGCCGCGCATCAAGGGCTGGATGGGCCGGGCCGACCAGACCACCAAGGTGCGCGGAATGTTCGTGCACCCGGGGCAGGTGGCCGACGTGGCCCGCCGCTTCCCCCAGGTGGGCCGCGCCCGGCTGGTGGTCAGCGGGGAGATGGCCAACGACCACATGTGCCTGCGGGTGGAAACCGCTGCCGGCGACGACAGCCTGCGGGCCGGCCTGGAAGCCGCCGTGCGCGACGTCACCAAACTGCGCGCCGAGGTGGAACTGGTCGCCCCGGGCAGCCTGCCCAACGACGGCAAGGTGATCGAGGACGCCCGCAGCTACCAGTGACGGCCCGGGCATCGGGGTTTTCCAGCAGACAAGCCCGGAAAGACCCCACGCTACGTGTTTCCCGCGATACGGGGGAGCGGTAGTGCGGAATACCATCCGCGCTCCTCACCCCCTCACCTTGCGGAGACAGCACATGAAGAAACTCCTCGCCCTGGCCCTGACGGCTGCCGTGTCGGTCGGCGCACAGGCCCAGGCCTTCCCGAACAAGCCCATCACCTTCGTGGTGCCATTCGCTGCCGGCGGCCCGACCGACCTGGTCGCACGCCAGCTGGCCGAGGCCATGCGCAAGCCCCTGGGCGGCGCCAACATCGTGGTGGAGAACGCGGCCGGCGCCGGCGGCACCATCGCCGGCACCAAGGTCGCGCGCGCCACGCCGGACGGCTACACCCTGCTGGTCTGGCACATCGGCATGGCCGCCACCACCAGCCTGTACCGCAAGCAGCAGTTCAAGCCCATGGAGGACTTCGAGTTCCTGGGCATGATCAACGACGTGCCCATGACCCTGCTGGGCAAGCCGCAGCTGCCGGCCAACACCTACCGCGACTTCGAGGCCTACATCCGCGCCAACGGCGGCAAGCTGAACCTGGCGCACGCCGGTCTGGGTTCCGCCTCGCACCTGTGCGGCCTGATGTGGCAGTCGGCCGTGAAGCTCGACAAGTCCATGACCACCATTGCCTACCGTGGCACCGGCCCGGCCATGAACGACCTCATCGGCGGCCAGGTCGACGTGATGTGCGACCAGACCACCAACACCACCGCCCAGATCGAAGGCGGCCGTGTGAAGGCCTTCGCCGTGACCACCGCCAAGCCGCTGTCCAAGCACAAGCTGCTCAAGGACTACCCGACCCTGCAGGAAATGGGTCTGAAGGACTTCAACCTGACCATCTGGCACGGCCTGTACGCCCCCAAGGGCACCCCGCCGGACGTGGCCAAGAAGCTCAACGACGCCCTGAAGGTGGCCCTGAAGGATCCCGAGTTCATCAAGAAGCAGGAAGACCTCGGCGCCCTGGTGGTGACCGACAACCGCGTCACCCCGGAAGGCCACAAGGCCTTCGTGGGCGACCAGGTCAAGAAGCTCAAGGCCGTCATCGACGCTGCCGGCCAGTTCGCTGACTGACCTGCGCCATGCGCTGAAGACTGCACAGGCCGCCCCTTGGGGCGGCTTTTTTTCGTCCACAACAACAGGAGACAGACCATGACCCGTTCCACTTCCCGCCGCCAGGTGCTGGGCGCTTTCGGAGCACTCGGCCTTTCGGCCGCCCTGCCCATGTCCGCGCTGGCCCAGGGAGCCTGGCCCACCGCCAAACCGGTGCGCATCGTGGTGCCGTTCGCACCCGGTGGCACCACCGACATCCTGGCCCGCGTGATCGCCCCGGAGCTGAGCAAGGCCCTGGGCCAGAGCTTCGTGGTGGACAACCGGGCCGGCGCCGGCGGCAACATCGGGGCCGAGATCGTGGCCAAATCGCCCGGCGACGGCTACACCCTGCTCATGGGCACGGTGGGCACCCACGGCATCAACAAGGCGCTGTACGCCAAGCTGCCCTACGACCCGCAGAAGGACTTCGTGCCGGTCACGCTGGTGGCTGGCGTGCCCAACGTGATGATCATGAACACCCAGCGGGCCAAGGCCCTGGGCATCAACACCGTGGCCGACTTCGTGCGCTACGCCAAGGCCAACCCGGGCAAGCTCAACATGGCGTCCAGCGGCAACGGCACCTCCATCCACCTGGCGGGGGAGCTGTTCAAGTCGCGCAACGGCATCTTCATGACCCACATTCCCTACCGGGGCTCCGGTCCGGCCATGACCGACATGCTGGCCGGTGCCATGGACGTGATGTTCGACAACCTGCCATCGGCCATGCCGCACATCCAGGCCGGCAACCTGAAGGCCTTCGCGGTGACCAGCGCGGTGCGCTCGACCGCCCTGCCCGATGTGCCCACCGTGGCCGAGGCCGGCAACCTGCCCGGCTTCGAGGCCAGTTCCTGGTTCGGGCTGCTGGCACCGGCCGGCACGCCGGCCGACATCGTGGGCCGGATCCAGCAGGAAACCGCCAAGGCGCTCAACAGCCCGGCGGTGAAGGAACGGCTGCTGGCCCAGGGCGCCATTCCGGGCGGCAACACGCCGGCCGAGTTCGCCAGCATGATCCAGTCGGAGATCACCAAGTGGGCGGCCGTGGTCAAGACCTCGGGCGCACGGGTGGACTGAAAAAAAGCGGGGTGATGGGGCAAGCACAAGCCTGCCGCATCACCCCGTTCAATGGAGCGGTCCGCCGATCCGCTCCGGGACTTGACCCCCTGCCCGATGAAACCGGCAGCCCGGGTGTTGCCACCCCGGCTGCCGGACCCCATCGGTCAGGTGGGACGGATTGTGGGTATCCGTCCGCAACAAGTCCTCACGGAACCGTGTTCATTCAACGAACTTCCAGCACGGCTGCCGGCGAGGTGAGCACGTCCGCGCTGCGGCCCGGGCCGGGGACCTCGGTCCAGTCCAGACGACCACGCTCGCACAGCTGCGTCACCGGCCAGTAAAGCGTGCCGGGCTGATCGGGCAGGGACGCCACCACCACGAACTCGTCGTAGTGGGCCGACGCCAGCGCGTCGTCCGGCGTGCGTGCGGTCCAGCGGATGCGGGTGGCGTCCTCGGTGATGGTCCGGCCATGGCTCTGGTAAGGCTTGGCCAGCGGCTCGCGCAGCACTTCGAGCTTCCAGCCGGCCTTGGGCATGGGACGTGCGCCGCGCACGCCGGGCGGCAGGGTCACGTCCACCACCAGGGTGGGCGAACCGCTGCAGCCATGCGTGACCTTCAGCACCGCTTTGTAGCGGGCACCGGGGGCAGCCTGCTGCTGCTCCAGGGTCACATGGGCCAGGGCAGCGGCGCTGCTCAGCGCCAGGACGGCACATAGGGAAACGGATCGGGAAACAGAGCGGGAGGTGGAGCGGATGTTCATGGCGGGCTTTCTCACAGGCTGGTCTTGAATTCGAGGTGGAAGGTGCGCTGCGGGTACGGGTGGAAGGCCCAGTACTGGTAGTTGTTCAGGTTGTCGATGCCGAAGGCCAGGGTGCTCTTGGGCGAGACCTTGTAGGTCACGCGCAGGTCGGTGGTGAAGTAGCGGCTCGCGGCTGTGTAGGCAAAGCCGTTGATGTCGCTGTTGTCCAGGGTGCTGAACTGCTCGCCGCTGTACCGGGCGCCGAAGGTGTAGCTCCAGCGGTCGTCCGGCCGCCAGGTCACGGCTCCGCTGGCCCGCCATTCGGGCACCCGGATCTGGCGCTTGCCCACGCTGGCCGGGAACTTGTCGTTGCGGGTGACCTTGGAATCGGCCCAGGTGACGCTGCCCAGCAGATCGATGCCGCGCGTGAACACATCGTTGGCCTGGTAGGCCACTTCCAGACCCTGGGTGCGGATGCGGTCCACGTTCTGGATGTTGGTCACGTTGGTGAAGACATTGGTCTGCGAGTACAGAGCGTCCTGGGTGCGCTCGAAGAAACCGGTGAAGCGCAGCAGGCCGTTGCCCAGGTCGCGCTCGGCGGTCAGTTCGGTGGTCCAGGATTTTTCCGGCCGCAGGTTGGGGTCGTTCAGCGTGGTCTGGCCCAGGTTGTTCACGCCGCCCTGGTACAGCTCGGCCACCGTGGGCACGCGGATGGCGCGACCGGTCGAGGCCTTGAGCACCCACTGCGGGGCCGCCTGCCAGGACAGCGCCGCCTTGGGCGAGAAGTAGTTCTCCGAGCGTTCGGCATAGGCCACCGAGGCGGTGCCGTTGCTGCGGTAACCCTTGTCGGTCTGCCAGTTCTCCAGCCGGCCACCCAGCACGGCCTTCCAGCCCTGGGCCAGGCGCCAGGTGTCCTGGGCCCACAGGCTGGTCAGGGTGCTGTCGCCACCGAAGGCGGCGGTCAGCGCGCCGGGTGCGCCGGTGATCCAGTTGGTGGTGGCGTTGTCGCGGGTGCGCAGGGTGTAGTGGTCACGCTGCACGCCCATGTCGACGATGTGCTGGCCACCGATGCCCTGCGGCCGCCAGGTGCCGCGCAGGTCCAGGGTGGTCCAGCCGGTGCCGTCGCTGTCGACGATGGTGCCGGCACCGCCGGTGAAGGCGCCGGGCAGCACGGTGGTGTTGCGGCGCAGCTCGTCGGTGGCGTAGTCGTACTGGCTCACCGAGGCCGCCCAGTCCCAGGTTCCCTGGGTCTGGGTCTTGAGCGAGAAGCCATGCATCACATGGGTGATGTCCTCGCGGGTCTGGCCGAACAGCGGGGCGGCGCCGTTGAGGTTGAAGCTGCGGCCGGCGATGTTGACCGTGCCGCTGTAGACCGGGTTGCCCGCGGCGTCGCGCAGGTAGGTGGCCGCCTTGCCGTCGGCCCGGTTGTTCCACAGGCCCAGGGTGTACTGCGCCTTGAGGGAGGCGCTGATGTCGTAAGCCAGCTTGAGCTTGAAGACATTCTGGGTGGTGGTGTATTCGGTGCCGGTGCCCAGCAGGTACCAGGGGTTGTTGGTGCGGTCCAGCTCGAGCACCGCGCCGGTCACCGGCGTGCCTGCGGCACCGACCGTACCCTGGGCCAGGGTGCGGGTGGCAAAGGTCAGCGGCTGGCCTTCGCTGCGGGTGTGGGTCAGGCTGAAGAACCACGACCAGTCACCCGCCTTGTTGCCGGCCGAGGCACCGATCTGGTAGCCGTTGTTGGTGTCGTCGGTGTTGTAGAGCTTGAAGGGCTGGTGCTGGAAGCTGACCTTGCCGTGGGCCTCGAAGGACTTGGGCATGCGGGTGACGTAGTCCACCACCGCGCCCACCGAGTTGCCGGGGTAGGCGGCCGAGAACGGGCCGTACAGCACGTCGACCCGGTCGATCTCCTCGGGGGCCACCAGCATCCAGCGCGGGGCGTTGGTCGGGCCATTGCCCAGGTAGTTGGACAGCAGGATGCCGTCGGCATAGACCATCGAACGGGCCGGATTGCCGGTACCGGAGGCGCGGGTGGACAGCACCGCATGGTTGTAGTCGCCGATGTAGCGCTTGCGCACCAGCAGGCTGGGCAGGTACTTCAGGGCGTCCTGGCTGTCGGTGGCGTTGATGCTGCGCTGGATCTGCTCGGCCGTGACGCCTTCGATGGTGGTGGGGATCTGGGTGGGCAGCGAGGTGGGCTGCCCGCCGGTGATGGTGACGGTGCCCAGCTCGCGCTGGGGGGCTTCTGCCTGTGCGTGGGCGGTGGCACTGGCGAGCGAACAGGCGGCCGCAACGGCGGCCAGCCGGAAGGGAACGGACATGGGGGTCTCCTGACGGACGAATGAAGATGCGCCCGCCGGCGTGCGGTCACGTGGCGGG
>NZ_OY288135.1 GCF_958439165.1 uncultured Hydrogenophaga sp. | reverse complement strand
GGGCCAGCGGCGCGGCATTGCCAGCCGGGCCGACCGCGCCGTGGGCCTGCTGCTGGCCAACGCCCACGTGTGGGACACCCTCTCGGCCGACGACCACCAGCGGCTGGGCATGCTGGATGCACCCCATGGCCCGGTGTTCGCCTGGCTGGAAGCCCAGCTGCACGAACATGGTCCGCAGCCCTGGGCCGCCCTGCGCGAAGCCCTGCGCGGGCATGCCCACGAGGCCTACGTGTGTGCGCAGGTGGAACAGGCCACGGCCGGCAACGATGCCCAGACCGAAGTGGCCGAGCTGGCCGGTGTGATGCAGCTGCTGCGGCGCGACTTTCTGGAGGCCGAGGCCCGCACCCTGGCCGATCGGGTGGCCGCCGGCGACACCGGCGCCCTGGAGGAATACCGCCGCGTCAATGCCATGCTGCAGGCCCTGCTCAGCGGCACGCCGGTATAATCCGAATCTTGCACCGCAAGCGCGACAGCAGCACCTCCGGCAACGGCCTGGCCCCTAGAACGGGGCTGCATGGAAACACTTCCTGGCCAACCGGGCGCCCCCAGGGCCCCGGCACTCCCCGCAAGGACTGCACACCAAATGTTCGCCCCACCAGCTTGCAGGCCCGCCACCACCGGTTGACGCCGGGTCGTGTGGGCGGATCGTGTGCTCACCCCATCCCTGACGAGTCCGCTGTGGCGGCCCGCCGGCGTTTGAGGTCTGAGTCTGCCGGTTCCTGTTGACGTTTTTTTGAGGTGTCCATGCCCGCGAAGAAGTCGAGTGCGCCCGTTGTCGCCAGTCCCAAACCCGCCCGCAAGGCCGCTGCCGTGGCAGCCCCGGCGACTCCGCCGAAGAAAGCATCTGCTGTGACGACAAAACCGCCTGCCAAGGCTGCGGCCAAGGCCGCTCCCGCCAAGACCACCACGGCCCGCAAGGCCAAGGCCGAGGTCGTGGAAGACACCCTGCTGGAAGAAGCCGCGGCCCCTGCGGCCAAGAAGAAGCCCGGCCGCCCTGCCAAGGCCGCCGCTCCGGCAGCAGCCGACAAGCCGGCCGCCAAGCGGGGCCGCAAGCCCAAGGCAGGCAAGGAAGAGTCCGACCTGGACGACGCCGATCTGAGCGACATCGAAGAGGATCTGACCGAAGAGGTGGTGGAGGAAGTCACCACCGGCGACGCGCAGCCGACCGAAAAGGTCAAGCCGCTGCGCATGAAGATCAGCAAGGCGAAGGAGCGCGCGCTGATGAAGGAGTTCGGCCTGGACGAGACCGTCCTGTCCGAAGAGGAAGCCCGCAGCCGCCGCGAACGCCTCAAGACCCTGATCAAGCTGGGCAAGACCCGCGGTTACCTGACCCACGGCGAGATCAACGACCACCTGCCCGACAAGCTGGTCGAGGCCGAGACCCTGGAGGTCGTCGTCTCCCTGCTCAACGACATGGGTGTGGCCGTCTACGAGCAGACGCCGGACGCCGAGACCCTGCTGCTGAACAACACCGGCCCCACCGCCGCCACCGAGGAAGAAGCCGAAGAGGAAGCCGAAGCCGCCCTCTCCACGGTCGACAGCGAATTCGGCCGCACCACCGACCCGGTGCGCATGTACATGCGCGAGATGGGCACGGTGGAACTGCTCACCCGCGAGGGCGAGATCGAGATCGCCAAGCGCATCGAGGGTGGCCTCAACGACATGATGGCGGCCATCAGCGAGAGCCCGGCGACCATCGCCGAGATCCTCACCATGGCCGAGGAGATCCGTGAAGGCAAGGTGGTCATCTCCACCGTGGTCGACGGTTTCGCCGACGCCGACGAAGCCGACGACTACGTGGCCGAAGAAGACTTCGACGACTACGACGAGGCCGACGACGACGACGGCAAGGGCGGCTCCAAGGCACTGACCCGCAAGCTCGAGGAACTCAAGCGCGAGGCGCTGGAGCGCTTCGACGCCATGCGCTCGCTGTTCGAGAAGCTGCACAAGATCTACGACAAGGAAGGCTACGGCAGCGCCAGCTACATCAAGACCCAGCAGGCCCTGACCGAGAAGCTGATGACCATCCGCTTCACGGCCAAGGCCATCGAGAAGCTGTGCAGCACGCTGCGGGCCCAGGTCGACGAGGTGCGCAAGAAGGAGCGCGAGCTGCGCCGCATCATCGTGGACAAGTGCGGCATGCCGCAGGAGAAGTTCATCGCCGACTTCCCCGACAACCTGCTCAACCTGAAGTGGGTGGAAAAGCAGGCCGCTGCCGGCAAGTCCTGGAGCACGGTGCTGGAGCGCAACATCCCGCCGGTGCAGGAACTCCAGAAGGGCCTGATCGAGATCCAGAACAGCGTCGTGGTGCCGCTGGCCCACCTCAAGGACATCCACAAGCGGATGAACCAGGGCGAGTCGACCTCGCGCGATGCCAAGAAGGAAATGATCGAGGCCAACCTGCGCCTGGTGATTTCCATCGCCAAGAAGTACACCAACCGGGGCCTGCAGTTCCTGGACCTGATCCAGGAAGGCAACATCGGCCTGATGAAGGCGGTGGACAAGTTCGAATACCGCCGCGGCTACAAGTTCTCGACCTACGCCACCTGGTGGATCCGCCAGGCCATCACCCGCTCGATCGCCGACCAGGCGCGCACCATCCGCATTCCGGTGCACATGATCGAGACCATCAACAAGATGAACCGCATCAGCCGCCAGCACCTGCAGGAGTTCGGCTTCGAGCCCGATGCATCCATCCTGGCCGAGAAGATGGAGATGCCCGAGGACAAGATCCGCAAGATCATGAAGATCGCCAAGGAGCCGATCTCGATGGAAACCCCCATCGGCGACGACGACGATTCGCACCTGGGCGACTTCATCGAGGATCAGGCCAACACCGCCCCCATCGAAGCCGCCATGCAGGCCGGCCTGCGGGAAGTGGTCAAGGAAATCCTGGACAGCCTCACCCCCCGCGAAGCCAAGGTGCTGCGCATGCGCTTCGGCATCGAGATGTCCACCGACCACACGCTGGAAGAGGTGGGCAAGCAGTTCGACGTGACCCGCGAGCGCATCCGCCAGATCGAGAGCAAGGCGGTGCGGAAGCTCAAGCACCCGAGCCGCAGCGACAAGCTGCGCAGCTTCATCGACTCGCTCTGACCTCACCGCCTATGTTGGCGGGTCCAAGGCCAGAACCCAGGCTGCTCAATGAGCAGCCTTTTTTTCGTCGGTCAGGACCTTGCCGGACCGCAGCAGGTGATGACGAATGTCAATCATGAAAAAGTCATGCAACCAAACTCGCCATCGACGCGACCCAGGCGGGTGTCGTCTTTCACCCATCCCGTTGCAAAGGACTCTCCATGAACCGTTTGAGCCATGGCATCCGCGCCTGCTTTCGAGCGCCTGTGATCACCGCCTCACCCGCCGACAATCCCCATGACATGCCCGACCCATCGCCGGTTGACAGCCCGGCCCTCAAGTGGCCGGACCTGAAGGTGATGGCCGGGACGGCCCTGGGAACTGCAGCTGCCGTCAGCATGGTGTGGTGGGTGGCGCTGCGTGTGCTGCAGGACGATGCCCCCGCCACAGCGTCCGGTTGTGACTCAACCCACCACGGCTGGGCAGCTGGCAATGTCAGCGACACCGCACACCAGCTGACCCAGGTCACTGCAACGGTACAAGACGTGCTGCTGGGGTGCGTCCGACAGGTACTGCCGAATGCGACGCTGGACAGTCTGGGCAACGCCACCGACCTGCTGCTCAAAGAGGCTCAGCGACATGCCGCGATGGGCCACGACCCAGTCTCCATGATCCATCAGGCCCATCTGTGCCCGGCCCATCTGCTGCCCGACGAAGACGCAGGCTCTTTGGCCGGCCGCACGGCCCATGCCATTGCAACGCTGATGGCGCAGGCGGGATGCCCGTCTTCTGGTGCGGCGTCCACGCTTGCCAGCGCACTGGGCGGGGTTGCAGTGACCATCGGGTTGAGTGTTGCAACGGGTCTGTGACCCCATGACTGAGACCACCGCGCTGCAACACGCCATCGACGAATGGGCAGAACAGGGTGATTGGGTTCGAGTCTTGCCATTGGTCACACAACTGGTACGCATCGCCCCAGAGGATCCCGCTTCTCACTGGCAACTGGCCAACTGCCTGCATCGCCTGGGTCGACCCACTCACGCCCTGGGGGTTTATGCCTGCTGCGTCGCCATGGCAGGCCGATCACCCGCGCCCTTGCTGCGCATGGGTGAATGCCTGCGGGACATCGGGCAGACCCGCGAAGCCCTGCAATGTCTCGATGCCTGCGTGGAGATCGCACGCACCGATCCCGACCACAGGGCCCTGCAGCTTCTCGCCGAACAACTCGCGCACGCGCTGCGGCGCTGAATCCGCTCAGATCTGTTCGGTGTCCACTTCGGCCCGGGCCTGCTCGCCGTAGCGGTCACCGCTGACAGCTCCCGGGCCGAACAGCCGCTCCAGACGGTCCATCACGCCGGCATCCAGCGCCACACCATCGGCACCCAGGTTGTCCAGCAGATGCTCCACCCGGGCAGTGCCCGGAATGGGCAGGATGTCGGGGCCGCGCTGCAGCAGCCAGGCCAGGGCCAGCTGGGCCGGCGTGCAACCGACCTCGCGGACCAGGGCCTGGTAGCCGATCAGCAAGGCCTGGTTGGCCTGCCAGTGCGAGCCGGCAAAACGCGGCATGCTGCGGCGGATGTCCTTGGCATCGAAGCCGGCCGGATCGACCGGACCGGCCAGAAAACCCCGGCCCACTGGGCTGAAGGCCACGAAACTCACGCCCAGCTCGCGGCAGGCCTGCAGCACCGCGATCTCGGGGTTGCGGGTCCACAGCGAGTACTCGGTCTGCAACGCAGCAATCGGGTGCACCGCATGCGCCCGGTGCAGCGTAGGCGCCGACACCTCGCTCAGGCCGATGGCCCGGATCTTGCCGGCCCGCACCAGATCGGCCAGCGCACCCACGCTGTCCTCGATGGGCACCTGCCGGTCCCAGCGGTGCAGGTAGTACAGGTCGATCACATCGGTGCGCAGGCGCTGCAGGGCGGCTTCGCAGGTGGCTCGCAGGGTCTCGGGGCGGCCGTCGATCACACGGACCTGACGGCCGTCGCCCTTGAGATCTTCGCCCTGCATGCCGCACTTGCTGGCCAGGGTGAAGCGGCTGCGGTGAGCAGCCAGCACACGGCCCACCGCATGTTCACTGGTGCCGAATCCGTAGAGGGCAGCGGTGTCGAAGTGGGTCACACCGTGGTCGAGCGCGGTCAGCAGCAGGCGCTCGACCTGCGCGTCGTCCACCGGCGCTCCGTAGGCATGACAGATGTTCATGCAGCCCAGGCCGATGGCCGAGACCTCGAACGGACCCAGCAGGCGCTGCTGCATGAGGCTCAGCCCTGCTGGTCCAGCTGCTGCTCCAGCTGGTGCAGCACGCGGTAGCAGTCGAACACCCGGCCCACGCTGGCATTGGGTTCGCGGCCTTCGCGGATGGCGGCAAAGAACTCGCGGTCCTGCAGCTCGATGCCATTCATGCTCACGTCCACCTGGCTCACATCGATCTTCTCGTCCTTGCCGGTGAACAGGTCGTCGTAACGCGCGATGTAGGTCGCGGTGTCGCCGATGTACCGGAAAAAGGTGCCCAGCGGCCCATCGTTGTTGAAGCTCAGACTCAGCGTGCACAGCGCGCCGCTGGCGGCCTTGAGCTGGATGCTCATGTCCATGGCGATGCCCAGATTCGGGTGGATCGGCCCCTGCATGGCATGGGCCGCCACGATCGGGCTGTTGCACTGGTAGGCGAACAGGTCGACCGTGTGCGCGGCGTGGTGCCACAGCAGGTGGTCGGTCCAGCTGCGCGGCTGGCCCAGGGCATTGGTGTTGGTGCGGCGGAAAAAGTAGGTCTGCACATCCATCTGCTGGATGTTGAATTCGCCGCGCTGGATGCGCTGGTGCACGTACTGGTGGCTGGGGTTGAAGCGGCGGGTGTGGCCGCACATGGCCACCAGACCGGTCTGCTTCTGCAGGTCGACCACGGCCTGTGCGCCGGCCAGGCTGTCGGCCAGGGGAATCTCCACCTGCACATGCTTGCCGGCCTTCAGGCAGGCCACGCTCTGCTCGGCGTGCATCTGGGTGGGGGTGCACAGGATGACGGCGTCGAGCTCCGGCAGGGCCAGCGATTCCGACAGCTCGGTGGTCACATGACCCACGCCGTACTTCGCGGCCACCTCACGGGTCTTGTCGAGCTCGCGGCCGACGAGGGAAATCACCTCCACACCCGGAATGTTCCGGATGCCGTCCAGGTGCTTGATGCCGAAGGCGCCGGCGCCGGCCAGCGCCACTTTGATGGTCTTGTCAGTCATGTCAGGTGTTCTCCAGGATCAGGTGGCCCACCGCCGTGTTGCTGGCGGGCACATGGTAGAAGCGGTGCGCCACGCGCGGGGGCCGGGCGTCAGGCCCGCCGCCCACGTCGCTCATGGCGCCGCGGGCAATCAGCCACATCACCAGTTCGATGCCTTCGCTGCCGGCCTCGCGCACATAGTCGATGTGGGGAATGGCGGCAGCCGCCTCGGGATCGGCAATCAGCTTGTCGAGGAAGGCGTTGTCGAACTCGCGGTTGATGAGTCCGGCGCGCGGGCCCTGCAGCTGGTGGCTCATGCCGCCGGTGCCCCAGATCTGCACATTCAGGTCTTCATCGAAGCTCTCGATGGCGCGGCGGATGGCCTGGCCCAGCTGGAAGCAGCGCCGGCCGCTGGGCACCGGGTACTGCACCACATTGACCGCAAACGGGATCACCGGGCAGGGCCAGGCGCCCTGCACCGGGTCCTGCGGGCCGCACATGAGCGAGAGCGGCACGGTCAGACCGTGGTCCACGTCCATGCGGTTGACGATGGTCAGGTCGAAGTCCTGCTGGATGACGCTGTGCGCGATGTGCGAGGCCAGCTCGGGGTGGCCCTGCACCACCGGCACCGGACGGGGCCCCCAGCCCTCGTCGGCCGGCTGGAAGCTCGCGGCCGTGCCGATGGCGAAGGTGGGAATGATGTCCAGGCTGAAGGCGGTGGCGTGGTCGTTGTAGACCAGGAAGACCACGTCCGGCTTCTGTTCCTTCATCCACTGCTTGCCGAAGTCGTAGCCGGCAAACACCGGCTGCCAGTACGGCTCCTGGGTCTTGCCCAGGTCGAGGGCGGCGCCGATGGCGGGTACGTGCGAGGTGTAGACCGATGCGGTGATGCGTGCCATGTGTTCAGGTCCTTCCCCATTTCGGGTCGCGGCCGCCATTGATCATCATCTGGCGGTAGTCGTCTTCGCTCATGCCGGTCATGGAGCCTGCCATCTGCTGGAAGCTCTTGCCGTCGGTGGCGCCGATCTTGGCCAGGAAATAGATGTTGCCCCCCAGCGAGATGCAGCGGTTGAGGTCACGGTCGAGCACGGCCTGCTTCTGATCCTCGGTCATGGCCCATTCGTCGAGGTAGGCCCGCTCGTCCTTCTTGAAGCGCTCGCGGTTCCCCGCCTTCATCAGGCTCATGCAGAACTGGTTGAGCCAGTAGCCCTTGCGCGACTGGTCGGCATCGAAGATGGTGGTGCCGGGCACACCGAGATAGGGTTTGTCCAGGGCCATGTCAGACCTCCCGCCGGGCCGCCCCAAGGGAGGTCCGGGCCCCCTCGGGGGGCAGCGAATACACGAAGTGATGAGCGTGGGGGTGCATGTTCAGACCTCCTCGGGCCAGTAGAGCCGCATGGGGTTGGCCACGAGCAGCTGGTGCTGCAGTTCGGCGGTGGTGGCGATGTGCGGGATGAAGTCGACCAGCAGGCCGTCGTCGGGCATGTGGTCCTTCAGGTTGGGGTGCGGCCAGTCGGTGCCCCACAGCACGCGGTCGGGGAAGGTCTCGACCACCTTGCGGGCGAAGGGCACCACGTCACGGTAGGCCGCCTGCTCGCCGGCCAGCGCCTTGGGGCCGGTGATGCTCAGGCGCTCAGGGCAGCTGACCTTGCTCCACACGTTGGGGTGCTGTTGCATGAATTTCAGGAACAGCTCGAACTCGGGACCGTCCAGGGGCTTGCTCACGTCGGGCCGGCCCATGTGGTCCACCACCACGGTGGTCGGCAGGGCGGTGAAGAAGTCCCACAGCTCGGGCAGGTCCTGGGCCTCGAAGTAGATCACCACATGCCAGCCCAGCGGCTGGATGCGGCTGGCGATCTCCATCAGCTCGTCCTTGGGGGTGAAGTCCACCAGCCGCTTCACGAAGTTGAAGCGCACGCCGCGCACGCCGGCGTCGTGCAGGTCCTGCAGCTCGGTGTCGGTGATGCTGCGGCGCACCGTGGCCACACCACGCGCACGGCCGTCGCTGCTGCGGCAGGCGTCCACCAGGGCACGGTTGTCGGCACCGTGGCAGGTGGCCTGCACGATCACGTTGCGGGCAAAGCCGAGCTGGTCGCGCAGCGCGAACAGCTGGGCCTTGCTGGCGTCGCAGGGGGTGTACTTGCGTTCGGGCGCATACGGAAACTGCGCACCGGGGCCGAAAACATGGCAGTGGGCGTCCACGCTGCCGGGCGGCAGGGCAAAGCGCGGGCGGCTGGGGCCCTGGTACCAGTCGAGCCAGCCAGGGGTCTTGGCGAAGTCGCCGGTGGTGGGGAGGCTCATGGGATCAATCGATGTATTTCAGGCCGGCCGCAGCCAGGGGTTCGCGCATCTGGTACATGTCCAGGCCGAGCACGCCGCTGGCCAGCTTCGCGCGCTTCTCGCCCTCGAAGCTCTCGCGCTTGCGGGCTGCCGCCAGGGTGTCCATGGCGCGGGCGGCGGGCACACAGACCACGCCGTCGTCGTCGGCCACGATCACGTCACCCGGGGTGACCCACATGCCGGCGCATACCACCGGAATGTTGACCGAGCCCAGCGTGGCCTTGATGGTGCCCTTGCTGCTGATGCACTTGCTCCAGACCGGGAAATTCATCTCCTGCAGGGTGCGCACATCGCGCACGCCGGCATCGATGACCAGCGCCCTGGCACCACGCGCCTGGAACGAGGTGGCCAGCAGATCGCCGAAATAGCCGTCGGTGCAGTCCGCCGTGACGGCGGCCACCACGATGTCGCCGGGGCGGATCTGTTCGGCGGCCACATGCATCATCCAGTTGTCGCCGGGCTGCAGCAGCACGGTGACCGCGGTGCCGCTGACCTGGGAGCCGGGATAGATGGGGCGCATGTAGGGCTTGAGCAGGCCCACGCGGCCCATGGCCTCGTGCACCGTGGCACTGCCCAGGGCTGCCAGGCCGTCGGCGGCCTCTGCCGGGGCGCGCTGGATGTTGCGGTAAACCACACCGAGTTCGTACATGGAATGTCTCCGGGTCAATGGCCCTGGGCCTTCAGGCGCGCGTCGAGGCGGCTGAACACGCGGCGGGCGTTCTTTTCATAGATGGCGGCCTTCTCGTCGGCCGACAGGATGGTGCTGGCCTCGATGTAGCGCTTGGTGTCGTCGTAATAGTGGCCGGTGGTGGGGTCGATGCCGCGCACCGCGCCGATCATCTCGGAGGCGAACAGCACGTTCTTCACCGGGATCACGGTGTTGAGCAGGTCGATGCCGGGCTGGTGGTAGACGCAGGTGTCGAAGAACACGTTGTTCAGCACATGATCGGTCAGCAGCGGCTTTTTCATTTCCTGGGCCAGGCCGCGGAAACGACCCCAGTGGTACGGCACCGCGCCGCCGCCATGGGGAATCAGGAACTTCAGCGTCGGGAAGTCCTTGAACAGGTCGCCCTGCACCAGCTGCATGAAGGCCGTGGTGTCGGCGTTCAGGTAGTGGGCGCCGGTGGTGTGGAAGCAGGCATTGCAGCTGGTGCTGACATGGATCATGGCCGGCAGATCGTGCTCGACCATCTTCTCGTAGATGGGATACCAGTGGCGGTCGGTCAGGGGCGGGCTGGTCCAGTGGCCGCCGGACGGATCGGGGTTGAGGTTGATGCCGACCGCGCCGTACTCGCGCACGCACTTTTCCAGCTCGGGAATGCAGGTGGCGGGGTCCACACCGGGGCTCTGCGGCAGCATGGCCACCGGCACGAAGTGCTGCGGGAACAGCTGGCTGACGCGGAAGCACAGCTCGTTGCAGATCGCTGCCCAGGTGCTGGAGACCTGGAAGTCGCCGATGTGGTGGGCCATGAAGCTGGCGCGCGGGCTGAACAGCGTGATGTCGCTGCCGCGCTCCTTCATGAGGCGCAGCTGGTTGGTCTCGATGGACTCGCGCAGCTCGTCGTCGCTGATCTTCAGGTCGGCGGCCCGGGGCATGGCGCCCGGGTCCTTGATGCCGGCAATCTGGGCGTTGCGCCAGTTCTCCAGCGCCTTGGGCGCCGTGGTGTAGTGGCCGTGGCAGTCGATGATCATCAATGGGTCTCCTGGGGATGCGGGGGCTGGCGTCAGGCCGGGTCCATGCCGTGGCGACGCTTGACCTCGGCGGCGGCCGGGGTGTTCATGAAATCCAGCAGGGCCTGCACACGGCCCTGGGCACCGGCCGGCATGCCGGCGCTGAAGGTGGTGACGATGGCCGCATCGGGCGGCAGCGTGCCCGCCAGCGTGATGCCGGGCACGTTCATCATTTCGCTGAGCTGCTGGAAGCCCAGGGCCACCTGCCCTTGCGCCACCAGCGAAGCCACCGGCACACCGGGCGGCGCCTGCACCGTGCGGCGGGCCAGCTCGTCGGCCAGACCCCAGCGCGCAAACAGCGCCTGCAGCGCAACGCCGCTGGGTCCGGTGGAATACCCGATGGTGGGTGCGGACAGCACCGCGCAGCGCAACGTGGCCTGGTTTGTCAGGTCGGGCAAGGGTTGGCCGGCGGGTACGGCCACGGCCACCGCCGACTGCACCAGGTCGATACGGCCCGGCGCCAGGTGACCGGCCGCGATCAGCCGGTCGATCGCATCGCTGGCCAGCACCACGAGGTCGAAGGCCTCGCCGGCCGCCACGCGCCTGGCGGCATCCACCCCGCCCACCGACTCGATCTGCACCGGCTGCCCGCTGGCCTCTGTGTAGGCCGTCGTGAATTCGGCCAGCAGCGCGCGCGTGGCCATGGATGAAATGCCTCGGAGGGTGGATGGGTTCATGGTGTCGTGGCCTTGCGGCGATTGTGGCCAGCGACCCGGTGTGCGCAAAGCCGAGGGGCCGGCTAGCAGCTAGAACAAAAGCAGATAACTATGATGGCGCCATCATGGATCTCAAGCAGCTCGAATACTTTGTGCGCGTGGCCGAACTGGGCAGCTTCACGCGGGCCGCCATCGCCCTGGACGTGGCGCAACCGGCGCTCTCGCGCCAGGTGCGGCTGCTGGAGGTGGAGCTGCGCCAGACCCTGCTGGTGCGCAACGGGCGCGGCGCCACGCCCACCGATGCCGGCAAGCTGCTGCTGGAACATGGGCGCGGCATCCTGCACCAGGTGGAGCGGGCTCGCGAGGAGCTGGGCCGGGTACGCGGCGCACTGGCCGGACGGGTCGCCATCGGCCTGCCGCCCAGCTTGGCCAAGGTGCTCGCCGTGCCGCTGACCCGCGCCTTCCGCCAGCAGCTGCCGCAAGCCAGCCTGTCGATCAGCGAAGCCCTGTCGGTGACCATGCAGGAATGGCTGCTGACCGGTCGCCTGGACATCGCGGTGCTCTACAACGCCCAGCCCCTGCCCGAGCTGGACCTGCACCCGCTGCATGAAGAAACCCTGTGGCTGGTGCAGCCCCGCCCGGCCGGCCTGGCCGAAGACCCACCCGCCGCCCCGGTGCCGCTGGACGAAGTGGCGCAGATGCCGCTGGTCATACCAAGCCGACCGAACGCGGTGCGCATGCTGGTGGAAACCGAGATGGCGGCCATCGGCTGCAAGCCGCAGGTGGCGCTGGAGATCGACGGGGTGCCTGCGATCCTGGAACTGGTGGCCGACGGGGCCGGCGCCGCCCTGCTCTCGCGCCAGGCGGTGCTGGGCTCGATCCGGCCCTCGGCCTACCGGCTGCGGCCCACCGTTCCGCCGCTGCGCACCCGGCTGAGCCTGGCCATCAGCCAGCAGCGCCCGGCCACCCTGACGCAACAGACCACGCTGGAACTCATCCGCCGCATCATGGCGGAGGTGCTGAACCCGGCTTAGGAGCGATCGGCCGATGGATCGGGGCGCGCCTTGAGCAGGTGGTCGGCGAAATCGGCCCAGCCCGGTTCGCGCGGCAGATCGGCGAACAGCCCGGCCCGGGCCTGGTCGGCCATCCACTGGTGCTTGTCGGCGATGGCACTGGCCATGAAGGGCTCGAAACCGGCTTCGCGCACCGTCTGCGCCGCCTCGCGCATCTCCTCGGCGCGGCGCTGACCGTGCTGGGCCACGCGGCTGAAGAAGTAGCTGCCCTGGCGCTGCCAGTCGATGCCGGGAAAGGTCTCCTGCAGCGTGGCGATCATGGCGTCTTCCACCCCGTAGTGGCGGGCGGTGGCATAGCTCTCCAGCACCAGCGCCTCCAGGCCCTTGATCATGACGCTGCGGCACATCTTGGTCGCCGATGCCACGCCCAGCCGCTCGCTGGCCACCTGCGCCTGCATGCCCCAGGCCTGCAGCTGCGGCAGCAGCGCAACGGCGTGCGGGCCACCCAGCAGCATGGGCACCCGGATGCCGTAGGGCGGCACCGAGGTCATCACGCCGGCCTCGACATAGCGGCCCCCGGCCGCTTCGATGGCGGCGGCCGCCTGCTGCTTGGTACCGGGCGAGGCCGAGTTGAGGTCGAGGAAGACGGTGCCGGGCACCAGGTGCTGTGCGGCCTCCTGCGCCACCTGCAGCGCATTCGAGGCGGTCACCGCCGAGATCAGCAGTGACGGCTGCCCGGCGCACAGGCCCGCCATGCCATCGGCTGCCTGAACGCGGGCAGCGGGGGCCTGCGCGGCCACGGCGGGATCGGTGAACTGGCGGTCCCAGGCCGAGACCCGTGCCACGCCGGCTGCCATGAGACCGGCAGCAAAGATGCGACCGACCTCGCCAAAACCGATCAGACCGATGTGCTCCATGTGCTCCATGTCCGCCATGCTCAGCCCGCCCTCAGCCGACGAACTGCACCAGCCACAGCGTGATGGCCGGGAACGCGAGCAGCAGCGCGGTGCGCAGCACGTCGCTGGCCAGGAACGGCAGCACGCCCCGGTAGCTCTCGGCGATCGGCACGTCCTTGGCCATGCCGTTGACCACATACACGTTCAGCCCCACCGGCGGTGCCAGCAGGCCGAAGCCGACCGTCATGAGCACCATCACGCCGAACCAGATGGCCACCGACTCCGCCGGCATGCCGAAGTCCAGGCCCATGATCACCGGGAAGAAGATCGGGATGGTCAGCAGGATCATGGAGAGCTCGTCCATGACGGCGCCCAGGATCACGTAGAACAGCAGGATGCCGGTCACCACCAGCACCGGTGACACCTCCCAGCCCTTGATCACCTCGGCCAGCTGGGCCGGCACCTGGGTCAGCGCCAGCGAAGAGTTCATGAGGTCGGCGCCGATGAAGATCAGGAAGATCATGGCGCTGCTGCCGGCCGTGGACAGGAAGCAGTGGCGGATCTTGGCCCAGGTCAGTTCGCGCTTGAGCAGTGCCGCAATGAAGGTGGCCGCAGCACCCACGCCCGCGCCCTCGGTGGGCGTGAACAGGCCGCCGTAGATGCCGCCGAACACCAGCAGGAACACGGCCGCGATCGGCAGCACGCCCCACAGCGCTTCGGTGGTCATGCGGGGATGTTCGGTGGCGTGTTCGGGGGCGTGGCCCGGGACCAGCCGCACATAGACCGCGATCGCGATCATGTAGCCCAGCATCGCGATGACGCCGGGAATGGTGGCCGCCGCGAACAGCTTGGCGATGTTCTGCTCGGTCAGGATGGCGTAGATCACCAGCGGCACCGAGGGCGGAATCAGGATGCCCAGCGTGCCGCCGGCCGCCAGCGTGCCGGTGGCCAGCCGGCCGGAGTAGCCGTGGCGCTTCATCTCGGGCAGGGCCACCTGGGTGATGGTGGCGGCGGTGGCGATGGACGATCCGCAGATGGCGCCGAAGGCCGCGCTGGCCATCACCGCCGCCATGGCCAGGCCGCCCTTGAAGCGGGCCATGACGACGCTGGCGAACTGGAACAGCGCCTTGGAGATGCCGCCCTGGGTGGCGAAGTTGCCCATCAGGATGAACAGCGGGATGACCGACAGGTCGTAGCTGGCGAAGCGGGCGTAGGCCAGGCCGTTGAGGTTGTTGAAGAACGGCGGCAGGCCGACCTGGGCGATGTAGCCGAAGCAGCCGGCCACGAACATCGAGATGGCGATCGGCACGCGGATGATCATCAGCGCCAGCATGCAGCCGAAGATCAGGCCGGCCATGGACAGGGAACTCATTGGCCTTGCTCCTGGGCAGTGGCGGAAGAAAAGGTCTGGGCCAGAGCGATGACGGCGGTCAGGGCCAGCGGCGGCACCATCGCGGTGTAGACGATCCACTCGGGAAAGCCCAGCATCATGGTGGTGGTCTGGGAGCTGTGGGAGCTGAGTGCGCCGACGCTGGTGCGCCAGGTCAGCAGGCCCATCACGGTTGCCAGCACCAGCGAGCCGAAGCGGTCGAGCAGCGCGTTCACGCCGGCCGGCATGCGGGCGGTGAAGAAGTCCACGATGATGTGTTCGCGCCGCATCTGGCACCACGGCATGAACAGCGCGATGGCCGCTCCGGCCGCCACGGCGGTGAGCTCGTAATCGCCCACCAGCGTCTGGCCGGTGGTGTTGCGGCCGATCAGGCTCAGGCAGGTCACCAGCGTGATGGCTGTCAGCAGCAGGCCGGCCAGCACGGCGCAGGCCTGTGCAAGGAATGAGAGCAGCTTCAAGGGGATCACCCGTTCAAAAAAAAGCCGAGGTCCGGCGCGCGGTGGGCAGGACTTCGGCGTGGCGCGGCGGGGTCACCGCCGCGCGGGCGCGACGGTCGCGGATTATCGCTGGTGCTTCTTGATCAGGGCACGTGCTTCGGCCGCCAGCTTGGTGCCGTCGATGCCCTTGCCCTTGACCTCGTTGATCCAGTCGGTCTCCACCGCCGACGCGGTGCGGCGCCAGCGCTGGGTCTCGGCCACATCGAGGGCCACGATGTTGTTGCCGGCCTTCTCGGCGATGGCACGGCCGGCCTTGTCGCCCTCGTCCATGGCGCGGCCGAAGAAGGCTGCGGTCTCGATGCCGGAGTTGTTGTCGATGACCTTCTTCAGGTCGGCCGGCAGCTTCTCGTACGCAGCCTTGTTCATCGACAGCGCGAAGGTCTGGGTGTAGAGGCCCTCGGCACCCGCGAAAGTGGTGTGGTTTTTCACCAGCTCGGTCACCTTCAGGGAAGGCGTCACTTCCCAGGGGATGGTGGTGCCGTCGATGGTGCCCTTGGACAGGGCGTCGGTCACGGCCGGCACCGGCATGCCCACCGGGGTGGCGCCGAGCTTGACCAGCATGTTGTTGATGATGCGCGAGCCGCCGCGGATCTTCATGCCGCGCAGGCTCTCCAGGCCGGTCACCGGCTGCTTGGTGTGGAACAGGCCGGGGCCGTGGGTGTGGGCGGCCAGCAGCTTGACGTCCTTGAATTCGTCCATGGCGAACTTCTCGACGTATTCCTGGATGGCACGCGAGGACTGCTCGGCCGAGCCGCTCATGAACGGCAGCTCGAACACTTCGGTCTTGTTGAAGCGGTTCGGGGTGTAACCCAGCACGGTCCAGGTGATGTCGGCCACGCCGTCGCGCGCCTGGTCGAACAGCTGGGGCGGGGTGCCACCGAGCTGCATGGCGTGGAACAGCTGGATCTTGATGCGCCCGCCCGACTCGGCCTCGATCTTCTGGGCCCAGGGCACGATGGCCTTGGCCGGAATGGTGGCTTGCGGCGGCAGGAACTGGTGCAGGCGCAGCGTCACGGTCTGGGCCATGGCGGAGCCGGCGAAGGCCAGTCCGGCCACGGCGGCAAGGGCAGCCAGCGCGGTGCGACGGGGAATCAGTTTCATGCTTGTCTCCATGGGTGATTGAACGGTGGACTGTGCGCTCGGGCGGACGACCACGCCAGACCCTGCCCGGTCTTTCAGATATGCCGTTTTGCAATGGATGCACCCCACCCCCGGGAAAGAAGGCATAGCCGACCCCGGCCCGCCCGGGCGAAGATGCCGGCATGAACGCCTCTGCCCCGCTGGATTTCCACTTCGACTTCATTTCGCCCTACGGCTACTTCGCATCACTGCGCATCGAGGAACTGGCTGCCCGCCACGGCCGCACGGTGCGCTGGCACCCGATGCTGCTGGGCGTCTCGGTGATGAAGGTGATGGGCCTCAAGCCGCTGCTCGACACGCCGCTCAAGGGTCCCTACACCGAGCGCGACGTGCTGCGCTACGCCCGCGAACACCGGGTGCCGATGCTGCGCCGCCCGAGCGATCCGGTCATGCAGCCGCTGGCCTGTGCCCGCGCCATGGCCTGGACCGCCGCGCACCAGCCGGAACAGGCGGCCGGGGTGGCCCACCGCCTCTACCGCGCTTACTGGGGTGAGGGGCAGGACCTCTCCAGCCCGCAGAGCCTGGCGCCGGTGGTGGGCGCCGCACTGGCCGAAGCTGCCGCCGGCGACGAGGCGGCCCGGTTGCTGCGGGCCGAGGTGGATGCCGCGCTGGCGGCCGGCGTGTTCGGGTCGCCCACCGTGCGGGTGGACGGCGAGCCGTTCTGGGGCATCGACAAGTTCGAGCAGATCGACCGCTGGCTGGCCACCGGGGGCTGGTGAAGCTCCGGTCGCTCAGCCGAAGGCGATGTCCACCGGCACCGCCACGGCCGCCAGCGCGGCACGCAGCCGTTCGGCCAGCGCCGCATCGGCCGGGCCGGCCAGGGTGATGCGGGCGCGCTGCACCCCGCCCTCCTCGCGGGCCTGCACCGCCACCGGACGGTCCGGGGCCAGTTCGCGGGCCATGTCGGTGAGCCGCAGCTCGATGGCCTGCAGCCGCAATGCCGGCTTGAACACCTTGCCGATGGCGGTCAGCGGCAAGGCCGGCACCAGCACCACCCGCTTCGGGCAGGCCGGGCGCTCATAGACCTGCGGGGCCACCTCGGCCAGCAGGGCATCGGCCTGCAGCTCGGCACCCGGGCGCAGCACCACGAAGGCGGCCGGCACCTCGCCGGCATAGGGGTCGGGCTCGGCCACCACCGCGCATTGCGCCACCGCCGGGTGGGCCAGGAACGCGTCTTCCACCAGGCCGGGGTCGATGTTGTGCGAGCCCCGGATGATCACGTCCTTGGCCCGGCCGGTGATGTGGATGCGGCCTTCATCATCGACATGACCCAGGTCGCCGGAGATCACCCAGCCGTCCTCGAACAGACCCGCGTTGCGGCGCCCATCCAGGTACCCGGGACCGATGTGCGGGCCCCGCAGCACGATCACGCCGGTGGCTCCCGGCAGGCAGCGCTCGTCCAGCACCGCTGCCCCGTCGCGCCAGGGCACCGCATGCACCTCGGTGAACGGCAGCCGCAGGCCGGCCGAGCCCGGCGTGCGTGGCCCGGCCAGCGGCTCGATGCTGACCAGACCGGCGCATTCGGTCATGCCCAGGATGTTGCGCACCGCGATACCGGTGGCAGTCTCGAAGCGTTGGGCCAGTTCGGCCGGCAGCGGCGAGCCGCCGGTGAAGGCGGCCCGCACCGATGCAATGTCCGCATCCACCGGCACATTCAGCAGGCTGGTCAGGACGGTGGGCACGCAGGCCACGTGGGTCACGCCTTCGCGCTCGCAGAAGCGCCAGTAGCGCTGAACGAAGGCGGCGTTGCGCATGCCGGCCAGCGTGGGCAGCACCTGGCGCGCGCCCACCGAGAGCATCGACAGGCCGTAAACAAAGGCACCGGCCACATGGAACAGCGGAAAGCCGTTGACCTCCACGCTGTGCTCGTCGGCGCCGTAGAACAGCGGTGCCCAGCGCGCCGTGTGGGCCTCGTTGGCACCGGTGTGCTGCACCAGCTTGGGCGCGCCGGTGGTGCCGCCGGTGTGGAACAGCGCCACCACCCGGTCGGGGCTCAGGTCGGGCTCGAAGGTCAGTGTGTCGGGCTGCGCCTGCATGAGGGCTTGCAGGTCCAGTGCACCGGGTGCCGGCTGGCCCGCGTCGATGGCCACCCTGGCCACGGCCATCCCTTCGCAGGCCTGCTGCACGGCCGACCAGACCGCCAGGTCCGGGTGCGGCCCGAGGGCCACCACCACCCTGGCACCGCTGGCCTGCAGCAGCGCTGCGATGTGGTCGGCCTGCAGCAGCGTGTTGATGGGGCAGACCCGCCCGGCCAGTTGCGCCCCCCACAGCACCGCATGGGCCTGGGGCATGTTGGGCGCCAGCAGGGCCACCGCATCGTCCGGCCCGACACCGAGGGCGCGCAGGGCGTTCGCGGCGCGGTGGATGTCGCCCAGCAGCTGCGCGTAGGTGACGGACTGCGGCGGCGTGGACAGATCGGCATCGG
The DNA here is from genome assembly GCF_958439165.1 of uncultured Hydrogenophaga sp. Classification (GTDB taxonomy): domain Bacteria; phylum Pseudomonadota; class Gammaproteobacteria; order Burkholderiales; family Burkholderiaceae_C; genus Hydrogenophaga. The sequence goes on along the minus strand of NZ_OY288135.1, from coordinate 77,335 downwards.
GCAGCCAGGTGAAGGCCACGCGCTGCGGCCAGCGGCTGGCGGCCTGGCAGATCAGGCCATAGGGCGTGCTGGCCGCCGGGGCTGGATGCCGCTCCAGCGCTTCGATGTCGGCGATCGAGGCGAACGCGTTCATGGTGGTCTCCGATCAGGGAAAACCCGGTGAACATTGCGCCCCGGGCTGGTTGATTTGGTTATTTTTTATAACCACAATGCCTCCCATGCACAAGCCGGCAAACCCGGACTTGTCCCCTCCACCCCCCGACCGAGCACCCGACATGACCCCGAACTTTCCCGACCTGTCCTTCGAACTGCGGGGCGATCAGCAGCAGATCGCCCTGATCACGCTCAACCGCCCGACCAAGCGCAACGCGCTGAACGACGGGCTGGTGATGGCCCTGCGCGACACCTTCCAGAACCTGCCGGCCAGCGTACGGGCCGCGGTGGTCACCGGGAGCGGCGAGCACTTCTGCGCCGGACTGGACCTCTCGGAGCTGAAGGAGCGTGATGCCGGGGCAGGCCTGCAGCATTCGCGCCTGTGGCACGCCGCGCTGAACGAGGTGGAGCGTGGCCGCGTGCCGGTGGTGGCCGCGCTGCACGGCGCGGTGGTCGGCGGGGGACTGGAGCTGGCCAGCAGCTGCCATGTGCGGGTGGCCGACGCCAGCACCTTCTATGCCCTGCCCGAGGGCACGCGCGGCATCTTCGTGGGCGGTGGTGGCTCGGTGCGCATTCCGCGCCTGATCGGCGCAGCCCGCATGACCGACATGATGCTCACCGGCCGGGTCTACAACGCCGAGGACGGTGAACGCGTCGGCCTGTCGCAGTACCTGGTGCCCCAGGGCACCGCGCTGGACAAGGCGCTGGAACTCGCCACCCGCATCGCCTCGAACGCACCGCTGACCAACTACGCGCTGATGCACGCCCTGCCCCGCATCGCCGAACAGCCCGCCGACCACGGCTTCTTCACCGAAGCGCTCATGTCGGCCATCGTGCAGGACGCACCCGAGGCCAAGGCCCGCGTGCGCGACTTCCTCGAAGGCCGGGGCGCCAAGGTGAAGAAAGGCTGAGCCATGACCAACCCAGCCCCCGGCACCCCCCTGCCCCGCTACCGCGACCTCGCATTCGGCGTCACCCGGGGCCAGCGGCGCGACGCGTCCGACGGCACCACCTACCTGCAGGCCGAACAGCCGCTGCCGCCCTACGCCCACCGCCTGACCGACCGGCTGCTGCACTGGGCGCAGGTGGCACCGCAGCGCAGCTTCATGGCCCGGCGCGAACGGCTGCCCGATGGCCGTACCGGTGACTGGCAGCACCTGAGCTACGCCGACGCACTGGACGCGGCCCGCCGCATCGGCCAGGGTCTGCTGGACCGGGGCCTGAACGCCAATCGGCCGGTGCTCATCGTCAGCGAGAACGACCTCGAACACGCGCAGCTGGCCCTGGGCTGCCTGTACGCCGGCATACCGTGGGCACCGGCCTCGCCGGCCTACTCGCTGGTCAGCCAGGACTTCGAGAAGCTGCGCCACATCATGCGCACCCTCACGCCCGGCCTGGTGTTCGCCAGCGACGCCGCGCGCTATGAGCGTGCCCTGCTGGCCACGGTCGGCGAGGAGGTGGAGATCGTCACCACCACCGGCACGGTGCCGGGCCGCGCCACCACGTCGTTCGCGGCCCTGCGCACCACCTCGCCCACACCGGCGGTGGACGCAGCCATGCAGGCCACCGGGCCGGACACCATCGCCAAGTTCCTGTTCACCTCGGGCTCGACCAAGCTGCCCAAGGGCGTGATCAACACCCACCGCATGTGGTGCGCCAACCAGCAGCAGATCGTGGCCAGCATCCCGGCGCTGGCCGACCCGGATCAGCCCCCGGTGCTGGTGGACTGGCTGCCCTGGAACCACACCTTCGGCGGCAACCACAACGTCGGCCTGACGCTGCACAACGGCGGCACGCTCTTCATCGATGACGGCAAGCCCACGCCGGCGCTCATGGCCGAGACGCTGCGCAACCTGCGCGAGATCGCGCCCACCGTCTACTTCAACGTGCCCACCGGCTTCGAGGCGATCGCCAACGCCATGAAGACCGACGCCGATCTGCGCCGCAACCTGCTGAGCAGGGTGCGCCTGTTCTTCTATGCCGGCGCCGCCCTGGCCCAGCCGGTGTGGGACACCCTGCACCAGGTGCAGGAAGCCGAGATCGGTGAACGCATCGTCATGGGCACCGGCCTGGGCATGACCGAATCGGCGCCGTTCGGCCTGTACATCACCAGCCCCGAGGTGCGCTCCGGCGACCTGGGCCTGCCCGCGCCCGGGCTGGAGCTCAAGCTGGTGCCGATGCAGGGCAAGACCGAAGTGCGTTACCGCGGCCCCAACATCACGCCCGGCTACTGGCGCAACCCCGATGCCACGGCCGAGTCGTTCGACGACGAAGGCTTTTTCTGCACCGGCGACGCGGTCACCTGGATCGACCCCGACAACCACCACCGCGGCCTGCGCTTCGACGGCCGCATTGCCGAAGACTTCAAGCTGGCCACCGGCACCTTTGTGAGCGTGGGGCCGCTGCGCGGGCGCATCATCGCGGCCGGTGCGCCTTTCGTGCAGGACGCCGTCATCACCGGCCTCAACCGCAACGAGGTCGGCGCCCTGCTGTTCCCGACGGCCGCCGTGCGCACCCTGGCCGGTCTGCCGGCCGAGACCCCGCTGGCCGAGGTGCTGGCCCACCCCGCCGTGCTGGCGCATTTCCAGCAGGTGCTGAACGATCTGGCCGCACAGGCCACCGGCAGCGCCAACCGGGTGGCCCGCCTGCTGCTGCTGGCCGAGCCGCCCTCCATCGACCGGGGCGAGGTCACCGACAAGGGCTCCATCAACCAGCGTGCGGTGCTGCAGCACCGGGCCACGCTGGTCGAGGCCCTGCACGACGGCATCGCGCCGAACCTGCTCCAGCCCCGCTGAATTCCGTTCCCATTTCCACAGCATCCCCAGGAGACACCCCATGCAGATTTCAGGACACGCCGCCCTCGTCACCGGCGGCGGCTCCGGCCTCGGCGAGGCCACCGCCCGCGAGCTGGCCCGCCAGGGCGCGAAGGTGGCGGTGCTGGACGTGAATGCCGACAACGCCCGCCGCGTGGCCGCCGACATCGGCGGCCTGGGCCTGGCCTGCGACATCACCGACACCGCCAGCCTGCAGGCCGCCCTCGACGCTGCCAGCGCCGCGCACGGCCCGGCCCGCATCCTCATGAACATCGCCGGCATCGGCACCGCCAAACGCGTGGTGCAGAAGGACGGCAGCGCGGCACCGCTGGAAGATTTCAGCCGGGTGATCAGCGTCAACCTGATCGGCAGCTACAACGCCGCCCGCCTGTTCGCCGCCGCCTGCGCGAAGCTGGAGCCGCTGGCCGACGGCGAACGCGGCGTGATGCTGTTCACCGCCAGCGTGGCCGCCTTCGATGGCCAGGTGGGACAGCAGGCCTACAGCGCGTCCAAGGGCGGTCTGGTGGGCATGACGCTGCCCATGGCGCGCGACCTGGCGCAGCACGGCATCCGGGTGTGCACCATCGCACCCGGGCTGTTCTCCACCCCGCTCATGCGCAGCCTGCCCGAGCCGGTGCAGCAGTCGCTGGCGGCCAGCATCCCGTTCCCGCCCCGCCTGGGCCACCCGGAAGAATTCGCCTCGCTGGCGGCGCACATCGTCACCAACACCCACCTCAATGGCGAGGTGATCCGCCTGGACGGCGCCCTGCGCATGGCCCCGCGCTGAAGGAAATCCATGAGCAAGACCGTGATCTACGAGGTGGAGGTGATGTTCGGCGACTGCGACCCGGCCGGCATCGTCTTCTTCCCCAACTTCAGCAAGTGGATGGACGCTTCCTCGCTGAACTTCTTCGTGCAGTGCGGCGTGCCGCCCTGGCGCGAGCTGGTCAAGACCACCGGCATCATCGGCACCCCGCTGCTGGAGATCCACACCCGCTTCATGAAGCCGGCCACCTACGGCGAGCGGCTGCAGATCCACACCCGGGTCAGCGAATGGAAGGCCAAGGTGTTCATCCACGAACACAAGGTCATGCGCGGCGACACCCTGCTGTGCGAGGGCACCGAGACGCGCGCCTTCTGCGAGCGCGACCTGGCCAACCCGGATCGCATCCGCGCCGTGCCGGTGCCGCAGGACATCATCGACCGCTGCTCATGAGCGGCTGCGGTCCTGACGGCGGCCCCGGGCCCGGCGGCATCGACACCGGCATCCTGGAGTCGCTGCTGGGGTACCACGCGCGGCGGGCGTCGCTGGCCATCGTCGGCCGCTTCATGGAAGACATGGCGCCGCACGGCCTGCGGCCGGTCGATTTTTCGGTGCTCACGCTGATCGCACAGAACCCGGGCATCACCTCGCGGCAGATCTGCGCCGCACTGGCCATCCAGCCGCCCAATCTGGTGGGGCTGGTGGGCAGCCTGCAGCAGCGCGAACTGATCGAACGCCGGCCCCACCCGAATGACGGCCGTGCGGTCGGGCTGCACCTGACGCAGGCTGGCAAGGCCCTGCACGACGCCGCCTGTGCCACCGCCAGCGCCGCCGAGGCCCGCGCCGCCACGGCCCTCACCCCGCGCGAGCAGGCCACGCTGGTGCGGCTGTTGCGCAAGCTCTACAGCGACGTCTGATCCCCGGACCGCCACGTATAGTGGCAGCCAGCCAACGCCCCACGAGGACACGCATGAGCAAGGACCCAGAGGCTGTCAGCCAGTTGTTCGACCTGCTGGAATGCCGCTATGCCATGCGGGTGCTGTGGGCCCTGGCCGACGGCCACGCACAGACCTTCCGTCTGCTGCAGGACAGCGTGGGCGGCATCACCCCCAACACCCTGAACACCCGGCTCAAGGAGCTGCGGGCCGCCGGACTGATCGAGCACGACGGCCAGGGCTACCGGCTCACCGCCCCCGGCTCGGACCTGGCCCGCCGCCTGGGCGAGGTGCGGCAGTTCGCCGGTCGCTGGGCGCAGGTCAGACCGGGCAGTCCACCACGCGCTGGCGCTGCTGCCCCAGACCACGCCCACCCAGACTGACCACGTCGCCCGCCTTCAGGTAGAGCGGCGGCTTGTGGCCCATGCCCACGCCCGGCGGCGTGCCGGTGGGAATCACGTCGCCCGGCTGCAGGGCCATGAAGCGGCTGAGGTAGCTCACGATGTGGGCCACACCGAAGATCATGGTGCGGGTGTTGCCGGTCTGGCGGCGCACACCGTTGACCTCCAGCCACAGATCCACGTCCTGCGGGTCGCCCAGCTCGTCGGGCGTGACCAGCCAGGGGCCGATCGGGCAGTGGGTGGGATAGCTCTTGCCCTTGACCCACTGGCCCTCGTATTCCATCTGCCAGGCGCGCTCGGACACATCGTTGACCAGGCAAAAGCCGGCCACATGGCGCAGGGCCTGTTCCTCGTTCACGTGGAAGGTGGGCTGGCCGATCACGATGCCCAGCTCCACCTCCCAGTCCATCTTCTGCGAGTCCGGCGGCAACCAGATGTCGTCGTCCGGGCCGCTGATGGCGCTGTTGTGCTTGTTGAAGACGATGGGTTGCCCGGGGGCCTTCAGGCCGGCCTCGGCCGCATGGTCGGCATAGTTCAGGCCGATGGCCACGATGTTGCCGACCCGACCCACACAGGGTCCGATCCGCGTGCCGGTCGCCACCACCGGCAGGGTGGCCGGGTCGATGGCGGCCAGGCGGGCCATAGAATCAGGCCCCAGCGTGCCCGGGTCGATGTCGGCCACGTGGCCGGTGAGGTCACGCAGGACGCCGCCAGCGTCGATCAGACCAGGCTTCTCGGCGCCTGCAGGCCCATGGCGAAACAGCTTCATGTGAGGTGTCCGGGGGGTGAAAGACCCCGGATTCTCGGTCCCGGCTCCCGTCGGGACTGTCGCGTCCGGAGCGTGCCGCCCCGCCATTGCCCGCTGTCCCCTTGAAACCGCCCGGGGAATCCCCATCTTTTTGCGGTCGCGCCCCGGCGCAGCCCTTCACAACCGTTTTCAACCATGAGCCAGCCCCTCTTTCCCGACTCCTCGCGCCAGGACCCGATGCCGCCCGAAGAAGCCGAAGCCGCCGCTGCGGCGAACGAACAGGACGCCCTGGCCGCCCTGCAGAACGAGCTGGCCACGCTGAAGGCCCAGAACGCCGACCTGGCCGAGCAGGTGCTGCGCGCCCGGGCCGACGCCGAAAACACCCGCCGCCGCGCCGAGGACGACATGTCCAAGGCCCGCAAGTTCGCGGTGGAATCCTTCGCCGAGGGCCTGCTGCCCGTGGCCGACAGCCTGGAAGCCGGCCTGGCCATCGCGGAAGCCACCCGCGAGCAGCTGCGCGAGGGGTCCGAGGCCACGCTCAAGCAGCTCACCAGCGCGCTGGAGCGCCACAAGGTGGTGCAGATCGCTCCGCCGGCCGGCACCCGCTTCGACCCCCACCAGCACCAGGCCATCAGCATGGTGCCGGCAGCGCAGGAACCCAACACCGTGGTGACCGTGCTGCAGAAGGGATACCTGATCGCCGACCGGGTGCTGCGCCCGGCCCTGGTCACCGTGGCGGCACCCCGATAAGCCGCATGACCGTCAGGGGCTCTTGAAAAGTCCACCGGTTATCCACATCTTCCCCACATCCTTTTTCACACATTTCCTTTTCCTCACGGAGTCACATCATGGGACGCATCATCGGCATCGACCTCGGCACCACGAACTCGTGCGTGGCCTTCATGGACGGCAACACCACCAAGGTGATCGAGAACTCGGAAGGTGCCCGCACCACCCCGTCCATCGTCGCCTACCAGGAAGACGGTGAGGTGCTGGTGGGCGCGTCGGCCAAGCGCCAGGCCGTGACCAACCCCAAGAACACGCTGTACGCGATCAAGCGCCTGATCGGCCGCAAGTTCGCCGAGAAGGAAGTGCAGAAGGACATCGACCTCATGCCCTATTCCATCGTGGCCGCCGACAACGGCGACGCCTGGGTGGAAGTGCGCGGCAAGAAGATCTCGGCCCAGCAGGTGTCGGCCGACATCCTGCGCAAGATGAAGAAGACCGCCGAAGACTACCTGGGCGAGGCCGTGACCGAGGCCGTCATCACCGTGCCGGCCTACTTCAACGACGCGCAGCGCCAGGCCACCAAGGACGCCGGGCGGATTGCCGGCCTGGAGGTCAAGCGCATCATCAACGAGCCCACCGCGGCAGCTCTGGCCTTCGGCCTGGACAAGACCGAGAAGGGTGACCGCAAGATCGCCGTGTACGACCTGGGCGGCGGCACCTTCGACGTCTCGATCATCGAGATCGCCGACGTCGACGGCGAGAAGCAGTTCGAGGTGCTGTCCACCAACGGCGACACCTTCCTGGGCGGCGAGGACTTTGACCAGCGCATCATCGATTTCATCATCGGCGAGTTCAAGAAGGAGCAAGGCGTCGACCTGTCTAAAGACGTGCTGGCCCTGCAACGCCTGAAGGAAGCCGCCGAGAAGGCCAAGATCGAGCTGTCCAGCTCGGCCGCCACCGACATCAACCTGCCCTACATCACCGCCGACGCATCGGGCCCCAAGCACCTCAACATCAAGCTGACCCGCGCCAAGCTCGAAGCCCTGGTGGAAGAGCTGATCGAGCGCACCATTGCACCGTGCCGCACCGCCATCAAGGACGCCGGCGTGGCCGTGGGCGACATCCACGACGTGATCCTGGTCGGCGGCATGACCCGCATGCCCAAGGTGCAGGAGAAGGTCAAGGAGTTCTTCGGCAAGGACCCGCGCAAGGACGTCAACCCCGACGAGGCCGTGGCCGTGGGTGCCGCCATCCAGGGCCAGGTGCTCTCCGGTGACCGCAAGGACGTGCTGCTGCTCGACGTGACCCCGCTGTCGCTGGGCATCGAGACCATGGGCGGCGTCATGACCAAGATGATCGCCAAGAACACCACCATCCCGACCAAGTTCAGCCAGGTGTTCTCCACCGCCGACGACAACCAGCCGGCCGTGACCATCAAGGTGTTCCAGGGCGAGCGCGAGATCGCCGCCGGCAACAAGCTGCTGGGCGAATTCAACCTCGAAGGCATCCCGGCTGCCCCGCGCGGCATGCCGCAGATCGAGGTGACCTTCGACATCGACGCCAACGGCATCCTGCACGTGGGCGCCAAGGACAAGGGCACCGGCAAGGAGAACAAGATCACCATCAAGGCCAACTCGGGTCTGTCGGAAGACGAGATCCAGCAGATGGTCAAGGACGCCGAGCTCAACGCCGCCGACGACAAGAAGAAGGTCGAGCTGGTGCAGGCCCGCAACCAGGCCGAAGCCATGGTGCACAGCGTGAAGAAGTCGCTCGGCGAGCACGGCGACAAGCTCGAAGCGGCTGAAAAGTCGGCCATCGAGGACGCCATCAAGGCCGTGGAAGAAGCCGCCCAGGGCGAGGACAAGGCCGACATCGAGGCCAAGACCACCGCCCTCATGACCACCAGCCAGAAGCTGGGCGAGAAGGTCTACGCTGCGCAGCAGGCCGAGCAGCAGGCTGCCGCCGGTGCGGCCGGCGCCAGCGGCAGCGAGCAGGCCTCGTCGAGCCGTCCGGCCGACGACGATGTGGTCGACGCCGAAGTCAAGGAAGTCAAGAAGAGCTGATCGTTCCGCTCCCCGCACCGCCGCGCCCGGGCAACCGGTCGCGGCGTTCGTCTTGAAACACCCCCCGCCCAAGTCCGCCCACCACCATGTCCAAACGCGACTTTTACGAAGTGCTCGGTGTTCCCAAGAACGCCTCCGACGACGAGATCAAGAAGGCCTATCGCAAGCTCGCGATGAAGTTCCACCCGGACCGCAACCAGGGTGAGGCCGCCAAGAGCGCCGAGGAGAAGTTCAAGGAGGTCAAGGAAGCCTACGAGATGCTGTCGGACCCGCAGAAGAAGGCGGCCTACGACCAGTACGGCCATGCCGGCGTGGACCCCAACATGCGGGGCGGCCCGGGCGCCGAGGGCTTTGGCGGTTTCGGCGAGTCGTTCGGCGACATCTTCGGTGACATCTTCGGGGGTGCGCGCGGACGCGGCGGGCGGCAGGTCTACCGCGGCGCCGACCTGTCGTACGCCATGGAGATCTCGCTGGAAGAAGCGGCCAACGGCAAGGACACCCAGATCCGCATCCCCAGCTGGGACGACTGCGACACCTGCAACGGCACCGGTGCCAAGCCCGGCACCAGCTCCAAGACCTGCGGCACCTGCCACGGCCAGGGCGCGGTGCAGATGCGCCAGGGCTTCTTCAGCGTGCAGCAGACCTGCCCCACCTGCCAGGGCAAAGGCAAGGTCATTCCCGACCCCTGCACCGCCTGCAACGGCCACGGCAAGATCAAGCGCCAGAAGACGCTGGAGATCAAGATTCCGGCCGGTATCGACGACGGTCAGCGCATCCGCTCCACCGGCAACGGCGAACCCGGCCAGAACGGCGGCCCGGCCGGCGACCTCTACATCGAGATTCGCCTGCGCAAGCACGACATCTTCGAGCGCGATGGTGACGACCTGCACTGCCAGGTGCCGGTGAGCATGACGACCGCGGCCCTGGGCGGCGAGATCGATGTGCCCACCCTGCAGGGCAAGGCCACCATCGACCTGCCCGAAGGCACCCAGAGCGGCAAGACCTTCCGCCTGCGCGGCAAGGGCGTCAAGGGCGTGCGCTCCAGCTACCCCGGCGATCTGTACTGCCACGTGGCGGTGGAAACGCCGGTCAAGCTCACCGAACACCAGCGCAAGCTGCTGAAGGAACTCGACGAATCGTTCAAGAAGGGTGGCCACAAGCACAGCCCGAACGACAAGGGCTGGTTCGAGAAGGCCAAGAGCTTCTTCAGCTGAGCGGCCCGCCGCTGCGTCGCCGGCGCCTGCGCATCGCCAGGCAGCCGGCGACCAGCAGCCACAACCCCGCTGCCACACCCGCCAGCACCTCGCCGGTGCCCTCGTGGTGCACCACCAGGCCGTCGAAATGACGGCCTTGTTCGTTGTACGGCAGGCGCAGCAGCACCCAGGCCTGCCAGGAGGTCCAGGCGGCAGGCACGGCGACAAGGAATGCCGCCACGGCCCAGACCCGGCCACGCCTATGGTTTTGATTGGGCATATCAATTCGACCTTATCGATAGATTTTGACAAACTCCAGGTCATGTCCGATGGAGAACGCCCATGACCGAACTGATCCGCCAAGTCCGCCCGATGCTCCAGGCGCTGGAACTGCCGGTGCCGCCGCACGCGCTGCGCAACGCCCTGCTGGCCCTGGGCGCCGGCCTGCTGGTGATGGCCGGCCTGGCAGCGCTGAGCACCTTCTGGGCACCGACCCGGGCCTGGTGGGATGCCGCCGATCATGGCAGCGCCATGGCCGCCGGTGTGCAGGCCTCGCTGCTGGCTGCGGTGGCCACGGCCGTGGGCGCCCTGCCGGTGTTCGTGGTGCAGCGGGTCAGCAAGCTGCAGGAATCGGCACTGCTCGCATTTTCGGCCGGCATCATGCTGGCCGCATCCATCTTTGCGCTGCTGCTGCCGTCGCTGGAGGCCGGGCAGGCCCTCACCGGTGAACGCACCGGCTCGGCCGCGCTGACCGGCCTCGGGCTGGCACTCGGCATGGGACTGATGCTGGCCATCGACCGCCTCACCCCGCACGAACACGCGGTGCTGCCGCCGGCGGCGCAGGGCCATGCCAGCCTGCGCGGCGGTCAGGGCGCGGCCGGTCAGGGTGCGCGCCTGATGGTGCTGGCCATCCTGATCCACAACGTGCCCGAGGGGCTGGCGGTGGGCGCGGCCTATGCCGGCGTCGGGGCCGATGCGGCCGGCTCGGCCGGCGCCTCGGTGGCCCTGGCCATCGGCCTGCAGAACATGCCCGAGGGCCTGATCGTCGCCATGGCGCTGCGGGCCATGGGCCAGAGCGCGGGCCGCGCCTGGGGTGTGGCCGCCCTGACCGGGCTGGCCGAACCGCTGGGTGCCATCCTGGGCCTGCTGGTGCTGGGCAGCGTGCCGGCGTTCTACCCGCTCGGCCTGGCGCTGGCGGCGGGCGCCATGCTGTTCGTCATCAGCCACGAGATCATTCCCGAAACCCACCGCAACGGTTTCGAGTCCTGGGCCTCGGTGACGCTGCTGGCCGGCTTCGTGTTCATGCTGTTGCTGGACGCCATGCTGGGCTGATCGGCCGGGTCCGGGCAGGTGCCGACTACACTGGACCACATGCGAATCATTCCTGTCCGTACCCTCAGTGCCCTGATCCTGTCCGTTCCGCTGCTGACCCTGGCCCAGACCCCGCCGCCCCCGGCCACGCCGCCCGCCCCCGGCGAGTTCGCCGCCTGCCTCAACCAGCTGCGCGCGCCGGCCCGAGCGGCGGGTGTCAGCGAGGCCACCTTCAGCCAGCACACGCGCGAGCTGCAGCCCGACATGCTGGTGATCGACCGGCTCAATTTCCAGCCGGAGTTCCGCACCGCGGTGTGGGACTACATGGCGGGCCTGGTCGATGACGAGCGCGTGGCCGAGGGCCGTGCCCGCATGACCGAACACGCCCAGGTGCTGGCGCGGGTGCAGCAGCGCTTCGGGGTGGACCCGGCCACGGTGGTGGCGGTGTGGGGCGTGGAGAGCAACTTCGGCCAGAGCTTCGGCTCGCTGCCGCTGGTGCGCTCGCTGGGCACCCTTTCGTGCATCGGCCGGCGGCAGGCGTATTTCCGCACCGAGCTGTACGCGGCGCTGCGCATCCTGCAGGCAGGCCACATCGCGCCGGAGCGGCTGCAGGGTTCCTGGGCCGGCGCCTTCGGCCACACGCAGTTCATGCCCAGCACCTTCGAGCGGCTGGCGGTGGACTTCGATGGAGACCAGCGCGCCGACCTGATGGACAGCGTACCCGACGCCCTGGCCTCGACCGCCAACTTCCTGGACCGTGCTGGCTGGCGGGCCGATCAGTCCTGGGGCTTCGAGGTCCGGCTGCCGGCCGGCTTCAGCACCGCCGGTGAAGGCCGCCGGACCAAGCGAAACATGGCCGACTGGACCGCCCGCGGCCTGCGCCGGGTCGATGGCAGCCCGCTGCCGGCCGACGGATCGGCCGGACTCATGACGCCGGCCGGACCGACCGGGCCGGCCTTTCTGGTGACGCGCAACTTCGACGCGCTCTACAGCTACAACGCGTCGGAAAGCTACGGACTGGCGATTGCCCACCTGTCGGACCGGCTGCGCGGTGGCGGTGCCTTCGCCACCCCCTGGCCCACCGACGATCCCGGCCTCTCGCGTGCCGAGCGGCGCGAGGTGCAGACCCTGCTGACCGCGCGCGGCCACGACATCGGCGCGGTCGACGGCATGCTGGGTGAGCGCAGCCGGCAGGCCATCCGCACCGAGCAGGAACGGCTGGGCATGGAGCCCAGCGGACGCGCCGGCCAGAAACTGCTGCGCGCACTGCGCGGCGGCTGACCCGGCGACGGCCCGGCCGTGCTCAGCGCCGGATGGCGGTGCCGCTGACGGCCACCATCATCATGCCGTTGGTCTCGCCCAGGACTTCGTAGTCGAAGTCGATGCCGATCACGCCGGTGGCACCCAGCTCGCGGGCCGACTCGATCAGGTCTTCCATGGCTGCATCGCGTGCGCCCGAGAGGGCCTTCTCGTAGCCGCCGGCACGCCCGCCCACCACGTCGCGGACCGACGAGAACAGATCGCGGAAGATGTTGGCGCCGATGATGGCCTCGCCGTGCACCACGCCCAGGTATTGCGAGGCATCGATGCCCGGCGGCGTGGTGGTGCTCAGGAAAAAGCCGTCGGTGTTCTTCGAGAACCAGCCCATGCGTGTGCTCCTTGCGGTTGAGGGAAAGCGGTCATTCTGCTTCACCACAGTGACCGCAGGCGCCCGCCGTCGAGCTGCCACGCGGACTGCGCCATGGCCCGGGCCTCGGCCTCGTCGTGGGTGACCAGCAGCGCCGACATGCCGGCCTGCTGGATATGTCGGGCGAACTCCTCGCGCAGCTGCACCCGCAGGGCGGCGTCCAGGGCCGAGAAGGGTTCGTCCAGCAGCAGCACCCGCGGCCGGGTGATGAGCGCCCGCGCCAGCGCCACCCGCTGCTGCTCGCCGCCGGACAGCGTCCAGACGCGGAAGCGGGCGTGGTCCGCCAGGCCGAAGCGTTGCAGCAGGACCCGCGCCTGTTCGCGTGCTTCGGCGCGGCGCACGCCCTGCTCCACCAGACCGAAGGCCACGTTGTCCTGCACATCCAGGTGCGGGAACAGGGCGAAGTCCTGGAACATCAGGGCAAAGCCGCGCCGGTGCGGCGGCACACCGGTGATGTCCTGCCCGTCAAACCACACCGACCCGTTGTCGCTGGCCTCCAGCCCGGCCACGATCTTGAGCAGCGTGCTCTTGCCGCTGCCCGAGGCGCCCAGCAGGGCCACGGTGCGGCCGGGTGGCACCTGCAGGCTCACGCCGGCCAGCAAGGGCCGGTGGTCCCATTGGCGGTGGATGTCTCGGATCTCAAGCATGTCGGGCAGGCACTCGGTCGGCGCGGGCACGGCCCGCGGGTGGGTCGATCAGCAGAAAAGCTGCCAGCGCCAGCAGCATGAGCAGCAGGGCCAGGACCAGGGCGGCGTCCAGGCTGGCGGCGCCGGGGCGGCCCAGGCGCTGGTGGATCAGGGTGGTGAGGGTGATCCACTCGGGGCGGGACAGGAAGAGCGACACCGCGAATTCCCCCAGCGCGGTGGCGGCGGCAAAAGCCATGCCGCGGCGCAGCGCCGGCCGCACCATGGGCAGCGTGACGCGCCACCACACCCGCCAGGGTGAGGCGCCCAGCGTGGCGGCCGCCTGCGCCGGATGGGCCGGCAGCTGGTCCAGCGCGGCGCCGATGGAACGCGCCACGAACGGGTAAGCCAACAGGGCATAGGCCGCCACCAGCAGCGGCAGCGTGGCCACGGCATCGGGGTACAGCAGCAGCAGGCCGAACGCGACGGTGATGGGCGAGAGCACGAACGGCAGATAGGCCGCTGCCCGCCAGGCCAGGCCGGCGGCCCCCGCGGCGCGCGCCGTGGCAGCGTGCAGCAGACCCAGCACGGTGGCCAGCAACAACGCCATGCCGGCGAACCGCAAGGTGTTGCCCAGCGCGGTCAGGGTGAGCGGATCGGCCAGCACCGCCAGCCCCTGGCCCCAGACCAGCGCCTGCAACGCCCTCAGCACGATGGCGAGCAAGGGCAGCAGGCAGACCAGCGCCAGCGTCAGCAAGGCTGCAGCAAGCGCCAGCCGTTGCCACGGGCCGACCGGTCTCACCCGGGGCAGCGGCCGCACGCTGCCCGGTGCCGCCAGACGCCGCTCCAGCACCGCGTAGGCCAGCGCCACCGAGCCCGACAGCAGCAGCCCCCAGACGGCCAGCACGCCGGCCTGCCCCAGCGCCAGTTCGTGCGCGACCAGGGTATAGATCTCGACCTCCAGCGTGGCCCAGCGCTGCCCGCCCAGGATGAGTGCCAGTCCGAAGCCGGCAAAGCAGTACAGGAACACCAGGCACAGGGCCGACAGCAGCCAGGGCGCCACCGCCGGCCATTCGACGCGCCAGAACGCCCGCCATGGCGTGGCGCCAAGCGAGCGGGCCGCCGCCACCCGGGTGGCACTCACCTGCTCCAGCGCGTCGACGCCGGCCCGCACCACCAGGCACAGGTTGAAGAACAGGTTGCCGTAGAGCAGCAGCCAGGGCGTGTCGGTCAGGTCGATGCCCATCTGCGCCAGCGGCGCGCCGAACCAGCCGCGCGGCCCCCACAGGGCCAGCACCCCCAGGGCCGCCACCAGCGTGGGCACCACGAAGGGCAGCATCAGCAGCCGCAGCACCAGCGCGCGGCCGGCAAACTCCCAGCGCGCCAGCACCCAGGCCAGGGGCAGGCCCAGGCCCAGCGCCAGCACACAGGTGATGCCGGCCTGCGCCAGCGACCACAGCAGGCGTCCGCGCAGGAAATCATCCGCCCAGACAGCCCAGAAGGCTGTCCCCGGCGCCGCCCCCCAACCCTCGGCCAGCAGGCGCAGCACCGGCGCCACCGCCAGCAGCACCAGAAAGGTCAGCGGGATGGTCGCCAGCCAGCCACGGGCCATGGCAGCGTCACTTCAGGACCACGCGGGTCCAGCGCTCCTGCCAGGCACGCGCCCGGGCCAGGGCCTGCGCGGGTGGCGGGTTGTCGAAACGGTCAGGGCGCGGTGCGTGGCGGCGCATCACCTCGACCAGCGGGGCGTCGGCCTCGGCCGGGTACATCCACATGGTGGTCTGCAGCGCCTGCTGCACCGGGGCCGAGCGCAGGAATTCGATGAAACGGCCAGCGGCCTCGCGGACGGCCGGGTTGCCGCCCTTGACCAGGGCCACACCCTCGACCTGGCGGAACACCCCGCCGGGCAGGAACAGGCTGGCGGTGGGCGATGTCTCCAGCGGCTTGTCGGCAAAAAACACCTCCGCCGCAGGGCTGCCGGCGTAGCTCACCACGATCGGGCGGGTGCCGCCGTTGCGGGTGAACTCGGTGTAGTAGGCCTCGGTCCAGCCGCGCACCACCTTCACGCCGTTGGCGCGCATGCGGGCCCACCAGTCGAAAGCGGCCTCTTCGCCCAGGCCGGCGATGGTGGCCTGCAGGAAGGCCTGCCCCGGGCTGGAGGTGGCCGGGCTCTGCACCACCATGAGGTTGCGCCAGGCCGGTTGGGCCAGCTCCTGCAGCGAGGTGGGCAGCGCCCGGTTGCGCGAGGCGAACCAGGCACGGTCGATGTTGAGCGCCACAAAGCCGAAGTCCACCGGCACCACGCCGCCTTCCAGCGGCACCGCCGACGCGCGCCGGGCGGCCGGGCCGTCATAGGCGTCGAGCACGCCGGCATCGAGGGCACGCGGCAGCAGCGCGTTGTCGATGCCGAACACCAGGTCGGCCAGCGGCTTGCGCCGGGTGAGGATCAGCCGGTTGAGCATCTCGCCGGCATCGCCGCCCTTGACGATCTGCAGCTGCACGCCGGCTTCGGCCTCGAAGCGCTTGAGCAGCTCCGGCGGCAGTTCGAAGGAGTCGTGCGTCAGCAGCCGCAATGCGGGGCGGGGCTGGGCCCGCAGGGGCAGAGCGGCGGCGGACAGCAGGGCCAGCGTGCTGGCCAGCATCGGACGGCGTTGCATGGTGGGACCAGGGTTGCGGGAGATGCAGCGGGCTGCGGGACAAAGACGAAGGCCCGCGCGCGGCGGGCCTGCCAGGAACGTGGGCGGGGCCGGGGCCACCGCCGCAACGATCAGCCTCCGTTGTGCGGACGCTTGCCGGGGTTCTTCTTGCTGCGGGTGGCCTTGCCACGCTCCAGGCTGATCTTCTGACCACGGCCGGCGGTACGCAGGGTGGTGCCGTTGACGGCCTTGGGACGGGGGGTGGCCTTGCGGTCTGCTTCGGTGACGATCTTGTTGCCCATGGCGGTGACACGTAAAAGTTGAAAACCCCGTTATTAAGCCACAGGCACCGATACCCGTAAGCTCGGCCCATGCGCGCTCTGCTCCTCACCTTCTCCTGGCAGGAATGGCGCCACCACCCCTGGCGCACGCTGGCGGCGGCCACCTCGGTCATGCTGGGTGTGGCGCTGGCTTTCGCCGTGCACCTGATCAACGCCTCGGCACTGGATGAATTCGCCCGCGCCACCAGCCAGGTCCAGGGCCAGCCCGACGTGGCGCTGCGGTCGCGGCAGGGCCTGCTGCCCGACGCCTGGCTGGACGACCTGGCCACCCGGCCCGGCGTGGCGCTGGCCAGCCCGGTGCTGGAACTGCCGCTGCAGCTGATCGGGGCCGACGGGCAGCGGCTGGCGGTGCGGGTGGTGGGCGTGGATGCGCTGAAAGTGGCGGGCGTCTCGCCCGCCCTGATGCCGCAGCCCGACGAGGGTGCCGGCCGACTCGACCTGTTTGCGCCGGACACCGTGTTCGCCAACGCCTCGGCCCGTCGGGCCATCGAGGCCTGGACCGGTGAACTGCAGCTGCAGCAGGGCCTGCAGCGGCTGCCGGTGCGGCTGGCGGGCCATGTGGGCGCGCCGGGTGCGCCCTTGCTCGTGATGGACGTGGCCGCCCTGCAGGACCTCGCCGACCAGGGCGGATGGCTCAGCCGCATCGACCTGCGCCTGGAGCCCGGCGCCACCCTGCGCGAGGTGATCGACCCGGCCGGCCTGCCCGCGCAGCTGCTGCTGGAAGCCCCTGGCGCCGTCAGCGATCGCAGTGGCCAGCTGTCACGCGCTTACCGGGTCAACCTGACGGTACTGGCCCTGGTGGCCCTGTTCACCGGGGCGTTCCTGGTGTTTTCGGTGCTGGCCCTGTCGGTGGCGCGGCGCCAGCCGCAGTTCGCGCTGCTGGGCGTGCTGGGCCTGACCGCGCCGCAACGCCTGCGGCTGGTGATGCTGGAAGCCACCGTGCTGGGCCTGCTGGGCAGCGTGGCCGGTCTGCTGCTGGGTACGGCGCTGGCCTGGCTGGCCCTCAGGCTGGCGGGCGGCGATCTGGGCGGCGGCTATTTCAGCGGCGTAGCACCCTCGCTGCAGTGGAGCCCAGGTGCTGCGTTGCTCTACGGCGTGCTGGGGGTGGTGGCCGCCCTGGTGGGTGGCTGGTGGCCGGCCCGGTCGGCGGCAGGGCTGGCGCCCGCCCAGGCGCTCAAGGGGCTGGGGGCCAGCGCGCCGGCCGGTCGGTACCGGCAGGGCGTGGCCGCAGCCCTGCTGGTGCTGGCGGTGCTGCTGGCCCTGCTGCCGCCGGTGGGTGGCATTCCGCTGGCGGCGTATGTGTCGGTGGGCCTGCTGCTGCTGGGCGGCGTGGCCGCGTTGCCGGCCCTGGTGGGCCTGCTGCTGGACCGGCTGGCGCCGTGGGCCGGCCGCCATGTGCTGCCCCTGCTCGCGGTGGAACGCTCGCGCCGGCTGCGCCAGACCGCCGCCGTGGCCACCAGCGGTGTGGTGGCCAGCCTGGCGCTGTCGGTGGCGCTCACCGTGATGGTGGCCAGCTTCCGGGACTCGGTCACCCGCTGGCTCGACACACTGCTGCCCGCGCCCCTGTATGTGCGGCTGGCCGGCGGCGCAGCCGAAGGCCAGGCCCTGCCGCCGGCGCTGGTGGCCGGCGTCGCTGCCCTGCCCCAGGTGGAGCGGCTGGAGCCGCTGCGTACCCTGCCGCTGCTGCTCGATCCGGAACATCCGCCGGTCACCCTGATCGTGCGGCCCATGCCGCCCGCCGACCGGGCCGCCGGCACGCTGCCCATGGTCAGCGGCCCGGTGAGCGAGCCGCTGCCGCCGGGCACCGTGGCGGTGTATGCCAGCGAGGCCATGGTCGACCTGCACGGTGCGCGCCTGGGACAGGACCTGCCGGCGGTGGCGGTGGCCCTGTCGGTGCCGGCCGAGCGCGCGGTGCGCTACCGGGTGGTCGGCATCTGGCGCGACTACGCCCGTCAGCACGGCAGCCTGGTGATCGACCGCGACGACTTCATCCGCCTGACCGGCGACACCACGGTGCACGACCTGGCGGTGCACCCGACCGAAGCGCAACCGGTGGCCGACACCCGCGCCGCCATCGAAGCCCTGGCCGAAAGCCAGGGCGCGCAGGACCTCATCGAATTTGCCCAGGCCTCGCAGATCCGTGCCATCTCGCTGCGCATCTTCGACCGCAGCTTTGCGGTCACCACCTGGCTGCAGATGGTGGCCATCGGGATCGGCCTGTTCGGGGTGGCGGCCAGCTTCAGCGCCCAGGTGCTGGCGCGGCAGCGCGAATTCGGCCTGCTGGCGCACCTGGGGCTGACACGCCGGCAGATCCTGGGCGTGGTGGCGCTCGAAGGCCTGGCCTGGACCGCCCTGGGTGCGCTGGCCGGACTGCTGCTCGGGCTGGCGGTGAGCGTGGTGCTGGTGCATGTGGTCAACCCGCAGAGCTTCCACTGGACCATGGACCTGGTGCTGCCCTGGCTGCGCCTGCTGGCGCTGTGCGCAGCCGTGGTGCTGGCCGGCACCCTGACCGCCTGGATCGCCGGGCGCGCTGCAGCCGGCCGCGACGCGGTGCAGGCCGTCAAACAGGACTGGTGACCAGCATGACCCAGCGACGCCACATGTCCCTCTCGCCAATCCCATCGACATCCCCATCCCCATCGATGCTGCGCCGCGCCCTGCTGGCCATGCCGGCTGTCCTGCTCTGGCCGGCAGCGCAGGCCGAGCCGGGCCATGGCCCCGGTGATGTGCTGAAGCCCCGCCCCCTGGTCTTCCCGCGCGACCACGGCAGCCACAACAGCACCCGCACCGAGTGGTGGTACCTGACCGGCCGCGCCCTGACACCGCAAGGCCGCGAGCTGGGTTTCCAGCTCACCTTCTTCCGCAGCCGGGTCGACCCCGCGCTGCCGCTGCGCAGCCGGCTGGCGGCCCGCCATCTGCTGTTCGCGCACGCGGCCATCACCGACGTGGCTTCGGGTCGGCTGCTGCACGACGAACGCATTGCGCGCTGGAACGGCGAACCGCCGGGCGACGGACCGGCCACCCCGGCCTTTGCCAGCGAGCTCGACACCCATGTGGTGCTCGGCGACTGGTTCATCCGCCGCGAGGCCGACGGCCGCTACCGCAGCCGGCTGCCCGGGCGTGAACTGTCCATCGACATCGAGGCCGTGCCCCGGCAGGCCTGGCTGCTGCAGGGCGACGCCGGCTTCTCCCGCAAGGGCCCGGACGCATCGCAGGCCAGCTTCTACGTGACCCAGCCGCAGCTGGCGGTGCAAGGCCGGCTCACGCTGCAGGGGCAGACCATGCCGGTGCAGGGAACGGCCTGGCTCGATCACGAGTGGAGCGAGGCCATCCTGCACCCCGAAGCGGTGGGCTGGGACTGGATCGGCATGAATCTGGACAACGGCGACAGCCTCACCGCCTTCCAGCTGCGCCGCGCCGACGGCAGCGCGCTGTGGACCGGTGGCTCGGTGCGCCGGGCCGCCGATGGCAGCAACCCGCGGGGCGCACGCAATGCGCAGCCGGGCGAGGTGCGCTTCGAGCCGCGCCGGTTCTGGACCAGCCCGCTCACCCGGGCGCGCTACCCGGTGGAATGGACCGTGATGTCACCGGCCGGTCGCCACACCGTGGTGGCCCTGGCCGACGCGCAGGAACTCGACAGCCGCGCCAGCACCGGAACGGTGTACTGGGAGGGCCTGTCGGCGCTCAGGGACGAGGCCGGCCGCGCCGTGGGGCACGGCTACCTCGAGATGACCGGCTACGCCCAGCGCCTGCGGCTGTGAGCCGCAGAACCGGCCACAGGGACGTCAGCCCACGGCGTCCTTGACGCACTTCTTGGTGAAGCTGGTCTTGGCGGCACCGTTGAGCTTCTTCTCGCCAGCGGTGACGGTGCAGGCCGCCGAAGCGTCCTTTTCGCACTTCTTGAGGAAGCTGGTCTTGGCGGCGCCGGCCAGCTTCTTCTCGGCAGCTGCGGCGTTGCAGGTCGGGCCTTCGGCCTGGGCCACGGTGGCCAGCAGGAGCGTGGCGACGGCAATGACGGATGTCAGGGCGGACTTCATGGGTTTCTCCTCCGGGTTGTAGGGATGCGCCAGCAAGGGTACACCTACCCGTACCGGATTCCATGTCAGTGAAAACACCGGCAGAACCGGCGCAGAATCGGGCGATGCCCTCCACTGCCACCAGCGAGCGCCCGCGCGCCTCATCCCCCCGATCGCTCAGCGGTCTGGTCCCGTTCCTGAAACCCTACCGGGGCCCGATTGCCCTGGCCCTGCTCTTCCTGGTGCTGGCCGCCGCGGCCACGCTGCTGTTCCCGGTGGCGCTGCGCCAGCTGATCGACGGGGGTCTGGTCGCCGGCGACCGCGGTGCCGCCACCCTGCAGCTGCGCGGCCACTTCCTGATGCTGTTCGGCGTGGCCGTGGCACTGGGCCTGTTCTCGGCCGCCCGCTTCTACCTGGTGAGCTGGCTGGGCGAACGCATCACCGCCGACCTGCGCAATGCCGTTTATGCCCATGTGCTGCGCCAGAGCCCGGCCTTCTTCGAGACCACCCAGACCGGCGAGGTGGTCTCGCGCCTGACCACCGACACCACGCTGGTGCAGACGGTGGTGGGCTCATCGCTCTCGCTCGGTCTGCGCAACGGCGTCATGGGCCTGGGTGCGCTGATCATGCTGGTCTGGACCAATCCCTACGTGATGCTGCAGGTGGCCCTGATCCTGCTGCTGGTGGTGGTGCCGAGCATGCTGTTCGGCCGCCGCATCCGCCGCCTCTCGCGGGCCAGCCAGGACCGGGTGGCCGACTCCAGCGCCATGGCGGTCGAGGTGCTCAATGCCGTGCCGGTGGTGCAGAGCTACACCGCCGAGGCGCGCGAATCGGAGCGCTTCGCCCAGGCCACCGAAAGTGCCTTCCAGACCGCCGTGCGCCGCACCCGGGCCCGCTCGGCACTGGTGGCCTTCATCATCATCAGCACCGCCGCCCTGCTGCTGTGGGGCCTGTACCAGGGCACGCAGGCGGTGCTGGCCGGCACCATCAGCCCCGGGCACCTGGGTCAGACGGTGGTGTACATCATCATCCTGGCCGGGGCCGTGGCGGTGCTGGGCGAGGTCTACGGTGACCTGCTGCGCGCCGCCGGCGCCAGCGAGCGGCTGATGGAGCTGCTTTCGGGCACGTCGCCCGTGCAGGAGCCGGCGGAGCCGGTGAGCGTGCCGCTGCCGCGCACCGGCAGCTCGGTCAGCTTCGAGGCGGTCGACTTCCACTACCCGTCGCGCCCCACCCAGCCGGCCCTGATCGCGCTGGACCTGCAGGTGGAGCCCGGCAGCACGGTGGCGCTGGTCGGTCCCAGCGGCGCCGGCAAGACCACGGTGCTGGGCCTGCTGCTGCGCTACCACGACCCGGTGCACGGCCGCATCTGCATCGACGGCGTGCCGATCGACCGCATGCGGCTGCACGACCTGCGTTCCCGCATCGGCATCGTCCCGCAGGACCCGGTCATCTTCTCGGGCAGCGCGCTCGACAACATCCGCTACGGCCGGCCCGAGGCCAGCGACGAGGAGGTGCGCGCAGCGGCCCGCGCCGCGTTTGCCGAGGAGTTCATCGACCGCCTGCCGCAGGGCTACGACACCTTCCTCGGCGAACGCGGTGTGCGGCTCTCGGGGGGGCAACGCCAGCGCATCGCGATTGCCCGGGCCATGCTCAAGAACCCGCCCCTGCTGCTGCTGGATGAAGCCACCAGTGCCCTCGACGCCCAGAGCGAGCGCATGGTGCAGCAGGCACTGGACGCTGCCATGCGCGACCGCACGACGCTGGTCATCGCACACCGCCTGGCCA
Source organism: uncultured Hydrogenophaga sp. (assembly GCF_958439165.1). GTDB lineage: Bacteria > Pseudomonadota > Gammaproteobacteria > Burkholderiales > Burkholderiaceae_C > Hydrogenophaga. The sequence continues at coordinate 55,138 of NZ_OY288135.1, read as the reverse complement.
CGGTGCAGCGCGCCGACCGGATCGTGGTGCTGGACCACGGCCGGGTGGTGGAACAAGGCACCCACGACGAGCTGGTGGCACGCGGCGGGGTCTACGCCGGGCTGGCAGCGCTGCAGTTCCATGCATGAAATGCATGACAGGATGGCGTAGCGGCCTTGGACAGCGGCCGGTCAGGCTCCTACAGTCCCGCTGCGCCCTGCCATCGCGGGGCGGAAACTGCAGGAACACACCATGACCGCTGCCCACCCCGCTGCCCCATCGGCAGCATCGCCAGCCGCCTTGACCCAGGCGCTGCCCTCCTACCTCAACCCGGGCGCACTCGGTCCCTGGGGCACCTACCTCCAGCAGGTCGACCGCGTCACCCCCTACCTCGGCAGCCTGGGGCGCTGGGTCGACACCCTCAAGCGCCCCAAGCGCACCCTGATCGTGGATGTGCCCATCCACCTCGATGACGGCTCGGTGGCCCACTTCGAGGGTTACCGGGTGCAGCACAACACCTCGCGCGGCCCGGGCAAGGGCGGCGTGCGCTTCCACCAGGACGTCACCCTGTCCGAGGTCATGGCCCTGTCGGCCTGGATGTCGATCAAGAACGCAGCCGTGAACGTGCCCTACGGCGGCGCCAAGGGCGGCATCCGGGTCGATCCGCGCCAGCTCAGCCGCGGCGAACTGGAGCGCATGACCCGCCGTTACACCAGCGAGATCGGGATCATCATCGGCCCCACCAAGGACATTCCTGCGCCCGACGTCAACACCAACGAGCAGGTGATGGCCTGGATGATGGACACCTACTCCATGAACGAAGGCTCCACCGCCACCGGCGTGGTCACCGGCAAGCCGGTCGATCTGGGCGGATCGCTGGGCCGCCGCGAAGCCACCGGACGTGGCGTGTTCACCGTGGGCGAGGAAGCGGCACGCCGCATCGGCATGCCGATCGCGGGCGCCCGCGTGGCCGTGCAGGGCTTCGGCAATGTGGGCGGCGTGGCCGGCAAGCTGTTTGCCGAGGCCGGTGCCCGGGTGGTGGCGGTGCAGGACCACGGCGGCGCCGTCTACCGCGAAGCAGGCCTGGACGTGCCGGCCCTGATGGCCCACGTGGCCCGCAACGGCAGCGTGGCCGGGTTTTCCGGCGCGGAAGCGATGGCTGCGGACGCCTTCTGGGACGTGCCCTGCGACATCCTCATTCCCGCTGCGCTCGAGGGCCAGATCCACGAGCGCAATGCCGGCCGCATCCAGGCCCGCATGGTGATCGAGGGGGCCAACGGCCCCACCACGCCGCAGGCCGACGACATCCTGCACGACCGCGGTGTGCTGGTCCTGCCCGACGTGATTGCCAACGCCGGTGGCGTGACGGTGAGCTATTTCGAGTGGGTGCAGGACTTCTCCAGCTTCTTCTGGAGCGAGGCCGAGATCAACGAGCGCCTGGTGAAGATCATGCGCGAGGCCTTCAGCGCGGTCTGGCAGGTGGCCGAGGAACACAAGGTCAGCCTGCGCACCGCCACCTTCATCGTGGCCTGCAAGCGCATCCTGCACGCCCGCGACCTGCGCGGCCTCTACCCCTGAAGCCGGGGCAGTGGTCGGCAGCAGCCGGTCACTGCAGGGTTTCCTTGAGGGCAGGCAGAGGGGGCAGCGGCAGCACGTCCACCCCCTCCTCCAGCAGCTCCAGCGCCTCGCGGGGTGTGGTCTGGCCGCGGATGTTGCGGCGCTCCACCTCGCCATGGTGCATGGCACGGGCCTGGGCGGCGAACCGCTCACCCACGTCTTCCGACTCGGCCACCATCCGGCGCAGGGTCGACAGCATCTGAGCCTGCAGTGCCGCCTGGCTGGCGCCAGGGTCGCTGCGGGCGGCCCTCAGGTTCAGGCGCGGGGCCGAGAGCTTCTTCTCGATGCGTGCATCACCGCACAGGGGGCAACTCACCAGACCGCGTTCGAGCTGGGAGACAAAGTCGTCTTCGGACGCAAACCAGCCCTCGAAGCCGTGCTGGTGGCCGCATTGGAGATCGAGGACCTTCATTCGCCGAAATTATCCCGCCACTCCAGAGACCATGATCCGTTCATCACCTGTTGCAGCCACAACAGGCCGGTGATGGTCTTGCCGTCGACCAGTCGGCCGTCGCGGCAGGCGGCCATGAGTTCGGCCGGATCGGCCAGGAACACGTCCAGGAACTCACCGGCGTCGAGCTGGCGCTCGCCGGCCTGCAGGCCGCGCGCGAACCAGATGTCGATCACCTCGTCGGAATAGGCGATGGTGGGGGCATGCCGCCCGGCGAACGCCCATTCGCGGGCGGCATAGCCGGTTTCCTCCTGGAGCTCGCGGCGGGCGCAGGCCAGGCTGTCCTCGCCGGCATCGCGCTTGCCGGCCGGGAACTCCAGCATGACCTGCTGCATGGGATGGCGGTATTGGCGCTCCATCAGCACACGGCCGTCGTCGGCCATGGCCACCACCATCACCGCGCCGGGATGCAGCACGAATTCGCGGGTGGCCTCGCGCCCGTCGGGCAGCCTCACCGTGTCGCGGACCACCTTCAGGAAGTGCCCCTGCAACAGAGGCTCCCGGTGCAGGCGCTCTTCGCGCAGGTGGTCGTCCGACTCGCTCATGCGCGGTGGCGCATCAGATACCGGTAAACGAAGCCGGGGAAGGCCAGGGTCAGGAAGAGCGAGCCGGTGGTCGCGTAAAACTCCCACCCCTGCGGCGCGATCTGGCCCACGCCATGTTCCAGACCCAGGCCGATGGCACCGACCACGCCGTACCAGAACAGCAGTTCCAGCAGACGCAGCCACAGCGACTTGGGCGTGGCACGGGGGATGACCGCCAGCCAGCGGTCGTTGATGAAGGGCAGATTGGCCGCGAGCAGCGCGCTCAGCAGCACCAGCCAGACGGAGGTGGTGGTGTCCATGGTGCTGTTCAGAGCGCGCCGGTGGGCGCAAGTTCAGAAGGCATGCCGACGACGGGGTCGGCCATCACGCCAGGAGCGATGCAACGGCCTGGGCGCACAGGGTCATGAGGCCACCGGGCACGATGCCCAGCACCAGCACCAGGGCGCCGTTGACCGACAGCACGGCACGGGTGTCGGCCGGTGCATCGACGTCGGCGGTCTGCACCGGCTCGTCGAAGTACATCACCTTGACCAGACGCAGGTAGTAGAAGGCACCCACCAGGGACATGACCACCGCGAACACGGCCAGCCCGATGTAGAAGCCCTGGCCGGAGGCCAGCAGCGCCTGCAGCACCGAAAGCTTGGCGTAGAAGCCGACCATGGGCGGGATGCCGGCCAGCGAGAACATGCAGATGGCCATGATGCCGGCGTGGAACGGGCTGCGGCGGTTCAGGCCGGCCAGATCGGCGATCTCGTCCGACTCGAAACCGGTGCGGGACAGCACGATGATCACGCCGAACGTGGCCAGCGTGGTCAGCACATAGGTCACCACATAGAACATGGCCGAGCTGTAGGCGTTGACCATGTTGCCGCTGTTGCCGTCCACCACGCCGGCCAGCAGGCCCAGCAGCATGAAGCCCATCTGCGCGATGGTGGAGAAGGCCAGCATGCGCTTGAGGTTGGTCTGAGCGATGGCCGCCAGGTTGCCCACCAGGAGCGACAGCACGGCCAGCACGGCCAGCATCTGCTGCCAGTCGAAGGCCAGCGGGGCCAGACCTTCGACCAGCAGGCGGATCACGATGGCGAACGCTGCCAGCTTCGGTGCACCGCCCACCACCAGGGTGATGGCGGTCGGGGCACCGTGGTACACGTCGGGCACCCAGTTGTGGAACGGCGCCACACCCAGCTTGAAGGCCAGACCCGACACCACGAACACCAGGCCCAGCACCAGCACCTGCTTCGAACCTTTCAGGGTGGCCTCGCCACCGGCGATGGCCTGCAGCACGCCGGACACGTCCAGCGAACCGGTGGCGCCGTACACCATCGACAGGCCGTAGAGCAGGAAGCCGCTGGCCAGCGCGCCCAGCACGAAGTACTTCATGGCAGCCTCGGTGGCGGCCAGATCGTCACGGCGCAGCGCCACCAGCGCATAGCTGGAGAGGGTCAGCAGCTCGAGACCCAGGTAGATGACCAGGAAGTTGTGGCCCGAGATCATCACGTACATGCCCAGCAGCGCGAACATGGACAGGATGAACAGTTCGCCGCCGCGCATCATGTCGCGCGAGGCGGCGTAGGTCCGGCCGTAGACCAGGGTGACCATCATCGCCACGGTGGCGAAGCACTTGAGCCAGTTGCCCATCGGGTCGCTGACGATCATGCCGCCGAAGCCTTCGATGGTGCGGCCCGATGCCGCCTCCATGCCCAGCAGCACGGACAGGCAGCCCAGCGTGGCCAGGGTGAGCAGGTAGGTGGCCCCGCGCAACGGCGAACGCACACCCAGGTCCACCAGGGCGATGAGGCAGCTCATCACCAGCAGCATGATTTCCGGGTAGGCCGCGATCCAGCTGAGGTTGTCGATCATGTTGGAATTCTCTTGAGTCGTCTTGGCGCGGGAGCGGTCAGTTCGGCAGCTTGGACACGGCCACGTGGCGCAGCAGTTCGGCCACGGAGGCATCCATCACGTCGGTGAAGGGCTTGGGGTACACGCCCATGAACAGCACGGCCAGGGCCAGCACCGCCATCACGGTGAACTCGCGGGCATTGATGTCGGTCAGGGCGCGCACGTCGTCGTTGCCGGGCTCGCCCAGGTAGACGCGCTTGAACATCCACAGCGAATAGGCAGCGCCGAAGATCAGGGCGGACGCTGCCAGCAGGCCGACCCAGAAGTTGGCCTTGACCGCCGCCAGGATGACCATCCACTCGCCCACGAAACCGGCGGTGCCCGGCAGGCCGCAGTTGGCCATGGTGAACAGCAGGGCAAAGGCCGCGAAACGGGGCATGGTGTTGACCACGCCGCCATAGGCAGCGATGTCGCGCGAATGGACGCGGTCGTACAGCACGCCGATGGACAGGAACATGGCGGCCGACACGAAGCCGTGGGCGATCATCTGCACGATGGCGCCCGAGACGCCGAGGTCACTGAAGACGAAGAAGCCCAGCGTCACGAAGCCCATGTGGGCCACCGACGAGTAGGCCACCAGCTTCTTCATGTCCTGCTGGACCATGGCCACCAGGCCCACGTAGATCACCGCCACCAGCGACAGCCCGATCATCAGGCCGGCCCATTCGTGCGATGCGTCCGGCAGGATGGGCAGGGAGAAACGCAGGAAGCCGTAGGCGCCCAGCTTGAGCATGATGGCCGCCAGCACGGCAGAACCGCCAGTAGGGGCCTCCACGTGCACGTCGGGCAGCCAGGTGTGCACCGGCCACATCGGCACCTTGACCGCAAAGGCCGCGAAGAAGGCGAAGAACAGCAGCGTCTGCGCCGTGCTGCCCAGCGGCAGCTTGTACCAGTCGGCCAGGGCGAAGCTGCCGCCCGAGACGGTGTACAGGTAGATCAGGGCCACCAGCATGAGCAGCGAGCCCAGCAGCGTGTAGAGGAAGAACTTGAAGGCCGCGTAGATCTTGTTCGGGCCGCCCCAGATGCCGATGATCAGGTACATCGGGATCAGCGTCGCCTCGAAGAACACGTAGAACAGCATCGCGTCCTGGGCCGAGAACACGCCGATCATCAGGCCGGACAGGATCAGGAAGGCGCCCATGTACTGGTTGACGCGCTCGGTGATCACTTCCCAGCCGGCCACCACCACCACCACGGTGATGAAGGCGGTCAGCAGCACCAGCCACAGCGAAATGCCGTCCACACCCAGGTGGTAGTGGATGTTGAAGCGCTCGATCCAGCTCGCCTTCTCCACGAACTGCATGGCGGCTGTGCCCAGCTCGAAACCGCTGTACAGCGGCACGGTGACCAGCAGCCCGGCCAGCGCACCGATCAGGGCGATCCAGCGCACCGCGTGCGCCTGGTCGTCGCGGCCGAAGGCCAGGAGGACGGCGCCGAAAAAGATGGGCGTCCAGATGGCAAGACTCAGCAGACCCATGATGTTGTTCTTCCTCTTGTTGTTGTGTCCCGGGGCGCTTACTTGGCCAGCCAGACGAACCAGGTCATGAGCAGCAGCACACCCACCAGCATCATGAAGGCGTAGTGGTACAGGAAGCCGGTCTGGAAACGACGCACCACGCCGGAGATCAGGCCGATCAGCTTCCAGCTGGCGTTGACCACGCCACCCTCGATCACGCCGCGGTCACCGCCCTTCCACAGGCCGATGCCCAGTCCGCGGGCGCCCTTGGCCAGCACGTTCTCGTTGAACCAGTCGAGGTAGTACTTGTTTTCCAGCACGGTGATCACCGGCTTGAGCGCGCGGCCGATGGCCGCCGGCACGGCCGGGTTGATCAGGTACATGTACCAGGCCGACACGGCACCGGCCAGGGCCAGGTACAGCGGCGGCGTGCTGAAGGCATGCAGCGCCATGGCCATGGGACCGTGGAAGATCTCGGCAAACTTCGACAGGGCCGGGTGGGCCTCGGCGTTGATGAAGATGGCGTCCTTGAAGAAGTCGCCGAACACCATGGACTCGATGGTCAGGTAGCCGATGAACACCGAAGGCACCGCCAGCAGCACCAGGGGCAGCGTCACCACCCAGGGCGACTCGTGGGGCTTGCCGTCACCGTGGTGGGCATGGTCGTCGTGACCGCCGTGGTGGTCATCGTGGTGGGCGTCCGGGTTCTGGTCGTAACGCTCCTGGCCATGGAACACCAGGAAATACAGGCGGAACGAATAGAACGAGGTGACGAACACGCCGGCCAGCACCGCGAAGTAGGCAAAGCCCGAGCCCGGCAGGTTGCTGAAGTGCACCGCCTCGATGATCGAGTCCTTGGAGTAGAAGCCGGAGAACAGCGGCGTGCCGATCAGGGCCAGCGTGCCCAGGAGCGAGGTGATCCACGTGATGGGCATGTACTTGCGCACGGCGCCCATCCAGCGGATGTCCTGGTTGTGGTGCATGCCCATGATCACCGAGCCCGCAGCCAGGAACAGCAGTGCCTTGAAGAAGGCGTGGGTCATGAGGTGGAACACGGCCACCGAGTAGGCCGACACCCCCAGGGCCACCGTCATGTAGCCCAGCTGGGACAGGGTGGAATACGCCACCACCCGCTTGATGTCGTTCTGGATGATGCCCAGGAAGCCCATGAACAGCGCCGTGATGGCGCCGATCACCAGGATGAAGTTCAGGGCGGTGTCCGACATCTCGAACAGCGGCGACATGCGGGCCACCATGAAGATGCCGGCCGTCACCATGGTGGCGGCGTGGATCAGTGCCGAGATGGGCGTCGGGCCTTCCATGGAGTCGGGCAGCCACACGTGCAGCGGGAACTGCGCGCTCTTGCCCATGGCGCCGATGAAGAGGCAGATGCAGATCACGGTGACCAGCATCCAGGTGGTGCCGGGGAAGGTGATGCCGCCAAGCTGGTCGGCCTTGGCGAACACCTCGCCGTAGTTCAGCGTGCCGGCGTAGGCCACGATCAGGCCGATGCCCAGGATGAAGCCGAAGTCGCCCACACGGTTGACCAGGAAGGCCTTCATGTTGGCGAAGATGGCCGTCGGCTTGTTGTACCAGAAGCCGATCAGCAGGTAGGACACCAGACCCACCGCCTCCCAGCCGAAGAACAGCTGCAGCAGGTTGTTGCTCATGACCAGCATGAGCATGGAGAAGGTGAACAGGGAGATGTAGGCGAAGAAGCGGTTGTAGCCGGCGTCTTCCTCCATGTAGCCCATGGTGTAGATGTGCACCATCAGCGAGACGAAGGTGACCACCACCATCATCATGGCGGTGAGGCCGTCGACCAGGAAGCCGATCTCCATCTTCAGGCCGCCCACCACCATCCACTCGTAGATGGTGGCGTTGAAGCGCGCGCCGTTCATGACGTCGACCAGGGTCATGGCCGACAGCACGAAAGCCACCAGAACACCCAGGATGGTGGCGCTGTGCGAGGCGCGGCGGCCGAACACGTTGCCACCGAAGGCGGTACCGAGGATGCCGGCCAGTGCCGAGCCGACGAGGGGAGCCAGCGGTACGGCCAGCAGCGTGCTTGCGGAGAGGGTGTTGCTCATGGTCTTGCCAATGCGGTTCCGTCGGGTCCGGCGGGTGCGGACGTCAGCCCTTGAGGCTGTTGAGTTCCTCGACGCTGATCGACGCGCGGTTGCGGAACAGCAGCACGAGGATGGCCAGCCCGATGGCCGACTCGGCGGCGGCCACGGTGAGGATGAAGAAGACGAACACCTGGCCGTGCATGTCGCCCAGGAAGTGCGAGAACGCCACGAAGTTCATGTTGACCGCCAGCAGCATCAGCTCGATGGCCATCAGCAGGACGATCAGGTTCTTGCGGTTGAGGAAGATGCCGATGACCGACAGGGCGAACAGGATCGCGCCCACCGACAGGAAGTGGCCCAGTGTCAAGCTCATGCCTTGCCCTCCTCGGCCGGCGTCGGTTCTTCGGATTTGCGGGTGGCTGCCATGGGCACCACCACCAGGCGATCGGCTGCGCGCACATGCACCTGCAGCGACGGGTTGATGGCCTTGCTGTCCTTGCGCTGGCGCAGGGTCAGGGCAATGGCGGCCACCATGGCCACCAGCAGGATCACGGCCGCCACCTGGACCGGATAGAGGTATTCGGTGTAGAGCAGCACGCCCAGCGCGTGGGTGTTGGACACCTCGGTCGGGACCGGCACCGCGGCGCTCACCGGGACCGACGGGAACCCGACCCACAGCACGGCGATCAGTTCGGCTGCGACGATGCCACCCAGCAGGGCCGCCACCGGGAAATGCTTCCAGAAACCCTGCCGCAGCGCGTCCATGTTGATGTCGAGCATCATCACGACGAACAGGAACAGCACCATGACGGCACCCAGGTAGACCAGCACCAGCGTGATGCCCAGGAATTCGGCCTTGAGCAGCAGCCACAGCGCCGATGCCTGCGAGAACGACAGCATCAGGTAGAGCACCGCGTGCACCGGATTGCGCGCGGTGATGACGCGGTATGCCGCAAAAAGCAGCACGGCCGCGAACAGGTAGAAGAAACCGGTCTGGAAGTCCATGGGGATGTCTAGGTTGCTCGGGCGAAGCCCGACTTCAGCGGTAAGGCGCGTCGGCCGCCTTGGCGGCAGCGATCTGAGGCTCGTAGCGGTCGCCCACCGCCAGCAGCATCTCTTTGGTGAAGTACAGGTCGCCGCGTTTTTCGCCGTGGTACTCGAAGATGTGGGTCTCGACGATGGAGTCGACCGGGCAGCTCTCTTCGCAGAAGCCGCAGAAGATGCACTTGGTCAGATCGATGTCGTAGCGCGTGGTGCGGCGGCTGCCGTCATCCCGGACGCCGGCTTCGATGGTGATGGCCATGGCCGGACAGACCGCCTCGCACAGCTTGCAGGCGATGCAGCGCTCCTCGCCGTTCTCGTAGCGGCGCAGCGCGTGCAGCCCGCGGAAGCGCGGCGACTGCGGCGTCTTTTCTTCCGGGAACTGCACCGTGACCTTGCGCTTGAACGCGTACCGACCGGTCAGGGCCATGCCCTTGAACAGCTCGACCAGCAGGAAGCTCTTGAGGAAGTCGCGCAGCGAGAACGGCGCGACGGTGGTGGACGGTGCGAACGAGGTGGTGATGGACATGGTCATTTCCCCGGCTTATTTCCAGATGTTCCAGGGCGTCTGCATCAGCGCGCCCACCAGCAGCAGCCAGATCAGGGTCACGGGAATGAAGATCTTCCAGCCCAGACGCATGATCTGGTCGTAGCGGAAGCGCGGAAAGGTGGCGCGGATCCAGATGAACAGGGACACCACGAAGAAGGTCTTGAGACCCAGCCAGATCCAGCCCGGGATGGCGTTGAACACCACGCTGTCGATGGGAGGCAGCCAGCCGCCCAGGAACATCAGCACCGCGAGCACCGACACCAGCCACATGCTGGCGTACTCGGCCAGGAAGAAAATGGCGAAACCCATGCCCGAGTACTCGACCATGTGACCTGCGACGATCTCGGCCTCGCCCTCCACCACGTCGAACGGGTGGCGGTTGGTCTCGGCCACGCCGGAGATCACGTAGACAACGAAGATGGGCAGCAGAGGCAGCCAGTTCCAGGACAGGAAGTTCAGCCCTTCCTCGGCGGCCATGCCGCGGCCCTGCGAGGCGACGATCTCGGCCAGGTTCAGGCTGCCGGCGGTCATGACCACCACCAGGAAGCAGAAGCCGATGGCGATCTCGTAACTGACCATCTGGGCCGAGGCGCGCAGCGCGCCCAGGAAGGCGTACTTGGAGTTGGACGCCCAGCCGGCAATGATCACGCCATACACCTCGATGGAGGTGATGGCCAGGATCACCAGCAGGCCGGCGTTGACGTTGGCCAGCACCGTCTCGGGACCGAACGGGATGGCCACCCAGGCGGCCAGCGCCGGCATGATGGCCATGATCGGGCCCAGGCGGAACAGGCCGTTGCTGGCGGCGCTGGGACGGATCAGCTCCTTGGTGAGCAGCTTCAACGCGTCGGCGATCGGCTGCAGCAGGCCAAACGGACCGACCCGGTTGGGACCGTGGCGCACCTGCATGAAACCCAGCAGCTTGCGCTCCCACAGCGTCAGGTAGGCCACCGCACCCATCAGGGGGGCCAGCACGGCCACGATCTTGAGCAGGTTCCAGATCACCGGCCAGGCGGCGGCGGTCCACCACGGGGCGGCCACCAGGCCGAGACCGCCGTTGTACATCGCGTCGATCATGCGGTCACTCCCTCGGCCGCGGCATGGGCCGTGCGGCGGGCATCGGCCGTGAGCTGCAGCGACGACGCGCGGCGAACCAGACCGTCGAGCTGGTAGATGGTGGCCACACAGGGGCGGCCGGAGGCCGCGGCCACCGTGATGGCACCCTGGGTGTCGTTGCTCAGGCGGCTGGCCGGCACCAGAGCACCTTGCTCCACACCCGGCAACGCGGCCGACAGCACGGCCTGCGAGGACTCGGCGTCGAAGCCGGGCAGCTCGAGCAGGTTGCCCAGCACGCGCAGCACCTTCCAGCCCGGGCGGGTTTCGCCCAGCGGACGCACCACGGCGTGGAAGCCCTGCAGGCGGCCTTCGGCGTTCACGAAGGAGCCGGAGGTTTCCGAGAACGGGGCAATGGGCAGCAGCACGTCGCTGATGTCCAGGTTGGTCTTGAACGGGCTGAGCGTGACCACCATGTCAGCCGAAGCCAGACCGGTCTCGCCGACCGCGCTGTCGTGCGCCGGCTCGGTGTTCAGCAGCACGACCGCCTTGACGCCGCCACGCAGCATCTGGCCGGCGTTCAGACCGCCCTGCCCCGGCAGCGCGCGCACCAGCTGGGCGCCTACGGTGTTGGCGGCCTCGGTGAGGTAGCCCACGGAGGCGCCGGTGTGTTCGGCAATGAATCGGGCCAGCACCAGCAGGCTGGCCGCCTGCTCGTGGTGGGCAGCGGCGTTGCCCAGCAGCACCGCCTTGTGTTCGCCACCGGCCAGCGACGCGGCGATGGCACGGTGGGTGTCGTTGACCTCGGCGGCCACCGGCGCCTGGACCCCTTTGTCGGCGGCCACGGCTGCAGCGACACCGGCCAGCGTGGCCGACCAGTGCAGGCTGTCGGCCAGCAGGGTGTGGCGAACGTTCATGGCCCAGTCGGGCGCAGTTTCGGCCAGCACGCTCAGCTGTGCGCCCTTGCGGACGGCCTGGCGGATGCGCTGGGCGAACAGCGGATGGTCCTTGCGGAGGTTCGAGCCGACCACCAGCACGCGCTGCAGGCTGGAGAGCTCGGCAATGGGGCGACCCAGCCAGCGGGCCTGGCCCGGGGCGGCGGCGTTGCCGAAGTCGGCCGCACGCAGGCGGATGTCGATGTTCTCGCTGCCCAGACCGCGCACCAGGGCGCCGGCCAGGGCCAGCTCTTCCACCGTGCTGTGCGGGCTGGCCAGCAAGCCGATGGCGGCTGCGCCATGGTCGGCACGCACCTGGCGCAGGCCGTTGGCCACGTACTCGAGGGCGGTCTGCCAGTCGACCGTCTTCCACTCGCCGCCCTGCTTGATCATGGGGGCGGTCAGGCGATCGGGGCCGTTCAGGGCCTCGTAGGAGAAGCGGTCGCGGTCGGCGATCCAGCACTCGTTGACGTCTTCATTCTCCAGCGGCACCACGCGCATGACCTGGTGGTTCTTGACCTGCACGATCAGGTTGGCGCCGGTGGAATCGTGCGGGCTCACGCTCTTGCGGCGCGACAGTTCCCAGGTGCGGGCGCTGTAGCGGAAGGGCTTGCTGGTGAGCGCGCCGACCGGGCAGATGTCGATCATGTTGCCCGACAGCTCGGAGTCGACCGACTGGCCGACAAATGTCTCGATCTCGGCATGCTCGCCACGGTTGGACATGCCCAGCTCCATCACGCCGGCAATTTCCTGACCGAATCGCACGCAACGGGTGCAATGGATGCAGCGGCTCATCTCCTCCATGGAGATCAGCGGGCCCACGCTCTTGTGGAACACCACGCGCTTCTCTTCCTGGTAACGCGAACCGGAACCGCCGTAGCCCACCGCCAGATCCTGCAGCTGGCATTCGCCGCCCTGGTCGCAGATGGGGCAGTCCAGCGGGTGGTTGATCAGCAGGAACTCCATGACCGACTTCTGGGCCTTCACTGCCTTGTCGGACTGGGTGCGCACGATCATGCCCTGGGTCACCGGGGTGGCGCAGGCAGGCATGGGCTTGGGCGCCTTCTCCACATCGACCAGACACATGCGGCAGTTGGCCGCGATGGACAGCTTCTTGTGGTAACAGAAGTGAGGGATGTAGGTGCCAGCCTTTTCGGCGGCATGCATGACCATGCTGCCGGGCGGCACTTCGACCTTTTGGCCGTCGAGTTCGATTTCAACCATGGGTGTGTTCCGATGTCCGTCGATCGTCTGCCGATCAGGAGGTCTGGGTCGCCGCAGCGGCGATCCTGGCCTCGAACTCGTGGCGGAAGTGCTTGATCATGGCGCGCACCGGCATGGCCGCTGCATCGCCCAGGGCGCAGATGGTGCGGCCCATGATGTTCTCGGCCACGTTGTCCAGCAGCTGCATGTCCTCGGGGCGGCCCTGGCCGCGGTCGATGCGGTCGACCATGCGCCACAGCCAGCCGGTGCCTTCGCGGCAGGGGGTGCACTGGCCGCACGACTCATGCATGTAGAAATAGGACAGCCGCTTGAGCGACTCCACCATGTCGCGCGAGTCGTCCATGACGATCACCGCGCCCGAGCCCAGCATGGAGCCGGCCTTGGCGATGGAGTCGTAGTCCATGGTGCACTCCATCATGATGTGCGCCGGCAGCACCGGGGCGGACGAACCGCCCGGGATCACCGCCTTCAGGGTCCGGCCCTTGCGCACGCCGCCGGCGAGTTCCAGCAGCTTGGCAAACGGCGTGCCCAGCGGCACCTCGTAGTTGCCGGGCATTTCCACGTCACCGCTGACCGAGAAGATCTTGGTGCCGCCGTTGTTGGGCTTGCCGCACTCGAGGTAGGCCTGACCGCCGTTGCGGATGATCCAGGGCACCGCCGCGAAGGTCTCGGTGTTGTTGATGGTGGTGGGCTTGCCGTACAGGCCGAAGCTGGCGGGGAACGGCGGCTTGAAGCGGGGCTGGCCCTTCTTGCCTTCCAGCGATTCGAGCAACGCCGTTTCCTCGCCGCAGATGTAGGCGCCGAAACCGTGGAACGCGTGGAGCTGGAAGCTGAAGTCCGAACCCAGGATCCGGTCGCCCAGGTAGCCGGCTGCGCGGGCTTCCTCCAGGGCAGCCTCGAAGCGTTCGTACACCTCGAAGATCTCGCCGTGGATGTAGTTGTAGCCCACCGAGATGCCCATGGCGAACGCCGCGATCGCCATGCCTTCGATGACGACGTGCGGGTTGTACATGAGGATGTCGCGGTCCTTGCAGGTACCCGGCTCGCCCTCGTCGGAGTTGCAGACGAGGTATTTCTGCCCCGGGAACTGGCGCGGCATGAAGCTCCACTTCAGACCGGTGGGGAAGCCTGCGCCGCCACGGCCACGCAGGGCGGATTCCTTGACGGTGGCGATCACCTGGTCCTGCGTCATGGGCTCGTTGCCGTCCTGGCCCAGGATCTTGCGCAGCGCCTGGTAGCCGCCACGGGCCACATAGTCCTTCAGCGACCAGTTGGCGCCATTCAGATCCGCATAGATCTGCGGATTGATGTGGCGGCCATGGAAGCAGGTCTGCACGCCGGTGGCGCGGAACTGGCTGATGATCTGGTCGGCGTTCATGCTTGTCCCTCTGCGGCCCGGAGGCCGTCGATCAGCTGGTCGAGCTTGTCGTTGCTCATGAAACTGCACATGTGGCGGTCATTGACCAGCATCACCGGCGAATCGGCGCAGGCGCCCAGGCACTCGCTCTGCTGCAGCGTGAACAGGCCGTCGGCCGTGGTCTCGCCCATGGTGATGCCCAGCTTCTTCTCGAGGTGGTGCAGGGCTTTCTGCCCGTCGCGCAGCTGGCACGGCAGATTGGTGCAGACGTTGAGCTTGAACCGGCCCACCGCCTGCTGGTTGTACATGTTGTAGAAGGTGGTGACCTCGTGGACCGCGATCGGCTCCATGCGCAGGTAGGTGGCCAGGGCCGCCTCGGCAGCCGGGCTCACATGGCCCTGCTCCTGCTGGATGATGGACAGGCAGGCCATGACGGCCGACTGCCGTTGATCGTCGGGGTACTTGGCAACCTCGCGGTCGAAACGCGCGATGGTGGCTTCCGAAAAAACGACGGGGGTGTTCATCGGTCGATCTCTCCGAAAACGATGTCCATGGTGCCGATGATGGCCACTGCGTCGGCCAGCATGTGGCCGCGCGCCATCTCGTCGAGCGTGGCGAGGTGGGCAAAGCCGGGGGCACGGATCTTCAGCCGGTAGGGCTTGTTGGCTCCGTCGCTCACCATGTAGATGCCGAATTCGCCCTTGGGGTGCTCGACGGCGGCGTAGGCCTCGCCCTCGGGCACATGGAAGCCTTCGGTGAAGAGCTTGAAATGGTGGATCAGCTCCTCCATGTTGCTCTTCATGGCCTCGCGGGCCGGCGGCGCCACCTTGTGGTTGTCGGTGATGACCGGACCCGGGTTGGCCCGCAGCCATGCAACGCACTGCTGGATGATGCGGTTGGACTGCTTCATCTCTTCCATGCGGACGAGGTAGCGGTCGTAGCAGTCGCCGGTGCGGCCGACCGGGATGTCGAAGTCCAGGCGATAGTACACGTCGTAGGGCTGCTTCTTGCGCAGGTCCCAGGCGATGCCGGAGCCGCGCAGCATCGGGCCGGTCATGCCCAGGCTCAGCGCCCGCTCGGGCGTGACCACGCCGATGCCCACGGTGCGCTGCTTCCAGATGCGGTTGTCGGTCAGGAGCGTGTGGTACTCGTCGAGGTAGGTCGGGAAACGCTTGGTGAAGTCCTCGATGAAGTCCAGCATCGAACCCTGGCGGTTCTCGTTCAGCTCGGCAATGGCCCGCGCGTTGCGCACCTTGCTGGCCTGGTACTGCGGCATGCTGTCCGGCAGGTCGCGGTAGACGCCGCCCGGGCGGAAGTAGGCCGCGTGCATCCGGGCACCGGACACCGCCTCGTACATGTCGAACAGGTCCTCGCGCTCGCGGAACGCGTAGATCAGGATGGTGGAGCTGCCGCAGTCGTTGCCGTGCGAGCCCAGCCACATCAGGTGGTTGAGCAGCCGGGTGATCTCGCTGAACATCACCCGGATGTACTGGGCACGCTCGGGCACCTCGATGCCCAGCAGCTTCTCGATGGCCAGGCAGTAGGCGTGCTCGTTGCACATCATCGAGACGTAGTCCAGCCGGTCCATGTAGGGCAGCGACTGGATGAAGGTCTTGTGCTCGGCCAGCTTCTCGGTGGCGCGGTGGAGCAGGCCGATGTGGGGGTCGGCGCGCTGCACCACCTCTCCGTCGAGCTCGAGCACCAGACGCAGCACGCCGTGGGCTGCCGGGTGCTGCGGACCGAAGTTCAGGGTGTAGTTCTTGATCTCTGCCATGTCGGGATGCCTCGCGCCTTCAGTGCAGGCCGCCGTAGTTGTCTTCGCGGATGATGCGCGGGGTGATCTCGCGCGGCTCGATGCTCACCGGCTCGTAGATCACGCGCTGGCGCTCGGCGTCGTAACGCATCTCGACATGACCCGACAGCGGGAAGTCCTTGCGGAACGGGTGGCCGATGAAGCCGTAGTCGGTCAGGATGCGGCGCAGGTCCTCGTGACCTTCAAAGACGATGCCGAACAGGTCGAAGGCTTCGCGCTCGTACCAGTTGGCACTGGCCCACAGGCCGGTGACCGAAGGCAGGACGGGGAAGTCGTCGTCGGCGCAGAACACCCGCACGCGCAGGCGCTGGTTCAGCGACACCGACAGCAGATGGGACACCGCAGCGAATCGTTGACCTTCCCAGCGGCCGTCGCCGTAGGTGGAGTAGTCCATGCCGCAGAGGTCGACCAGCTGCTCGAATCGGGCCACCGGCGCGTCGCGCAGCAGTGCCATGACCTCGGCATAGTCGGCCGGGCGGACGGTCAGGGTGAGCTCGTCGCGCTCCAGGGTGAGCGAGCGGGCGCGCTCGCCCAGCAGCTCGGCCAGCTGGAGCTGCAGCGCCGCAGGCGCCACGGCTCGGGGAGAGGTGTCGGTATCGTTGACGGTGTCGGTCATGGGCGTGGGCTCGGACAGGCTGTGCAGATCGCTGTGGCGGCGTTCGTCGTGACCGGCTCAGGCCCTGGCGATGGTCTGCGTGCGGCGGATCTTCTGCTGCAGCTGGATGATTCCGTACAGCAGCGCCTCGGCAGTGGGCGGGCAGCCCGGCACGTACACATCGACCGGCACGATGCGATCGCAGCCGCGCACGACCGAGTAGCTGTAGTGGTAGTAGCCGCCGCCGTTGGCGCACGAGCCCATGGAGAGCACCCAGCGCGGCTCGGCCATCTGGTCATAGACCTTGCGCAGGGCCGGCGCCATCTTGTTGCACAGGGTGCCGGCCACGATCATGAGGTCGGACTGGCGGGGACTGGCCCGGAACACCTCTGAGCCGAAGCGGCCGATGTCGTAGCGGGCAGCCGCCGCATGCATCATTTCGACGGCGCAGCAGGCCAGACCGAAGGTCATGGGCCACAGGGAACCGGTCTTGGCCCAGTTCACCACCGCGTCATAGCTGGTGGTGACGAACCCTTCCTTGAATACACCTTCAATCATGCAAAGCTCCGCAGTGATCGCCCGGCAGGGCGGGCCCGGTCATTCCCAGTCGAGGGCACCCTTTTTCCACTCGTAGGCGAAGCCCACGGTGAGGATGGCGAGGAACACGACGCCGGCGAGGAAGCCGGTCAGGCCGATGTCCGAAAAAGCCACCGCCCAGGGAATCAGGAAAGCGATCTCGAGGTCGAACAGGATGAAGAGGATGGCGACGAGGTAGTAGCGCACATCGAACTTCATGCGGGCGTCTTCGAAGGCCTCGAAGCCGCACTCATACGGAGAATTCTTTTCAGCGTCGGGCAGGTTGGGCCCGAGGATGTAACCCAACACCTGCGGAATGATGCCGACCGCAATGCCCACCAGGATGAACAAAAGGACGGGCAGGTATTGGTCGAGGCTCATCTTGGGTCTATCCGCTGACACGGCATGCGTGCCGTGTTGTCCAAAGATCTGGTGCCGACGGCGAGACTCGAACTCGCACAGCTTTCGCCACTACCCCCTCAAGATAGCGTGTCTACCAATTTCACCACGTCGGCTGGTTGACTTGCCCGGCTGGCACCGTTTGTGTGCGCCACCCCGACAACCCATAGAGTTTACCCTGAATCAACCCCGCTTTTGAGAGGGGCGCGCGCCTTTTTCGACGCGCTTTCCACGATTACTTGGCAGGAATCGCATCGGCACCGGTGGCCGGTGCTGCGGGAGCGACCGGAGCAACGCCGCTGGCCGGTGCGGAGCCCGGAATCTGCTGGGCGGGGGTCACCGGCACGGCGGTGTTTTCAAGCACGCTGCCGGCGCTGGGAGCTGCAGTGCGCAGGTTGCCGAAATAGGCCAGACCCAGCGTGCAGGCCAGGAACACGGTGGCCAGCACGCCCGTGCTGCGCGAGAGGAAGTTGGCACTGCCCGAGGCGCCGAACAGGCTGGCAGAGCCGCCACCGCCGCCACCGAAGGCGGCTCCTGCGTCAGCACCTTTGCCGTGCTGCATGAGGATGAGGCCGATCATGGCCAGCGCGGACAGGATCTGGACGACGAGCAGGAGGGTCAGGACGATGTTCATGGCAAGTTTCTACTGAAATTCAGGGTGGTTGCAGTGGCAGGGCCGGCCAGTCTCAGCCGGCGGCGGCCACGATCTGCAGGAAATCCGGCGCCTTGAGGGAGGCTCCGCCGATCAGGCCACCATCGATGTCGGGCTGGGCCAGCAGGCTGGCAGCGTTGGCGGCGTTCATGCTGCCGCCATACAGGATCTGGACCCGCTCGGCATGCGCCGTGGCCGCAGCCAGCTGCTGGCGCAGGACGGCGTGCACCTGCTGGGCCTGTTCCGGGGTTGCGGTCTTGCCGGTGCCGATGGCCCACACCGGTTCGTAAGCCACCACGATTTCGCTGGTGCAATGGGCCACGACATGGATGACGGCGGCCAGCTGGCGCTTGACCACAGCCTCGGTCTGTCCGGCTTCACGCTCGGCCAGGGTCTCGCCGACACAGACGATCGGCGTGATGCCGGCCGAGAGCGCGCGCTGGGCTTTCTGGGCCACCACGGCATCGGTCTCGCCGTGGTACTGGCGACGCTCCGAGTGACCGACGATCGCATAGCGGCAGGCGAAGTCGCGCAGCATGGCCGCCGACAGCTCGCCGGTGTAGGCACCCTGCTCATGGGCCGAGACGTCCTGCGCCCCCCAGGCCACCGGGCTGCCGGCCAGCAGCGACTGCAACTGGGCCAGGTATGGCGCCGGCGCGCACAAGGCCACCTGGGCCGCGGGCTGCCCGATGCCGGCCAGCATGGCGCGGACCAGGGCCTCGTTGGCGGCCAGGCCGCCGTTCATCTTCCAGTTGCCTGCAATCAGTTTCTTCATGGCGTGCACGACGTCGGGGTCAGTCCCACTGCAGCATCAGCTTGCCGATGTGGGTGTTGCTCTCCATCAGGGTGTGGGCCTGGGCGGCTTCCGCCGGCTTGAACACCTGGTGGATGACGGGGCGGATGCGGCCGGACTCCAGCAGCGGCCAGACATGCTGGCGCAGCGACTGTGCGATGGCGGCCTTGAAGGCCACCGGACGCGGACGCAGTGTGGAGCCGGTGATGACAAGGCGGCGGCGCAGCACCAGACCGGCGTTGAAGCCGGCGTCGATGCCGCCCTGCACCGCGATGATGACCAGCCGGCCATCCTCGGCCAGGCACTCCACCTCGCGGGCCACATAACTGCCGGCCACCATGTCCAGGATGACGTTGACACCCTGGCCACCGGTGAGATCACGGGCCACGGCGGCGAAGTCCTGGGTGCGGTAGTTGATGGCGTGATCGGCACCCAGCTTGAGGCAGGCAGCGCACTTTTCGTCGCTGCCGGCGGTGGCGATGACGGTGGCCCCCATGGCCTTGGCCATCTGGATGGCCGTCACGCCGATGCCGCTGGTGCCGCCCTGGATCAGCAGGGTCTCGCCGGCCTGCAGACGGCCGCGGTCGAACACGTTGCTCCAGACGGTGAAGAAGGTTTCCGGAAGGCCAGCGGCCTCCAGATCGCTCAACCCGGCCGGCACCGGCAGGCACTGGCCCACCGGAGCCACGCACCACCGGGCGTAACCGCCCCCGGCCACCAGGGCGCAGACGCGGTCGCCAACCTTCAGACCGGCAGCCTGCAGGGCGGCGGCATCACCGGATTCGATGACACCGGCCACTTCCAGACCGGGGATGTCGGACGCGCCGGGCGGCACCGGGTAGTTGCCGGTGCGCTGCAGCACGTCCGGGCGGTTGACGCCCGACGCGCTGACGCGGATCAGCACCTCGCCCGGACCGGCCACCGGCACCGGACGCTCACCCATCTGGAGCACCTCGGGTGCCCCGAATCCACGGATCTCGACGGCCTGCATGGTCGACATGACGGTCTCCAGGTCGGTCGCGGCTTATTGCTGCTGCTGTTGCTGCTGCTCGCCGGCGTTGCGGTCGATCAGCGCCTTCATGGACAGCTTGACACGGCCCTTCTCGTCGGTCTCGAGCACCTTGACCTTGACGATCTGGCCTTCCGACAGGTAGTCGGTGACCTTCTCCACGCGCTCGTGGGCGATCTGGCTGATGTGCAGCAGGCCGTCCTTGCCGGGCAGCAGGTTGACCAGGGCACCGAAGTCCAGGATCTTGGTGATCGGGCCTTCGTAGACCTTGCCGATCTCGACTTCCGCGGTGATCTGCTCGATGCGGCGCTTGGCTTCGTCGGCCTTGGAAGCGTCGGTGGCGGCGATGGTGATGGTGCCGTCTTCCTCGATGTTGATCTGGCAGCCGGTCTCTTCGGTCAGCGCACGGATCACGGCGCCGCCCTTGCCGATCACGTCACGGATCTTCTCCGGGTTGATCTTCATGGTGTAGAGCTTGGGCGCGAAGCTGCTGATCTCGGTCTTGGCCTCGCCCATGGCTTCCTGCATCTTGCCCAGGATGTGCATGCGGGCTTCCTTGGCCTGGGCCAGCGCGACCTGCATGATTTCCTTGGTGATGCCCTGGATCTTGATGTCCATCTGCAGGGCGGTGATGCCGTTGGTGGTGCCGGCCACCTTGAAGTCCATGTCGCCGAGGTGGTCCTCGTCACCCAGGATGTCGGTCAGCACCGCAAAGCGGTTGCCTTCCTTGATCAGGCCCATGGCGATGCCGGCCACATGGGCCTTCATGGGAACGCCGGCGTCCATCAGTGCCAGGCAGCCGCCGCAGACCGAAGCCATCGACGAGGAGCCGTTGGACTCGGTGATTTCGGACACCACGCGGATGGTGTAGGGGAACTCTTCCTTGCTCGGCAGGGCGGCCACCAGGGCGCGCTTGGCCAGACGGCCGTGGCCGATCTCGCGGCGCTTCGGGCTGCCGACGCGGCCGGTTTCGCCGGTGGCGAAGGGAGGCATGTTGTAGTGCAGCATGAAGCGGTCGTCGTACTCGCCGGCGAGCGCGTCGATCTTCTGGGCGTCGCGGTCGGTGCCGAGGGTGGCGACCACCAGGGCCTGGGTCTCGCCGCGGGTGAACAGGGCCGAGCCGTGGGTGCGGGGCAGCACGCCGTTGCGGATCTCGATGCCGCGCACGGTGCGGGTGTCGCGACCGTCGATGCGGGGCTCGCCGGCCAGGATCTGGCCACGGACGATCTTGGCCTCGATCTCGAACAGCAGACCTTCCACGGCCACGCCGTCGAATTCGACGCCGTCGGCCTTCAGGCCGGCCATGACGTCGGCGTAGGCGGCGCGGCAGGCCTGGGTGCGGGCCTGCTTGTTGCGGATCTGGTAGGCGGCTTCCAGCTTGGCCTGGCCCAGAGCCTGGACCTTGGCGATCAGGGACTCGTCCTTGGCGGGAGCCTGCCAGGTCCACTCGGGCTTGCCGGCGTCACGCACCAGCTCGTTGATGGCTTCGATGGCGATGTTGCCCTGCTCGTGACCGAACACCACGGCGCCCAGCATGAGGTCTTCGGAGAGCTGGTCGGCTTCGGATTCGACCATCAGCACGGCCGAGGCGGTGCCGGCGACCACCAGGTCCATCTGGCTGTCCTTGCGCTCGGTCTGGCCCGGGTTCAGCACGTACTGGCCGTTGATGTAACCCACGCGGGCAGCACCGATGGGGCCATTGAACGGGATGCCGGACACCGCCAGCGCGGCGGAGGTGGCGATCATGGCGGCGATGTCGGCGTCGACCTCGGGGTTGAGCGACACGGTGTGGATGACCACCTGGACTTCATTGAAGAAGCCTTCCGGGAACAGCGGGCGGATCGGGCGGTCGATCAGGCGGCTGGTGAGGGTCTCGAACTCGCTCGGACGGCCTTCGCGCTTGAAGAAGCTGCCCGGGATCTTGCCGGCGGCGTAGGTCTTCTCGAGGTAGTCGACGGTCAGGGGGAAGAAGTCCTGGCCAGCCTTGGCTTCGGTGCGGGCGACCACGGTGGCCAGCACGACGGTGCCTTCGATGTCGAGCAGCACGGCGCCGCTGGCCTGACGGGCGATCTCGCCGGTTTCCATGCGGACCGAATGACGGCCCCACTGGAAGGTCTTGGTGACTTTGTTGAACATGGTCATGGATGGGCTCCTGTTGACGGGCCCGGCACAGCCGGGCCAAGGTGTGCAGACGTCTGCACGGGGGCCGGAACATTCACCCAGAACACGATGCCATTCCAGACGCGCTGAACGCATGCCGCAGCAGGTTCAACGCCTTTGGAATGACACAGCTTCGCTCTGTCGTGAAGGGCTCCGGAGACGAAAAGTGACTGAAAAACGGGTGCAACAAACAAAAATCGCCCGAGCCAGCGAACCAACTCAGGCGTTTTTCGTGGGTGCACCCTGGGGCAATTACTTGCGCAGGCCCAGTTTCTGGATCAGCGCGACATAACGGTCGGCATCGCGGGACTTGAGGTAGTCCAGCAGTTTGCGGCGGCGGCTGACCATGCGCAGCAGACCGCGGCGGCCATGGTGGTCCTTGGCGTGGGTCTTGAAGTGGGGGGTCAGCTCGTTGATGCGGGCGGTCAGCAGGGCCACCTGGACTTCGGGGCTGCCGGTGTCGCTGGCGGCACGGGCGTTGGCCGCGATGACGTCGGCCTTGATTTCTTTGGCGATCATGGATCTTCCTGGTTGGGGACTGGCGTCCTGCCGCAGCCGGGGCCGCAACAGGCGTGGGTGCCACGGCCAAGGCCGCAGCAACCGCGCATTATAGCTTCAGCCAGCCGCGCAGGCGATCCACCCCCTGCTCCAGCCGCTGCAGCTCCCGGCTGGCAAAGCACCAGCGCAGCCAGCCGGCTGCGGCAGGCCCGAAGGCGCTGCCAGGTGCCAGGCCCAGCCCGGCCTCGGTGACGAGGCGGCAGGCGGTGTCCATGCAGTCGGGGTGGCCCGGCAGCCGGAAGAAGGCGTACATGCCGCCCCGGGGCAAGGCCAGCTCCACCCCCGGCAGGGCCTGCAGCAGCGGCACCAGGGTGTCGCGCCCGGCCCGCAGGCGGGCCACCAGGGCCGGCGTGATGGCCTCGCCATGGGCCAGCGCCGCGATGGCGCCGCGCTGCACGAACACCGGCGCGCAGGAGGTGTTGAACTCGACCAGCCGGCCCACCGGCTCGGTCAGGGCCGGTGGCAGCACCAGCCAGCCCAGGCGCCAGCCGGTCATGAGGAAGCTCTTGGAAAAGCTGTGCGCCACGATCAGCCGGTCGTCCGGCTCGGCCACCTCCAGGAACGACGGCGCGGCGCCGTTGGCGGTGTCGTCGCCGAAATACAGGCGCTCGTACACCTCGTCGGCCAGGATCCAGGTGCCGGTGCGCCGGCAATGGGCCAGGATGGCGCGCTGCTCGTCCGCATTCAGGGTCCAGCCGGTCGGGTTGTTCGGGGCATTGACCACCAGCAGCCGGGTGGCCGGGGTGATGGCGTGGCACAAGGCGGCCAGATCGAGTTCCCAGCGCCCGTCCCGCGCCTGCAGCGGCACCTGCACCACCCGTGCACCCATGATCAGCGGCTGCGCCACCAGATTGGGCCAGACCGGCGCCACCACCACCACCTCGTCTCCCGCGTCAACCACCGCCTGGGCGGTCAGCATGAGGCCGTTGACGCCGCCGGAGGTGACGACCACGCGGTCGAACCAGTGGGCGGCACCCCGGCCGGGGTGCAGTCCGTCGGTGTAGGCGGCGATGGCCTGGCGCAGCTCGGGCAGTCCCAGGTTGTGGGCATAGAAGGTCTCGCCGGCCTGCAGCGACTGCACCGCGGCCTGGCGCACCACCTCGGGGGTGACCTCGTCGCTTTCGCCGAACCAGAACTTCAGCACGTCGGCGCGGCCCAGGCCGGCGTTGGCCACCTCGCGGATGCGCGAGCCCTCGAGTCCTTGCACCACTGCTCTCATGGGGTTGTCCTTCGGTGGGTCAGGGCCGCTGCATGCGGCAGGTGTGGGGCATGGTGGCCTGCGCGGCCGGTACCTGCCGGACCACCCGGAAGCCGTAGCCGGAGCCTTCGACATCGAACGGCACACCCGGCTGGCCCTGCCGGTCCATCACACCCACGGCCAGCGGCTGCTGGAACTGGTGGTCGTCGGCCCGCATCTGGCCGCGTTGACCGGCCAGCTGCACATCGGCCCGCTCCAGCCGGGTGGCAATGGCGCCCGCCTCCACCCGGCCGGCACGCTCGATGGCCTGGACCAGCGCCTCGACCATGAGCTGCATGCGCAGGTGTACATAGTCGTCGGCCGGGTCGGGAAAGCGCTGGCGGAACTGGCGGTAAAAGGCCTCGGACGCCGGGGTGGGCACGTTGGGCAGCCAGTCGGCCACCGCCACCACCCGGCCGATGCCGGCCTCGCCGATGGCGGCCGGCGCCCCCAGGGCATTGCCGTAGAAGGTATAGAAGCGACCTTCGAAACCGACCTCGCGCGCCGCCTTGACCAGCAGCGTCAGGTCGTTGCCCCAGTTGCCGGTGAGCACTGCCTGGGCGCCGCTGGCCTTGATCTTGGCCGCATACGGCAGGAAGTCCTTGATGCGGGACATGGGGTGCAGCTCGTCGCCGACGATTCGCACGTCCGGCCGGACCTGCCCGAGCTGGCGGCGGGCCTGGCGCAGCACGCCCTGGCCAAAGCTGTAGTCCTGCCCGATCAGGTAGATGGACTGGAGCGCGCGGTCCTCGCGGATCAGCTCCATAAGCGCGTTCAGGCGCATGTCGGCGTGCGCGTCGAAGCGGAAGTGCCAGAAGCTGCAGCGTTCGTTGGTGAGGGCCGGGTCGACCGCAGCGTAGTTGAGCAGCAGCATGCGCTGGTCGGGCTGGCGCTCGTTGTGCTTGCCGATGGCGTCGATCAGGGCACTGGCCGCCGCCGACGAATTGCCCTGGGCGACGATGACGATGCCCCGGTCGCTCGCCGAGCGCAGGGCCGACAGGGCTTCCTCGGTCTGGCCCTTGCTGTCGAAGCGCTCGATGCGCAGCGGCCTGGCGCCGCCGGGCAGCGGCACGCCGCCGCGCGCATTGACCCGCTCGGTGGCCCAGACCAGGTTGCGCCAGACCGCTTCGCCAGCCAGGCCGGCCGGGCCGGACAGACCTTCGATGAGGGCGATGCGGATGGGCTCGGGCGCCGGCTGGGCCGCGACCAGGGTCGGCACAGTCAGCAGCAGGACCGCCGCCAGCCGGCGGAAAACAGGGGTCAGGAACATGGGGAACGGGTCAGACGGGGGTGGAGAGCTCGGCCAGTGGCCAGCGGGGACGCACATCGAAACGCCCCTGGGTGGCACCGCCCGCCTGCAGGTCGGCTTCGGCGATCAGGCCGTGGCGGGCGCGCAGCGCGGCGGCCATGGCGATCATGGCGCCGTTGTCGGTGCACAGGTGCAGCTCCGGGTAGTGCACCCGGGCGCCACGGCGGGCGCAGGCAGCGTCCAGCTGTTCGCGCAGGCGGGTGTTGGCCCCCACGCCGCCGGCCACCACGAGGCGCTTCAGGCCGGTGGCGTCCAGCGCCGCGAGCGACTTGCGCACCAGCACGTCCACGATGGCGGCCTGCACGCTGGCGGCCACATCGGCCTTTTCCTGGGGTGTCAGGGGGTCGGCCGTGCGGCTGGTGGCCGGGCCCTCCAGCGCCGCATGCGCCAGCCGCTTGACCTGGGTGAGCACCGCCGTCTTGAGGCCGGCAAACGAAAAGTCGAGGTCGCCGCTGTGCAGCAGCGGGCGTGGAAACTTGAAGGCGGTCTCGCTGCCCTGCAAGGCCATGCGGGCCAGCGCCGGCCCGCCGGGGTAGCCCAGGCCGAGCAGCTTGGCCGACTTGTCGAAGGCTTCGCCGGCGGCGTCGTCGATGGTCTCGCCCAGCAGCTCGTAGCGCCCCACCCCATCCACCCGCATGAGCTGGGTGTGCCCGCCGGACACCAGCAGGGCCACGAAGGGGAACTCGGGCGGGTCGGCGCTCAGGAACGGCGAGAGCAGGTGGCCCTCCAGGTGATGGACGCCCACCACCGGACGACCCAGCGCGAAGCCCAGCGCAGCCCCCACACCGGCGCCCACCAGCAGCGCGCCGGCCAGGCCCGGACCCCGGGTGCAGGCCACCAGATCGACCTCGGTGAGCCGCCGGCCCGCCTGCGCCAGCACGGCGTCGGTGAGCGGCAGCACGCGGCGGATGTGGTCGCGGCTGGCCAGTTCGGGCACCACGCCACCGTAGGCCTGGTGCATTTCAATCTGGCTGTGCAGCGCGGCGCCCAGCAGGCGGGGTGCACCCTGTGCGCCCGCATCGACCAGGGCCACGCCGGTTTCATCGCAGGACGATTCGATTCCCAATATCAGCATGGGCGGAAGTTTACGGGCGGCACGAATGTTGCTGCCTGAGGGTTCCATGAAATCGGTCCTGAGCTTCCTGATTGCCGCGCGCCGCAGCGAGATCGCCGGTCTGCAGCGGCTGGCCCTGACCAGCGAACTGGTGGGTGCCATCGGCCGCCTGGTGCATGCCCTGCAGCGCGAGCGCGGACTGTCCAACCTGTATCTGGGCTCCCAGGGCCAGCGCTGGGCCGCCGAACGCCTGGCCCAGACCGCACTGAGCCAGGCCCTGCAGGCCGACGTGGAGCGGGCCTTCGACCAGCTCGACACCGACGCTGCCCTCAGCGGCCACCGCACCCGGCTGTTCGGCCGCATCGCCTATGCGCTGCAGGGGCTCAGCGCCCTGCCCCGCCTGCGCGAGCGGGTGGGCCAGCGGCAGTGGGGCACCGACCGGACCGTGGCGGCCTACGCCCGGCTGATCCAGGCCCTGCTGGCGGTGGTGTTCGAGGCCGCCGACAGCGCCTGGGACCCGGACATCTCGCGCCACCTGGTGGCCTTCCTCAACTTTCTGCAGGGCAAGGAGTTTGCCGGGCAGGAACGGGCCACCGGCTCGGCGCTGTTTGCCGCCGGCCGCATGGATGCCGACAGCCAGCAGCGCCTGCTGCACTTCATCGAATCCCAGGAGCGCTGCCTTCAGGTCTGCACCGACCTCGCCAGCCCGGCCATCCGCACCCTGTGGGTCGAGGTGCAGCGGCCGGAACACCTGATGCCGCTGGAGCGCATGCGCCGCATCCTGTGCACCACGCCACCCGGCGGCCTGCTGGACGCCAGCCACAGCCAGGCCTGGTTCGACGCCTGCAGCCGCCACATCGACAGCATGAAGCAGCTGGAAGACGCGCTGGCGGCGGAGCTGCAGGGCCTGTGCCACCAGCGGCTGGAGGCCACGGCCCGGGAACTCGCCGCGCTGGAGCGCATGGCCGGCGGCATGGGCGCCGGCCGCCCGAGCGGACCCGATGCAGCGGCAGGGGCCGGCGACGGACCTGACTTTTTCGACGACACCAGCGAACCGGCCCTGCCGGCGGGCATCGGTCATCCCGGCAACGGTTTCGGTGTGCCGATGGAACAGTCGATCCTGGAGCTGGTGCGCGACCAGGCCCGCCGGCTGCAGAGCATGGGCGACGAGCTCGACACCGTGCGCGCCAGCCTGAACGAGCGCAAGACGGTCGAGCGCGCCAAGGGCCTGCTCATGGCCCACCGCCACCTCTCCGAAGACCAGGCCCACAAGACGATGCGCCAGATGGCCATGAACCAGAACAAGCGGCTGATCGACGTGGCCGAGGCGGTGCTGGCCATGGCCGACGTGCTGCCGGTGCGCGGACGCTGAACCGGGCGCCCGGCAGGCACCGGCGACCGCACCTGGTTTGTGCGGCGCACCAATCTGGACCGGCCTGCTGCGGCCCCTCCCACCGGTCCACGGGCCGCCCGCCTACCCGGAAAGCCTTGTCTTTCAAGGGTTTTCGGCCGGCACCCCTGCATGACCCCGGGGCTGGCACGGTATCTGCAAGACACGGTCATGACGGGAAGGCCAACGGCGGTCTTCCGGTCGACAGTCCACCCCGGACACGGACAACGGCGTCCATTGCCGGCCTGCCCACGCAGGCCCTGGCGATGGGCGCCGTTGTGTTTTTCCGGACCGTCTTTTTCATCAGCCCACCCACAGGAGCCCGCCATGACCCTTGAAAAAAGCCCCGCCCCGGCCACGGTCGACACCGCCAGCCCCACCCCCGCCAACCCGGTGACCGCATCGGCCGAGAGCGGCCGGCGCGACTTCCTGCGACAGGGTGCGGCCCTGGGCGGTGCGGCACTCTTCGGCAGCCTGGGTTACCAGCCGGTGTGGGCCGCCGGATCGGACGCGCCGGAGAAGACCGAGGTCAAGATCGGCTTCATTCCGCTGACCGACTGCGCCAGCGTGGTGATGGCCGCCGAACTGGGCCTGGACAAGAAATACGGCGTGAAGATCGTGCCCAACAAGGAGGCCAGCTGGGCCGGCGTGCGCGACAAGCTGGTCAATGGCGAACTCGACATGGCCCATGTGCTGTACGGCCTGATCTACGGCCTGCAGCTCGGCACCGCCGGCCCGCGCAAGGAAATGGCGGTGCTGATGAACCTCAACCACAACGGCCAGGCCATCACGCTGTCCAAGAAGCTGGCCGAAAAGGGTGCGGTGGATGCACCCAGCCTGGCCAAGCTGATGGCCAGCGAAAAGCGCGAATACACCTTCGCCCAGACGTTCCCCACCGGCACCCATGCCATGTGGATCTACTACTGGCTGGCCAGCGCCGGCATCGACCCGTTCAAGGACGCGCGTGCCATCGTGGTGCCGCCGCCGCAGATGGTGGCCAACATGCGGGTGGGCAACATGGACGGCTTCTGCGTGGGCGAGCCGTGGAACCACCGGGCCATCATGGACGGCATCGGCATCACCGCCAACACCACCCAGGACATCTGGAAGGACCACCCCGAGAAGGTGCTCGGCACCACCGCCGAGTTCGTTCAGAAGTACCCCAACACCGCCCGCGCGGTGACGGCCGCCATCCTGGAAGCCGGCAAGTGGATCGACGCCGGCCTGGTGAACAAGAACCGCATGGCCGAGACCATTGCCCAGCGCGCCTATGTGAACACCGGGGTGGACGCCATCAACCAGCGCATCCTGGGCCGCTACCAGAACGGCATGGGCAAGACCTGGGACGACCCGAACCACATGAAGTTCTACAACGACGGCATGGTCAACTTCCCGTACCTGTCCGACGGCATGTGGTTCCTGACCCAGCACAAGCGCTGGGGCCTTCTCAAGAGCCACCCCGACTACCTGGCGGTGGCCAAGGCGGTCAACCGGATCGACATCTACAAGCAGGCGGCCGAGGCCACCAAGACCCCCCTGCCCAAGTCCGAGATGCGCAGCGCCAAGTTCATCGACGGCGCGGTGTGGGACGGCAAGGACCCGGCCAAGTACGCCGACGGCTTCAAGATCAAGGCCTGAGCATGAGCGCGGCTGCATCACGTACATCGCTGGTCATGGCCGGCTTCTGGCGCCGCGTGGTGCCGCCGGTGCTCGGGCTGGGTTTCCTGGTGCTGGTGTGGTCGCTGATCGCCAGCACCGGCGACAACGGCATCCCCACGCCGGGTCAGACCTGGATCCAGGCGGTCGAGGTGTTCTCCGATCCGTTCTACCAGTCGGGTCCGAATGACCAGGGTGTGGGCTGGAACGTGCTCATGTCGCTGGAGCGGGTGGCACTGGGCTTCGGTCTGGCCGCCCTGGTGGGCATTCCGGCGGGCTTTGCCATCGGCCGCTTCGAGTTCCTTGGCCGGATGTTCAACCCGATCATCAGCCTGCTGCGGCCGGTCTCGCCGCTGGCCTGGCTGCCGATCGGCCTGCTGGTGTTCAAGGGGGCCAACCCGGCCGCCATCTGGACCATCTTCATCTGCTCCATCTGGCCGATGGTCATCAACACCGCCGTGGGCGTGCAGCGGGTACCGCAGGACTACATGAACGTGGCCCGGGTGCTCAACCTGAGCGAGTGGAAGATCTTCACCCGCATCCTGTTCCCGGCCGTGCTGCCCTACCTGCTGACCGGCGTCCGGCTGGCGGTAGGCACGGCCTGGCTGGTGATCGTGGCGGCCGAGATGCTGACCGGGGGCGTGGGGATCGGCTTCTGGGTCTGGGACGAGTGGAACAACCTGAATGTGGCGTCCATCATCATCGCCATCGGCGTGATCGGCGTGGTCGGTCTGCTGCTCGAATTCGCCCTCATCCGCCTGGCGTCCCTGTTCACTTACGAGGAGGTCAAGGCATGAGCACCGCTGCCGTACCGATGCACCCGGAACGCTTCATCGACATCCAGTCGGTCGAGCAGGTCTTCAAGACCCGCCAGGGCGACTTCACCGCGCTGCGCGACATCCACCTGACGGTGGCGCAGGGCGAGTTCGTCACCCTCATCGGCCACTCGGGCTGCGGCAAGTCCACGCTGCTCAACCTGATGGCCGGCCTGACCCGCCCCACCGCCGGCGTGCTGCTGTGCGCCGACCGGGAAATCAAGGGCCCCGGCCCGGAACGTGCGGTGGTGTTCCAGAACCACTCGCTGCTGCCCTGGCTGACCTGCGCCGACAACGTCTACCTGGCGGTCGAGCGGGTGTTCGGCGCCACCGAACCGAAGGCCCGGCTGCGCGAACGCACCGCTGCCGCGCTCGAGCTGGTGGGCCTGTCGCACGCGGCGGCCAAGCGCCCGGGCGAGATTTCCGGCGGCATGAAGCAGCGGGTGGGCATTGCCCGCGCGTTGTCGATGGAGCCGCAGGTGCTGCTGATGGACGAACCCTTCGGTGCGCTCGACGCCCTGACCCGCGCCCGGCTGCAGGACGAGCTGCTGGAGATCGTGGCCCGCACCCGCAGCACGGTGGTCATGGTGACCCACGACGTGGACGAGGCGGTGCTGCTGAGCGACCGCATCGTCATGCTCACCAATGGCCCGGCCGCCACCATCGGCGAGGTGCTGGCGGTGGACATCGAACGGCCGCGCAACCGGCTGGCCCTGGCCGACGACGCGCGCTACCAGCGCTGCCGCAAGGCCGTGATCGACTTCCTCTACACCCGCCAGGGCCATGTGGAAAAAACCGCCTGAGGAGAACGGCATGGACATGCGCGTCAAACAGAAGATGAAGCTGGTGATGGTGGGCAACGGCATGGCCGGCGTGCGGGCGCTGGAGGATCTGCTCAAGATCGCGCCCGACCTCTACGACATCACCGTGTTCGGGGCTGAGCCCCACCCCAACTACAACCGCATCCTGCTCTCGCCGGTGCTGGCCGGGGAACAGACGCTGGAGCAGATCGTGCTCAACGACTGGGCCTGGTACCGCGACCACGGCATCACCCTGCATGCCGGCAGCACGGTGACCGCCATCGACCGCGTCAGGCGGGTGGTTCAGGCCACCGCCGCAGACGGCAGCACGCTGGAAGCTGGCTACGACCGGCTCATCCTGGCCACCGGCTCCAACCCGTTCATGCTGCCGATACCGGGCCGCGAGCTGCAGGGTGTGCTGGCCTACCGCGACATCGCCGACACCCAGGCCATGATCGACGCGGCCACACAGCACCGGCACGCAGTGGTCATCGGTGGCGGCCTGCTCGGCCTGGAAGCGGCCAACGGCCTGATGAAGCGCGGCATGGATGTCACCGTGGTGCATGTGGCACCCTGGCTGATGGAGCGCCAGCTCGACGAGGTGGCCGGGCGCATGCTGCAGCAGTCGCTGGAGCAGCGCGGCATGAAGTTCCTGATCGGGGCGCAGACCGAGGCGCTGCTGGATGGCGGCCAGGGCCGTGTCGGCGCGGTGCGCTTCAAGGACGGCACCGAGGTGCCGGCCGAGCTGGTGGTGATGGCGGTGGGCATCCGGCCCAACACCGCGCTGGCCCAGCAGGCCGGCCTGCATGTGGAGCGTGGCATCGTGGTCAGCGACACGCTGCAGACCACCACCGACCCGCGCATCTATGCCGTGGGCGAATGCGCCGCGCACCGGGGCGTGGCCTACGGCCTGGTGGCGCCGCTGTTCGAGCAGGCCCGGGTGCTGGCCACCCACCTGGCCGAATTCGGCATCGGGCGATACAGCGGTTCGCTCACCTCGACCAAGCTCAAGGTCACCGGCATCGACCTGTTTTCGGCCGGGGACTTCATGGGCGGCGACGGCACCGAGACCATCGTCATGAGCGACCCGGCCGGCGGCGTCTACAAGAAGCTGGTGCTGCGCGGCGACCAGCTCATCGGCGCCTGCCTGTACGGCGACACGGTGGACGGCAGCTGGTACTTCAAGCTGCTGCGCGAGGGCCGCAACGTGGCCGACATCCGCGACAAGCTGATGTTCGGAGAATCGAACATCGGCGACGTGGGCCACCAGGGCCACAACAAGGCCGCCGCCATGGCGGATGCCGACGAGGTCTGCGGCTGCAACGGCGTGACCAAGGGCAGCATCTGCAAGGCCATCAAGGACAAGGGGCTGTTCACGCTGGAGGACGTGCGCAAGCACACCAAGGCCAGCGCCAGCTGCGGCTCCTGCACCGGGCTGGTGGAGCAGATCCTGATGGCCACCGCCGGTGGCGACTACTCGGCCACGCCGCGCCTCAAGCCCGTCTGCGGCTGCACCACCCATGGCCACCAGGCGGTGCGCGACGCCATCCGCGACCAGCACCTCACCAATAAGGCCGACGTGTTCGCCACGCTGGGCTGGCGCACGCCGGACGGCTGCGCAACCTGCCGACCGGCCGTCAACTACTACCTGATCAGCACCTGGCCGAAAGAGGCACGCGACGACCCGCAGAGCCGCTTCATCAACGAGCGCATGCACGCCAACATCCAGAAGGACGGCACCTACAGCGTGATCCCCCGCATGTGGGGCGGCGAGACCACCGCCGCCGAGCTGCGCCGCATCGCCGACGTGGTGGACAAGTACCAGATCCCCACCGTCAAGGTCACCGGCGGCCAGCGCATCGACCTGCTGGGCGTGAAGAAGGAAGACCTGCAGGCGGTCTGGCGCGACATCGGCATGCCCAGCGGCCACGCCTATGCCAAGGCCCTGCGCACGGTCAAGACCTGCGTGGGCAGCGAGTGGTGCCGCATGGGCACCCAGGACAGCACCCAGATGGGCAAGGACCTGGAGCGGGCCATGTGGCGCATGTACGCCCCGCACAAGGTGAAGTTCGCGGTAAGCGGCTGCCCGCGCAACTGCGCCGAGGCCGGCATCAAGGACGTGGGCATCATCGGCGTGGACAGCGGCTGGGAGATGGTGATTGCCGGCAACGGCGGCATCAAGACCGAGGTGGCCCAGTTCTTCACCAAGCTGCAGACCGCCGAGGAGGTGCTGGAGTACACCGGCGCCTTCATGCAGCTCTACCGGCTGGAAGGCTGGTACCTGGAGCGCACGGTGCACTACGTCAACCGCGTGGGCATGGACCATGTGAAGCGCCGCATCCTGGACGACCACGCCGGCCGCCAGGCGCTGTGGGCCGAGCTGCAGGCCGCGCTCGAAGGCGAGCCCGACCCCTGGTTCGAGCACGAGAAGGCCGCGGTGGACACGCGCCAGTTCATTCCCATCCAGCCGCTGGCCGCCGAGAGGACCGACGCATGAACCCGACCCCGTCCGACGCCACCCGCCGCTGGATTCCGGTGGCCCGCATCGACGACATCCCGGTGGCCGGGTCGCGTTGCGTGCAGCGCCCCCAGGGGCTGGACGTGGCGGTGTTCCGCACCACCGACGACCAGGTCTTCGCCCTGCTCGACCGCTGCCCCCACAAGGGCGGCCCGCTGAGCCAGGGCATCGTGTTCGGGCACCGGGTGGCCTGCCCGCTGCACAACTGGACCATCGGGCTGGACAGCGGCTGCGCCCAGGAGCCGGACGAAGGCTGCACCACCGCGTTCGCCGTCTCGCTGCAGCAAGGCGTGGTGCACCTGGACGCCGACGAACTCGCCACCCGGGCCCTGACCGAAACCCGCCCGCTGGCCGGCCCGGCCCGGCGCAGCACCTGCAACCCATGACCCCGTCCGGACAGGCCGCCGCGCGATCGACCCGTTCCACCTGCCCCTACTGCGGCGTGGGCTGCGGGGTGATCATCCACAGCGAGGGCGACCGCATCACCGGCGTGGCCGGCGACCCGGACCACCCGGCCAACGCGGGGCGGCTCTGCTCCAAGGGCCAGACGCTGCACCTCACCGCCGACCCGGTGGTCATGCGCCAGACCCGGCTGCTGCGGCCCCAGCACAGGGCGCAGCGTGGCGGGCCGGCGCGGCCCATCGGCTGGGATGCAGCGCTGGACATGGCGGCCGACCGGCTGGGCAGCATCGTGCAGCGGCACGGCGCCGATGCGCTGGGCTTCTATGTGAGCGGCCAGCTGCTGACCGAGGACTACTACGTCTTCAACAAGCTGGTCAAAGGCCTGCTGGGCACCAACCACATCGACACCAACTCCCGCCTGTGCATGAGCAGCGCGGTGGCCGGCTACAAGCTCACCCTGGGCGTCGATGCGCCCCCGGCCTGCTACGACGATGTCCAGCATGCGGGCTGCCTGTTCATCGCCGGCAGCAACGCGGCCTATGCCCACCCGGTGCTGTTCCGCCGCATCGAGGACGCCCGCAGCCGGCGCCCGGCCATGAAGATGGTGGTGGTCGACCCGCGCCGCACCGACACCGCCAGCCAGGCCGACCTGCACCTGGCCATCCAGCCCGGCACCGACGTGATGCTGTTCCACGGCATCCTGCACACCCTGCTGGCCCGGGGCTGGACCGATGCCGGCTACATCCGCGACCACACCAGCGGCTTTGATGCCCTGGAAGAGCTGGTGGGCGGCTGCACGCCGGCCCGCGTGGCCGAGATCTGTGGCGTCGCCGAGGCCGACCTGCTGACGGCTGCCCGCTGGTTTGCCTGGGGAGGCAGCGACGCCACCGCCCCAGGGCAACGTGGTGCCACGCTCAGCCTGTACTGCCAGGGCCTCAACCAGAGCCGGAGCGGCACCGCCAAGAACGCCAGTCTGATCAACCTGCACCTGGCCACCGGCCAGATCGGTCGCCCGGGTGCCGGCCCCTTCAGCCTCACCGGCCAGCCCAATGCGATGGGCGGACGCGAGGTCGGCGGCCTGGCCAACCTGCTGTCGGCCCACCGCGACCTGGCCAACCCGCAGCACCGGGCCGAGGTGGCCGCGCTGTGGGGCGTGGCCGACGTGCCCTCGAAACCCGGCCTGACCGCGGTCGAGATGTTCCAGGCCGCCGCCGACGGGCAGGTCAAGGCGCTGTGGATCGCCTGCACCAACCCGGCCCAGTCCATGCCCGACCAGACTACCGTGCGCCGCGCCCTGGAGCGGGCCGAATTCGTGGTGGTGCAGGAAGCCTTTGCCACCGCCGCCACCGCCGACTTCGCCGACCTGCTGCTGCCGGCCACCACCTGGGGCGAGAAGGACGGCACCGTGACCAACAGCGAACGCTGCATCAGCCGGGTGCGCCCGGCCGTGCCGGCGCCCGGCGAGTCACGGCACGACTGGCGCATCGGCGTCGACCTGGCCCGCCGGCTGGAAGCCCGGCTTCGGCCCGGTCAGCCCACGCTGTTTCCCTATGAGCAGCCGGAACAGGTCTGGAACGAACACCGCGAAAGCACCCGGGGCCGCGACCTGGACATCACCGGGCTGAGCTACGGGGCCCTGGAACGAACGCCGCAGCAATGGCCGATGCCCGAGGGTCAGGCCACCGGGCGCCACCGGCTGTACGGCGACGGTCTGTTCCCCACGCCCGATGGTCGTGCCCGGTTCGCCGCCCTGCCCTACGAGCCGGTGGCCGAGGAGCGGGTGTCCGAGTTCCCGTTCTCGCTCACCACCGGCCGGCTGCGCGACCACTGGCACGGCATGACCCGCACCGGCACCCTGGGCCGGCTGTTCGGCCATGCCCCCGAGCCGTGCATCGAACTGCACCCGGACGATCTGCCGCCGTTG
This sequence comes from uncultured Hydrogenophaga sp., assembly GCF_958439165.1. GTDB lineage: Bacteria > Pseudomonadota > Gammaproteobacteria > Burkholderiales > Burkholderiaceae_C > Hydrogenophaga. The sequence goes on along the minus strand of NZ_OY288135.1, from coordinate 19,302 downwards.
GGCCTGCGGCCCGGGGATCTGGTGCAGGTCACCAGCAAGCGCGGCCGCATCGTGGTGCCGGTGCAGCCCGACGACGGTGTGGCGCCCGGGCAGGCCTTCATGGCCATGCACTGGGGCAGCGAATACCTCAGTGGCCGCGATACCGACGGCCGCCCGCTGGCCGGCGTGAATGCCCTCACCACATCGGCGCACTGCCCGCGGTCCAAGCAGCCCGAGCTGAAGCACGCGGCGGTGCGCATCGAGCCGGCACGGCTGGGCTGGTCGCTGCTGGCGGCCGCCTGGCTGCCGGCCGAGACCGCGTTGAGCACCCGCGAAGGCTTGCGCCGCCTGCTGCCCGACCGGGCCTTCGCCAGCTGCGTGCCGTTCGGTCACCAGGGGACCGGACTGCTGCTGCGCGCCGCCGACACCGCCGCGCCGGAACCCGCCTGGCTGGACCACATCGGCGCCCTGCTGGGCCTGGATGTGTCGGCCACGCTGGCCTATGCCGACCCGGGCCGCGGCCACTGGCGCCGGGTGCTGACCCGCATGGCAGGGGAGCAACGCCAGGTGCAGGGGTTTGTGCTGGCCGGCGACACCCGGGCCGAGGCCTGGCTGCTGCCCCTGCTGTTGCAGCAGGAACCGGTCCAGGTCGAACCACGGCTGCTGCTCATGCCCGGCGCAGAGCCCCCGCAGCCGGCCCGCGCCCGCAGCCCCCAGGTGTGCAGCTGTTTCGCGGTCGATGCCGCCGCCATCGACGCTGCCCTGACCCGGCAGGACCCTGCACTGACCGCCGACGCCCGGCTGCTGGCCCTGCAGTCCGGCCTGCGCTGCGGCACCGGCTGCGGCTCCTGCGTGCCCGAGCTGAAGCAGCGCATCCGCACCCTGCAGACCGGGCCCGCGATGACCGAAGCCGCCTGAATCGGCGCAGTCGGCTTATTACGGCAAGTCATCAGGCCTGGACCACAATCTCGCCCATGGCTGAACACAGCGGCATTGCCGCCTACATCAAGGAGATCGGACGCGGCAAGGACGGGGCCCGGGCGCTGTCACGCGACCAGGCCGCCGATCTCATGGGCCGCGTGCTCGACGGTCGGGTGTCGGACCTGGAACTGGGCGCCTTCTGCCTGGCGATGCGCATCAAGGGCGAGACCCCGACCGAAATGGCCGGCTTCCTCGATGCCACCCACGCCCGCCTGCAAGCCGTGCCCGATGCCGGCCACCCCACGGTGGTGCTGCCCAGCTACAACGGTGCACGCAAGCTGCCGGTGCTCACCCCGCTGCTGGCGCTGCTGCTGGCACGCCAGGGGGCGGCGGTGGTGCTGCACGGCACCGCCACCGAGGACCGGCGGGTCACCAGCGAAGCCGTGCTGGCGGCACTCGGCGTGTCCGCACGCACATCGGTGACGGCGGTGGCCCCGGGCGAGGTGGCGGTGCTGCCGACCGGGCTGCTGCTGCCCGGCCTGCAACGCCTGCTCGATGTGCGACGCGTGGTCGGCCTGCGCAATCCGGGCCACAGCCTGGTCAAGCTCATGAACCCCTGCAGCGGGCCTGCCGTGGTGGTGGGCAGCTACACACACCCTGAATACGCCCTCAGCATGGCCGAGACCTTTGCCCTCACCGGCACCCGCGCCCTGCTGTTGCGCGGCACCGAAGGCGAGCCGGTGGCCGATGCCCGCCGCACGCCCCGCATGGAGGCCTTCGTGGACGGCGTGCGCACCGAAGTGCAGCCCCCGCAGGACGGCCCGCTGGCCCGGCTGCCCGACGTACCGACCGACATCGGCGCCGCCAGCACCGCGGCCTGGATCACGTCGGTGCTGGAGGGCCGGCGGTCGGTCCCCGAACCCATCGCGCTGCAGGTGGAACACATCTTGCAGCTGCTCACCCATGAACCCGCAACCCCGTGAACCCGGCATGAACCCGCCCACCGACTTCCGACCCGGCACCGTCACCCTGGTGGGCGCCGGCCCGGGCGACCCCGAGCTGCTCACCCTCAAGGCGGTGCGGGCCATCGCCTCGGCCACCGTGCTGCTGGTCGACGATCTGGTGGGCGACGGCGTGCTGGCCCACGCCAGCCCGACAGCGCGCATCGTGCATGTGGGCAAGCGCGGCGGCTGCAAGAGCACGCCCCAGGCCTTCATCGGCAAGCTCATGGTCATGGCGGCCCGCGAGGGTGAGGTGGTGGTGCGCCTGAAGGGCGGCGACCCGTTCATCTTCGGGCGTGGCGGCGAGGAGATGGAGCACCTGCAGGCGCACGGCATCGAGGCCCAGGTGGTCAACGGCATCACGGCCGGCCTGGGCGGCATGACCTCGCTGGGCGTGCCGCTGACCCACCGCGACCATGCCCACGGCGTGGTGTTCGTCACCGGCCATGCCAAGCCCGGTGACAGCGGCACCGACTGGCAGGCCCTGGCCGCCACCGCCCGGCAGGCCCGGCTGACGCTGGTGATCTACATGGGTGTGAGCGGTGCCGCACAGATCCAGGCCGACCTGCTGACCGGCCTGGCACCGTCCACGCCGCTGGCCGTCATCCAGAACGCCACCCTCCCGGACCAGCGCCAGGCCCTGACCACGCTCGACGACCTGACGGACTGTCTGCAGCGCGAGGGGCTGGGCAGCCCGGCGGTGATCGTGGTGGGCGATGTGCTGCAGGGCCTGCTGTCGCTGCAAGTCGACCACACCGAAGCGGTGCGCGGCACCGGCTGAAGCGCTGCGGCAGCATGGCCCGCCGCTTGCTAGCGCACAGGCCATGAACCTGTCCGACACCCCACCGGTCCCGCCCCACCTCGCCAGCGAGGCACCTGTCGCGCAGGCGGCCACACCCGCTCCGGCACCGTCGACCGCACCGGCCCATGCCGCCGGCCTGTCGCTGGTGAACCTAGCCGCCCGCCAGCGCATGCTGTCGCAACGCATGATCCTGCAGACCATGCTGGCCGCCCAGGGCGATCCCGAACGCCAGCAGGCGGCCCGGCGCAGCCTGCAGATATTCACCGAGAGCCAGGCCCACCTGGAGGCCACGCCGCGGCGGATGGAGCCGGCCGCGGCCCGGCGCATCGCCGGCACCTACCACGGCGCACAGGGCGTGGGCCCCACCATCCATGCGTTCATCGAACGGGTGCGCACCACGCTGGACCGCATCAGCGAAGGCAACGGCCGGCTGGCCGGGCGATCGCTGGCCGAACTGGTGCAGCTCACCGATCCGGTGCTGGACGCCCTGAACACCGCCACCACCGCCTTTGACGAGGTGGGTCGCGCACAGTCCGAAGCCATCATGCGGGAGCTCACCGGCATCGTCACCGACATCGCCGGCATTGCCCGCGAGGCGCGGGTGGTGAGCTTCAATGCCCAGGTGGTGGCAGCACGGGCCGGAGCGCATGGCCGCGAGTTTGCGGTGGTGGCCAACGTGCTGACCGACATCACCAGCGAGATCGACCGGCTCACCCGCGACGCTGCCGTGCTGGCCGACCGCAGCCGACGCACCGCCTGAAGCGCCGCCGCCGCCCGAGGCCGGCGGGGCGCCTACACTGCGCGCCATGCAGGAATTCGACGCCATCATCATCGGGGCCGGCGCTGCCGGCCTTTTTTGCGCCGGGGTGGCCGGTCAGCGCGGACGCCGGGTGCTGCTGATCGACCACAGCCCCAAGGTGGCCGAAAAGATCCGCATCTCCGGCGGCGGGCGGGCCAACTTCACCAACCGCGACCTAGACCCGCAGGCACCCCACCGCCATTTCGTCAGCCGCAATCCGCACTTCTGCCGCTCGGCGCTGTCGCGCTACACGCCGGCCGACTTCATCGGCCTGGTGCAGCGGCACGGCGTGCCGTTTCACGAAAAGCACAAGGGCCAGCTGTTCTGCGACCGCTCGGCCGACGACCTGATCCAGCTGCTGCTGCGCGAATGCGAGGCCGGCGGCGTGACCCGCTGGCAGCCGTGCACGGTGCAGGCCGTGCGCCAGGGCGGCGACGGCCAGTACGAAGTCGACACCGGCAACGGCACCGTGCGCGCGCCCTCGGTGGTGGTGGCCACCGGTGGCCTGTCGATCCCGCAGATCGGGGCCAGCGACTTCGGCCACCGGCTGGCAGCACAGTTCGGGCTGCGTCTGGTCGACACCGGTCCGGGGCTGGTGCCCCTGACGTTTGACGGCCATGCCTGGGCGCCCTTTGCCGAACTGGCCGGTCTGGCCTTGCCGGTGGACATCGCGACCGGCGAGAAGAAGCAGCGCATGACGTTTCGCGAAGACCTGCTGTTCACCCACCGGGGACTGTCGGGGCCGGCGGTGCTGCAGATCTCCAGCTACTGGCAGCCCGGCCAGCCGGTGCGGCTCGATCTGGCGCCAGGCACCGATCTGGAGCAGGAACTGTTGCAGGCCAAGCTGCGCTCGCGCAAGCGGCTGGCCAATGAACTGGCCACCTGGGTCCCGGCCCGCCTGGCCGACACCTGGACCGCACAGGAACCGGACTGGCAGCGACCGGTCATGGAGACCGCCGACAAGGCCCTGACCCGACTGGTGCAGAGGCTCTCGCGCTGGGAACTGACCCCCACCGGCACCGAGGGTTACCGCAAGGCCGAGGTGACCCTGGGCGGTGTGGACACGCGGGAGCTGTCGTCACAGACCATGGAGTCGCGCCAGAAAGGCCTGTTCTTCATCGGCGAGGTGGTCGACGTGACCGGCTGGCTGGGCGGGTACAACTTCCAGTGGGCCTGGGCCAGTGCCCACGCCTGCGCCCAGGCGCTTTGAGAGATGCGGGCCGGGTCGGTGGCCAGTGCCCGGCAAATGGCTATAATCGCAGGCTTTGCTGGCAAATTCCCGTCGGCCAATACTAGTTAATGACGGGACACAACGCTGGAACGAAGGCCGGGCCCGATCTTCCCGACCATCCTCTTGCAGCACATTCTGGAAATCACTGCCCAATGACCACCATCCGTGTTAAAGACAACGAGCCGTTCGACGTCGCTCTGCGTCGCTTCAAGCGCACCATCGAGAAGCTCGGCCTGCTGACCGACCTGCGCGCCCGCGAGTTCTACGAGAAGCCCACCGCCGAGCGCAAGCGCAAGAAGGCCGCTGCCGTCAAGCGCCACTACAAGCGCGTGCGCTCCATGCAGCTGCCCAAGAAGCTGTACTGATCCCGGACCTCGGTCCCGGACAAAAGCCCGCCAGAGGACGCTCAGGCGGGCTTTTTTGACGTCTGGGGCCCCCACCCTCCACCACAGGAAACGCCATGCCCATCAAGGATCAACTCGCCCAGGACATCAAGGCCGCCATGCTGGCCAAGGACAACCAGCGCCGGGACACGCTGCGCCTGCTGCAGGCCGCCATCAAGCAGCGCGAGGTGGACGAGCGCATCGAACTGGACGACGCCGCCGTGATCACGGTGCTCGACAAGCTGGTCAAGCAGCGCAAGGACTCGATCGCCGCTTTCGAGCAGGGCGGCCGGGCCGATCTGGCGGCCCAGGAAGCCGCCGAGATGGCGGTGCTGCAGACCTACCTGCCGCAGCGCCTGTCGGCCGAGGAAGTGGCTGCCGAGGTGCGCAGCATCGTGGCCGAACTGGGCGCCACCGGCCCGGGCGACATGGGCCGCGTGATGGGTGCGGTCAAGACCCGGCTGGCCGGCAAGGCCGACATGGGCGCCGTGTCGGCCGCGGTCAAGGCCGCCCTGGCCGGCTGAGCTCGACACCCCCGGGGAGTACAGCCCCCGGCCCAGGCGTATTTTGGGCAGCCTCTACCCAAGGAGGTTTCCCATGGCCCTGTCCCGCTGGTCCCGCCATGCCCTGGCAATCACGCTCGCCAGCCTGCTCACGCAGCACGCCGCCGCGCAGACCGCCCCCGCAGCCCCTGTCACGCCCACACCAGCGGTCCTTCCGGTCCGCATCGGGCTGATCGCCCCGCTGTCCGGCCCGTCCTCCGATTTCGGGCTGCCGGTGCTGCACGGCGCCCGGATGGCGGTCGACGAGATCAATGCCGCCGGGGGCTACCTGGGTCGTCCGATCGAACTGGTGGTGCACGACGACAAGGGTGTGCCCGACACAGGCCTGGCGGCTTCGCAGGCCATGGTGGCCTCGGGCGTGCTGGCCGCCATCGGCTTCTGCAACACCGGGGTGGCCGTGAAGTCGGTCGGGGTCTTTCAGCAGGCCCAGGTGCCCCTGATCGTGCCTTGTTCGGCCGGGGCTCCGGTCACACGTCAGTTTCCACCCCCCGGCAGCTACATCTTCCGCAATGCCCCCAGCGACTCGATCCAGGCGCCGTTCGTGGTGAACGACCTGATCCGGCGCGGATGGACCAGGGTGGCCATCTTTGCCGACAAGACGCCCTACGGCGAATCCGGCCTGCGTGACGTGGAAGCCGCCATGGCCAGCCACCAGCTCAAGCCGGTGCACGTCGAGCGCTTCGACCTGGGGGTGAAGGACCTCACCGCCGGCCTGCAGCGGGCCCGGCAGGCCGGTGCCAATGTGATCTTCAGCTACACCGTGGGGCCGGAGAACGCGGCCATCGCCCTGAGCCGCGAGGCGCTGAAGTGGGACGTGCCCCAGGTCGGAGGCTGGCCGCTGTCCTTCCCGTTCTTCATTGCCGGCGGCGGGTCGGCGGCCGAAGGAGCGCTCATGGCCCAGAGCTTCATTGCCGAGCCGAGCAACGAACGGCGGGCGGCCTTCCTGGCTTCCTACGCCCGGCGACACCAGGGACCGCCGGCGGTGCCCATGGCGGCGGCCCAGTCGTACGACGCCATGTACCTGCTGACCTACGCCATCTTCGCGGTGCGCAGCAAGCTCGACGGCCCGGCCATCAAGCAGGCGCTGGAGAACCTGCCGCGGACCTACTACGGGGTGGTGGCCACCTACGACCGCCCGTTCACGCCAGAGGACAAGGAGGCCATGACCAGCAACATGCTGGTCATGGGCCAGGTGAAGAAGGGCAAGGTCACGTTTGCCTACCCGGAAGATGCCCGGCGCAACCTGTTCATCCAGCGCAAGCGCTGAACCGGGAACGGAAGACGCGGCCGGTCAGCTGCCGGCCACCTTCATGCGGTTGACCAGCACCGACCCGACCGTCTTGGCACCGTAGTTGTAGGCGTCGGAGCCGATGGCTTCGATACCCAGCAGCATGTCGCGCAGGTTGCCGGCGATGGTGATCTCCTGCACCGGGTAGGCGATCTCGCCGTTCTCGACCCAGTAGCCCGAAGCCCCGCGCGAGTAATCGCCGGTGACGTAGTTGACACCCTGCCCCATCAGCTCGGTGACCAGCAGGCCCCGGCCCATGCGGCGGATGAGCGCGTCCAGGTCGTCCTCCGGACGGGTGAGGCGGCTGGTCATGACCAGGTTGTGCGAACCGCCGGCATTGCCGGTGGTTCGCATGCCCAGCTTGCGGGCCGAGTAGGTGGACAGGAAATAGCCCTTGACCCGGCCGGCCGACACCACCTTGCGGGCGCTCGTGCGCACGCCTTCGTCGTCAAAGGGAGCGCTGCCCTTGCTGTTGATCAGGTGCGGGTCTTCGGCGATGTCGATGTGCCGGGCCATGGCCTGCTTGCCCAGGCTGTCGGCCAGGAAGGTGGTCTTGCGGTACAGGGCGCCGCCGCTGGTGGCCTGCACATAGGCGCCCAGCAGCCCGGCGGCCATGGGCGACTCGAACAGCACCGGGCATTCGGTGGTGGCGATCTTGCGGGCACCCAGGCGCGAAAGGGCCCGCTCGGCCGCGTAACGGCCCACGGCCTGCGGACTGGCCAGATCCTGCGGTGCGCGCTGGCTGCTGTACCAGAAGTCGCGCTGCATCTTCGAGCCCTTGCCTGCGATCGGCGAGACCGACAGGCTGTGGCGCGAGCTGGCGTAACCACCGCTGAAGATGCCGGGCCGACCGCGCTCGCCGCCACGCATGTGGGCGGTGAAGAAATGCGACTGCTGGGCCGACACGCCGGCACCTTCGCTGTTGGTGATCTGGCGGCTGGTGGACAGCGCGGACGCCTCGCACTCGAGGGCGATGCGGACGGCCTCTTCCGAAGTCAGGGCCCAGGGGTGGAACAGGTCGAGGTCGGGGTAGCTGTCCGCGATGTCAGCTGCATCGGGCAGGCCGGCCACCGGGTCCTCGGCGGTGAAGCGGGCGATGTCGAAGGCCGCCTGCACTGTCTGCCGGATGGCGGCCGCCGAGAAGTCGGAGGTGGAGGCATTGCCCCGGCGCTGGCCCAGGTAGACGGTGACGCCGAGCGACTTGTCGCGGTTGCGCTCCACGTTCTCGAGCTCACCCTTGCGGACCGAGACGCTCAGGCCGGCGCCTTCGGAGACCTCGGCTGCGGCGTCGGCCGCCCCGAGGCTGAGGGCATGGGAAAGGGCCAGGTCGACCAGTTCCTCGAACTGGCTGCGGGCGTACTGGAAACCGGCAAGCGGCTGGGTGTGGGCGGGGTTTTTCATGTCGGCCGCTATGATACGGGCCGCCCTTCACCCGGCGCTGCCACTGGCGCAGTGCCCCTGTCCATGTCCCGCAAACCCACCAAAGGCTATTTCGTCCGTGGCCAGTTCGTTGCACTGGGCAGCGAACTCGACCTGGAGCTCAAGCGCGAGCTCAAGGGCTCGGTCGACATGAGCAAGACCGATCTCAAGAAGCAGAGCGATCACCTGCAGCAGCTCGGCCACGACCTGCTCACGCTGCGCAGCGACCTCATGGCGCGGCTCGACCTGAGCGACAAGCTCAAGGACGCCCTGGCCGAGGCCCGGCGCATCACCGACTTCGAAGGCAAACGCCGCCAGATGCAGTTCATCGGCAAGCTGATGCGCGGGCTGGACCCCGACACGGTGGCTGCCGTGGAAGCCGCGCTGGAAGAGCAGCGCAAGCCTTCGGCCGCCGAAACCTTGCGACTGCACCAGGCCGAACAATGGCGCGACCGCCTGATCGCCGACGACCAGGCCCTCACCGGCTGGCTGGCCATCGACACCGAGGCCGATGCCCAGCAGTTGCGCACGCTGATCCGCCAGGCCCGCAAGGACGCCCAGGCCACCGCCGCGCAGGAGCGTCCGGGCGAGGCGGTCCGCCACGGACGGGCTTACCGCGAGATCTTCCAGCAGGTCAAGGCGGCACTGGCGCGCGACAGCGCCGACGCCGCCTCCGACACCGATGCCCCCACCGACCATGACTGACCTTGCCCCCCAGGCCGATCCGGTTCGCATCGGCATCGTCTCCATCAGCGACCGCGCCAGCACCGGCGTCTACCAGGACCAGGGCCTTCCGGCCCTGCAGGACTGGCTGACCCGTGCACTGCACAACCCGATCACCTTCGAGCCCCGGCTCATTCCCGACGAAGCCGACCGCATCAGCGCCACGCTGATCGAACTGGTGGACGCCGGCTGCTCGCTGGTGCTCACCACCGGCGGCACCGGCCCTGCGCTGCGCGACGTGACGCCCGAAGCGACCCTGGCCGTGGGGCACAAGGAGATGCCCGGGTTCGGCGAGCAGATGCGACAGATCAGCCTGGCCTTCGTGCCCACCGCCATCCTGTCACGCCAGGTAGCCGTCATCCGGGACAAGTGCCTGATCATCAACCTGCCCGGACAGCCCAAGGCGATCGCCGAGACGCTGGAAGGCCTGAAGCACCCCGACGGCACCCAGCGGGTCAACGGCATCTTTGCCGCCGTGCCGTATTGCATCGACCTGATCGGCGGGCCTTACCTGGAAACCCGGGACGAGGTCGCCAAAGCCTTCCGCCCCAAATCCGCCGTGCGCCCGCCGCGTTCGGCCTCCTGAAAACGGACAACCCCATGAAGATCACCAAGGACACCGTCGTCACCCTGCGTTTCAAGGCCACCGACAGCAAAGGCAAGGTGCTGGAAGACGGCAAGACGCCGCGCGCCTACCTGCACGGCGGTTATGGCAACACGCTGCCCGGCATCGAGCTGGCGCTGGAGAACCAGGAAGCCGGCTTCAGCACCACGGTCACGCTGCAGCCGGCGCTGGCCTTCGGCGACCGCGACGAGACCCTGATCACCGCCATCCCCAAGGCGGAATTTCCGCCCGGCGTGAAGGTGGGAGGCCAGATCGAAGGCGTGGACAACCAGGGCGTGCGCAAGGTGTTCACCGTCAAGAAGATCAAGGGTGACACGGTCCACCTGGACGCCAACCACCCCCTGGCCGGCGAAGACCTGACCTTCACCCTGACGGTGATCGAAGTGCGTGCCGCTTCACCCGAAGAAGTGCAGCACGGGCACGCCCACGGCGCGCACGGCCACCACCATTGAGGCCTACTTGCCGACGAGCTGATTGAGCTTGTCGGCCTCGAAGCATTCCTCGCGGGCGGCGTCCTTCGGGACGCAGTCGCGCTCGCGGGCCTCGGCCAGCTTCTCGATGGCCTGCCACAGCAGGGCGATCTGGTGTTCCTGGCTGGCAGCGGAATCGACCAAACCCCGCAGTGCCTGCTGCAGCGGGTCGTCTTCCTGGGTGATGCCGTAGGCCTGGAACTTGGGCGCCGGCTCGGTGACATCGGCGCTCTCACCCTGCTTGCTGGGGATGATGCGGGCCGGAATGCCCACCGCCGTGGCGCCGGCCGGCACCGGCTTGATCACGACCGCGTTGCTGCCGATCTTGGCGCCGTCGCCCACCTCGAAGCCACCCAGCACCTTGGCGCCGGCGCTCACCACCACATCACGCCCGAGCGTCGGATGCCGCTTGGTGCCCTTGTAGAGCGAGGTGCCGCCCAGGGTCACGCCCTGGTAGATGGTGCAGCCGTCGCCGATCTCTGCGGTCTCGCCGACCACCGTGCCCATGGCATGGTCGAAGAACACGCGGTCACCGATCTTCGCGCCGGGGTGGATCTCGATGCCGGTCAGGAAGCGGCCGATGTGCGAGATGAAGCGCCCGGGCCACCGCAAACCATTGTTCCAGCACCAGTGGGCCGGGCGGTGCAGCAGCACTGCGTGCAGCCCGGGGTAGCAGGTCAGGACCTCGAAAGCGCTGCGCGCAGCCGGGTCGCGCTCGAGGATGCACTGGATGTCGGAGCGGAGGCGGGCAAACATGGCGGCAGTCTAGCCTTTTGCCCGCGCGGCGGTCTGCAGCATCGCCTTGGCAACACCGCGAAGAATGTGGACTTCTTCCTCGGTCGGCGCGGCGCGGTTGAACATCTGCTGCAGGCGCGGCATGAGCTTCTTGGGCGCGGCCGGGTCCAGGAAATCCACCGCCACCAGCGCCTGTTCCAGGTGCGTCAGCATGCCGGCCACGGCTGCCGCATCGGCCACCGGGCGCTCGGCCACCGCCGGCTGCACCGCGAAGCCCCCCAGGGCCTGTCGCCAGTCGTAGGCCAGCAGCTGCACCGCTGCGGCCAGGTTGAGCGACCCGAAACCGGGCGCCGTGGGAATCGACAGGGCCACGTGGCAGCGGTAGACGTCCTCGTTGCGCATGCCGAAGCGTTCGCTGCCGAACAGGAAGGCCACGCCGGCCGGCGGCTCGGCGGCGAGCGTCGCGAAATGCTCGCGCGGCGCCCGGGTCGGCGGGCCGAAGTCGCGCGGCGTCATGGCGGTGGCGCACAGGTGGCTGATGCCCTCCAGGGCTTCGTCCAGGGTGTCGACCACGCGGGCTTTGTCCAGCACGTCGATGGCACCGCTGGCACGCTGGATGGTTTCCTCGCGGCGCAGCACATTGGGCCAGCGCGGGGCCACCAGCACCAGCTCGTCGAAACCCATGACCTTCATGGCGCGGGCAGCGCCCCCGACGTTGCCGGCGTGACTGGTCTGGATCAGGATGAAGCGGGTGAGCATGGTGCGTGGCCGGGCAGGTAAAATCGCGCCTATTGTCGCCGCCCGCATCGCCGTGGCCGGCTCCCCGATCCCCCTGCTCTTTCGCCCGTGCGCGCTCCGCCCGGGCCTACAACCCATGTCGTCCAATCTCCACCCCATGCTCAACGTGGCCATCAAGGCCGCCCGCACCGCCGGTGCCATCATCAACCGCGCCGCGCTGGACGTGGAGTCGGTCCGGGTCTCGGTCAAGCAGACCAACGACTTCGTGACCGAGATCGATCAGGCCGCCGAGGCCGCCATCATCGAGACGCTGCTCACCGCCTACCCCGACCACGGCATCTGGGCCGAAGAGTCCGGCCAGCGCCCGGGCAAGAAGGGTGGCGCAGACCATGTCTGGATCATCGACCCCCTGGACGGCACCACCAACTTCATCCACGGCTTCCCGGTGTACTGCGTGAGCATCGCGCTCATGGTGGGCAACCGCATCGAGCAGGCCGTGGTCTATGACCCCACCCGCAACGATCTCTTCTGCGCCACCCGCGGACGCGGCGCCTACCTGAACGACCGCCGCATCCGGGTGGCCAAGCGCAACACGCTGCGCGACTGCCTCATTGCCACCGGCTTCCCGTTCCGTCCGGGCGACGCTTTCCAGACCTACCTGCAGATGCTGGGCGACGTGATGCCCAAGGTGGCCGGTGTGCGCCGCCCCGGCTCGGCCGCGCTCGACCTCGCCTACACGGCGGCCGGCTTCACCGACGGTTTCTTCGAGATGGGCCTGTCGCCCTGGGACGTGGCGGCCGGCTCGCTGCTGATCACCGAGGCCGGTGGCCTGATCGGCAACTTCACCGGCGAGTCCGACTTCCTGGAACAGAAGGAATGTCTGGCCGCCAACCCCAAGATCTACGGCCAGCTGATCGCGCTCACCGGCAAGTACAGCAAGTTCGCCAGCGCCGGCGACAAGGCGGCCGTGCGCCAGGCCCGCATGTCGGTGCGCCGCAAGGGCGCTGCCGCGGACGATCCGGCCGGCACGGCGGCCACGTCAGAAAACCCGGAGAGCGCGGATGCTCCCGGCACACCGGCCGGCGACGACGCTGCTGCCCCGTTCTGACCGCGTTCAGGCCAGCGGCAGCCGGAACCAGAAGGTGGCGCCCTGGCCGGGCGACGATTCGGCCCAGACACGGCCACCGTGGCGCTCGATGATGCGGGCCACGATGGCCAGGCCCACGCCCATGCCGGGCACGGTCGACCCCGGGTGCAGGCGCTGGAACAGCCCGAACAGCTTGCCGGCCCGGGCCATGTCGAAACCCATGCCGTTGTCGCGCACGTAAAACGCTTCCTGCGGAATGTCGAACCCCACCTCCACGCCGGGTTGGGCCACGTGCTGCGAGTACTTGATGGCGTTGTCCACCAGGTTGCTCAGCACCTGCCGCAGCAGGGTGGCATCGCCGAGCGCCTGCGGCATGTGACCCACCTCCACCTGCAGCGCATCTCCCTCGGGGGCCAGCGCTTCCACCACGGAACGGGCCAGGGCGGCCATGTCGACCGGCACCGGCACCATGTCGACCCGCACCACCCGCAGCAGCTCCAGCATGTCGGTGATCATGCGGCCCATGTTGGCCGATGACCTGCCCACCCGCGCGAACATGTCGGCCCCTTGCGGGCTGAGCCGCGACCCTTCGGTTTCCTGCAGCACGGCCACGAATCCGTTGACCGAACGAAGGGGCGCGCGCAAGTCGTGCGCGATGGAATACGAGATGGCCTCCATGTCGCGCATGGAGCGTTCGAGCGCTGCGGTGCGCTCCCGCACCCGCTGCTCCAGGCTGGCGTTAAGTGCCCTCACTTCGTCCTGGGCCGTGACCCGGTCGGTGATGTCCAGGTGGGTGCCCGACATGTACATCTCGCTGCCGTCTTCGGTGCGCCGGTGCACCCGCCCGCGGGTGTTGATCCAGACCCAGTGCCCCAGCTTGTGGCGCATGCGGATGTCGCATTCGTAGTAGGGCAGCAGGCCCTGGATGTGCTGGTTGCTCAGGCGCATGGCGTGCTGGAGGTCGTCCGGGTGGGTCAGGCGCTCCCAGGTGAGCAGGCTCACCGGCGCCAGTTCCTCCAGCGTGTAGCCGACGATCTCGGCCCAGCGGGCATCGACCCGCAGCGTGCCGGAGCCCAGATCGGCCTCCCAGATGCCGGGGCGGGTGGCCTCCAGGATCCAGGCCAGGCGCTGGCGCTCGGCCTGCAACGCGGCCTCGGACTCCCTGCGCGCCACCAGGGCACGGTGGGCCAGGACCAGCTGCCGCACCGCGCCCAGCAGCGGCTCCAGGAAGCGGATGTCCTCTTCGGAATAACCACCCTCCTGGTTGGCCAGTCCGACCATGGCCACCATGCGCTCCCCCGCGATCAGCGGAACGCCCAGGAAACAGTCCATGCGCGGATGCCCCGGCGGCAGCCCGCCACGGCGTGGATCGTCGGCTGGCTGGTTGGCGATCACCGGTTCGCGGGCGACCATGGCATGACCGAACAAGGTCTGCAGGTTGCGGAACACCAGGCCCGCTTCGCGGTGCTGCTGGTACATGCGGTGCGAGGCTTCGTCCCAGGAGATGTCGGTGATGGCGTGGGTGCGCAGGTAGGGCTGCCCGGCGCGGTCGTTCATCACTTCGCCCACGAAGCCGTACTGGCTGCCGGTGACCTTGAGGAAGGTGTCCAGCAGGCCATCGAAGGCGTGCCGCTTGTCCTCGGCCTCGATGAACAGGGCCTGGGCCTGGCGCACCGCGTCAAGCATGCGCTGCTGCCGCTCGACCCGCTGCTGCGCCAGCCGGGCTTCGGTGATGTCCGTGGTGTAGCCATGCCAGATCACGCTGCCGTCCGGCTCGCGCGAGGGCGCCGCATCGACCTGGTGCCAGCGTTCACCCTGGCGGGGCAGCACCACCCGGTAGGCATGGCTCCAGAGCGTGAGGTCCCGGGCCGAGGCTTCGATCGATGCCAGCGTGGGCTTGACGTCATCGGGATGCAGGCGTCCGTACAGCCGGCGCACATCGGCCATGAGCTCTTCGGGGGTGCACTCCAGCATGTCGACCGCCCGGTCGTTCACGTAGGTGATCTGGCTGGTGCCGTCGGGCCGGCGCCGCGCCTGGTAGGTCAGGCCCGGCACCCGCTCGGCGATGTTGCGGGTCAGCCGGAGCTGCTCGGCCAGCTGCAGCCGGGCCTCGCGCTCGTCGGTGATGTCGTGCACCACGCCGAAGTCGGTCAGGGGCTGGCCGTCGACCATGGTGCGGCCCATGCGGGTGCGGAACCAGCGGGTGCGGCCGTCCGGATGCAGCCAGCGGAACTCGACGTCGCGGCCATCGACGGTCCGGCGGGCTTCCAGCCAGGCCGGCATGTCGTCGGGATGGATCAGGCCGCGGCCTTCGCGGCGCGTGATGAGCGCAGCCGGCTCCAGGCCGGTCATGGCATAGAGGCCGGGGGACCAGAACACATGCTGGTCGCTGCCGGCGTTGGTCCAGTAGCCCACGCGCGCCACCTTCTCGATCTCGCCATACAGCTCCACCCGGTGCTGCAGCAGCCGGTTGGCTTCGGTCAGGGCCTGCTGGCTGAAGCGCAGCGCCTCGTGCGTGACGGTTTCCTGGGTCGCGTCGGTGAAGACGTTCAGGATGAGCGGCCCTTCCGCCGACTCGATGAGCGAGGTGTGCAGCCTCACCGAGTAGATGCGGCCCGGCCGCAGCATGAGCTGCAGCAGCTGGTCGTTGTTCGGGACCTTGTCGAGGAAGGCCTGGCGCTGCAGCGGGTCCGGCCAGTAGCCCAGTTCCAGCGTGGTGCGGCCGATGATCAGCGCCCGCTCCGCACCGGTCAGGGTGAGCCAGGCCTGATTGACCTCGACCAGCCGCCCGTCGCTGCGGCGGGTGATGGCTGCCGGTAAGGGCAGACCTTCGAAAAACGCCGCGTATGGCAGGGGTGATGGCATGTCGTTTGCCGTTGGGCGTTGCAGGCGGGTTCCGGGCGACCTGGGTTGATGTAAAACATTGTGCATGAAGCCCTGCCCAGCGGGGTATGGGTCAACCCGCATCCAGTGGCTGCACACAGCTGCACAGTCCCCGCATGAAACGTCCCCGTTCCTCGCCGCTTCTGCACCATGTCGGGGCAGGCCTGTTGCAGGTCGTCCTGCAAGCACGATTCCTGCCGGCGGTGCTGGCGGGCGTGGCCGTCCTGCTGATTCAGCTGTACGCCGCCTGGCAGGCCTGGCAACAGGCGGCCGAAGTGCCCTGGGCCAGCCATGCGGCGACGCTGCTCACCACCCTGGCAGCCCTGTGGGTGGCGGTGGCCGTGGTGGTGCGCGGGCAGGAAGACGAGGCCCCCGCCTCCACCAGCCTGTTCAGCGTGGCGCGCGGCCTGGCCACCGGCTACTACTTCAACTTCCTGCAGCCGCTGCTGCGCAGCCTGCGGCAGGCCGGCTTGGCCCCGGCGGAGGTCGGGACGCTTTTCACCATGCAGCTCGACGGGAAGGTGCTGGACCGGCTGCCCCCGCTGCACGGTCTGGTGGTGGCGATTCCGTGCCACGACCACGGCCTGTGCAGCACACCGGCAGCAGGTGCCGCGCTGATCGCGCAACGCTGCGAAGGCCTGCAGATGCACACCATCGTGTTCGATCGCATCCGGCACGCACAGGACGCGGTCTGGAGCCGCCCCATCGAACTGCGTCTGCTGCGCGCACGGGCCGACGGGCCGGCCGTGCTGCTGGACGTGCCGACCACGCTCAACGTCATCCACGAAACCCTGAGCAGCCAGACCGCTGCCGACGGTTCACCCTCGCCCGCGCGCCTGGCCACCGGGCGCTTCGTGCAGGTGCTCAACGAGTTCCGCGACGTGGTGGCCCAGGTCGGCGGTGGCGACCCGCTGCGGCACCGCTCCCCGCTGCAGGTCCATGTGGTGCCGGCCGAGGTGGCCGAACACCGCATCCGTGAACTGCTGTCCTCCGGGAACTGAACCCATGACCGACAAGACCCCCCTCTCTGAACGCCTGCGGTCGCTGCCCTGGACCAGCCTGCTGGCGGTGTCCATTCCGCTGCTGTCGGCCGCTGTCCAGCTCGGGGCCCTGCTGGGCGGGAAGGACGCACCGGTATGGCTCGGTCCGATCGAGTCACTGGGCGTGACCCTGCTGGCCCTGCTGGCGGGACTGTGGCTGCTGGCCCGTTCGGTACGGGACACCCGGTCCCGCGCCGACCGCTTCCATGTCGGCGAGGCGCTGGCCGTGGGTTACGGACTGAACTTCCTGCAGCCCACCGGACATCGGCTGGAGCCGGACCGGCCCGCCAGCCAGCTACTGGTGCTGGCCGATCCCGACGACGGCCCGCCACCACCGACGCCGGCAGAGGTGCGGCGCCTGCTGGTCGCCCTGCCGCGCGTGGTCGACGACCTCGACAACGCCAGCATCGTGGGCCTGCGCAGGCGGCTGCAGCAGGGACTGGGCGAGGGCTGGTGGATCGGTTCGGCCCGGCTGAGCCAGGCCGATGCCGCTCCGGTGCCACCCGGTCCCGACACGCTGGCCGGCAAGCCCGCCGGACTGGCCAGCGGCAGTGGCGGCGCCGGCACAGGGCGTGGTGTGGGCGTGACCGCCGTGGTGCACCGTGCCAGTGGCGCCACGGTGCTGATCGACCTGCCCTCGACCCTGGCCGTCGTGCCCCACTTCGCCCGCTTCGTGGCGGGGCAGGAACTGGACGGCTCGCCCTGGGCCAACGAGCTGGTGGCGGCCGGCCGCGGCACCATCGTCCGCCGCTTCGAGGCCGCCAAGTTCGCCCAGGTGCTGGAGGATGGCCTGGACGGCACGGCGGCCGGCACCGCCGGTGAGCCATCGGCCGAAGACCTGTTGCGGCAGCGGCTCGGACCGTTGCGGGAGCGCATCCGGCTCGTGCCGCTGGAGCGCTGCGACGAAGTGGGACCGCTGCTGCGCGCGGTGCGGGAGGCCGTGCAGGAGCTGGAAAAGCCGGGACCGGCCTGACCCGCCTGCGACAGCCTGTGCGCGATTGACGCACCGCGACGGTGTGTCAACCTGCGAATGTGTCCACTTTGTGTGACATACTGGCCCGATCATGGCACAGCCCTACCCTTTCTCCGCCATCGTCGGTCAGGACGAGATGAAGACCGCCATCCTGATCGCGGCGGTCGACCCGAGCATCGGCGGCGTGCTGGTGCTGGGCGACCGGGGCACCGGCAAGAGCACCGCCGTGCGGGCACTCGCCGCCCTGCTGCCGCCCATGAAGGCCGTCGCCGGATGCCGCTACGGCTGCGACCCGCTCGACGGCTCCAGCCGCTGTGAACAATGCGCCGCGCTGAAGACCGAAGGGCGCGCACCGCGCACGCACACGATCCCGGTGCCGGTGGTGGACCTGCCGCTGGGCGCCACCGAAGACCGCGTGGTCGGCGCTCTCGACCTGGAGCGTGCGCTGTCCCAGGGGGTCAAGGCCTTCGAGCCCGGTCTCCTGGCTCAGGCCCACCGCGGTTTCCTGTACATCGACGAGGTCAACCTGCTGGAAGACCATCTGGTCGACCTGCTGATCGACGTGGCCGCCTCGGGCGAAAACGTGGTCGAGCGGGAGGGCCTGAGCATCCGCCACCCCGCGCGCTTCGTGCTGGTGGGCAGCGGCAATCCGGAAGAAGGCGAACTGCGGCCGCAGCTGCTTGACCGGTTCGGCCTGTCGGTCGAAGTCCGCACGCCCGAAGGTCTGGCCGACCGGGTGGAGGTGGTGCGCCGCCGCGACGCCTACGAGCAGGACCGCGCCGCCTTCGTGGAAGCCTGGAAGAAGGAAGACGAACGGGTGCGTCGGCAGATCGTCGCCGGCCGGAAGCGCCTGGCCTCGGTCCAGGTGCCCGACGCGGCCCGGGAGCGCATCTCGGCCCTGTGCATGGCGCTGGGCACCGACGGCCTGCGCGGCGACCTCACCCTGATGCGGGCAGCCCGCGCCATGGCCGCCCTGGAAGGCGACACCGAAGTGGGCGACGCCCACCTCAAGCGGGTGGCTGCGCCTGCCCTGCGCCACCGGCTGCGTCGCAACCCGCTGGACAGCACCGGTTCCACCAGCCGCGTGGACCGTGCGGTGTCCGAACTGATGGGCGCATGACCCTGACCGAGCGCCCGGCCCTCGGTGCCGACGCGGCACTGGCGGCGGCGCTGCTGGCTGTCGACCCGGCCGGGCTGGGCGGCATTCAGCTCTGCGCCGGTGCCGGCCCCGAACGCGACGGCTGGCTGGCGCTGCTGCGCCGTCTGATGCCCGCTGGCAGCCCCTGGCAGAAAGTGCCCCTGCATGCCGGTGAAGCGGCCCTGCTGGGCGGGCTCGATCTGGCCGCCACGCTGCAGGCTGCGCGTCCGGTGCTGCAGCCCGGTCTGCTGGCCCGGGCCGATGGCGGCACCCTGCTGCTGGGCAGCGCTGAACGCACGCCGGCACTCGTTGCTTCGCTGCTGGCCTCGGTGCTGGACCACGGCGAAGTCCGGCTCCAGCGCGACGGCCTGTCGCAGCGCCAGGCCGCGCGCTGGCTGCTGGTGGCCCTGGACGAGACCGTGCCCGGCAGCGACATCCCGGAAGACGCCCTGCCCGCCGCGCTGGGCGAGCGGCTGGCACTGCGGGTCGACCTGCACAGCGTCG
>NZ_OY288134.1 GCF_958439165.1 uncultured Hydrogenophaga sp. | reverse complement strand
CGCACCCAGCGCCAGCGCCTTGAGCACGTCGGTGCCGCGCCGCACGCCGCCGTCGACCAGCACCGGCACGGCGCCCGCCACGGCCTCGACCACGGCCGGCAATGCCCGCGCCGTGGTGACGGCGGTGTCGAGCGTGCGTCCGCCATGGTTGGAAACGATGAGCCCGTCGATGCCCAGTGCCACCGCATCGGCAGCATCGCTCGGGTGCAGCACCCCCTTGAGCAGGATGGGCAGCCGGGTCTGGCTGCGCAGCCAGGCGATGTCGTCGGCGGTGGCGGCACGGGCCAGCAAGGCGTCGAGCGGTTCGGCGGCGGGCGGCGGAAGGTTGACGGCCGACAGACCCGGGGGCAGGCGGAAGCCGGCCAGCAGTTCGCGGTCGCGAACGCCTTGTACCGGCGCGTCGATGGTCAGCACCAGTGCCTCGAAGCCGGCGGCTTCTGCACGCTGCACCAGGGCCAGCGTGTCGGTGCGCTGCGGCTGCAGATACAGCTGGAACCAGAGCGGCCCGCGCGAGGTGTCGGTGTGCACCGGGCGGGCCACGTCCTCCAGGCGCTGGCTGGCCTGGCAGCTCAGCACCAGGCCAATCCCCAGCGCGGCAGCGGCCAGTGCAGTACCGGTTTCGCCCTGCGGATGGGCAAGCCCCTGGTGGGCCATGGGCGCCACCAGCAGCGGGGTCGGCCAGGAGCGGCCGAGCAGTTCGATGCGGGTGTGGCTGCCGGCCAGCGGTCGCAGGCTGCGGGGCCACAGCGCCATGTCCTGCCAGGCCTGCCGGTTGGCGCGCAGCGTGATCTCGTCGCCCGCACCGCCTTCCAGGTACGCCGCATGAGCGGGGTCCAGGCGTGCCAGGGCGTCGGCCGGTGTCATGGCTGGCTCCATTGCCGCAGCAGGTTGTGATAGACGCCGGTCAGGGCGGTGGTCTCGGCGCTCTCGCCATGGCGGGCGCGCAGCCGCAGCAGGTTCATGTCGAGGTCGAACAGGATCTGGCGGCGGCCGTCGTCGGCCACCAGGCTCTGGACCCAGAAAAAGCTGGCCAGACGTTCGCCGCGGGTGACCGGCCTCACCTCGTGCACCGTGCTGGCGGGGTAGAGCAGGGCAGAACCGGCCGGCAGCCTGAAGGCCTGAAGGCCAAGGCTGTGGTGCACCACCAGCTCGCCGCCGTCGTAGTTGGCCGGGTCGCTCAGGAAGAGGGTGCAGGACAGGTCGCCCCGCATCCATTCGGCGTTGCTGCCAGCCGGCAGGCGCAGTACCGCGTTGTCCACGTGGCGCCCGTAGTGGTCGCCGGTGCCCGAAGCCGGGTCGCCTGGCGCCCGGTAGCGGTTGAACAGCGCGGGCAGCACCCGGCGGGGCAGCGCGGCCGCCACGAACAGCGGATCGCGCTGCAGGGCGCCTGCCACCAGCGCCTGCAGCCAGCGCGAGGCTTCGCTGTCCTGCCGCAGCTGCTGGTTGTGCTTGAGCGCCACGGCCTGGCTGCCAGCCGTGCTGGCGCCATCCACCCAGGGAGCCTGCGCGCCCAGGCGGGCACGGGCCTGCCGCACTTCGTCGGGGTTGAGCAGGTCCTTGAGCTGGATCAGCATGGCACGGTCAGAACAGGCTGGTGAGGGTCAGCTGGACCTTGCGCGCAGCACCCGGCACATAGAAGCCGGAGTACAGGCTGTCGGCGTACAGCTTGTCGGTCAGGTTGCTGATGTTGAGCTTGAGGGTGTGGCGGTCCGAGATCACGTACTCGGCCATGGCGTCGACCGTGGTGAAGGCTGGCGCCACATTGACCCGGCTGGTGGCCGGGGTCTGCTCGCTGCGGTAGTTCAGGCCCAGACCCAGGCGCAGCGGCTGCGTCACCCGGTAGGTGGTCCAGAGGCTGGCGCTGTGCTTGGGCGTGAGACCCGGGCGGTCGCCCTTGCGGGGCGAGTTGCCGGTGGTGGCCCCGGCTTCGATGCGGGCGCTCGGGATCCAGGTGTGGTTGTAGAACACCTCCCACTGCGGCGTGAAGCGGCCAGCCAGATTGAATTCCATGCCGGTAGCCTGGCGTTTGCCCGAGAGCAGGTACTGCCCGGCCACGGTGTCGGGGTCGGTGTTGCGTTCGTTGTACTTCTCCGATCGGAACAGGGCCACGCCGAGCAGGGCCTTGTTCTCGAACAGGTCGAACTTGGCGCCGATCTCGACGTTGCGGCTCTTCTCCGGCGGGGTGTTGGCCAGCAGTGCGTTGTTGCTGCCGGGGGTGAAGGCACCCAGCGCGTACTGGTAGGTGTCGCCCGAGGTGTTGTACGAGGTGCCGAACGAGGCGTAGTACGAGGCGGTGGTCGAGGGCTGGAAGATCAGTCCCACGCGCGGGCTCAGCAGGTTCTCGCTGATGTCGAACGCATTGCCGTTCGGATCGGCGTACCCGGCCTTGAAGTGGTCGAATCGCAGGCCGCCCACCAGCTTGAGCTGTTCATTGAGCGAGACCGTGTCCTGCACATAGGCGCCGATGCTGGTGGTGTCGAAGGTGTTGAGCGGAATCGCGCCCCGGGTGTCGGGCCGGATCGCGCCGTCGTTCGGCCGGCCCACCGTGGTGTTGGTGCCCAGCGATGCGCCACCGAAGTTCTGGTTGCGCTTGGCATCCTCACGGCCGATGTCCACGCCGGCCAGCAGCTGGTGCTTCAGTCCCAGGGCTGTGATGCGGGTGCTGTAGTCGCTCTGGAGCTGGGTCAGGTCGCTGTAGCCCACCCGGCCCTTGGCGGCGCCGGTGGTGCGGCTGATGACCGTGTTCGGGTTCAGGTTGGCCAGCGTGGTGCCGCCGGCAAACCGGACCACCGTGGCCCACAGCTCGCGCTCGTACTGGCCATGGCGCAAGGTGGTCTTGAGCTCGGTGTCCTGGTCGAAGCGGTGCAGGTGGCTCAGCGTGACCGCGGTGGTCGAGGTACGGTTGTAGTCGCTGGCGAAGCCGTAGAAGTTGTCGGCCGGCAGCACCGGAATGACGAGGTTCTGCCCATTGCCGCGGGGCGCGGTGAACCAGGGGTGGTTGTAGATGGGGTTGCCGTCGGTCTTGAGGTGGTAGATGCCGGCGGAGAACTCGTCGCGCAGGCCGATGCCCCAGCGGTAGGTGGCGGCCAGGCCGCGCTTGTCGTCGGTGGCGCCCTTGTTGTCGGCGTTCTGGACCATGGCATTGATGCGCAGCGCCGCGTCCTCGTCGGTCTTGAGGTTGAAGTCGCCGGTGACCCGCACCTCGCGGCCGGTGCCGATGGTGGTGTTGATCTCGTGCTGGTCCATCAGGAACGGCTGCTTGCTCACCTGGTTGATCACGCCGCCGGTGGAGCCCCGGCCGAACAGCATGGAGGCCGAGCCCTTCAGGATCTCGACCCGGTCCAGGTTGAAGGTGTCGCGTTCGATCAGCGGTGCGTCGCGCAGGCCGTCGACGAAGATGTCGCCGGCCTGGGTGAGCGAGAAACCGCGCATGCGCACGTCTTCCTCACCGGTCTCGCCAGCCTGGAAGGTGACGCCGGCCGTGGTGCGCAGCACTTCGCGGAAGTCGTCGAGGTTGCGGTCGTCGAGCAGCCGCTCGGTCATCACCGTGACCGACTGGGGAATGTCCTTGATGGCCTGGCGGCCCTTGCCGATGCTGGTCTCGCTGGCCTTCAGCGTGGTCTTGGCGTCGCTGCCGATGGCGGCGTCTCGCACTTCCACGGTGCCGAGGGTCGGGCCTGCGGCGGTGGTGCCGGCGGTCTGGGCGTGGGCGGTCAGGGTGGAGAGCGAGGTGGCCAGCAGCAGCGCTGCGACGGGCAGCGGAGCCAGCGGGAAGGGGACGCTCAGGCGGGGATCGGTCGGCAGTCGGTTCAGAAAGGACATGGTGACAGTCAGGTCGAGGGTCGTCGGCTGGCTGCACCGTGTCGGGTCGGTGGTGGCTGGCTGAAGCTGGTGATTGTATTGCAAATGAGAATCCATCTCGTTTGCATGCAGTTGCTGCGTCGCAACAGTTCACCTATCGGGCAAATAGCAACTATCAATCCAGCAGGCTGATAGCCCCCTTCTAAAATAGGGCTTATCGCACCCGGCCCGACCGGTTCTGTGCAACGGCATCTCCCATCCCGCAACCTCAACCTAGGAACCACCATGTCCCTGATCAACACCACCGTCCAGCCCTTCAGCGCCACCGCCTTCCACAACGGCAAGTTCGTGCCCGTCACCGACGCCAGCCTCAAGGGCGAGTGGTCCGTGCTGATCTTCATGCCGGCCGCCTTCACCTTCAACTGCCCGACCGAAGTGGAAGACGCCGCCGACAACTACGCCGAGTTCCAGAAGGCCGGTGCCGAGGTCTACATCGTGACCACCGACACCCACTTCGCCCACAAGGTGTGGCACGAGACCTCCCCCGCCGTGGGCAAGGCCGCCTTCCCCCTGATCGGTGACCCGACCCACCAGCTGACCCGCGCTTTCGGCGTGCACATCGAAGAAGAAGGCCTGGCTCTGCGCGGCACCTTCATCATCAACCCGGAAGGCGTGATCAAGACTGCCGAAGTGCACGACAACGCCATCGCCCGCGACGTCAAGGAAACCCTGCGCAAGCTCAAGGCCGCCCAGTTCGTGGCCAAGAACCCCGGCCAGGTCTGCCCGGCCAAGTGGCAGGAAGGCGCCAAGACCCTGACCCCGTCGCTGGACCTGGTCGGCAAGATCTGATGATCTGACGCGCCTGCTGGCCCCGCCAGTACCGCAGCCCGATGGGTGAGGGTCTTCCGACCCCACCCATCCACCGGCGGCACTGAACACCGCAACCCTTACCAGGAGATTCACATGCTCGACACCCAGCTGAAGTCCCAGTTGCAGGCCTACCTTGGCCGACTGCAGCGTCCCATCCGACTGATTGCCTCGCTCGACGACAGCCAGGGCGCCACCGAAATGCGCGACCTGCTGGTCGAGATCGCCGGACTCTCCGACCTGGTGAGCTTCGACGACAGCGGCACCGATGCGCGCAAGCCTTCCTTCCTGATCGCGCCCCAGGGCTCGGACCAGGGCGTGCGCTTTGCGGCCATTCCGCTGGGCCATGAATTCACCTCGCTGGTGCTGGCCCTGCTGTGGACCGGCGGTCATCCGCCCAAGGAAGAGGCCGAGACCCTGGACGCCATCGACGCGCTCAAGGGCGACTTCAGCTTCGAGGTCTACATGAGCCTGTCGTGCCACAACTGCCCGGACGTGGTGCAGGCGCTGTCGCTGATGGCCATCCGCAACCCCGCCATCAAGACGGTGGTCATCGACGGCGGCCTGTACCAGGCCGAGGTGGAAGAGCGCCAGGTGCTGGCCGTGCCCATGGTCTACCTCAACGGTGAAGTGTTCGGCTCGGGCCGCATGACGCTGCAGGAGATCGTGGCCAAGCTCGACGTCAACGCCGACGAGCGCGAAGCCGCCAAGCTCGACGCCAAGGACGCGTTCGACGTGCTGATCGTCGGTGGTGGCCCGGCCGGTGCTGCAGCTGCCGTTTACGCCGCCCGCAAGGGCATCCGCGTGGGCGTGGCGGCCGAACGCTTCGGCGGCCAGACCAACGACACCATGGCGATCGAGAACTACATCTCGGTGCTGGAGACCGACGGTCCGAAGTTTGCCGCTGCCCTGGAAGCCCAGGTGCGCCATTACGACGTCGACCTGATGAACCTGCAGCGCGCCGAGAAGCTGATTCCGGCCAGCGAGCCGGGCGGCCTGGTGCAGGTGCAGATGGCCAACGGCGCGACCCTGAAGGCGCGCAGCGTGATCCTGTCCACCGGCGCCCGCTGGCGCAACGTCAACGTGCCCGGCGAGAACGAGTACCGCAACAAGGGCGTGGCTTACTGCCCGCACTGCGACGGTCCGCTGTTCAAGGGCAAGGACGTGGCCGTCATCGGTGGCGGCAACTCGGGCGTCGAGGCTGCCATCGACCTGGCCGGCATCGTGGGCCATGTGACGCTGATCGAATTTGCCGACGCCCTCAAGGCCGACGCCGTGCTGGTGAGCAAGCTGCGCAGCCTGCCCAACGTGACGGTCCATGTGAACGCCCAGACCACCGAGATCACCGGTGCCGGCGGCAAGGTCAATGGCCTGAGCTACAAGGACCGCGTCAGCGGCGAGCAGCGCCACGTCGAGCTCGAAGGCGTGTTTGTCCAGATCGGTCTGGTGCCCAACACCGAATGGCTCAAGGGCACGCTGGAGCTCAGCCGCTACGGCGAGATCGTGGTGGACGCCAAGGGCCACACCAACGTCGAAGGCGTGTTCGCTGCCGGCGACTGCACCACCGTGCCGTACAAGCAGATCGTGATCGCTGCCGGCGACGGCGCGAAGGCTGCGCTCAGCGCCTTCGACCACCTGATCCGCCAACCTGCTGCAGAGGCTGTTGCGGCCTGATCTGCAAGGTTCGTGTCAGTTGTAGACCCCGGGCGTAGGTGCATACCCTTAGCTTCCTTCCGCCCGGGTCCTCCAGCAATTTTCGAGTAAGGCAGCCTGCCCACATTGCGCTCCCACAAGCCGCAGACCTTCTGCGGACGAGAACCGCCCGGCCTTCAGGCCGGGCCAACCAGGAGCAAGCAACATGGCGACAGCCGACACCGCATCCAATGTCCGGGACCGCTCCCGGCCGATGACCGCCGAAGAGAAGAAGGTGATCATGGCCTCTTCGGCCGGCACCATCTTCGAGTGGTACGACTTCTACCTCTACGGCGCACTCGCCGCCATCATCGGAGCGCAGTTCTTCACTGCCTTCCCTGAAAACACCCGCAACGTCTTCGCGCTGCTGGCATTCGCCGCCGGCTTCATCGTGCGTCCGTTCGGCGCGCTGGTGTTCGGCATGCTGGGCGACATGATCGGCCGCAAGTACACCTTCCTGATGACCATCGTCATCATGGGTCTGTCGACCTTCCTGGTCGGCGTGCTGCCCAACTACGAGAGCTGGGGTGTCGCTGCCCCGATCATCCTGATCCTGCTGCGCATGGCCCAAGGCCTGGCACTGGGTGGCGAGTACGGTGGTGCGGCCATCTACGTGGCTGAACACGCCCCGGCCAACCAGCGCGGCTACTTCACCGCCTTCATCCAGACGACGGCCACCCTGGGTCTGCTGCTGTCGCTGATCGTGATCCTGTCGGTGCAGGGCTACGTCAACGCCAACTTCCCCGACGTCCCCCTGCTCAAGGACGGCGTCGCCGTGCTGATGGCCGACGGCACCCCGACCATGGTCAAGGCGTTCAACGCCTGGGGCTGGCGCGTTCCCTTCATCGGCTCCATCTTCCTGCTGGGCATTTCCCTGTACATCCGCCTGCAGATGAACGAGAGCCCGGCCTTCAAGAAGATGAAGGAAGAAGGTCGCACCTCCAAGGCCCCGCTGAGCGAAGCCTTCGGCAACTGGAAGAACGGCAAGATCGCGCTGATCGCCCTGCTGGGTCTGGTCGCCGGTCAGGCCGTGGTCTGGTACACCGGTCAGTTCTACGCCCTGTTCTTCATGCAGAACGTGATCAAGATCGACAGCTTCACCGCCAACGTGATGGTGGCCTGGTCGCTGATCCTGGGCACCGGCGGCTTCCTGCTGTTCGGCTCGCTGTCGGACCGCATCGGCCGCAAGCCGATCATCCTGGCGGGCTGCCTGCTGGCTGCCATCACCTTCCTGCCGGTGTTCGGTTTCCTGACCAAGACCGCCAACCCCGCTCTCTACAACGCCCACCAGACCCCGGTCTCTGTGACCGTGGCGGCCGAAGACTGCTCGTTCCAGTTCAACCCGACCGGCACGGTGAAGTTCACCTCGTCGTGCGACATCGCCAAGGCCCAGCTGGCCCGCACCTCGGTCAACTACACCACCATCGAAGGCGCTGCCCCCGGCACCCCGGCCGTGGTGAAGGTCGGCGAGGTCTCCATCCCTTCCTACGACGCCGGCAAGCTGAGCGGTGACGAACTGAAGAAGGCCAAGTCGGCATTCGACGGCGCCCTGAACACGGCCCTCAAGCAGGCGGGCTATCCGCTGGTCCCGGCCGACAACACCACCGTGGCCAAGGCGAAGAACTTCTTCGACATCTTCTCGGGCCAGAAGCTGACCATCGTCCTGATCCTCACCTACCTGGTGCTGCTGGTGACCATGGTGTACGGCCCCATCGCCGCCATGCTGGTGGAGATGTTCCCGACCCGCATCCGTTACTCGGGCCTGTCCCTGCCGTACCACATCGGCAACGGCTGGTTCGGCGGCCTGATGCCTGCCACCGCCTTCGCCATCTCGGCGCAGACCGGCAACATCTACTCGGGCCTGTGGTACGCCATCATCATCGCCGTTATGACCGTGGTGATCGGTTCGATCTTCGTGCCGGGCGGCACCCACAAGAAAGACATCTTCGCCGGTGACACCGGCAAGTAAGCTCGGGCTTCGACCCTGACACGTCGACCGCCTGCCCGTGAGGGCAGGCGGTCGATCTTTTGGTGGGTGCCCACCGCACTGGAGACCTCGCCTTGATCGACCTGGTACTTTCCCAACTCACCGATGTGTTCCGCATCGGACTGATCATCGCCCTGGTGATCACCACCATCCGCACGGCGGCCATCACCGGACGGGTGATCCCTCTGGCCTGCGGGGTGGTGTTCGTGGCGGTGATGCTGCCCCTGACCCTGCCCACCGGGTCGGTGGACGTCGTCGACAGCATCCTGGCCGGACTGGTGTCCAACCTGATCATCCTGCTGCCCGTGCTGGCGGTGGCCCGCGTGGTCGAGCGCTCCAGGCGCTGATCCGTCGGCCGCTCGGTGCCTCAGTACTCGAGCCGCTCGGGCCGCACTTCCTGGAGGATGGTGGTGGCGATCTCCTCGATCGACTTGGTGGTCGTGGAGAGCCAGCGGATGCCTTCGCGGCGCATCATGTTCTCGGCCTCCGACACCTCCATGCGGCAGTTCTCCAGGCTGGCGTAGCGCGAGTCGGGACGGCGCTCGTTGCGGATCTCGCTCAGCCGTTCCGGCGCGATGGTCAGCCCGAACAGCTTCTTGCGGTGCGGCACCAGGGCGGGCGGCAGCTTGCGGCGGTCGAAGTCTTCCGGAATCAGCGGGTAGTTCGAGGCCTTCAGTCCGTACTGCATGGCCAGGTAGAGCGATGTCGGCGTCTTGCCGCTGCGGCTCACGCCCACCAGGATCACGTCCGAGCCCTCCAGGTCCCGGTGGCTCTGGCCGTCATCATGGGCCAGCGAGAAGTTGATGGCCTCGATGCGGTCGTTGTAGGCCTTGCTCTTCGAGGCGTCGGAGAAGCGCCCGACCCGGTGGTTGCTCTTGACCGACAGTTCGGCCTCCAGCGGCTCCACGAAGGTCCCGAACATGTCGAGCATCATGCCCCGGCAGTGCTGGCGGAACACGTCGAGGACCTCGTCGTTGACCACGGTCAGGAACACCATGGGCCGCTTGCCCTCGACCTCTGCCGAGTGGTTGATCTGCCGGACCGCCTGGTGCGCCTTGTCGACGCTGTCCAGAAAGGGCAGCCGCACGCGGCGCACCGTGATCTCGAACTGGGCCAGGATGGCGTTGCCGAAGGTTTCGGCGGTGATGCCGGTGCCGTCGGAGACGAAGTACACGGTGCGGTTGGCCATGGGCGGCGTCCTACAATGTCGGTTGTTGCGTGGGGTGATTATCCGGCCCCGCCAGACCCCATCTGCCTGCCTTGCCCGGTGCCCGACCCACAACAGAACTACAGGTCATCCGCTGGTGCATGGAGCCCCCCGGTTTTTCAACCTCAGGAGTCTTCCCATGTCCCAACTGTTCGGTGCGACCGATCTGGTCGTCCCATTTGAAAAGCTCAGGATGAGCGATGTCGAGGCCGTCGGCGGCAAGAACGCCAGCCTCGGCGAGATGATCTCGCAGCTGCCCAGCGGCGTGAAGGTGCCCACCGGCTTCGCCACCACGGCCCACGCCTTCCGCGAGTTCCTGAAGCACGACGGCCTGGCCGACCGCATCAATGCCCGGCTGGATGTACTGGACACGGAGGACGTGCGCGCCCTGGCAGCGGCCGGCGCCGAGATCCGTGCCATGGTCGAGGCCCAGCCGTTCCCGGCCGACCTGGAGCAGGCCATCCGCGCCGAGTTCGCCACGCTGAGCGCCGGCAACCCGCAGGCCTCGTTTGCGGTGCGGTCATCTGCCACCGCCGAAGACCTGCCCGACGCCTCCTTTGCCGGCCAGCAGGAGACCTTCCTCAACGTGGTGGGCATCGAGGACGTGCTGCACAAGATGAAGGAGGTGTTCGCCTCCCTCTACAACGACCGTGCCATCAGCTACCGGGTGCACAAGGGCTTTGCCCATGCCGACGTGGCCCTGTCGGCGGGCGTGCAGCGCATGGTGCGATCCGACCTGGGCGCGGCCGGCGTCATGTTCACCATCGACACCGAGTCCGGATTCGAGGACGTGGTCTTCATCACCTCCAGCTACGGCCTGGGCGAGACGGTGGTGCAGGGCGCGGTCAACCCCGACGAGTTCTATGTCCACAAGCCGATGCTCAAGGCCGGAAAGCGCGCGCTCATCCG
Source organism: uncultured Hydrogenophaga sp. (assembly GCF_958439165.1). Taxonomy (GTDB): domain Bacteria; phylum Pseudomonadota; class Gammaproteobacteria; order Burkholderiales; family Burkholderiaceae_C; genus Hydrogenophaga. The sequence goes on along the minus strand of NZ_OY288134.1, from coordinate 112,017 downwards.
CCGCAACCTGGGCAGCAAGCTGATCCAGATGACCTTCGCCTCGGCCGAGGAGAAGGCCGCCTCCGGCAAGCTGGTCAAGACCATCGACGTGCCGGTCGAGCAGCGCAACCGCTACAGCCTGACCGATGCCGACGTCGAGCAGCTGGCCCGCTACGCCCTGGTGATCGAGCAGCACTACGGCCGCCCGATGGACATCGAGTGGGGCAAGGACGGCACCGACGGCCAGCTCTACATCCTGCAGGCCCGCCCTGAGACGGTGAAGAGCCAGTCCGCCGGCAAGACCGAGGTGCGCTACAAGCTCAAGGGCAAGGGCGCGGTGCTGGCCAGTGGCCGGGCCATCGGCCAGAAGGTGGGCACCGGCCCGGTGCGGCTGGTGCACAGCATCAGCGAGATGGACAAGGTGCAGCCCGGCGACGTGCTCGTCACCGACATGACCGACCCCAACTGGGAACCGGTGATGAAGCGGGCCAGCGCCATCGTCACCAACCGGGGTGGCCGTACCTGCCACGCGGCCATCATTGCCCGTGAACTGGGCATTCCGGCAGTGGTCGGCTGCGGCGATGCCACCGAGCACCTCAAGGACGGCACCCTGGTCACCGTGAGCTGCGCCGAAGGCGATACCGGCAACATCTACGACGGCCTGCTGGAAACCGAGATCACCGAGGTCCAGCGCGGCACCATGCCCGAGATCGACGTCAAGATCATGATGAACGTCGGCAACCCGCAGCTGGCCTTCGACTTCGCCCAGATACCCAATGGCGGTGTCGGTCTGGCGCGGCTGGAGTTCATCATCAACAACAACATCGGCGTGCACCCCAAGGCCATCCTCGACTACCCGGCGGTGGACGCGGACCTGAAGAAGGCGGTGGAGTCGGTGGCCCGTGGTCACGCCAGCCCGCGTGCTTTCTACGTGGACAAGGTGGCCGAAGGCGTGGCCACCATCGCTGCGGCCTTCTGGCCCAAGCCGGTGATCGTCCGCCTGTCGGACTTCAAGTCCAACGAGTACCGCAAGCTGGTCGGCGGCAGCCGCTACGAGCCGGACGAAGAGAACCCGATGCTCGGCTTCCGGGGCGCTGCCCGTTACATCAGCCACGACTTCGCCGAAGCCTTCGCCATGGAGTGCGAAGCGCTCAAGCGGGTGCGCGAGGACATGGGCCTGACCAACGTGCAGGTCATGGTGCCGTTCGTGCGCACCCTGGAGCAGGCCCGCAAGGTGACCGAGCTGCTGGCGCTCAAGGGACTGAAGCGCGGCGAGAACGATCTCAAGCTCATCATGATGTGCGAGATCCCCAGCAACGCCGTGCTGGCGCACGACTTCCTGCAGTACTTCGACGGCTTCTCCATCGGCTCCAACGACCTGACCCAGCTCACCCTGGGCCTGGACCGCGACTCCGGCCTGGAGCTGCTGGCGCACGACTTCGACGAGCGCGATCCGGCCGTCAAGGCCCTGCTGAAGCTGGCCATCGGTGCCTGCAAGGCCGAAGGCAAGTACGTCGGCATCTGCGGCCAGGGCCCCAGCGACCATCCTGACTTTGCCCAGTGGCTGCGCGACGAGGGCATCAGCTCGATCTCGCTCAACCCGGACTCGGTGGTCGACACCTGGCAGCTGCTGGCTGGACGCGCTGACTGACAGCGCTTTCACCTGCAGTGAACCAACGGCGACCTCGGTCGCCGTTTTCATTGCTGCAGCGGATACAGCCCCGGAGCGGGAAAACCCCAATGGGGTTTGACCTGCCTGGAGCCGAAAGCTGACGGTTTTGTAAGAGTTCGGTAAGGCCGCCCGAAAGAATCGCGTCAGCCTTAATCGAGACTTATGTTGCTGCTCATCTCGTCCCTCAAGCTGATCGTGGAAATCGCCCTGCTGTCCCTGTTCGGCCAGTGGGTTCTGGGTTTGCTGGCGGGCCAGAAGAAGGACAGCAACGTCTTCTACAAGCTGCTGGAAGTGCTGAGCAAGCCGTTCGTGCAGATCGCTCGCCTCATCACCCCCAAGGTGGTCATCGACCGGCATGTGCCTCTGGTGGCTTTCCTGCTGCTGGTTTTCGCCTGGCTGATCGTGACCTGGTCCAAGGTCAACCACTGCATCCGTATCGGTGTGGAGATGTGCCAATGAACCTGACGTTCAACCTGCTGTATCTGCGAAGCCTGGTCCGCGTGCTGCTGATGTTCGGCCAGCGCGATGCTGCGCTGCAGCGTGTGCAGCAGATGATCGCCCTGCGCCCGGAGGACCGCCATGCGCTGTCGACCCTGGCACATCTTCAGGTCGAGGCCGGTCAGCGGGATGCAGCCATCGCCACGCTGGAGCAGATCGTCCGGATCTATCCCGATTTCGCTCCGGGCTGGTTCAACCTGGGTTTCGTGGCCGAAGAGGCCGATCACCTGCAGAAAGCCGAAGCCGCATTCCGGCGGGCGATCGAACTGGACATCAAATTTGACCGCGCTTGGTACGGACTGGGCATCTGCCTGATCCGCCAGCGCCGGTTCGACGAGGCCGTGCAGGCCCTTCGTCGCAACACCGAACTGCAACCCATGAGTCCCTACGGCTGGTACCAGCTGGCCCGGGTTCATGTGGATCGGCAAGAGCCCGAGGAGGCGGCGAAGATCATTCGCCACCTGCGCGGGTTTGAGCCCAAGGTGGCCGCTCAGCTGGAGCGCGAGACGGGTCTGGGCAAAGCCCCGGCCCAGGTCGCGTGACGGCGCACGGTCGATAAAAAGGGGGGAGGCGTTTCGACGTCGCCCGAAAACGCGAGCCGGTTGCAGTGTGCCCACAGGAGACGGGTGCTGCTCGTGATCTGCCCGAAAGGGTGTTGCTGATGGAGGTCGAATCGTGGAACTGACCGAAAGCCACCGCCAGTACTGGCGGAAGAACCTGAGGGTTACGGCGATATTGCTGGTGATCTGGTTCGTGTTGACGTTTGTGGTGGGCTACTTCGCCCGGGATCTGAGCTTCAGCTTTTTCGGCTGGCCGTTCAGTTTCTGGGTGGGAGCTCAAGGCGCCCTGGTGGGCTATGTGGCCATCATTGGCTACTACGCCTGGTACATGAACAAGCTCGACATCGAACACGGTGTCGAAGAGGCGGAGGAGTAAACCATGGCAGGCATGTTCGAAACGGGCTCCGCCGCTGGCGGTGGCTCCAACAAGGCATTCAAGTCCCAGCTCAACAAGGTATATGCCATGTACACCGGGGGCTTCACCGCCTTCGTGATCGTGCTGGCGGTGCTGGAGCAGATGGGGCTGTCGCGGGAGTGGATCGGCTTCATCTTCCTGCTGGCCACCATCGGTCTTTACGCTGGTATCGGCATCATGAGCCGGACCACCGACGCGGCCGAATACTATGTGGCGGGCCGACGTGTGCCCGCCATGTACAACGGCATGGCCACCGGTGCCGACTGGATGTCGGCTGCATCCTTCATCGGCATGGCCGGCACGCTGTACCTGCAGGGCTACAGCGGTCTGGCCTTCATCATGGGATGGACCGGCGGTTACTGCCTGGTGGCGCTCTTCTTGGCGCCGTACCTGCGCAAGTTCGGTCAGTTCACCATTCCCGACTTCCTGGGTGAGCGTTACGGCGGCAACGCTGCGCGTTTCGTGGGCATCCTGATCGCGATCCTGGTGTCTTTCGTGTACGTGGTGGCCCAGATCTATGGTGTGGGCCTGATCACCGCCCGACTGACCGGTGTGGCGTTCGAGCTGGGCGTGTTCCTGGGCCTGGGCGGCATTCTGGTCTGCTCGTTCCTGGGCGGCATGCGTGCCGTGACCTGGACCCAGGTGGCGCAGTACATCGTGCTGATCGTGGCCTACATGATCCCGGTGGTCTGGCTGTCGGTGAAGCAGACCAACGTGCCGGTCCCGCAGGTGGCCTACGGCTTCCAGCTGGAGAAGGTCACTGCCAAGGAAAAGGTGCTGATCGCCGATCCGAAGGAAGTGGAAGTGCGCGAGGTGTTCAAGGCCCGTGCCGCTGCCCTGGGCGAGAAGCTCAAGGACCCGGCTGCCGCCCTGGCCGCCGACAAGGCGGCTGCCGAGAAGAAAGTGGCCGACCTGAAGGCCGCCAACGCTCCGGCTGCCGACGTGGCTGCTGCCGAGAAGGCCCTGACCAGCCTGCCGAAGGACGCCGAGGCCGCCACGAAGGCCTGGACTGCAGCCAAGGCCGCTGCCGAAGCCAAGACCCGTCCGCTCAACGGCATGGCCCCGCACGCCCAGGCGTTCAGCGGTGACCCGAACGGCGACGAGAAAGCCCAGGCGGCCTACGACACCTCACGTCGCAACTTCCTGGCGCTGATCTTCTGCCTGATGGTGGGTACGGCTGCGCTGCCGCACATCCTGATGCGCTACTACACCGTGCCGAGCGTGAAGGAAGCGCGGCAGTCGGTGACCTGGTCGCTGTTCTTCATCTTCCTGCTGTACTTCACTGCGCCGGCCCTGGCCGTGCTGGTCAAGTACGAGGTGTTCAGCGTGCTGGTGGGGACGCCATTCGACCAGTTGCCGCAATGGGTGGCTTCATGGGCGAGGGTCGATCCATCACTGCTGTCGATCAGCGACGTCAACAAGGACAACATCCTGCAGCTCAACGAGATGACCATCGGTGGCGACATCGTGGTGCTGGCCACGCCGGAAATCGCCGGTCTGCCGTATGTGATCTCGGGTCTGGTGGCTGCCGGTGGCCTGGCCGCTGCGCTGTCCACTGCCGACGGCCTGCTGCTCACCATCGCCAACGCGCTGTCGCACGACCTGTACTACAAGATGATCGACCCCAACGCTTCGACCGCTCGCCGCGTGACCATTTCCAAGGTCCTGCTGCTGGTCGTGGCCCTGATGGCCGCTTATGTGGCCTCGCTGAAGGTGGCCGACATCCTGTTCCTGGTCTCTGCGGCGTTCTCTCTGGCGGCGGCGGGCTTCTTCCCGGCGCTGGTGCTCGGCATCTTCTGGAAGCGGGCAACCGGCCCGGCCGCCGTGCTGGGCATGATCGCCGGTACGGCAGTGACCTTCTACTACATGGCCACCACCCAGCCCTGGATGCGCGGCATGTTCGGCGTGACCGGTCCGGTGGCCGACTACACCTGGTGGGGCATCGCACCGATCTCCGCCGGTGTCTTCGGTGTGCCGATCGGCATGGCCGTGATCATCCTGGTGAGCCTGGTGACCCCGGCGCCCAACAAGAAGGTCCAGGAGCTGGTGGAGCACGTCCGCTACCCCAACCTGAAGATGTCCTGAGCCTTTCCAGGCCCCTGACACCCCCGTCCGGACCCCCGGACGGGCCCCGACCCGGCGAGGCTGCAAGGCCCGCCGGGTTTTTTGCTAGAATCGCGGGCTTGCCTTGCTGCACCCCAGTCGACGCCGGGGGCAGCTTTTCATCCACAAGGAGAGTCCATGCGTCATTACGAAATCGTGCTGCTGATCCATCCGGATCAAAGCGAACAGGTGCCCGCCATGCTGGAGCGCTACAAGGGCATGATCACCGCCGGCGGCGGCAAGATCCATCGCGTTGAAGACTGGGGCCGTCGTCAGATGGCTTACCAGATCAACAAGCTGTCCAAGGCCCACTACCTGTGCGTGAACATCGAAGCCGGTCAGGCCGTGATGGCCGAACTGGAGCATGCCTTCAAGTTCAACGATGCCGTGCTGCGTCACCTGACCGTGCAGCGCAAGAAGGCCGAGACCGGTCCTTCGGCCATGATGCGCACCGTCGAGCGTGAAGAAGCCCGCAAGGCCGCGCAGCAACCGCAGGAACAGGCCGCCTGATTGCCGGCAGCGCGCAGCAGGGCGTGAACCGGTTCAGCGTGACGGCGGTCGTGGTGCAGGTGCAGAGCCTTCGCTACACCCCGGCAGGCATCCCGGCCGTGAATCTGGTGCTTGAGCACGAGTCACAGGTCGTCGAACTCGACACCCCCCGCCTGGTGAAACTTCAACTGAGGGCTGTGGCCTTCGGTGTGCAGGCAGAAGTGCTGGCCCGACAGGGTCTCGACACGGTCTGCAGCTTTGAAGGTTTCATGGCGAATGCGCGCAACAGCAAAGGCGTGGTGTTCCACATCCAAGATTTCAGCAAGACATAGGAAGGCCCATCATGGCTGCACCCAAGCGTTTCAACAAAGACAAGCGCCCCAAGCGCAACACCCAGTCGCTGCTTTTCAAGCGCAAGCGCTTCTGCCGCTTCACCGTGGCAAAGGTCGAGGAAGTCGACTACAAGGACGTGGACGTCCTGCGCGACTTCATCGCCGAAAACGGCAAGATCATCCCGGCGCGCCTGACCGGCACCCGTGCCATCTACCAGCGCCAGGTCACCACCGCCATCAAGCGCGCGCGCTTCCTGGCCATGCTGCCCTACAGCGACCAGCACCGCGTCTGAATAGGAGCCTGACATGCAAATCATCCTGCTCGACAAAGTTGTCAACCTCGGCGCCCTGGGCGATGTGGTCAAGGTCAAGGACGGCTATGCCCGTAACTTCCTGATCCCCTCCGGCCGTGCCCGCCGCGCCACCCAGTCCGCCATCGCCGAATTCGAAGCACGCCGTGCCGAACTCGAAAAAGTGGCCGCCGCCAAGCTGGCAGAAGCCCAGGCCCTGGGTGAGAAGCTCGCCGGCGTGACCGTCAAGCTGACCCAGAAAGCCGGCGTCGATGGCCGCCTGTTCGGCTCCGTCACCAACCACGACGTGTCCGAAGAGCTGAACAAGCACGGCTTCGCCGTCGCCAAGGCCCAGGTGCGCATGCCCAACGGCCCGCTGAAGATGGTCGGCGACTACACCGTGAGCGTCAGCCTGCACACCGACGTCACCGTCGATGTGGCCGTGAGCGTGCTCGGCGAAACCGCCTGATACACCTCGGTTCGGAAAAGGCCGCTGTCCTTCGGGGCAGCGGCCTTTTTCTTTGGGGCGGGCAGTTATCCCCGCCAGTGCACCGCCGTTCCACCGGTTTTCCACAGGGTTGTCCCCTGACAAGTGATAACTCTCTCCGTACCATGACCGGCTCGCCCTGAATGCCCACCATGTCCGCCGCCTTCCCCAGCCCTTTCCCCGATTTCGACGCCGCCATGGACGATCTGCCTACCGACCGCCAGGTCGCGCAGCTCCGGGTGCCTCCGCACTCCATCGAGGCCGAATCGAGCGTGCTGGGCGGCCTGCTGCTGGACAACGGCGCCTGGGACCGGGTGGCCGACCTGCTCACCGACTCCGACTTCTACCGGTACGAGCACAAGCTGGTCTATTCCGGAATCGCCGCGCTGGTCAACGGCAACAAGCCGGCCGATGTGGTCACGGTGTTCGAGCACCTGCAGAACCTGGGCAAGGCCGACGAGGTCGGTGGTCTGGCCTACCTGAACTCGCTGGCCCAGTACGTTCCCAGCGCGGCCAACATCCGGCGGTACGCCGAAATCGTCCGTGAGCGCGCCATCCTGCGCAAGCTGGTGACCGCCAGCGACGAGATCGCCACCGCCGCGTTCAATCCGCAGGGCAAGCCGGTCGACAAGATCCTGGACGAAGCCGAGCAGAAGATCTTCAACATCGGGGAGGAAGGCTCCCGGATGAAGGAGGGCTTCCAGGGCATGGACAAGCTGGTGGTCGAACTGCTCGACCGTGTTCAGGAGATGGCCGACAACCCCAACGACATCACCGGTGTCCCGACCGGTTTCGTCGACCTCGACCGCATGACCTCCGGCCTGCAGCCGGGCGACCTGGTCGTGCTGGCGGCTCGCCCGTCCATGGGCAAGACGGCCTTTGCCATCAACATTGCCGAACACGTGGCGCTGAACGAGGGCCTGCCGGTGGCAGTGTTTTCCATGGAAATGGGGGCTTCCCAGCTGGCGGTGCGTATCGTCGGCTCCATCGGCCGCATCAACCAAAGCCACCTGCGCAGCGGCAAGCTGACCGATGAGGAGTGGCCACGCCTGACCGAGGCCATCGAGAAGCTGCGCAACGTCTCGCTGCACATCGACGAGACCCCGGGTCTCAATCCCAGCGTGCTGCGGGCCAATGCCCGGCGGCTGGCCCGGCAGTGCGGCAAGCTCGGTCTGATCGTGGTCGACTACCTGCAGCTCATGAGCGGCAGCAGTTCGGAAGGCGAGAACCGCGCCTCCGAGCTCGGCGAAATCTCGCGGGGCCTGAAGATGCTGGCCAAGGAACTGCAGTGCCCGGTGATCGCGCTGTCGCAGCTCAACCGCTCGGTCGAGACCCGCACCGACAAGCGCCCCATGATGAGCGACCTGCGAGAGTCCGGCGCCATCGAGCAGGACGCGGACATCATCATGTTCATCTACCGCGACGAGTACTACACCAAGGACGCCTGCAAGGAGCCTGGTGTGGCCGAGATCATCATCGGCAAGCAGCGAAACGGCCCCACCGGGACCGTCAAGCTGGCCTTCCTCAACATGCTGACCCGCTTCGAATCGCTCGCCGGCGGCGGCGATTACTGATCGTCAGAGCACTTCGCTGGCGAAGTCGGCCAGGCGCGAACGCTCGCCCCGTGCCAGCGTGATGTGCCCGCCGTGCGGCCAGCCCTTGAAGCGGTCGACCGCGTAGGTCAGGCCGCTGGAGCCCTCGGTGAGGTAGGGCGTGTCGATCTGGGCCAGGTTGCCCATGCAGATGATCTTGGTGCCCGGGCCGGCGCGGGTGATGAGGGTCTTCATCTGCTTGGGCGTGAGGTTCTGCGCCTCGTCGATGATGACGTACTTGTTCATGAAGGTCCGCCCGCGCATGAAGTTCATGCTCTTGACCTTGATGCGGCTGCGGATGAGCTCGTTGGTGGCCGCGCGGCCCCATTCGCCCGCGTTGCCGCCGTCTCCCTTGGCCAGGAACTCCAGGTTGTCGTCCAGGGCGCCCATCCAGGGGCCCATCTTTTCCTCTTCGGTACCGGGCAGGAAGCCGATGTCCTCGCCCACGCTGACGGTCGCGCGGGTCATGATGATCTCGGTGTAGCGGCGGTCATCCAGCACCTGGGTCAGGCCGCTGGCCAGCGCCATGAGGGTCTTGCCGGTGCCGGCCGTACCGGCCAGGGTCACGAAGTCGATTTCCGGGTCCATGAGCAGGTTCATGGCGAAGTTCTGCTCCCGGTTGCGGCTGGTCACGCCCCACACCGCATTCTTGAGGTGGGTGTAGTCCTTGAGCGTCTTGAGCACGGCCGTCTTGTCGCGGATCTCGGTGACCCGGGCATACAGCGAAGGCTCGCCGGGGGCCTCGAAGTAGACGAACTGGTTGATATGGAACTGGCCCACAGCCGGACCGCTGACCCGGTAGAAGGTGTGGCTGCCGCTCTGCCAGCTCTCGATGGTCTTGCTCTGACGCGTCCAGAAGTCCTGGGGCAGGGCGAGCGCACCGGAGTACAGCAGTTCGCCGTCGTCCAGCGTCTTGTCGTTCTCGTAATCCTCGGCGGCCAGGCCCAGAGCGCGGGCCTTGACCCGCATGTTGATGTCCTTGGACACCAGGATGACCTCGCGATCCGGGCGCCGGTCACGCAGGGCGCTGACCACGCCCAGGATCTGGTTGTCGGCCTTGCCCTGGGGCAGGCTGGCCGGCAGGGTGTTGTCCAGCGGCTCGGTCTGGAAGAACAACAGGCCGCGAGCCGACTGGTGTCCGGTGGCCGACAGCCGCAGCCCTTGCGCCATGTCGCCGCCCTGCTGCGCCACCAGGGCATCCAGCGTACGACTGGTCTGGCGGCCGTTGCGGGCCACCTCGGTCATGCCCTTCTTGTGGCCATCGAGCTCTTCCAGCACGATCATCGGCAGGAAGATGTCGTGCTCCTCGAACCGGAACAGGCTCATCGGATCGTGCAGCAGCACGTTGGTGTCCAGCACGAACAGGCGCCTGGCGCCGGTGCGGCTGGCAGGTCCGCTGCGGCGGCGCCGCGCCGGCTGCTCCTCGGCCGTTCTGACCGGTGTCGCCGCTGGCACGGCAGCTTCCGGTGTTCGGGGCGAGGGAGTCGCCGCTGCCGCCGGGGCTTTGGCCGGTGCGGCATCTCTGGCACCTGCCTGTGCTCCTGCACCCCGGCGCCCGCGCACGGGCGCAGCCGCAGTGGCCGGCGCAGCCTGCGGTGGTGCCGATGGCGCAACGGAGGCGGTCACGCTGGTTCCTGTGGCCGGCTGCTGATCGCTCGCCTGCCGACCACCACTGCGGCCGCCGCGGGCGGGGCGGGCGGTGGCTGGCTTGGGCTCGGCCGCCGGGATCAGGTCGGTGGCTTCGGTGGCCAGTGTGCTGTAGGCCTCGGCCGTGAGCAGGGCAGCGCGTTTGGTGGGGGCGGGAGGCAGGGGCATGGGGACGTGTCAGCGGTGGCCGAAAAAACAAAAAGCCGCCAGGATCGCCGGGCGGCTTTGTGGACTGCGCGAGGGGCAGGCGGAGGAGGTGACGTGGCAGCGGCCGAGGGTCATGAAACCATTATGCATGACCGCCATGACCTGCCCGGGGCCGTGGCTGCAGTGCCCCGGCCAGTGTCGGGACGGGCTCAGGCGGCCTTCTTCAGGGCCTTGACGGCCTTCAGGACTTCCTCGACGTGGCCCGGCACTTTGAGGCCGCGCCATTCCTGACGCAGCACGCCGTCCGGACCGATCAGGAAGGTGCTGCGCTCGATGCCCTTGACCTTCTTGCCGTACATGATCTTGTTCTTGACCACGCCGAACATGTGACACATCTTTTCTTCGGTGTCGGCGATCAGCTCGAACGGCAGTTCCAGCTTGGTCTTGAAGTCGTCGTGCGACTTCATGTTGTCGCGCGACACGCCGAAGACCTGCGCGCCGGCCTTGACGAAATCCTTGTACTTGTCGCGGAACTGCATGGCCTCGGTGGTGCAGCCGGGGGTGTTGTCCTTGGGGTAGAAGTACAGCACGATCGTCTGACCCAGGTGGCTCTGGTTGCTCACCTTGACGCCGCCCGTGGCGAGCGATTCGAATTCGGGAATGGGTTTGTTGACAACGACGGCCATGCTGCGGGGACCCCTGACTTGAGTGGATGGTGATGCGTTGTGCTCCGTTGTCCGGCGCCACCGGGGCGATCAAGGGACCCGGGGTTGCGACAGGGAACAACCCCGCATTTTAACCCGAATGGGTACTCGCACCCGTGTTCGGGCGCTCACACCTCGATCAGCAGCGCTGCCACGACCCTCCGCCCCTCGCCGGCGAGGATGTTGTAAGTGCGGCAGGCGGCGGCCGTGTCCATGGTCTCGACCCCCACCCGGCGGGCGAGCAGGGGGGCCAGCAGCGAGGGCGCCACGAACCGCAGCCGCCGACCGCTGCCCAGCAGGACCAGCTCCGGCAGCGGGCCCTGTGCCGGCAGCAGGGCCTCGAAGTGCGCCTGGGTCAGGTCTTCGAGCCGGCTGCAGGACCATGGTTGCGGCTCGCCCTCCGGGGTGACGACGATGCTGTGGTGATGGCGCTGGCCATTGACCGCCACCCAGCCTTCCCCGTGGGCGGTGATGGCCATGGTGTCGGGGCGGTCGGCGTGGAGTTTCATGGGCTTCTGCGGCCAGAACAGGCGTTGAACTGTGGTCAAATCCGAGGTTTTCCCTGGATTTCACGACTATAACGCCCGGTTGCAGCCCTTGAGCCTTCCCCGGCATCGGTGCCCGCACCGGCCGCCTTCTTCCCGAGGACAGACCCTTTGAAGACCATCCAGAAGTCCGCCAAGCTCGCCAACGTCTGCTACGACATCCGCGGTCCCATCATGGACGCGGCGCGGCAGATGGAAGAAGAGGGCCACAAGATCATCAAGCTCAACATCGGCAACCTGGCGGTGTTCGGCTTCGATGCCCCGGAAGAGATCCAGCAGGACATGATCCGCAACCTGCCGAACTCGGCCGGATATTCGGACAGCAAGGGCATCTTCGCGGCGCGCAAGGCGGTCATGCACGAGACCCAGACCCAGGGTGTCAAGGGCGTGACGCTGGACGACATCTACCTGGGCAACGGCGCCAGCGAGCTCATCGTGATGGCCACCAACGCCCTGCTGGACGATGGCGACGAACTCCTGCTGCCTTCGCCCGACTATCCGCTCTGGACGGCGGCGGTCAGCCTCTCTGGCGGCACGCCGGTGCACTACCGCTGCGACGAATCCAACGGCTGGATGCCGGACCTTGACGACATCCGCGCGAAGATCACGCCGGCCACCAAGGGCATCGTGGTCATCAATCCGAACAACCCGACCGGCGCCCTGTACTCGGTGGAGCTGTTGCAGGCCATCGTGGGCATCGCCCGCGAGCATGGGCTGGTGATCTTTGCCGACGAGGTTTACGACAAGGTGCTGTACGACGGTGCGAAGCACACCGCGCTGGCCAGCCTGTCGGAAGACGTGCTGACCCTGACCTTCAATTCCCTGTCCAAGAGCTACCGATCCTGCGGTTACCGGGCCGGCTGGATGGTGGTGTCGGGTGACAGGAAGCCGGCGCGCGACTACATCGAGGGCCTCAACATGCTCTCGAACATGCGGCTGTGCGCCAACGTGCCGGGCCAGTGGGCCATCCAGACGGCGCTCGGCGGTTACCAGAGCATCAATGATCTGGTCAATGAAGGCGGCCGCCTGCGCCGCCAGCGCGATCTGGCCTACGAGCTGATCACGGCCATCCCGGGCGTGACCTGCGCCAAGCCCACGGCAGCGCTCTACATGTTTCCCCGGCTCGATCCGAAGCTGTATCCGGTCGAGGACGACCAGCAACTGTTTCTGGAGCTGCTGCAGGAAACCCGTGTGATGCTGGTGCAGGGCTCCGGCTTCAACTACCCCGACAACCAGCATTTCCGCATCGTGTTCCTGCCGCATGAGGACGACCTGCGCGAAGCCATCGGCCGCGTGGCGCGTTTCCTCGAGAACTGGCGCAAGCGACACGGCACCTGATCCATTCCAATGAGCAACGACATGAAACCGATTCAAGTGGGCCTTCTGGGCATCGGCACCGTGGGCAGCGGCACCTTCGAGGTGCTCCGACGCAACCAGGAAGAGATCCGCCGCCGTGCCGGCCGCGGCATCGAGATCACCATGGTGGCCGATCTGGACGTGGCGCGTGCCCGTTCCATCGTGGGTGATGGTGTGCAGGTGGTGGGCGATGCCCGCGCCGTGATCGCCAACCCCGACATCGACGTGGTGGTCGAGCTCATCGGCGGCTACGGCATTGCCAAGGCCCTGGTGCTCGAGGCGATTGCCGCCGGCAAGCACGTGGTCACCGCCAACAAGGCCCTGCTGGCCGTGCACGGCACCGAGATCTTTGCAGCTGCAGCGGCCAAGGGCGTGATGGTGGCCTTCGAGGCTGCCGTGGCGGGTGGCATTCCCATCATCAAGTCGCTGCGCGAGGGCCTGACCGCCAACCGTATCCAGTGGATCGCCGGCATCATCAACGGCACCACCAACTTCATCCTGTCCGAGATGCGCGACAAGGGTCTGGACTTCGACGTGGTGCTGAAGGAAGCGCAGCGCCTGGGCTACGCCGAAGCCGACCCGACCTTCGACATCGAAGGCGTGGACGCAGCCCACAAGGCGACGCTGATGAGCGCCATCGCCTTCGGCATTCCGGTGCAGTTCGACAAGGCCTATGTGGAAGGCATCACGAAGCTGGGCGCCGCCGACATCCGTTACGCCGAGCAGCTGGGCTACCGCATCAAGCTCCTGGGCATCACCAAGCGGGTGGCCCAGGGCATCGAGCTGCGCGTGCACCCCAGTCTGGTGCCGTCCAAGCGCCTGATCGCCAACGTCGAAGGTGCCATGAACGCCGTGGTGGTGCAGGGCGACGCAGTGGGCACCACGCTGTACTACGGCAAGGGCGCCGGCAGCGAGCCGACCGCCAGCGCCGTGATCGCCGATCTGGTGGACATTGCCCGCCTGCAGACCGCCGAACCGCTGCACCGCGTGCCTTACCTGGCCTTTCAGCCTGACGCCATGAGCGACACCCCGGTGCTGCCCATGAGCGAGGTGGTGACCAGCTACTACCTGCGCCTGCGCGTGGCCGACGAGGCCGGCGTGCTGGCCCAGGTGACCGCACTGCTGGCCGGTGCCGGCATCAGCATCGACGCCGTGCTGCAGCGCGAGGCCGACGAGGTGGGCGGCGAAGGTGCCACCAGCACCGACCTGATCATCCTCACCCACAACACCCGCGAGGGCACCATGAACGACGCGCTGGCCCGCCTGCAGCAGCTGCCCACCGTGCTCGCGCCCATCGTCCGCATCCGCAAGGAAGAGCTGAACTGATGCGCTACCTCTCGACCCGCGGTCATGCCGACCGCAAGCGCTTCTGCGAGATCCTTCTGGAGGGCCTGGCGCCCGATGGCGGCCTGTACCTGCCCGAGCATTACCCGCAGCTCGACGCTGCCGCCCTGCAGCGCCTGCGCGAGGCCTACAACGGTGGCCAGGCCGGCGGCTACGCGGCGCTGGCCTTCGAGATCCTGAGCCTGTACGTGGACGACATTCCGGCCGACGACCTGCGGGCCATCTGCCGGCGCACCTACACCGAGGCGGTGTTCGGCACGCCCCAGATCGTTCCGCTCAAGACCCTGGAAGCGGACTTTCACCTGGAGGCCCTGTCCAATGGTCCGACCCTGGCCTTCAAGGACATGGCCATGCAGCTGCTGGGCCAGTTGTTCGAGTACGAGCTGGGCCGCCGTGGCGAGCAGCTCAACATCCTGGGGGCCACCAGCGGCGACACCGGCAGCGCAGCCGAATACGCCATGCGCGGCAAGAAGGGTGTTCGCGTGTTCATGCTCAGCCCGCACGGCCGCATGAGCCCGTTCCAGCAGGCGCAGATGTTCAGCCTGCTGGACGAGAACATCCACAACATCGCGGTCGAGGGTGTGTTCGACGACTGCCAGGACATCGTCAAGAACGTCAGCAACGATCTCGATTTCAAGCGCCGCTGGCGCATCGGCACCGTCAACTCGATCAACTGGGCGCGCCTGCTGGCCCAGGTGGTGTACTACTTCGCTGGCTACTTCCAGGCCACCGGCAGCAACGCCGAGCAGGTCAGCTTCACCGTGCCGTCGGGCAATTTCGGCAACGTGTGCGCCGGCCATGTGGCCCGCATGATGGGTCTGCCCGTCCGCCATCTCGTGGTGGCCACCAACGAGAACGACGTGCTCGACGAGTTCTTCCGCACCGGGGTCTACCGGGTGCGCGGCAGCGCCGACACGCACGAGACCTCCAGCCCGTCGATGGACATCTCCAAGGCCAGCAACTTCGAACGCTTCGTGTTCGACCTGCTCGGCCGCGACGGTGAGCGCACCCGCTCGCTGTTCGGCGCCGCCCTGCAGAAAGAGGGCCGTTTCAGCCTCGCCGACGATCCGCTGTTCCCGCAGGCGGCCAGCCGATACGGCTTCCTGAGCGGGCGCAGCACCCACGTCAACCGGCTGGAGACCATCCGCGACGTGGCGGCACGCCATGGCGTGGTGATCGACACCCACACCGCCGACGGCGTGAAAGTGGCCCGTGAACACCGCGAGGCCGGCGTGCCCATGGTGGTGCTGGAAACCGCGTTGCCGATCAAGTTTGCCGAGACCATCGTCGAGGCCCTGGGTCAGCAGCCCGAGCGGCCCGCCGGCTTCGAGGGCATCGAGGACCTGCCGCGCCGCGTCCAGGTGATGTCGGCCGACACCGCCCGCGTGCAGGCCTACATCGAACAGCACTGCTCAGCATGAAGGTCGTCGGCTTCGCCGGCTTTTCGGGTTCCGGCAAGACCACCCTGGTCGAGCAGCTGATTCCGGCGCTGCGGCTGCGGGGCGCCCGCGTCTCGGTGATCAAGCATGCCCACCACAGCTTCGACATCGACCGACCGGGCAAGGACACCTGGCGCCACCGCGAGGCCGGTGCGGTGGAGGTGGTGGCGGCATCGCCCAAGCGGCTGGTGATCATGCGCGAGTACACCGAGCAGGCCGAGCACGATGTGCACCAGCTGCTCGGCCGCCTGACGGCTGGTGTGGACTGGGTGCTGGTGGAGGGCTTCAAGCGAAGCTCGCTGCCCAAGATCGAGGTCTGGCGGCAGGACAGCGGCCAGCCGGTGATCTACCCCGGTCATGACCGGGTGCTGGCGATCGCCACCAACAGCCCGCAGGCGCTGCCGGAGCCGACCCCGCTGCCGTTGCTGGATCTGGACTCGCCGGATGACGTGGCAGCCTGGCTGTTCGACAATGCCGGGCGGTTCGAGTACCTGCCGCCTGCCCCCGACGCTGCCCCATGAATCTGCCCGCCCGTTCGCCCCTGATGCCGCTGGAAGACGCGCTGGCTGCGCTGCTGTGTCACCTGCCCGAGCGACCGGCGACCGAGACGGTGGCCACCTTCGACGCCGACGGTCGCGTGCTGGCCGAAGACCTGGTCTCCGGACTGCAGGTGCCGCCGCAGGACAATTCGTCCATGGACGGCTATGCGGTGTGCAGTGCCGACATCACCGCACCTGGCGTGGTGCTGCCGGTGTCGCAGCGCATTCCGGCCGGCCATGCCGGTTCCCCGCTGCAGCCCGGCACCTGTGCCCGCATCTTCACCGGCGCGCCCATGCCGCCCGGGGCCGATGCCGTGGTGATGCAGGAGGACACCCGCGCGGTGGGTGGCGACATCCATGCGGTGCACATCGACGTGGTGCCGCCTCCTGGACAGTGGGTGCGGCGCAGTGGCGAGGACGTGATGCAGGGTGCCGTGGTGCTGCAGCGCGGTCACCGGCTCGACCCGGCATCGCTCGGTCTGGCGGCCAGCCTGGGCCGAGCGGAGCTTCAGGTGGCGGCGCGGCCCCGTGTGGCGCTGTTCTCCACCGGTGACGAACTCGTCATGCCGGGCGAAGTGGCCCCGCAGGACATGAAGCCCGGCGCCATCTACAACTCCAACCGCTTCTTCCTGCGCAGCCTGCTGCACCGCATGGGCTGCGAAGTGAGCGACCTGGGCATCGTGCCCGACCGGCGCGAGGCCACGATGGACGCGCTGCGTTCGGCCGCCGTCCGGCACGACCTCATCCTCACCAGCGGCGGCGTCTCGGTGGGCGAGGAAGATCACATCAAGCCCTCGGTGCAGGCGCTGGGCCGGCTGGACCTGTGGCAGATCGCCATGAAGCCGGGCAAGCCCTTTGCCTATGGCCAGGTGCGGCGCGATGCCGGCGCCGGTGCGGCGGCCGATCAGGCTTGCCACTTCATCGGCCTGCCGGGCAACCCGGTGTCGAGCTTCGTGACCTTCCTGCTGCTGGTGCGGCCGTTCCTGCTGCGCCTGCAGGGCCGCGATGCGGACGCCTGCAGCCTGCCTGCTGCCCAACGCCTCACCGCCCATTTCGACCTGCCACGTGCCGACAAGCGCCGCGAGTTCCTGCGCGTGCGCCGCAATCCCCAGGGCGGTCTCGACCTGTTCCCCAACCAGAGTTCCGGCGTGCTGACATCGGCCGTGTGGGGCGATGGCCTGGTCGACAACCCGTCGGGCACCACGATTGCCCGTGGCGACACCGTGTCCTTCATTGCATTTGCCGATCTGCTCGCATGAACATCCAGCTGCGATTCTTTGCTTCCATCCGCGAATCCGTGGGCACCGGCAGCGAGTCGCTGCAGACCGCTGCCACCACACTGGCAGCGCTGCGCGACGAGCTGATTGCCCGCGGCGGCCCCTGGGCCGATGCGCTGGGCCGGGGCAGGGCGGTGCGCGTTTCGCTGAACCAGACCATGGCCGACGAGGCGACCATGCTGGTCGACGGGGCCGAGGTGGCGTTCTTCCCGCCGGTGACCGGAGGTTGATGTGGGCAGCCCGCGCGTCTCCATCCAGACCCAGGACTTCGACCTGAGCGCCGAGGTGTCGGCCCTGCGCGCCCACAACAAGGGCGTGGGCGCGGTGTGCAGTTTTGTCGGCACGGTGCGTGACCGCAACGACGGTCAGTCGGTCAGCACGCTGGAACTGGAGCACTACCCGGGCATGACCGAAAAGGCCATCGAGGGCATGATCGACGAGGCCCACCGGCGCTTCGACATCCTGGGCGCGCGGGTGGTCCATCGGGTCGGGCTGATGCAGCCGCTGGACCAGATCGTGCTGGTGGCCGTCACCTCCGCCCACCGCGGGCAGAGCTTCCAGGCCTGCGAGTTCATCATGGACTATCTGAAGACCCAGGCGCCGTTCTGGAAGAAGGAGCAGACGCCCGAGGGCGCGCGCTGGGTGGATGCCCGCGTGAGCGACGACGCTGCCCTGGCCCGCTGGGGCATTTCCGCGTCCAACGCCTGACGCCTTGAAATGGACCTGTTCGGCGCCATGTGTCGAACAGTTCACCGTACCAGGAGCGTTGCCCCATGCGACTCGACAAGTTCACCAGCAAATTCCAGGAAGCCCTGTCCGAGGCCCAGAGCCTGGCCCTGGGCAACGACCACGCCTACATCGAACCGGTCCACCTGCTGCTGGCGCTGCTGCGCCAGACCGACGGGCCACAGTCGCTGCTGCAGCGCGCCGGCGTGAACATCAAGGGCCTGGCGCAGGCAGCCGAGGCGGCAGTCAAGCGGCTGCCCCAGGTGCAGGGCCACGAACAGGTGACCCTGGGCCAGGAACTCGGGCGGCTGCTCCAGGCCACCGAGAAGGAAGCCATCAAGCGGGGTGACAGCTATGTCGCCTCCGAACTGTTCCTGCTGGCCCTGACCGAGGCCAAGGGCGAGGTGGCCCGCATCGCCAGCGAAAACGGTCTGGCCCGCAAGCCGCTGGAAGCCGCCATTGGCGCCGTGCGCGGGGGCGAAAGCGTCAACAGCCCGGAAGCCGAAGGCCAGCGCGAGGCGCTCAAGAAATACACCCTGGACCTCACCGAGCGCGCCCGCGCCGGCAAGCTCGACCCGGTGATCGGCCGCGACGACGAGATCCGCCGTGCCATCCAGGTGCTGCAGCGGCGCACCAAGAACAATCCGGTGCTGATCGGTGAGCCGGGCGTGGGCAAGACCGCCATCGTCGAGGGGCTGGCCCAGCGCATCGTGGCCGGTGAGGTGCCCGATTCGCTCAAGGGCAAGCGGGTGCTCAGCCTGGACATGGCCGCGCTGCTGGCCGGTGCCAAGTTCCGCGGCGAGTTCGAGGAGCGCCTGAAGTCGGTGCTGAACGAACTGGCCAAGGACGAGGGGCAGACCATCGTCTTCATCGACGAGATCCACACCATGGTGGGTGCCGGCAAGGCCGAAGGCGCCATGGACGCCGGCAACATGCTCAAGCCGGCCCTGGCGCGCGGCGAGCTGCACTGCGTGGGTGCCACCACGCTCGACGAGTACCGCAAGTACATCGAGAAGGACGCCGCGCTGGAGCGCCGCTTCCAGAAGATTCTGGTGGGCGAGCCCACGGTGGAGGCCACGATCGCGATCCTGCGCGGCCTGCAGGAACGCTACGAGGTGCACCACGGCGTGCAGATCACCGATCCGGCCATCGTGGCCGCGGCCGAACTGAGCCACCGCTACATCACCGACCGTTTCCTGCCCGACAAGGCCATCGACCTGATCGACGAGGCGGCTTCCAAGATCAAGATCGAACTCGATTCCAAGCCCGAGGTCATGGATCGCCTCGACCGCCGCCTGATCCAGCTGCAGATCGAGCGCGAGGCCGTGCGCAAGGAAACCGACGAAGCCTCGCAGAAGCGCTTCGCCCTGATCGCCGAAGAGATCAACCGGCTGGAGAAGGAGATCGCCGATCTGGACGAGATCTGGAAGGCCGAGAAGGCCCAGGCCCTGGGTTCCAAGGACGTGATGGAAGAGATCGACCGGGTGCGCGGGCAGATCAAGACCTTCACCGACAAGGGCGACCTGACCAAGGTGGCCGAGCTCCAGTATGGCCGCTTGCCCGAACTGGAAAAGCGCCTGAAGGACGCACAGGCGAACGAAGCCGGCAAGAAGGGCGGCAGCCGCCCCCAGCTGCTGCGCACCCAGGTGGGCGCCGAGGAGATCGCCGAGGTGGTGGCGCGTGCCACCGGCATCCCGGTGTCCAAGCTGATGCAGGGTGAGCGCGACAAGCTGCTGCAGATGGAACGCAAGCTGCACGAGCGGGTGGTGGGGCAGGACGAGGCCATCGGCGCCGTGGCCAATGCCATCCGCCGATCGCGCTCCGGCCTGTCCGATCCGAACCGTCCCACCGGCTCCTTCCTGTTCCTGGGCCCGACCGGTGTCGGCAAGACCGAGCTGTGCAAGGCGCTGGCCGGCTTCCTGTTCGACAGCGAAGACCACCTGGTGCGCATCGACATGAGCGAGTTCATGGAGAAGCATTCGGTGGCCCGCCTCATTGGGGCGCCGCCCGGCTATGTGGGCTACGAGGAGGGCGGCTACCTGACCGAAGCGGTGCGCCGCAAGCCGTACTCGGTGCTGCTGCTCGACGAAGTGGAGAAGGCCCACCCGGACGTGTTCAACGTGCTGCTGCAGGTGCTGGACGATGGCCGCCTGACCGACGGCCAGGGCCGCACCGTCGACTTCAAGAACACGGTCATCGTGATGACCAGCAACATCGGCTCTCATCTGATCCAGAGCATGGTCGGGCAGCCGTACGAAGAGGTGAAGGACGCCGTCTGGGGCGAGCTCAAGAACCACTTCCGGCCCGAGTTCCTCAACCGCATCGACGAGACCGTGGTGTTCCACGCACTCGACGCTTCGCACATCGAGTCGATTGCCGGCATCCAGCTCAAGGCGCTGCAGGCCCGTCTGCACAAGATGGACCTGAGGCTGGATGTCTCGCACGCCGCCCTGGCCGAGCTGGCCAAGGTCGGCTTCGACCCGGTGTTCGGCGCCCGGCCGCTCAAGCGCGCCATCCAGCAACGCATCGAGAACCCGCTGTCCCGGCTGCTGCTAGAAGGCCGCTACCCGCCCAAGTCGGTGATTCCGGTGGGGGTCGATCCGGTGCGCAATCCGGGGGTTTTCGAGTTCGGTGACGCTGTGGCGACCTGAGCTTCATCCGGATTCGGGCGCCGCCGGTAGTCCACAGGCGTCCGACTGTCGGCCGAGGCCGGCCTGGCCCCTGTCGGGCCCGGTCGTGCCATACCGACGAACGGCATCGCCGGGTATAACCGTGATCCCTTTCACGGATACCCCACGGGGTTCATTGCCCAGGCCTCCTGTCGCTGCCCATGAACGAGCCGTCGCCCCTGTTGCAACAGTGCTTCAGCGAGGTGCTGGATGAAAGCCCGCGCCTGCTGGGCCGTTGCCTCGAAGCCATGATCCAGGCCCTCATCGGGCCGCAGCAACGCACGGGTGACGGGCTGGTGGCCGACACCGCCTCGGCCGCCTGGTCCGGGCTCATGCGCCACCGCCCGACCTGGGTTCGAGCCTTCCCGCAGCGCCTGCGCGATGCCTTCGAGCGGGGCGACGACAGCGCCGATTCCGGCACCATTCCCCTGCAGACCGACTCGGCCCACCTGGCGCTGGTCGACGAGGCTGACTACAACGAACAGATCGAGTTCAAGCGCATGCTGCAGCAGCTCCAGCCGCTGGTGGAGCACGAGCTGGCCGCGCTGGACGCCCGCATGAGCTCCCTGGTGGGCCTGTCCACCGTGCATGCCGACCGTAACCCGCTGCGGCCTTCAGTCATGGCCCGCGAGCTGTACCGCCTGATGCAGGCGAGCGAGCCGGACCGTGAGGTCCGCAGCCGCTGGTTGCGCCAGCTGGCGGTGCCGCTTGGCACCGAGCTGCGCCAGCTCTACGCCACGGTGGCCCTGCGGCTGCAGCAGGCCGATGTGCAGGAGGCCGGCTACCGGGTCCGGCTGGTGAGCGATCCGACCGGCCCCAGGGTTCCGGATGTGCCGGAAGACTCGCGCTACGGACTGACCACCGAATGGTTCGATCTGCCGGGCGCCGAGCCGATGGCAACCGGGCCGGCTGGCCCTGCGCCGGCTTTCGTCCAGTCCGACCTGGCGGCCTGCCGCTCCAGCATCGACCCCGACATCTACCACCGCTTCCTGGCCGAGTCCGCCCAGACACCGGCCGAGCCCCTGACCGGCGAGTACCACCGGGCCGTGGAGCGCGCCTGGACGGATCTGCGCTCGGCCATGGAAGGCTATGTGCACGACGAAGCCGAGGTGCTGGCCCGGCGCAGCCGGGATGCCCACCTGCCGGCGGTCGACCGCCCGGCCCGGCAGGTCGATACCGACACGCCCCTGCCGCAGAGCGTGTGGGGCGAGTTCGCCCTTCCGCATGTGCGCTCGCAGGCGCTGCTCGCGCTCAAACGGCAGGCGCGCCGCATCGACCAGCCCATGGGGCTCGATGTGGTGCGGATGCTGGTCAACCAGGTCGCCCGCGATCCGCTCCTGCTGGCGCCGCTGCGCGAAGCCGTGATCGCGCTGGAGCCGGCCCTGCTGCGGCTGGCACTGGACGATCCGCGCTACTTTGGCCAGACCGATCACCCGGCGCGCCGGCTGATCGAAAGCGTGGCCCAGCGCAGCTTCCGGTTCAACGACGAATTCGCGACCGATTTCCAGGCCTTCATGCGCCCCGTGGCGCAGGGCTTCACCGCCCTGCTGGAGCGCCCGGCCCCCGCTCCGGCCGATTTCGCCCGAGTGCTGTCGGCGCTGCAGGCCAGCTGGGCGCTGCTCGATGCCCGCGAGCACGAGCAGCGCGAACGCAGCCTGCAGGCCGCGCGGCGGGCCGACGAGCGCCAGAATCTGGCCGATGCCGTGGTGCGTGAGCTCAGCCAGCGCCCCGACATCGACCACGCACCGGCCTTCCTGGTCGAGTTCCTGTATGGCCCGTGGGCGCTGGTCATCGCATCGGCGGCGCTGGACCAGCCGGGCGTGCCCGACCCGCAGGGCTACCGCAAGGCGGTGTCGGACCTGATCTGGAGCATCCGGCGCGACGTCACCATGCGCCTGCCGGCACGCCTGTTCGACATCCTGCCCGGCCTGCTTCAGACCTTGCGTGGCGGACTGGCCCGGCTGGAACAGGACGAAGCTGCCTTCCAGCCGTTCTTCGAAACCCTGATGCGCCTGCACGAGCCGGTGCTGCGCTTGCGCCGGGCCCGCGTGCGTCGGACCCTGGGAGAAGCGTCGGCGCGCGAGCTGCCGGTCCTGACCGACGCACTGCCGCCCGCCAGCCCGGAGCAGCGTCAGCCCCGCGAGGCCGAGCAACCCTGGCTGGCACCGGCCGAACTGGCCGCCACCGGCTTCGAGGACACCCAGGCCCAGGAGGACACCCGCGGCGAGACGCCGCCCGACTTGCCGCAGGAGCCGGGGCAGGCGGTACCGACGCCGGTTCCGGCCCGCATGGCCACGGGCGAGTGGTTCGACCTGTTCTCCGGCGGCGAGTGGCTGCGCGCCCAGCTGGTCTGGGCCAGCGCACGCGGCACCCTCTACATGTTCATCAGCCGGGGAGGGCGCTCGCACTCCATGACCCGGCGCACCTGTGACCGTTTGCTGCGGGAGCGGCTGCTGCGCCCGGTCGGCAGCCGCGAGGTCGTGCTCCAGGCACTGCAGGCGGTGGCGGGCGAGCTGCCGCGGCGGCGGGGTGATGCTCCGGGGTTACAGGAGGTGGCCGATTCGCTCGAACACCCCTAACATCGCGGGATGTCCACCGCCACCCTGACCGCCGACGCGCATCGGCAGGACCCGCCTCTGAATCCCGTTCCACTCCGGCAAGACGCCACCATCATCGGCCTGGTGGGGCTGGCCCACGGCACTTCCCATTTCTCGCACCTGCTGCTGGCGCCGCTGTTCCCGGTCTTCATCCGCGACTTTGGCCTGTCGTTCTCGGACGTCGGCCTGCTCATGACGGTGTTCTTCATGATCTCCGGCATCGGCCAGGCGCTCTCCGGCTTCCTGGTCGACCGCGTGGGTGCCCGTCCGGTGCTGTTCGCCGCCATCAGCTGCTTCCTGGTGGCATCGCTGGTGGCATCGCAGGTCACCAGCTACGCCGGCCTGATGGCGGTGGCCATGCTGGCCGGTCTGGGCAACGCACCGTTCCATCCCGCCGACTTCACCATCCTCAACCAGCGGGTGTCCCCGCAGCGGCTGGGCTACGCCTTCAGTGCCCACGGCCTGACCGGCAACCTGGGCTGGGCCCTGGCACCGGCCTTCCTCGTCGGCATCAGCTCTCTGGCCGACTGGCGCACCGCCTATCTGGGCGCTGCTGTGCTCTATGTCGGCGTGCTGGCGCTGCTGTTCTGGCAACGCGAGAAGCTGCGCACCGAAGTCGCGCCCCGCAGCGCGCCCGCGACCCGCGGGGCCGGTGGTGGCGACCTTGCCTTCATGCGGCTGCCGGTGGTCTGGTGGTGCTTCGCCTTCTTCCTGCTCTCGACCATGACGCTGGCGGTCATCCAGAGCTTTGCCCCGTCCATCATGAAGGCGGTGCATGGCGTCAGCGTCGAGGTGGCCACGCTCACCATCAGTGCCTACATGCTGTGTGGTGCGCTGGGCATGCTGGTGGGCGGGTTCGTCGCTGCGGCCAACCCGATGTCCAGCGACCGCATCGTGGCGCTGGCCATGTCGGCCGGCGCCTTGCTGCTGCTCATCTGCGCCACCGGCTGGCTGGGCGGGCAGGGCACGCTGGTGGCCCTGGCCATCACCGGCTTTGCGGTCGGCGTGGGCGGCCCCAGCCGCGACATGATGATCAAGAAAGCCACCCCCAAGGGTGCCACCGGCCGGGTGTACGGCACCGTGTACTCCGGGCTGGATCTGGGCTTCGCGCTGTCGCCGGCCCTGTTCGGCCTGCTGATGGACCGGGGCTGGTACGCCACCACGCTGGCCGGCGCTGCCCTGGTGCTGGGGCTGTCGGTGGTGGCTGCGGTCGGGGTGGGGCGTCGCACCTGAGGCAGCCTGCTGGCGGGGTGTGGTCCGGCCTCGGCCAGAATCGGGGCATGAACACTGAACAACTGGCCGGACACCTGCTTGTCGAATGCCTCGTGGCGCAGGGCGTCACCCACGCCTTCGGCGTCCCGGGCGAGAGCTATCTCGCCGTGCTCGACGGCTTCCACCGCCACCAAGGGCACATCCGCTTCATCACCAACCGGCAGGAGGGCGGGGCCGCCTTCATGGCCGAAGCCCAGGGCAAGCTCACCGGGCGTCCCGGCATCTGCTTCGTGACCCGCGGGCCCGGCGCCACCAATGCGTCCATCGGCGTGCACACTGCCTTTCAGGACAGCACGCCGATGGTGCTTTTCGTGGGCGACGTGGCCAGCGATGCCCGCGACCGTGAAGCCTTCCAGGAACTGGACTACGGTCACTTTTTTGGCCCGTCCACGCGCGGCATGGCCAAACGGGTCGAGCGGATCGACGACCCCGAACGCATCCCCGAATACATTGCACGCGCCTTTGCCACCGCCATGAACGGCCGTCCTGGCCCGGTGGTGCTGGTGCTGCCCGAAGACATGCTCACCCGGCCGGTGCGGGCCCGTCCGCTGCCCCGGGTGGAGCCGGCCCAGGCCTGGAGCGACCCCGGCGCCCTGCGCGAACTCCGCAGCCTGCTGCTGGCGGCCCAACGCCCGCTGGTGCTGGCTGGCGGGGGCGGCTGGACCCCGCAGGCCGCTGCCGCGCTGCAGCGCTTTGCCGAGAACTGGCAGCTCCCGGTGGCCAACACCTTCCGGTTCCAGGACACCTTCGACAACCACCACCCGCAGTACGCCGGTGACGTGGGCCTGGGCATCAATCCCGCGCTCGCCCGGCGCGTGCGCGAGAGCGATCTGCTGATCGCCATCGGGCCCCGGCTGGGCGAATCCACCACCGGCGGCTACACGCTGATCGAGGCACCCACCCCGGCCCAGAAACTGGTGCACATCCATGCCAGCGCCGAGGAGCTGCACCGGGTGTACCAGCCGGTGCTGGCCATCCAGTCCAGCATGAACGCCGCAGCGCGCAGCCTGGAGGTGCTGACCGCGCCGCCGCAGCTGCCCTGGACCGGCTGGACGCAAGGCTGCCACGCGGATTACCTGGCCAACATCGATGCCGCCAACGGTGGCGTGCAGCTGCCCGGCCCGATCGACATGCCGGCCGTCATCCACAGCCTGCAGCGGCTGCTGCCCGCTGATGCGGTGCTCACCAACGGCGCCGGCAATTTCGCCAGCTGGCTGCACCGCTTCTACCGTTACCCCGGTCTGGCCCGCGGCCTGAAGACCCAGCTCGCACCCACCAATGGCGCCATGGGCTATGGCGTACCGGCGGGCATTGCGGCGTCCATCCTGAGCGGGCGCACCGTGTTCACCATCGCCGGTGACGGCGACTTCCTCATGAACGGCCAGGAACTCGCCACTGCGGCGCAGCACGGCGCGCGCACCATCGTGCTGCTGGTCAACAACGGCAGCTACGGCACCATCCGCATGCACCAGGAGCGCGAGTACCCGGGCCATGTCAGCGGGTCGGCGCTGGGCAACCCGGACTTCTGCGCGCTGGCCCGTGCCTACGGGCATGCGGCCGAACGCGTCGAGGCCACGGCAGAGTTCGAACCGGCGCTGGTTCGTGCGCTGGCCCACGGCGGCAGCACGGTGATCGAGCTGATGCTCGACGCCGACGTCATCACCACGCGCGGCACGCTCTCCAGCATCCGCGAAGCAGCGCGAGCCCGTCTGGGCCAGGCATGAAAAAAGCCGGCATGAGCCGGCTTTTTCGGAGGCCATGGGCAGCTGCAGCAGCCCGGGGCTTCACTTCAGGTGGTCGTTGACCAGCTTGGTCATTTCGAACATGGAGGCCTGGGCCTTCTTGAAGATTTCCTTCAGCTTGGCGTCGGCGTTGATCATGCGCTTGTTGACTTCATCCTGAAGCTTGTTCTTCTTGATGTATTCCCACACCTTCTTGGTGACCTCGGTGCGCGGCAGCGGGTTGCTGCCCACGATGGCGGCCAGTGCGGCGCTCGGGGTCAGTGCCTTCATGAAGGCGGCGTTGGGGGTGCGCTTCTTGGCCGGAGCGGCCTTCTTCGCCGGAGCGGCTTTCTTGGCGGGGGCTGCCGCCTTCTTCGCCGGAGCGGCTTTCTTGGCGGGAGCTGCCGCCTTCTTGGCCGGAGCGGCCTTCTTCGCCGGAGCGGCGGCCTTCTTGGCCGGTGCCGCTTTCTTGGCGGGAGCGGCCTTCTTGGCCGGGGCTTTTTTCGCAGTTGCCATGGTTGAAGTTCCTTCTAGAAGTGGACTTTTTTCCCGGCGGAAAACGCGCTTTCTCACCGGTGCTCAGCATGCTAATGGAGATGCAGGGTCAATCCAAGGTGGCCAACGCGTGTTTTCCCTCTGAAAACGCGTGTTTTTGAAGACGAAAACAACACTCTCGCGGAGCCGGCATCCCGCTGCCGCGCGACGGGGCCTGGGACACGCCGGTTTCTCGGGAGAATGCGGCTGGTTTTCACCCTCATCGAACCGCCATGAACGACACCCGATTCACCCCGACCTGCGACCTCTGCGACGTCCACAAGAACGACAGCTCCGGTGCCTTTCGCGTGCTGCCGCCGGTGTTCCACGACTACGGTGGCCGCGTGCGTTTTGCCGGGCCGGTCCACACCGTGCGCTGCTTCGAGGACAACACGCCGGTGAAGGTGGCGGTGGAGAGTCCCGGCGAGGGCCGGGTGCTGGTGGTGGACGGAGGTGGGTCGCTGCGCCGCGCACTGATCGGCGGCAATCTGGCGGCTGCTGCGGCCCGCAATGGCTGGGCTGGCGTGGTGATCGACGGCTGCGCGCGCGACGCGGTCGAGCTGCGGGCCTGCGATGTCGGCATCCGGGCGCTGGCGCTCATGCCGCTGCCCACCGAGCGGCGTACCGAAGGTCAGACCGGTGTGCCGGTGCAGATCCAGGGGGTGTGGGTGCGTCCGGGTGACTGGCTGTGCGCCGACGAGGACGGCATCGTGGTGGCCGACCGGCCGCTCTGACCGGTCAGGCCATCAAGCCCTTGTAGAGCATGTAGGCGGCCAGCAGGTACAGGATGCCGGCGAAGGCCCGCTTGAGTGACTTCACCGGCAGTGCGTGAGCGGCCCGCACGCCCAGGGGCGCCATCAGCACGCTCATGCTGGCAATGACGATCAGAGCCGGCAGGTAGATGTACCCGACTGATGCCGGCGGCAGGCCGCCCACGTTCTGACCGGCCACGATGTAGCCGAGCGCATTGGCCAGGGCGATCGGGAAGCCGAGTGCCGCGCTGGTGGCCACCGCGTTGTGGATCACCACGTTGCACCAGGTCATGAAGGGCACGCTCACGAAGCCGCCGCCGGCGCCCACCAGGCCCGAGAGGAAACCGATCACGCCGCCGGCGCCCAGCAGGCCGGGAGTGCCAGGCAGGGTGCGGGTGGGCTTGGGTTTCTTGTCGAGCAGCATCTGCGTGGCCGAGAAGCTGACGAAGGCTGCGAAGAACAGCGCGAGCCAGCTGCCCTTGAGCACCGCGAACACGCCCAGGCTGGCGATGGCCGCACCGATCACGATGCCGGGCGCCAGTCCCTTGACGATGTCCCAGCGCACCGCTCCGCGCTTGTGGTGGGCCCGCACGCTGGAGACCGAGGTGAAGATGATGGTGGCCATGGACGTGGCGATGGCCATCTTGACGGCCAGGTCCGGCTCGACACCGCGCCCGGTCAGGATGAGCGTGATGAAGGGGACCATCAGCATGCCGCCACCGATGCCCAGCAATCCGGCCAGAAATCCGGTGCCCAGTCCGAGCACGGCGAGTTCAGCGATCAGGAGGGGTTCAAGAGGCATGAAAGGTGTCTGCAAGTGCCACCGGGCCGGCATCCTGAACCGGGGTTCAGGTGGGCGAGGGCAGCGAGGCTTCGGGTTCGTCTGACGCGAGACGCTCGCACCAGCCGCGCAATGTACCAAGCCCGTGCTCAATGAGCATTGGTTGCAGGAACTATAAGGCCCGGCAGCACCGCAGACGGTTGCCATTGTAGGGTGCGCGACACCCTGGGGCTGCGTGTTTTCAGATCAGCCGACCGTCTTTGTCGAGCGTCTGGTCGAGCCGGCGCATCAGCTCGTCGACCCGTGATT
This sequence comes from uncultured Hydrogenophaga sp., assembly GCF_958439165.1. Taxonomy (GTDB): domain Bacteria; phylum Pseudomonadota; class Gammaproteobacteria; order Burkholderiales; family Burkholderiaceae_C; genus Hydrogenophaga. The sequence continues at coordinate 83,241 of NZ_OY288134.1, read as the reverse complement.
GGGTCTGGGGGTCCAGCGGGTCGTTGTCGAACGAGCCGGGCTCAGCCGACGGCAGGGCGGCTTCGGTCTGGGCAAAGGAAGAAGCCTGGAATTCGGCTTCCTTCTGCGACAGCTCGAAAGCCAGGTTGAGCGACGCCAGGACCGCGATGCGGTCGCGGGCCTTCACCTTGCCGGCATCGCGGATCCGGCACATGGCGGTGTCGACGCGTTCCACCGCGTCGAGCAGGGCGGATTCACCGCCCACCGGGCAGGCCAGCAGGTAGCTCTGGCCCATGATCTGGACCTCGATCTGCTTGGTGGCGGGTTTGTTCATGCGCTGTCCTTGGTGGCGGCGGCCGGCAGACGCTCGAGCAGGGCGTCGATGCGGGCCCGTGCGGCCAGCAGCCGCGATTTGAGCGAGTCGCGCTCGGCCTGCAGCAATGCGACCTGTTCGGTCAGCAGGGCGTTGGTGCGCTGCAGCTCTTCATGCCGCAGCAGCAGGCGTTCCACCCGGTCGGTCAGCTGTTCGATGTGTCTGTTGCTGGTCATGGTCGAGGCCCCCGCGGATGGCTCATTGTAGGGTTGGCGTCATCCCCGGCGGCTTAGAATGCCCTCGTTGGTGCTCGCTGGCCGGATTCCCGGGCAGCAGTTCAACGGGAAGCAGGAGGGGAGCCCCCAAGGGTGTACCTAACCTGCGCTGCCCCCGCAACGGTAAGCAGACGAGACCCCCGGCCGCTTCGACAGAAGCGTCACCGGTGCTCCGCTTCCATCAAGCAGCCACTGGGCGTCCGGCAACGGCACCTGGGAAGGCGATGGAGGTTGTTCTGCCAGCCCGGATACCGGCCAACGAGGTGGTGGTGCGCGCTTGAGGGCGTGTGCTGCCGTGACGTCCATGCACCGTCGGGGAAGGCGGTGAGGGCTCCTTGTCATCGTCAACCTTCATGAAATCGCTCCCTTTGCGCGCCCGCCGGGCCGCGCTGCCGCTGGCCGTCCTGGCCGCTTGCCCCTGTCTGCCCGCCCTGGCCCAGGCGCCTGTGGCCGAACCGTTCGAACTGCGTCCCTCGGTGGTCACCGCCACCCGGGTCGAGACCCGGGCCGATGCCCTGCTCAGCGACGTGACCGTCATCGACGGCCAGGAGCTGCGCGATGCGCCGGGCCGGACCCTGTCGGAAGTGCTGGCCCGCCGGGCCGGCCTGCAGATGTCCTCCAACGGCGGCCTCGGCAAGACCGCCAGCCTGTTCTTTCGCGGCACCGAGGCCCGCCACGTGCTGCTGCTGGTGGACGGCGTGCGTTTCGGCTCGTCGACCACCGCCACGCCCACCCTGGACAACCTGCCGCTGTCGTCCATCGAGCGGGTCGAGATCCTCAAGGGGCCGGCGTCCGCGCTGTACGGCAGCGACGCCGTCGGGGGCGTGATCCAGGTTTTCACCCGCAGGGGCCGCGAGGGTTTCGAGCCGAACGCCAGCGTCACGCTGGGCAGCCATGGCCACCGTGCTGCCACAGCCGGCTTCAGCGGCGGCACCGGCACCGTCGACTACGCCCTCAGCCTGGGCACCGTGCGTGAACGCGGCTTTTCGGCCACCAACCCGGCCGTCTCGTTCAACGGCCACAACCCCGACGACGATGCATTCGAGCAGGACAGCATCTCGGCATCGCTGGGCTGGACGCTGGCGCCCGGCTGGCGCACCGGCCTGACCTGGCTGCAGGCTGAAGGTCTCAACGAATACGACAACGGCGCAGCGGCATTCAATGTGCGTTCCGAAACCTTCAGCCGCGCCCTGGGCTGGAGCCTGGAGCGCCAGTGGACGCCAAAGGCCCGCACCCAGCTCAAGGTGGCACGCAGCGACGACCGTTCCACCAACTTCAACACCGCCACCACCACCTCGGCTTTCAACACCGCGCAGACCCAGATCACCTTGCAGCACGACTGGGCCACGCCCATCGGCACGGCCCTGCTGGGCGTGGAGTCGATCAAGGAAGCGGTCTCCGGCACGCAGGCCTATGCAGTGCGCAGCCGCACCACGGAAGCAGCGTTTGCCGGACTGCAGGGCGAAGCCGGGGGCCACATCTGGCAGGCCAACCTGCGGCGCGACAGCAACTCCCAGTTCGGCGGTGCCACCACCGGGTTTGCCAGCTACGGCTACCAGCTGACGCCGAACTGGCGTCCCCACCTGGCCTACGGCACCTCGTTCAAGACGCCGTCGTTCAACACCTTGTATTTCGTCTCGCCCACCTTCACCGGCAACCCCAGCACCCAGCCCGAGCGGGGCAAGAGCCGTGAGGTCGGTCTGACCTGGAGCCAGGGCGCGCACGAGGTCAAGCTGACCCGCTTCGACAACCGCATCCGCGGCTTCATCACCCTGCAGCCGGTGGTGACCAATGTGCCGCGCGCCCGGATCGAGGGCTGGTCGCTGGGATGGCTGGCCACTGCCGGCGCCTGGCGCTGGAACGCGCAGCTCGAACTGCTGGACGCCCGCAACGAGCTCAACCAGCGCAAGCTGGTGCGCCGGGCCGACGAGCAGCTCACGCTGGGTGTGGACCACAGCGCCGGCGCCTGGAACTGGGGCAGCTCGCTGCTGGCCCAGGGCCGGCGGTTCGACAACGCGGCCAACACGGTGGCGCTGGCCGGATTCGCCACAGTCGACCTGTACGCGCGGTACCGCATCGACCCGCAGTGGTCGGTCAGCCTGCGCCTGAACAACCTGGCCGACAAGGTGTACGAAACGGCCCGGGGCTACAACCAGCCCGGTCGCGCGGCTTACGTGACGCTCGACTGGAGCCCAGTGCGATGACGCGGCACTGTCCCGCCGTGCTGGTGGCGGCCCCGGCATCCGGCCAGGGCAAGACCACGGTGGCCAGCGCGCTGGCCCGCCTGCATGCACGCGCGGGGCGCCGGGTGCGGGCCTTCAAGTGCGGTCCGGATTTTCTGGACCCGCACTGGCTGGCGCTGGCCACCGGACACCCGGTGCACAACCTCGACCTCTGGATGACCGGCGAGGCCGATGTGCGCCGGCGCCTGCACCAGGCCGCAGGCGAGGCCGACCTGATCGTGGTCGAGGGCGTCATGGGCCTGTTCGATGGCGAGCCGAGCGCGGCCGACCTGGCACAGCGCCTGGGCCTGCCGGTGCTGGCCGTGATCGATGCCTCCGCCATGGCCGGCACCTTCGGCGCACTCGCCTTCGGGCTGCAGCATTTCCGCCCGGGCCTGCCCTGGGCCGGTGTGCTGGCCAACCGGGTGGCGGGTGAGCGCCATGCCGGCATGCTGGCGTCGGCGCTGATGGCCGGTCCGGGCGATGCAGCGGCATCGTCCTGGCTGGGCGCGGTCATGCGCGATGCGCGCTTTGCGCTGCCCGAGCGCCACCTCGGCCTGACGGTGGCGGCCGAACTGCCGGACGCCCTGGCGCGCCTGGACGCGGCTGCCGATGCGCTGGCCGACACCGCGCTGGGCCGCATGAACGACCCGGCCCTGCAGCGGTGGGCGGTACCCTTTGCGCCGCCCGATCCCCTCACGGCCGATGCTCACGGCCACCGACCCCTGGCCGGCCGGACGATCGCCGTGGCACGCGACGCGGCGTACTGCTTCATCTACCCGGCCAACCTCGACCTGCTGCAGGACATGGGTGCCGGCCTGAGCTTCTTTTCGCCCCTGGCAGACGAACCGGTTCCGCCGTGCGACGCGCTCTGGCTGCCCGGTGGCTACCCCGAACTGCACGCGCCGGTGCTCTCGGTCGCCGCCCGCTGCCGCGAGAGTCTGCAAGCCCATGTGGCGGCGGACCGACCGGTGTGGGCCGAGTGCGGCGGGATGATGATGTTGTTCGACACGCTGGAGTTGTCCGATGGCACGGCCCACGCCGGCTGGGGCCTGCTGCCCGGCCGGGTGGTGATGCAGCAGCGGCTGGCCGCGCTGGGTCCGCAGCAGCTCGACACACCGGCTGGCGCGCTGCGCGGCCACACCTTCCACTATTCGCGCACCGAGAGCCCGCTGCAGCCGGCGATCCACGCCACCGCGATGCGCGGCGGTGCAGCCGGGCAGGGCGAGGCGGTGTACCGTCATGGCTCCCTGGCGGCCAGCTACTTCCATGCCTGGATGCCCTCGGCGCCGGCCGCTGCGGCTGCGCTGTTCCTGACCCGACCGACGCCATGACCCCGAACCGCCCCGGCCCGCAACGCATCGTCTGCCTCACCGAGGAGACCACCGAATGGCTGTACCTGCTGGGCCAGGAAAGCCGCATCGTGGGCATCTCGGGCTACACCGTGCGGCCGCGCCGGGCGCGGGACGAAAAGCCCCGGGTGAGCGCCTTCCTGACCGCCAAGGTCGACAAGATCCTGGCGCTGGAGCCGGACTGCGTGTTCGGCTTTTCCGACCTGCAGGCCGACATCGCCGCATCCCTCATCCGTGCAGGCGTGCAGGTGACGGTGTTCAACCAGCGCAGCATCGAGGAGATCCACGGCATGCTGTTCCAGGTGGCGGCCATGACGGGATGCGCCGACGAGGGCCTGGCCTGGATCGAGGCGTCGCGCCAACGCCTGGATGCCATCCGCGCCGAAGTCGCCGCGCTGCAGGCCCAGGGCCGGCGACGACCCCGGGTGTTCTTTGAAGAGTGGGACGAGCCCGCCATCAGCGCCATCCGCTGGGTGTCCGAACTGGTCGGCGTGGCAGGCGGGGACGACATTTTTCCCGAGCTGGCGCTTCAGCCCATGGGACGCGACCGCATCATTGCCGACGGTGCCGAGATCGTGCGGCGCGCGCCGGACATCATCGTCGGCTCCTGGTGCGGCAAGAAATTCCGGCCGGAGAAGGTGGCGGCCCGACCCGGCTGGGAAGACGTGCCGGCGGTGCGGCACCGGCAGCTGTTCGAAATCAAGTCGGCCGACATCCTGCAGCCCGGCCCGGCTGCGCTCACCGACGGGGTCGACCAGCTCCACCGCATCGTCACGAACTGGATGCAGCAACATGGCTGAACCGGCATCCCTCCGATCCACGCGGACCGAACTGATCCTGGGTGGCCAGAAGAGCGGCAAGTCGCGCCGGGCCGAAACCCTTGCCCAGCACTGGCTGCAGGCCGATGCCGCCCACAGCGCGGTGCTGCTGGCCACGGCCGAGGCCTGGGACGACGAGATGCGCCAGCGCATCGAGCGCCACCGACGCGACCGTGCCGAGCGGGTGCCGGGCATGACCACCGTGGAGACCGGCCTCGATCTCGCCGCCGAGCTGGCCGCCACCAGCCAGCCGGATCGGCTGGTGGTGGTCGACTGCCTGACCCTGTGGCTCACCCGGCTGCTCATGCCCGCCCAAGGGCCGGCCCTGGAAGCTGAAACCCCGGTGCAGGCCTTGTGCCAGGCCATCCGGCGAGCCCCCGGCCCGGTCGTGCTGGTGGGCAACGAGATCGGCCTCGGCGTGATTCCGATGGGCCGAGAGGTGCGGGCCTTCGTCGATGCGCTGGGTCTGCTCAACCAGTCGGTGGCCGCCGCCTGCGACCGCGTCACCCTGATGGCAGCCGGCCTGCCCCTGACCCTGAAGGAGCCCGCATGAGCCCATTCCTCAGCCGCTGCCGTGGCGCATGGCTGCCGCTGCTGGTGCTGTTCCCGCTGCTGGCCGGCGCTGCTGCGCAGGCCGCCGCGGTCCGCATCACCGACGACCGCGGCGTGACGGTCGAATGGCCGCAGTCGCCGCAGCGCATCGTCACCGTGCTGCCCTCGCTGACCGAGACCGTCTGCGAGCTGGGCCAGTGCCACCGCCTGGTCGGTGTGGACCGGTATTCCAACCACCCGGCCTCGGTGCGGCGGCTGCCGCAGGTGGGCGGCGGCATCGACCCGCAGATCGAGTCCATCGTGGCGCTCCGGCCGGACGTGGTGCTGATGTCTTCGTCGTCGCGCGGCGTGCAGCGCCTGGAAGCGCTGGGCCTGCGGGTGCTGACCTTCGAGACCCGCAACGCCGCCGAGGCCCGCAGCGTGATGCTGCGCCTGGGCGAGCTGCTGCAGGTGCCGGATGCTCCCCGCCTGTGGCAGGCCATCGAAGCCGGCGTGGCCGACGCTGCCCGCACCCTCCCGCGCCAGCAGCCCCCGCTGCGTGCGTATTACGAGGTGAGCACCGGCGGCTACGCGGCCGGACCCACCTCGTTCATCGGCGAGCTCATGGGCCGCATGGGTCTGCAGAACATCGTGGCGGCCGAACAGGGGCCGTTCCCGCGCATGAACCCGGAGTTTGTGGTGCGGGCCGACCCGGACCTGATCCTGATCGGCGTGCGCAATGCGCAGGGGCTGGAGAACCGGCCGGGCTGGCGCGGCATGCGCGCCCTGCGCGAGCAGCGGGTCTGCATCTTCAGCACCGAAGAGTCCGACGTGCTGGTGCGGCCCGGCCCGCGCATGGCCGAGGCGGCGCGCGTCATGGCCCGCTGCATCGCATCCCGGGGGATGCGGTGAGCGGAGCCCGCCACAGCCTCTGGCTGGCCGGTGCGCTGCTGCTGGCCGGCGCGCTGTTCCTGCTGCTGGGTGCCGGCGTCGGCAGCACCGGCGTCGACAGTGTCTGGCGGGCCCGCACCGATCCGGTGGCCTGGCAGATCCTGTGGGACATCCGGCTGCCCCGCACCGCCGGCGCCTGGCTGGCCGGCGGGCTGCTGGGCCTGGCCGGCGCGCTGGCCCAGGGGCTGTTCCGCAACCCGCTGGCCGACCCGTTCCTGCTCGGCAGTGCCTCGGGTGCAGCACTCGGCGTGGCCGTGGCGCTCACCGTGTTCGGCAGCTCGGCGTTTGCCACCGCCTGGGTGGTGCGCCTGGGGCTGACCGGCGCCGCTTTCGCCGGTGCCGTGCTGGGCGTGCTGCTCACCCTGCTGCTGGCCCGCGGGGTGCAGCAGACGCTGCGGCTGCTGCTGGCCGGCGTGATCGTGGGGGTGGTGCTGGGCGCTGCACGCGATCTGCTCACCGCAGCGGCGCCGGACACCTTGCAGGCCATGCAGGGCTTCATGCTGGGCAGCACCGGTTTCGTCGGCTGGACGGCCTGCGGCGTCATGGGCATCGTGCTGGGCCTGAGCCTGGTGGTGTCGGTCGGCCTGGGCCGGGTGCTCGACGGGCTGGCCCTGGGCGAGTCCACCGCGATCAGCCTGGGCCTGCCGCTGGCGGGAGTCCGGCTGGTGCTGGTGGGCACCCTGGCCCTGGCCACTGGCGCAGCAGTGGCACAGACCGGCCTGATCGCCTTCGTGGGGCTGGCTGCCCCGCACCTGGTGCGGGCCATCGTCAAGACCACGCACGCGCGCCTGCTGGCGCTGAGCGCCCTCATGGGTGGCGTGCTGCTGATGGGGGCCGACATCGGTGCCCGTTGGCTGGTGGCGCCGCAGGAGCTGCCGGTGGGCGTTCTCACGGCGGTGCTGGGCGGCGGTTATCTGCTCTGGCTCATGCACCGCCGCCGCGTGGGGGGTGGCCTGTGAGCGCCGCGTTGTCGGCACGCGCGCTGTCGGTGCGGCTGGGAGGCCGACCGGTGTTGCAGGGTATCGACCTGGACCTGCCGGCCGGCCGCTGGACCAGCGTGGTCGGCCCCAACGGCGCCGGCAAGTCGACCCTGCTCAGGGCGATGGCGGGGCTGCTGCCGTTCGACGGGCAGATCTGGCTGTCGGGTCGCCCGCTGCATGACTGGCCCGGCCGCGAGCGGGCACGCCAGCTGGCCTGGCTGGGGCAGGGCGAGACCGGCGCCGACGATCTGAGCGTGTGGGATGTGGCCATGCTCGGCCGCCTGCCGCACCAGCCCTGGCTGGCCAGCCCCACCCCGGCCGACCGGCGGGCGGTTCAGGAAGCGCTGGAAGCCACCCAGGCCTGGGACTGGCGCGAGCGACCGCTCGGCGGGCTCTCCGGGGGCGAGCGGCAGCGGGTGCTGTTGTCCCGTCTGCTCGCGGTCCAGGCCGAGGTGCTGCTGATGGACGAGCCGCTGGCCAACCTCGACCCCCCGCATCAGGCCGACTGGCTGCACCTGACGCGTCGGGAGGTGGCCCGTGGCCGCACCGTCGTCACCGTGCTGCACGAGATCGGCATGGCCCTGCACGCCGACGAGCTGGTGGTGGTGGACGGTGGCACCGTCCGGCACCAGGGCCCTGCCAGCGACCCCGCCACGCGCGCCGCCCTGGAGGCGGTCTTCCACCACCGCATCCGCATCCTGGCGGCGGACGACCAGTGGGTCGCCGTCCCTTGCTGATCCACCTTTGCGAGAAACCCCCATGCAGATCGAATCTCCCCCGACCGACCACAAGCGCCAGGAGCCCACCGAGGAGCGGCGCGGCCTGCTGATCATCAACACCGGTGATGGCAAGGGCAAGAGCACGGCCGCCTTCGGTCTGGCCCTGCGTGCCCACGGCCGGCGGCATGTCCACGGCCGCGACGTCAAGATCTACCAGTTCATGAAGGTGCCCAGCGCCCGCTTCGGCGAGCACCGCATGTTCGAGCAGCTCGGCATTCCGATCGAAGGGCTGGGCGACGGCTTCAGCTGGAAAAGCCAGGACCTGGAGCGCTCTGCCGAGCTGGCCCGCCAGGGCTGGGAACGCGCCCGCGAGACCATTCTGGGCGGGCAGCATTTCCTGGTGGTGCTCGACGAGATCACCTACCCCCTGATCTACGGCTGGCTGCCGTTGGACAATGTGGTCCGCACGCTCAAGGAGCGGCCGCGCGATGTCCATGTCTGCCTGACCGGACGCCGCTGCCCACCCGAGCTGATCGAGATGGCCGACACCGTGACCGAGATGACCCTGGTCAAGCACGCGTACAAGGCCGGCATTCCCGCCCAGCGTGGCATTGAAGACTGATCTTTCTGGAGCCCTGATGAACCCCACCCTCAACGACACCGCCGCACAACCCGTGCGCATCGTGCCCCGCACGGCCGCCACCGCAGCCGACAGCACCGGGCGCTGGTCCGAGGACGACGTGGCCGCCCTGTTCGCGCTGCCGTTTGCCGACCTGATCTTCCGCGCCCAGACGGTGCACCGCGAACACTTCAGCGCCAGCGAGGTTGAGCTCGCCACGCTGCTGTCGGTCAAGACCGGCGGATGCCCGGAAGACTGCGGCTACTGCCCGCAGTCGGTGCACTTCGACACCGGCCTGACCGCTGGCAAGCTGATGGCGGTGGACGCGGTGCGCGAGGCTGCCGAGCGCGCCAAGGCGGCGGGCGCCACTCGTTTCTGCATGGGTGCTGCCTGGCGTGCGCCGAAGGACCGCGACGTGGAGGCGGTGGCCGAGCTGGTGCGGGCCGTGAAGGACGTGGGCCTGGAAGCCTGCGCCACCCTGGGCATGCTCAACGAAGGCCATGCGGAAACCCTGCGCGATGCCGGCCTGGACTACTACAACCACAACCTGGACAGCGCGCCCGATTTTTACGGCGACATCATCACCACCCGCGACTACCAGGACCGCCTGGACACGCTGGAGCGGGTGCGCGGTGCCGGTGTGAAGGTCTGCTGCGGCGGCATCGTGGGCATGGGCGAGTCGCGCCGCCAGCGCGCCGGCCTGGTGGCCCAGCTGGCCAACCTGTCGCCCGACTACCCGGAATCGGTGCCCATCAACAACCTGGTGAAGGTCGAGGGCACGCCCCTGGCCGACCAGCCCGATCTGGACCCGCTGGAATTCGTCCGCACCATCGCGGTGGCCCGCATCACCATGCCGCGCGCCCGCGTTCGCCTGTCGGCCGGCCGACAGCAGATGAGCGAAGCCGTGCAGGCCCTGTGCTTCCTGGCCGGTGCCAACTCCATCTTCTACGGCGAGAAGCTGCTGACCACCGGCAACCCGGACGTGGCGGCCGACATGGCGCTGCTCGACAAGCTGGGCATCACCGCCCGCCGCGCCTGATCGACCATGCCGCTGCCCGCCGAGTTCGCCGATGCCGTCATGGCCACCACGCTGGCCCTGCTGGTGGCGCTGGCGGTCGACCGGGTCTGGGGCGAACCGCCGGCCCGCTGGCACCCGGTGGTCTGGATGGGCCGTTACCTGGGCTGGGCCGGAGACCGCATTGCTCCGGCGCCGGCCGATGCCCAGCGCGCGTCTGCATGGCAGACCGCGCTTCGGGGTGCGCTGGCCTGGCTGGCGGGTGCCCTGGTCGTGGGAGCGCTGGCCTGGGCGCTGAGTCGCCTGGTGTCCGGCGGACCCGGCTGGCTGACCGGCCTGTTGCTGGGCCTGATGCTCAAGCCGATGCTGGCCTGGCGCATGCTGGCCGACGAGGTGCGGGCCGTGGAGCAGGCGCTCTCGGCCGGTCTGCAGGCCGGCCGCGACCGGCTGGCCTGGCTGGTGAGCCGCGATGTGAACCGGCTGGACGAAGTGCAGGTGCGCGAGTCCGCCATGGAGACCCTGGCCGAGAACCTGAACGATTCGGTGGTGGCCCCGGTCTTCTGGTTCCTGGTGGCGGGTCTGCCTGGTGCGGCGGTCTACCGGTTCGCCAATACCGCCGACGCCATGTGGGGTTACCGGGGCGAGCGGGGAGGGCGCGTCTGGACCTGGGCCGGGTGCTGCGCTGCCCGCGCCGACGATCTGCTGTCGTGGCTGCCGGCCCGCATCACTGCGGCCTTGCTGTGGCTCGCGGCGCCGGGCGGCCGGGGCGCGCTGAACTGGTCCCGGGTGCGCAGCGACGCGGCCCTCACACCGTCCCCCAACAGCGGCTGGCCGATGGCGGCCCTGGCCCATCTGGCGGATGTGCGGCTGTCCAAGCCCGGCCACTACGTGCTGCACCCGGCCGGGCGCACGGCGCAGGCCGCCGATGTGACGCTGGCCCTGCGGCTGGGCGGCCGGGCCGTTGCGCTGATGGTTCTGACGGCTGCTGCAGCCCTGCTGCTGGCCTGGTTTCCTGGGTGGCCGGCATGACCCCGATGAAACGCGTGCACGGCGGGCCGGATGGCGGCTCGCCGCTGCGCTGGGACTTTTCCGTCAATGCCAATGCCGTCGGCCCTTGCCCCGCTGCGCTGGTGGCCGTGCGCTTGGCCGACCGCTGCCGTTACCCCGACCCGGCCTATGCCGCGCTGCGCGAGGCGCTGGGGCGTTTCCACCGGGTGCCGGCCGGGCGGGTGGTGATCGGCGGCAGTGCCAGCGAACTCATCATGCGGATCAGCCACTGCGCCAGCCGGCGTGGCGTGCGCCGGGCCTGGTGGCCACCCGCAGCCTACGGTGATTACGCCCATGCCGCCGGCGTGGCCGGCCTGCAGCGCACCGAAACGCTGGAGGCGGCTGGCCTGGCATGGCTGTGCGAGCCGGCCAGCCCGACCGGCCGCCACGAACCCGGATTGCTGCAGCTCATTGCCGGCCATTCGGGCCAGGCGGGCCAGGCCTGGCGGGTGCTGGATGCCGCCTACGAACCGCTGCGCCTGAGCGGCGCTCCCAGCCTCGACGCCGGGCAGCGCAGCCACCTGTGGCAGCTCTGGACACCCAACAAGGCCCTGGGGCTGACCGGCGTGCGGGCTGCCTATGCGCTGGCACCGGTCGGCTCGGCCGACGCGGTGCAGGCGCTGGAAGCCGCCGCCCCCTCGTGGGTGCTGGGTGCCGAGGGCGTGGCGCTGCTGTCGGCATGGACCACCCCGGCGGTGCAGCGCTGGCTCGCCGGCACCCTGCCGGTGCTGCGCGAATGGAAACGCCTGCAGCTGGACTGGTTGCAGGCCCGGGGCTGGCACTGCCAGCCCGGCGACACACCTTTCCTGTGCGTGCAGCCGCCCCGGCCGCTGGACCTGACCGGTCTGCGTCGCCACGGCATCGGCCTGCGCGACGCGGCCTCCCTCGGCATGCCCGGCTGGTACCGTATGGCGGTGCTGCCGCCGCCTGCGCTGCAGGCGCTGGATCGGGCAGTGGGGTCGCCGGCCGGCCACACCGTGTGCGGGGCTGGCGCATGACCGCCCGCTGCGTCATGGTGCTGGGCACCACCAGCGGCGCCGGCAAGAGCTGGCTGGCCACCGCGCTGTGCCGGCACTATGCGCGCCAGGGTCTGAAGGTGGCCGCCTTCAAGGCGCAGAACATGAGCAACAACGCCCGTGTGGTGGCCGGTGGCGAGATCGGGTCGGCGCAGTATTTCCAGGCGCTGGCGGCGCGGGCCGAGCCCGATGTGCGCATGAACCCGCTGCTGCTCAAGCCCGAAGCCGACACCCGCAGCCAGGTGGTGCTGCTGGGGCAGGTGAGCCAGGGCCTGTCTGACATGCCCTGGCGCGGCCGCAGCCTGCATGTGTGGCCGGCCATCGCCCAGGCCCTGGACGAGCTGCGCGCCGAGAACGATGTGGTGGTGATCGAAGGCGCCGGCTCGCCGGCCGAGATCAACCTGATGGACAGCGACATCGTCAACCTGCGGGTGGCGCGGCACGCCGATGCGCGCTGCTTGCTGGTCACCGACATCGACCGGGGCGGCGCGTTCGCCCACCTGTACGGCACCTGGGCCTTGATGCCGGAGGACGACCAGGCTCGCTTCGACGGCTTCGTGCTCAACCGCTTTCGCGGCGATGCCGCGCTGCTGGCGCCCGGCCCCGAGCAGCTGCAGCAGCTCACCGGTGTGCCCACGGTGGCGGTGCTGCCGATGTGGTGGCAGCACGGCCTGCCCGAAGAGGACGGCGTGTTCGACGACCGCAGCCGCAGCAGCGGCGAGGTACGGCTGACCGTGGCGGTGCTGGCCTACCCGCGCATCAGCAACCTCGACGAATTCCAGCCGCTGCGCAACCTGCCCGGTGTGCGGCTGGTCTGGGCGCGCAGCCCGGCGGATTGCGCAGGGGCCGACTGGATCATCCTGCCCGGCAGCAAGGCCACCGCCAGCGATCTGGCCTGGCTGCGCCGGCAGGGCCTGGACCGCGCGGTGGTGGCCCATGCCGACGCCGGACGCCCGGTGCTGGGCATCTGTGGCGGCCTGCAGATGCTGGGCGAGGCGCTGATCGACACCCACGGCATCGACGGCAACGCACCGGGCCTCGGCCTGCTGCCGCTGGTGACCACCTTCGAGCCGGACAAGACGGTGCGCCGCACCGAGACCACGCTGGGCGACTGCACCGGCACCCACGCATCCCCCTGGTCGGCGCTGGGCGGCGTGACCGTGGCCGGCTACGAGATCCACCACGGCCAGACCGCGCTCCACCCGGCCATGCAGGCCGCCGGGCAGGGCGCCACCGAGGTGCTGCCGGGGCTGGCCTGGATGCATCCGCAAGGCCATGTCCTGGGCCTCTACCTGCATGGCCTGTTCGAGGACGAACGGGTGCTGCAGGCCTTGTTCGGCGGCAGCGCGCCCGGCCTGGACCGGGTGTTCGACGGGCTGGCCGACTTCATCGAAACCCATTTCCAGCCTGGCGTGCTGGACCGACTCATCCTTCCCACTGGCGCACCATGACCGACGACGCTCTGCTCATTCCCCCTGTTCCCGACCTGACCGACACGGCCCTGGCTGCCGATCTGCAGCACCGGATCGACAACAAGACCAAGCCGCTGGGTTCGCTGGGCCGGCTGGAGGCGCTGGGCCTGCGCATCGGCAGCATCCTGGGCAGCCATGCACCGGTGCTCGAGCAGCCGCAGATGCTGGTGTGTGCCGGCGACCACGGGCTGGCCGCGCGCGGCACCTCGGCGTTCCCGTCCGACGTGACCTGGCAGATGGTGGAGAACTTCCTGTCGGGCGGCGCAGCCGTCAGCGTGCTGGCCCGCCAGCATGGCATCGGGCTGACCGTGGTCGACTGCGGCATGCGGCGCGAGCTGCCGGCCCGACCGGGCCTGGTGCTGGCGCGGGTGGGTCCCGGCACCCGCGACGCTCTTGAAGGCCCGGCCATGAACCGGACCGAATGTGCGCAGGCCATCGCGCAGGGCAGGGCGGTGGTGCGGGGCTTGCCGGGCAACGCCCTGCTGCTGGGTGAAATGGGCATCGGCAACACGTCGGCCGCGTCGCTGCTTCTGGCCCGTCTGGCCGGGCTCGACGTGGCGGATGTCACCGGCGCCGGCACCGGGCTCGACGCCGACGGTGTGCAGCGCAAGATGGGCATCCTGCGCGATGTGCTGGCCCGCCATGCCGAGGCGGTGCTGCCGCTGCAGGCCCTGGCGGCCTTCGGCGGCTTCGAGATCGCGACCCTGGTGGGCGCGGTCATCGAGGCGGCCCTGCAGCGCCGCGTGATCGTGGTGGACGGCTTCATCGCTTCGTCGGCGGTCATGGTGGCAGCGGCCCTGGAGCCGAACGTGCTGCAGCGCTGCGTGTTTGCCCACCGCTCGGGCGAGCGCGGCCATGCGCTCATGCTGACCCACCTGCGCGCTGAACCGCTGCTCGATCTGGGCCTGCGCCTGGGCGAGGGGTCCGGTGCCGCACTGGCCTGGCCGCTGCTGCAGAGCGCCTGTGCCATCCTGCGCGAGATGGCCAGCTTCGAATCGGCCGGTGTGTCCCGGGGCGAGGTGCCGGAGGCTGCCCGCCCATGATCCAGGCCCTGCGCCACTACCTGCTGGCGGTGCAGTTCTTCACCCGCATACCGGTCACCGGCCGGCTCGCGGACTGGGTGGGCTACAGCCCCGAGATGCTGCGGGCCAGCACCGCCCACTTTCCCGGGGTGGGCTGGCTGGTGGGAGGGCTGAGCGCAGCGGTGCTGGCAGGGCTGCTGCTCCTGCTGCCGCCGGTGCCGGCTTCGGCCTGGGTGGCGGCACTGGGCTGCACCGTGTTCAGCGTGCTGCTCACCGGGGCCTTCCACGAAGACGGGCTGGCCGACCTGGCCGACGGCCTGGGCGGCAGCTACGACCGTGAGCGGGCCCTGGACATCATGAAGGACTCGCGCATCGGCAGTTTCGGCGCCATCGCGCTGGTGCTGGGCCTGCTCTCCAAGCTGGCGCTGCTGGCCCTGCTGGCGCAGATCGACCCCTGGCTGGCGGTGACCTGCTGCTGGCTGGCCCATGTCGTCTCGCGCACGGCGCCGCTGTTCATCATCCGCACCCTGCCGCATGTGGGCGACACGCCGCGCTCCAAGAGCAAGCCGCTGGCCGACCGCATCGGGCTGGCCAGCCTGCTGGCCGGGCTGGTGTGGTGCGGTGCCGCACTGGCATTGGCTGGCTGGCTGGTGTCGATGCCGCTCTGGCTCGCGGGCATGGTCGGTGCGGCTGTCGGTCTGCTGTGGATGCGGCGCCTGCTGGCGCGGCGGCTGCAGGGTTTCACCGGCGACGGTCTGGGCGCCACCCAGCAGGTCTGCGAGGCCATGTTCCTCATGGGGGTGGCGCTGGCCTCGGGGTGGCCGGCATGAATCTGTGGTTGCTGCGGCACGCTCAGGTCGATCTGCCACCGGGGCTCTGTTACGGCATCACCGATGCACCTGCGCTGGCCGGCGCCACGGCCGGTGCGGCCTTCGATCTCGCCG
Source organism: uncultured Hydrogenophaga sp. (assembly GCF_958439165.1). Taxonomy (GTDB): domain Bacteria; phylum Pseudomonadota; class Gammaproteobacteria; order Burkholderiales; family Burkholderiaceae_C; genus Hydrogenophaga. The sequence goes on along the minus strand of NZ_OY288134.1, from coordinate 67,966 downwards.
AGGTGGTGCCGGCCCGTCCCACGCTGGTGTGGATGTCCGGCCTGCAGCGTACCCACCAGCTGGCGCATGCGCTGCGGCGTCATCGGCCCGATCTGCCTGCGCCTGAGGTCGACGTGCGCCTGAACGAAATGAACTTCGGCCGCTGGGAGCAGCAGCCCTGGGACGACATCCCCCGGTCGGCATTCGATGACTGGATGACCGACTTCGCACAACACCGGTTTGGCGGTCTCGAGTCCACCCAGGCGGTGATCGACAGGGTGGCGGCTGCCCTGGCCGACACCCGTGAGGCCCTGGCGCAGGTCGGTGGCAGCCACGCGGTATGGGTCACGCATGCCGGCGTCATCCGTGCTGCGCAGTTCCTTCGCGTGCATGGGCACCGCCCTGTGGCCGGCGCGCATGAATGGCCGCAGGATGCGCCCGCGCCGGGGGGCTGGACCCTGCTGCGCTGGTGAGTCTGCGGGGCGGCTTCAGGACTTCGTCTTGTCCTTGAAGCCGCACAGGTGCGACACCTGGCACGTCGGACACTGCGGTTTGCGGGCCTGGCACACATAGCGGCCGTGCAGGATCAGCCAGTGGTGCGAGTCGACCGCGTATTCGGCCGGCACACGTTTCTCGAGTTGCAGCTCGACCGCCAGCGGCGTCTTGCCGCGCGCCAGACCGGTGCGGTTGCTGACCCGGAAGATGTGGGTGTCGACCGCCATGGTCGGCTGCCCGAAGGCCACGTTGAGCACGACGTTGGCGGTCTTGCGGCCGACGCCGGGCAGGGCCTCCAGCGCTTCGCGGGTGCCCGGCACCTCGCCGCCGTGCTGCTCCACCAGGATGCGGCAGGCTTCCATGAGGTGCCTGGCCTTGCTGCGGTACAGGCCGATGGTGCGGATGTAAGACTCCAGCCCCTCCAGCCCGAGGTCCAGGATGGCCTGCGGGGTGTTGGCCACCGGAAACAGCTTGCGGGTGGCCTTGTTCACACCCACATCGGTGGCCTGCGCCGACAGCAGCACCGCCGCCAGCAGCTCGAACACGCTGGTGTACTCCAGCTCGGTCTGCGGCTGCGGGTTGGCATCGCGCAGGATGGCAAAGAACGACTCGATCTGTGTGCGGTTCATGGGCGCGCAGTCTAGCCCGCCCGGGTACCCGGCGGAGATTGGCGACAATGGCGTTTTTCCATCTGCCGGTCCCTGCCATGCCGTTCACCACGCCGTTTGCCGATCGACTGAACAATGTCGAGACCTCCGCCATCCGCGAACTCTTCAAGCTGCTGGGCAAGCCCGGCATCGTCAGTTTTGCCGGTGGCTTCCCCGACAGCGCCCTGTTCGATGTGGAGGGCATCCGCGCCGCCACCGAGCAGGCCCTGACCCACGAGCCAGGCGCTGCGCTGCAGTACGGTGCAACCGAGGGCTACCAGCCCCTGCGCGAGCAGATCGCCGGCTTCATGGCGTCCAAGGGCGTGCCAGGCGTGGCCGCCAGCGACCTGATCGTCACCACCGGCAGCCAGCAGGCGCTGGACCTGCTGGGCAAGACGCTGATTTCCCCCGGTGACAAGGTGATCGTGGAAGGCCCGACCTTCCTGGCCACCATCCAGTGCTTCCGCCTCTATGGCGCCGAGCTGATCACGGTGCCGGTGGACGGGCAGGGCGCCCGCACCGACGTGCTGGAGTCGCTGATCGCCGAGCACAAGCCGAAGTTTGTCTACCTCATCCCGACCTTCGGCAACCCCAGCGGCGCACTGATGGACCTGGAGCGCCGCAAGGCGGTTCTGGAGATGGCGGTGCGGCACGACACCCTGATCGTCGAGGACGACCCCTACGGCGACCTGTATTTCGGTGATGCCCCGCCGCCCAGCCTGCTGGCGCTGGCCGACAGCGTGCCCGGTGCCCGCGACCGGTTGGTGCACTGCGGCTCCCTGAGCAAGGTCCTGAGCCCCGGCCTGCGCGTGGGCTGGATGGTCGCTCCCCAGGAGTTGCTGGCCAAGGCCACCATGTGCAAGCAGTTCAGCGATGCGCACACCAGCACCTTCGCCCAGGCCACGGCGGCACGCTACCTCGCCGCCGGGCGCATGCCGGCCACCCTGGCCCAGGTGCGCAGCGTCTATGCCGAGCGCGCGGCCACCATGGCCGCGGCGCTTCGCGAGCAGCTGGGCGACGCCATCGAATTCGTGGAGCCGCAGGGCGGCCTGTTCATCTGGGCCCGGCTGACCGGACGGGGCGGCCGGGTGGCCGATGGTGCTGCGCTGGCCAAAGCTGCCATCGATCAGGGGGTGGCGTTCGTGCCGGGCGCCCCGTTCTACGCCCGCGATCCCGATCCCTCCACACTGCGGCTGAGTTTTGCCACCGCACCGGTCGACCAGATCCGCGAGGGCGTGGGCCGGCTGGCGCGCGCCTGCCTGGGCTGATCAGTGGGGCTGCAGCACTGGCCAGAGGCCGCCCCAGTCCGACGGTTGATCGTTGGCCATCGGCTGGCCCGGTTCCCGTCCTCCCCACACCGGCCCTGAAGGAACGCCGGTGCCCATGAGCTCATCCAGGCGCCCGCGCATCCCGGTGGCCCGCCAGCCACCCGTGGCCAGGTTGATGCCGACGACGCCTTCGGCTGTTGCCAGGAAAAGACTGCCATCCATCGACGGCATCATGGCCAGCACGCGTTCGTGGAGCGTGACCGGGGCCATCGGCTGAAGTTCGGCCAGGGCGATGGAGTGCTCCCCGGTGGCGAGGTCGTAGGCATGCAGCCGGTTGTCTGCTGCGGTCCACAGCAGGCGGTTGTCGACATGCGCAATGGCGCCTCTGGACAACGAGGGCAGCCCCAGGCGCACCAGCAGGCCGGTCGATCCGTTGGAGGGCTGGATGCGGTAGAGATCGCCCTGCACATCGATGCCGTACAGCATGCCGTCCGGCGCTGCATCCAAAGCCGCGATCCTCCGCGGCTGGGCCAGTATGCCGATCCAGATCGTGTTGCCATTGATGGGATCGATGCGCAGCAGATGCTGTCCGCCGACGCCAAAGAACTCGCGGTTGTGGGAGCGGGCCACCGCCGACAGCGGCGTGTCCAGACGGCACATTTCAAAGTGCTCTCCGGTCTCCATGCACAGCAGGGCGAGGCCGTTCTGGGCGGTGAGGCAGTAGCGTTCGGTGACGGTCGACAGCACCTTGAACGATGGGACCAGCTCCAGCCCGCGGGCTGATGCCCGTATGGCCAGGTTCAGCTGGGCCACGCAGGAGCTGCCGGCGGAGTCGCTCAGGTTGAGGGTGAACGACTCTGCGATGGAGCCGCAGCATCCCCCGCCGGCCTCGAGGACGGCCTGGCTCAGGGTGGTGCGGTAGCGGTAGGTTCCGTCCACCTCCATGCGGAGTTCGCCATGCTGCCCGGCCAGCAGGGCGCCTGGATGGGCGGCCGTAGGGCCGAACCAGACACCCGTGACCCGTCGGGTGGACCCGGCGGGGCTTTCGGATCGGTGCAGCACGCTGCCCGAAATGCTGAGGCCTGAATCCGGCGGATCGGCGGGGTTGGCGGAACTGGATCGGTCAGAACGGTTCATTCGCAACTCCATGACGTGGGCCCTTCGGAGGATGGGGGCCGACGGTCTGGGGGGCGGCGGCGTGCCCTGCAGGCAGTGCGGTGAAGGTATCCGCCCAACCTGGGTTGCGAGTGTTCCCAACCGGTAGGGGTAGTCCAATACCGCAAGATGAGTATTTGTCCCGGGCAAGCCACCGCTCGGATACCGGCATGTTCCTTCCGGCACAATTTGCCCATGCCTGTCTCCCTGCTGCAAGAAGTGGTGCCCGAATCGCCCCCGGAGGGGGAGTTCGTGCGTTTCCCTGGCTCGCCGTTCGAGCTGTTCCTGCCGTACCCGCCGGCTGGCGATCAGCCCCAGGCCATCGATCAGCTGGTCGATGGCGTGAACGACGGCGAGGTGTTCCAGACGCTGCTGGGCGTCACCGGCTCGGGCAAGACCTTCACCATGGCCAACGTGATCGCCCGGCTGGGCCGTCCGGCCATCGTGTTTGCACCCAACAAGACGCTGGCGGCCCAGCTCTACAGCGAGTTCCGCGAGTTCTTCCCGAAGAACGCGGTCGAGTATTTCGTCAGCTACTACGACTACTACCAGCCCGAGGCCTACGTGCCCCAGCGCGACCTGTTCATCGAGAAGGACAGCGCGATCAACGAGCACATCGAGCAGATGCGGCTCTCGTGCACGAAGAGCATCCTGGAGCGGCGGGACGTCGTCATCGTGGCCACCGTGTCGGCCATCTACGGCATCGGCAAGCCCGAGAGCTATCACCAGATGGTCATGACGCTGCGGGTCGGCGACAAATTCGGCCAGCGCGACCTGATCGCCCAGCTGGTGCGGATGCAGTACGCCCGCAACGAACAGGACTTTTCCCGCGGCAAGTTCCGGGTTCGCGGCGACACCATCGATGTGTTCCCCGCTGAGCACTCCGAGATGGCGATCCGCATCGAGCTGTTCGACGACGAGATCGAGAGCCTGCAGCTGTTCGATCCGCTCACCGGCCGGGTGCGCCAGAAGATTCCCCGCTTCACCGTCTTCCCCAGCAGCCACTACGTGACCCCCCGCGAGCAGGTGGTCAATGCGGTGGAGAGCATCAAGCTGGAGCTCGATCAGCGTCTGAAGGAGCTGGTGGGCATGGGCAAGCTGGTGGAGGCGCAGCGGCTGGAACAACGTACCCGCTTCGACCTGGAGATGCTCAGCGAGGTGGGGCATTGCAAAGGCATCGAGAACTACTCCCGCCACCTGGCCGGATCGCTCCCGGGCGAGCCTCCGTCCACCCTGACCGACTATCTGCCCAAGGACGCACTGATGTTCCTGGACGAGAGCCATGTGCTCATCGGCCAGTTCGGCGGCATGTACAACGGCGACCGGGCACGCAAGACCACGCTGGTGGAGTACGGTTTCCGGCTTCCCAGTGCGCTGGACAACCGGCCGCTGCGGTTCGAGGAGTTCGAGGCTCGCATGCGCCGGGTCGTCTTCGTGTCGGCCACACCGGCCGACTACGAGAACACCCATGCCGGTCAGGTGGTCGAGCAGCTGGTGCGGCCGACCGGTCTGGTCGACCCCGAGATCGAGGTCCGGCCCGCCACCCACCAGGTGGACGACGTGCTGCAGGAGATCCGCATCCGGGTGGAGAAGAACGAGCGGGTGCTGATCACGACGCTGACCAAGCGCATGGCCGAGCAGCTCACCGACTACCTGACCGAGAACGGCGTGAAGGTGCGTTATCTCCACAGTGATGTCGACACCGTGGAGCGGGTGGAGATCCTGCGCGATCTGCGACTGGGCACCTTCGATGTGCTGGTCGGCATCAACCTGCTGCGCGAGGGACTGGACATTCCCGAGGTGTCGCTGGTCGCGATCCTGGACGCGGACAAGGAAGGTTTCCTGCGCTCGGAGCGCAGCCTGATCCAGACCATCGGCCGGGCGGCGCGCAACCTGCACGGTCGGGCCATCCTGTATGCCGACAAGGTCACCGATTCCATGAAGCTGGCCATCGGCGAGACCGAGCGCCGCCGCGCCCGGCAGATCGCGCACAACCTGGCCATGGGCATCCAGCCCAAGGCGCTGAACAAGCGCATCAAGGACCTGATCGATGGCGTGTACAGCGAAAAGGCGGGCAAGGAGGCCGACCGCCTGGCCGCCGAGAGCGCGCAACGCGCCGCGGTGGACGCCATGGACGAGCGTGACGTGGCGCGGGAAATCAAGCGCCTCGAGAAGCAGATGCTGGAACACGCCCGCAATCTCGAATTCGAGAAAGCTGCGCAGGCGCGCGATCAGCTGGCGCGCCTCAAAGCCCAGGTTTTCGGTGCCACCGGCACCGATTCGGGTGGCTGACCGGCGTTGCAGCCGCATACCCCCGGGGTGTTCGCTTTTGGCTATGGACCCGATAGACAAGCTTGTGCAGTTTGTCTTGGACAAAACCGTTCTGAACGCTAAAATGCCGATCAAAACACTAGGCTTTTGATCTAAACTCGACGAAAACAGTCGGGAAAAGCCTTCGATAAAGACCAACAGGTCGGGCGGGTGGGAACGGGGTCCGGGGCGAAAGCCTTCTGACCAAACCACGATGGTCAAGCCAACAAACGAAGGAGCTTGAAGATGCGCCTCACAACCAAAGGCCGCTTTGCGGTCACAGCCATGATCGATCTGGCCCTGCGTCAGAACAATGGGCCGGTCACCCTGGCTGCCATCAGCCAGCGTCAGCAGATCTCCCTGTCGTACCTGGAACAGCTGTTCGGCAAGCTGCGCCGCCATGAGCTGGTGGAGTCCACCCGGGGTCCCGGCGGCGGTTACACGCTGGGCCGGAAAGCGTCGGACATCACCGTGGCCGACATCATCGTGTCGGTGGACGAACCGATCGATGCCACCCAGTGCGGCGGCAAGGAAAACTGTCTGGGCGAGGGCAACCGCTGCATGACCCACGAACTCTGGGCACAGCTCAACGCCAAGATGGTCGATTTCCTCGACTCCGTCTCCCTGCAATCCCTGGTCGACGAGCAGCTGGCCAAGGGTGTCGTGGTGGAGAACGCGCCGATGATCAAGCGCGCCATTTCCTCGGCGCCGGTGGTCAAGCCCATCCGCGTGAACGCTCCGAACTCGGTCTTTGCCCTGGGAGGCGCCGCCTTCTCGAAGTGACCGACTCCGACCGTCGCCACTCTGGCGACAGGGGCTTTTTCGAGCTTCAGTGCCGCGTCAGCGGCCGGTCGGACCCTTATCCATTTCAGCCAGCCCACGTCTGCCAGCCATGAGCACTCCCCACTTCCCCATCTACATGGACTACAGCGCCACCAACCCGTGCGACCCGCGCGTGGTGGACGCCATGATTCCCTGGCTGCGCGAGCACTTCGGCAACCCGGCCTCCCGCAGCCACGCCTGGGGCTGGGAAGCCGAGAAGGCCGTGGAGACTGCCCGCGAGCAAGTGGCCGCGCTGCTCAACGCCGATCCGCGCGAGATCGTCTGGACCAGCGGTGCCACCGAGTCCAACAACCTGGCCATCAAGGGTGCAGCCCAGTTCTACAAGGGCAAGGGCAAGCACCTGATCACCGTCAAGACCGAACACAAGGCGGTACTCGACACCTGCCGCGAGCTGGAGCGCCAGGGTTTTGAAGTGACCTACATGGACGTGCAGGCCGACGGCCTGCTCGACCTCGACGCCTTCCGTGCTGCCATCAGGCCTGACACCATCCTGGCTTCGGTCATGTTCGTGAACAACGAGATCGGCGTCATTCAGGACATCGCCGCCATCGGCGCCATCTGTCGCGAAAAGGGCGTCATCTTCCATGTGGACGCCGCCCAGGCCACCGGTCGCGTGGACATCGACATGCAGATCCTGCCGGTCGACCTCATGAGCCTGACCTCGCACAAGACCTACGGCCCCAAGGGCATCGGTGCCCTGTACGTGCGCCGCAAGCCGCGGATCCGCATCGAGGCGCAGATGCACGGCGGCGGACACGAGCGCGGCATGCGTTCGGGCACGCTGCCCACCCACCAGTGCGTGGGCATGGGCGAGGCTTATCGCATTGCCAAGGCCGAGATGCACGAAGAGAACGCGCGCATCCGTGCCCTGCAGGACCGCCTGCTGGCCGGCCTCAAGGACATCGAGGAGGTGTTCATCAACGGCCACGAGACCCGCCGCGTCCCGCACAACCTGAACATGAGCTTCAACTACGTCGAGGGCGAGTCGCTGATCATGGGCATCAAGGGCCTGGCGGTTTCCAGCGGCTCGGCCTGCACTTCTGCCAGCCTGGAGCCCAGCTACGTGCTGCGGGCCCTGGGTCGCAGCGACGAACTGGCCCACAGCAGCCTTCGCATGACCATCGGCCGCTGGACCACCGAACAGGAGATCGACTACGCCATCGCGACCATCCGCGAGAACGTGGCCAAGCTGCGCGAACTCTCTCCCCTGTGGGAGATGTTCAAGGACGGCATCGACATCTCCACCATCCAGTGGGCTGCCCACTGACACCCACGCATCAGGAGAACAACCATGGCTTATTCCGAAAAGGTCGTTGACCACTACGAGAACCCCCGCAACGTCGGTTCCTTCGACAAGGGCGACGACACCGTGGGCACCGGCATGGTGGGCGCACCCGCCTGCGGCGACGTGATGAAGCTGCAGATCAAGGTCAACCCGACCACCGGCGTGATCGAGGATGCCCGTTTCAAGACCTACGGCTGCGGTTCGGCCATTGCGTCGAGCTCGCTGGTGACCGAGTGGGTGAAGGGCAAGACGCTGGCCGAGGCCGCTGCGCTCAAGAACAGCCAGATCGCCGAAGAGCTGGCCCTCCCGCCGGTGAAGATCCACTGCTCCATCCTGGCCGAAGACGCCATCAAGGCCGCCGTGGACGATTACCGCAAGAAGCACGGCGACGGCGCCGCTCACTGATCACCATGGCCATCACGATTTCCGAATCTGCTGCCCGCCACGTCACCCGCTACATCGCCAAGCGGGGCAAGGGCGTGGGTGTGCGCCTGGGTGTCAAGACGACCGGCTGCTCCGGCCTGGCCTACAAGCTGGAGTACGCCGACGAGATCGCTCCGGAGGACGTGGTGTTCGAGGCCAGCGGCATCAAGGTGCTGGTCGATCCCAAGAGCCTGGCCTACATCGACGGCACGCAGCTGGACTTCGTGCGCGAAGGCCTGAATGAGGGATTCCGCTTCCACAACCCCAACGAGCGTGACCGCTGCGGCTGCGGCGAGAGTTTCAGGGTCTGACCCTGCGCGACGCTCATTTCTGCCTGCCGCCTGTGCGTCCGCGCCCTGGCGGCTTTTCTTTTCATGAACCTGCAATCGAACGATTTTGAGCTGTTCGGCGTCGAGCCGCTGTTCGGGCTGGACCGGGCGCTGGTGGACGAGCGCTGGAAAGATCTGCAGCGGCAGGTCCACCCGGACCGCTTCGCCACCGCCGACGCGGCTTCTCAGCGGCTGGCCATGCAATGGTCGGTGCGCATCAACGAGGCCCACCAGCGGCTCAAGGACCCGCTCAAGCGCGCCGCCTACCTGTGTGAGCTGAATGGCGCACCCATCGAGGCCGAGAGCAACACGGCCATGCCGCCGGACTTCCTGATGCAGCAGATGGAGTGGCGCGAGCAGCTCGACGACGCTTCCGGTACGGCTGCCCTCGAAGAGCTGGCCGACGAAGTGGCCACCGCCCGCCGGCGCATGGTCGAGGCACTGCGTGTCACGGCTGACGAGCAGCGGGACTATCCGGCGCTGGCCCGTCAAGTCAGAGCCCTCATGTTCGTTGAGCGCTTTGCCCGCGACGTCGAAGCCCGGCTCGATCAGCAGGGACAATAGGCGATTTCTCCGGTAGGACATTTCCCCCATGGCGCTTCTGCAGATTTCCGAACCCGGCCAGTCGCTCGACCCGCACCAGCGGCGCGTGGCGGTGGGCATCGACCTGGGCACCACGCACTCGCTGGTGGCATCGGTGCGGCATGGCGTGGCCGAGTGCCTGCCGGCCGAAGACGGTCGCGTGATCCTGCCCAGTGTGGTGCGCTACCTCGACCCGGCGCAGGGCGGCTCCGGGCGGCAGATCGGCTTCGATGCACTGGCTGCGCAGGTGCAGGACCCGGCCAACACCATCAGCTCGGTCAAGCGGCTCATGGGCCGCCGGCGTGACCAGGTAGGCGACGTCGACAAGCTGTCATACGTTGTGGTGGACGACAACGGCATGGCGGTGGTGGACACCGTGGCCGGCCGCAAGACACCCATGGAGGTCAGTGCCGAGATCCTGGCCACGCTGCGCTTCCGTGCCGAGGACAGTTTCGACGACGACCTGTTCGGTGCGGTGATCACCGTGCCGGCCTACTTCGACGACGCCCAGCGGCAGGCCACCAAGGACGCCGCCCAGCTGGCCGGCATCAACGTGCTGCGCCTCATCAACGAACCGACCGCGGCCGCCATCGCATACGGCCTGGACAATGGCTCCGAGGGCGTCTATGCCATCTACGACCTCGGCGGCGGCACCTTCGATATCTCGATCCTGCGCCTGACCCGTGGCGTGTTCGAGGTCATGGCCACCGGCGGTGACTCGGCCCTGGGTGGTGACGATTACGACCAGGCACTGGCCGGCTGGGTGCTGGCGCAGGCTGGCGTGGACCTGCCGGACAACGCTTCCGAGCGGGCCGGCCTGCACCGCGAAGCGCGGCGCGTGAAGGAAGCCCTGACCGATGAGGATTCCGTGCGCTTCGCTGCCCAGGCGGGCGGCCAGGCCGTGGAACGCGACGTGACCCGTGCCGACTTTGAAGCCTGCACCCGGACACTGACCGACCGCACCATGTCCGCTGTGCGCAAGGTGCTGCGCGACGCCGGCATCACGCGCGAAGACGTGCAGGGTGTGGTGATGGTGGGCGGCTCCACCCGCATGCCGGTCATCCGCCGCACGGTGGGTGAATTCTTCGGTCGCGATCCGCTCATCAACCTCAACCCGGACGAGGTGGTGGCGCTGGGTGCCGCCATCCAGGCCAACGCCCTGGCCGGCAACAGCCGCGACGGCGACCTGCTGCTGCTTGACGTGATCCCGCTGTCCCTGGGCATCGAGACCATGGGCGGTCTGGTCGAGCGCATCGTGCCCCGCAACACCCCCATTCCGGCCGCGCTGGCCCAGGACTTCACCACCTACCAGGACGGCCAGACTGCGCTGTCGCTGCACGTGGTGCAGGGCGAGCGCGACCTCGTGGCCGACTGCCGCAGCCTGGCCCGCTTCACGCTGCGGGGCATACCGCCCATGGCAGCCGGCGCTGCCCGCATCCGCGTGACCTTCACCGTCGACGCAGACGGTCTGCTGGCGGTCACCGCCAAGGAGCAGGGCAGCGGCGTCGAGGCCCGCATCGACGTCAAGCCCGCTTACGGCCTGAGCGACGAGCAGATCGCCGCAATGCTGCAGGACAGCTTTGCCACCGCCCAGCAGGACATCCAGGCCCGCGCCCTGGTGGAAGCCCGGGTCGATGCCGATCGCATGCTGGTCGCCACCGGCTCAGCCCTGGCCGCCGACGGCGACCTGCTCACCCCGGAGGAGCGCGCTGCCGTCGACGCCCTGATGGTGGCGCTGCAGGCAGCCGTGACCAGCGAAGAAGCCGCCGTGGTCGAAGCCGCCACCGACGCGCTGGCCAAAGGCACCGAAGCCTTTGCTGCGCAGCGCATGAACCGCGGCATCCAGCAAGCCCTGGCCGGCAAGAAACTCGAAGAAGTCTGACCTCACCATGCCCACGATCAAGATCCTGCCCCACGTCGAATACGCCCCCGAGGGCAAGACCATCAGCGCCCCTGCCGGCACCTCCATCTGCGAGGCGTTGCTGGACAACGGCATCAACATCGAACACGCCTGCGACATGAGTTGCGCGTGCACCACCTGCCACGTGGTGGTCCGCGAAGGCTTTGCCAGCCTGAACGATCAGGAAGAGACCGAGGAAGACCTGCTCGACCGCGCCTGGGGGCTGGAGCCGAATTCGCGCCTGAGCTGCCAGGCGATCCTGGCCCGTGCCGACGTGACGATCGAGATTCCCCGCTACACGATCAACCACGCCAAAGAGAATCACTGATCCCATGCGCCAGATCGTTCTCGATACCGAAACCACCGGCCTGTCGGCCGACAGCGGCGACCGCATCATCGAGATCGGGTGCGTCGAGCTGCTCAACCGCAAGCTCACCGGCAACAACCTCCACCACTACGTCAACCCGGAGCGCGACAGCCACGAAGACGCGCTGAAGGTGCACGGCATCAGCAACGAGTTCCTGCGCGACAAGCCCAAGTTCGCTGCCATTGCCGACGAACTGATCGAGTACCTGCGGGGTGCCGAACTCATCATCCACAACGCGCCCTTCGACATCGCCTTCCTGAACAAGGAGATGGAGCGCCTGGGCCGTCCGCCCATCAGCCGCGTGGTGGCGGGCGTGACCGACAGCCTGGTCATGGCCAAGGAAATGTTCCCGGGCAAGCGCAATGGCCTGGACGCCCTGTGCGACCGGCTGGGCGTCGACAACTCCGGCCGCACGCTGCACGGTGCGCTGCTCGACGCCGAGTTGCTGGCCGATGTGTACATCAACATGACGCGCGGGCAGGACGCGCTGCTCATCGACAGCGGTGACGTCCCCGGCGAATCCGGCGCGGCCGAAGTGCTGGACCTGCGCCAGTTCGACCTCCCGGTGCTGCAGGCCAACGAGCAGGAAGCACGGGCCCACGAAGGTGTGCTGGCCGACCTGGACAAGGCCAGCAAGGGAAAGACGGTCTGGCGTGCACTGGCGCCAGAAGCCGCCTGAAAAAATTCCGGTCTGCTTTCGGAGCACCTTAAAAGCTGGCTATAATCTGAGGCTTCCGACAGATTCGGCGACATGTTGTCCGCAACAGGCTGCCACCCTGATCGGGCGGTTAGCTCAGTGGTAGAGCACTGCCTTCACACGGCAGGGGTCGCAGGTTCGAACCCTGCACCGCCCACCAGACCAAAGCCCTTGAACGCAGGTTCAAGGGCTTTTTTCTTGCCTGTACGCCGGGTCACTCGTACGATGACCCTATGTTGTTTACGCCTTCTTACATTCAGGGTCTTTCTCGACCTGCGGCGTGACTCGGCATAAATTGGCGACTCGGGTTCAGTTGTCCCCGGTTTTGGTTACACGCCCATCCCGGCTCTGCAGGATGTCTGTCAGGAGGCTTCATGAATGCCACGGCACCGAAACAGCCCAGCGAGACTTCAATCACCCTGGAGCGGGATCTGTTCCTGCGCAGCCTGGTGCGCGAACTGGCCGGAACGCTGGAGAACGTGGTCGGCCTCGGCGAGGCGTCCGGGTTCATCAGCGTGGTCGGCCAGCGGATGGGGGACTGGATCGATGCCGAATACCGCCAGGCGCTGGGCACCCCGCAGCTCGATCGCGATCAGGTGGTCGCTGTGCTGGTGGATCTCAAGCGGCGGATCCAGGGTGACTTCCACGTCATCGAGGTGACCGAAGACCGCGTCGTGCTGGGCAACCGGGCCTGCCCGTTTGGGGACAAGGTGCTCGGCCGGCCCTCGATGTGCATGATGACCTCCAACGTGTTCGGCACCATCACGGCGCAGAACCTGGGACGGGCCAAGGTGGCGCTGAACCAGACCATTGCCCAGGGGGCGCCGACCTGTCGGGTCACCATCTATCTCAAGGCCAGCGCCGAGGCAGATGCAGCCGATGGCCGCGAGTATTTCCGTGTCTGAAGGAGAACGCCGGTCGTCTCCAATGGACCGGCTGTTCCTGGCATGGCCGGATCCGGTTCTACTGATCGACGAGACAGGGCAGCTGCTGCAGGCCAACCGGGCCGCCTTGCGCATGCTGGGGCGCACCACACCCGGGGCCGAAGTCGAGCAGCTCGCGTCGCTGGTCCGGGGTGATGCGGCCAGCTGCACGGCGCTGATCCGTCAGGGCCTGCGCAGCACGGTACCGACGCCGGGGCGGCTGGACTTTCTGGCCGCCGACGGGCGGGTCATGCCCTGCCGGGTGGAAATCGCACTGCTGGAGCCTCCTGGGGACCAGGGGCACGCAACGCTGTGGTGCCGGCTGAGCGAGCTGCGGCTGGGCAACTCGCAGTTTGTCGCGCTGAACCACCAGATCGATGCGCTCAAGCGTGAGGTCGGGCGTCGGCAAGTGGCCGAATTCGAGATGCGCCAGCAGAGTGAATGGCTGGACACGGTGCTGCAGGGCATTGCCGAAGGCGTCGTGGCCACCGACCTGAACGGCAGCGTGCTCTTCATGAACCAGGTGGCTGCCGACCTGACCGCGTGGCCCCGGGCGCTGGCGCTGGGGCGCCCACTGTCCGACATCGTCCGCTGGAAGCCCGGCGACACACCTGCGCCGCAGCAGCTGATCCGGGACACGATGGTGCACATCGCTCGGGACCAGCATCTAGCTCCGGTCGAACTGGTCTCGCGCACCGGTTCGATCGAGCAGGTTCAGGTGTCGGTCTCGGTCCTGTTCGACGAGGCCGGTGACCGCAGTGGTGCGGTGATGGTGCTGCGTTCGCTGGCGCATGAGGTCAGGGCCGAATTGCAGCGGCGTTCCCTGGAGCTGCAGCTGAGGGAGTCCCAGAAGATGGAGGCGCTGGGCACCATGGCCGGCGGCATTGCGCACGACTTCAACAACATCGTGGCAGCCATCCTGGGCAATGTGGAGCTGGCGCTGGCCGACTCGGGCACCAGTGCCGGCACGGTCAGCCTGCAGGAGATCCGCAAGGCCGGCCGGCGCGCCCGCGATCTGGTCCAGCAGATCCTTGCTTTTGGTCGGCGTCAGAGCCACGAGCGTTCGGTGGTCTGGCTGCCCGCCTTGCTGGACGAAGCCGAAGCCATGCTGCGCGCTGCCGTACCGCCTGGCGCGCAATTGCTGCTGGAGGTCGATCCGGATCTGCCGCCGCTCATGGCCAACCCCACCCAGATCGAGCAGGTGCTGCTCAACCTCACCGGCAACGCCCTGCAGGCCCTCAAGGGCCGGACCGGTGGGCTGGTGACGGTGACGGCCCGCCGCTGGCAGGGCGACATCGATCCCGCGGGTCCGGGCGAGCTGGAAGTGCTGCGGCCTTGCGGCTGGACCGGCACAGGCATCCAGCTGGTGGTGCGGGACAACGGTAGCGGCATGGACTCGGCCACGCTGTCGCACATCTTCGAGCCGTTCTTCACCACCAAGCCGGTAGGCCAGGGAACCGGGCTGGGTCTGGCTGTGGTGCACGGCATCCTGGCCGAACACGGTGCCACCTTGCGCGTGGCCAGCGAACCGGGCGTCGGGACCCGGTTTTTCATCTGGTTCCCGGCCCACAGCGCCGAACGGAGCGCCGAGCGGCCGGAGCACCCGACCGCCGTGGTGCCAGTGCCGGTGTCGGTCAGCGCGTCGGTTTCACGCATCCTGTATGTGGACGACGACGAGTCGATGGCCTTTCTGGTGCGCCGCTTCCTGGAACGCAGCGGCTACCAGGTGCTCACCTGCGACTCGCCTGCCGACGCCCTGCAGGCCCTGGAAGCGGGGGCCGACCGCTTCGACCTCTGCATCACCGACCACAACATGCCCGGCATGTCGGGGCTTGATCTGGTGGCTGCCATCCGGGAGGCCGGCCACCGGGTGCCGGTGGTGATCGCTTCCGGCTACATCAGCGATGAACTCCGGCACCGCAGCTCGCAGGTCGGCGTGGCCGAGCTGCTCCACAAGCCGGACACGGTGGAGGAGCTCTGCCGCAGCATCGAACGGGTGCTGAACGCCGCCCGTGGCGGTCCAACCGGCCTGCACCCGCCTGATCGGGGCAGCTGATCCACGCCTGTCCGGCTGCAACGCCGTGCAAGCCTGCCTTCAGCGCACGGCAATGGCGGTGCATGCGGGCTGCGCGGACACTGAAGGCCGTTCTCCGGAGATGGACCATGTACCTGCTTCTCAGTGCCAGGCCCAGTCCGTATGCGCGCAAGGTGCGCATCCAGCTGGCAGAAAAGGGCATTCCGTTCGAACTCATCACGGAGGTTCCCTGGGACAGCACCACCCAGACGCCGCGCTGGAACCCGCTGGAAAAACTGCCGGTGCTGATCTGCCCGGACGGCAGCAGCGTGTTCGAGTCGCGGCTGATCAATGAGTGGGTCGAGGCCCGGCACCCCGAGCCGCCCCTGATGCCAGACGACCTCGATGCCCGGTTCGCGGTCAAGCGCTTCGAGGTGATCTGCGACGGCGCGTGCGACGCGCTCATCCTGCAGCTGTTCGAGAACGCCCGCGGCGAGGAACACCGCAGCCAGCCCTGGATCGAGCGGCAACAGCGCAAGGTGGACGGAGCACTCCGGGAGCTGGCCCGCGTGGTCGAGGGGCGGGAATTCTGTGTGGGCCAGGCCTTCACGCTGGCCGATGTGGCCACCGGGACCCTGCTGGGTTACCTGAAGGTCCGGTGGCCCCATCTGGACTGGCCGCAGCGCTATCCGGACCTGGCGGCCTACAGCGACCGCATGGAGCAGCGTCCGTCGTTTGTCGGGAGCCGCCCCACCACGCAGGTCATCAGCGACCAGGTGGTTTGACCGCGGGCGTACCGCCGGCTGCCGCTGCTGCGGCCGCCCGCAGCTTGTCCTTCTTGCTCGGGCGCCTGCCCTTGACGCCGCCGGTTCCGTCATGACCCGCCTGGCCGGCCGGCACCGGCACCGGTACCGGTACCGGTACCGGTTCGGTGGGTTCGAACCCGGGCAGCTCTTCCAGCGGCAGGCTCATGCCCTGGCGCTTCTGGATCAGGTTCCACTGCGCCTGCGTAGCCGGGGTGACGAAGCTGATGGCCTGGCCGCTGCGGCCGGCACGGCCGGTACGGCCGATGCGGTGCACATGGTCGTCGGCAGAGCGGGGCAGGTCGTAATTGACCACCAGCGGCATGTCCTCGATGTCCAGGCCGCGCGCCGCGAGGTCGGTGGTGACCACCACGTCCCAGCGCTTCTGGCGGAATTCGGCCAGCACCTCCTGGCGCGCTCCCTGGCTCAGGCCGCCGTGAAACGGGGTTGCGTAACGGTCCTGCCGGTTCAGTTTCGCTGCCACATGGTCGGCTGCGTGCTGGCTGGCGACAAACACCAGGGTGCGCTCCGGCTGAAGGGTGTCCAGCAGGTGCCGCAGCAATGCGGTGCGCCGGGCACCGTCCACGCTGATGGCACGCTGCATCACAGGGGGCGCATCGGCGCCTTCGGCCGGCAGGTCGATGTGCTGCGGGTCGCCCAGCAGGCGTTCGGCCAGGGCTCGGATGCGGTCGTCGAAGGTGGCGGAAAACATCAGCGTCTGTCGCTGCGTGGGCAGCAGCGCCAGCACGGCGTCGAGTTCGGCGGCAAAGCCGAGGTCGAGCAGGCGGTCGGCCTCGTCCAGCACCAGGGTCTGCACCGAGTCCAGCCGCAGGGCGTTGTGGCGCACCACGTCCAGCAGCCGGCCCGGGGTGGCCACCACCAGGTCGGCTCCGCCGCGCAGGCCCATGAGCTGGGGGTTGATCGACACGCCACCGAACAGGACGGCGGTCCGCAGTCCGGCGTTCAGCGGCTGGGCCAGGGCGCGCAGCACCTCGCCCACCTGGGCGGCCAGTTCCCGCGTGGGCACCAGCACCAGGGCACGGGTGCGGCGCTGCGGCACCGGAGTGGACAGCAGCCGCTGCAGCAGCGGCAGGGCAAAGGCGGCGGTCTTGCCGGAGCCGGTGGGCGCGGTCGCGAGCAGGTCGCGACCGGCAAGGGCCGGGGGGAGTGCCGCCTGCTGGATGGGGGTGGGCGCGTCGAAGCCGAGCGCGCGGGCGCTGTCGGCCAGCGAGGGCATCAGGCCCAGGTAAGAGAAGTTCATGGGTGGATGGCGTTCGGGTCCGCCAGTATGCGGCCGGCTACCATGCCGGCCATGAAAAAGACATCGTCATCCACCGGGCTGGTGTATTCCACCGGGGCTGGCCGCATGTGTCCGCAGTGCCGCCAGCCGCTGGCCAGCTGCCGCTGCGGTGCACCGGCCTTGCCGCAGGGCGACGGCGTGGTGCGGGTCTCGCGCTCCACGCAGGGGCGGGGCGGCAAAACGGTGACGGTGGTGCGCGGCGTTCTGCTGCTGCCCGAGCCGCTGGCCGCCATGGGCAAGCAGCTCAAGGCGGTGTGCGGCACCGGTGGCACGGTGAAGGACGGTGTGATCGAGATCCAGGGCGACCATGTCGAGCGCGTCATGGCCTGGCTGCAGAAGGCCGGCCACACGGTGCGACGGGCGGGCGGCTGACCCGCACACCCCAGGTGCTGCGGCTTCAGCGCAGCACTTCCAGCAGACGGTCCAGGCCGCCCTGCTCGATGGACACCATGGCCTGCTCGCGCACGGCGGGCTTGGCGTGGTAGGCCACCGACAGGCCGGCCACGCCCATCATGGGCAGGTCGTTGGCGCCGTCGCCCATGGCGATGCACTGGCGCGGTTCGATGCCCAGCAGCGAGGCCACCTCCAGCAGGGTACGGCGTTTTTCGGCGCCGTCGCAGATGTCCCCCCATGGCTGGTCGACCATGCGGCCGGTGAGCTGGCCGCAGTGGGCTCCGCTCTCCAGCTCCAGCACATTGGCCCGCACGAAGTCGATGCCCAGCCGGTCGCGCACATGGTGGGCAAAGAAGGTGAAGCCGCCGGAGACCAGCAGCACCTTCAGGCCGGCGGCCTTGCAGGCCTGCACCAGGGTCTGGGCGCCAGGGTTGAGCTGCAGCCGCTCGGCCAGCACGCGCTCCATGTCGGCCACCGTCACGCCGCGCAGCAGGGCCACGCGCCGGCGCAGGCTGTCCTTGTAGTCGGTGATCTCGCCGCGCATGGCAGCTTCGGTGATGGCGGCCACTTCGGCTTGGCGGCCCACGGCATCGGCGATCTCGTCCACGCATTCGATGTTGATCAGCGTCGAGTCCATGTCGAAGGCGATCAGCTTGAAGTCGGACAGCTTCAGCGGCGGCGTGAAACCACGCACGGTCAGGCCGGGGGAGGGGGTGTGGGGCGATGTCATGGGGCAGGTGAAGGCGTTGGATCAGGCGATGCGTCAGGCGCCGCGTCAGGCGGTTTGTGCGGTGGTCACGGGCTGGCCGAGCGAGCGCAGCACGTCGCGCACCAGCTGCACCCGGTCCTTGACCTCGGGCAGCGACCTCTCGATGCGCAGCTTCTCGTTGCCGGCCAGCTTGATGTGCTTGTTCTTCTGGATCAGCTCGATGATGCGCATCGGCTCGATCGGCGGGTTGGGGCGGAAGCTGATGTGGATGACACCGGCCGCCGCATCGACCTTGACCACGCCGTAAGGCTGCGACAGCACGCGCAGGCGGTGCACATCGATCAGGGTCTGGGCCTGCGGGGGCAGCTTGCCGAAGCGGTCGACGATCTCCTCCAGCAGCGCATCGACCTGGTCGGTGGACTTGGCGGTGGCCAGCTTCTTGTAGAACGACAGGCGCAGGTGCACGTCGCCGCAGTAGTCGTTGGGCAGCAGGGCGGGCGCATGCAGGTTGATGTCGGTGGTGACCGACAGCGGGCTCAGCAGGTCCGGCTCCTTGCCGGCCTTGAGCGAACGCACGGCCTCCGACAGCATCTCGTTGTAGAGCTGGAAGCCGACCTCCAGCATGTTGCCGCTCTGGTTCTCGCCCAGCACCTCGCCGGCGCCCCGGATCTCCAGGTCGTGCATGGCGAGGTAGAAGCCGCTGCCCAGCTCCTCCATCTGCTGGATGGCGTCCAGCCGCTGCTGGGCCTGCTTGGTCAGGCTCTCGATGTCGGGCACCAGCAGGTAGGCGTAGGCCTGGTGGTGGCTGCGGCCCACCCGTCCGCGCAGCTGGTGCAGCTGGGCCAGGCCGAACTTGTCGGCGCGGCTCATGACGATGGTGTTGGCGGTCGGCACGTCGATGCCGGTCTCGATGATGGTGGAGCACAGCAGCACGTTGTAGCGCTGGGCCACGAAGTCGCGCATCACGCGCTCCAGGTCGCGCTCGGGCATCTGGCCGTGGGCCACGGCAATGCGGGCCTCGGGCAGGAACTCTTCGAGTTTCTGCTTGCGGTTCTCGATGGTCTCGACTTCGTTGTGCAGGAAGTAGACCTGTCCGCCGCGCTTGAGCTCGCGCAGCACCGCCTCGCGGATGACGCCCTGGCCCTCGCTGCGCACGAAGGTCTTGATGGCCAGCCGGCGCTGCGGTGCGGTGGCGATCACGCTCAGGTCGCGCAGGCCTTCCAGGGCCATGCCCAGGGTGCGGGGAATGGGGGTGGCGGTCAGGGTCAGCACGTCCACCTCGGCACGCAGCTGTTTCATGGCCTCCTTATGGCGCACACCGAAGCGGTGCTCCTCGTCGATGATGAGCAGACCCAGGTTCTTGAACTGCGTCTTTTCGCTCAGCAGCTTGTGGGTGCCCACGACGATGTCCACCGAACCGTCCGCGATGCCTTTCATGGCGGCGGTGATCTCCTTCTGGGTGCGGAAGCGGCTCATCTCGGCCACCTTCACCGGCCACTTGGAAAAGCGGTCCACCAGCGTCTGGTAGTGCTGTTCGGCCAGCAGCGTGGTGGGCGCCAGAAACGCCACCTGCTTGCCGCCGGTCACGGCCACGAAGGCGGCGCGCAGGGCCACCTCGGTCTTGCCGAAACCCACGTCGCCGCAGACCAGACGGTCCATCGGGCGCGGGCTGATCATGTCCTGGATGACCGCGTGGATGGCAGCACGCTGGTCGGCGGTCTCGTCGAAGCCGAAGTCGTTGGCAAAGGCCTCGTAGTCCTGCGGCGAGTAGCGGAACGGGTGGCCCTGGCGCGCGGCGCGGCGGGCATAGATGTTGAGCAGTTCGGCCGCGGCGTCGCGCACCTGTTCGGCGGCCTTGCGGCGGGCCTTTTCCCACTGGCCGCTGCCCAGCTTGTGCAGCGGCGCTTCGTCGGCGCTCACGCCGGTGTAGCGGCCGATCAGCTGCAGCTGGCTCACCGGCACGTACAGCACTGCCTTGTCGGCGTATTCCAGGTGCAGGAATTCCTGCAGCGCGGCCGAGCCGTCGGCGTTCTTCTCGCCCATGTCGAGATTGACCAGACCCCGGTAACGACCGATGCCGTGCTGGGTGTGCACCACCGGGTCGCCCACATTCAGTTCAGAGAGGTCCTTGATGAGCGCTTCGACGTCGCTGACCTGTTCCTGCTTGCGGCGGCGGCGGGTGGTGGGGCCGGCCGAGAACAGTTCGGTCTCGGTGACGAAGTCGATCCCGCCTTCGACCCAGGCAAAACCCGACGTCAGCGCAGCCGTGGCCATGCCGACCTTCTCGTCGCTGGCCTGGAATTCGACCAGCGAGTCGAACACCGGCGGACTCATGCCGCTGGCCCGGATGAAGTCGAGCAGGCTTTCACGGCGGCCGTCGCTCTCGGCCAGCAGCAGCAGCCGGTTCGGGCTGCGGCGCAGATGGGCCTGCAGGTGGGCCAGCGGGTCCTCGGCGCCGCGCACCACCGACAGCGTGGGCAGGGTCTGCACGAAGGCGCTGTGGATCACATCGCCCACACCGGGTCGCAGGGCCAGCTGGGCATGCTGGTTGGCCAGCGTGTAGAACTGCTCGGCCTGCAGGAACAGCGCCTCCGGTGGCAGCACCGGGCGGTCCGGGTCGCCCTGCAGCAGGCGGTGGCGGTCGCGGGTGTCCTGCCAGAAGCGCTGGAAAGCCGGCTCCAGATCACCGTGCAGCACCACCGTGGCCTGTTCGCCCAGGTAGTCGAAGACGGTGGCGGTTTCCTCGAAGAACAGCGGCAGGTAGTACTCGATGCCGGCGGTGGCCACGCCGTTGCCGATGTCCTTGTAGATGCGGCTTTTGGTCGGGTCACCTTCGAGCAGCTCGCGCCAGCGGCTGCGGAAGAGGGCGCGCGCCGCGTCGTCCATGGGGAATTCGCGGCCAGGGAGCAGGCGCACCTCGGGCACCGGATACAGGCTGCGCTGGCTGTCGGGATCGAAGGTGCGGATGCTGTCGATCTCGTCGTCGAACAGGTCGACCCGGTACGGCACCAGGCTGCCCATGGGGAAGAGGTCGATCAGGCCACCGCGCACCGCATATTCACCCGGGCTCACCACCTGCGTGACATGGTTGTAGCCGGCCAGGGTCAGCTGGGCCTTGAGGCGCGCCTCGTCGAGCTTCTGGCGCACCTTGAATTCGAAGGTGTAGCCGGCCAGGAAAGAGGGCGGCGCCAGCCGGTAGAGCGCGGTGGTGGCGGGCACCAGCACCACATCGGCGCCGGCTTCGTGGTCGCGCTGGGAGATGCGCCACAGCGTGGCCAGCCGCTCGCTGATCAGGTCCTGGTGCGGCGAAAAGGTGTCGTAGGGCAGGGTTTCCCAGTCGGGGAACAGGGTGACGCGCAGGTCCGGAGCGAAGAAGGCCAGCTCGTCGATCAGGCGCTGGGCATCGTTGGCATCGGCCGTGACGATGGCCGTCAGGCGCGAAGCAGCGCGCTCGCGCGACGCCAGTTGGGCCAGCAGCAGGGCGTCGGCCGATCCGCCGGGGTGGGGCAGCGTGTGGCGTTTGCCGGGTGTGAGTTTGGGCAGGTCCATGGAGATAGGCCGGGTGCGGCCAGAGGCCGAGCAAGACAAACACCCCCTGCGCGGTCCGCAGGGGGTGTGATGGCTGGATTTTAGAATGGGCCCACTCATGACCGCACCCGACCAGCCCATACCCGACCAGCCTTCCCCGGCGCCGGCCTTCCCCCCGGTGTGCCATGTGGTGCTGCCATGCGCCGGCAGCGGTTCACGGGCCGGTGCCCCGGTGCCCAAGCAGTACCAGGCCGTGGCGGGGCAGCCGATGGTGCTGCACACCTTGCGGACCCTGGCCGGCGTGGACCGGATTGCATCCATCGTGGTGGTGGTTCAGCCAGGAGACCATTTCTGGCCCGCCCTGGCCGATGCCCTCCCAGCCCGGGTGAGCGTGGCGGAGCGTGGCGACCTCACCCGCGCCGGCAGCGTCTTCAACGGCCTCCTGGCCCTGCGCGAGCGCGGCGTGCCCGATACCGACTGGGTGCTGGTGCACGACGCTGCCCGCTGCCTGATCGAGCCGCAAGCCATCGATCGGCTGATCGACGCCTGCCTGCCCGATGCGGTGGGTGGCCTGCTGGCGCTGCCGCTGCCGGACACCCTCAAGGCCAGTGCCGACGGACGGGTGAGTGCCACGGTGGACCGCAGCGACAAATGGCTGGCCCAGACCCCGCAGATGTTCCGCCTGGGCCCGCTCACGGCGGCCCTGCAGGCCCGCCAGGCCGACGGCTTTGCCGGCATCACCGACGAAGCCAGCGCCATGGAGCAGGCCGGCCACCGGCCCTTGCTGGTGCCCGGCCCGGCCCGCAACATCAAGATCACCTATCCGGAAGATTTCGCACTGGCCGAGGCCGTGCTCAGGAGCCGAACATGAATCCCCTGTTGTCCCTTCGTGTGGGCGAGGGCTGGGACACCCATGCCCTGGTGCCCGGACGCCCCCTGGTGCTCGGCGGCATCACCGTCCCCCACAGCCACGGCCTGCTGGGCCATTCCGATGCCGACGCCCTGCTGCACGCCATCACCGATGCCCTGCTGGGCGCTGCCGCTCTGGGCGACATCGGCCGCCACTTCCCGGACACCGACCCGGATTTCAAGGGTGCGGATTCGGTGGTGCTGCTGGTCGAGGCAGCCCGGCGCGTGCGGGCCGCCGGCTTCGAAATCGTGAATGTGGACAGTACCGTGGTGGCGCAGGCCCCCAAGCTGGCGACCCACATTCCGGCCATGGTGGCGCGTATCGCCCAGGCGCTGGGGCTGGAGGCTGGCCGTGTGAACGTCAAGGCCAAGACGGCCGAGCGCCTCGGGCCGGTGGGACAGGGCCTGTCTATCGAGACCCGCGCCGTGGCGCTGCTGGTCTCGGTCTGACGCCGGCCCGCCGGCAACGGCGTTTCAGCTCGGCGCCTTGACCAGTTTCATGTGGGCGGCCAGACCGCCGGTGCTGCTGTTGGCCAGTGCAAACCGGCCGCCCATGCGGGCCACCGCGCGCTCCACGATGGCCAGCCCCAGGCCGGTTCCGGTGGCCGAGGTGCGCGAGGTGTCACCCCGGTAGAACGGCTGGGTGAGCTGGGCCAGCTGGTCGGGCGGAACGCCCTTGCCGTGGTCGCGCAGCTTCACCAGCACGGTGTCGTCCATGGGTTTGGCCGCGATGTCGATCTGCAGCACCCCGGTGACCGGGTGGCGTCCGTAGCGCTGGGCGTTCTCCACCAGGTTGGTGAACACGCGCTGGAGCTCGACAGGGTCGCCCATGACCCGCGTGTCGGCCGGGATGCTGACATTGATCACCTGACCCTCGGTCTGGCCGAGCGAGAACACCGCGGCCTCCACCACCTGGTTCAGGCTGACTTCCTGCAGCTGGATGTGGTCCGGGCGGGCGTAGTCGAGGAACTTGTCGATGATGGCGTTGACCTGGTCGATGTCGGCAGCCATGTGTTCGCGGGCCTGGGCATCGGCCACGCTCATCTCGGTCTCCAGGCGCAGCCGCGCCAGCGGGGTGCGCAGGTCATGGGAGATGCCGGCCAGCATCAGCGCCCGGTCCTGCTCGATCTTGGACAGGCGCTGGGCCATCCGGTTGAAGCCGATGTTGACCTCGCGGATCTCGCTGGTGGCCACGGCCTCGCTGAGCTGGCTGGCATTGAAGTCGCCTTCCCGCACCCTGCTGGCCGCAAACGACAGCATCTTCAGCGGCCGGTTGATCAGCCGCGCGATCAGGGCGGCGCCGGTCAGCGAGAGCAGGGCGGCCGTGGCCAGCCAGATCAGCCAGGTGGTGCCGGCCACCGGCCCGACGCGCGAAGGGTCGGTCAGCAGCCAGTACGGATCACCGTCGATGCTGAAGCCCACCCACAGGCCGGGCTGCCCGTTGACCTCGCGGGCCACCACGGTGTCGGGCCCCAGCCGGGCCTTCAGCCGGTCGGCCACGCTGCGGCTCAGCGGATCGCTGTCGTGCAGCTCGAAGGTGTCGGTCGGTTCGCGGGGTGCGATGTTCAGGCCTTCCTCGGTGGCCAGGGTCTTGACCAGCGACACCCGGGCGATCGAGTCGGAGTGCACCAGCGCGGCACGGCTCAGGTTGACCAGTGAGGCCAGCTGCTGGGCACTCTGCAGGGCGCGCGGCTCGTACTCCAGCGCCCGGAAGGTCTGCAGCCAGGCCACGATGCAGCCGATCAGCAGCAGCGTGAGGAAGAAGAAGGTGCGCCAGAACAGGCTCACCCCGCGCGTGGGCCGGACCTCCAGCGGGGCCGGCGCCGTTTCCAGGTTGCCGGTCTCCGATGGCTCGAAGGAGATGCGCGACTCGAAGCTCATCAGGCGTTGCCGTCCGGCACGAACACGTAGCCCACGCCCCAGACCGTCTGGAGGTAGCGGGGCGAGGTGGCGTCTTCCTCGATCAGCTTGCGCAGGCGGGAGACCTGAACGTCCAGGCTGCGGTCGAAGGGTTCGAATTCCCGGCCACGGGCCAGCTGGGCCAGTTTCTCGCGCGACAGCGGCTGGCGCGGGTGCCGCACCAGGGCCTTGAGCATGGCGAACTCGCCGGTGGTCAGTGGCAGGTCGGCGCCTTCCTTGCGCAGCGTGCGCAGGCTCAGGTCGAACTCGAACGGCCCGAACTTGACCACTTCCTGGTCCTGCGAAGGCGCACCGGGCACCTCGGTCGGCGGGCGGCGGCGCAGCACGGCATGGATGCGGGCCAGCAGTTCGCGCGGGTTGAAGGGCTTGCCCAGGTAGTCGTCGGCACCGACCTCCAGACCGACGATGCGGTCGACGTCCTCGCTCTTGGCGGTGAGCATGATGATGGGCGTGCGGTCGCCGTTGGCCCGCAGGCGCCGGCAGATCGACAGTCCGTCTTCACCCGGCATCATCAGGTCGAGCACGATCAGGTCCACCGAGTCTCGCTGCAGCACCCGGTTGAGCGCCTTGCCGTCTTCCGCCAGCATGACCTCGAAGCCTTCCTGCATGAGGTACCGGCGCAGCAGGTCACGGATGCGGACGTCGTCGTCGACGACCAGAACCTTGTTGGGACGGGTGTTGGTGGTGGCCATTCCTTGACTCTCAAAAATGTAACAAACGCGAGTATGGCAGCGCCAAGTGCTTGTCAGCCATGGGATTTTGTTTTTTTGACAGGCTGTTACAGAAGTTGCGGGTACGCCCTCCAGTGTCAACGGATCGCCTCGCACAATGGCCCGTCACACCCCGCAAGGCACGAACGATGAAAGCAACCACCTGGATGGGCGCAGGCCTGATCGCACTGCCCCTTCAC
The DNA here is from genome assembly GCF_958439165.1 of uncultured Hydrogenophaga sp. Classification (GTDB taxonomy): domain Bacteria; phylum Pseudomonadota; class Gammaproteobacteria; order Burkholderiales; family Burkholderiaceae_C; genus Hydrogenophaga. The sequence continues at coordinate 42,277 of NZ_OY288134.1, read as the reverse complement.
CTGGCCTGGGCCGATGGCCAGCGGCCCCCACCGGAGCAGGGCAGCGCCGTCAGCGAAGCCCCGGCGCAGGTCCCGTCCCCGTCGGCTGCACCCGCGCTGCCGGGTGATCCGGAGGCTGTCGGCTCCCCGGCGGCTCCTGTACCTGTGCCCCGCCTGCGCGATTCGTTGCGACAGTCCAGCGACAACGCGGGTGAGCCTTTCCAGCCTTATCGCCTGTCGCTGGAAGAGCGCCAGCGCATGCGCGAGCAGTTGCGCCACCATGGCACGATCGAGTTCCGGCTCAAACCCTGAAGGATTGCATGAAACGTCTGGTATTTCCCATCGTCGTGGCGCTGCTCGCCGCCGCGCATCCGCTGGCCTGGTCGCAGACCGCTCCGGTGCCGCAGCAGGTCAGTCTGAGCGCCAGCGGGCATGTCGAGGCCGCGCAGGACTGGCTCACGGTCCGCATGGGGCTCACCCGCGAGGCCGCCGACGCGTCGGTCGTGCAGAACCAGCTGCGCTCCGCCATCGATGCTGCGCTGACCACAGCCCGCGCGCAGGCCCGCAGTCAGCAGATGGAGGTGCGCAGCGGTGCATTCGGCGTGTCGCCCCGGTACGGCCGCGACGGCAAGATCAACGGTTGGCAGGGCACTGCCGAGCTGGTGCTCGAAGGGCGCGATGTTCCGCTGATCACGGCCACCGCCGGCAGGCTGTCCAGCCTGACCGTCAGCAGCATGGGTTTCTCGCTCTCGCGCGATGCACGCCGGCGACTCGAATCCGAGGTGCAGGCCCAGGCCATCGAGCGGTTCCGGGCCCGCGCCACCGAGGTCACCCAGGCCTTCGGTTTCACGGCCTACACACTGGGCACGATCAGCATCTCGTCGACCGACGAGTCCGTGCGTCCCATGCCCCGCATGATGGCGATGGAAGCCAGGGCCGCCATGGCCGATGCGCCCCTGCCGGCGGAGGCTGGTACCGACACGGTGTCGGTCACCGTGGCGGGCTCGATCGTCCTGCGTTGAACCCGGGGTTACTGGGCCGCCCAGCCGCCGTCCATGTTCCAGGCCACGCCGCGCACATTGCCGGAAGCAGGTCCGCACAGGAACACCGCCAGTTCGCCCAGCTCGTCCGGGGTGGTGAACTGCATGGACGGCTCCTTTTCGCCCAGCAGCAGCCGGGTGGCTTCCTCGTTGCTCACGCCCAGCGCGGCAGCGCGGGCATCCACCTGCTTCTGCACCAGCGGAGTCAGCACCCAGCCCGGGCAGATGGCGTTGCAGGTCACGCCGGTGGTGGCGGTTTCCAGCGCGGTGACCTTGGTCAGGCCGACGATGCCGTGCTTGGCCGCCACATAAGCCGACTTTTCTGCCGAGCCCACCAGGCCGTGCACCGACGCGATGTTGATGATGCGGCCCCAGTTGGCCTGCCGCATGGCCGGCAACGCCAGGCGGGTGGTGTGGAAGGCACTGCTCAGGTTGATGGCGATGATGGCGTCCCAGCGCTCGACCGGGAAGTTCTCCACCTTGGCCACATGCTGGATGCCCGCATTGTTCACCAGCACGTCGACACGGCCGAAGGTGCTGGCGGCGAATGCCATCAGGTCCTCGATCTCGGCAGGCTTGCTCATGTCGGCACCGTGGTAGGCCACCTTCACGCCGAGCGCCTGTACTTCGGCCTTGGCAGCTTCCACGTCGCCGAAGCCGTTGAGGACGATGTCGGCACCCTGGCGGGCCAGCGCCTTGGCAATGCCAAGGCCGATGCCGCTGGTGGATCCGGTGACGAGGGCGGTCTTGCGCGCGAGCATGGGGTTCTCCTGTTCCTTTACGATGGGGTCAGCTTTTCGCGGTCGATTATCGAGGACCGCCGATACCTTTCCCGGTGACCATCACGCCATGACCGAACCCGTCCTCCAGCACCTTGTCGTTGTTCCCGAAGGCACGCCCGGCGGCCCGCGCCGCATGGCCTGGTGGGACTGGCCCTGCACTGGTGCCTCTAACGGCCACGTGGTGGTGTGCGTGCACGGCCTGTCGCGCCAGGGCCGCGACTTTGATGTGCTCGCCCGGGCTCTCCAGCCCCATGCCCGCGTGGTGTCCGTCGACGTCGCCGGGCGCGGCCACAGTGACCGACTCACCGATCCATCCGGCTATCAGGTGCCGACCTATGCGGCCGACATCGCCCGGCTGCTCATGCTGCTGCGCGAGCAGCACCCGGCTGCGGCCATCGACTGGGTGGGCACCAGCATGGGCGGACTCATCGGCATGGCGCTGGCGGCCCAGCCGGCTCTGGGCATCCGTCGGCTGGTTCTCAACGATGTGGGGCCGGTCATCCAGTGGGAGGCGCTGCAGCGCATCGGCAGCTACGTCGGCACCGACCCGTCGTTCGACAGCGAGCAGCAGGCCATCGACTACCTCGCCACCATTTCGACCGGTTTCGGTCCGCACACGGCCGAAGAGTGGGCGGCGCTGTCGCGGCCCATGCTGCGTCAGCGCGATGGCCGTTGGTGGCTGCACTACGACCCGGCCATTGCCGCGCCCTTTCGTCAGATGGCCAGTGATGCCCAGGCAGCCCGGCAATCGGCCCAGGCCGGCGAAGCCCTGCTCTGGGCGCTGTTCGACGCCATCACTTGCCCGACGCTGCTGCTGCGCGGCGCCGATTCCGATCTGCTCTCGGCGGCCACGGCCGAGGCCATGAGCCAGCGCGGACCGCGCCCCCGCGTCGTCACCTGGCCGGGGGTGGGCCACGCGCCCACGCTGGTGGCCGACGATCAGGTCGCCGTGGTTCGTGACTTCCTGCTGGCCGACTGAGCGCTCCCGCATGAAGCGTGTAGCCGCCTCCGGGCCGAACGAGGTTTCCGCCGCCGCATCGGCCATCGTGGCCGCCACCGCATCCAGCCTGCCGGGCGGTGAACAATCCCTGCAGCGTTCCCGCGCCTTTGCCGAGCCACTGCTGTCGGGCGAGACGCTGGACACCGGGGAGAACACCCTGGCCCACGCCGATGCCGTGGCCCGCATCCTGGCCGACATCGGTGGGTCCGAGGCCATGCAGGCGGCGGTCTATCTGGTCTACGCCTGCCAGCACCTCAACCGCCCTCAGGAAGTCATTGCCAAGGCCTTCGGCGAACATTTCGCAGCCTTGGCTGTGGAGACCACCAAGCTGGTGCAGCTGCAGCGTCAGGCCCGGCAAAAGGCCGCTGAACAGCAAGCCCTGGCCGACGCGCCGGCCGCCCGCGGCTTCACGGCGGTGCTCACAGCCAGCCAGACCGAGAACGTCCGCAAGATGCTGCTGGCCTTCTCGCGCGACCTGCGTGTGGTCATGCTGCGCCTGGCCTCACGGCTCCAGACCCTGCGTCACCACGCCGCCACCCGGACCGATCCCGGCGATGCGCTGGCCAGCGAATCGCTGCACGTCTTTGCACCGCTCGCCAACCGCCTTGGCATCTGGCAGCTCAAGTGGGAAATGGAGGATCTGGCCTTTCGCTTCCTGGAGCCACAGACCTACAAGGACGTGGCCCGCCTGCTGGACGAAAAGCGCATCGAGCGCGAGGCCCATGTCGATCAGGCTCGTCAGCAGCTTCAGCTGGCCTTGCTGGAACAGGGCATTTCCGCTTCGGTCCAGGGGCGGCCCAAACACATCTACAGCATCGTCAAGAAGATGCGCGGCAAGGGTCTGGGCTTCGATCAGGTGTTCGACATCCGCGCTCTGCGGGTCATCGTGCCGCAGGTGGACAACTGCTACGCGGTGCTGGCCTGGGTGCATGCGCACTTCACGCCGGTACCCGACGAGTTCGACGACTACATCGCCCGACCCAAGCCCAACGGATACCAGTCACTGCACACGGTGGTGCGCGATGCGCAGGGCAGGGCCTTCGAGATCCAGATCCGCACCCAGGCCATGCACGACCATGCCGAGCATGGCGTGGCAGCCCACTGGGCCTACAAGGAGGCCGGTGCCAAGGGCTATGCGGGCGTCTCGGCCAGTTCGGATTACGACGCCAAGATCGCGGTGCTGCGACAGCTGCTGGCCTGGGAGCGTGACCTCAGTGGTTCTGCAACCGGTCTCTTCGAGGACCGCATCTATGTGCTGACCCCGGATGCCGCCATCGTCGAGCTGCCGCAGGGCGCAACGCCGGTGGACTTTGCCTACACGGTGCACACCAACCTGGGTCACCGATGCCGGGGTGCCCGCGTGGATGGAGCCATGGTCACGCTCAACACGCCCTTGCAGAACGGCCAGACGGTGGAGGTGACGGCCGCCAAGGAAGGCGGGCCGTCGCGCGACTGGCTCAACCCCGAGCTGGGTTATCTGGTGAGCCACCGGGCCAAGGCCAAGGTGCGTGCCTGGTTCAATGCCCTGGCCTTGCAGGAGACCGTTGCCCGCGGACGCGAAGCGGTGGAAAAGCTGCTGCAGCGCGAGGGCCGCACGGCGCTCAAGCTGGATGACCTCGCCACGCTGATGGGGCTGGACTCGGCCCAGGATCTGTTCGAGCAGGTGGGCAAGGACGAGCTGTCGCTGCGGGCCATCGAGACCCATCTGCGGCCGGCCGAGCCGCAGGCACCGCCCGAGGTCGCCACCAGCTGGGTCCGAAAGCCGCGCCGGCAGGCCGGTGGAGACGCCGGCCGGGTGCTGGTGGTCGGTGTGGAGTCGCTCATGACCCAGCTGGCCAAGTGCTGCAAGCCGGCGCCGCCGGACGACATCGGCGGCTTCATCACCCGGGGCAAGGGGGTGAGCGTGCACCGCAGCGACTGCTCTGACTACCAGCACCTGTGCCGCAAGGCCCCCGACCGTGTGATCGAGGTCGAGTGGAGCGGGCAGGGATCTGCCGGCCGCGATGGCAAGCCCACGGTCTACCCGGTGGACGTGGGCATCGAGGCGCTGGACCGCCAGGGACTGTTGCGCGACATCTCCGATGTGTTCGCCCGGGAGAAGATGAACGTGATCGGCGTGCAGACACAGACCGTGCGCGACGTTGCATGGATGACCTTCACCATCGAGGTGACCGATGCCCGGCAGGTGGCCCGCGCCATGGCCGTCGTCAGCGATGTGCCCGGAGTCCGGATGGTCCGGCGCAAGTAGCCCGCTTTTTGACGTGCTATACTGCGAGGCTTGCAACGATTTCAGGCGCGTAGCTCAGCTGGTTAGAGCACCACCTTGACATGGTGGGGGTCGTTGGTTCGAGTCCAATCGCGCCTACCACACACGACTGTGGAACACTCAGGGCCTGACGGTAACGTCAGGCCCTGTTTCTTTTCAGGCTGCCGTGTGCGGCATCCGCAGTCGCCGTTTGCGCAACACACGCCAGCGCCAGATGGTTGTCACCAGCGCATAGGTCAGCGTCGACAGCAACACGGCCATGGTTGCCAGGCCCACCACAAGTGGTCCACCCACGCCCGAAGCACCGTCGCCCAGCATCCAGCCGCCGAGCTTCCAGGCCGCGAAATACACCGGCCCGAACGTCACCGGATTCGTCACCAGCGTGCTGGCGATCGCTGCCGGCACGTAGGCCCGCAGCATCACGGCAGCGAAGGCACTCAGCGGTATCTGTGCGACCGGGATCAGCAACCCGAAGAAGATGCCAAGTGCCATGCCCAGCGCGAAGCCACGGCGACGCAGGCTCCAGAGGGCAGGGTGGTACAGCGCAGGGCCCATCCAGCGCAGCCATCGGTTGCTGCGGACGGCATCGCGGTCGGGCAGCCAGCGTTTGAATCGTTCCATGCTCGAGTGGATGTCCCAGAGTCGGGGGATGGCCTCTGGCCGAACGGGTCCGGGAGCGTTGTCGCACAGGGAAAACCCATGCACACTCCCCGAAGCGGGGTTCCTAGAATTCCTGACGATGTTGCCACCGGCACCCTTCGAAGTTCCGTTCCCGTCCTGAAAGTTCCTAGTGCACAAATCCAAGGCCGACACCGCCCGCCCTGCCGACTCGGTCCGGGTGATCAAGAAGTATCCCAACCGCCGGCTGTACGACACCGACACGTCGTCCTACATCACACTGGCCGAGGTGAAGGCCCTGGTGATGGACAACGAGCGGTTCGTGGTGCGCGATGCCAAGACCAACGAAGACCTCACCCGCAGCATCCTGCTGCAGATCATCCTGGAAGAAGAGACCGCGGGCGTGCCCATCTTCACCGAGCAGGTGCTGGCCAACATCATCCGTTTCTACGGACATGCCATGCAGGACTTCATGGGCTCGTACCTGGAAAAGAACGTCCAGATCTTCATGGACCTGCAGCACAAGATGGCCGAACAGTCGTCCGGCATGAACCCGGAGGCCTGGAAGCAGTTTGTGAACACCCAGTCCCCCATGATGCAGGGCATGATGGGCAGCTACCTGGAGCAGTCGCGCAGCGCCTTCACCCAGATGCAGGAGCAGATGCAGAAGAACAGCGAGCAGATGCTGGCCGCCTTCGGGCTGAAGCGCTGAGCGCCCGGCTTCGTGAGGGTCTGAGACAATCGGGCCCATGAGCGACACCTCCCTGACACCCGGCGCCGCAGCGCCCAAGGTCGGCTTCGTCAGCCTGGGCTGCCCCAAGGCACTGACCGACTCCGAACTGATCCTCACGCAACTCAGCGCAGAGGGATACCAGACTTCCAAGACATTCGCCGGCGCCGATCTGGTGATCGTCAACACCTGCGGCTTTATCGACGATGCCGTGCGCGAGAGCCTGGACACGATCGGGGAGGCCCTGGCCGAGAACGGCAAGGTCATCGTGACCGGCTGCCTCGGCGCGCGCGAAGGCGAGGGCGGCGGCAATCTGGTGCGTCAGATGCACCCGAGCGTGCTGGCCGTGACTGGCCCGCACGCCACCCACGAGGTGATGGAAGCGGTGCACACCCACCTGCCCAAGCCGCATGATCCCTTCGTGGATCTGGTGCCGCCGCAGGGCATCAAGCTGACCCCGCGCCATTACGCGTATCTCAAGATCAGCGAGGGCTGCAATCACCGCTGCACCTTCTGCATCATCCCGAGCATGCGCGGCGATCTGGTCAGCCGGCCCATCGGTGACGTTCTGACCGAGGCGCGCAAGCTGTTCGAGGCCGGCGTGAAGGAGTTGCTGGTGGTGAGCCAGGACACCTCTGCCTACGGCGTGGATGTGCAGTACCGCACCGGCTTCTGGGATGGCAAGCCGGTGAAGGCCCGCCTGTTCGATCTGGTTCGCACGCTGGGCGAGCTGGCCAAGGGCTACGGTGCCTGGGTCCGGCTGCACTATGTGTATCCGTACCCCCATGTGGACGACATCATTCCACTCATGGCCGAAGGCCTTGTCCTTCCCTATCTGGATGTGCCCCTTCAGCACAGCCACCCGGATGTGCTCAAGCGCATGAAACGGCCAGCCAGCGGTGAGCGCAACCTGGAGCGCATCGCGCGGTGGCGCGAGATCTGCCCCGAGATCGTGGTTCGCAGCACCTTCATCGCCGGTTTTCCCGGCGAGACCGAGGCCGAGTTCCAGCACCTGCTCGATTTCGTCCAGGAGGCACAGATCGACCGCGCCGGCTGTTTTGCGTATTCGCCGGTGGAAGGCGCTGCCGCCAATATGCTGGCTGATCCGGTACCCGATGCTCTGCGCGAGGAGCGCCGCGCCCGCTTCATGGCGGTGGCTGAACGGGTCTCGGCCGACCGACTGCGCCGCCGTGTGGGCGCCACCCTGCAGGTGCTGGTGGACTCGGCGCCCGGGCTCGGCAAGAAGGGTGGCGTGGGTCGCAGCTATGCTGATGCGCCCGAGATCGACGGCCTGGTGCGGCTGTTGCCGCCCGAGAAGATCAGCAAGACCCTGAAGGTCGGGGAGTTCACGCGGGCTCGCGTGGTTGCCGCTGAAGGGCACGACCTTCTGGCGGTCCCGATTTGAAGGACTGTCTCTGCGCCCCTAGCGGACCTGTGGTCCGCGTGGGCGTTGCCGTGTCGGACTGCGCTCTGCGCGTTGTCATCACGGCAAAGAAAAAGGCCAGCAAACTTGCGTTTGCTGACCTTTATGATTGGTGCCCAAGAGAGGACTCGAACCTCCACGCCTCTCGGCGCTAGTACCTGAAACTAGTGCGTCTACCAATTCCGCCACCTGGGCATCTCAGGAAGACCGCAAGTATAGCATCAAAAAATTGATCGACAAAACAGTGAACGAAAAAAACAGCCTGCTGGCCGAATTCGAAGGTGTCGTCTCGGGTCATCGCGATGGACACGGCTTCGTGATCCGGGACGATGGACAGGCCGACATCTATCTCCCCTCCAATGAAATGCGGGCGGTGCTCCACAAGGACCGCGTCAAGGCCCGCATCGTGCGCCTGGACCGCAAGGGTCGCCCTGAAGGACGGGTGACCGAAATCCTGGAGCGATCCGACACGCCCATCATCGGTCGCCTGCTGCAGGAAAGCGGCGTCTGGCTGGTGGCACCGGAAGACAAGCGCTATGGCCAGGACGTACTGATCCCCAAAGGGGCGACCGGTTCGGCCAAGCCGGGCCAGGTGGTGGTGGTCGAACTGACCGAGCCGCCGGCGCTGTACGGCCAGCCGGTCGGCCGCATCAAGGAGGTGCTGGGCGAGATCGACGACCCGGGCATGGAAATCGAGATCGCGGTGCGCAAGTACGGCGTGCCGCATGCCTTCTCGGAAGCTGCGCTGGCCCAGGCCCGTTCGTTGCCGGACCATGTGCGCGCTGCCGACCTCAAACACCGCGTCGATCTGCGCGATGTTCCCCTGGTCACCATCGATGGTGAAGATGCCCGCGATTTCGATGACGCGGTCTATTGCGAGCCGGCCAAGGTCGGCCGCGCCAAGGGCTGGCGCCTGCTGGTGGCCATCGCGGACGTGAGCCACTACGTGGACACCGGGTCGGCCATCGACGTGGATGCTTACGAGCGGGCCACCTCGGTGTACTTTCCGCGACGTGTCATCCCGATGCTGCCGGAGAAGCTCTCCAACGGGCTGTGTTCGCTCAACCCGGGCGTGGAGCGCCTGTGCATGGTGTGCGACATGCTGATCAACGCCAAGGGCGAGATCCACGCCTACCAGTTCTACCCGGCGGTCATGTTCAGCCATGCGCGTTTCACCTACACCGAGGTGGCGTCCATTCTGCAGAACACGCGCGGTCCGGAGGCCCAGGCCCGCAAGCCGCTGGTACCTTACCTGCTGAATCTGCACGACGTCTACCGCGCGCTGCTGCTTGCTCGCCAGGCCCGCGGTGCGGTGGATTTCGAGACGGTGGAAACCCAGATCGTGTGCGACGAGTCCGGGCGTATCGAGCGCATCGTGCCCCGCACCCGCAACGACGCCCACAAGCTGATCGAGGAGGCCATGCTGGCGGCCAACGTCTGTTCGGCCGAGTTCATCGAGCAGGGCAAGCACACCGGGCTGTTCCGGGTGCACGAAGGCCCGACGCCCGAGAAGCAGGAGATCCTGCGCAACTACCTCAAGGCCATGGGGGTGCAGCAGACGATCACCGACAACCCCAAGCCGATGGAGTTCCAGCAGATTGCCGCTGCCACCAAGGACCGTCCGGAGTCGCAACAGATCCACACGATGCTGCTGCGCTCGATGCAGCAGGCCATCTACACCCCGGTGAACAGCGGCCACTTCGGGCTGGCCTTCGAGGCCTACACCCATTTCACCAGCCCGATCCGGCGCTATCCGGACCTGCTGGTGCACCGCGTGATCAAGGCGATCCTGAGCCAGCGCCGGTACCAGCTGCCTGCGCTGCCGACCCCGGGCGAGGCCCATGCCAAGCTGAGCAAGCGGCTGGCCAGTCGTGCCCGTCCTTCCGAGGAGCCGCCGCGCAAGCTGCCTGCCGACACGCTGGCCTGGCAGGCCGCCGGCCTGCACTGCAGCGCCAACGAGCGCCGTGCCGACGAGGCCAGCCGTGACGTGGAGGCGTGGCTGAAGTGCAAGTACATGCGCGAGCACCTGGGCGAAGAGTTCAGTGGCGTGGTGTCGTCTGTCACCAGCTTCGGCCTGTTCGTCACGCTCGATGCGATGTACGTCGAAGGGCTGGTCCACATCACCGAGCTGGGGGGCGAGTACTTCCGATTCGACGAGGCCCGCCAGGAGCTGCGGGGCGAACGCACCGGCATCCGGTATGCGCTGGGCACCCGGGTGGATGTGCAGGTGAGCCGGGTCGACCTGGATGGCCGCCGCATCGACTTCCGCCTGGTCACTCCCGATGACGACCTGGTCGGCCGGGCCATGCGCGAGAAGGCTGGAACGGATGCCGCCGCCGGCCGCGAGAGAAAGGCCCGCAGGAACGAAAGATCCCCGGTCACCGACGTGAAGGCCGCCGTGCGCAAGGCAGCCAGCAAGAAGGCGGGTCCATCGGGTGCCGCAGGCAAACAGCGCAAGGGACGCCGGGGCTGATCGGCGGCCCCTCTACACTCGGACCATGCGCATCGTTCTGTTTCTGCTCGACACCCTGTTCTTCTTCCTGGTGGCTGCGGCCCTGCTGCGGGCCTGGATGAACCTGCAGCGGGTCCAGATGTCGGTCCAGCCGGGTCGTTTCGTCATGGCCATCACCGACTGGGTGGTCAAGCCCGTCCGCAGGATCCTCCCCAGGGCCCTGGCGCAGTCGCGCATCGACTGGGGCAGTCTGGTGGCAGCCGAACTGCTCGCATTGCTGCACACGCTGCTGACCCTGCTGCTGCTGCAGGGCGGTGCCCTGTTCGAGCAACCGGACTGGCTGGTGGCCGTTCCCCTGATGTCCGGCGTGTTCGTGCTGCGCACCATCCTGCAGGGGCTGATGGTGCTGTTGATCGTCTATGCGATCCTCAGCTGGGTGCAGCAGCAGTCGCCGGTGATGGGCATGCTCGACCGGCTGCTGTCGCCACTGTTGCGCCCGATCCGTCGTGTGGTGCCGCTGGTGGGCGGGGTCGATCTGTCGGTGCTGCTGCTGATCGTGCTGCTGCAGGTCGGGCTGATGGTCATCGGCTGAGGGCCGGGACCGAACCCGGGTCTCAGACCGGACGGACCCTGGCAGCCAGCGCTCCCGCCGTCAGGTTGCCGGCGCCGGGGTCCCAGACATCGGCAAGTCGGCCGTGAAGATGCACGGCCCGCCGCACCTGGTCCAGCAAGGATGCTGGTCTTCGCGCCACGGCGGCGCCGAGCAGACCGGCCAGCACGTCGCCTGTGCCTGCTGTGGCCAGCCGGGCATTGCCGGTGCCGTTGATCCAGGGCAGGCCCTCGGGCGCCGCGACCACGGTTCCAGCCCCTTTCAGAACACACACCACCTGCAGCAGCCGGGCCAGTCCGCAGGCGGCTCCCATCCGGTCGGCCATCACCTGCTGGGTGCTGCAGCCCAGCAGCCGGGCGGCCTCCAGCGGGTGCGGTGTGATCACGGTGCGCTGCCAGCCGCGGCTCCGCAGCATGGGCCTCAGGGCCGGATCGGCAGCGACGGCGTTCAGGCCGTCAGCGTCCAGCACCAGCAGCGCTGCGTGCTCGATGATGGGCTGCAGCAGGGCGGCGATGGCCGATCCGCCACCGCATCCCGCCACCACGGTCACGCCCGACAGGAACCCGGGCTCGACGACGGACTCTGGATGCCTGAGCATCAGCTCGGGCCAGGCCGCATCCCATTCCGGCGTGGCGGACGAATCCGGGACGCCCAGATAGACCCGACCGGCGCCTGCATGCAAAGCCGCCCGGGCTGCCAGCGCAGCGGCGCCGGCCATGCCATGTCCACCCTCGCGGATCGATTGCCCTGGCATCACCGCCACATCGCCATAGCTGCCCTTGTGGGCAGCGTGCGGATCATCGGATTTGTCGGTCGCGGCCGGAGCCCAACCACCCCACAGGCCGCTGGCGAGGTATTCGCCGACACCATCGATGCCAAGCCGGTCCAGCCAGACGTCGCCCGCCAGATCACGTCCGTGGCCGGTGAGGAGTCCCGGTTTGAGGGTCAGGAGCGACAAGGTGGCCCGCAACCCGGTGGTGGTCGGCCATGCGCCCGGCCAGCTGCCGGTGTCAGGGTCCAGCCCGGACGGCGTGTCCACACACAGGACGGGTTGCGGGGCTGCTGCCAATGCTGCAGCGATGGCGGCGGTCGGGCCCGTGGTGAGCGGACGCGAGCCGAGTCCGAGCAGTGCGTCGATGAGCACATCGGCCCCGGGGCTCCAGGGCCATGATCCGTCGGCGGCCTGTTCGATGGCGGCCACGGTCACACCCGCGGCCTTGGCGCGCTGCAGTGCACTGGCTGCGTCGTCGGGCAGTGATCGCCCGGCCGGAAGATGAAGCCAGGCACGGACCCTGCCGCCCCCGACCTCGTGCAGATGGCGGTGGAGTTCGGTGGCCGCGACCAGGCCGTCCCCCCCGTTGTTTCCTGGCCCGCAGATCACGTCGATGCGCCGGGCATGGGGCTGCCAGGCCCGCAGGGTCCGGGCGACGGAAGCGCCCGCCAGCGCCATCAGCGTGCCGGCCGGTTGCCCGGCCAGTGCGCGCGTCTCGATCTGGCGGCTGGCCTCGACCCCGTGGAGCCATTCCGGCTGGTCCGGGCAGATGCGGCGAGGTCCGGCGGGTTTCATGGGGCGGGTGGTGTGCTTGCTCGGCCCGGGCTCACAGGCCTCGTCGGGTGGGCAGATAGGGCCGTGCATCCAGGGTCGGCGCCTGGCCCGACAGGGCATCGGCCAGCAGGCTGGCCGAACCGCAGGCCAGGGTCCAGCCGGCTGCGCCATGGCCCAGGTTCAGCCAGATGCCGGCGACCTTCGTCGGTCCGATCAGGGGTGGCCCGTCGGCCAGCACCGTCTGGGTGCCCTGCCACTCCTGCAGGTTGCTGTGGGGGCCTGCCACCTTGGCTGCGCCGGGAAACCAGTCGAGGAGGGCGGCGTAGAGCTGTCGCAGGGTGGCTGGATCGGGAGCCGCGTCTTCGCGGGCGAGCAGGGTGCCGCCACTGACGCGCACGCGCTGTCCGAGCCGGGTGATCGAAATGCCGGTCGATGCATCGAGCACGCCCGATACCGGTGCATCCAGCGGCTCGCGGACGGGAGCGCTCACCGAGCACGACTGCAGGCCAAGCGTGGGCAGACGCAATCCGTGCTGTTGCAGCAGGGGAGCGGCCTCGGTGCCGTTGCACAGCAAGGCCAGATCGAACGGCTCCGGGGGCTGGCCGGCGCGATGCACATCCACGCCGCCCTGAGATCGGGGTTCGACCGCCGACACGGCGTGCCCCATTTCGTAGCGGCATCCCAGTTCCAGCGCGGCGGTGCGCATCAACAGCGTCCATTCGCGGCAGTTCGCGACACCGGCGGAGGGCAGTTCGATGGCACCGGCCAGCGCCGTGTCGGCCCTCAGGGCCGGCTCGAGCAAACGCGTGGCCGCTGCGTCCAGCTCACGGCAGGTCTGGCCCCACTGGCGCAGCCGGGCCACCACCGGCGCTGCAGCTGCCTGGTCGCGCGACGTGCGCAGCAGCACCAGCATTCCCCGGGATCGATCGTGGTCCAGCTGGAGCCGGTCCTGCAGCTCGGTCATGACCTCCTGGCTGCGCACCGAGAGGGCGTGGAGCGCTGCGAGATCGTCATCTGCGGCGGCCGGCCTGCCGCCATGGCGCCAGCGCCACAACCAGCCCCATTCGGCAGCGCGGGGCAGACGCCGCCACGCCAGCCGATGTCCGGCACCCGCCTTCGGGTTGCCGAAGCTTCGGCCGTTGCCACCCCAGGGCTGATGCCAGCCTGGCCCGACCAGGCCGCCCGGTGCGAAGCTGCCGCCTTCCGCCGGGCGGCCTGCCCGGTCGAACACCGTCACTTCATGCCCCTCGCTGACCAGGCGGAAGGCCGCTGCCACGCCCGTGACGCCGGCGCCGACGATGGCCACCCTCACGCTGCGCTCCGATCGGTCGGACAAGGCGCGTTCAGCAGCGGCGGGAAAGGAGCGGGCATGGAGGGGCGGAAAGGAGGGAGCAGACGACTGCTATAATCGACGGGCTTTGCACCTCGCGGTGCAGGCCAATCGCAAACCAGCCCGACCAGGTGTCGGTGTCTGTCGCCGGCAGATCCTCGCGGATTCAGGTGCGGCAGCCCGATCGGGGCTGGATTTTAGACACAACCTCTGGAAAGTAATCCCATGTCGATCTCCATGCGCGAAATGCTGGAAGCCGGTGTCCATTTTGGCCACCAGACCCGCTTCTGGAACCCCAAGATGGCCCCGTACATCTTCGGCCATCGCAACAAGATTCATATCGTCAACCTCGAGAAGACGCTGCCCCTGTTCGAAGAAGCGCAAAAGTTCGTGCGCCAGCTCTCGGCCAACCGCGGCACCATCCTCATGGTCGGCACCAAGCGCACCTCGCGCGAGATCGTGGCAACCGAAGCCCGCCGTGCCGGCGTGCCTTTCGTCGACCAGCGCTGGCTGGGCGGCATGCTGACCAACTTCAAGACCGTCAAGACCTCCATCAAGCGCCTGAAGGACATGCAGGCCCAGCAGGAAGCCGGTCTGGAGAGCATGACCAAGAAGGAGCAGCTGCTGTTCGCTCGCGAAATGGAAAAGCTGGAGAAGGACATCGGCGGCATCCAGGACATGACCGCGCTGCCTGATGCCATCTTCGTGATCGACGTGGGCTTCCACAAGATCGCCGTGCTCGAAGCCCAGAAGCTGGGCATCCCGCTGGTCGGCGTCGTCGACACCAACCACTCGCCGGTCGGCATCGACTACGTCATCCCCGGCAACGATGACTCGGCCCGCGCCGTGGCTCTGTACGCCCGCGGCATCGCCGATGCGATCCTGGAAGGCCGTGCCAATGCCGTGACCGACGTGGTCAAGGCCGTGGCCGCGGAAGGCACCGACGAGTTCGTGGAAGTCAAGGACGGCGCTGCCGCCTGATCGCCCGCCGCGCGTGCAGGAGGGGCTCGCGTAGCCCCTTTTTCACACCCTGCCGCCGGACAAACACCCGAATTTCAACCGCCTGCCCGGCTCACCGGCAGGCATCAGGAGAAAGCAACATGGCAATCACTGCAAGCATGGTCGCAGAACTGCGCGCCAAGACCGACGCCCCGATGATGGAGTGCAAGAAGGCACTGACCGAAGCCGACGGCGACATGGCCAAGGCCGAAGAGCTGCTGCGCGTCAAGCTCGGCACGAAGGCCGGCAAGGCCGCCAGCCGCGTCACCGCTGAAGGTGTGGTGGCTTCCCACATCGAAGGCGCCACCGGCGCCCTGATCGAAGTCAACTGCGAGACCGACTTCGTCACCAAGAACGACAGCTTCCTGTCCCTCGCCGCCGCCGCCGCGCGCCTGATCGCCGAGCACAACCCGGCCGACATCGAAGCCCTGGGCGCGCTGCCCTACAGCCAGGACGGTTTCGGCCCCACCCTGGAAGACGTGCGCAAGGGCCTCATCGGCAAGATCGGCGAGAACATGTCCTTCCGTCGCTTCAAGCGCTGGGCCAACGGTGGCCAGCTGGCCGGCTATCTGCACGGCACCCGCATCGGCGTGGTGGTGGAGTTCGACGGTGATGCCGTGGCTGCCAAGGACGTCGCCATGCACGTGGCCGCCATGAAGCCGGTCTCGCTGACCTCGGCCGACGTGCCTGCCGAACTGATCGAGCGCGAGCGTTCGGTGGCTGCTGCGAAGGCCGCCGAGTCCGGCAAGCCCGCCGACATCGTCGCCAAGATGGTGGACGGCTCGGTGCAGAAGTACCTCAAGGAAGTCTCGCTGACCGACCAGGTCTTCGTGAAGGCTGCCGACGGCAAGCAGACCGTGGCTGCTTACCTCAAGAGCGCCGGCACCAACGTGAAGGGCTTCACCCTGTACGTGGTGGGCGAGGGCATCGAGAAGAAGGTCGACGACTTCGCTGCCGAAGTGGCTGCCCAGGTGGCCGCTGCAAAAGGCGCCTGACACGGGCCGGCCGGCCTGCCGGCAACCCCGCAAACCAACGGGCCGCAAGGCCCGTTGTCACATCCGGCGACGACTCGACGGCGGCCTGCTGGCCGCTACACTTCGCCGGTGACATTTCCGGATTCCAAGAACCGCTCTGCTGAAGGTCATCCATGCCAGCCTACAAACGGATACTGCTGAAACTGTCGGGGGAGGCCCTCATGGGCGACGACGCATTCGGCATCAACCGAGCCACCATCGTCCGCATGGTGGATGAAATCGCCGATGTCACCCGCCTGGGGGTCCAGGTCGCCATCGTGATCGGCGGCGGCAACATCTTCCGTGGTGTCGCTGGCGGCTCGGTCGGCATGGACCGTGCCACTGCCGACTACATGGGCATGCTGGCCACCGTGATGAACTCGCTGGCCCTGGCCGACACCATGGAAAAGGCTGGTCTGGTGGCCCGCGTGATGTCCGCCATCGCCATCGAGCAGGTGGTCGAGCCCTATGTGCGGCCCAAGGCGCTGCAGTACCTGGAGGAGGGCAAGGTGGTGGTGTTCGCTGCCGGCACCGGCAACCCCTTCTTCACCACCGACACCGCAGCCGCCCTGCGCGGCGCCGAGATCGGCGCCGAGGTGGTCCTCAAGGCCACCAAGGTGGATGGCGTCTACACCGCCGATCCGAACAAGGACAAGACGGCCACCCGCTACACGACGATCAGTTTCGACGAGGCCATGGCGCGCAACCTGCAGGTCATGGACGCCACTGCGTTTGCGCTCTGCCGCGACCAGAAGCTGCCGGTCAAGGTGTTTTCCATCTTCAAGCCGGGAGCCCTGCGGGCTGTGGTCATGGGGGCCGACGAGGGCACCCTGGTCCATGTCTGAGGCCATCCCGTTCATCCCCCCATCCCCGGAGTTTTCATGACCATTGCCGACATCCGCAAGAACGCCGAGCACAAGATGCAGCAGTCGATCGAGGCGTTCAAGAACAGCCTCACCAAGGTCCGCACCGGTCGGGCCAACCCCCAGCTGCTGGACACGGTGCATGTGGACTACTACGGCTCCATGCTGCCGCTGTCGCAGGTGGCCAACCTGTCGCTGCTGGACGCCCGCACCATCGGGGTGGCGCCCTGGGAGAAGGGCATGGGCGCCAAGATCGAGAAGGCCATCCGCGAGTCCGATCTGGGCCTGAACCCGGCCAGCCAGGGCGACCTGATCCGTGTGCCCATGCCGCCCATGACCGAAGAGCGCCGCCGTGAGCTGACCAAGGTGGTCAAGAACGAGGGCGAAGCCGCCAAGATCGCCATCCGCAACCTGCGCCGCGATGCCAACGAAGCCGTGAAGAAGCTGGTCAAGGACAAGCTGGCATCCGAAGACGACGACCGCCGTGCCCAGGAAGACATCCAGAAACTGACCGATCGCATGATCACGGAAGTGGACAAGCTGGTCGTTTCCAAGGAACAGGACATCATGGCCGTCTGACGGCCCGACCCCGATGGACGCTTCCGCTGCCAGCATGTCTGTTGTCGATCCGAACGGTCACGCCCTGGGCCGGATTCCGGCTCATGTGGCCATCGTCATGGACGGGAACGGGCGCTGGGCCCGAAAGCGGTGGCTGCCCCGCGTGGCCGGCCACAAGCAGGGCGTGGAATCCCTGCGGCGCATCGTGCGCGCCGGCCTCGAGCGGGGCATCCCGGTGCTCAGCGTGTTTGCGTTCTCCTCGGAGAACTGGAGCCGGCCGGCCGACGAGGTGTCCAGCCTGCTGGAGCTGCTGTCGATCGCACTGCAGCGCGAGGTGCCCAGCCTGTCCGACAACGGCGTGCAGCTGCATTTTCCGGGCGACCGCTCCGGACTGTCCTCGCGGGTGGTGCAGGGGCTCGAAGCTGCCGAGCGCAGCACCGCCCACAACCGCCGCATGGTGCTCAATGTGTGCTTCAACTACGGCGGGCGCTGGGACGTGGTTCAGGCTGCGCGGCAGCTGGCGGCCAGCGGCGCAGAGATCACCGAAGCCAGCCTGTCGAAAGCCATGGCCTTGTCCCATGTGCCCGACCCTGATCTGCTGATCCGCACCGGCGGCGAGATGCGGGTCAGCAACTTCCTGCTCTGGCAGTCGGCGTACACCGAATTCGTCTTCACCGACACCCTCTGGCCCGATTTCGATGCGGTGGAGCTGGACCGGGCACTGGCCGAATTTGCCCGCCGCGAACGCCGGTTCGGCAAGACCTCCGAACAGCTCCCGCAGGCCCAGGCCAGCGCCGTGGCCGACGCGCGCCTCCATGCTTAAGCAGCGCGTCATCACGGCGGTTGCCCTGCTGGCCCTCCTGCTCCCCGCGCTGTTTCACCCTTCCATCGCACCCTTTGCAGGTTTCACGCTGCTGCTGATCGTGGCCGCGGGGTGGGAGTGGGCCCGCTTGAACGGTTGTGGCCCGATCGTGGCACGGCTGCTGGGGCTTGGCGTCGGCGCTGTGCTGCTGCTCTTGTGGCTGTCCGGTGGCCTGGAGCATGACTGGCGGCCGTTGTGGCTGGTGGTGGGATGCCTGTGGCTGGCCCTCGCTGCGGTCATGCTGCGCCGGGGCGTGGCCGGATGGGGTCGCTGGCCGGCTCCCCTGCGGCTGTGGCTGGGTCTCTTTCTGCTCGCTTGTGCGTGGCTGGCGCTGGTTCAGGCCAGGCTGCAGAGCCTGAGCTTCCTGCTGTCCGTCCTGTTGCTGGTGTGGGTCGCCGACATTGCGGCCTATGCAGGAGGCCGAACCCTGGGCCGTCGAAAGCTGGCACCCAGCATCAGCCCCGGCAAGAGCTGGGAAGGCGCCATCAGCGGTCTGCTGGGGGTCCTGCTGCTGGCTGGCGGCTGGATGCTGGCCGATGCATCCGGCTGGGGCGACGGCCACAGCCTGTATGCCCGTCTGGCCTCCCATGGCTGGCTGGTGGCGGTGCCGGCGCTGCTGGGACTGACCGCCATGAGCGTGGCCGGCGATCTGGTCGAGTCGCTGGTCAAGCGCTCGGCCGGCGTCAAGGATTCCAGCCAGCTGCTGCCCGGCCATGGCGGGGTGCTCGACCGGGTGGATGCCCTGGTGCCGGTACTGCCCCTGGCCATGATGCTCTCCACTTTCTGAACCCGATCACAGCATGCAGACCCTCACCGTCCTGGGCTCCACCGGATCCATCGGCACCAGCACCCTGGATGTGGTGGCCCGCCATCCCGATCGCTACCGTGTCCACGCCCTGACAGCATCGACCCAGGTCGAGCTGATGCTGGCCCAGTGCCGGCAGTTCCGGCCCGCCGTGGCGGTGATGGCGACTGAACAGCCGGCACGTGCCCTGCGCGATCGCTGTCAGGCCGAAGGCCTGAAGGTGGACGTGCGCTGGGGCGAGGCGGCCCTGTGCGAGGTGAGTGCCGATCCGGCGGTCGACATGGTCATGGCCGCCATCGTCGGCGCGGCGGGGCTGGCCCCTGCGCTGGCGGCTGCCCGCGCCGGCAAGAAGCTGTTGCTGGCCAACAAGGAAGCACTCGTGGTCGGCGCCGACCTGTTCATGCAGGCGGTGCGTGAGGGCGGAGCCACGCTGCTGCCCATCGACAGCGAGCATTCTGCGGTGTTCCAGTCGCTGCCCGAGGACCCGTCCACCTGGGAGCGGCGGGTCGACCGCATCGTCCTGACGGCGTCCGGCGGGCCGTTCCGCACCCGCGATCCCGCCACCCTGGCCGATGTGACACCCGACCAGGCCTGCGCGCACCCCAACTGGGTGATGGGCCGCAAGATTTCGGTGGACTCGGCCACCATGATGAACAAGGCGCTGGAGGTGATCGAGGCGCGTTACCTGTTCGGCCTGCCGCCCGAACGCATCGAGGTCGTCATCCACCCGCAGAGCGTGGTGCATTCGATGGTGCAGTTCCGCGATCACTCCATCGTGGCCCAGCTGGGCACGCCCGACATGCGCGTGCCCATCGCTTACGGCCTGTCGTGGCCGGAGCGGATCGAGTCCGGTGCTCAGCCGCTGGACTTTGCCCAGCTCTCGGCGCTGACCTTCGAAAAACCCGACCCGGTGCGCTTTCCGGGCTTGCCGCTGGCCTGGGAGGCGCTCGCCGGACCCACCGGCACCACGGCCGTGCTCAATGCGGCCAACGAGGTGGCGGTAGCGGCATTTCTGGACGGCCGGCTGCGCTTCGACCGCATCCATGCGGTCAACCATGCAACTTTGAGTCAGCTGGTGCCCTCCAAGCCGGGCAGCATCGCCGACCTGATGGCCATTGACGCACAGGCCCGGTCGATGGCCGAATCCCACGTGCGGCGCCACTCTTCCACACCCTGAGCTCACCACCATGCTGACCGTCGTTGCCTTCATCGCTGCCCTCGGACTGCTGATTGCCGTGCACGAATACGGTCACTACCGGGTGGCGGTGGCCTGTGGCGTGAAGGTCCTCCGCTTCTCGGTCGGATTCGGCAAGCCGCTGTTCACCTGGCACCGCAAGGGCAGCCCGACCGAGTACGTCATCGGTGCGTTGCCCCTGGGTGGCTATGTGCGCATGCTGGACGAGCGCGAGGGCCCGGTGGACCCGGCCGAGCGCCATCTGGCGTTCAACACCCAGCCACTGCGCAAGCGAGCGGCCATCGTGGCCGCAGGGCCGGCGGCCAACCTGCTGCTGGCCGTGCTGCTGTATGCAGCCGTCAACTGGGCCGGCGTGCAGGAGCCGCAGCCGGTGCTCTCGGGGCCTGTCGCCGGCTCGCTGGCCGAAAAGGCGGGTCTGCAGGGCGGCGAACGCATCGTCCGCGCTGCCCTGGCCGAAGAGGATGCCAGCACGGTCCGCTCCTTCGAGGATCTGCGGTGGCGCCTGACCCAAGGTGCCCTGGACGGCCAGGACATCACGCTGTGGGTGGGACAGAACCCCGAAGACGCCGGCCGCCCGGTGGTGCTGCCGCTCTCCAGCCTGGAGGTCCGCGAAGCGGACGCCACGCTGTTTCAGCGCATCGGCATCACCGCGCCCTACAGCCCGCCCGACGTGGGCGAGGTCATGGACGGCGGCGCCGCGCAGGCTGCCGGCCTCATGGCCGGCGACCGGGTCGAAGCGGTGAATGGCGTTGCCGTGAAGGATGGTCAGCACCTGCGCTCGCTGATCCGGTCGGGCGTCGGCCCTCAGGGTGAGCCGCAGGTGCAGCAGTGGCGGGTCCAGCGTCAGGGCAGGGCGGTCGACATCGAGGTCCGTCCGGTTCCCGAGCAGCGCGATGGCGTGTGGCTGGCCCGGGTCGGAGCCTACATCGGCGGGCTGCCGGCCATGACCACGGTCGAGTACGGTCCTGTCGAGGGGCTGTGGCAAGGCGCGGTGCGAACCGCGGAGGTGTCCTGGCTCACCCTGAAGATGATGGGCCGCATGCTGATCGGCGAGGCTTCCCTGAGCAACCTCAGCGGACCGCTGACCATCGCCGATTACGCCGGCAAATCCGCCAGCCTCGGCCTGACCCCTTACATCCTGTTCCTGGCCCTCATCAGCGTGAGCCTCGGGGTGCTGAACCTGCTGCCGCTGCCGGTCCTCGATGGGGGGCACCTGATGTATTATCTTTGGGAGGGTGTGACGGGGCGTCGCATCTCCGACGTCTGGATGGACCGCCTGCAGCGGGGCGGTGTCATGGTTCTCATGGCGCTCATGTCCATCGCCTTGTTCAACGATGTGGCCCGCCTCGCAGGCTGAACGCTTCCTTCTCATGAAATTCAAGAAATCCGGTTTTCGCGGCTTCACGCTCACCGTGATCGCGTCAACCCTGATGGCGGCTTTGCCCGCCTGGGCCGTCGATCCCTTCACCGTGAGGGACATCCGCGTCGAAGGACTCCAGCGCGTCGAGCCCGGCACCATCTTTGCATCGCTGCCGTTCCGCATCGGCGACCAGTACAACGACGACAAGGGTTCCAGCGCGATCCGCTCCCTGTTCGGCCTGGGTCTGTTCAGCGACGTGCGCATCCAGGTCGATGGAGACGTGCTCACCGTCATCGTCGAGGAGCGTCCCACGGTGGCCGACGTCAGCTTCTCCGGTGTGAAGGAATTCGACGCGGAGACCCTGCGCAAAGCCCTGCGCGACATCGGACTGGCCGAAGGCCGACCGTTCGACAAGGCGCTGGCCGACCGCGCCGAGCAGGAACTCAAGCGCCAGTACATCAGCCGCAGCATGTACGCCTCTCAGGTCGTGACCACGGTCACCCCGACCGAGCGCAACCGCATCAACCTGAACTTCAGCGTGATCGAGGGCGACATCGCCCGCATCACCGACATCCGCATCGTCGGCAACCGGGCATTTTCGGAATCGACCCTGCGGGACCTGTTCGACCTCAACACCGGCAACTGGCTGAGCTGGTACACCAAGTCCGATCGGTATTCGCGCGCCAAGCTCAACGCCGACATCGAGACGCTGCGGTCCTACTACCTGACCCGCGGCTTCCTGGAGTTCCGCATCGACTCGACCCAGGTGGCCATCACCCCGGGCAAGGACGAGATGTCGATCACCCTGAACATCACCGAGGGCGACCGCTATGTGGTGTCGTCGGTGTCTCTTGAGGGCGAGTACCTGGGTCGCGAGAACGAGTTCAAGACGCTGGTCACGCTCAAGCCGGGCGAGGCCTACAACGTCGAGGACCTGACCGCCACCACCAAGGCGTTCACCGAGTACTTCGGCGCCTTCGGTTACGCCTTCGCTCAGGTCGAGGCTGCACCCGAGATCGACCGGGCCAACAAGCGGGTGGCCTTCGTGATCCGTGCCCAGCCTGCACGCCGGGTATACGTGCGCCGGATCAACGTGGAGGGCAACAACCGCACCCGCGACGAAGTCATCCGCCGCGAGTTCCGCCAGCTGGAGTCGGCCTGGTACGACAGCGACCGTATCCGCCTGTCCCGGGACCGCGTCGACCGCCTCGGTTTCTTCACCAACGTGTCGATCGACACCCAGTCGGTGCCGGGTTCTCCGGACCAGGTCGACCTCACCGTCGCCGTGGCCGAAAAACCCACCGGCAACCTGACGCTCGGTGCCGGTTACGGCCAGGCAGAAGGCCTCTCGCTGATTGCCGGCATCCGGCAGGAAAACGTCTTCGGCTCCGGCAACTACCTGGGTATCGACGTCAACACCAGCAAGTTCAACCGCCAGATCGTCCTCAGCACGACTGACCCTTACTACACGCCCGACGGCGTGTCGCGCAGTTTCGACGCCTACTACCGGACCACGCGGCCGTACGGCACCCAGAACCAGGATCTGGGCGACTACCGCCTGGTGACCAAGGGCGTGAGCATTCGATTCGGCGTGCCGTTCACCGAGCAGGACACCGTCTTTTTCGGTGCCGGTGTCGAACAGACCACCATCGAGTCCGGCCTGTTCCTGCCGCAGGCCTACGAGAACTACCGCCAGCAGTTCGGCGAAACCAGCAACACGCTGCCGTTGACGGTGGGCTGGGCCCGCGACTCCCGGGACAGTGCGCTCGTCCCCACGACCGGCCGCTACCAGCGCTTCAACACCGAGGCAGCCGTTGCGGGTGATGCCCGTTACGTCAAGGCGAACTACCAGTTCCAGCAGTACATCCCGCTGTCCAAGAAGTACACCCTGGCCTTCAACACCGAGCTGGGTTACGGCAAGGGCTTTGGCGGTCGTCCGTACCCGATCTTCAAGAACTTCTTCGGCGGCGGTCTGGGTTCGGTGCGTGGTTTCGAGCAGGGCACCCTGGGCCCGCTCTCGCCGGTGAACAACACCAGCCCGCAGCAGTTCATCAACATCGGCGGCAACCAGAGCTTCGCCTTCAATGCCGAGTTCATCACCCCGTTCCCGGGCGCCGGCAACGATCGGACCCTGCGCATGTTCGGCTTCTTCGATGTGGGCAACGTTGCCAACTCCGACATTGCCGGCTCGCCGGGCCTCTTCTCCGACCTGCGTGCATCCGTGGGCGTCGGCCTGAGCTGGATCTCGCCGGTGGGCCCGCTGCGCTTCGCGATTGCCAATCCCATCCGCAAACAGCCGCAGGATAAAATCCAACGTTTCCAATTCCAGATCGGAACCTCGTTTTGATGAACATGTTTTCGTTTGCCCGTCGAGCCATCCTGCCCCTGCTGATGGGAGTTGCCCTGCTGGCCGGTCCGGCCATGGCACAGGCCACCAAGATCGGCGCCATCAACGTCGAGAAGATCCTGCGCGAGTCCAGCACCGCGAAAGCGGTGTCGACCAAGCTGGAGCAGGACTTCTCCAAGCGCGAGCGTGACATCCGCAGCGCTGCCGAACAGTTCCGGGCCGCCGTCGAGAAGTTCGAGAAGGAAGGCCCGACCATGGCGGAAACCCAGCGGGCAACGCGTCAGCGTCAGCTGGCCGAACAGGAACGCGACATCCAGCGCCGCCAGCGTGACTTCCAGGAAGAGCTCAACCTGCGCCGCAACGAAGCCCTGCAGCAGGTGGTCGAGAAGCTGAACCGGGTGGTCCGCCAGATCGCCGAATCCGACAAGTACGACCTGATCGTCTCGGAGGCCTACTACATCAACCCGCGCGTGGACATCACCGACAAGGTGATGTCGGCCCTCGACAGCGCCAAGTGACGGGCGGCGCATGGCTGCGCTGCTGAACGACATCGTGCAGGCCCTGGGCGGGGAACTGCACGGGGCCCTTGACCGGCAGATCCAGCGGCTGGCGCCACTGGACACCGCAGGGGCGTCCGACCTTTCCTTCGTATCCCACCCGCGGTACGCGAAGCAGATCGACACCACCCAGGCGGGTGTGCTGATCGTGCCGCCAGCCTTGCAGGCGCAGGCATCGTTGCGGGGTGACTGCATCGTCACCGCCGACCCCTATCTCTACTTTGCCCGCCTGACCCAATGGTGGAAGCAGCGGCACGCCCCGGCCCCTGCGCCGGGCATCCATCCTTCGGCCTGCATCGACCCCTCGGCTTCGCTGGGTGCCGGCGTGAGCGTCGGCCCCTTCGTGGTCATCGGGCCCGGCGTGAGGATTGCCGATGGCGTCACGCTGGGTGCGCACACCGTGCTCGATGCCGGTGTCTCCGTGGGGGAGGGCAGCCGTCTGCACGCTCAGGTCACAGTGCGGGAAGGTTGCTCGCTGGGTTCGCGCTGCATCGTCCACCCGGGTGTGGTCATCGGCGCTGACGGATTCGGCTTTGCGCCTCACCAGGGTGGGTGGGTGAAGATCGAACAGCTCGGTGCGGTCCGCATCGGTGACGATGTGGAGATCGGTGCCAACTGCTGCATCGACCGTGGGGCCCTCGACGACACCGTCATCGGCAACGGGGTGAAGCTCGACAACCTGATCCAGATCGGCCACAACGTGAAGATCGGCGACCACACCGCCATGGCCGGCTGCGTCGGCGTGGCCGGCAGCGCCACCATCGGTTCGGGCTGCACGGTGGGTGGCGGCGCGATCGTGCTGGGCCACCTGACGCTGGCCGACGGCGTGCACATCTCGGCGGCCTCGGTCGTCACCCGCTCCATCCTCCAGCCAGGGCAGTACACCGGCATGTTTCCCATCGACGACAATGCCGCCTGGGAAAAGAACGCTGCTTCCCTCAAGCAGCTCAATCGCCTGCGTGAACGACTCAAGGCCGCCGAACAGGCCATTGCGCAAGCCCTTCACAAGAACACCGACCGACCATGATGGACATCCACCAGATTCTCAAGCTGCTGCCCCACCGTTATCCGATCCTGCTGGTGGACCGCGTGCTGGAGATCGAATCCGGCCAGCGCATCAAGGCCCTGAAGAACGTCACCATCAACGAGCCGTTCTTCATGGGCCACTTCCCGCACCGGCCGGTGATGCCGGGCGTCATGATGCTCGAGGCCATGGCCCAGGCGGCTGCGCTGCTGACCTTCCACACCCAGGGCGTGGCGCCGGACGACAAGACGGTTTATTACTTCGCCGGCATCGATGGCGCGCGCTTCAAGCGTCCGGTCGAGCCGGGCGACCAGCTCATCATGGATGTCTCTCTGGAGCGGGCCAAGGCCGGTATCTACAAGTTCAAGGGCATCACCCGCGTGGGCGACGAAGTGGCTTGTGAAGCCGAGCTGATGTGCACCATGCGCACCATCGCCTGACGCTGCACGGAGATCCGACGTGAGCCTGATCCATCCGACCGCACTGGTCGACCCTGCTGCCGAGCTCGACAGTTCGGTGGCGGTCGGTCCCTACACCGTGATCGGCCCTCATGTGCGCATCGGCGCCGGCACCACGGTGGGTGCCCATTGCGTGATCGAGGGCCACACCACCATCGGCCGCGACAACCGCATCTTCCAGTTCAACTCGCTGGGCGCCATTCCCCAGGACAAGAAGTACGCCGGCGAGCCCTGCGAGCTCGTCATCGGGGACCGCAACACGGTGCGCGAGTTCTGCACCTTCAACATCGGCTCGCCGGGCGACAAGGGGGTGACCCGTGTCGGCGACGACAACTGGATCATGGCGTATGTGCACCTGGCACACGACTGCACGGTCGGCAACAAGGTCATCTTTGCGAACAACTCGCAGCTCGCCGGCCATGTCGAGGTGGGCGACTGGGTGATCCTGGGCGGCTTCACCGTGGTGCACCAGTTCGTGCGGATCGGCGCGCACGCCATGACCGCCATGTGCTCCCTGCTGTTCGCCGACCTGCCGCCCTTCGTGATGTGCCAGGGCCAGCCGGCGCAGGCACGGTCCATGAACTTCGAGGGCCTGCGGCGCCGGGGTTTCTCGGCGGAGCGTGTGTCGGCTGTCAAGGCGATGCACAAGCACCTGTACCGCGATGACCTCACCCTGGAAGCAGCGATGCAGCGCATCGAGGCGCTGCCGGGCGACAAGCCCGAATCGGTGCCCGACGTCGCCATGATGCTCGACTTCCTGCGCGGCACTTCCGCGCAGCGCGGCATCGTCCGCTGAGGCGCACCGTGGGAGATGCTTTGCGCCTGGCCCTGGTGGCGGGCGAGACTTCGGGCGACCTGCTGGCGGGTCTGCTGCTGGGTGGTGTGCGCGAGCGCTGGCCCGGGGCGCAGGCTTGTGGCATCGGTGGACCACAGATGCAGGCCCGCGGCTTCGAAGCCTGGTGGCCCAGCGAGAAGCTGGCGGTGCGCGGTTACGTGGAGGTGCTGCGTCACTACCGCGAGATCGTGGGCATCCGTCGACAGTTGCGGGAACGGCTGGTGCAGGGCCCGCGGCCGCAGCTGTTCATCGGGGTCGACGCACCCGACTTCAATCTCGACCTGGAAGCCGGCCTGAAGGCGGCCGGCATCCCGACTATGCATTTCGTCTGCCCCTCGATCTGGGCCTGGCGGCCAGATCGCATCGAGAAGATCCGGCGCAGCGTCGATCATGTGCTCTGCATCTTTCCGTTCGAGCCGCAGCTGCTGCAGCAGCACGGCATTGCAGCCACCTACGTGGGGCATCCGCTGGCGCAGGTGATCCCGATGGAGCCCGACCGCGCAGCAGCGCGGCGGCAGCTGGGTCTGGCCGAACACGCTCCGCTGGTTGCCCTGCTGCCGGGCAGCCGTCAGTCCGAGTTGCAGTACCTGGGCGAGCGCTTCCTGGTTGCCGCCCGGCTGATGGCCCGGCAGCGGCCCGAGGTGCGCTTCGTGCTGCCGGCCGTGCCGTCGCTGCGCGCCCAGGTGGACGCCCTGGTTCAGGCCAGCGGTCTGGGCGATCGAATCCAGGTGCTCACCGGTCAGTCGCATGCAGCGCTGGCGGCCTGCGACGCGACGCTGATTGCCAGCGGCACTGCCACGCTGGAGGCCGCCTTGTTTAAGCGGCCGATGGTGATCGCTTACAACATGAACTGGCTCTCCTGGCAGATCATGCGGCGCAAGCAGCTGCAGCCCTGGGTGGGTCTGCCCAACATCCTGAGCAACGAGTTCGTGGTGCCCGAGTACCTGCAGGACCGCGCCACGCCCGAGGCGCTGGCCTCCGCGACCCTGCGCTGGCTGGACGACACGGCAGCAGTGGCGCAGGTGCAGGCCCGGTTCGCCGATCTCCACCAACAGTTGAGCCGGGACACCCCCCGGCTGGCCACCGATGCGATCGCGCAAGTCATCAAGGCCTGAGCAGGCCTCGCTGGTCTGGGACGTCCCGGGTCTGGTGGCCGGCGTGGACGAGGCCGGTCGTGGTCCGCTGGCGGGGCCGGTGGTGGCTGCGGCCGTGATCCTCGACGACCTCCATCCCATCCCTGGCCTGAACGACTCCAAGAAGCTCAGTGCCTCCCGGCGCGAGGCGCTGTTCGATCAGATCCGCGCCAAGGCACTGTGCTGCAGCGTGGCGCAAGCTTCGGTGGAAGAGATCGACCGGCTCAACATCCTGCAGGCCACGATGCTGGCCATGCGTCGCGCGGTGCAGGGACTGCGCCTGAAGCCGGCCAAGGTGCTGGTGGACGGCAACCGCCTGCCGCCGCTGGACGTGCTGGCCGAGGCCATCGTCGGTGGTGACGCCAAGGTGGCCGCGATTTCTGCCGCTTCCATTCTGGCCAAGGTCACGCGGGACCGGCAGCTGGTCGAGCTCCATGCGAGCCACCCGGAATATGGCTTCGACCGCCACAAGGGGTACGGCACGGCCGACCACCTCGAGGCGCTGCGTCGCCTCGGCCCGTTGCCGGTGCACCGGCGTTCTTTCGCCCCGGTCGCTCAATTGCTGGCCACGCCCCCGGAGGTCCGAACATGACCGAGCCGCAACACATCACCTCGCGCGACAACCCGCTGATGCGCCAGTTGCGGCAACTGGCACAGGACAACACCGCTTACCGCAAGCTCGGGCACGTGTGGCTGGAGGGCGACCACCTGTGCCGCGCGCTGCTGGCCCGTGGCATGCAGCCCGACATCGCTGTGTTCACCGAGCAGGCCTGGGAGCAGGCGTCCGATGCGCTGCGTGAAGCGGCACCCCGCAGGGTGGTGATCCCCGCAACCCTGATGTCCGGCATCAGCGGTCTGGAGTCGCCCGCCGGCATGGGTTTCGTCTGGCCTCTGCCGGCCCATGCCGGGCCCGAGCCCGGGGTTCCCACCGTGGTGCTGGACCGTCTGCAGGACGCCGGCAACGTGGGGTCCATCCTGCGCAGTGCTGCTGCCTTCGGTTTTGTCCAGGTGCTGGCCTTGCGGGGCACCGCCGCCTTGTGGTCGCCCAAGGTGGTGCGGGCCGGCATGGGATCGCACTTCGGACTGCGGCTGATCGAAGGGCTGGCTGCCGACGACCTCGATGCGCTGGCCGTGCCGCTGCTCCTGACCAGTTCGCACCAGGGCGATCTGCTGCACCGTGCCCCGCTGCCCTGGCCATGCGCCTGGGTCATGGGCCACGAAGGGCAGGGCGTCGGTGAGGCGCTGGCAGCACGTGCGGACGGCTGGGTGCGGATCGGGCAGCCCGGCGGCGAAGAGTCGCTCAACGTGGCGGCAGCCGCCGCCATCTGCCTGCACGCCAGTGCCGCAGCCGCGGCCGCGGCCCGCTGAGCCGCCGAGACCTCGCCGAAAAGCCCTTCGCCGCAGGCTATAATTCCGCGGTTTACCCGCAATCAGCGCACGCCCAGCGCGCCCCGGCTTCTCACCCCAGGATTTCCCAGCCGCCCTCGCATCCGGTCATGCCGGGTCAGGTGGAGAACGATCCTGCGCGGCACCTGCCGCCGGCGCTCCGGTCCTGCCGCCCCACACCTGGAGAATCCCGTGCTGCCCGTCCACCCGAAAGCCCTTCTCGCGCTCGCCGACGGCACGGTCTTTACAGGCATCTCCATCGGCGCTTCCGGTCAGACCACGGGTGAGGTGGTGTTCAACACCTCCATCACCGGCTACCAGGAAATCCTCACCGATCCGAGCTACTGCCGCCAGATCGTCACGCTGACCTACCCGCACATCGGCAACACCGGCATCAACCGCGAAGACGTGGAAGCCGGCCGGGTGCATGCGGCCGGCCTGATCATCAAAGACCTGCCCCTGCTGGCCTCCAACTTCCGCTCCGAGGAGACGCTCAGCGACTACCTGCGGCGCGAGAACACGGTGGCCATCGCCGACCTCGACACCCGAGCCCTGACCCGCCGCCTGCGCACCCACGGTGCCCAGAACGGCTGCATCGTGGCCCTCGAGCCCGGCCAGGACATCACCGAGGCCCACCGTGCCGCTGCCATCGCTGCGGCCCAGGCGGCGCCCAGCATGGCCGGTCAGGATCTGGCCCAGGTGGTGTCGGCCACCGAGCCGTTTGCATGGACCCAGACCGAATGGCAGCTCGGTTTCGGTTATGGCGAGCAGATCGCCCCGCGCTTCCATGTGGTGGCCTACGACTTCGGCGTGAAGCACAACATCCTGCGCATGCTGGCCGCCCGCGGATGCAAGGTGACGGTGGTGCCGGCACGCACCCCCGCGGCCGACGTGTTCAAGCTCAAGCCCAACGGCGTGTTCCTCTCGAACGGTCCCGGCGACCCGGAGCCTTGCGACTACGCCATTGCCGCCGCCCGCGAGATCATCGAGGCCGGCGTGCCCACCTTCGGCATCTGCCTGGGTCACCAGATCATGGCGCTGGCCAGCGGTGCGAAGACCTTCAAGATGAAGTTCGGCCACCACGGTGCCAACCACCCGGTCAAGGACCTCGATTCCGGCCGCGTCTCCATCACCAGCCAGAACCACGGATTCGCCGTGGACGAGGCCACGCTGCCTGCGAACCTGCGCGCCACCCATGTGAGCCTGTTCGACGGCACCCTGCAGGGCCTCGCCCGCACCGACAAGCCGGCCTTCTGTTTCCAGGGCCACCCGGAGGCATCCCCCGGCCCGCATGACATCGGCTACCTGTTCGACCGCTTCACCGCGCTGATGACCCAGGCCCAGGAGAAAAACTAATGCCCAAGCGCTCCGACATCCAGACCGTCCTCATCATCGGCGCCGGCCCGATCATCATCGGCCAGGCCTGCGAGTTCGACTACTCCGGCGTGCAGGCCTGCAAGGCGCTGCGCGAGGAGGGCTACCGCGTGGTGCTGATCAACAGCAACCCCGCCACTATCATGACCGACCCGGCCACGGCCGACGTCACCTACATCGAGCCGATCACCTGGCAGACGGTCGAGAAGATCATTGCCAAGGAGCGGCCGCTGGCCACCGGCGGCTTCGCCATCCTGCCCACCATGGGCGGCCAGACCGCGCTGAACTGCGCCCTCGACCTCTGGCGCAACGGCGTGCTGTCCAAGTACGACGTCGAGCTGATCGGCGCCACGCCGGAGGCCATCGACAAGGCCGAAGACCGCCTGAAGTTCAAGGACGCCATGACCAAGATCGGTCTGGGTTCGGCCCGCTCGGGCATCGCCCACAGCATGGAAGAGGCCTGGACGGTCCAGAAGACGGTGGGCTTCCCGGTGGTGATCCGGCCCAGCTTCACCCTGGGCGGCACCGGTGGCGGCATTGCCTACAACCCGGAAGAGTTCGAGACCATCTGCAAGCGCGGTCTGGAGGCTTCCCCCACCAACGAGCTGCTGATCGAGGAGTCGCTGCTCGGCTGGAAGGAGTACGAGATGGAAGTGGTCCGCGACAAGGCGGACAACTGCATCATCGTCTGCTCGATCGAGAACCTGGACCCCATGGGCGTGCACACCGGTGATTCGATCACCGTGGCCCCGGCCCAGACCCTGACCGACAAGGAATACCAGATCCTGCGCAACGCCAGCCTGGCCGTGCTGCGAGAGATCGGTGTGGACACCGGCGGCTCCAACGTGCAGTTCTCGATCAACCCGAAGGACGGCCGCATGGTCGTCATCGAGATGAATCCGCGCGTTTCGCGTTCGTCGGCCCTGGCCTCCAAGGCCACCGGTTTCCCGATCGCCAAGGTGGCGGCCAAGCTGGCCGTGGGCTACACGCTCGACGAGCTGCGCAACGAGATCACGGGCGGCGCCACGCCGGCATCGTTCGAGCCCTCGATCGACTACGTGGTGACCAAGATCCCGCGTTTCGCCTTCGAGAAGTTCCCTACCGCCGACAGCCGCCTGACCACCCAGATGAAGTCGGTGGGCGAGGTCATGGCCATGGGCCGCACCTTCCAGGAAAGCTTCCAGAAAGCCCTGCGCGGCCTGGAAGTGGGCGTGGACGGCATGAACGAAAAGACCCAGGACCGCGAGACCCTGGAACGCGAACTCGGCGAACCCGGCCCGGAACGCATCTGGTACGTGGGCGACGCCTTCGCCGCCGGCTGGTCGGTCGACGAGGTGCACCAGTTCACCAAGATCGACAAGTGGTTCCTGGTGCAGATCGAGGAGATCGTCAAGCTCGAGCTGGCCATGGACCAGCTGGTGGCCACGGAGGGCGCCGGCGCACTGGCCAGCCTGGACGCCGCCACGCTGCGC
Source organism: uncultured Hydrogenophaga sp. (assembly GCF_958439165.1). Classification (GTDB taxonomy): domain Bacteria; phylum Pseudomonadota; class Gammaproteobacteria; order Burkholderiales; family Burkholderiaceae_C; genus Hydrogenophaga. The sequence continues at coordinate 10,260 of NZ_OY288134.1, read as the reverse complement.
GGCCTCAAGAAGAAGGGCTTCTCCGACCGCCGCCTGGCCAAGCTGCTCTCCACCACCGACACCGCCGTGCGCCAGCAGCGGCTGGCGCTGGGTGTCCGTCCGGTCTACAAGCGGGTGGACACCTGCGCGGCCGAGTTCGCCACCAACACGGCCTACCTGTATTCCACCTACGAAGGCCACGGCGACGCCGAGTGCGAAGCCGAGCCCACCGGCAACAAGAAGATCATGGTGCTCGGTGGCGGCCCGAACCGCATCGGTCAGGGCATCGAGTTCGACTACTGCTGTGTGCATGCCGCCCTGGCCATGCGCGAGGACGGGTACGAGACCATCATGGTCAACTGCAACCCGGAAACCGTCTCGACCGACTACGACACCTCGGACCGCCTGTACTTCGAGCCGCTGACGCTGGAAGACGTGCTGGAGATCGTCGACAAGGAAAAGCCGGTCGGTGTGATCGTGCAGTACGGCGGCCAGACGCCGCTGAAGCTGGCGCTGGGCCTGGAGGCCAACGGCGTGCCCATCATCGGCACCAGCCCCGACATGATCGATGCGGCCGAAGACCGTGAGCGCTTCCAGAAGCTGCTGCACGAACTCGGCCTGCGCCAGCCCCCCAACGCCACCGCCCGCACCGAGGCCGAGGCGCTGGAGAAGGCCTCTGCCCTGGGTTACCCGCTGGTGGTGCGCCCGAGCTATGTGCTGGGCGGCCGCGCGATGGAGATCGTGCACGAGCAGCGCGATCTGGAGCGGTACATGCGCGAAGCGGTCAAGGTGAGCAACGACTCGCCGGTGCTGCTGGACCGCTTCCTGAACGATGCCATCGAGTGCGACGTGGACGCAGTGCGCGACGCCTCCGGCCGCGTGTTCATCGGTGGCGTCATGGAACACATCGAACAGGCCGGCGTGCACTCGGGCGACTCGGCCTGCTCGCTGCCCCCGTACTACCTGAGCAAGGCCACGGTCGAGGAACTCAAGCGCCAGACCGCCGCCATGGCCCAGGGCCTGAGCGTGGTGGGCCTGATGAACGTGCAGTTCGCCATCCAGGAGGTGGAAGAGAACGGCCAGAAGAAGGACGTCATCTTCGTGCTGGAGGTCAACCCGCGTGCCTCGCGTACCGTGCCCTTCGTCTCCAAGGCCACCGGCATCCAGCTGGCCAAGGTCGCAGCGCGCTGCATGGCCGGTCAGACGCTCGATGCCCAGGGCATCGGCGCCGAGGTCACGCCGCCGTACTTCAGCGTCAAGGAAGCCGTGTTCCCGTTCGTGAAGTTCCCGGGCGTGGACACCATCCTGGGCCCCGAGATGAAGTCCACCGGCGAGGTCATGGGCGTGGGCAAGACCTTCGGCGAAGCCTTCGTCAAGAGCCAGCTCGGCGCCGGCACCAAGCTGCCGCGTTCCGGCCGCGTCTTCCTCACCGTCAAGAACGGCGACAAGCCGCGCGCGGTCGAGGTGGCCCGCGAGCTGGTGGCCCAGGGCTTCGAACTGGTCGCGACCCGGGGCACGGCAGCCGCCATCGCTGCAGCCGGCATCCCGGTGCAGACGGTGAACAAGGTGGCCGAGGGCCGTCCGCACATCGTGGACATGATCAAGAACGGCGACATCGCCCTGGTCATCAACACGGTGGAAGAGCGCCGCAATGCCATCACCGACTCCCGCGCCATCCGCACCTCCGCGCTGCTGGCCCGGGTGACCACCTTCACCACCATCGCCGGTGCAGAGGCGGCGGTGGAGGGCATGAAATACCTGGACCAGCTCAATGTGATCTCGGTGCAGGAAATGCACGCGCAGCTCTGAATGGCGGGGGCGGCGCTGCGGCGCCGGTGCCGGCCTTTCACGGCATAATTCCGCCCTAATGAACACCGCCGAGCGGCAACGCCCGGCGGTTTGCTTTTGGAGACACCCACATGGCCACCATTCCCATCACCAAGCGCGGCGCCGAGAAGCTCAAGGAAGAGCTTCACCGCCTCAAGACCGTCGATCGTCCTGCGGTCATCAACGCCATTGCGGAAGCGCGCGCCCAGGGTGACCTGAGCGAGAACGCCGAGTACGACGCCGCCAAGGACCGCCAGGGCTTCATCGAAGGCCGCATCGCCGAAGTCGAGGGCAAGCTCTCGGCCGCGCAGATCATCGACCCGTCCACGGTGGATGCCGGTGGACGCGTGGTCTTCGGTGCCACGGTCGACCTGGAAGACGAGGACAGCGGGGCCAAAGTCACCTACCAGATCGTGGGCGAGGACGAGGCCGATCTGAAGCTGGGCCTGGTCAACATCAGCAGCCCGATCGCGCGGGCCCTGATCGGCAAGGAGGAGGGCGACACCGCCGAAGTGCAGGCACCCAGCGGGGTGCGCCGGTTCGAGATCGTGTCGGTCCGCTACGTCTGACCGGCATGCTTCAGCGCCTGCCCCTGATGCTGGCCGCCCTCTGGTGGGGCGGCATCAGTGCGCTCAGCTTCCTGGCGGTGCCGCTGCTGTTTGCGCGGCTGGGCAGTCCGGCGGTGGCCGGACCGGTGGCGGCGCAGATCTTCTCGCTGCAGTGCTGGGCCGGCATCATCATTGGCGGCCTGTTGCTGGTGCTGCTCAAGCGCGGCCAGCCCACCCCCGAGGCCTTCACCACGCTAGGCCTGGTCTGCCTGGCCATGCTGCTGGCCCTGGTGCAGGAATTCGGTGTGGCCCAGAAGATCGTCACCGCGCGGGCCAGCGGCGGTGACCTGAAGCTCTGGCACACCATCGGCAGCGTGATGGTGCTGGGCCAGTGGCTGTGCCCCGGCGCGGTGCTCTGGCGCCTCGGGGCCGTGCCCCGCGGCCATCAGCAGAGCTGACGTTCTGCCGATTCGAGGGTGTTGACCATCAGCATGGTGATGGTCATGGGGCCCACGCCGCCGGGAACTGGCGTGATCCAGCCGGCCACTTCCTTGACCCCGTCGAAGTCGACGTCGCCGCACAGCTTGCCGGCATCGTTGCGGTTCATGCCCACATCGATCACCACCGCGCCCGGCTTGACCATGTCGGCGGTCAGCACGTTGCGCTTGCCGACGGCGGCCACGATCACGTCGGCCTGCAGGGTCTGGGCTTTCAGATCTTGCGTGGCGCTGTGGCAGATGGTCACGGTGGCATTTTTCTGCAGCAGCATCAGCGCCATGGGCTTGCCGACGATGTTGCTGCGCCCGATCACCACCGCGTGCTTGCCGCGCAGCTCAAAGCCGATGTGCTCCAGCATCTTCATGCAGCCGTAGGGCGTGCAGGGCCAGAAGCCGGCCATGCCGGTCATGAGGGCGCCGGCACTGGCAATGTGGAAGCCGTCGACGTCCTTGGCCGGGTCGATGGCCTCGATCACCTTCTGGGCATCGACATGGGCCGGCAGCGGCAGCTGCACCAGGATGCCGTGGATGGCCGGGTCCCGGTTCATGGCGTCCACCCGGGCCAGCAGATCGGTCTCCGTCAGGGTGGCGGGCCAGGTTTCCAGCACCGAGTGCATGCCGGTGTCCTCGCAGGCCTTGACCTTGTTGCGCACATACACCTGCGAGGCCGGGTTGTCGCCCACCAGGATCACCGCCAGACCCGGCGTGATGCCGCGCGTCTTCAGCGCCTGGACTCGGGCGGCCACATCGGCGCGGAGCTGTCGGGAGAGGGCGTTGCCGTCGATGAGTTGTGCGGTCATGTCGGTGAAGCGGGTGAGGTCACAAAACAAACGCCCGCCAAGGGGCGGGCGTCGGGGAGCGGTGTTCGGGTCAGGCCTTGGCCGGCGTCTGACCCAGGGCGATCTTCAGCAGGTCGGCCACGGTGTTGGCGCCCAGCTTTTCCATGATGTTGGCGCGGTGGGCCTCGACCGTCTTGATGCTGATGCCGAGGTCGTCCGCGATCTGCTTGTTCAGGCGTCCGGCCACGATGCGTTCCAGCACCTGGGCCTCGCGGCTGGTCAGCTTCGAGAGCAGGGCGTCGCGGCTGGCGGCCTGCTGGTGGGTGGTGAAGGCTTCACGAGCCCGGTCCAGCATGCGCTCCACCAGACTGACCAGCTGGTCTTCCTTGAAAGGCTTCTGGATGAAGTCGAGGGCACCCTTCTTCATGGACTCGACCGCCATGGGCACGTCGCCGTGGCCGGTGATGAAGACGATGGGCAGGGGCGACTGGCGTTCGAGCAGGCGGTCCTGGAGTTCCATGCCGGTCATGCCGCCCATGCGGATGTCGGCAATCAGGCAGGCCACCTCGCGGGCGTCGTAGCGACTCAGGAAGGCCTCGGCCGATTCGAAGCAGCGGACCCGGAAATCCTTGCCTTCCAGCAGCCACTGGAGGGAATCACGAACGGCCTCGTCGTCATCGACGACATAGACGGTGCCTTTTTTGGGGATCAGACTCATCTCGCTCTTTCGGTGTCCGTCAGGGTCTGCGAGGCCGCTGCATCGGCGGCCTGCGGTTGTAGTCGCGAGGCGATGGGAATCCAGAAGCTGAAACAGCATCCCACCACGTCGTCGCCATTGTAGATGTTCTCCACCCGCATCCGGCCGTGGTGCGACTCCACGATGCTGCGGCACAGCTTCAGGCCGATGCCCATGCCTTCGCTCTTGGTGCTGTAGAACGCCTCGTAGATGCGCTCGATCATGTCGGCCGGCACGCCTTTGCCGGAGTCGCGGACCTCGAACTCGATGACGTCCTGATCGTCGTGCCGGCGCGGCCCGACCCGCAGCTCCACATAGCGCTCGGCAGGCGCACGCCGGGCCTCGGCAATGGCCTCTCCGGCGTTCTTCATCAGGTTGATCAGCACCTGTTCGATCAGGATCGGGTCGACCATCAGCGACGGCAGGCGCGCCGCCACATAGGGCGTCAGGCGGACCTGCTGGCGGCGCAGTTCGATGTCGGCCAGTTCGATGGCGTTGCTGACCATCTGGGCCACGTCGGACAGCATCGGGTTGGGTTCGCTGCGTTTCACGAAGGCCCGTATGCGCTGGATGATCTGCCCCGCCCGCTGGGCCTGCCGTGCGGTCTTCTCCAGCGCGGCCAGCAGGTCGTCGGTGTTGATCCGGTCGTCTTTCAGGCGCGAGATCATGCCGTTGCAGTAGTTGCTGATGGCGGTCAGCGGCTGGTTCAGCTCGTGTGCCACGCTGGAGGCCATCTCGCCCATGGTGATCAGCCGGCTGGCCGTCTGGGCCCGCTCCGACTGGCGCGCAGCCAGTTCCTCGGCGTTGCGCCGTGGCGTGATGTCGCTGGCGATCACCATCTGGGCGAGCCGGCCGTCCACCCAGGTCAGGTAGCGGGTCCGCACCTCCAGCCAGCGGTCGAGTTCGGCGGCGAACACCTCGGCGTTCTCGGCGCCGGCATCGGTCAGGGTTTCGGTCGGCATGCCGGCAAAGGCATCGACCGCATCGCCGTCGTCCGGTGCCGGCTGCGGCTGGTGGCCGGCCAGATCGACCAGCCGCCGGTGGCCGTGGCCCCGGGTGCCGAACCAGAGCCGGTACATCTTGTTGGCGAACAGGAGTTCGTCGCTGCCCAGCGGGGCCACCGACACCGCCGAGTCCAGTGACTCCAGCACGGTCGTGAAACGCTCGTAGGACGCGGAGAGTTCCTCTCGCACCCGCTTGGGTTCGGTGATGTCGGTCACCGAGGTCATCCAGCCGGTCTGCACGCCCCGGGAATCCACCAGCGGCGAGACATACATGCGGGCGTCGAAGATGGTGCCGTTGCGCCGCTGCACCCGCACCTCGAACCCGCCGGGGGTGGAGCGCCCGTTGAGCTCGTCTTCCAGCCGTGCCAGCAGGATGTCGTGCTCGCTCTCGGGCCAGTAGGGAAAGGGGGCGGTCCGGCCGACCAGCTCGGCTTCGGTCCAGCCGGTCATGGAGCAGAACGCCGGGTTGACGTAGGTGATGCGGCCCTGCATGTCGAGCGCCCGCATGCCGGTGAGCATGGAGTTCTCCATGGCCCGACGGAAGTTGGTCTCGGTCATGAGTGCCTGCTGGGCCTGCACCCGTCGGCGGGTGTGCCGCCAGGTGCCGAGCAGCATCCACACGGTGAGCACCGACAGCGCGCCGATCACCCAGAAGAAGCCGGTACCGACGATGTCCTGCGAAGTCCGGTAGCCCTGCGCCTTGAGGATCAGCCCGTTGCCCACCGGCGAGACCGGCACCTCGTGCTCCATGGGCGGATTGGCCCATGGCAGCAGCCTCAGCACGGTGTTCGGGGCCTGCAGCGTGCCGGCCAGCACCTGGCCGCTGTCGTCCACCAGCGCCACCGCGTAGCGGGCCATGATTTCCGGAGGCATGCCGAAGCGCATGAGGCCGTCGACCGAGTATTCGCCCATGACGGTGCCGCTGAAGCGTCCCTGCTCGACCAGCGGCACCTGGATCATGAGCGAGGCGTTGCGAGGGCTGTCGCCCATCGGGCGCGAGTAGATGGGCTGGCGCAGGTCGCGGGCCAGATCGAACGAACCATCGGTCTCGGACGGACTCAATGTGCTGCCGGTGGGGCGCGAGAGCTCGGGCGGGGCGCTGGGGGAGGCATAGCTGGCCTGCACATTGCGGCGACCGTCGATCCAGCTGATGGCGAGCAGTTCGGGGAACTGGCTCACGAGTGTTTCGGCCTGGAAGGTGAACTCTTCGGTATCGATCTCGCGGTTGTCGATCTCCCGGGCCAGCCGCATGAGCTGTTCCTGCCGCTCCAGGAGCCGCAGGCGCAGGCGCTGCTGGGCGTATTCGACATCCCGCGTGACTGCCTCCTGTTCGCGCTCGAGTTCCTCGTACCGCAGGTAGGCAATGGCCACCACGATGGCGGTCAGGAACAGCAGCACCGACAGCAGCGGTGCGAGCGTGGCGAAGCGGTCCTGGCGAGAGGGCGGCAGCCGCCGCCACCAGCGCTTGATCCAGGGCACCGGGGCGGCGGGAGGAGAGGAATTCGTGATCACCGCGCGAGTCTACGTGAGGGGTTGTCGGCCCGCAGGTGCCATCGATGCCGCAGACCAATAACCATAATGTGAAATCAATATCCGGATATTGAAACGGCATTCGATCTGTGAAAGAATGCCGCCGTTTGGCAGGGAGCGGCCCTGACCATTCCAACACCGCACAGGAGACACGCATGTCAGCGAACGACGCCCGCCCCGGACAATCCGCGTCCGATCTGGACGCACAGGAAACCCGCGAATGGATGGAGGCGTTGACCGCCGTCATCGAACGCGAAGGTCCGGAACGCGCCCACTACCTGCTGGAGCAGCTGCTCGAAGAGGCCCGCCAGCACAGCGTGGACATGCCGTTCTCGGCCAACACCGGCTACGTGAACACCATCGAACCGGGCGAGGAAGCCCACAACCCCGGCAACCTCGAGCTCGAAGGCCGCCTGCGGGCCTACATGCGCTGGAACGCCATGGCCATGGTGGTCAAGGCCAACCGCCTGAACCCGGCCGACGGTGGTGATCTGGGGGGCCACATCAGCTCGTTCCAGTCGCTGGCGCACATGTTCGCGGTCGGCTTCAACCATTTCTGGCACGCCGACAACACCGATACCGGTGGCAACCACGGCGGCGACCTGCTCTATATCCAGGGTCACAGCGCCCCCGGCATCTACGCCCGCGCCTTCATGGAAGGCCGCCTGAGCGAGGAGCAGCTGCTGAACTTCCGTCAGGAAGTGGACGGCAAGGGCATCTCCAGCTACCCGCACCCCAAGCTGATGCCGGAGTTCTGGCAGTTCCCCACGGTGTCGATGGGCCTGGGCCCGCTGATGGCCATCTACCAGGCCCGCTTCCTGAAGTACCTGCATGCCCGCGGCATTGCCGACACGTCGCAGCGCAAGGTCTGGGTGTTCTGCGGTGACGGCGAGATGGACGAGCCCGAGAGCCTGGGCGCCATCGGTCTGGCTGCGCGCGAGAAGCTCGACAACCTGGTGTTCGTCGTCAACTGCAACCTGCAGCGACTGGACGGCCCGGTGCGCGGCAACGGCAAGATCATCCAGGAGCTCGAAGGCGAGTTCCGCGGTTCGGGCTGGAACGTCATCAAGCTGCTGTGGGGCCGCGAATGGGACGCGCTGCTGGCGCGCGACAAGGACGGCGCCCTGCGCAAGATCATGATGGACACGCTGGACGGCGACTACCAGGCCATGAAGGCCAACGACGGCGCCTTCGTCCGCAAGAACTTCTTCGGCCGCGACCCGCGCACCCTGGAGCTGGTCTCCAAGATGAGCGACGAGGACATCTGGGCGCTGCGCCGTGGCGGCCACGATGCCCAGAAGGTGTACGCCGCCTTCCACCGCGCTTACCACCACGATGGACAGCCCACCGTGCTGCTGGTCAAGACGGTCAAGGGCTACGGCATGGGCAAGGCCGGCGAGGGCAAGAACACCGCCCACCAGACCAAGAAGCTGTCCGACGAAGACATCCGCTACATGCGCGACCGCTTCAACCTGCCCATTCCGGACAGCGAGCTGCCCAAGATCCCGTTCTACAAGCCGGCCGACGACACGCCGGAGATGAAATACCTGCACGAGCGTCGCAAGGCCCTGGGCGGCTACCTGCCCAAGCGCCGTGCCGTCAGCTCCGAGAGCTTCACCGTGCCTTCGCTGGACAACTTCAAGGCGGTGCTGGAGCCCACGGCCGAAGGCCGCGAGATCAGCACCACCCAGGCCTATGTGCGCTTCCTGACCCAGCTGCTGCGCGACCAGGCCCTCGGCCCGCGCGTGGTGCCCATCCTGGTGGACGAGGCCCGCACATTCGGCATGGAAGGCCTGTTCCGCCAGATCGGCATCTACAACCCCGAAGGCCAGAAGTACACCCCGGTCGATAAAGACCAGGTCATGTATTACAAGGAGGACAAGGCCGGCCAGATCCTGCAGGAAGGCATCAACGAAGCCGGCGGCATGGCCAGCTGGATCGCGGCGGCCACGTCCTACAGCACCAACAACCGCATCATGGTGCCGTTCTACGTGTACTACTCGATGTTCGGTTTCCAGCGCATCGGCGACCTGGCCTGGGCGGCCGGCGACATGCAGGCGCGCGGCTTCCTGCTGGGCGGCACCTCCGGGCGCACCACGCTCAACGGCGAAGGCCTGCAGCACGAGGACGGCCACAGCCACATCCTGGCCGGCACCATCCCGAACTGCGTCTGCTATGACCCGACCTTCGCGCACGAGGTGGGCGTGATCCTGCACCATGGCTTGAAGCGCATGGTGGAAAAGCAGGAGAACGTGTATTACTACATCACGCTGCTCAACGAGAACTACGCCATGCCCGGCCTCAAGCCCGGCACCGAAGAGCAGATCATCAAGGGCATGTACCTGCTCAAGGAAGGCGCCAAGCTGACCCCGCGCGTGCAGCTGCTGGGTTCGGGCTCCATCCTGCGCGAGAGCCTGTTCGCCCAGGAGCTGCTGGAGAAGGACTGGGGCGTGTCGGCCACGGTGTGGTCCTGTCCCAGTTTCAACGAGCTGGCCCGCGACGGCGTCGACGCCGAACGCTGGAACCTGCTGCACCCGCTGGAGACCCCGCGCGTGCCCTTCGTGGCCCAGCAGCTGGCCGGTCATGCCGGCCCGGTGGTGGCATCGACCGACTACATCAAGAGCTTTGCCGAGCAGATCCGCCCGTACCTGCCCAGGAACCGCACCTACAAGGTGCTGGGTACCGACGGCTTCGGTCGCAGCGATTTCCGCAGCAAGCTGCGGGAGCACTTCGAGATCAACCGCCACTACATCGTGGTCGCGGCGCTGAAGGGTCTGGCCGAAGAGGGCACGGTGCCGATGTCGCAGGTGGCCGAGGCCATCCGCAAGTACGGCATCGATGCCGACAAGATCAACCCGCTCTACGCCTGATCCCGGGAGACACACATGGCAATGGTGGAAGTAAAAGTCCCGGACATCGGGGATTTCGATGAAGTCGCGGTGATCGAGCTGCTGGTCAAGCCGGGCGATTCGGTCAAGGCTGAGCAGAGCCTGATCACGGTGGAGTCCGACAAGGCCTCGATGGAGATCCCGTCGTCCACGGCCGGCGTGGTGAAGGAACTCCGTGTGAAGCTGGGCGACAAGGTCAAGCAGGGTTCGGTGGTGCTGGTGCTGGAGGCCGAAGGTGCCGCAGCGGCGCCGGTCGCATCTCCGGTACCCGCGCCCGCACCCGCTGCCGCCCCGGTGGCTGCCGCCCCGGCGACGGCTGCCGTGGCAGCGCCTGCGGCTGCAGGCCCGGTGGAAGTGCGTGTGCCCGACATCGGCGACTTCAAGGATGTCGCCGTCATCGAGCTGCTGGTCAAGCCCGGCGACACCATCAAGGCCGAGCAGAGCCTGATCACGGTCGAGTCCGCAAGGCCTC
>NZ_OY288133.1 GCF_958439165.1 uncultured Hydrogenophaga sp. | reverse complement strand
AGCCGACTTCAGCCGTTTCGTGGCCCGCGACGTGCCGTCCGACGTGCGCAATGCCGCCGTCAAGAAGTTGTTCTCCGACCCGCACTTCAACGTGATGGACGGGCTGGACATCTACATCGACGACTACTCCCAGCCCAGCCCGCTGTCCAAGGCCGACCTGGCCCGCATGGTCGGCGCCCAGTTCCTCAAGCTGGTGGAAGACCCGGCCGAAAAGAAGACCGACGTCGCCGAAAAGAAGATCGACGCCGTCGAAGAGAAGGCCGGCCCGGCCACCGACAACCCCCCCGACGGCGGAACCACCGCCGCGACCACCGGCGAGCCGCCCGCGGCCGCCGAACTGCCCCCACCCCACGATGACCACGCTGATCTGCAACTGCAACCAGACCATGCCCCTGAACGCGAGCGTTCTGGGCCAGGCGCTGGATGAAGACCTGACCGTCCACACCACGCTGTGCCGGCGCGACGCGCCGGCCTTCCAGCGCGCCTGCCGCAGCAGCGAGGAGCTGGTGGTGGCCTGCACCCAGGAAAGCCGCCTGTTCACCGAACTGTCGGAGCAGACCGAAGGCGCGGTGGCGCAGGACGTGCGGCCGATCCGTTTCGTGAACATCCGGGAAACCGGCGGCTGGGGTCGCGAGGCCAAGGACGCCACGCCCAAGATGGCGGCGTTGCTGGCGGCTGCCCGCCTGCCCGATCCCGAGCCGGTGCCGACCGTGACCTACCGCAGCAGCGGTCGCCTGCTGATCGTCGGGCCGCTGGAAGATGCCGAGCGCATCGGCGCGGTGGTGGGCGATGTGCTGGACGTGACCATCCTGGCCACCGGCGGCCGGGGCCAGCAGGAGCGCCGCTTCCCGGTGCTGGGCGGCGAACTCTCGGCCATCCAGGGCTGGCTGGGTGCTTTCCAGGTGGAGTGGACCACCGGCAACCCGATCGACCTCGACCTCTGCACCCGCTGCAATGCCTGCGTGGCGGCCTGCCCGGAAGGCGCCATCGGCCTGGATTACCAGATCGACCTGTCCCGCTGCAGCTCGCACCGCGCCTGCGTCAAGGCCTGCGAGGCGGTGGGTGCCATCGACTTCCAGCGCGAAGCCGTCGCCCACACTGACAACTTCGACATCGTGCTCGACCTGCGCGATGCCCCGGCCTTTGCCCAGCACGCGCATCCGCAGGGCTATTTCCACCGCCCCGGCGGCCTGAGTGGCGACACCGGCCTGCAGACCATCGCCCGTCTGCGCGACCTGGTGGGCGAGTTCGAGAAGCCCAAGTTCTTCAACTACAAGCAGAAGGTCTGCGCCCACGGCCGCAACGAGACCGTGGGCTGCGACGCCTGCGTGCAGGTCTGCTCGGCGCTGGCCATCCGCAGCGACGTCAACCGCCAGCAGATCGTGGTCAATCCCAACCTCTGCGTGGGTTGCGGCGCCTGCACCACCGTCTGCCCCACCGGCGCCCTGACCTATGCCTACCCGCGCGCCAGCGAAGTGGGTGTGCGCCTGCGCACCGTGCTGGCCACCTATGCCAAGGCCGGTGGCACCGATGCCGCCCTGCTGCTGCACAGCCGCGAAGGCGGGGCTGCGCTGATCGACGAACTCGGGCGCGCCGCCCAGCTCGACAAGCGCCAGGTGCGCGGTGTTCCCGCGCGGGTGATCCCGCTGCCGCTGTGGCACACCGCCTCGGCCGGCCTGGACCTGTGGCTGACCGCCTTTGCCTACGGTGCGCCGCAGGTCTGGGTGCTCATGACCGACGAGGAAGCGCCCCAGTACCGCCAGGCCCTGCAGGAGCAGATGGCACTGGCCCAGGCCATCGTCAACGGCCTGGGTTACACCGGCACCCATTTCCGCCTGATCGAAGCCCGCAGCGTGACCGAGCTGGACAGCCAGCTGGCCGTGCCCAAGGCCCAGGGCGTGAAACGCCGCGCCAGCTACGCGGTGCAGGCCGAGAAGCGCGCCACCATCGAATTGGCGCTGGACCACCTGATGCAGGACAGCGCCACCCTCGGCCAGCGGGCCGAGGCCATTGCGCTGCCGGCGCCATCCCTGTTCGGTGCCGTGGCCATCGACCGCGACCGCTGCACCTTGTGCCTGAGCTGCGTCAGCGCCTGCCCGGCCAGTGCCCTGCAGGACAACGCCGAGCGCCCGCAGCTGCGTTTCATCGAGAAGAACTGCGTGCAGTGCGGCCTCTGCGCCACCACCTGCCCGGAAGACGCCATCACCTTGCAGCCGCGCCTGCTGCTGACCGAGCAGCGCAAGCAGCTGCGCGTGCTCAACGAAGCCGAGCCGTTCCGCTGCGTGCGCTGCAGCAAGCCCTTCGGTACCTTGAAAGGCATCGAGAACATGCTGGAGAAGCTCTCCGGCCATGCCATGTTCCAGGGTGAGGCCGCCGAGCGCCTCAAGATGTGCGGTGACTGCCGCGTCGTCGACCTCTACACCAACCCGGGCGAGACCCGGATCACCGATCTCTGAGAGTGCCGCCATGATGGAACGCATCCCCGTGTCCTCCTCGCTGGACGAGGAAACCGCCCGCGCCGAGGTGTATGGCCTGCTGGCCGCGCTGTACTACGCACCGCCGTCGCCCGAACTGCTGTCCCAGCTGCGGGTCGCCGTGACCGAGGCACCGGCCGCCGGTGGTTTCCTGGAAGAACCATGGCGCGCCGTGGTGGCCGCTGCCCGCGAGATGACCGACGCCCAGGTGGCCGAGGAATTCGACCGCCTGTTCGGTGGTGTCGGCAAGCCCGAGGTGTTCCTGTTCGCTTCCCACCACCTGTCCGGCTTCCTGAACGAGAAGCCGCTGGCCCAGCTTCGCTCCGACCTGGCTGCACTCGGCCTGGCGCGCGACGAGACCATGCCCGAGACCGAGGACCACGTGTCCTACATCTTCGAGGTGATGCGGTATCTGATCGCCGGCGACGATGTGGAAGTGGCCAACCTGACCCAGCAGCAGAAGTTCTTTGCGGCCCATGTGCAGAGCTGGCTGCCGCTCATGTGCGAGGCCGTCATCGCCCACCCGGCCGCACGCTTCTACGCCGCCCTGACCGCCTTCACCCAGGCCTTTGTCGGCGTGGAGGCCCAGGGCTTCGACATGATGGCCTGAGGCCCTCAGCCGGCCAGCAGGCCGGGGCGGCCGTTGCCGGTGTCGACCGGTGCCGAGGTCACCGGCTCGGTGAACAGGCGCACGCAGAACCAGGCACCGCGGGCGTCTTCCCGGTTGCCGGCGCGGATGCTGCCGCCGTACCGTTCGACCAGCCCCTGGCTGATCCACAACCCCAGGCCGTTGCCGTCGTTCTTGGTCGTGAAGAAGGGGCGGAACAGCCGCTGCAGCGCGGCGTCGGACAGGCCCGGCCCCTGGTCCTTCACCCACAGGCTCGCGCCTGATCCGTCGTCGTTGTCGCGCGTGACCAGGGTCAGCGTGCCGCCCTCGGGCATGGCCTGGATGGCATTGATCAGCAGGTTGATGACCACCTGCTGCAGCTCCTGCCGGTTCATGCCGACCGGCTTCGTGGCCTGCAGGTCGCGTTCGACCACGATGCGGGTCTGCGACAGCAGGTGTGCCACCAGCACCAGGCAGTCGGCCACGGTGCGGTCGAGTTCCAGGGCATTCACATAGCCGCCGAATTCGGTCGGCCGCGCGTACTGCAGCAGCTGCGTCACGATGATGCGCATGCGCTCCACCTGCTGGTCCAGCAGGACCAGCTCCTCCTTCACGGCATCGGCCTGCGGTCCCAGGGTCTCGCGCATGAGGTCGAGGTTGCCCTGCATCACGGCGATCGGGTTGTTGATCTCGTGCGCGATGCTGGCCGTGAGCTGGCCGATGGCCGCCAGCTTCTCGCTTTTGACCAGCTGGGCCTGGGCCAGCTGGAGCGAGGCGTTGCTGGCCTGCAGTTCCTCGGTCCGGGCGGCCACCTTGCGGTCCAGCTCGTCGGCCCAGCGCTGCAGAGCTGCGGTCTTGTCCTCGATGGCATCCAGCAGTTCGTCCAGGTGGCCGGCCAGTGCGCCCAGTTCGTCGCGCGCAGCCAGCGGCCCCACACGCGCGCCGGCCTGACCGTCCTCGATGCGCTGCATGGTCCGGTTCATCTGCTCCACCGGCTGGAAGATGCTGCGCGCCCAGCGCAGCGAGAACCAGGCCGACATGGCCATCACGCCCAGGAAGATCAGGCCGATCACGCCCAGCATGGCGTACTTCAGCAGCGTGAACGGTGCCTCGGTGAAGCCCACATACAGCATGCCGATGCGCCGCCCCTGCGCGTCGATCAGCGGGTCGTAGGCCGACACATACCAGTCGTTCACCACGAAGGCCCGGTCCAGCCAGGTGCGGCCCTCGGCCAGCACTGTCTCGCGCACCGTCTGCGAGACCCGCGTGCCGATGGCCCGCCGGTCCTGGAACAGCCGTACGTTGGTGGTGATGCGCACATCGTCCAGGAACAGCGTGGCCGTGCCCCGGCTCTCGAAGGGCAGCGCGTCTTCCGGATAGACGATGCGGTTGATGTGATCGATGAAGTCCAGGTTCTGGTTGAGCAGCAGACCCCCGACCACCAGTGCCACGGTCCGGCCCTGCGCATCGCGCACCGGCAGTGCCGAGAGCACCACCATGGCGCGGGTCTCGGTGTCGCGCGCAGTGGGTGCGGCGTTGCGGGTCGGCACCAGCGGTATGTTGACCTGCTGCATCAGGTGCGGCGCCAGGGCCTGCAGCTCCAGGGCTTCGAGCAGCAGCAGGCGGCCCTGCTTGAGGTTGCCGCTGCGATCCACCGCGGCCTGCACGGCGGCCGGCATGGCGGCCTGCGTGGTGTCGGCGTCTGCGCTGCTCAGACCGGAGGGCAGGGCACGCGCCAGCGGGCGGCCTTCCGGGTCGTAGAGCGCCAGGAAGTCGAGCTGCAGCAGCTCGCGGTCCACCGCCAGCTGCTGTTCCAGCATCCGCCGCTGGCCCGGGCCGGTGGAACGCAGCACGTCGGCCAGGGCGCGTGATCCGGCCACACCCCGGGTGCCCGAGCCGACCTCGGCCAGCACCTGCTGGAAGTAGCCGTTGGCCACCGCCAGGTCGCTGCGCACCTTGGTGATGAGCAGGCGGTCGTAGGCGGTGTTGCTCCAGGCCAGGAGCACCAGCACCAGCAGCGGGAACGCCACCAGCAGCGGCAGCAGCGCCATGGCCAGCAGCTTGTTGCGCACCGACCCGGCCAGCCAGCCAGGCGTCCGCAACGGGCTCATGCGCGCACCGCGCAAGCGTTCTTCATGCCGATCCCCACTCGGCCACGCGGCGTTCCAGCGTGCGGCGGGACACGCCCAGCAGCTCGGCCGCGCGGGTCTTGTCGCCCTGCACCGAATCCAGCACCGACTGGATGTGCAGCTTTTCCAGGGTGTGCAGATCGGTCACCTGGCGCGGGCTGGCGGGTGGCTGCCCGGGGTACAGGGCAGAGACGTTCAGCGAACCGAGGATGAGCGAGCGTTCGATCAGGTTGCGCAGTTCGCGCACATTGCCCGGCCAGTCGTACTGCTGCAGAAAGGCCATCTCTTCGGGGCTGACCTGCAAGGGCTCGACCCCCAGCGTGGGCGCCAGCAGCGCATTGAAGTGCGCGACCAGTGCGGGAATGTCGTCCTTGTGGTCGCGCAGCGCGGGCAGGGCCAGGTCCATCACCTGCAGGCGGAAGTAGAGGTCCTTGCGGAAGCGGCCGGCAGCCACCTCGTCCTGCAGCTGTCGGTTGGTGGCCGCCACCACCCGCAGGTTCAGGGGCACCAGCTGTTCGCTGCCCACCGGCCGTATCTTCAGATCCTCGATGGCACGCAGCAGCGTGGCCTGGATGGACAGGGGCAGCTCAGCCACCTCGTCCAGGAACAGCGTGCCACCCTGGGCGTAATGGAACAGGCCGTCGCGGGCACGCGCAGCGCCGGTGAAGGCGCCCTTGGCGTGTCCGAACAGTTCGCTTTCGATCAGGTCGGGCGAGACGCTGGCGCAATTGACCGGCACGAACGGACCGGTTGCCCGTGCGCTGCGGGCGTGCAGCTCGCGCGCCACCAGCTCCTTGCCGGTGCCCGACTCGCCCTGCAGCAGCACCGTGCTGTCCACAGCGGCCACCCGGTCGATCCAGTCGCGCAGCCGTTGCATGCGGTCCGACGCGCCGATCAGCCCCGGACCCTGACCCGGGCTGTGGGCCACGGCCCTGCGCAGCACGAAGTTCTCGCGGCGCAGCTGGGCGCGTTCGTGGCACTGCTTCACCGCATTCAGGATCTGCGGCACCCGGAACGGCTTCAATATGAAATCGGAAGCACCGGCCCGCAGGGCTTCGATGGCGGTGTCCAGATCGGCAAAGGCGGTGATGAGGATCACCTCGCCGGTGTACCCGTGCTCGCGCAGCTCCTTGAGCCAGGTCACGCCGTTCTTGCCGGGCAGCGAGATGTCCAGAATGATCAGATCGACGTGGTGGCCACGCAGCCACTGCGCACCCTCTTCGGCGGTGCTGGCGTTCATGACGAAGTGGCAGCGCGGCGCCAGCGTCTTGACCAGAAAGCTCAGCATGCCGGGCTCGTCGTCCACCACCAGGATCGACCAGTCGGGCCAACCTTCCAGCTGTCGATCGTGCGGGGGGGTCAAAGGGGTGTCGTTCACGGGGCGCGATTCTACGAACGAGACCCACAAAATCGCTCGGGAATTGGCGCAAATCCGACGGTGGTGCGGGCTCTTGCCGATGGGGAAGGTTGCGACAAGTTGTCGCAGCCTTCATGACAGTCTGTCATCTTTCCTCGGGTGCTGACGGTCTTTTCTTCTACAGAACACCGCTTTCGTGAAGCCCTTGTGGACTTTGTGACCTGATGTGGCAGCTCGAGCAATCTGGCACGAATCTGGCTAAGCGCGGGGCGCACTTCACCTCCGGGCTCCCCGGTCCGGCGCGACGGGGTCGGGTCCCACGCGCGACACCGGCCTTCCGAGGGTGAGCGCTGTTGCACGGCGTTCAAGCGGGCGTTAGATTCCCACCCTATGCACGGCACCCGCATGTCCATTCGGGTGCCCGAGTTCAACCTGGAGACATGCATGACCAAGTCCCCCCGCCCCGACGGTGAAGGCACCTCGCGCCTGAGCCGCCGCACCCTGTTTGCCGGCGCCACCACCGTCGGTGCCCTGGCCGCTGCCGCCACCGTGCTGCCCCGCGTGGCCGAAGAGGCGCCTGCTGCCGAAGTCAAGCCTGCGCCCGTCAAGGGTGGCGGCTACAGCCTGACGGCCCACGTCAAGCAGTACTACCAGACCACCCGCATCTGACCGTTTCCCGGTCGGGTCCCCGTTTTTCCGTCCCCACGAACCGCATCCGCTGACACGAACGCCGCTCTGCCGGCCGCCATGACAGCCCATCAGGAGGCATGAAAATGCTGCTGACCAAAAAGAATTCCTCTGCGGGTGGTCACGTTTCCCACGTGCATTCCACCTTCGTGCACAACCTCAAGCGCGGCCTGTCGGCTGCCGTGCCGACCATGGATCGCCGCGCCTTCCTGCGCCGCTCGGGCCTAGGCGTCGGCGTGGGCCTGGCAGCGACCCAGCTGTCGCTGGTGAAGAAGTCGCATGCCGCCAGCGGCAAATCCATCGACGGCACCGGCAAGATCGAGGTCCGCCGCACCGTCTGCACCCACTGCTCGGTCGGCTGTGCCACCGACGCCATCGTCGAGAACGGCGTGTGGGTCCGTCAGGAAGCCGTGTTCGATTCCCCGATCAACCTGGGCGCCCACTGCGCCAAGGGTGCTGCCCTGCGCGAGCACGGCCACGGCGAATACCGCCTGCGTTACCCGATGAAGCTGGTCAACGGCAAGTACCAGCGCATCAGCTGGGACGAGGCCTACACCGGCATCGTGGCCAAGATGAAGGCGCTGCGCGAAGCCAGCGGCCCGGACTCGGTCTACTTCATCGGCTCGTCCAAGCACAACAACGAGCAGGCTTACCTGCTGCGCAAGTTCGTCAGCTTCTGGGGCACCAACAACTGCGACCACCAGGCCCGCATCTGCCACTCCACCACGGTGGCCGGCGTTGCCAACACCTGGGGTTACGGTGCCATGACCAACTCCTACAACGACATGCAGAACGCCAAGGTGGCGCTCTACATCGGCTCCAACGCGGCTGAAGCCCACCCGGTGTCGATGCTGCACATGCTGCATGCCAAGGAGAACGGCTGCAAGATGATCGTGGTGGACCCGCGCTTCACCCGCACCGCCGCCAAGGCCGACGAGTTCGTGCGCATCCGCTCCGGCTCCGACATCCCGTTCCTGTTCGGTGTGCTCTATCACATCTTCAAGAACGGCTGGGAAGACAAGCAGTACATCAACGACCGTGTCTACGGCATGGAGGACGTCAAGAAGGAAGTCCTGGCCAAGTGGACACCGGCGGCGGTGGAAGAGGCCTGCGGCGTGAAGGAAGAGCAGGTCTTCAAGATCGCCAAGATGATGCACGAGAACAACCCCGGCACCATCGTGTGGTGCATGGGCCAGACTCAGCACACCATCGGCAACGCCATCGTCCGTGCCTCGTGCATCCTGCAGCTGGCCCTGGGCAACATCGGCAAGACGGGTGGCGGTACCAACATCTTCCGTGGCCACGACAACGTGCAGGGCGCCACCGACGTGGGCCCGAACCCCGACTCGCTGCCGGGCTACTACGGTCTGGCTGCCGGTTCCTGGAAGCACTTCGCCGCCGTGTGGGGTGTGGACTACGACTGGATCAAGTCGAAGTACGCCGACGGCATGATGGAGAAGCCCGGCATCACCGTCTCCCGCTGGATCGACGGCGTGCTGGAGAACAACGAACTCATCGACCAGGGCCCGAACCTGCGCGGCGTGTTCTTCTGGGGCCACGCGCCCAACTCCCAGACCCGTGGTCTGGAGATGAAGCGCGCCATGGACAAGCTCGACCTGCTGGTCGTGATCGATCCGTACCCCTCGGCCACCGCCTCCATGGCTGCCATGCCGGGCAAGGCCGAAGACCTGAACCCGAACCGCGAGGTGTACCTGCTGCCCGCAGCCACCCAGTTCGAGACCAGCGGTTCGTGCACCGCCTCCAACCGCTCCATCCAGTGGCGCGAGCAGGTGATCGAGCCCCTGTGGGAGAGCCGTACCGATCACATGATCATGTACCAGCTGGCCCAGAAGCTCGGCTTCGACCAGGAGCTGATGAAGAACACCAAGCTCGTCAAGGGCAAGGGTGGCATGGACGAGCCCGAAGTCGAATCGCTGCTGCGCGAGATCAACAAGTCGGTCTGGACCATCGGCTACACCGGCCAGAGCCCGGAGCGCCTGAAGGCCCACATGCGCAACATGGGTGCCTTCGACGTCAAGACCCTCAAGGCCAAAGGCAAGGTGGTCGACAAGGAGACCGGCTACGACATGTCCGGTGACTACTTCGGTCTGCCGTGGCCCTGCTACGGCACCCCGGAACTTAAGCACCCGGGCTCTCCGAACCTGTACGACACCTCCAAGCACGTCATGGACGGCGGCGGCAACTTCCGCGCCAACTTCGGCGTGGAGCGCAACGGCGCGACCCTGCTGGCCGAAGACGGCTCGCACTCCGTGGGCGCCGAGATCACCACCGGCTATCCCGAGTTCGACCACGTGCTGCTGAAGAAGCTGGGCTGGTGGGGCGACCTGTCCGAAGCCGAGCAGAAGGCGGCTGAGGGCAAGAACTGGAAGACCGACCCGACCGGCGCGATCATCCGTGTGGCCATGAAGCACGGCTGCCACCCGTTCGGCAACGCCAAGGCCCGTGCCGTGGTGTGGAACTTCCCCGACGCGATCCCGCAGCACCGCGAGCCGGTGTACGGCAACCGCGCCGACCTGATCGCCAAGTACCCCAGCCACGACGACCAGAAGAACCGCTGGCGTCTGCCCATCCTCTACAAGTCGCTGCAGGCGAAGAACGTCGAGGAGAAGATGCACGAGAAATTCCCGCTGGTGATGACCTCGGGCCGACTGGTCGAGTACGAGGGCGGCGGCGAAGAGACCCGTTCCAACCCGTGGCTGGCCGAGCTGCAGCAGGAGATGTTCGTCGAGCTGAACCCGGCCACCGCCACCGAGCGCGGCATCCGCAACGGCGAGCGTGTGTGGGTGACCACCCCGACCGGTGCCCGCATCAACGTGCAGGCCCTGGTGACCGAGCGCGTCGGACCGGACACCGTGTTCCTGCCGTTCCACTTCTCGGGTCGCTGGCAGGGCCAGGACATGAAGCCTTACTACCCGGACGGTGCCTTCCCGATCGTGCGTGGCGAGGCCATCAACACCGCGACCACCTACGGCTACGACATCGTGACGATGATGCAGGAAACCAAGACCACGATCTGCAACGTGGAGCGCGCGTAAGCGGCCGGCCCACTGCAACAGGAGAACAACATGGCACGAATGAAATTCATCTGTGACGCCGAGCGCTGCATCGAGTGCAACGGCTGCGTCACCGCCTGCAAGAACGAGCACGAAGTGCCCTGGGGCGTGAACCGCCGCCGGGTCATCACCCTGAACGACGGCGTCCCCGGCGAGAAATCCATCTCGGTGGCCTGCATGCACTGCAGCGACGCACCCTGCATGGCCGTCTGCCCGGTGAACTGCTTCTACCGCACCGACGAAGGTGTGGTGCTGCACGACAAGGACGTCTGCATCGGCTGCGGCTACTGCTCGTATGCCTGCCCCTTCGGCGCACCCCAGTTCCCGTCGCAAGGCACCTTCGGTGTGCGCGGCAAGATGGACAAGTGCACCTTCTGCGCCGGCGGCCCCGAGGCCCACGGCAGCCAGAGCGAGTTCGAGAAGTACGGTCGCAACCGCCTGGCCGAGGGCAAGCTCCCGGCCTGTGCCGAGATGTGCTCGACCAAGGCCCTGCTCGCCGGTGACGGCGACGTGGTGGCCGACATCTTCCGCACCCGTGTCCTGACCCGCGGCAAGGGTGCCGAGGTCTGGGGCTGGGGCACCGCCTACGGCACCGCACAAGGACAGAAATCGTGATCAAGCGCCTGACCCTCACCTCGGCGGCGCTGGCTGCCCTCCTGGTCCTGGCTGGCTGCGGCGATGCACCGCAGGAAATCTCCGGCTCCGGCGTCAAGCAGGACGGCGCGCCCTACACCGGCGTCGGCAAGAGCCAGTACGCCCAGGGCGGCTGGACCACCGGCGACAAGACCAGCTGGGAACAGCAGCTCAAGGCCCGTGCCCAGTACGGCCAGAACGACTACGCCCGCGTCGGCGCCCAGCCCAAATAAGGTCCTTTCCATGTCCATCTCCATGACCTCCCTCTGGCGGTCCCTGCTGGTGGCGTCTGCGCTGGTGCTCGGCGCCGGCAGCGCATCGGCCCAGACGCTGAAGGTGGATCCGGCCGACGCTGCTCCGGCAGCGGCACCGGCTCCCGCCCAGCAAGGCGGCATCAAGGGCGCGAACATCTTCGAGATCGCCCCGGATGCCGACAAGGACCCCAACTACGCGAACCAGACCAACGCCGAGCGCAAGCAGGTCCAGCCGGGCAACAACGCGCCCATGTGGCGCGATCTCGGCCAGGGCGGCGTGACCGGCACCACCAGCCTGCCGTACCTCGAGTACGGCAACCTGGTGCAGGGCTTCGTCCAGTACCCCGGCTCCGCTTTCACCACGGCTGGTGAAGCCTGGCGTCAGGTCCGCAACGACTGGATCATTCCCTACGGCGGCTCGCTGCTGCTGATCGCCGCCGTGGCGCTGGGTCTGTTCTATTTCGGCAAGGGCACGATGCAGCTGCACGGCAAGGAAACCGGTCGCGTGATCGAGCGGTTCACCTACGTGGAACGCGCTGCCCACTGGGTCAACGCGATTGCCTTCGTGGCGCTGGCCATCTCCGGCATCGTGATGGCGTTCGGCAAGTTCTTCCTGCTGCCGGTCCTTGGCTCCACGCTGTTCGGCTGGCTGACCTACGCACTGAAGAACATCCACAACTTCGTGGGTCCGGTCTTCGCAGTGTCCCTGGCGGTGGTGTTCTTCACCTTCCTCAAGGACAACTGGCCGAGCAAGGAAGACATCCGCTGGATCGTCAAGGCCGGCGGCATGTTCGGCGGCCAGGAAGTGCCTTCGCACCGGTTCAATGCCGGCGAGAAGATCGTCTTCTGGGGCGGCGTGTTTTTCCTGGGCATCATCGTGGTGGCTTCCGGCGTGTTCCTGGACAAGATCGTCCCGGGCGTCGAGTACACCCGCGCCAACATGCAGGTCGCCCACATGTTCCACGGCGTTGCCACCGTGCTGATGATGGCCATGTTCATGGGTCACATCTACATGGGCACGGTCGGCATGTCCGGCGCCTACAAGGCCATGAAGACCGGCTACGTGGACGAGACCTGGGCCAAGGAACACCACGAGCTTTGGTACAACGACATCCAGGCCGGCAAGATCCCCGCCCAGCGCACCGCCAAGGCGGCTGCCGAAGCGGCACAGCCGGCCAAAGCCTGACCTCCGGAGACGACTCTCATGAAACGCAGCATCCTTCTGCTCTCCCTGCTGGTGTCGACGGCCGCTTTCGCCAAGCTGCCGGCCCCGGTGCTGACCGACGAAGCCAAGGCCAAGGCGGCCGAAGCCGCCGCCAAGACGGCCCACGGCAACAAGGTCGCGGCCTACCAGCTGTGCAAGTCCATGGACAAGGCAGCGGCCAACCACTTCAAGACGACCGCCGGTCAAGGCAAGTCGGCCACCGCCGGTGCGCCGGCCTGCGTCGACCCGGGTCCGTTCGTCTACACCCCGGCTTCGGCAGCACCCGCTGCTGCAGCGGCTCCGGCGGCGCCCGCTGCCGCGCCGGCCAAGAAGAGCTGATCTTCCGGTGCTCCGCGAAAAAGGCCCTCAGGGGCCTTTTTTGTTGTTGGCTCCGCCATACTTCTCACCCCATGAATTCCAGCCCTACGGCGGCAGTCCTGCCGCAACTCTCCCAGGCCGTGGCCCCGCTCACCCGTTCGGTGGAGGTGGTCGACGAGTTCGGCCAGCGCAGCGCGGTGTCGATACCGGCCGAGCGGGATCTCACCGTGTATGTCGACAAGCGCGAACTGGTCACCCTCATGACCCTGGGTGCGCATCCCGAATGGCTGGTGCTGGGTTACCTGCTGAACCAGCGCCTGGTCGGCTCGGTGGGCGAGATTGCGTCCATCCAGGTCGACTGGGACGTGTCTGCCGCGGTGGTCACCACCCGCCAGGGCATCGACCGCATCGAGGAGCGCACGGCCCGCAAGGTGGTCACCACCGGCTGTGGCCAGGGCAGCGTG
The DNA here is from genome assembly GCF_958439165.1 of uncultured Hydrogenophaga sp. Taxonomy (GTDB): domain Bacteria; phylum Pseudomonadota; class Gammaproteobacteria; order Burkholderiales; family Burkholderiaceae_C; genus Hydrogenophaga. The sequence goes on along the minus strand of NZ_OY288133.1, from coordinate 76,867 downwards.
TTCGGCGGGCTGATGGACGAGATCGACCGTATCCGCCTGCCCGAGGGCGTGCTGCGGCAGTCGCAGCTGTATGCCATCGTCAACGCCATCCGCCTGAAGGAGAGCACCTACAAGTCGGCCGGCTCGGTGCACGCCTGTGCGCTGTTCCGCGGTGACCAGCTTCAGCTCTTCGTGGAGGACGTGGGGCGGCACAACGCGGTGGACACCATTGCGGGCTGGCTGGCGCTGCAGGACCCTTCGGTGGGTGCGTCGGCGGCCGAGGCCAGCGCTGCCCAGCAGCCGCCCGGCCTGGACAAGGTGTTCTACACCACCGGCCGGCTGACCAGCGAGATGGTCATCAAGAGTGCACAGATGGGAGTCGCTGCCGTCGTCTCGCGCAGCGGCATCACCCAGATGGGGCTGGAGGTCGCCCAGCGCGTGGGCCTGTGTGCGGTGGGCCGTGCCACCAACCGACACTTCCTGTGTTACGCCCACCCGCAGCGCCTGCTGCTGGATGCGGTACCTTCGACCCCTTTGACTTCCCCGAAAACGCCATGAGCCGCGACGTCCACATCATCGATCACCCCCTGGTGCAGCACAAGCTCACGCTGATGCGCCGCAAGGACACCAGCACCAAGAGCTTCCGCGAACTGGTGCACGAGCTCAGCGCCCTGCTGGCCTACGAACTCACCCGCGACATGCCGATGCAGGAGATCGAGATCGAGACCCCGCTGGAGAAGATGACCTCGCGCGTCATCGACGGCAAAAAGATCGTGCTGGCTTCCATCCTGCGCGCCGGCAACGGCTTTCTGGACGGCATGCTGCAGGTGCTGCCGGGTGCCCGTGTGGGTCATATCGGCCTGTACCGCGACCCGGCCACCCTCAAGGCGGTGGAGTACTACTTCAAGATGCCGCAGGACATGCACGAGCGGGACGTGATCGTCCTGGACCCGATGCTGGCCACCGGCAATTCGGCCGTGGCCGCGGTCGACCGGCTCAAGCAGACGAAACCCCGGTCCATCCGGTTCGTCTGTCTGGTGACCTGCCCGGAAGGCGTGCGGACCTTCCACGACCACCACCCCGATGTGCCGGTCTACACCCCGGCGGTCGATCGGGGTCTCAACGAGCATGGCTACATCGTTCCCGGCCTGGGCGATGCAGGTGACCGGATCTTCGGCACGAAGTGACGGGGTTTTCCCGATGCGATAAGGTCGGCCAATGCCTGCTTCTCCCGCATCTCCTGCATCTCCCGCTCCCCTGCCCATCCGCTTCTGGACCCTGGGCTGGTCTTCCCTGATCCGCGACTGGCGCGCCGGCGAGCTCCGTCTGCTGGTGCTGGCCGTCACCCTGGCGGTGGCCGCTCTGACCGCGGTGGGGTTCTTTGCCGACCGGCTGCAGGGAGGCCTGGAACGCGACGCGCGGGCGCTCATCGGCGGAGACGCGGTGCTGGCCAGCGACAACGCCCCGCCGCCCGAATTCGAGGCCCGTGCCCGCGAGCTGGGCCTGGGCACCGCCCGCACCCTGGGATTCCCGACCATGGGCCGCGCCCGCGACGAAGAGGGTGGCGCAGCCCGGCTGGTGGCGCTGAAGGCGGTGTCCGACGGCTATCCCCTGCGTGGAACGCTGCGGGTGGCCAGCGGACCCGACGCGCCCGACGAGGCCGTCAAGTCCATTCCCCCGCCGGGTACCGTGTGGGTCGATGCCGCACTGCTGGTGGCCCTCGACCTGAAGATGGGGCAAGCCCTGCTGCTGGGCGATGCCAGCTTCACCATCGACCGTGTCCTGGTGGTGGAGCCCGACCGGGGTGCCGGCTTCATGAGCTTTGCACCGCGCGTCATGCTCAACGAAGCCGATCTGCCGGCCACCGGGCTGGTGCAGCCCGCCAGCCGCCTGACCTATCGGGTGGCCGTGGCCGGCCCCGACGCTGCCGTCGGGGATTTCAGCCGCTGGGCGCAGGAGCGCATCGACAGCTCCGGTGTGCGCGGCACCCGGCTGGAGTCGCTGGAGGGCGGCCGGCCCGAAATGGAGCGCACGCTGGAGCGTGCCGAGAAGTTCCTGAACCTGGTGGCCCTGCTGGCGGCGCTGTTGTGCGCGGTGGCCGTGGCCATTGCCGCGCGTGGTTTTGCCCAGCGCCACCTCGATGACTGCGCCATGCTGCGCGTGCTCGGCCTGTCGCAGGGCACCATGGCCCGGGCCTACACGCTGGAATTTGCGCTGGTCGGGCTGTTCGCGAGCAGCCTGGGCGTGCTGCTGGGATTTCTGGTCCACCACGTCTTCGTGCTGCTGCTGGCCGGTCTGGTGGAAGCCAGCCTGCCGGCGCCGGGCATCGCGCCGGTCCTGCTCGGGCTGGGCATGGGCCTGACGCTGATGCTGGCCTTCGGCCTGCCGCCTGTGCTGCAGCTGGCCCAGGTGCCTCCATTGCGGGTGATCCGGCGCGACGTCGGCCAGCTCAAGCCCGCCACGCTGGGCGTGCTGGGCCTGGGGGTGGTCGGCTTTGCCGCGCTGCTGCTGGCCGCCAGCCGCGACCTGCTGCTGGGTGCCATTGCCGTGGGTGGCTTTGCAGCAGCCATCGCGGTGTTTGCGGTGGTGAGCTGGCTGGCGGTGCGGCTGCTGCGCGCCAGCGTCAACGAGGCCACCGCGCCGCGGGCGCTCGTCATGGCGACACGGCAGCTCTCGGCGCGGCCGGTGTTCGCGGTGGTGCAGGTCAGTGCGCTGTCGGTGGGGCTGCTGGCCCTGGTGCTGCTCGTGCTGCTGCGCACCGACCTGATCGCCAGCTGGCGCAATGCCACGCCGCCGGATGCGCCGGACCGGTTCGTCATCAATGTGCAGCCGGACCAGGCCGAACCGTTCCAGCAGGCGCTGCGCGATGCTGGCGTGGCCGACTTCGACTGGTACCCCATGATCCGTGGCCGCCTCGTCAGCGTCAACGGACGCAACGTGGTCCCCGAAGACTTCGCCACCGATCGGGCCCAGCGTCTGGTGGAGCGCGAATTCAACCTGTCCAACACGCCGGTGCAGCCCGACCACAACCCGGTGGTGGCCGGTCGCTGGACCGAGAACGAGGCCGGCACCATCAGTGTGGAAGAGGGGCTGGCCGAAGAACTCGGCCTGAAGCTGGGCGACACGGTCGGCTTCGACATGGCCGGCATCGTCACCGAGGCCCGCATCACCAGCCTGCGCAAGGTCGACTGGGGCTCGCTGCGGGTGAACTTCTTCGTGGTGTTCCCGGTGGCCACGGTGCCCGACGTGCCGGTGACCTACATCAGCGCCTTCCGGGCGCCGCCCACGCGGGGTTTCGACAACGCCCTTGTGCGGCAGTTTCCGAACATCACCAACGTGGACATGAGCCAGACCATTGCCCAGGTGCAGCGGGTGCTCGGGCAGGTGATTGCGGCCATCGAATTCCTGTTTGCCTTCACGCTGGCCGCCGGCCTGGTGGTGCTGCTGGCCGCCGTGACCGCCACCCGGGGCGAGCGCGAGCGCGAATTCGCCATCCTGCGGGCTGTGGGCGCCGGTTCGGCGCTGCTGCGCCAGGTGCAGCGCATCGAACTGCTGGGCGTCGGGCTGCTGGCCGGTTTCCTGGCCTCGGTGGTGGCGGTCGCGGTTGGCTGGGCGCTGGCGAAATACGCCTTCCAGTTCAGCTGGACGGCTTCCCCCTGGGTGCCGCTGGGCGGTGCCCTGGCCGGCGCCCTGCTGGCCCTGATGGCTGGCTGGTGGGGCCTGCGCAGCGTGCTGCGCACCCCCGTGGTCGAAACCCTGCGCAAAGCCGCCACCTGACATGACCGATCTGCAGACCCCTCAGGAAAAGCCGCCCTTCGACACCCCCTTCGAATGGGCCGGCGGAGAAGACCGGGTGCGTGCCCTGGTCGACCGCTTCTACGACCTCATGGACATCGAGCCCGGCTATGCCGAGCTGCGCCATGCCCACGGCAACACCCTGGAGGGAGCACGCGACAAGCTGTTCTGGTTCCTGTGCGGCTGGCTCGGCGGCCCGCAGCACTACACCGGCCGCTTCGGGCACCCGCGCCTGCGCATGCGGCACATGCCGTTTGCCATCGGCATCCAGGAGCGGGACCAGTGGCTGGCCTGCATGGACCAGGCCATGGGCGAGGTGGGCCTCGATCCGGTGCTGCGCCAGCGCCTGAACCAGAGCTTCTTCCAGACCGCCGACTGGATGCGCAACACCCCCTGAACCGACATCCGCTGCCCATGAACCCGACCCGTCGACAGTGGCTGCAGGCCGCCGCCGCCGTGCCCTTGCTCAGTGCCTGTGGTGCCGTTCCGAATCTTTCTGCCAACAGTGCAGCTCGCGTGCTGAGCGCCGCGCCGGCCCGCCTGCCGGTGGCCGGTCAGGGCGGGCTGGATGTGTGGGCTTATGACGCCAGCGTGCCCGGGCCGGTGCTGCGGTTCAAGCGCGGCGAATGGCTCGACCTGGAGCTGCACAACCGCCTGCCCGACGCCACCACCATCCACTGGCACGGCATCCGCCTGCCCAACGCCATGGACGGGGTACCGCACCTCACCCAGGCCCCCATCGAGCCCGATGAGCGTTTCCGTTACCGCTTCCGCCTGCCGGACGCCGGCACCTTCTGGTACCACCCGCACCTCGGCACCGCCGAGCAGGTCGAGCGCGGCCTGGCCGCCGCCCTGGTGGTCGAGGAAGACCGCCCCTACCCGGTGGACCAGGACATCGTCTGGCTGCTGGACGACTGGCGTCTGGACGGGCAGGGCCGTATCGCCGAGGACTTCTACCGGTTCCACGACGTGGCCCATGCCGGCCGCCTGGGCCAGAAGATCACGGTCAATGGCCTGGAGCAACCGCAGCAGGTGCTGCAGGCCGGGCAGCGAATCCGGCTGCGGCTCATCAATGCCTCGAACGCCCGCATCTACCAGCTCGCGCTGGATGGCCTGCCCGGCTGGCTCATCGCCCGCGACGGCGTGCCGGCCGAATCGGCCATCCGCTGGGAAGGCCCCATGCTGCTCGGCCCCGGCATGCGCGCCGACATGGTGATCGATGCCACCACCCCGGGGGTCTTCGAGCTCAAGGACGAGCAGTCGCGTGCCAACGTGGTGCTGGCCCGCCTCGAAGTGCAGGGCCGGGCAGAGGCCTCGCCCCGGCCCGCGCCGGTGCCGCCCCCCATCGAAGGCCTGCCCCCGCCGGTGCTGGCCGGGGCCTTCGAACAGACCGTCGTCATCGGAGGCGGCGCCCGCAGCCGCGACGGCTGGCCGCAGCAGACCGAAGCGGAACGTGCCGCCCGCCGGCAGCGCCGTGAGGCGGGTTCCCGCGAGGCCGACCCGGTCTGGACGCTCAATGGCGTCGCCCACACCGATCACCACCACCACCACGCCCCGCTGTTTTCAGTGGAGCGTGGCCGCACGGTTCGACTGACCTTCGACAACCGCACTGCGTGGTGGCACCCGATGCACCTGCACGGCCATCACTTCCAGGTGCTCTCGCGCAATGGTCAGCCGCTGCCCGACAAGCCCTGGCGCGACACCGTGCTGGCCGCCCCGGGCGACCGGCTCGAAGTGGCCTTCGTGGCCGACAACCCCGGCCGCTGGCTCATCCACTGCCATGTGCTGGAGCACCATGCCGGCGGCATGGGCACGGTGTTCGAGGTGCGGGGCTAGTTCTGCCGCTGTGCCGGATCGATCCGCCGCTCGCGGTCGGCCGGCTGCAGCAGCACCACCAGCGCTCCCGCCCCGCCTTCGGCCGGACGGGCCTGCACGAAGGCCAGCACCTCGCGCTTCTGCACCAGCCAGCGCAGCACCCGGGTCTTGAGCACCGGGGTGCGGCCCGGTGAGCCCAGCCCTTTGCCGTGCACCACGCGCACGCAGCGCAGGCCGTGGCGGTGGCATTCGCGGATGAACTGGCCCAGGGCTTCCCGCGCTTCGTCGATGCGCAGGCCGTGCAGGTCGATGTGGCGCTGGATGCTCCATCGGCCCTCGCGCAGCTTGCGCACCACGTCCGGCCCCAGGCCAGGTCGCCGGTAGCTCAGCAGATCGTCGGTGTGCAGCAAGGTCTCGACATCGAACTCGTCGGACAAGGCTTCGTGCATCACGCGGGCCTCGTCGAGCTGGCGCTGCACCGGCTGGGTGGAAGGTGCCTGCAGCCGCTGCTCCACCCGCCCGTGCGCGGGCAGCCGCACCACTGGACCCACCGCCAGCTCGAACAGCCGCTGCTCGCGTTCCCGGCGCCGTTCGGCCTCGCGGCGCGCGGCTTCCTCGGCGGCCAGCCGCGCCGCATGTTCGGCCATGGCGTGCCGTATCTGCTTGAGTTCGGCCAGCGACTGGATCTTCATGGCGCGATTGTCGCTGCCGTCCGCCAGCCGGCTCGCCCGGATCTCACATGCCCTTCAGACCAGGCCCATCTCGGCCATGGAGGCCACCCGGTGGCGCGTCACGATGAAGTGGTCCAGCACCCGCACATCGACCAGCGCCAGCGCGTTGCGCAGGGTGACGGTGAGGGATTCGTCGGCCCGCGAGGGCATGCACTGTCCGCTGGGGTGGTTGTGGGCCAGCACCACCGACGCCGCCTGGTGGTGCAACGCCCGCACGACCACCTCGCGGGGATAGACGCTGGTCTGGTTCAGGGTGCCCCGGAACATTTCCTCGCAGGCCAGCAGGCGCAGGCTGCTGTCCAGGAACACCACCGCAAACACCTCGTGCGGCAGCGAACCCATGCGCAGCTGCAGGTAGTCGCGCACCGCCATGGCGTTGTCCATGAGCGGCATCTGCCTCATTTCCTCGTGCAGCGAGCGCCGCACCAGCTCCAGCACGGCCAGCAGCTCGGCCCGCTTGGCCGGGCCGAGGCCCCGCACCCGGGCCAGTTCGTCCGGACCGGCATGCAGCAGACCCCGGATGCCGCCGAAGCGGTCCAGCAGGCCCTGCGCCATCTGCAGCACATGGCAGCCCGGCAGACCGGTGCGCAGCACAATGGCCAGCAGCTCGGCATCGGCGAGCGCCTGCGGGCCGTGGCCGAGCAGCTTTTCGCGCGGGCGGGCCTGCGATGGCAGGCCCTTGAGGCCCTGGACGGCAATCTCCTGCATGGCGGCTCCGGTAAGAAGGGGGCAGCCTTTTTACAATACGGGTTTTGTCGGTACACCCCGACGTTCCCCACCAGGCACCCACCCACCATGCCCCAGGTCCAAGACGGCTCCTTCCTCACCCTGCACTACCGCATGTCCGACCTGCAGGGCCGGGCCTACATCGACACCTTCTCGGGTGCGCCGGCCACGCTCAGCCTCGGGTCCGGACAGCTGTCGCCGGCCATCGAGCAGCGCCTGCTGGGCCTGGAGGAGGGCGCCCAGACCGTGATCGAGCTGGCCGCCGGTGAAGCCTTTGGCGACCGCCAGCCCGAGATGGTGCAATGGGTGGCCCGCAAGCTGCTGAACGAGCTGGGCGACCCGCACGAGCGCTACACGCCGGGCGACGTGGTGCAGTTCCCCACGCCCGACGGGCAGGGCACGTATGCCGGGGCGGTGCGCGAAGTGCGCGACGACGGTGCCGTGCTGTTCGATTTCAATCACCCGCTCGCCGGCCAGCCGGTGCGGTTCGAGGTGCAACTCATCGGAGTGCTGTGATGCTGCAGGACATCGTGCTGGCCGAACCGCGCGGCTTCTGTGCGGGCGTGGACCGGGCCATCGAGATCGTGGAACGTGCGCTGGCCAAGTTCGGCGCACCCATCTATGTGCGCCACGAGATCGTGCACAACACCTATGTGGTCAACGACCTCAAGGCCAAGGGCGCGATCTTCATCGAGGAGCTGTCCGAGGTGCCGCCCGGTGCCACGCTGGTGTTCTCGGCCCACGGGGTGAGCAAGGCCATCCAGCTGGAAGCCGACCGTCGCGGCTTTCAGGTGTTCGATGCGACCTGCCCGCTGGTGACCAAGGTGCACGTCGAGGTGGCCAAGCTGCACCGCGAAGGCTATGAATTCATCATGATCGGCCACAAGGGACACCCCGAGGTCGAGGGCACCATGGGCCAGCTGGAGAGCGGCATCCACCTCGTCGAGGACGTGGCCGATGTGGCCCGTGTCCAGCCCCTGCAGACCGAGAAGCTGGCGGTCGTCACCCAGACCACCCTGTCGGTGGACGACGCTGCTGAAATCGCCGCGGCCGTCAAGGCGCGCTTTCCGAACGTGCGTCAGCCCAAGCAGCAGGACATCTGCTACGCCACCCAGAACCGGCAGGACGCGGTCAAGCTGCTCAGCCCGCAGGTCGACGTGGTCATCGTGGTGGGCAGCCCCACCAGTTCCAACAGCAACCGGCTGCGCGAAGTGGCGCTGAAGCTGGGCACCCGCAGCCACATGGTCGACAGCGCCGACGAGCTGCAGGCCGACTGGTTCGACGGTGCCACCCGGGTCGGGCTGACCGCCGGTGCCTCGGCGCCCGAGATCCTGGTCCAGCAGGTCATGGAGCGCATCAAGGCGCTGGGCGCCATCTCGGTGCGCTCGATGGAGGGGCTGGTGGAGACCACCAAGTTCCCGCTGCCCAAGGGCCTGCGCATCGATGGCCAGACCGGTGAACCGACCCCCGGCGACGCCTGAACCCGACAACCCATTCCTCTCCGAACCTTCTCCGCATGCTCGACATCGTCCAACTCCGCAAAGACCTGCCCGCCGTCATCGAACGGCTGGAGCGCCGCAAGAACCCGCAGCCCTATCTGGATGTGGCGGCCTACCAGGCGCTGGAGTCCGAGCGCAAGACGCTGCAGACCCGCACCGAAGAGCTGCAGAGCCAGCGCAACAGCCTGTCCAAGCAGATCGGCATGCTCAAGGGCAAGGGCCAGCACGCCGAAGCCGACGTCGCCATGGCGCAGGTCGGCGCCATCAAGGCCGAACTCGAAGCCGGTGCGGCGCGGCTGGATGTGATCCAGACCGAACTCCAGACCCTGCTGCTGGCCGTGCCCAACCTGCCGCACGACAGCGTGCCGGTGGGCAGCGACGAATCCGGCAACGTGGAGCTGCGCCGCTGGGGCAGCCCGCGTGCCTTCGATTTCCCCGTTCGTGACCATGTGGACATCGGCGAGAAGCTGGGCCTGGACTTCGAGACCGGTGCCAAGCTGGCCGGTTCGCGCTTCACCTTCATGCGCGGCCCCATTGCGCGCCTGCACCGGGCACTCGCCCAGTTCATGCTGGACCTGCAGACCCAGCAGCACGGCTACACCGAGTGCTACACCCCTTACATCGTCAACGCCGAGACGCTGCGCGGCACCGGGCAGCTGCCCAAGTTCGAGGGCGACCTGTTCGCGGCGAAGAAGGGTGGCCAGGACGGCGGCGATGAAGAGCAGGCGCTCTACCTCATACCCACCAGCGAAGTGACCCTGACCAACGTGGTGCGCGACACCGTGCTGGCCGAGTCCGAGCTGCCGATCAAGCTCACCGCCCACACCCCGTGCTTCCGCTCCGAGGCCGGCAGTGCCGGCCGCGACACGCGCGGCATGATCCGCCAGCACCAGTTCGACAAGGTCGAGATGGTGCAGATCGTCCACCCGGACAAGAGCCACGAGGCCCTGGAAGAAATGACCGGCCATGCCGAGGCGGTGCTGCAGCAGCTGGGCCTGCCTTACCGGGTGCTCGCCCTGTGCACCGGCGACATGGGCTTCGGTGCCACTCGCACCCACGACATCGAGGTGTGGGTGCCGGCCCAGGGCACCTACCGCGAGATCAGCTCGGTCTCCAACTGCGAGGCCTTCCAGGCCCGCCGTCTGCAGGCCCGGTTCAAGAACGCCCAGGGCAAGAACGAGCTGGTGCACACCCTGAACGGCTCCGGCCTGGCCGTGGGCCGTGCGCTGGTGGCGGTGCTGGAAAACGGCCAGAACGCCGACGGCAGCGTCACCGTGCCCGAGGCACTGCGGCCCTACATGGGCGGTCTGGAGCGGCTGGTTCCGGCGGCCTGAACGGGCTGGTGCTCAGCGCCGGCGCAACCGGTCGCTCTTGCGGGTGCGGACGAAGAAGTCGTCCGGCTTGGTGCGAACCCAGGCCACGAAGGACTGCAGGGCCGGATGGGCCAGCAGCTGCGGCACGCTGTGGTAGCTGCGGGCCAGCTCGGTCTCGGTGAGCACCGCGTGGATCTGGCGGTGGCAGATGCGGTGCAGGTCGATGGTGCCGCGCCCGCCCTTGCTCTTGGGCACCAGGTGATGCGCGTCGCGTTGCTGCGGTGGAATCGGGCGTCCGCAGAGCGGGCAGTCGGGCAGGGTGGCGCCACCGCCGAGTGCGCGCTCGGCTTCCTCCAGTGCCGCCAGGGCCAGCGCCTTGGCCCGCCTCATCGGTGGGCCGGCACCACCCGCAGCACCCGACCCTGCGGGCTGTCGGTCAGCAGCCACAGGGCACCGTCTGGCCCGGCACGAACGTCGCGGATGCGTTCGCCCAGTTCCCTGAACAGCACTTCTTCCTCGCCCGACGGCCCCTTCTGCGGGTCGGGCATCGGAACCCGGCGCACGCTGCGTTCCTTCAGCGCTGCCACGAACAGGCTGCCCCGCCAGGCCGGGAACAGCGCGTTGTCGTACCAGGTCAGGCCGGCCGGTGCGATGGAGGGCGTCCATTCCAGCAGCGGCGCCTCCATACCGGGCAGGGTGCGGAACGGCGTGACCCGGGCGTAGGTGTAGTCGATGCCGCCGGTCACGGCCGGCCAGCCGTAGTTGGCGCCGGGCCGGATGCGGTTGAGCTCGTCGCCGCCGCGCGCACCGTGTTCATGGGCGTACGCCACCCCGCCGACCACCACCACCCCCTGTGGGTTGCGGTGCCCGACCGACCAGATCTCGGGCCTGGCCCCTGCGCGGTTCGCGAACGGGTTGTCGGCCGGCACCGAGCCGTCGGCCCGGATGCGCATGAACTTGCCCAGGTGGGTGTGCAGCCGCTGGGCGTCGGTGCGTTCCAGGTTGCCGTCGCCCATGCCCAGCAGCAGGCTGCCGTCGGCCAGCCAGGCCATGCGGCCACCGAAGTGCTGGGTCTCGGTCTTGGCCGGTTGCGAGGTGAAGATGGGTCGCACGTCCTGCAGGGCGGCCCCTTCCAGCCGGGCGCTGGCCACCTGCAGGTGGTTGGCCTGGGGCTGCCCATGGGCATACGACAGCAGGATGCGGCGATTGCGGGCAAAGTCCGGGTCGGGCAGCACCTCGAACAGGCCGGACTGACCCTGCGACAGCACCGGGGGAACGCCGGCCACCGGATCGGATCGGAGCTGCAGGCGGCCGTCCGCGCCGGGTTCGATCACCCGCAGCCGGCCGGGCCGCTCGGTCACCAGCATCCGGCCATCCGGCAGGAAGGCCAGCGACCACGGATGCTCCAGACCGGTGGCCACCGTCTCGATGCGGTAGGCCGCCGAACTGGCCGAAACGGAGGGCGGGAGCAACAGGCCCAGCGCGCCCGCGAGCATCCACAGAACAGTTGTCTTCATCATTGCGAATCATGGAACAGAACCGAATGACCCGTGTGATCCCGACCTTTGCAGCCCGGTTCCAGCCGCGCCAGTTCGGCTGGCTGGTGCTGGCCTGGCTGCTGGCCTCGGTGTGGGGTTCGGTGGTGCAGACCCATTGGAACCTGCAGGCGCTGGTCGGGTTGGGGCTGGACATTCCCCTTGGCCTGCGCGTGCAGACCACTGCGCAGGATCTGCTGGCCTTCGGCCCCATCTATGCCGGCATCGTGGCGGCCGGCTGGCTGCCTGCACTGGCGATCGGCCATGGCCTCTCATGGCGCTGGCCGGCCTGGCGCACAGTGCTGCTGACCGCCGCTGCCGGTGCCGGGCTGATCGCCGCCGTGCGTTCGGTGGACGCCGTGGCGCCGATGCCGGCCTTCATCGACGCCACCCGTGGCTGGCCGGGCCTGCTGCTGATGGCAGCCGGCGCTGCGCTGGCCGGCTGGCTGTATGCGCTGCTCAGCCGGCGGGCGTGAGCAACGACGCGGACCTTCAGTCCAGCTGGATGTTGAGGCCCTTGATCAGCGACTCCATCTTGCGCGACTCGGCCTTGATCAGCGCCTCGAACTGGTCGGGCGTTCCCACCACCACCTCGGAGCCGATCTCCAGCCATTTGTCCTTGAAAGCCGGGTCGGCAAAGATGGCCTGGATCTCGCTGTTGAGGCGGGTGACGATGGGCTTGGGCGTGCCGGCGGTGGTCGAGATGCCGTGCCAGGCGTAGTACTCGAAGTCGCCATAGCCCAGCTCGCTGATCGAGGGCACGTCCGGCAGCAGGGGTGAGCGGGTCTTGGTGGTCACTGCCAGCGGGCGCAGCTTGCCGCCCTTGATGTGCGGCAGCGAGCTGCCCAGGATGTCGAACATGCTGGTGATCTGGCCGCCCATGAGGTCGACGATGGCCGGACCGGCACCCTTGTAGGGAATGTGCGTGATCTCGACCTTCGCCCGCGACTTGAACAGCTCGCCGCCCAGGTGCTGAGGCGTGCCGTTGCTGGCCGAGCCGAAGGTCACGCGGTTGTCCGCGTTGCGCGCGGTGTCCACATAGTCCTTGAAGCTGCGGATCTTGCTGGACTCCGAGACCTCCAGCACCAGCGGGAACTTCGAGATCTGGATGATCGGCGCGAGGTCCTTGACCGGGTCATAGCCCAGCTTGGGGTAGAGGTACTGGTTGGCCGAGAGGTTGCCGCTGGCGGCCAGCAGGATGGTGTAGCCATCCGGCTTGGCGCGCACCACCTGGCCGGTGCCGATGTTGCCGCTGGCGCCGGCCTTGTTTTCCACCACCACCGGCACGTTCAGGCGCTTGGACAGGGCCGGCCCGATCAGGCGGGCCATCAGGTCGGTCGGGCCGCCGGGCGGGAAGGGCACCACGAAGGTGATGGGGCGGCTGGGCCACGCGTCCTGGGCCAGGGCGGCCAGGGGCAGCAGCAGTGCGGCAATCAGGCTGGCTTTGAGTTTCATCGGCTTGTCTCCGGGTCTGTTGTGGGGAAAGGGAACGGGGGTGGGCGTCGCGCGTCAGCGCGCGTCGTGCGAGTGGATCTGCAATGCCTCGAGGAAGCGGGAGACCATGTTGTAGGCGGCCACGGTGGCGGTGATCTCCACCACCTCCTGCGGCGTGTGCAGGGCCGCCACGCGGGCAAACACCGCGTCGGGCACCTGGACCTGGCGGGTCATGGCGTCGGTGTAGGCCATCACGGTCTGCTGCTGTTCGTCGAACAGCGGGCTCTCGTCCCACTGCGCCAGCGCATCGAGCTGGGCCTGGCTGATGCCCTCGCGCAGTGCGATGGGGGCGTGCTGGTCGGCCTCGTAGGGGGCATGGTTGAGCAGCGCCACCCGCATGATGATCAGTTCGCGCAGCCCGCCGGGCAGCGAGTTCTTCTGCCGGATCGCGGTCAGGTAGCCCAGCCAGCCTTCGGCAATGGGGCCGCTGTGCATGAGCATCTGGTAGAGGTGCAGCAGGTTGCCGCGTTCGGCGACGATGCGCTCGGCCAGGGGGCGCACCTCGTCGCGGGTGCAGTCGGCATAGGGAAGGCGGGCCACGGAATCTGTCCTGTGTTGGTCGGTGAACGCGGATTCTGTGGTGGCTCGATCTATATGAGAAATTCATTTTTCGTATCGATTTATCATCCGAAGGAATGAATATCTCGCCCAAGCAGCTGCGCCTGTTCCTGGTGCTGTCGGACACGCTGAACTTCAGCAAGGCCGCCGAACTGCTGTTCATCTCGCAACCGGCGCTGACCAAGGCCATCCGCGAGCTGGAAGAGTCCATCGGCCTGACGCTGTTCGAGCGCACCACCCGCAGCGTGCGGCTCACGCCCGGTGGCGCCCGCATGGCGGTGGTGGCCCGTTCGGTGCTCGGCGAGTTCGAGGCGGGGCTGCAGCGCTTCCAGTCGTCGGCCGAGCGCGAGGCTGCCCAGGTGTCGATCGCTGCCTGGCCCTCGCTGGCCCATGTGGTGCTGCCCTCGGTCTGCGCCACGCTGGAGCGCCAGCGCCCGGGGGTGCAGATCACGCTGATGGACGCGGCCAACAGCGCCTGCATCCAGCGGCTGCTCAACCACCAGGCCGATTTCGCGCTGGCATCGGTCGCGCCCACCCACCCCGAACTGCGCTACGAGGAGCTGCTGCGTGACCGCTTCGTGCTGCTGGGCTGCGGCAAGTGGCGCAAGCGTCTGGCCGCGCCGATGCGCATGGACGAGCTGCTGGAACTGCCCCTGATCACCCTCACCGATGCCAGCACCGCCATGCGCTACATGAGCGCGGCGTATCTGCAGCGCGGCATTGAGTACCGGCCGAAGATGCAGGTGGACCAGGCGACCACCGTGGCCGGCCTGATCCGCAAGGAGGTGGGCATCGCGGTGCTGCCCTGGCTGGGCGTGATGCCGCTTCTGCCGATGGCGGGCACGCAGACCGCCGAGATCGTGGACGGCCCGCTGCGATCGGTGGGCATCGTCACCCGGCGCCAGGGCCACCCGGGCGCGCTGGCGCAGGCGGCCATGGAGGAAGTCAGGGCGGTCAGCCGGGAGCTGACCGGCCGCTACCCCGGCTGGATACTCCCGCCCTCGGCGCGCCGGCGCTGAGGGTAGGGCCCGTCAGCGCTTGTCGGCCAGGAAGTCCAGCACCGCGGCGTGGAAACGGTCCGGCGCCTCCAGGTGCGGCACATGGCCGACGTTGTCGAACTCGACCAGCTTTGCGTCCGGAATGCGCTTCTGCGCGTCCTTGCCCAGCTGCGGGTAGTTGCCGAGGTTCTTGACCGCTTCGGGCGGCGCGAAGCGGCGGCCGAACACGGTGCGGTCGAGCTGGCCGATGGCCAGCAGCACCGGCACCTTGAGCTGGGGCAGCTCGTTGTAGGTCGGTCCCTCGTAGATCATCTGGTAGGTCAACGCCGAGACCAGCGCGTAGCGCGGGTACTCGGGGCTGCGCTGTACCCGCGAGAACTGCTCGACGAAGCGTTCGAACTCCGGCCGGTAGTTGTCCTTGAAGTAGCTCTTGATGAAGGCGCGGTAGCTGGTGGTGGTCTGGGCCATCTCCAGCTTGAGCAGGTTGGCGGTCTGCTGCGGCGGAATGGCCGGCACGTAGTCCTCCAGGCCCAGCGGGTTCTCCAGCACCAGGGCTGCGACCCGGTCCGGGTACCGGCGCGCGAAGTGCACGCCCAGCATGCCGCCCATGCTGTTGGCCACGATGGCCACGCGCCCGACCTTCAGGTGGTCCAGCACCTTGACCGTGTTGTCGGCCAGCATCGCGAAGGTGTAGCGGATCTCCGGCTTGGACGACTTGCCGAAACCGATCTGATCGACCGCGACCACCCGGTAACCCCGGGCCGACAGCGCCCGCAGGGTGTTCTCCCAGTAGTCGGAGCCGAAGTTCTTGCCATGGAACAGGACCACCGTCTGCCCGTTGGGGGCGGTGGTGGGCTGGACATCCATGTAGGCCATGCGCACCGGCCGGCCCTCCAGCTCGAACTGCAGATGCTGCACCGGGAAGGGATAAGCCCAACCTTCCATCGCAGCGCCCAGCGGTTCGGTGTGGTCGTAGGTGGGCGCAGCGGCAGCCGGCGGCGTGGCGCTGGCGGCAGGTGCCGGAGCACGTGCGGCGCAGCCGGCCAGCAGGGCGGCAGAGCACAGGAGAAGGACGGCGGGGGTGCGGTGGAAGGTCATGTCTCGGATCTTTGTTGTGGAGCTGGAAACTGTAACCGGCATGGGTGGTCGGCGTAAGCTTTGGCGTCCCCCATCGACAGAGCCTGATGAGCCGCCTGCTTTTCTCCGTCCCTGCCCCCATCGCCGCCGCCCTGTGGGCCATCGCTGTCGTCGTCTTGACCCCGTCCTGGGGCAATGCCATGGGGCTGCAGCAGGCACCCCGAGCGCAGGCCTGCCCCGCGATGAAGCCGGTTCCCGCGCTGCAAGCTTTGCCGGAGCAGGCCGCGCAGCGCATCGCCGAGAGCCAGGTTGCCGCCGGCCGCATGGACGTGGCCTGGGTCTGGCTCGGATCGCCGACGCTGCGTTACCCGCATCGCGCGCTGGGCTCGCCCACCCACGCCGGCAGCGTGCACGCCCTGGTCAGGGCCCGATCGGGAATATGGCAGCCGGTCGAGCTGCGTCTGCCGCTGAACCGTGTCTACGAGGACAGGGTGCCGCGCATCGTCGACCTGGACCGCGACGGCAGCGAAGAGATCGTGCTGGTCGAGGCCGACCTGCTGCGCGGTGCCGCTCTGGTCGTGCTGGGCGTCGAGCACACCGCCACCGGACCGGCGCTGGTCGAACGCGCCCGCAGTGCCTTTGCCGGCTCGGCCTTCCGCTGGCTCAACCCGGTGGGCGTGGCCGACTTCGATGCCGATGGCCACCTCGACCTGGCCATGGTGCGCACACCCCACATCGGCGGAGAGCTGCAGCTGCTGCACTACCGCCCACCCGCCCTGGTGCCCTACGCCAGCGCGCTGGATGTCTCGAACCACCGCATGGGTGCTCTGGAGCAGGAGATGGCGGTGATCGTGCAGAACCCGGGTCAGCGCCCCACTGTGCTGCTGCCCGACATGAGCCTGCGGGCCTTGCAGGCCATGCGCTGGGATGCACCGGGCCGCTGGACCGATCTCGGTGAAGCATTGCCGCTGCCGGGCCGCATCGAGCGGGTGACTGCGGTGCCGGGCGGTGCCTGCGTGCTGCTCGACGATGGCAGCCGACGGGATGTGATGCTGGCTCCCTGACATGGGGTGCAGGGAGCGGGTCATGGACGTGCGGGCCGGTGAGTAGCCGCCTGGCACCCCGGGCTTTCCGTTTTGCCGCATCCTTGCCGACATGCCACGACGCAATTCACCCCAGGTCATCGAACATCTGGACGATCTGAGTCACCTCGACACCATCGTGGTGGACAAACGTTCGGGGCAACGCGCATCGGCAAAGAAGAACCGGCGCAACCGCCACTACGAAAAACAGTTCATCCGCAACAGCCTCTCGCAGCGCCTGACGCTGGCCGGCAGCAGCACCGAACCAGAGGCGCAGGATGATGGCCACGCCGGGGACGATGTCTGAATCGCGCCCCGACGCCGTTGCAGCCCGCCGCAGACATGAACACCCCCGAGAGCGCCTCCGCCCCTACCTGTCACGTGCGGCTGCGGTCGGCCCAGTCGCTCACGCTGAACGATTCCCCCCTGCTGCGTGACGAGCTGCATCCGGAGGTCGCCCGGATGTTGCTGGACTGGGCGGGGTCGACCCGCAGCACGGCTCGCCTGGTGGTCTGCATCGAGGCCCCGGTCTCGGCCGAACCGCTCACGCAGGAGCAGGTGACCCGTTTGCTGGACACCCATTTCCGTCGGGTAGCCGAAGCGCACACGCAAGGCATCGCCGACATCTTCCGGCATGCCCGCGCTGCGACCCTGATCGGCCTGCTGGTGCTCGTGTTCCTCATGAGCGCAGCCCAGGCCATTCCCGACGATGCGGGCCGCTGGATGGTCGGTGTGCGAGAGAGCGTCGTCATCTTCGCCTGGGTCGCCATGTGGAAGCCCGCCGAGCTGTGGCTGTACGACCACTGGCCGCTGCGGCACTGGCGTCGCGCTGCGCTGCGGCTGGCCGATGCACAGGTCAGGCTGGTGGCTCCGGGCTGAAGCAACCTGACTTCATCGGCGAAGCACCTCCAGCCACTCCCGCTGATCCGGCGTGAGGGCGGTGTCGGGGGTCAGCATGGAGGTGGCCAGCGCGGTGCGGATGGCCGTCTCGGGCTGTGGCAGTTCGGATGCCAGCAATGCGTGCAGCAGCGCGGTCGCCTTGCCGAGCGTCTGGCCGTACAGCTCGAAGATGCCCGACACGCTGACGTGCTGTTCCGGGTCGTCCAGCCAGCAGTCGTAGTCCGTGACCAGCCCGACCGTGGCGTAGGCCATCTGTGCCTCGCGGGCCAGGAAGACCTCGGGCACGTTGGTCATGCCGACCAGGTGGCAACCGGCCTGGCGCAGGAAATGGCTCTCGGCCTGGGTCCCCAGGCGGGGGCCTTCCACGCAGGCGTAGGTCAGCCCGCGGTGCACTTCCTGCCCCAGCCGTCGTGCCGCCTGCCCGACGGCATCGACCAGTGCGGCACTCACCGGTTGCGCGGTGGACACATGCGCTGCCACGCCGCCACCGAAGAAGGTGCGTTGCCGGTTGCCCCGTGTCCAGTCGAAGTACTGCTCCGGCATGGCCAGGTCGCCGGGCTTGACCTCCAGCGCCAGGCTGCCCACGGCCGAGAAGCCCAGCAGCAGGGTGGCGCCGGCCTGCTTGAGCGCAAAGATGTTGGCCCGGTAGTTCACCTCGTGCGGCAGCAGCCGGTGCCCCGAGCCGTGGCGCGCCAGGAACAGGACCGGGTTGCGGCCCAGCCGGCCCTGCAGGATGTCGCCCGAAGGCTCCCCGAACGGGGTGGTCAGGGTCAGGCGCCGGTCGATCTCCAGTCCGGGCAGTTCATAGAGGCCGGTGCCTCCCACGATGGCCAGCATGTTCATGTCTCCTGTCGTACGACTTGATGGGGGTGGTAACGGGGGCCCTGGGTGATGCGCGGGAAATACGACACATGGGCGTCGCTGCCCGCCGGCCACACGGCCAGGAAGCGTTGCCGGACTTCGGGCGCGGGTGGCTCGATGGCGATGGCGTCGATGTGCACCGAACCGGTCACGGTACCGGCGCGGCTGCTGCCTGCCGGCGCAGGGGTCCGGGCGATGCGCGTGAGCAGCCCGGCCGGGTCGCCCTGGAAATTGGGCATGCCGGCCGCGCCATTGTTCAGCACCCAGGCGGGCCGGCCTTCCCGCCGGGCGTCGACCTGCTGGAACACCGGCAGGCAGGTGTGGCTGCAGGCAAAGGCATCGACGCCCGCCTGCCGGAACCAGCCGCGCACCGTCTCTCGGTGGGCCGCATCGGCCAGCATCTCCTGGGCAAAGCCCCAGCCGGCGAGCGACTGGGCATCGCCATGCACGATGCCGATGCGCAGGTCGGCCACGGAGGCGCTCAGCCACATCGGCAGCGCGGCGAGCTGGCGCCGGTGCTCGGGTGTCGCTGCGGTCCAGAGCCGCTGCAGGATCTGGTTCGACCGGTCGACCACCCCGTCGTCCACCCAGTCCGGGTAGGCACACCCGCACCCGGCATCCGAGACCGGGTCGTCACGCGCCAGCTCGGTCTCGACGTTGCCGCGCAGGGCGACATGGCGCAGCACCTCGGACTGCACCCGGTCGAAGGTGGCCGGATCGGCATCGAACCAGTGGAAGTCGCCGTTGAAGACCAATTGCTTGCGGCCCGCTTCGGCGTCGAACATCCGCAGCACCTCCTGCAGTGCCAGTTCGTTGCCGTACAGCCCGCCCACGACATACAGCACGTCCAGCCCGGCCAGATGGGGCGGGACCGGTTCCTGAAAGACGGCCGGCCCGTAGTGGTAGGAGATCGGGCAGGTCCGGCCCGGGGCGTTCGTGGTGGTCATGCGGGATGGGCCTTGTGCATCGGAAGGTGGTTGTCGGCAGGACGGGGGCCGGTCGGCACCGGCGCATCGGGCCGGTCTGCCGCGCCACCATAGAGCGCGTTCATGAGGGCCGGCGTCAGGTGCCGGCTTTCGACATCGAATGCCACCTGTCCGCCCTGCAGGCCGATCACACGGTCGGCCAGGACGGGCAGCAGCGCGGGGTCGTGCACCACCGTGATCAGCGTGGCCTGGCGGGCCACCGACAGCAGGGCCTGGCAGACCTGCTGGGTGGCCGACGGGTCGAGCGCCGAGGTGGGTTCGTCGGCCAGGATCAGCCGTGGCCGCTGCAGCCGCAGGCGCGCCAGGCTGACCTTCTGCCGTTCGCCGCCCGAGAGCTGGTCGGCCCGGGCGTGCCGGCGGTGGGTCAGACCCAGCTCGGCCAGCGCGGCATCGGCCTCCTGGCGCAGCGGCTGCGGGTACCAGCGCAGCCAGGACCGCCAGAGCGGCATGGCGCCCGGACGGGCCAGCGCACCCAGCACGACGTTCTCCAGCGCGGTCAGCCGGGGGACCAGGTGCAGGCCCTGCATCACCTGCCCGGTTTCGGCCCGCAGCAGGCGCAGCTGCTGCCGCGTCAGCGCCGGCACCACGTTGCCGATGAGGCAGCGGCCCAGCACGCTGACCTCGCCCTGGCTGGCCGGCAGGAACCCGCCCAGCACCTTGAGCAGGGTGCTCTTGCCGGCGCCGTTCGGGCCGACCAGCGCCACCCGTTCGCCCGCCTGCACCGAGAGCGACGGCAGATCGAGCAGCCGGCGCCCGCCGGCCTCGACGCGCAGGTCGCGGATGCGGATCACGGGGTCGGTTGGGGCGTTCATCACAGCAGGGCCTGGCGGATGCGGCGCGAGGCCGCGTCGAACACGACGACCAGTGCGATGACCACCAGCAGGATGCTGGCCAGCCGGCCCCACTGGAACAGGCTCACCGCTTCGGAGATCAGCAGGCCCAGGCCGCCGGCACCGATGAGCCCCAGGATGGTGGAGTCCCGGATGTTGAACTCCCAGACATACAGGTGGTTGCTGACAAACTGCGGCAGCACCGACGGCCACACCGCGCTGAAGAACACCTGCGAGGGCGAGGCACCGGTGGCCCGCACCGCATCGACGGCACCCATGTCGAGGGTCTCGATGCTTTCGGCATAGAGCTTGCCGTAGGTGCCCATCGAATGCAGCGCGATGGCCAGGATGCCGGCGGTCGGGCCCAGGCCGACGATGCCCACCAGCACCAGGCCGAACACCAGCGTGTGGATGGCCCGGGACACATCGAGCACGGCCGACGCCGCCATGGCCAGGGGCCGCGGCGCATGCAGGTTGCGGGCGGCCAGCAGGCCCAGCGGCAGTGCGAGCACGGCGGCCAGCAGCGAGCCCAGCGTGGCGATCTGGAAGGTGGTCCAGGTGGCGCGCGCCAGACCGGCCAGGAAGTCGGCCTCGACCTGCTGGCGGTTCTCGACCCGCAGCAGCGTGCCGTCGTCGCTGCGGTACTCCAGCCGTTCGGGTCCGAACCACAGGTCCAGAAAGCTGGGCTGGCCGAATTCCGACAGGGTCTTCAGCAGGTTGCTCCACGGCGCCCGACCCCACGACAGGTCGCCCGAGGCCACCAGCGTCAGGCCGCAGGCCAGCACCAGCCCGGCATAGACCAGCACCAGTGCAAAAAACCCGGACCGCACCCGCAGCAGGCGACGGTCCGGGGTGGTCGGTTCCGGGGCGGTGGCGGCGCTCACTGCCGGGGCGTGAGCTTGCCGGTGGCCAGACCGGCGTCCCGGATCGGCTTGTAGAAGCCGTTGTCGGTGTTGACGAAGCCGGTGTAGTTGGCCGGCAGCAGCTGGGGCTGCGCCTTGAGCAGCGGACCGACCTCCAGCAGGGCGTCCTGCAGGCGCTTGACGAAGGGCTTGTCCTTGAACAGGGCCGCGCTCACCGCCACCGCGTCGTTGGGCAGCGGGTCGGACTGCCAGATGATCTTGCTGCGCTCGGCCCGGATCAGGCCGGCATCGATCATGGCGGTGCGGTTGCGGTTGTAGTCGGCCCCGGCGTCGAGCTGGCCTGCGGTCACCTGGGTCTGGATGGCCTGGTGCTTGGTGTAGAGCACGCGCGAAAAATGCTTTTCCGGGTCGATGCCCTGCTGCATGAAGAAGTGCAGCGGGATCAGGTAGCCCGAGGTGGAGCCCTTGTCGCCGAAGGCGAAGGTGCGGCCCTTGCCCTTGGGTCCGGTGAGGTCCTGCACGCTGTTGAGACCCGAGTCCGGGTGGGTCACGATCATGGCGAAGTACTCGGGCTTGCCCTGGTACAGGATGGTGGAGACCACCTGGGCGTCGGAGAAGTGGTTGGCCAGCACATAGCCCCACGGCCCCATGAGGCCGATGTCGGTCTCGCCGTTGGCCAGGCTCTTGGCCAGCCCTTCCCAGCTGTCGACGGTGCGCAGCTCCACCGGGCGGCCCAGGCGCGCGGCCAGGTGCTGGGCCAGCGGGCGGTAGGTGGCGTCGTTCTTTTCGCGGTCGGGCTGGAACATGCCCACGCCCAGCTTCAGCGGTGCGCCCTGGGCCAGGGCAGCGGGCGACCACAGCGGCAGGGCCAGGGTGGCCACGCTGGCGACGGCGGCCAGGGTCATGCGGCGGCGTGAATGGGTCATGGGGTTTCTCCTTGATGGGCAACGGGTTGAAGGGCGGGCGGGGCAGCAAAGCGGTTGACGAAGGCGCGGTCGATACGGTCTTTCCAGCGCCAGGCCCAGCGCCCCGACAGGCTGAAGCGCCCGCGCGTGGCAATGGCCCGGCCATCGGCGGTGGCCAGCAGCGACAGGAAGCGGCTCTGTGGCGCATAAGCCCGCAGGGCCGTGCCCTGGAGCGAGGCCAGCAGGTTGTCCAGCAGCACCGGCCCCATGCGGACGGCATACACGCCGGCCTTGGGCAGCGGCTGGTGCCAGTGCGCGCAGTCGCCGACCGCAAACACGCGGGGGTGCGAGACCGAGCGCAGGCAACGGTCGATCTGCACGAAGCCTTCCGGGCTGACGGCCAGCGTGCCCCGGCGCTGCGGCGTGCGCTGCCAGGCATGGGCCTGCGCACCGGCGGCCCAGAGCAGCAGGTCGCAGGCGGGGGCGGAGCCGGTGGTCCAGCGGGTACCAGTGCGCACCGCAACGCCCGCCTGCTCCAGGGCGCGCAAGGCCAGGCGCCGGGCGCCCGAAGGGTAGCCGGGCAGCACGGTCGGGCCACGGGTCTGCAGTTCGGCCTGCACCGGCCGGTCTGGCCGCAAGGTGCGCAGGCGGTTCACCACCGCCAGCACCGACTCGACGCCGGCCGCCCCGCCGCCGACCGCCAGCACCCGGAAAGGCCGGGGTTCGGCGTCGGTTGCGGCACCGGCCTGCCAGCGCTCCAGCAGCTGGTCGTATCCGGTCTTGAGCTGCGACAGGGGCCGCATCGACAGCACGGTCACCGACGGGTCGCAGACCGGCGGCACCAGGGTGGAGCCGGTGTTGAGCGACAGGAAGTCGTAGTGCAGGGTCTCGCCGGAGTCCAGCTCCAGGCACTGCCGGTCCGGGTCGAGGCGGTCGATGGCGGCGGGCACCCAGCGCGCGCCGGCCCGTGCACACAGGGCCGGGAAGTCGATGACGATGTCCTGGAAACCGTAGGTGCCGGCCAGCCAGCCCGGCACCATGCCCGAATACGGCGCCATGGCATGGGGCGACACCACCACCAGCTCGACACCGCGCGGCCCACGGTCGGCCCAGGCCTTCAGCACCTGGGCATGGGCATGGCCGGCACCGGCCAGGACCAGTCGCTGCTTCACAGCCAACCCCCCGGCAGGTGGACCAGATCGGCCGGTTCGTCGATGTCGGCCACCGGCGGCAGTTCGGCCCAGGTCCAGCCGGACTGGCGGGCCCGGTCGCGGGTGTGCTGCATGACCTCGGGCGTGCTCCAGACCATGTCCAGCAACAGTTCCGGCGCGGGGCGGGTCAGGCCGATCAGCGCGTAGCCACCGTCCAGTGCCGGCACGAACACCGCCGGGTGGTCGTCCAGCGCCTGCAGGGCCTGCGTCAGCCGCAGCGGGTCCAGCGACGGTGCATCGGTGCCGATCAGGATGGCCCGCTCATGCAGGGCCAGCACCCGGCTCAGGGCCCG
This sequence comes from uncultured Hydrogenophaga sp., assembly GCF_958439165.1. Lineage (GTDB taxonomy): Bacteria > Pseudomonadota > Gammaproteobacteria > Burkholderiales > Burkholderiaceae_C > Hydrogenophaga. Next base: position 53,416 of record NZ_OY288133.1, on the reverse strand, counting down.
GTGCATCCGCTCTCCCAGGTCACCTTCGCCTTGCCAGGTCAGGTGCAGACGGCCCGGCGCTGCCTGCAGGGCCTGGTCGAACGCCGGGTGGGCCGCGGCCGGCGAGACGCACAGCTCCAGGTGGTCTGCCCGCACCGCCATGGCTGCCGCGAGCGTGTGGCCGAGCAATCGCCCGGCCAGACCGGCTGCCCCCTCGGGGCCGAGCGCGGGGATCAGCCGGGTCTTGGCCAGGCCGGCCACCGGTGCCTTGGCGAAGACGATCAGGGCGGAGCTCAAGGGCCCACCTTCACATCGTTGAGCCGCCAGTCGTAGTCCAGGAAGGCGATCGGCACCTGGGTCGACCGGATGCGCGTCTGGTCGGCTTCCCGGTCGGCCAGCACCGGGGCAAAGCGGCCGGCCAGCCCGTTCAGCGACGTGATGCCCTGGTGACCCAGCCGGAAGTCCTCGCCGTACCAGTCGAAGATGCGTGAGAGCTCCAGCCGTCCGGCCTGGGGATTCCAGCGGTTGCGCTCCCGGTCGGCCATGAAGCGTTCCATCTGGCTCTCGAGCTGGGCGTCCAGGCGCTCCGGGACAAAAGCCTCTTCGCGCAGCATGGGGCAGCCGATGGAGGCGCAATTCACCGCGAAGTGGATGCGCGGATCGTCGTAGACCCCCCGCTTGCGCAGCATGCCGTGCTCGATGCCGTCGAGCGACACCGACTCGCCCAGCAGGGCGATCCAGCGCGGCTTCCAGGGGCTGGACAGCAGGGTGCCCAGGTCCTTGATGGATTCGAGGCGCGGATAGCGGGTGAGGATCAGCTCGACGGTGAAGGCGTTGTAGGCGTTGATCAGGAAGGCCATCTGCTGCGGCCGGGAGAAGGCATCGAACTGCGTGCGCGACACCGCGGACAGCTGGCGCAGGTAGTCCTGCAGCTCACTGCGCTGGGCCAGGAAGCCGGCGTAGCGCACCTGCGAGCTGCGGGCATTGCGCTGCAGCACCACGTGCTGCCGCAGCAGCCGGCTCCAGGCTGCATGGCTGTGGTCGAAGGTCTGTGCCGACACGGACGGCGCCAGCGTGGTCGCGCCGCACCACAGCAACCATTGGCGTCGATCGATCTTCATGAGCGCTCCCAAGCGTGAAAGCGTTCCACCCATGCCAGCAGCCGTTGCGGTGCGTGGGCGCGCTTCCATTCGCCGGCCGCGTACTTGTTGGCCTCGGCCAGGGTGGGGTAGGTGTGGATGGTGCCCAGGATCTTGTTCAGGCCCAGGCCATGCTTCATGGCCAGCACGTACTCGGCCAGCAGATCGCCTGCATGCTCGCCCACGATCGTCACGCCCAGGATGCGGTCCTTGCCCGGGACGGTCAGCACCTTGACGAACCCGTGTGCCGTGCCGTCGGCGATGGCGCGGTCCAGATCGTCGATGCCGTAGCGGGTCACCTCGAACGGGATGCCCTGATCCCGGGCCTCGGTTTCCGACAGGCCCACCCGCGCCACCTCGGGGTCGGTGAAGGTGGCCCATGGAATCACCGAGTAGTCGGCCTTGAACCGCTTGAAGCGGCCGAACAGTGCATTGACGGCGGCGTACCAGGCCTGGTGGGCGGCGGTGTGGGTGAACTGGAACGGCCCGGCCACATCGCCGACGGCATAGATGTTCGGGTACAGCGTCTGCAGCCAGGCGTTGGTCTCGATGGTGTTGCGTGCAGTCAGGGGAATGCCCAGCTCTTCCAGGCCGTAGCCGGTCACCCGCGGGCTGCGGCCCACGGCACACAGCAGTTCGTCGAACGGCACGGCGATGTCCTGCCCCTCGTGCTGCACGATCAGCCGCTTCTCGCCGTCGACCCGGTCGACCCGGACCGCCTTGTGCCCGGTCAGGACGCGGACACCATCAGCCCGCAGCGAGGCGGCCACCAGCTCGCTGACCTCGGGGTCTTCACGCACCAGGATGCGCGGCGCCATTTCCACCTGGGTCACCTCGCTGCCCAGGCGTGCGAAGGACTGCGCCAGCTCGCTGCCGATGGGGCCGCCGCCCAGCACCACCAGCCGGCGGGGCAGCGCGGTCAGCCCCCACAGCGTGTCGCTGGTCAGGAAGCCGGCTTCCTTCAGCCCGGGGATCGGCGGCACGAACGGGCTGGCGCCGGTGGCGATCACGATGCTGCGCGTGGTCAGGGACTGCCGGCTGCCGTCGGGCAGGGTCACCTCCACCTCCCACGGCGTCACGATGCGGGCATGGCCCTGCAGCACCTCGACGCCCAGGCCGGTGTAACGCTCCACCGAGTCGTGCGGTTCGATGTCGCGGATCACGCCGTGGATGCGCTGCATGACGGCCGCAAAGTCCACCTCGCCCTGTGCGCCCCGCAGTCCGAACGAGGCGGCCTTGCGGATCTGCTTCATGGCCTTGGCCGAACGGATGAGCGCCTTGCTCGGCACACAGCCGTAGTTCAGGCAGTCGCCCCCCATGCGGTGGCCCTCGATCAGCGTCACCCGGGCCTTCACAGCCGCGCCGATGTAGGCCGACACCAGGCCGCCGGCGCCGGCGCCGATCACCACCAGGTTGCGGTCGAACCGGCGCGGACGGGTCCAGCGGGCATACACCTTGCGCCGCTGCAGGGCACCCACGGCCCACTTCGCGATCAGGGGAAAAACGCCCAGCAGGGCCAGGCTGCCCAGCAGACCCGGCGAGACCACATCGGCCGTCGATTCGATGGCCGCCAGCTGCGTGCCGGCGTTCACATACACGGCGGTACCGGCCAGCATGCCGACCTGGCTCACCAGGTAGAACGACCTGGCGCCGATCTGGGTCAGGCCCATCAGCAGGTTGATGAGCCAGAACGGAAACACCGGCACCAGCCGCAGCGTCAGCAGGTAGAACACGCCGTCCTTGGCCAGCCCGGCATTGATGGGTGCGAGCAGCTTGCCGAAGCGCGCCTGCACCAGGTCGCGCAGCAGGCTGCGCGAGACCCAGAAGGCCAGCAGCGCCCCCAGGCTGGAGGCGAACGACACGATCAGCAGCCCCACGCCCAGACCGAACACCGCCCCGCCGGCCAGCGTCAGGATGACGGCACCGGGCAGGGACAGCGCGGTGACCAGCACGTACACGCCGAAGAAGATGCCGGCGGTCAGCAACGGGTCGGCCGCGTAATAAGCCACCAGGGCATCGCGGCTGTTCTTCAGCTGATCGAGCGTGAGCCACTGGCCCAGCCCGAGCTGCTGGTACGCCAGCCCGAAGGCCAGCAAGGCCACGGCGGCAATCCCCCAGCGCCGGAGGCGCGACGCCTGGGCCATCAGGGCTCTCCCAGTGGTGCGTGATCGGCCCGGGCTTCGGCCGTCGGCTCGAGCGCACCGCCGCAGCTGCTGCCCTGGCCGGCCGTGCAGCCATAACAGTGGTCGGCCACCCGGATGGGCTGCCCCTCGCCATCGGTCTTCAGCAGGTCGCGCAGGTGCGGCCGGGCCTGGCCGGGCAGCGAGGCGGGCAGGGCCAGCATCTGGTTGAAATCGCAGTCGTACAGGAAGCCCTGCCAGTCCACGCTGACCTGCGACCGGCACATCACCGTCTCCAGGTTCTCGGCCTGGTAGGCGCCCTTGAGGAGGCGCAGGTAGTCCTCGAACGTGCCCTTGCTGAGCAGCGTGCTGCCGAACCGCTGCACCGGCATGTTGGTCAGGGCAAACAGGCGGTTGAAGCGGATGCCGAAGTGGGCCAGCAACTCCCGCTTGTAGTCTGCTTCCAGCGCCCCCTGGGGCGGCGGCAGCACCGGGCCCTGGGGGTTGTAGACCAGGTTCAGCCGCAGACCGGAATGGTCCTGTCCGTAGCCCAGCGCGTTGAGCTGCTGCAGGCCCGCGATGCTGCGGTCGAACACGCCGTCGCCCCGCTGCCGGTCCACGTTGGCCGGCGAGTAGCACGGCAGCGACGCCGTCACCTCCACACCCTGCTCGGCCAGAAAGGCGGCCAGGTCTTCCTGGCCGGGCTCGGACAGGATGGTGAGGTTGCAGCGGTCGATCACCTGGACGCCCAGCGCCCGCGCACCGCGCACCAGATCGCGGAAGTGGACATTCAGCTCGGGCGCCCCGCCGGTCAGGTCCAGCGTGCTGAGCTGCCGTTCGCGCAAGACGTCGAGCACCAGCTGGATCTGGGCCGCGTCCATCATTTCCGTCCGGTTCGGTCCGGCGTTGACATGGCAGTGGACGCAGGTCTGGTTGCACTTGTAGCCCAGGTTCACCTGCAGCGTGTCGAGCCGCCGACGGCGGATGGCGGGGAAGTCGGTCTGTACGAGCAGCGGGAGCGTGGGTCTCATGGCGTCGGGCGTCGGGTGGGTTGCGGGGCTTGCAGGCTATTCGCCTGGACGAAGGAAAAGGTTACGGCCATACACTGCGCCATCCGATGTAACCCAATCCGCAGTGCCGACGAAATGAAGCGTGAAGCAGGTCTGTCCGACTTCGAATCCGACATCAGGCCACTGTGGACACTTGCCCAGGCTGGAGACGATAGAGCTTACCGGCGGGCGCTCGAGCTGATGGCACGCCGGCTGCGGGGGTATTACCGGCGCCGCATGGCCAACCTGCCGGACGATGTCGAGGACCTGGTGCAGGAAACCTTGCTGGCCGTGCATCTGCAGCGGGGCACCTACGACCCCGCGTTCCCGGTGAGTGCGTGGTTCACGGCCATTGCCCGGCACAAGCTGATCGACCTGTGGCGCCGCCGCGGGCGGCAGGAAGACCTGCATGACGAATACGGGGCCGTGGACGAGTCCTGCCTGGCCGCATCCACGGAAGAAAGCCATGCATCGAGGGATCTGGAGAAATTGATCAAGGTGTTGCCGGCGGTACAGAGACAGGCCATCGAGCTCACCAAGCTCGAAGGGCTGTCCGTGGCGGAGGCGTCCGCCAGGACCGGGATTTCCGAGTCCGCCATCAAGGTTCAGGTCCATCGGGGCCTGAAACGGCTGACAGAACTCATCAAAGGAACGGGGTCATGAGGACCGAAGCGCTGATTGAAATGCTTGCCAGAGGCGCAGGGCCTGCGCCGCGCGCCGCCGTGGCCCGGCGGCTGCTGCCCGTCATGCTGGCGGGGCTGGTCGTCAGCAGCCTGCTGGCGCTGTGGATCATCGGCCCCTTGCCGCCGGTCATGTTCCAGACCCCTGTGCCGTGGATCAAGCTGCTCTACGCACTGGCCCTGGCCGGCGCCGCTGCCGCCCTGACCACGCGTCTGGCCCGCCCCATCGCCCGCCTGCGGGTGCCGGTGCTGGTCGTCTTGCTGGTCATCGGCGCCATGGCCGCCGGCGGCGCGGTCTTCGTGGCGTTGACCCCGCAGGACGCGCGCGCCCAGGCCGTTTTCGGGCAGACGTGGCTGGTCTGCCCCTGGATGCTGATGGGCATCTCGCTGCCGACCCTCGCCGGCATCCTCTGGACGCTGCGCAGCCTGGCCCCCACCCAGCTCCGGAAAGCCGGGTTTGCCGGCGGCCTGCTCGCGGGTGCCATCGGGGCGGCCGGGTATTCGCTGGCCTGCCCGGAATCGTCGGCCGCCTTCGTGGCCATCTGGTACACGCTCGGGATCCTGCTCACCGGACTCCTCGGCGGTGCACTGGGTGCGCGGGTGCTGAGGTGGTGACAGGCCCGGCTGCGTCCAATTGGTGCGTGGCTGAAGTATCTCGGTGCACACCGGGCGCCCAGGCCGCCTTGTAACGGGGCTGGAGGGGCCGGATCGGCCCTGGAAGGGGTGGCACGCATCATGCTTGGTGAGGATGTGCATGGAAAGCGGTCTGCAACTGTCGGTTGCGGCAGCCAGTGCGTAGGTCCACTAGGGTTCCGTCTGCGGTGACGCAGGGTCTGGTCCGAGAGTGGGCCGGCCTCGCCAGAGGCTCCACGGAGGGACAAAAGCCCGGGAGAACGACATCAGATCGGTTCTCCTGCGCCCATCCCTCACCACTGGAGCTTCATCATGAAACTGGCAGGCATCTTCCCCTTCTCCTCAGGCGGTTCGGCTTCTTCCCCTGCGCCATCGTGGCGCGCGCGGCTGCTCAAGCCGGCGCTGGGTGTGGCGCTGGCCCTGGGCGCCGCATCCAGCATGGCGGCCGGCCCCACCACCATGAAGATCGGCACCGTGGTGTGGATCGGCTACGGCCCGTTCTATGTGGCCGAGGCGCTGGACCTCTACAAGAAATACAACCTCAAGGTGTCGCTGCAGGTCTTCACCGACCCGGCGCTGATCCCGCCCGCCATCGCCTCGGGCGCGGTGGACGGCGGCATGCTGACCTACGACCAGGTGGTCGGCCAGGTGGCCGCCGGCAAGGCCATGAAGGTGGTGATGCCGATCGACTATTCCAACGGCGGCGATGCCATCGTGGCCGACGGCTCCATCGGCAAGGTGGCCGACTTCAAGGGCAAGAAGATCGGCTACAACCCGCTCTCCCCGAGCGACTTCCTGCTCTCGTACGCCCTGAAGACGGTGAACCTGACCGAGAAGGACATCACCCCGGTGAGCATGACGCCCGAGGCGGTGCCGGCGGCCATGGCTTCGGGCCAGCTGCCCATCGGCGTGACCTACGAGCCCAGCCTGTCGCAGATCCTCAGCCAGGGCGGCGGCAAGAAGTTCAAGGTGGTGTTCTCGTCCAAGGACGCCCCGGGCCTGATCGCCGACGTGCTGGTGTTCGACGACAAGATGATCAAGGCCAAGCCGACCGAGATCACCAACATCATGAAGGCCTATCTCGACGGCATGGCCTACATGAAGAGCAAGCCCGACGAGGCGGCCAAGATCATCGGCAAGTTCATGGGCGTCTCGGCCAAGGAAGCCAAGGAGCAGATGAGCGGCGTCTACAACATCCCGCTGGCCGAGATGCCCAAGGCCTTCGCCAAGGGCAAGGAGACCACCTCCTACTACGCCAGCGGCGAGGTGATCGGCCAGCTGCTCAAGGCCAAGGGCCAGATCAAGGAAGTGCCCGCCATCGAGGCCACCTTCGACGCCTCGTTCGTCAAGGCCCTGACCAAGTAAGCCCGGGGGGGCGACCATGGCTTCCATGTTCCGTCATGCCGACGGTGCGCTGCCCAACACCGTGGCCATGGGCGTCACGGTGCTGGGCTGGCCGCTGGGCATCTGGCTGCTGGGTCAGCCGGCCTGGCCGGTGAACCTGGCCGGCCTGCTGCTGGTGGTTCTGACGCTGACCTGGTCGGCGTATTTCATCCACGAGTTCGCGCACCAGGCCATCTTCCGCACGCCGCAGGCCAACGAGCGCTGGGGCACGTTGATGAGCTGGATCAACGGCAGCTGCTTCGCCCGGTTCGATGACCTGCGGCGCAAGCACATGCGCCACCATGTGGAGCGGGCCGATGTCATCACCTTCGACCTGCAGGCCTTCCTGCGCACCCGGCCGCTGCTGTGCGGCATGGTGCTGGCGCTGGAGTGGCTGCATGTGCCGGCGGTGGAGTTCGTGATGCGGGGCTGCGTGATCGCCTTGCCATTCATCGACGACCGCAAGCGCCATGCCCGGCTTCGGGTGGTGCTCACCGCCCTGGTGCGGCTGACCGGCTGGGGTCTGCTGGCCTGGTGGTCGCTGAAGGCGGTGGCTTTGTACCTGCTGGCCTACCTGCTGTTCATCCATGTGCTGCGCTTTGCCGACTGCTTCCAGCACACCTACGACGCCTATCCCATCCTGGACGACCGGCCGATCCCCACCGACAAGGTGCGCGACCGCGCCTACGAGCAGGCCAACACCTTCAGCGACGTGGTGGCCATCGATGCGCGCTGGCTCAACCTGCTGTGGCTGAACTTCGGCTTCCACAACGCGCACCACGAGCGGCCGGTGGCGCCCTGGTACCAGCTGCCGGCGCTGCACCGGCAGCTGTACCCGCAGGGCTGCGCGCAGGTCATCACCGTGGGCGAGCTGCTGCGGGCCTACCACCGCCACCGGGTGACCCGGGTGCTGTCCAAGGACTACGGCGAGGTGCTGCCACCCGGCTCGCCGAACCGGGCCGACGGCTTCATCGGCGCGGTGGGCGTGTCGTTCCTGACCGCGGTATGAACCCGCTTCCGGTCCCTGAAGCCGGCCTGCGCGTGGTGCTCACCGGCGCGGCTGGCGGCATCGGTCAGGCGCTGGCCGATGCGTTTGCGGAGCAGGGCGCCCGGCTGCTGCTGGTCGACCGTGAAGCCGCCGCGCTGCAGGCCCTGCACCAGCGGCTGGCCGATGTTCATCCGGCCCGGGCGACCATTGCCACCGCCGCGGTCGACCTGTCGGACGATGCCGCCGTGGCCGGCCTGGCCGATGGTCTGGCCCAGCAGTGGGGCGGTGTGGACGTGCTGGTCAACAACGCCGGCACCGAATACCCCACGCCGGTGGACGACACCGACCCGCAGGCCAACGCCCGCTGGGCCTGGCTGCTCGACAACAACGTCACCACCATGCTGCGCCTGACCCGGGCATTGCTGCCGTTCATGGGCCAGGGCGCCAGCGTCATCAACCAGTCGTCCATCTGGGGACGGATCGGCGTGGGCGGCTTCTCGGCCTACAGTGCCAGCAAGCATGCGGTGGTCGGCCTGACCCGCTCGCTGGCCTTCGAGCTCGGGCCGCGCGGCATTCGCGTCAATGCGGTCTGCCCGGGCTGGGTGCGCACCGCGGCCGCCCTCAGGTCGCTGACCGCCATGGCCCGCGAACGGGGCTGCAGCGAAGCCGAGGTGGAGCGCGAGATCCTGGCCCGGCAGGCCGTTCCGCAGATGCTGGAGCCGGCCGACCTCGCCGGCGTGTTCCTGTTCCTGGCCAGCCCGGCCTCGCGGGCGCTGACCGGCCAGTGCCTGAGCGCCAGCCACGGTGAGGTGATGGCATGACGGGCGTCCACGCCGGCGGTGTGGCGGTCTCGCTGGCCGGGCGGCGGGCACTGGTCACCGGTGCGGCCACCGGCATCGGCCGGGCCACCGCGCTGCGGCTGGCTCAGGCCGGTGCCCTGGTGTGGGTCAACCACCTCGGGCAGACCGAGCAGGCCCGGAGCCTGATCGACGAGATCGTGGCCGCCGGCGGCCAGGCCCGGGCGGTGGAGGCCGACGTGGGCAGCGCTGCCGAGGTGCAGCGCATGGCGTCGCAGATCGGTGCGCTGGACATCCTGGTCAACAACGCCGGCATCCTGCAGGACAAGCCGTTCATGGACACCACCGAGGCCGACTGGGACCGTGTGCTCACCGTCGATCTCAAGGGCGTCTTTCTGGTCAGTCAGGCACTCATGCCCATCCTGCTGGAGCGTCCGGACGATCCAGGGCGGGCCAGCATCGTCAACATCGCGTCCGATCTGGGGCTGCTCGGGCGCGGCCGGTATGCCGCCTACTGTGCCGCCAAGGCGGGCGTGATCGGCCTGACCAAGGCACTGGCGCGCGAGTTCGCGCCGCAGCTGCGCGTCAATGCGGTGGCACCGGGTCCGGTGGCCACCGCCATGGTCTCGGTCGAGCACATGAGCGCCGAGTGGCTGGAGAAGGAGCTCGACATTCCCCAGCACCGGCTGGCCGACCCCGCCGAGGTGGCCGACACGGTGCTGTTCCTGGCCAGCGACCTCTCGCGCTTCTACACCGGTCAGGTGCTAGGCCCCAACGGCGGCTCGGTCATGCCCTGAGCGGCGGTCACACCATGAACCTGTTGCCCGACCGCCCCTCCGACCGCCTGGCCACCGCGGTGCTGCTGTTCTCCGCCACGCTCTGGGGCCTGACCTGGATGCCGCTGAAGGCCTTTGTGGGTCAGGGTCTGGCCGGCCCGGTGGTGTCGCTGCTGACCTATGGTTCGGTCGGTCTGCTGGCCCTGGTTCTGCTGTGGCGTGACCGCCAGGCCTGGCGCAGCCAGTGGGCCCTGGTGCTGGGGCTGGTGGTGGTGGGCGGCTGGGCCAACACCTCGTTCGTCAATGCGGTGATGCTGGGCGATGTGGCACGGGTGATGTTCCTGTTCTACCTGTCGCCAGTGTGGTCGGTCCTGGGCGGGCGCATCTTCCTGAAGGAGCACATACCGCCGGCCCGGTGGCTGGCAGTGGCCGGTGCCATCGTGGGACTGTGGCTGGTGCTCGGCGGGCCGGCGCTGTTCAGCGGCCAGTCGCTGGACTTCACCCTGGTCGATGCGCTCTCGCTGTCGGCGGGTTTTGCCTTTGCCGCCAACAACGTGATCGCCCGCGCTGCCCACCGGGTGCCGCTGCGCACCAAGACGCTGTCGGTGTTCGTGGGTTGCGGTCTGCTTTCCGCCCTGGCCACCGGCCTGCTGGGCCACAGCGTGCCCGACATGTCGGCGCTGCTGTGGGCCGCCCTGCTGGCCTACGGCTTCGTCTGGATGCTGCTGGCCACCGTCACCTGGCAGTACGGCGTGAGCCACCTGGAAAGCAGCCGGGCCGGCGTGATCCTGCTGGCCGAGCTGGTGGTGTCGGTCGGCACCGCCCTGCTGTTCGGCGGCGAGCGGCTCACGCCCATGGGCTGGGCCGGTGGCGCGCTCATTGCCGCCGCCGCACTGGCAGAAGCCGTCTTTCCGCCCGCACCTGCGCAGCCCGTCGTGCAACCCGTTTCACCATCAGCATGAACACCACCACTCTCGCCTCCGGCCATGCCCGCACCGTCTGGATGAACCAGCTTTCCTGGGTCGAATACCAGCGCACTGTCCAGCAGGAGCAGCCGCCGGTGCTGCTGCCGGTGGGTGCGCTCGAACAGCATGGTCCGCACCTGCCGCTCGGCACCGACGGCCTGCTGGCCAGCGCCGTGTCCGCCGACACCGCCGCCCTCGTCGGCGGGCTGGTGGCGCCCACGCTGAGCTACGGCTACAAGTCGCAGCCCAAGTGCGGTGGCGGTCAGCATTTCTGCGGCACCACCAGCGTGGATGCCGCCACCCTCATCGGCCAGGTGCGCGACGCCGTGCGCGAGTTCGCGCGCCACGGACTGCGGCGACTGGTGGTGGTGAACGGCCACTACGAGAACCAGTGGTTCCTGATCGAGGGCATCGACCTCGGCCTGCGCGATGCCCGCGCGGCCGACGCCGGCTGCGCCCTGCAGGTGATGCGACTGGAGTACTGGGACTTCATGACCGAGCAGACCCTGGGCCATGTGTTCCCCGAGGGCTTCCCCGGCTTTGCACTGGAACACGCGGCGGTGCTGGAGACATCGATGATGCTGCACTACCACCCGGCCCTGGTGCGCATGGACCTGCTGCCCGACGACGGCCCTGCCGACTTCCCGCCCTACGACATGTACCCGCCGCGCACCGACTGGGTGCCGGCATCGGGCGTGCTGTCGTCGGCCCGCGGCTCCGACGCTGCCAAGGGCGCGTTGCTGGCGGCCGAGGTGGCCGGCCGCATGGCCCAGGCCATCCGCACCGGTTTCGAGCGGCCTGCGCCATGAGCACCGGTCTGGGCCTGGTCCCGGCCACCACCGCGCTGCTGGTGATCGACATGCAGCGCGATTTCTGCGGCGCCGGCGGTTATGCCCACCAGGCCGGTCTGGACATCGGCCGGCTGCAGACCGTGGTGCAGCAGATCCAGCAGTTGCTGGCGGCTGCGCGTGCGGCCGGACTGACCATCGTGCACACCCGCGAGGGACATCTGCCGGACCTGTCGGACTGTCCGCCGTCCAAGCTGGCGCGAAGCATCGCCGCCGGTGCCGCCATCGGGAGCCCGGGCCCGCTGGGTCGCCTGCTGGTGCGTGGCGAACAGGGTCATGACTTCGTGCCTGCGCTGCGTCCCTGGCCCGGCGAGGCGGTGATCGACAAGCCTGGCTACGGCGCCTTCCACCGCACCGACCTGGAACACCGGCTGGCGCGCCAGGGCATCCGTCAACTGATCCTGTGCGGCGTCACCACCGAAGTGTGCGTGCACTCGACGCTGCGTGAAGCGGTGGACCGTGGCTTCGACTGCACCACGGTGGCCGACGCCACGGCCGCCAGCCAGCCCGAGCTGCAGGCACCGGCACTGGCCATGATCGGGGTCGAGGGCGGCATCTTCGGTCGGGTGTCCGACACCGCGGGCGTGGTGGCAGCCCTGGATGCGGCCACCCTGGCCCGCCGGGCCTGAGACCGTGGTGGCCAGCATGGACCACTGGATCGAACTGCCCGCTCCCGATCAGCCGGTGGAGCCGGCCTTCCGGGGCGTCTGGCGCCGAACCCTGCTGGAGAGTCCGCAGGGCCGCGACACCACCACCTCGGTGCACTGGCTTCAGACCGAAGGCTGGCATGCCGATCTGCGGGTGCCTGCCGGTCGGGAGGCCGACACCCCGGCGAACCGGGCGCACTGGCAAGGCTTCTTCGGCATCACCCGCATCGAGCATCGGCCCTACGGCTTTCCGCCCATCTGCACCTGGCAGCGCCACTGGGACGTCCAGCCGCCACGCAGCACGCCCGATGCCGGTACCGTGGTGTTCGACACCCCCGACCGGCTGATCGAGTACGGCGTGCACGGGCACTATCTCGAGGTGTGGGAACGGCTGCCCGGCTCGCAGGGGCCTTGCCGGGCGGAGCAGGAGCGGGATGCAGCCGGGCAGCCCACCGGCCGTCACCGTTTCTCGGCCGGTCCCTACACCCTGCTGGTGCGGGCCAGGCGCATGGCCTGGCCGGCGTCCGTCGCAGCCGACACCACGCTGGCCGAGCTGGTGCAGCAGCGTCCCGAGGCCGCCGACGATCTGCTGGATTTCAGCATGCGCCTGTTCGAGCATTGAGCCATGTCCACGCCGATGACTGACCTGCCGGTGGCCCCGGGCGACTGGTTCGAGTTCCGGTCGCTTGGCGACGGCCTGACCCTCATCACCGAGCCGCATGTGGTGCCGCTCCTGCGCTGCAACATCTGGCACGTGCGGGGCCGCGACATCGATCTGGTCATCGACACCGGCCTGGGGGTCGCGAGCCTTCACCAGGCTTCGCGCCACCTGTTCGGCCATCGGGTCGCGGCCCTGGCCACGCATGTGCATCTGGACCATGTGGGCGGCCACCACGAGTTCACCGAATGCTGGTGCCACCGGCTCGAAGCGCCGGGTCTGCGGGGTGCAGACCCTGCCTTCACCCTGGGCGACATCGACCTCGCCCGGCTGGACTTTCCCGCGCCCGGCTACGAGACCGGCGGACCTGCACTCACCGCGTTGCCCGCACCCGACTATGACCTCACGGCCTGGCAGGTCCGCGAGGCCAGCGTCACCCGCGAGCTCGACGAGGGCGATGTGATCGACCTGGGCAACCGGCATTTCGAGGTGCTGCACCTGCCCGGGCATTCGCCAGGCTGCATCGGGCTGTGGGAGGCGGACACCGGCACCTTCTTCTCGGGTGATGCGGTCTACGACGGCCCGCTGCTCGACGGCCTGCATCACTCCGATCGCACCGCCTATGCCCGCACCATGGAGCGCCTGCTGGCACTGCCGGTGCAGGTGGTGCACGCCGGCCACGACCCCAGCTTCGGCCGCGACCGCCTGCGGGAACTGGCGCTGGCTTATCTGGAGCGGCTGGACGGACCGGTCTGAGCCTTCACCGGGTTCTTCTTGCCGATGCGGTCCCAGTCCTTGAGCGTCTGCTGCAGCCGGTTGCGGGCGTCGGTGTGGCTGCCGGCGAAGGCGGCGGTGAGTCGCTGCCGCAGCGCGGCATCGGGCGTCGGCGCGGCCAGTGCCTTGAGCCGATCGATCAGCAGCATGACCACCTGAAAGCTGCCGGCCTGCAGGGCGAGTTCCAGCGGAGTCCGGCCGTCGAGCGCTGCCACGCGCGGGTCCGCACCTTGTTCCAGCATGTGCCGCACCAGCCCGTGCTTGCCGCCGGCACAGGCCCAGTGCAGTGGCACCAGTCCCCCGTCGAGCGGCGCCAGGAAGTCGGCCCCCGGCGCCAGCAGCTCGGGCGCCAGCGGCCAGCCGGCGGCCTTGATGGCCTGTTGCAGGGCCCAGGTCATGGGCGGGTGTTCGGTGGCGGGGCGGGGCGGGCTGGCAGGGCACATGGGGCCCGAGGGTACGGCATCGGGCTGGCATCAATCGTGCTTTGGCTTGCACACAGAGAGGCGGTTGCACCACAACAGTGAACCGCAGCCTTGAATGACCGCTAGGGTTCCGGGCGCTGCCCCCGTCTGCACGGGTTTGTGGCGCCGTCTGGTCCGAGAGCAGTCGGCCACGATCGTGTGGCTCCACGGAGGGACAAAAGCCCGGGAGAAGCTGGCACGGCACGCACTGAGCGTGCATGCGCTCGCCTCTCTGGCTTTGTGTCCCACCGATCAGGAGCCTCGCATGCCGACCCCTGCCCATGCCCTCGCGGAAGCACCCGCCCCCACCCGACCGCCCGCGCGCTGGTCGCGCCTGTGGACGGTGCGCGCCCCGATCGGCCAGCGAACCTGGCTGGTTCTGGCCGCCATCGGCCTGCTCTCGCCGCTGCTGGCCTGGGCCGCGCTGGCGCGCTGGGGTGGCATCGACCCGACCTTCATGCCGTCCCCGGCCGCAGTGCTCGGCAAGAGCTGGACCTGGCTGGTGGAGGACGGGCTGATCGACGACATGGCCATCAGCACCTACCGCGTGGTCACCGGCTTCCTGCTGTCGGCCGTGATCGCGCTGCCGCTGGGGCTGTTCATCGGTTCGTACCGATCGGTCCAGGCCCTGCTGGAGCCGCTGACCGACTTCATCCGCTACATGCCTGCGGTGGCCTTCATCCCGCTGGTCATGTTGTGGGTGGGCATCGGCGAGGGCTCGAAGATCGCCATCATCTTCATCGGCACCTTCTTCCAGATGGTGCTCATGGTGGCCGAGGACGTGCGCCGGGTGCCGGCCGCGCAGGTCGAAGCGGCGCAGACCATGGGCGCCAACCGGCGCGAACTGGTGGAGAAGGTGATCCTGCCGAGCGCCAAGCCGGCGCTGCTGGACACGCTGCGGGTGACCATGGGCTGGGCCTGGACCTACCTGGTGGTGGCCGAACTGGTGGCGGCCAACTCCGGCCTGGGCTACGCCATCCTGCGCGCGCAGCGCTTCCTGCAGACCGACACCATCTTTGCCGGAATCATCGTCATCGGGCTCATCGGCCTGCTGACCGACCAGGCGTTCCGCTGGCTGCACCGGCGCGCCTTCCCCTGGCTGTACCTCAAAGGATGAGCGCCATGTCCACCACCCCCGAGCACTGCCTGCCGAAGGTGTCCATCCGCCAGCTGCACAAGCGCTTCGACGGTGCGTCCATCAATGCGCTGGAACATATCGACCTGGACATCCGGCCCAACGAATTCGTGACCTTCGTCGGTGCTTCGGGCTGCGGCAAGAGCACGCTGCTGCGCACCATCGGCGGGCTGGAGACCCACACCGGCGGCGAGCTGCTGGTGGACGGCCGACCCGTGCTGGGCCCCGACATCGACCGCGCCATGGTGTTCCAGCACTACAGCCTTTACCCGTGGATGACGGTGCTGGAAAACATCCGCTTCTGCCGCCAGCTGCAGGCGCACACCCGCGACCGCAGCTCGGCCGACGTGGAGGCCGCTTCCGGTCGCAGCGACGCACTGCTGCGCCTCATGGGCCTGCAGGATTCGGCCCACGCCTGGCCCAACCAGCTCTCCGGCGGCATGCAGCAGCGCGTGGCCATTGCGCGCGCGCTGATGGGGCGCCCCGGCATCCTGCTGATGGACGAGCCCTTCGGTGCGCTCGATGCCCAGACCCGCGAGGTCATGCACGACCTCATCCGCCATGTGCACCGGCTGGAAAAGGCCACCATCGTCTTCGTCACCCACGACGTGGAAGAGGCCATCTACCTCGGCAGCCGGGTGGTGCTCATGGCCCCGCGCCCCGGCCGCATCGACACGGTCTACGACGTGCCCTTCGGCAACCAGCGCGACCAGGACCTCAAGCACACGCCCGAGTTCCTGCAGCTCAAGCGCGAGATCCTGGCCCGCATCCGCGAGACCTCGGGCATGAAGACCGACCTGGAGCAGCTCCAGCGCCTGAGCCGTGCCACCCCGGAAACCCTCTGACCACCGCAAGGAGACCCGCATGAAGCCCACCCCGGACACCTCTGTTCCGCTGGACGACCCCCTGAGCGTCGTGCCGCCCGACCCGCCGGTGCACAGCCCGGTGGATGCCCCGGCCCTGTGGCAGCGCTTCCCCGCCGCCGCCCTGGAGGGCGTGGACACCAGCCGCACCCTGTGGAGCGAGGTCATGCCCGGCGGCAGCCACTGGAGCTGGCGCATGCCGCGCGGCACCGCCATCCGCTTCGTCGCCCTGCAGCCGGGTGCCAACCTGAGCCTGGTGCTGTATTCGGCTCAGGAGAAGCTGGAGCGCTACAACATGCCCGACAGCCTCAAGGCCCAGCACACGGCACGCTACACCTGTGGCCATGTGCTCATGAGCGACATGGGCCGCAGCATGGCCAGCTTCACCGCCGACAGCCTGGGCTGGCACGACCCCCTGGGTGCACTGCTGGATGCCGAGCGCATGGCCGAGCGCTACGGCGTTCGCCGCTACGAAGACGCCCGCAACGGCATGTACCGCTCCGGCAAGGACGGCCTGTTGATCGAGATCGGCAAGTACGGCCTGACCCGGCGCGACCTGGGTGTGCCGGTCAACCTGTTCTCGCGTGTCGGTGTCGACGCCGAGGGCCGCTTCGGTTTCGTGCCCGAGCACTGCAAGGCTGGCGACCACGTGGAACTGCGCTTCGACATGGACGTGATCGTGGCGGTGTCCAGTGCACCGCATGCCCTGGATCCCTCGCCGGTGTACGACCCGCGCCGCATCGGGCTGCTGGCCTGGCGCTGCGGCGCCGCGCCGGCCGACGACTTCTGCCGCGCCTTCCGCCCCGAGAACGCCCGTGCCCTGCACAACACCGACATGCTCTACCTGTGAGCCTGGAGTCCGCCATGACCACCACTGCCACGTCTTTCCGCATCTGCCACAGCACGCTGGATGCGGCCCATGCCGTCATGAACCAGCGCCACCCGGCCGGTGAACCCATCCTGTTCCAGCTTGACCAGGGGCAGACACTGCGCATCGTCGACCTGGAAGGCAACCAGGCCGCCGACGTGCTGTTCTTCAACCGCGATGACGCGGCCGAGCACTACAGCGCCACCGACACCATGCTGCACCAGGGCGGCATCTACCTCACCACCGGCTCGGTCATCCGCAGCAACGATGCCCGGCCCATGCTCACCATCGTGGCCGACACCTGCGGCCGCCACGACACCCTGGGCGGAGCCTGTGCGGCCGAGAGCAACACGGTGCGCTACGCACTGCAGAAGAAGTACATGCACAGCTGCCGCGACAACTACCTGCTGGCCCTGCAGCAGGCCGACATCGGGCTGGGCAAGCGCGACCTGGTGCCCAACATCAACTTCTTCATGAACGTGCCGGTGACCGACGAGGGCGACCTGAAGTTCGACGACGGCGTCTCCGGCCCGGGCAAGTACGTGGAAATGCGGGCCGAGATGAACCTCTGGGTGCTCATCAGCAACTGCCCGCAGCTCAACAACCCGTGCAACGCCTACAACCCCACGCCCATCCAGCTGCTGGTCTGGGACCCGGCCTGAGAACGGAGAACCCATGTTCCGCAAGGTCCTGATCGCCAACCGCGGTGCCATTGCGTGCCGCATCATCCGCACCCTCAAGGCCCTGGGGGTGCAGAGCGTGGCGGTGTACTCCGAAGCCGACGCCCAGGCCCGCCATGTGCGCGAGGCCGACGAGGCCTACCTCCTGGGCCCCGCCCCGGCGGCCGAGAGCTACCTGCGCGCTGACCGCATCCTGCAGATCGCCCGCGACAGCGGCGCACAGGCCATCCACCCCGGCTATGGCTTCCTGTCGGAGAACCCGGCCTTTGCCCAGTCCTGCGAAGACGCTGGCATCGCCTTCATCGGCCCCACGGCGGCGCAGATGCGGGCCTTCGGCCTGAAGCACACCGCGCGCGAGCTGGCACTGCAGCAGGGCGTGCCGCTGCTGCCGGGGTCCGACCTGCTGGCCGACGTGGAACAGGCGCGGGCCGAGGCGCAGCGCATCGGCTACCCGGTCATGCTCAAGAGTACGGCTGGCGGCGGCGGCATCGGCATGCGGCTGGTGCGCAGCGAAGCCGAGCTGACTGATGCCTTCGTCTCGGTGCAGCGGCTGGCGCAGGCCAACTTCAAGGACGCCGGCCTGTTCCTGGAGAAGCTGGTCGAGCAGGCCCGCCACATCGAGGTGCAGGTGTTCGGCGACGGGCAGGGCGGGGTGCTGGCCCTCGGCGAGCGCGACTGTTCGGTGCAGCGCCGCAACCAGAAGGTGATCGAGGAAACCCCGGCCCCCGGGCTCACCGATGCCCAGCGTCATGAGCTGCAGGCCACCGCGGTACGGCTGATGCAGGCGGTGAACTACCGATCTGCCGGCACAGTGGAGTACGTGTACGACGCCCAGGCCGGTGCCTTTTATTTCCTGGAGGTCAACACCCGGCTTCAGGTCGAACACGGCGTGACCGAGCAGGTGACCGGTGTGGATCTGGTGGCCTGGATGGTGCAGCTGGCCGCCGGCGAACTGCCGCCCCTGGCCACGCTGGAACCGGTGCCGCAGGGTGCCTCCATCCAGGTGCGTCTGTACGCCGAGGACCCGGCCCGCAACTTCCAGCCCAGCGCCGGTCTGCTGACCGAGGTGGTGTTCCCCGCCGGTGCGCCCCACCATGCCCGCGTGGATGGCTGGGTGGAGCGCGGCACCGAGGTGCCCGCCTGGTACGACCCGATGCTGGCCAAGCTGATCGTCACCGCCCCCGACCGCGAGCAGGCGCTGCAGAAGCTGGACGCCGCGCTCGCCGCCACCCGGCTGGCCGGCATCGAGACCAACCTCGACTACCTGCGCCAGGTGGTGCAGGACCCGGTGTTCCGCGAGGGTCGGCAGATCACCCGCTTTCTGGGCAGCTTCACCTACCGGCCCCGCACGGTCGAGGTGCTGGAGCCGGGCGTGCAGACCAGCGTGCAGGACTGGCCCGGGCGCACCGGGCACTGGGATGTGGGCGTGCCGCCGTCCGGCCCCATGGACGCCTATGCCCACCGCATGGCCAACCGCCTGGTGGGCAACGATGAGCAGGCCGCCGCGCTGGAGATCACCCTGGCGGGCCCGACGCTGCGCTTCCTGGCCGACGCCGTGATCGCGGTCACCGGCGCACCGGCGCCGGTCACGCTGGACGGCCGGCCGCTGGCGCTCTGGCAGAGCCATGCGGTGGCGGCCGGCAGCGTGCTGGCCATCGGCCGGGCCGAGGCCGGCTGCCGGCTCTGCCTGGCGGTGGGCGGCGGCTTCGATGTGCCGCTGTACCTGGGCAGCCGCAGCACCTTCACCCTGGGCCAGTTCGGCGGCCATGCGGGGCGCCACCTGCGCACCGGCGACATGCTGCACCTGCAGGCCCCCGGCACCGGCACGCCGGGCCGGCAGGCCGCCGCGGCCACGGTGCCGGCCTATGCCCACCAGTGGGACATCGGCGTGCTGTACGGCCCGCACGGCGCACCCGACTTCTTCACCCCGGACGACATCGGCAGCTTCTTTGCCACCGACTGGGAGGTGCACTACAACTCCAGCCGCACCGGCGTGCGCCTGATCGGCCCGAAGCCGCAGTGGGCGCGTGCCGACGGCGGCGAGGCCGGGCTGCACCCGTCCAACATCCACGACAACGCCTACGCCATCGGCGCCATCGACTTCACTGGCGACATGCCGGTGGTGCTGGGCCCGGACGGCCCCAGCCTGGGCGGCTTCGTCTGCCCGGCGGTGGTGGTGGATGCCGAGCTGTGGAAGCTCGGCCAGCTGCGGCCGGGCGACACGGTGCGTTTTCACCGGCTGCCGCTGGCCGAGGCCCTGCGGCGCAGCGCGGCCATCGACGCCGCCGTGCAGTCGCTGGAACAGCCGCTGCCGCAGCGACCGCACGACGACCCCGCCGCCCACCCCAGCCCGCTGATCCACGACGACCCGGCGCGCGAGGACGAAGACATCCCGCGCATGGTGGTGCGCCAGGCCGGCGACCGTTACCTGCTGGTGGAGTTCGGGCCGCTGGTGCTCGACATCGAGCTGCGGCTGCGGGTGCATGTGCTCATGACTGCGCTGCAGCAGCGCATGGCCGAGGGCGGGCTGCGCGGCATCGTCGACATGACGCCGGGCATCCGTTCGCTGCAGCTGCACTTTGACCCCGCCCTGATCGACCGTGCGACCCTGCTGGCCGAACTGATCGCCGTGGAGGCGGGCCTGCCGCCGGTGGACCACATCGAGGTGCCCAGCCGTGTGGTGCACCTGCCCCTGTCCTGGGACGACCCGCAGACCCGGCTGGCCATCGAGAAGTACATGCAGTCGGTTCGCAAGGACGCGCCCTGGTGCCCGAGCAACATCGAGTTCATCCGCCGCATCAACGGGCTGGACAGCATCGACGACGTGTTCCGCGTGGTGTTCGACGCCAGCTACCTGGTGCTGGGCCTGGGCGACGTGTACCTGGGCGCGCCGGTGGCCACACCGGTCGACCCCCGCCACCGGCTGGTCACCACCAAGTACAACCCGGCCCGCACCTGGACGCCGGAGAACGCGGTGGGCATCGGCGGCGCCTACCTGTGCGTGTATGGCATGGAAGGGCCCGGTGGCTACCAGTTCGTGGGCCGCACGCTGCAGATGTGGAACCGCTGGCGGCACGGCCAGGGCGTGTTCGAGCAGCCCTGGCTGCTGCGCTTCTTCGACCAGATCCGCTTTCACCCGGTCAGCCAGGACGAGCTGCTGCAACTGCGCGAGACCTTCCCGCACGGGGGCCATCCGCTGCGCATCGAACACACCACCTTCAGCCTGCGCGAGTACCGCCGTTTCCTGGCCGACAACGCCGGCGGCATCGGTGCCTTCAAGGCCCGTCAGCAGGCGGCCTTCGATGCCGAACGCGAACGCTGGGCCGCCGCCGGCCAGCTGAGCTTCGACGAAGCCGCTGCCGCCACGCCGACCGATGCCACCCAGGTCGACCTGCCCCCGGGTGGCCGCACGGTGGCCAGCAGCGTGCCCGGCAGCGTGTGGCAGGTGCTGGTGAGCGAGGGCCAGCAGGTGCAGGCCGGCGAGGTGCTGATGGTGGTGGAGTCCATGAAGATGGAATTCAGCGTGCTGGCCCCGGCCGCCGCCACGGTGCACCGGCTGATGTGCCGCGAAGGCGCTCCGGTGGCGGCCGGCCAGGACGTGCTGGTGCTGGTGGAAGCCTGAGCCCGGTCCCATTTCAAACCCCCACGGAGCAGCCATGAATCTGGAAAACCTGTCCTTCGATCTGTCCAGCCTGCGGGCAGCGTATGCCGCCGGCACGCCGGTGCGCGCCGTCATCGCCGAGGCCCTGCGCCGCTGCGCCGGTGATGACCGCCATGTGTTCATCCGCCGTCTGGAGCCCGGCGAGCTGGAGCCCTGCCTGCAGGCGCTGGAGGCGGCCGACCCGGCCAGCCTGCCGCTGTATGGCGTGCCGTTCGCCATCAAGGACAACATCGACCTGGCCGGCATTCCCACCACCGCGGGCTGCCCGGAGTTCGCCTACACCCCCGAGCGCAGCGCCTTCGTGGTGCAGCAGTTGATGGCGGCCGGTGCGGTGCCGGTGGGGAAGACCAACCTCGACCAGTTCGCCACCGGCCTCAACGGCACGCGCTCGCCTTATGGGCCCTGCGGCAACGCCTTCCGGCCCGAGTTCATCTCGGGCGGGTCGAGCGCGGGTTCGGCCGTGTCGGTCGCCCTGGGCTGGGCCAGTTTCTCGCTGGGTACCGACACCGCCGGCTCCGGTCGCGTGCCGGCCAGCTTCAACAACCTGGTCGGCCTCAAGCCCACCCTGGGCCTGCTGTCGGCCAGCGGGGTGGTGCCGGCCTGTCGCACGGTGGACACGGTGTCGGTGTTCGCCGGCACGGCGGCCGACGCCCAGGCCGTGCTGGCCGTGGCTGCGGTGCACGACCCGGCCGACGCCTACAGCCGGGCTGCCCGCCCGTTCGGCCCCGATTTTTCGGCCGGGCCGTTCCGGTTCGGCGTGCCCCGCGCGCAGGACCTGAACTTCTTCGACAACCCGGCTGCGCCGCAGCTGTTCGCGCAGGCGGTGCGGCGGCTGGAGTCGCTCGGCGGCGTGGCGGTGGAGGTCGATCTGCAGCCGTTTCTGGAAGCGGCCCGCCTGCTCTACGACGGACCCTGGGTGGCCGAACGGCACGCCGCCATCCGCGACTTCATCGACGCCCGGCCCGAGGCCGTCTTCGAGCCGGTGCGCACCATCATCCAGGGCGCGCAGCGCTACAGCGCCACCGACGCCTTTGTGGCGCGCTACCGGCTGCAGGCCCTGCAGCAGGTCTGCCAGGCGGTGTGGCAGGACATCGACTGTCTGGTCACGCCCACTGCCGGCACCACCTTCCGCATCGCGGCCATGCAGGCCGACCCGATCCGCCTCAATGGCCAGCTGGGGTACTACACCAACTTCATGAACCTGCTGGACTACAGCGCGGTGGCGGTACCGGCCGGGTTTCAGGACAGCGGCGATGCCTGCGGCCTGCCGTGGGGCATCACGCTGGCGGCTCCTGCCTTCCGCGACCTGCCGCTGCTGCGCCTGGCCGACCGGTTTCACCGCGCACAGACCTTGCGGCTGGGCGCCACCGATGTTGCTCTGGAGAGCACACCGGCCCTGGCACCGGCACCGAGCGGCGCGGGCGCCCTGCAGCCCGGCACCGTGCGGGTGGCCGTCTGCGGCGCCCACCTGAGTGGTCTGCCCCTCAACGGCCAGCTGACCCAGCGTGGGGCGCGCCTGCTGGGCGCGGTGAAGTCGGCGCCCGAGTACCGCTTCTACGCACTCGCCGGTGGCCCGGTGAAACGCCCGGGCATGGTGCGGGTGGCTGAGGGCGGTGGTGCGGTCGACATGGAGGTGTGGGAAGTGCCCGCCGAGCACTTCGGCAGTTTCGTGGACGGCATTCCTTCGCCCCTGGGCATCGGCAAGGTGAAGCTGGCCGACGGCAGCTGGGTCAGCGGGTTCGTGTGCGAGGCCGCCGGGCTGGAAGGCGCCACCGACATCACCCACCTGGGCAGCTGGCGTTCATGGCTGGCGGCAGGGGCCTGAGCCCCCAGACTTGAACGCGCACGCGGCCCCGGGCCCGACGGGGGTGGATTCATGGCACAGTCGTCCGCCATGAACATCCGCTTGATGGCCGTGGCTGCGTGTCTCGCCGGTTCGGTCCAGGCCGCGCCGCCCTGGGTGCTGACCACCCGCGGCTACGGGCCGGTGACCCCGGGTCTTTCGGTACCGGAAGCCCGGCGCCTGCTCGGCACCCGGCTGCACACGTTCGAGCAGCAGCCCATGGATCCCGACTGCGATCACCTCTACCCGGCCAGCGGGCATCCAGGCATCAGCCTGATGGTCCAGAACGGCCGGGTCACCCGCATCGGTGCCGACACCCCCGACACGGCCACCCGGTCCGGGGTGCGCGTCGGCGACACCGCCGAATCGGTCCGTCGCCGGTTCGGCGATGCGCTGGAGATCGAGCAGCACAAGTACGACGACAACGGACAGTACTTCTACCTCTGGGAGACATCCCGCCAGCGCGGCATCAAGTTCGAGGTCATCGGCGGCCGGGTGGTGACCATCTACACCGGCGACGAGAGCATCCGCCTGGTCGAGGGCTGCGCGTGAGCTGTGCCGGGAACTGCCCTGGACGCGGGGTGTCGCTAGACTCGCGCCCATTCGATTTGCCGCCGCATCCATGAAGAACCGATTGCCCACCCACCCGGCCGCCGTCCTCGCAATGGCGTTTCTGGCCACCATCGGGCTGGGCACCCTGCTGCTGATGCTGCCCTGGTCCACCGCCAGCGGCCAGAGCGCGCCCTGGATGACGGCCCTGTTCACCGCCACCTCGGCCGTGTGCGTGACGGGGCTGGCCGTGGTGGACACCGGTACCTACTGGAGTCCGCTGGGCCAGGGGCTGCTGATGGCGCTGATCCAGCTGGGCGGTTTCGGCATGATGACGTCGGCCGCGCTCATGGGCCTTCTCATCGGCAGGCGTTTCGGGCTGCGCACGCGGCTGCTGCTCCAGTCCGAAACCCACGCGCTGTCCATGGGCGACGTCCGCTCGGTGGTGCGCATGGTGCTGGTCGTCACGCTGCTGTGCGAGGTCACGGTGGCCTTGTGGCTCGCACTGCGTTTCGGCGCCACCATGGATCTGAGCTGGTCGCAGGCGCTGTGGCAGGGTGCCTTCCACTCGGTGTCCGCCTTCAACAATGCCGGGTTCTCGACCTGGCCCGACAGCGTGATGCGCCACGTGACCGACGCCTGGGTGCTGGGGCCGCTGATGCTCGCCATCGTGGTGGGCGGTCTGGGGTTCCCGGTGCTCACCGAGCTGTGGGTGAACCGGCGCAACCGCCATGCCCGGTGGTCGGTCCACACCACCCTGACCCTCTGGGGTTCTGCAGCGCTGGTGATCCTGGGCACGGTCTCGCTCTGGCTGGTGGAGCGCGACAACGCCCGGACACTGGGGCCGATGGGCATGGCAGATCAGTGGCTGGCGGCTCTGTTCACCTCGGTCTCGGCGCGCACGGCAGGTTTCAACGCACTGGACATCGGCGCACTGCAGACCGAGTCGCTGGTACTGCACTATGTGCTGATGTTCATTGGAGGCGGCAGTGCCGGCACCGCCGGCGGTGTGAAGGTGACCACCTTCTTCCTGCTGCTGCTGATCGTCTGGACCGAGATCCGCGGACGGGCCGATGTCGAGTTCCGGGGCCGGCGGATCGGTACCCCGGTGCAGCGGCAGGCGCTGACCATCCTGGTGCTCAGCGGCCTGGCCCTGTCGATCGGCCTGATCGCCATCGTGCCGATGACCGACAACATCCCGCTGGAGAAGCTGATGTTCGAGGTGGTGTCGGCATTCGCCACGGTGGGTCTGTCCACCGGCATCACGGCCGATCTGCCGCCCGGTGCACAGGGCGTGCTGATCGTCCTGATGTACGTCGGGCGGGTGGGCGTGGTCACGCTGGCCCTGGCGCTCGCCATCAACCAGGTACCACGGGCGTACCGCTTTCCTGAGGAGAAACCGATTGTTGGCTAAATCGAATCTGAGCAAGGGCGACAGCGTGGTCGTCATCGGGCTGGGGCGCTTCGGCGCCAGCGTGGCGCGCGCGCTGGTGGCGTCCGGCCACGAGGTGCTGGCCATGGACGAACGCGAGGATGTGGTGCAGGAACTGGCGGCCGAATTGCCCCATGTGGTCTGTGCCGACTCCACCGACCTGCAGGCGCTGAAACAGCTGTCGGTCACCGACTTCTCCCACGCGGTGGTGAGCATCGGTGATCACCTCGAAGCCAGCGTCCTGACCGTGCTGAACCTGGCACAGATGGGCGTGAAGGACATCTGGGCCAAGGCCAACAGCCCTCAGCACGGACGCATCGCCGAGCGGGTGGGTGCACACCATGTGATCTACCCCGAGGTCGACATGGGTGAACGCGTGGCGCACCTGGTGACCGGGAAGATGATGGACTTCATCGAATTCGACGATGGCTTTGCGCTCGCCAAGACGCGTGCGCCCATGGAGACCCACAACAAGACGCTGGCCGTCTCGGATGTGCGGAAGAAGCATGGCATCACGGTGGTCGGCATCAAGCGCCGGCATCAGGATTTCATCTACGCCCAGGCGCAGACCGAGGTCAAGCCGGGCGATCACCTGATCGTGGCCGGATCGACACCCCTGATCAAGAAGTTCGCGGCGCTGTACTGATGCCCCGTTCCCCGCGATCCGGCAGCAAGGATGGCGCCAGCCGCTCCGTCCTGGGCCAGCTGCGCTCCAGCGACCTGCGGGGGTCGGCCCGCCTGGCGATCCAGGCCACCGCCGGTGTGACCCGCATCGTCGAGGGCGTGCACCAGTCGGTCCTCGGCAGCATGGGCTTGCCTGGCGGCACCGAGCCCGGCCGCTCGCGCGGGCTGACCGGCATGGTCTACCAGGGCATACACGGGGTGACCCGTCTGGTCGATCGGGGCCTGCAGACTGCACTGCTGCGGATCGAGCCTTTGCTCGACCGGGTGATGGCAGAGCAGGACGCGGCCGCTCCCTCGGCCGAGCGCGAAGCCGTGCTGGCTGCGCTCAACGGGGTCATGGGCGACCGCCTGCTGGCCGACGGCAACCCGCTGGCCCTCGGCATGGCGTTGCGCCAGGACGGCAGGCCGCTGGACCTGCAGGCGCTGCATTCCCGGAATGCCGTCAGTGGCAAGCTGTTGCTGCTGGTGCATGGGTTGTGCATGAACGATCTGCAGTGGCAGCATGCCGGCCACGACCATGGCGTGCACCTGGCGCAGGCGCTGGGCTACACCCCGGTGCATGTGCGCTACAACACCGGGCTGCACACCTCGGTCAATGGCCGCGAGCTGGCGGGCCACATCGAAGCCCTGCTGGCCGCCTGGCCCGTGCCTCTGCAGGAATTCGCCGTGCTGGCGCACAGCATGGGTGGTCTGGTGATTCGCGCCGCCTGCCACTACGGGACGGAGGCCGGCCATGCCTGGCCCCGACAGCTGCAGCGCATCGTTTTTCTGGGCACGCCGCACCACGGAGCCCCGCTGGAGCGCGCGGGCCACCAGGTCGACGTGCTGCTGGGCAGAACCCCCTTCAGTCGACCATTCGCCCGGCTCGCCCAGCTGCGCAGCGCAGGCATCACCGACCTGCGTTTCGGCCATGTTCTCGACACCGACTGGCAGGGTCACGACCGCTTTCGCCAGCTGCGTGACCAGCGCCTGCCGTTGCCGTTGCCCGCCGGGGTGGAATGCTTCGCGGTCGCCGCCACGCTGGCCGCGCGGCGCAGCCGGGTGGCCGATCGCCTGGTGGGTGACGGTCTGGTGCCGCTGCACAGTGCGCTGGGTGTGCACGACGATCCCGCGCGGCAGCTCGCGTTCCCGCCGACGCATCGGCATTCGGCTTTCCGGACTGGCCACCTGGACCTGCTCAGCGATGCCGGGGTCGCCCGCCAGCTGGTCCAGTGGCTGGAGAAGCCCCCGATCCCGCGGCCCGTGGACTGAGCGGCATCACCCCTGGTTTCGCGTGCGTCGCCGAACAGACGCGAACGAACCGGTCCTCGAGACTGGCGCCTCAGGTCCGGACTGCCTGTCCGGGCGTGGCAGATCAGCAAGGGGGTACACACCATGAACGAATCCCGTCCGGAGCCCACGCGCTCCCACCTCGGCGTGACGTCCGCCGCCGTGCGGCTGCACATCGAGGACACCGGTGGTCAGGGTCGCCCGGTGGTGCTGATCCATGGCTGGCCCCTGTCGTCCCGGGCGTGGCAGCCGCAAGTCGCTGCGCTGCGCGAAGGGGGCTTCCGTGTGATCGCTTACGACCGCCGCGGCTTTGGTCGGTCGGATCGACCGGCGTCGGGTTATGGCTATGACACCTTGACCGACGATCTGGAGCAGGTCATGGCGCAGTGCGTCCTCCAGGACGCGACGCTGGTGGGGTTCTCGATGGGCGGCGGCGAGGTTGCGCGCTACGTCACCCGGCACGGCGAGTCGCGCCTGCGCAGCGTGGTGTTCGCCGCTGCGGTGCAGCCTT
Source organism: uncultured Hydrogenophaga sp. (assembly GCF_958439165.1). GTDB lineage: Bacteria > Pseudomonadota > Gammaproteobacteria > Burkholderiales > Burkholderiaceae_C > Hydrogenophaga. The sequence goes on along the minus strand of NZ_OY288133.1, from coordinate 26,024 downwards.
ATCTGCTGAAGACGGCGGACAACCCGGACGGCCCGCTCACACCGGAGAAGGCCGGGGAGAAGTCGGCTGCATTCGAACGGGACCGATCTGCCTATTTCGAGCAGTTCACGACGGCCTTCTTCTCGGCCCATGGCGTCCTGCAGGTGAACGAGGCCCAGCGCCTCGAGGCCATGGTGCTGTGCGAGCAGTCGGCTCAGCACGCAGCACTGGCCTGCATGGCGTCGTTTGCCACCACCGACTTTCGCGAAGATCTGAAGCAGCTCACGGTGCCCACCCTCGTGATCCACGGCAGCGCCGATGCCATCGTTCCGTTCGAAGGTTCAGGTGAACGGACGCACCGGGCCGTTCCCCACAGCCAGCTGGTCAAGGTGGATGGCGCGCCGCACGGGTTGAATGTGTCGCATGCGTCGGCATTCAACCGGGCGTTGCTGAGCTTCCTGCGGTCGGGCGACTGAAGCGCGTGGTTCACAACCAGTAGGCCCAGACCAGGGCAAAGGCCTCGCGCATGCGCTGGTGCAGCGGGCGCTGTTCCCACTCGGAAAGGATGATCGTGTCGGAGACGGCCAGGTCGCGTTCGAACATGGCCTGCAGCTGTTCACCGAAGCCGGCACCCAGCACGACGGCGTTGAGTTCGTGGTTGTGCAGGAAACTGCGCCAGTCCAGGTTGGTGGATCCCACGGTGGCCCACACGCCGTCCACCAGCGCCGTCTTGGAATGCAGCACCACACCGCGCCGCTCGTGGATCTTCACGCCCTGGCGCAGGAGCCGTTCGTAGTGCGACCGGCCTGCGGCGAGCACCAGCCATGAATCACTCTGGCTCGGCAGCACCAGCACCACATCGACGCCCCGCGCGGCCGCCGCCTCGAGCGCATCGAGCAGTTGCGGGTCGGGCACGAAGTAGGCGTTGGTCAGCCGGATGCTGGTCTGCGCGCTGCCGATGGCCGACAGCAGGGTGATGTAGATCAGGCTGTGTTCGTCCTGGGGGCTGCTGCCGATCGCCCGGACCACCTCGTTGCCCGCTTTCTGCAGCGCGGGGAAGTAGGTGCGGTCGGGCAGGGGTGGTCCGCGTTGCTGTTCCCAGGTGGCCAGGAACAGGCGCTGGAAATCCGCGACCACCGGACCACGCAGTTGCAGGTCGGTGTCGCGCCACCCGGCCGGGTTGCCGGGCCTCACACTCGATGCGCGGCTGAACGAGCCGCCCGAATACACGCTGCTGATGTTGATGCCGCCCAGGAACGCCACCTGGCCGTCGACGATCAGCAGCTTGCGGTGGTTGCGCTCGTTGAGCAGCCACTCGCCCCTGGCCTGGGCCGGGTTGACGGGGTTGAACACCAGCACCTGCACACCGCCATCCACCAGGCGCTGAAAGAACGCCTCGGGTGTGGACAGGGTGCCCACGCTGTCCCGGATGACGTGCACCGCCACGCCCCGCTGGCGCTGGCGCAGCAAGGCATCGGCGAACCGCTGGCCCACCGCGTCGTCATCGAAGATGTAGGTTTCCAGATGGATGTGGTCGCGCGCCGACTCGATCGCCTGCAGCATGGCGCGGTAGGTGGAGGGGCCGTCCTGGAGCAGCACCACAGCGTTGCCGATGGTCAACGGACTGCCCGCCACCGCTTCTTCCAGTGCCAGGTGGCGCTGGAAGATGTCGGTGGGTTCCCCCCGCTCGGCCAGGCCCGTCAGCACGGCCTGGCTCTGCGCCGCCGTGAGAGGCCCCCGCACACCAGCCAGACGCACGCCGCTGCTGGAGCGCAAAGCCAGGTCCGGCACGATGAAGGGCAGGCTCTTGCACCCGCCGACACCGACGACAGCGATGAAGCCCACCAGCAGGAGCGAGCGGCACAGGCGCAGGGTGGTGCGGGTGATGACCATGGATCTCATCGGTTGTCCGAGGCTTGAAGCAGCTTCAGGGCTGGATGCCACGGTAAGCCTGACCCGCGCGCCGGTCTGTGCGCCAGCGCTCCGAAGCGCCTCGATCGGTCTGCCAACGCACCGACCGTGGGATGCGCAGTGCCTACAAGGGGAGTCGTTGCCGCCGCAGCAAGGATGCCGGATGTCGATCTTTTCCTTCGAGCACAGTGCCTGGAGCTACCGGGCTGATTTCCTGTTCTACCTGCTGGCGGTGTGCCTGCTGGGGGGCTTCGTCGGCTGGAATGCTCCTGCCGGTCAGGCACTGCTGATGGTGGTTCTGGCCTGCTCGGGGCTCGTGGTCTGGAGCGGGCTGGAATACGGCCTGCACCGCTATGTGCTGCATGGCCTGGAGCCGTTCGCCACCTGGCACCGCGAACACCATCGACGCCCCCGCGCTCTCGTGGGCGCCTCGACCGTGCTGAGCGCCTCGCTGCTGGGCGGCCTGGTGCTGCTGCCGGCGTGGTGGTGGATGGGCAGCCTGAACGCCAGCGGCCTGTTTCTGGGCGTGGTCACCGGCTACCTGGGTTACACCATGACCCACCATGCGGTGCACCACGGTCTTTTCAGAGGGGCGCCGCACTTCGACTGGCTGAGCCGCCAGACCCGATGGCACGCGCAGCACCATCACCTGTCAGAGCCGTGCTGCTTCGGCGTGACCACACGCGTCTGGGATCACCTGCTGAAGACCTCGGGTCGGCGCAGGTCTGAAGGCTGAGGCAAACTCTCGCCCGCCGCTGCCGGGCGACCGGCCTCCCCCACACTCTGGCCGGTTCATGCCGGGCCCCTTTTGGCCGACTTCGATTTCATTCCCGGCGACCCTTCCTCGATCGAGGCCGAGCTGCGCCATGTGCATGCCCTCATGCAACTGGAGCAGAAGGAGGATCAGGCGCAGTTCAAGCTCAAGAACGCCAAGGCGGGCATCCAGGAGCGCAAGCGGCGCGGCATCACCTGGCACCCCGTCGTCATCACCCGGGAAGACGTCGGCTTTGGCGGCAAGGTGGTGCTGGAGCTGGAACGCCCGGCCGGCCAGGAGGGTCTCCACCTGTTTCAGGCGGGCCGGAATGCCGCTTTGTTCGGCCCGGCGCAGGGACACCCGGCTGCTGACCCGCCCACACTCCATGGCGTCATCACCAGCGTCCGGCGCAACCAGCTGCTGCTGACCACCACCCGGGAAGATCTGCCCGACTGGGTGCTTGACGGCGGCAAGCTCGGCATCGACCTCACCTTCGACGAGGTGAGCTACCGCGAGATGAACCAGGCCATGAACGAGGTGATGCGCGCCCGTGGCAACCGCCTGGCCGAGCTGCGCGACGTGTTGCTGGGTGCCCGGCAGGCCCGTTTCCTGGCGCCCAGGGCCGACGACCTGTTCTACCCGAGCCCGCTCAACGACTCCCAGCTGGCTGCAGTGCGCCATGTGATCTCGGCCCAGGACGTGGCCATCATCCATGGCCCGCCCGGCACCGGGAAGACCACCACGCTGGTGCAGGCTATCCGGGAAACCATCCGGCGCGAGCGGCGTGTGCTGGTGTGCGCTCCTTCGAACACGGCTGTGGACCTGCTCACCGAGAAGCTGGCCGAGCACGGCGTCAATGTCATCCGCATGGGCAATCCCAGTCGCGTGTCCGACCTGCTCCTGGAGCACACGCTCGATGCCAGGGTGATGGCCCACCCGAGCTACAGCAAGATGCGTGCGCTACGCCAGACCGCCGACCAGTACCGCGAAACGGCCAGTCAGCACGTGCGCCATTTCGGTCACGAAGAGCGTCAGCAGCGCCAGCTGCTGAAAGAGGAAGCCCGGCAGCTGTTCCTGCAGGCCGACGATCTGGAGCGGTTCATCACCGAGGATGTGCTGGAGTCGGTGCAGGTGATCACCTGCACCCTGGTGGGTGCGAGTCACCGCAGCATCCGCCACCTGACCTTCGACACCGTGTTTGTCGACGAAGCGGCCCAGGCCATCGAGCCGGGCTGCTGGATTCCGATTGCCAGGGGCCAGCGGGTGGTTCTGGCCGGTGATCACCACCAGCTGCCACCCACGGTCAAAAGTGAAAAGGCCGCCCGCGATGGACTGCGCGAAACGCTGTTCGAGAAGTGCATCCAGCGGCAGCCGGCCACAGCCCGGATGCTCACCCTGCAGTACCGCATGCACGAGCAGATCATGGAGTTCAGTTCCCGACGTTTCTACGGTGGGCGGCTGCAAGCGCACCAGCGGGTGCGTCACGCCGGGCTGGGCGCCTACGATCCGGGCTTCGCACCGGACCTGCCGGTGGAATTTCTCGACACGGCAGGGTTCGGCTTCCTTGAACTCACCATCCCCGAAAGCCGTTCCACCGCCAACCCGGAAGAAGCGGCCGTGCTGCTCAAGCGTCTGACCCAGCTGCTGGAGCCCTACGACCCCGCGGAGCACGAACACGACCCGCTGACGATCGGCGTGATTGCCCCTTACCGTGCACAGATCAACTGCCTGAAGGATGCGATCGAGGAGGCTCCCGGGCTCGGCAGCCTACTGCAGCACCGCCGGCTCAGCGTGGGCACCGTCGATTCGTTCCAGGGCCAGGAGCGCGACATCATCGCGATCTCGCTGACCCGCAGCAACCGGTCCGGCGAGATCGGCTTTCTCTCCGACATCCGCCGGATGAACGTCGGCATGACCCGCGCCCGGCGCAAGCTGCTGCTCGTCGGTGACTCATCCACCCTGGGCGCCCATCCGTTCTTCCAGGAGCTGCTGGCGTATGTGGAGCAGACCGGCGGCTACCGCACGGCCTGGGAGCTGGTCGACAGCTGAACGCCGGAGCGATTCGGCGGGGACGAAAAAAAACCGGTTCGAGGGAACCGGTTTTCAGGAGACGCCGCAGACTTCAGTAGCGGCCGCCGCCGTAGCCGCCCGTGCCATAGCCGACGTCCACGCGGTTGGGTGCGCGGAAGCCCGCGGCATGCTGGCCACCGGAGGTGCCGCGATCTTCGCGCGGCCGGGCCAGGTTGACGACGATGGTGCGGCCATCGACAGACATGCCATGCAGGGCGCTGATGGCGGCTTGCGCCTGCTCGGCCGAGGACATTTCCACAAAACCGAAGCCCTTGGATTGGCCTGTGTCGCGGTCCATCATGACCTTGGCGGAAGCAACACCGCCGAACTCGGCGAAGTTGTTCTTGAGGCTGGAGTCGGTGACGGAGTAGGGCAGGTTGCCCACGTAGATCTTGCTGCTCATGTTGGAGTCTTTCTGTGAATGCGGTCGCATCGTCGTGATGCGTACGGGCGAACCGGGGGTTCGCGGTGGATCGGAAACGTGCCGGCGTTCTGCGGTGGGCAGAACGTCAGCAGGCCAGGCGAGGGGGGAAGCAGGTTTGCAGCCAGCCCTGGGTGACGGCAAACATTCGGGCGGCCTCGCGTGATGCGAAGGTGGTGTCCAGCTTGAACACCCGGCAGTAGCTGCCATTGCCCTGAGAGCGCTGGACCGCAAACGAGGCGCGAAAGCGGCCGCAGTCGGTCGGCTGTGTCGAGGGCGAAACGACGTACTGGCCCATGGAGATGGAAAGGTTGGAAATCGTGATCAATCGTTGCTGCAGGCCTGGAGCAGGCTCTGCGTGAGCCGGGTGCCTGGGTGGGCAATGGCTCGAGAGACTAAGGAGCGACGGGGTGCGAGAAGCCCCGACAGCGGTGTCCGTACCCCTTGCGCAGGCGTGGCAAGACCGGATGCAGACCCACGCATCATATCCTGTAGTTGTTAAGAGTATAAAAAATATTATTCGGGGTTTTATTGATGCCCAGCCGTCCATGGAGGCCGCTTGACTCCGTAGCCGCTACGGGGTTTTCAATACGGCATCGAAAGGAAAGATCATGTCCGCCCATTGCTGCCACCACGAAACCCCGTCGGCCGAATCCATCGCCAACCTGGCGCGCTACCGGCGCATCCTGTGGATCGCCCTGGTCATCAACGCCGCCATGTTCCTGGTGGAAATCGGCGCTGGTCTGCAGTCCGGATCGTTGTCGCTGCTGGCGGATGCGGTCGACTTCGCCGGCGACGCCTTGAACTACGCCGTGTCGCTGGCGGTGCTGGCTTCGGCACTGGCCTGGCGGGCGCGGGCTGCCCTGGTCAAGGCGCTGAGCATGATGGGTTTCGGCCTGTATGTCCTGGGTGCAGCGCTGTGGTCGCTCTGGCAGGGCGGCGTGCCGCAGCACATGACCATGGGTGGGGTCGCCATTCTGGCCCTGGTGGCCAACGTGTCGGTGGCCTGGATGCTGTACGCGTTCCGGGAGGGCGACGCCAACATGCGCAGCGTCTGGCTGTGCTCCCGCAACGACGCCATCGGCAATCTCGCCGTGCTGCTGGCTGCCGTGGGCGTGTTCGGCACCGGCTCGGCCTGGCCTGACCTGCTGGTGGCCAGCCTGATGGCGGCGCTGGCCCTGCACGGCGGCTGGAGCGTGCTGCGACAGGCAAGGCGCGAGCTCGCGGGCGAACCCGCCCAGGACGATCACCATGGCCACGCGCACTGAACGTCCCGACGCATAGAATCCGCGCCGTGCGAATCTTCTGGGTCATCGTGGCGCTCCTGGTCCTGCCGCTGCAACTGTCGGCGGCGTCGGCTGGTCAGTGCTGCACGGCTGCCCATTCCGGTGCCGTGGCGCAGGCGGAGGTGTCTGAAGCTGCTGCTGCCCCGGCCTGCTCAGACACGGCCTGCGCTGTCGACAACCACATGCCTTGCAATGGCACGGGTGCCGAATGCTCCACCTGCCATGCGCATGGCGCCGTCGCCGTGTTCGTCGCTGCACTCCTGCACGGTGCCGTGTCGGGCGTCGGCCCTCTCGACGCCGTTTCCCAGGTCCACCTGACCAGCTGGCACGAAAGGCCTTACCGACCGGACTGGTCGATCCCTGAACGATCGGGGTTCGCGCCCGCAGGCTGACTGCCGTCAGCGGCAGGACATTTCCCGATCGTCCACGCACTGGCGGTCGCCGGCAAAGACGGCGACCTTCCTGGATCGAACGGAAGGAATGTTCCATGTCCTGTTGCTGGCAGCAGTACCCCAACCCCTTTTTGCGGCCATGTGCCGTGCCCCGACAGCCGCTGCAGGAGCAGCCGTCGTGAAGCCCGGCTGGCCGTGGCTGGTGGCGGCATGGGCGATGGCCATGGTCGCCACCCTGTCTGCCCTTTTCATCGGGGAGGTGATGGGCATGACACCCTGCCTGCTCTGCTGGTACCAGCGGATCCTGATGTTTCCGATGGCACTGATCCTGGGCATGGCGGCGTTCTCTGACGATCGGCGTGGCGCGATCTACGCGCTGCCCCTGGCTGTTGGTGGCGTCCTGCTCGCGGGCTACCACTCGGCACTGATCGCCGGCTGGGCCCCTTCATGGTGGGTGCCCTGCGGTGCCGGCCCTTCGTGCGCCCGACAGCGTCTGGACATCCTCGACGGCATCCAGATTCCGTGGCTTTCCCTGGCTGCTTTCCTTTTCATTGCTATTTCGCTGGCGTTTCACCTCCGCCAGTCCCGCTCATGAACACCCGAAAAATCACCGTTGTCGGCCTCGCGCTCGCCGTGGCCCTTTTCTTCTTTCTGGGCATGAATGCCTACCAGTCACAGGTGCAGAAGTCCCAGGATGTGCAGGTTCAGGCCGAGCAGATCCGGTTGGTCCGCATGCATTCGCCTGTGCTGGGGCCGCAGAACGCGCCCGTGACGATCGTCGAGTTCTTTGATCCGGCCTGCGAGACGTGCAGGGCGTTCTATCCGATCGTCAAGGATCTGATGGCCCGCTACCCGACGGAAGTCCGGCTGGTGATCCGCTATGCCCCTTTCCACCAGGGTTCCGACGAAGTCGTGAAACTGCTGGAAGCTGCCAAGCGCCAGGGCAGATATGTTCCAGTGATGGAGGCCGTTCTGGCAGCCCAGCCCGCCTGGGCCGATCACGGCCAGCCCAATGTCGCCATCGCGTACCAGGCTGCCGAACAGGCCGGACTGGACCTGGAGAAGGCGCGCAATGACATGCAGAACCCCGGCATGCAGGCCTTGCTGCAGCAGGACATCGAGGATCTCACCGCCCTGCAGGTGACGAAGACCCCGACTTTCTTTGTGAACGGCCGCAGCCTGCCCAGTTTCGGACCGGGCCAGCTCGAAGCGCTGGTGGCCGAGGAAGTGACCAAGGCCAAGCCTTGATCCGATCGGCAGACCCGTCTGCCTGCCCGGATGTTCCCTGGCAGACAGACCGCCGTGTGCCTGTGTTGTAGGGTCTGTTCGAGGCCGTCATGTTCCGGCGCCTCGTATCGCGGTCTTACCGGCCGTTACTTGTCAATGCAAGGTGAAGTCATGAACAAGGACCAGATCAAGGGCACCCTCAAAAGTGCAGCCGGCAAGGTGCAGCAGGCAACGGGCAAGGCGATGGGCAGTTCCAGACAGGAGCTTGAAGGGGTCAAGAAACAGCCGCAGGGCAAGGCATAAAAAGCGCTTGGCGACGTGAAGGAAGCTGTCGAGGATTCCCGGAAGCGCTAGGTGGTTCCAGCGAGCCGGGTTGCCTGAAGCTTCATGCGCCGTTCGACCCGGTGCGGAAGAAGTCGATCACTTCCGTCAACCGCCTTGCCTGGTCCTTCAGGCTCTCGGCCGCTGCTGCGCTCTCTTCCACCAGCGCCGCGTTCTGCTGCGTCATCTGGTCGAGCTGCGCCACCGCCGTGTTCACCTGGCCGATGCCGTCGCTCTGCTCGCCGGCGGCCGCCGTGATCTCGCCGATGATGTCGCTCACCCGCTGCACCGAGCCCACGATCTCGCTCATGGTGTTGCCCGCATCGGCCACCAGCTTGCTGCCGGCCTCCACACGGTCCACGCTCGCGCCGATCAGACCCTTGATCTCCTTGGCCGCCTGCGCGCTGCGCTGGGCCAGGTTGCGCACCTCGCCGGCCACCACCGCAAAGCCACGGCCCTGCTCGCCCGCACGGGCGGCTTCCACGGCCGCATTGAGCGCCAGGATGTTGGTCTGGAAGGCGATGCCGTCGATCACGCCGATGATGTCGTTGATCTTCTTGCTGCTGTGGTTGATCTCGTCCATGGTGGTGACCACCTGGGCCACCACGTCGCCGCCACGGGCAGCGATCTCGGCGGCGCTGGCGGCCAGCTGGTTGGCCTGGCGCGCAGCGTCGGCGCTCTGGCGCACCGTGCTGGTGAGCTCTTCCATCGAGGCCGCCGTCTCTTCCAGGTTGCTGGCGGTCTGCTCGGTGCGACTGGAGAGGTCCTGGTTGCCGGTGGCAATCTCCACCGAGGCCGTGCCGATGCTGTCGCTGGCCTGGCGCACCTGGGTGACCGTCTTGATCAGTGAGGCCTTCATGGCACCCAGCGCTCGCAGCAGGTCGCCCAGTTCGTCGCTTCGCTGACTGCCCACGCTGCGCGTGAGGTCGCCGGCGGCCACTGCGTTGGCCACGGCCACGGCCTCCCGGATGGGTTCGGTGACCGACCGGGTCATGCGCCAGGAAAGCCCGATGCAGACGGCCAGCGCCGCCACCGACAGCACCCCAAGCCAGAGGTACAGCGACCGGAACTCGGCCTGGATCCGGGTCTGCAGGTCGTTCATGGCCACCAGTTGACCGTCCACCAGTGCCTGGGTCACCTCGACATACCGGTTGGTGACGGGAGCGAACTTGCTGGCGACCAGTTCGCGAGCCCGGACATCATCGCCCGCCGCCTTGACCGCGTTGATCTCTTCTCGGGCTGCCAACCATTCCTTGCGCACATCGCCCACCAGGGCCGCACGCTTCAGCGCTTCGGGATTGTTGGCGGCAATTTCAAGAAACGTCTTCTGGGTTTCCGTGGTGCCCCGCGAGGTGGCAGCCATCGCCTCCTTGAAGAAGTTGAGCATGTCGTTTCCAGGCGCCATCGCTACGGCCAGCGAGCGCGCCGAGTTCTGACGTACGTCGGCCAGCCATTTGTCTGCCAGCTCCAGTTTTCGAGCCTCGACCGTGGTCTGGGCTGACAGCTCTTGTACAGCCTCGACTTTCCAGACAGTGATGGCGAGCACCCCCGTGAAGATCAGCAAGACTGCGGTGAAGGCTGCGGCCATTCGCCGGCCCAGGGTTGCCAGAAGGCCACGATTGGGGGAGTGGGGGCGGGTGGTCATGGGACGACTCGGTTGTTGTGCTGTCTGGAAGGATGGATCGGGCTGTTGACGTTGCGCGGGACACCCAGATCACCTGACTTGGGAGCGCCGGAAGCCACGGCGTGACTATCGGCACGGATCTCCTCTCCTGAAGCGAAATCAGCTGCGCCTGATTCCTGGAACTGGGCCGTGTTTCGGGGCCAGTTCGTTCCGGTGGCCAAATCAACCTGTTCCCGGGGACTGGGCTGGTCGAACCGCTGCCTTCTGCTGCTGGGTACGAAGGAACAAGGCTGTGGTCTCGTCTGAAGGAAACAGCAGTTCCAATCGCAGTTCGTCCGCTGTCAGGTCCATGGCCGCACCAAAAGTGCAGATCATCGAAAAGAGCTCCAGCGTCAGCCCCTCACTTCGCAGCTTGAGAGAGAGAACCGGTACCTCCATGCTCGCCGGCGTGATCGAGCTGTTTTCCAGGCCACGCACACCTGGAAGGCTTCGCAGGTCAGCGAGTAGCGCCCGCAGTCCCATGTTGGCTGGATTGGCCCGGACCTCGAATGCCAGGCGTGCCAGGATGGCTGCGGCGGTACTGGACCAGTCGGCTACCAGCGGTTGCAGACCATCCGGATGCATCGTCAGCCGCATCAGGTTCTGACGACCCGATGGATCGACCCGCTCCCACACCGCTGGGGGATCGCCCACCAACGCGATGAGCCTGTTCACCGCAGCGTTGTGCATCACGACATTCCATTGCCGATCGATCACGAGCGCCGGGTACGGTTCATGGTGCTGCAAGGTCGAGTCGAGTGCCTGCCGTATCGCGGCCATGTCCGCGTCTTTCAGGTCCCGCTCGCGGTAGGACGGGGCATAACCGGCGGCCACCAGCAGCTTATTCTGCTCCCGCAGCGGCACTCCCAGTGCGAGCGCCAGATGCGTGACCATCTCCCGGCTTGGTCTTGCTCGACCTGACTCCAGAAAGCTCAGGTGGCGCTGCGACACCTGGGTCTCTTCTGCCAATCCGAGCTGCGTGTAGCGCCTGGTGGTACGCCAGGTCCTCAACAGGTCACCGAACGCAGCAGTCTCGGCGGTTCGCCCCGCTGTTGCTGAGCTTGTCCGCGGCGCTGAGGTCGGTGCTTCATCGGATCGTTTCATGGCAATGACTTCTGAAGTAATTGAAACCATTCAGGCCTGGGACTACGCTTGATCTTGCCTGACCCGGCTGACCGCCATCTACGCCACCCACCGGGTTCCTTCCTGCTCCAACTGTCGTTCGCACATGCTCCTGCTTCGTCTGTTCCTTGCGTTCGTTCTGTCTGTCTTCGTCGCCTACACCGGCTTCGTCATTTCTCGTCACGGCACGGACTTCGCCGGGATCTTCTTTGGCGAGATCGCACGGCTGAGCTGGTCAGGTCAGTTCAATCTCGACTTCTTGTTCATGTTGATGTTTTCGGCGATGTGGGTTGCCTGGCGGCATCGCTTCAGCGCAGGAGGCATCGCGCTCTCCCTGCTGGCCTTCGTGGGTGGAACGCCTTTCCTGTGCGTCTACTTGCTGATCGAGAGTGCTCGCTGCAAAGGAGATGTGCAAGCTTTGCTGCTCGGACCACGAAGCGACGATCGCTGACGGACACCTCGGTTTCGCCCAACAAAAAAGCCCCTGCAGGGCAGGGGCTTCAGAATCGTTGGCGGAGAGAGAGGGATTCGAACCCTCGGTACAGCAAAAACTGTACGCCGGATTTCGAATCCGGTGCATTCGACCACTCTGCCATCTCTCCGGGTGTCGAAGCCCGCGATTCTAGCAGCACGCGCCAGTGCGATTTTTTGCTCGCTGGAATCCGGTCGGCCGATGCGACAATGCATCGCCCCAACGTCAGCGACCATGCTCGTCGATACCCAACCCGCCACCTACCAGCACATGCCTGCCTCTCCCGAAGTTCGGGATCAGTGGGTGGATTCGCAACTGATCGGCGTCCTGATGGACAACGTCGGGCCATCGTTGCTGGCAGCGAGCGTGTCCATGCCGGTACTGGTCTATCTGATGGCAGGAGAGGTCAACACCGCGGCGCTGGTCGGCTGGACCTTGCTGATGCTGGGCACGCTGGTCTATCGGTACCGGCTGATCGGGCTCTACCGCCTGCAGTACGACCATGTGGACGGCCCGCAGCGGCTGGCGTTCGTCGAGCGGTACCGCTGGACCTGGGCGGCCGTGGCGCTTTTGTGGGGCGGCCCTGTGTACCTGAGCTACCTGCAGACCAGCATCACCACCCAGTTCGTGTGCGCGGTGGTGGTGCTGGGACAAGGTTTGCTCAACCTGACCGGCTTCAGCGCCTGCCTGCCCGTTTTCCGGAGTTATGCCAACAGCCTGACGATGTCGGTGCTGCTGGCCGTGGTCAGCCTGACAGCCATCCATCTCGACCAGCCTGACGTCCTGCAGAAAGGCCTGCTGTTTGGCGCGCTGATCGTGGTGTTCTGGTTTCTGATCATGGTGGCCGGCGCGCGGCTGCACCAGGTGCACCGCTCCAGCTTCGAGCTGCAGTTCTCCAACCAGGAGCTGATCGATTCGCTCACGCTGCAGACCCGCGCTTCGCTGCGCGCCGTGGCCACCAAGAACCGGTTTCTGGCATCGGCCGCGCACGACCTGCGCCAGCCGGTGCACGCGCTGAGCCTGTACGCCGACTGGCTGGCCACCGAGCCTGAAATGGCGCGGGAAATCGCCCCGCGCATCCTGCAGTCCACCCGCGCCATCAACGAACTGTTCGATTCGCTGTTCGACCTCACCCGCATCGATGCCGGCAACTACAAGGTCAATCTGCAGCACGTCGATGTGGAGAAACTGTTCGCCGACCTCCAGCTCCAGTTCGAACCGGTGGCGCAGGGCAAGGGGCTCCGGTTGCGCACCTACACCCGGCCCACCGTGTTGTGGTCCGACCCGGTGGTGCTGCGTCGCATCCTGGGCAACCTGCTGTCCAACGCCTTGCGCCACACGCATGCCGGTGGGGTGTTGCTGGGGCTGCGCCACCGGGACGACATGCTGGTCTTCGAGGTCTGGGACACCGGCGTGGGCATTGCGCGCGAGCACCAGCAGGCGATCTTTCAGGAGTTCTTCCGTGTTTCCCAGCACCAGGGCACCGAAGACAGCCTGGGTCTGGGCCTGACCATCGTCTCCAAGCTGACGTCGCTCATGGGATACCAGCTTTCGCTGAACTCGGAAGCCAACCGGGGCAGCGTGTTTCGCGTCCTGCTGCCGGCATTCACCCAGCAGGAGGTCGGCGCTGGTGCCACGGCGGTGGACGGCCAGCTCCGAAACGGCAACAGCGGAAACTGATCCTGCAGGTTCCAGGGACGCCCCGAAACCCGGGATTCAGGAGTCGAGCAGACCGGCGGTCCGGGCCAGGTGGCTGGCCTGCGAACGGCTCTTGACGTTCAGGCGGCGGAAAAGGCGCCACAGGTGCACCTTGACCGTGTGTTCGCTGATGCTGAGCTGCTCGGCGATGTCCCGGTTCGACAGGCCGCGGTCGAGCATGACCAGCAGCTGGCGCTGGCGTTTGGACAGCTTGTCGGGGATGGTGGGCGCGTTCTCGTCGTCGCCACCTTCGTCGGCCAGGAATTCCCGCAGGACCTTGGCGATCTGGGCCGCACCGGCCGACTTTTCGACGTAGGCATCGGCGCCGGCTTCGCGGGCGAGGTCTTCGTAGTCGGAAGAGGGCGAGGCCGACAGCACGATCAGCGAGGTGTCGGGGAGCATCTGGCGGACTTCGCGCACGCCTGAAACGCCGTTGGTGTCGGGCAGTTTCAGGTCAAGGCAGACCAGCTCGGGCTCGCCGTGTTCGGCAATGGCCTTGCTGACCGACGCCAGCCGCTCCAGCTCCACCACCTGGGTGGACGAACCACGCAGGCGGCGAAGCAGCATCACGACGGCTTCGCGCATCAGGGGGTGGTCGTCGATAACAAAAATGCTCATGGCAAGTGGTGGTCAGTCGATTCTTCAGGGGACAGGATAGCGATATTGTGGTGGTTTTACGACCGGTTGAAGGCCATAAATGCCCCGGGAGTGGTCCCTATTTCTGACAAATGAGGACTTCAGCGTCCTGCGGTGTTGATTTGTAACCACTTTGGAGGACATTCATCCTGCGTTGGCCGCCAGCGCTGCCAGCGCCGCTTCCAGGGTCGCGGTGTCTGCCACCGGCTCCAGGCAAGCAGCGAGTGCGGCTACCGCGGCCATGCCTTCCTGCTGGATGCGGGCCATGGCCTGGGCGGCATCGCGGGGCGCCTCGAAGCCTCGGCTTTGCAGCAGCAGTGTGCCTCGGGCGTCGGTGAGCTTGAAGTGGAAGCGACCGTCGGCCTCCCGGTACTGCTTGAACACCGGCCCTGCCGCTTTCTGACTTTTGGCGCGCCGGGTCTCGACGGCCTGGTCCAGCGGGCGCAGGCCCACCGCGTGGCGCAGGCGGGCGGTGAAGGGCGTCGCGGTGGCACGGGCCTTGGCGGCTCCGAGCTTCAGCACCGACTCGATGCGGCCCGGGTCCTTCATCAGCTCGTCGTAGACCGCACGCATCGGGGCGATCTCACGGTCCAGCCGCTCGAACAGACGTTCCTTGGCCTCCCCCCACGCGATGCCCTCGGCATAGGCGCGGGCCAGCTCGGCGGTCTCGGTCTCGGTGGCAAACGCCTGGTAGAGCTGGAACAGGGCCGAGCCTTCGGTGGCTTTCGGCTCGCCCGGCAGGCGCGAGTCGGTCACGATGCCCATGATCAACTTGCGCAGCTGCTCGCGCGGCACGAACAACGGGATGGTGTTGTCGTAGCTCTTGCTCATCTTGCGGCCGTCCAGCCCGGGCAGGGTGGCCACGTGGGCCTCGATGGCGGCGTCCGGCAGGGTGAAGTGCTCGCCGTAGAGGTGGTTGAAGCTCGACGCGATGTCGCGTGCCATCTCGATGTGCTGCACCTGGTCGCGGCCCACCGGCACCTGGTGGGCATTGAACATCAGGATGTCGGCCGCCATCAGCACCGGGTACATGAACAGGCCGGCGGTCACGCCGTCGTCCGGCTCGGTGCCGGCAGCGGTGTTCTTGTCGACCGACGCCTTGTACGCATGGGCCCGGTTGAGCAGGCCCTTGCCGGTGATGCAGGTCAGCAGCCAGCAGAGTTCGGGGATTTCGGGGATGTCGGACTGGCGATAGAACGTGACCTTCTCCGGGTCCAGCCCGCAGGCCAGCCAGGTGGCGGCGATCTCCAGCGTGGAGCGCTGCACACGCGCCGGGTCGCCGGTCTTGATGAGGGCGTGGTAATCGGCCAGGAAGTAGAAGCTCTCCACCTCGGCCAGCCGGCTGGCCCGCACCGTGGGGCGGATGGCGCCCACATAGTTGCCCAGATGGGGGGTGCCGGAGGTGGTGATGCCGGTGAGGACGCGCACAGGTTGCATGGAAGATGGATGACGGAAGGATCGATCAGGACAGGAGCAGCCGCAGCGGGGTGAGCAGCAGTTCGATGGCGCCCAGGGTGAGGTCCATCAGCGGGCGAAGCCAGTAGGTTCCGACCAGGCCGGACACCACCAGCGCCAGCACGATGAAGAAGCCATACGGTTCGACCCGTGACACCAGCTCGGCCTGCTTCCAGGGCAGCAGGCCCACCAGGATGCGGCCACCGTCCAGCGGCGGCAGCGGGAACAGGTTGAACGCGAACATGACCAGGTTGACGGTCACGCCGGCACGGCACATCTGCAGCCAGAAGCGCTCATCGATACCCGCGGCCAGCAGGCCGTACAGCAGCACCAGCCAGCCGATGGCCTGGATCAGGTTGGCACCCGGTCCGGCCAGGGCCACCCAGATCATGTCGCGCTTGGGGTTGCGCAGCCGGCCGAAATTCACAGGCACCGGCTTGGCATAACCGAACAGGAAGGCGCCGGCGGTGGCGAAGTACAGCAACAGCGGCATGGCGATGGTGCCGACCGGGTCGATGTGCTTGATCGGGTTGATGGTGATGCGCCCGAGCAGGTGGGCGGTCGGGTCGCCGAAGTGGCGCGCCGCATAGCCGTGGGCGGCTTCGTGCAGCGTGATGGCGAACAGCACCGGTATCGCGTACAGCGTGATCGTCTGGATGATGAGGGCGAGGTCCATCGGGGGATTGTCCCAGAGCCGGGTGATCAGAGCCCGAGCCGGCCGAGTTCGCCCTGGCCCTGACGGAGCACCTCGGGGTCGCCGCCGGTGCCCATGGGTGTGAGGTCGATGACGGTGGTGGGCTCCAGGGCGCAGGCGCCGGCGTCGATGACGCCGGCCAGATCGTGTTGCAGCCGGTCGCGGATGTCCTCGGGGTCGTTCAGGGGGCCGTCGTCGCCGGGCAGGATGAGCGTGGTGGCCAGCAGCGGGGCACCGTGCAGCTCCAGCAGCGATCGCAGGGCTTCATGGTCGGGCACCCGCAGGCCGATGGTCTTGCGCGAGGGGTGGCTCACCCGGCGCGGCACTTCCTTGCTGGCTTCGAGGATGAAGGTGTAGGGGCCTGGCGTGGCGGCCTTGAGCAGCCGGTACTGCCGGTTGTCGACCTTGGCATAGCTGGCCAGCTCGCTCAGGTCGCGGCAGAGCAGGGTGAGGTGGTGGCGGTCGTCCACCTGGCGGATGCGGCGCAGCCGGTCGGCCGCGGCCTTGTCGTCCAGGTGGCAGACCAGGGCGTAGCTGGAGTCGGTGGGCACGGCCATCACGCCGCCGTCCTGCAGCAGCTGGGCCGCCTGCTTCAGCAGCCGGGGCTGCGGGTTCTCGGGGTGGACGCTGAAGAACTGGGACACGGCTGCACCTCAGGGCTCGGGCGGTTCCATCGGCTGGCGGCTGCGCGAAGCCAGCACGCTGGCGGTGGCGCCGCACAGCACGATCAGGCCGATGCCGGCCAGCTCCAGGGGGCCGGGAACATGGCCGAAGACAGCCCAGCCGCACAGCATGGCAAAGCCGATCTGGGCATACAGGAAAGGTGTGAGCGTGGCCGCCGGGGTGCGCGCAAAGGCCAGGATCAGCAGAAAGTGGCCGATGCTGCCCATCAGGCCGATCAGGCACAGCAGCCAGAAGGTGCGGGCGTCCGGAATGGCCTGCCACACCAGCGGCAGGATGGCGGTGGACAGCGCCGCCCCCACCCAGCCGGTGTAGAAGTGCATGGTCATCGGGTCCTCGGTGCGGGCCATGCGGCTGGTCAGGATCTGGAAGGCGGCGTACAGCAGCACCATCACCAGCGGCAGCAGGTTGGCCCAGCCCACCACGTCGCCGCCGGGCTGCACCACCATCAGCGCGCCCGCAAATCCGCCGGCCACCAGCAGCCAGCGCATCGGCGTGACCCGTTCATGCAGGAACAGCGCCGCCAGCAGCGTGACCACCAGCGGCGAGATCATGACGATGGCCGTGAATTCACCCACCGGCATGTACTGCACGCTCAGGAACGACAGCACGCTGACCAGCAGCAACAGGCAGCCGCGAAGCAGCTGGAAGCGGGGATGTGCGGTTCGCAGCAGGCTGCGCCCCCGCAGGGGCAACACCACCGCCGACACCAGCACCGCCTGGAACACATAGCGGAACCAGACCGCCACCAGCACCGGCAGGAAGGCCCCGACATACTTCACCGTGGTGTCCAGCACCGCGAAGCAGGCGGTCGCCGTGACCAGGAAGGCGATGCCGGTGAGCGCCTGTGCGCCCGGTGCCTGCAGCGTGGCCTGCATCAGTGGACGCGCGACGACAGCAACGACCAGACCGGCGTCAGGTGGCCAGGCAGGTCGGGCAGACGGCCCAGGTCGGTGTGGCTTTCGTCGGGGCTGTGGAAGTCGCTGCCGCGCGAGGCGGCCAGATCGAACTCGGCGCAGAAGCCGGTGTACTTGACCACGTCGGACGCATTGTGGGCACCGGTCACCACTTCCACGGCCTGACCGCCATGGCCCTTGAATTCGGTGAACAGCGCAAATTCCTGCGTCGGGGTGAAAGCGTAGCGTCCGGGGTGGGCAATGACCGCCACACCGCCGGCGCCGGTGATCCAGCGCACCGCGTCACCCAGCCGGGCCCAGCGGTGCGGCACGAAACCCGGCTTGCCCTCGGTGAGGTACTTGCGGAAGACCTCGGGGATGTCCTTGCACACGCCGGTGTCCACCAGGTGGCGGGCGAAGTGGGACCGGGAGATCAGATCGGGATTGCCGACGTAGCGCAGCGCACCTTCGAAGGCGCCCTTGATGCCGACCCGGGCCAGATCGTCGGCCATCTCGCGGGCCCGCTGCTCGCGACCACCGCGGGTGGCGCGCAGGCCGGCCGCCAGCTCGGGGTGGTCCGGGTCCATGCCCAGCCCGACGATGTGCACCGTGAGGTCCAGAAAGGTCACCGAGATCTCGGCGCCGGTCAGGTAAGGCAGGCCGACGGCGCGTGCCGCAGCGATGGCCCGCTCCTGGCCGCCCATCTCGTCGTGGTCGGTGAGAGCCCACAGCTCGACCCCGTTGGCTTTGGCGCGTTCGGCCAGAGCCTCGGGCGTGAGGGTGCCGTCGGAGACGACGGAGTGGCAATGCAGGTCGGCGTTGGTCAGGATGTCCACCGGCCCATTGTAGGTGGCACGCCTTCACCCCGGGGGGTGTCAGCCGGTATTGCGCAAGCCTGCAGCGATCCCGTTGATGGCGATGTGGATGCCACGCTTGACCTTGTCGTCCCGGTCGCTGGGCCGGGCGTTGGTACGCCAGCGCCGGATCAGTTCGACCTGCAGGTGGTGCAGCGGATCGATGTACGGAAAGCGGTGGCGGATCGAGCGTTGCAGCGCGGCGTTGCCGGCCAGCCGGTCGGCTTCTCCGGTGAGGAGCGTCAGCGCTTCTGCCGTGCGGTGCCATTCGGCCTCGATGGCGCCGAACACCTGGCGGCGCAGGCGCTTGTCTTCCACCAGTTCGGCGTAGAGCGAGGCCAGGGCCAGGTCGCTCTTGGCGATCACCATGTCCATGTTGGACAGCAGGGTGGCAAAGAACGGCCATTGCCGCACCATCTGGCGCAGCAGCTTCAGTCGGGCGTCGCGGCCAGCCGGACCCTCCTGATTGAGGAACTGCTTCACTGCCGAACCGAAACCGTACCAGCCCGGCAGCGTCAGCCGGCACTGGCCCCAGCTGAAGCCCCACGGGATGGCCCGCAGGTCTTCGATGCGCTGGTTGGCCTTGCGCGAGGCCGGGCGCGAGCCGATGTTGAGCTCGGCGATCTCGCGGATCGGTGTCGCCGAGAAGAAGTACTCGGCAAAACGCGGGGTGTCGTACACCAGGGCGCGGTAGGCGCCCATGCTGTCCTGGGAGAGCGCATCGGCTGCCTCCAGGAAGCGTTTCGGGGCGGGCTTGGCGGTGGGCAGCAGCGTGGCCTCCAGCGTGGCGGCCACCAGGGTCTCCAGGTTGCGCCGGCCGATGTCGGGGTTGGCGTACTTCGAGCCGATCACCTCGCCCTGTTCGGTGAGCCGGATCTGACCGCGCACCGTGCCCGGCGGCTGCGCCAGGATGGCCTGGTAGCTCGGGCCGCCGCCCCGGCCCACCGTGCCACCCCGGCCGTGGAACATGCGCAGCCGGATCGGGCTCTCGTCGAACAGCTGCACCAGCGCCATCTCGGCGCGGTAAAGCTCCCAGTTGCTGGTGAAGATGCCGCCGTCCTTGTTGCTGTCCGAATAGCCCAGCATGACGTCCTGCTCGTGGTAGCCGACATCCTCTCCCCGCTGCACCATGGCCCGGATGCCAGGCAGGGCGTAGTAGGCCTGCATGATCGGTGCCGCCTGCCGCAGGTCCTCGATGGTCTCGAACAGCGGCACCACGATCAGGTCGGCCCGGGCGTCCTCCTGCAGCACGCCGCGCAGCAGACCGCTTTCCTTCTGCAGCACCAGCACCTCCAGCAGGTCGCTGACCGTCTCGGTGTGGCTGATGATCGCGTGGCGGATGGCGTGCGGCCCGAAGCGCTGACGGCCGCTGCGTGCGGTCTCGAAGATCGCCAGTTCACCCAGCGTGTGCTCGCTGTAGGCGGCGCCCGGCACGCGCAGCGGGCGGGCATCGTTGAGCACCCGCAGCAGCAGGGTCTGGCGGCTCTGTTCGTCGAGCGCGCCGTAGTCGGACTCGATGCGGGCATGGGCCAGCAGCTCGGCCACCACACGTTCGTGCTGGTCGGAACTCTGTCGAAGGTCCAGCGTGGCCAGGTGGAAACCGAACACCTCCACCGAGCGGATCAGGGGCCGCAGCCGGGCCTCGGCCAGTGCTTCGCCATGGTGGGCCAGGAGCGAGGTCGCGATGGTGCGCAGGTCGGCCAGGAATTCGTCGGCCGATGTGTATGGGCGCTGCGGCGCCACCGCATGACGGGCCGCTTCGGTGCCGGTGAGTGCCTGCAAGGTGGCGGCCAGGCGCGCATACACGCCGGTCAGCGCGCGCCGGTAGGGCTCGTCCTGGCGGTGTGCGTTGGTGTCGGGCGAGCGTTCGGCCAGGGCCTGCATGGCCGGTGTCACGCCGGACAGCATGGCCGAGACCGACAGCTCGCCGCCCAGCAGATGGACCTGGGTGAGGTGGTGGCGCAGCACCATTTCGCCCTGGCTGCGCAGGGCCAGCTCCAGGGTGTCGGCGGTGACGTTGGGGTTGCCGTCGCGATCGCCGCCGATCCACTGGCCCATCCGCAGGAAGGGCGCCACCGGCTGGCCCAGGTCGTCCTCCAGTTCGCGGTAGAGGCGGGGGATCTGTTCCAGGAAGGTGCTCTCGTAGTAGCTCAGGGAGTTCTCGATCTCGTCGGCCACGGTGAGCTTGGTGAAGCGCAGCAGGCGCGTCTGCCAGAGCTGGGTGATGCGGGCGCGGATCTGGCGGTCGATGTCGGCCAGCTCGCGGGGCGAGGCGGTGTCGCGTTCGACCAGCAGCCGTGCGATGGCCCGCTCGGCGTCCAGGATGCTCTTGCGCTGCACTTCGGTGGGGTGTGCCGTGAGCACCGGAGAGACATGGGCCCGGGCCAGTGCGTCGGCCACGGCATGCGGTGCCACCCCAGCCTGCCGCAGCCGTTCGAGGGCCAGCCCCAGGCTGCCTTGCTGCTGCTGTCCGGCCCGCTCATGGATGGCGCGACGCCGGATGTGGTGGCGGTCCTCGGCCAGATTGGCCAGGTGGCTGAAGTAGGTGAAGGCGCGGATGACGCTCACCGTCTGATCGCTCGAGAGACCCTTGAGCAGCTTCTTGAGGGCCTTGTCGGCCGAGGCGTCGTCGTGCCGCCGGAAGGCCACCGAGAGCTGGCGGATCTGCTCGATCAGCGCATAGGCCGGTTCTCCTTCCTGCTCCCGGATCACGTCGCCGAGCATGCGGCCGAGCAGCCGGATGTCGTCGATCAGGGGCTGGTCCTTGGACACAGGCGAGGGCGTGGCGGCGCGGCGCGCGGGCGTTCGGCTCATGGGTCGGGTGGTGGTGTGCCCGGGGCTCGGGCGCGGGGAGGGACAGGCGGTAGGCCATGCTAGCATCCGACGCACCTTTGCCCGGGCTCTGCCGGGTGCCCAACACGCCCTCGGTCTGCAGGGCGCCAGCTTCCCGTCAGCCATGCCGTCTGCCTCGCCCGCCGCCCCCCTGGCCATCACCATTGCCACCCGTGAAAGCCGTCTGGCGCTGTGGCAGGCCGAGCATGTGAAGGCGCTGCTCGAAGCGCAGGGCCACCGCGTCACGCTGCTGGGCATGACCACACTGGGCGACCAGATCCTGGACCGCAGCCTCTCCAAGGTCGGTGGCAAGGGCCTGTTCGTCAAGGAGCTGGAAACGGCGCTCGACGACGGTCGCGCCGACATCGCGGTGCATTCGCTCAAGGACGTCCCCATGGACCTGCCGCCCGGCTTCGAGCTGGCCTGCGTCATGGAACGCGAAGATCCGCGCGACGCCTGGGTATCGCCGCACTGCAGCGGCCTGGCCGACCTGCCCCGGGACGGGGTGGTGGGCACCTCCAGCCTGCGCCGGGTGGTGCTGCTGCGCGCAGCGCTCGACGCGCTCGGTCGCACTGATGTGCGCATCGAACCCTTGCGCGGCAACCTCGACACCCGCCTGCGCAAGCTCGACGAAGGCCAGTACCACGCCATCGTGCTGGCGGCGGCGGGACTCAAGCGGCTGGAACTGGCGTCGCGCATCCGCGCCATCTTCGACACCAACACCTCGCTGCCGGCTGCTGGCCAGGGCGCGCTGGGCATCGAGATCCGCGCCGGCCGCCCCGAGCTGGTCGAGGCCCTGCGCCCGCTGGTGCACATGCCCAGCTGGCTGAGGGTGGCGGCCGAACGGACCGTCTCGCGTGCCATGGGCGGCAGCTGTTCCATGCCGCTGGCGGCCTACGCCGACTGGACGGCCGACGGCCAGCTGCAGCTTGACGCTGCCTGGGGCGACCCCGAGGGCCACACCCCGCTGGTGCAGGCTTCTGCGCGCGCAGCGGTGGCAGGGCTGGACGCGGCGGAGGCCCTGGGTCACAGCGTGGCACTGATGCTTCAGAAGGCTGGCGCCCGACCCGTTCTCAAGGAGGCCTGAGGCCATGGAGCGCGGCCGCACCGGGCCGTCGGGCCTTGGCCTGGGGCCGGTGCTGGTGACGCGGCCGGAGCCCGAGGCCAGTGCCTGGGTCGAGGTGCTGCGCACCCATGGCTTCGCCGCCCGGGCCTGGCCCCTGATCGAGACGGGCGAGCCGCAGGAAGCTGCGCTTCGCCAGGCGCTCACGCAGTGGCGCCGCGACTGGGTCAGCTGCGACGCCCTCATGTTCGTCAGCAGTTCGGCGGTGCAACGCTTCATGGCATCGCCGGAGCTGGCCCGTCCGCCTGCCGATTCGCCGGTCCGCTTCTGGGCGCCCGGGCCCGGGACTGCCCGGGTGCTGGCCCATGCCCTGCAGACCATCGGGCTGTCGGCCGACCGCATCGACAGCCCGCCGGCGGAAGCGGCCCAGTTCGATTCCGAGCACCTCTGGCCGGTCGTCAGGCACCAGGCCGGTCCCGGCCGCCGGGTGCTGGTGGTGCGTGGGCGCACCGTGGGTCAACCCGATGCCCCTGAAGGGGGGCTTGCAGGGCACGGCCGCGACTGGCTCATGGCCCGTTGCCGGGAGGCCGGTGCACAGGTCGATGTGGTGGTGGCCTACGAGCGCCGGCCCGCTGCCTTCGATGTGCCGGTCCTGCATCAGCTGGCCGGCATGACCTCGCCGGGCTCGGTGTGGCTGCTCAGTGCGTCGGAATCGGTGGCCGCCTTGCCGGGGCGCAGCGCCGGTGTCGACTGGTCCGGGGCCTGTGCGGTGGTCACGCACCCCCGCATTGCCGAGGCGGCACACGCGCTGGGATTCGGCCGCGTGGTGCAGACCCGGCCGACGCTGCCCGAGGTGCTGTGCGTCCTAGAATCCCTGGGACTACCATGAGCGCCACCGACCCCACCCCTTCCGCTGACCCCTCTGCCCGCGCCGAGCGGCCTTCCGCGCCCCAGGCCGGCATCGGCCTGCCGGTCCTGGCCCTGGTGCTCGCGGTCGGAGCGCTGGCCTTCGCCGGCTTGCAGTGGCAGAAGCTCTCCAGCACCCAGGTCGAACTGGCCGAGCGTGCCCGCGAGAGCGCAGAACAGGTGGCCAAGGCGCAGGCGCTCGCAGCGCGCTCCGACGAACTGTCCCAGGAGCTGCAGGCCCGCCTCACCGTCGCCGAGGTGCGCCTGTCCGAGGTCAGCCTGCAGCGCAGCCAGCTCGAGGAGCTGATGCTCTCGCTGTCCCGTTCGCGTGACGACAACCTGGTCCAGGATCTGGACTCCACCGTGCGGCTGGCGGTCCAGCAGGCACAGCTCACCGGCAGCGCCCAGCCGCTCCTCACCGCGCTCAAGTCGGCCGACCAGCGCATTGCCCGCTCGGCACAGCCCCGCCTGAATCCGGTGCAGCGCGCCATCGCCCGGGACATCGAGCGCCTGCAGTCCACGCCGCTGGCCGACATCCCCACCCTGGCCCTGCAGCTCGACGAGCTCAGCCGCCAGGTCGACAACTGGCCGCTGCTCAACGAAGTGGGGCTGCGCCGCCTGCCCTCCGCCCCGCCACCGGCGCCTTCGGCCGCTGCTGCGCCGGCACCTGCGGCTGCTGAAGATCCGGAGGCCGGCACCCAACCGCCGGCAGGCTGGCGTGAAGCCGTGGCCGTCTGGTGGAGCCGTCTGTGGCGGCAGGTCGGTGCCGACGCGCTGGACAGCGCCCGCGATCTGGTGCGTGTGACCCGCATCGACCATCCCGAGGCCGCGCTGCTGGCCCCCGAACAGTCGTTCTTCCTGCGCGAGAACATCAAGCTGCGTCTGCTCAATGCCCGTCTGGCCGTGACGGCCCGCAACATGTCGGCGGCGCAGGTGGATGTGATCGCCATCGAAACGCTGATCGAGCGTTATTTCGATGGTGCAGCCGCGCCCGTGGCCGGCGCCCGCACCACCCTGGGCCGGCTGCGCCGCGACCTGGGCGGCAGCCCGATGCCGCGTCCGGACGAAACGCTGGCGGCCCTGGCGGTCGCTGCCGGGGGCCGTTGATGCGCCGCCGTCAGACTGGCGCCATGCGCAGCGTGTTCTGGCTGCTGGGCCTGGCTGCCCTGGCGGTCGCGATGGCGCTGCTCATGGGTGACAACAACGCCGGCGTGACCCTGTTCTGGCCCCCGCTGCGCTTCGACATTTCCTTCAACCTCTTCCTGTTCGGCAGCATTGCCCTGTTCCTGCTGGTGCACCTGGCCTTGCGGGCGGTCTCGCTGCTGCGCGACCTGCCGGTGCAGGCCCAGCGCTGGCGCCGGCTGCAGGCCGAGCGTGCGGTGGTGTCGTCCATCCTGGACGCACTCTCCCATCAGCTGGCGGGCCGGTTCGTCCGGGCCCAGATGGCCGCCCGGCACGCGGTCGAGCTGCTGCAGCAACCGGCCGCAGCCGACTGGCCCCGGCGGGATCAGTGGGTGGTGCTGGCCCACCTGATGGTGGCCGAGAGCGCCCAGTCGCTGCAGAACCGTGACCAGCGCGACCGGTTTCTGCAGGCCGCCCTGCAGCCCGGTCTGCTGCGCGGTGCGCCGGAAGCCACCGAAGGCGCCATGCTGCGCGCCGTGCACTGGGCCCTGGAGGACCGCGACCCGGCGGCTGCCCGCGCACGCTTTGCCGATCTGCCCCAGCGCACCGCACGCCGCATCCAGGCGGTCCGTCTCAAGCTGCGCATGGCCCAGCTCGGGCACGCCACCGCCGACGCCCTCGATGCCGCCCGGCTGCTGGCCAAGCACCGTGCCTTTTCGGCCGATGCGGCGCGCAGCGTCATCCGCAGCCTGCTGCTGGACGCCCTGCGCGAGGCCCACGATCTCGCCCAGCTCGACAAGGTGTGGGCAGGGCTGGATGCCAGCGAGCGCCAGACGCCCGAGCTGGCGCTGGCCGCTGCGCGCCGGGCAGAAGCCCTGGCGGCCGCGGCATCCGATCCGACGGCCCTGCACCAGCGTGTGCGGGAATGGCTGGAGCCGCTGTGGGCCGGCTTCGACCAGCTCAGTGCCACCCAGCAGCACCAGATGGTCCTGGCCATCGAACCCGGCCTGGCCAACCTGGATGCACCCGGGCTCGCGGCCCTGGAGCAGCGCCAGCGCCAGCGTCCCGGGAATGCGCGTCTGCAGTACCTGGCCGGGCAGGCCTGCATGCACCGCCAGCTCTGGGGCAAGGCCGCCCAGCTGCTTGGGCAGGCGCGTCATGGTCTGAACGAGCCGGTCCTGCTGCGCCGCACCTGGCGCTCGCTGGCCAGGCTGGCGGAAGAGCGGGGCGATGAGGCCGCGGCTCAGGCCGCATGGAAAGCCGCCGCGCAGATCGACTGATCGCGACACGCCATGAAAAAAGCCGACCCGAGGGTCGGCTTTTTTCTGCCTGCGCCGCTTCAGCGGGCTTCGAAGGGCAGCGTCAGGTCGCGCAGATCCTTGCGGGTCTCGACCAGGATCAGCGGGCCTTCGTCCAGCACCACGGGCGGCTTGGGCTCGCGCGGGACATGGATCGGGCGGGGCTCGGCAGCAATCGCAGCCTGAACCTGTGCGACCTTCGATGCGTCGGAGTTGACCCACTCCAGCCCGCTTTCACGGGCCACCGCCTCGAGCTGGTCCAGCGGCAGCT
>NZ_OY288132.1 GCF_958439165.1 uncultured Hydrogenophaga sp. | reverse complement strand
ATCAGGACCATGGACAAGCCAAACACCACCCAGAGGATGGACCGACGGATGTCATTCATGACGGGTTCTTCTTTGCAGGAGAGGAGGAAAGGAGACCGGAAAACAGGCCCTGGGGCCGCTCGGGAACCGGATCAAGACCGCCCTGGCACCAGGGATGGCAGCGCACGAGGCGGCGCGCCGCCAGCGAACTGCCGTGCCAGGCGCCATGGCGCTGCAGCGCTTCGAGCGCATAGGCCGAGCAGGTGGGTGCAAACCGGCATTGGCTGCCCAGCCAGGGGCTCAGCAGCAGCCGGTAGCCGCGCACCAGGCCGATCAGGATCTGGCGGGGCAGATCAGCCAGCATGGGAAGGGTTCCCCGGCGTGACGTTCAGGCCGGCGCGGCCCCAGAGCTGCATCAGCTCGGACCGCACGGCGCGCTTGAGCGCGTCGGAACTGGCGCTGACGAACTGCTCGCGGCTGAAGCCGGCCCGCAGGCGCACCACATGCACCGCCACCGGCAGCTGGGACGCCAGGGGACGGATCGATTCGTAGATCTGGCGCCGGATGGCGTTGCGGGTGACGGCCCGTTTGGCCCAGCGTTTGGGCAGGACGACACCCAGCCACGGCGAGGCGACTGGAAACAGGGGACGGCCGGGCGCTGCTTCGGCGGAAGCCGCTGCCGGGTGGCCCAGCGGGGCCCGGTGCAGCGCGAAATGGGCGGTCTTGGCCACAGGTGATCCCGCCATGGCGACCTGAAACTGCTGCCGGTTTTTCAGGCGCTGCATCAGCGCCGCCGGAGCCTCGTCCCGAGCAGAGGCCGTGCGCTCGGGCACCGGCGTTCCAGGAAAGGTCAGGGCGTCGGACTCAGACCGACAGGCGCTTGCGGCCCTTGGCGCGGCGTGCGTTGATCACGGCACGACCACCACGGGTCTTCATGCGCACGAGGAAGCCGTGGGTGCGGGCGCGGCGGATCTTGGAGGGCTGGTAGGTGCGTTTCATGATGGGTCGGTAAAAATCGGGGAAACCCGCAATTATCGCCAGAAAGGCCGCCGGCCGGCAAGTTTCGGTGCACAGACCCCTCGGCGAGGCCCCCTGCCACCCGTGTCGACACGGTTGTGGATAACTGCCCGGCATCGGTAGAATCCGCCCCCTGGCCCCGGCCCTTTGTCCACAACAACAACTCCCGATTTCTCCGCATGACCGAGGGCTTCGCCTCCGATTCCGACCTGCCCGACGCCGACGGCCTGTGGGCCGCCTGCCTCGACCGGCTGGCCCAGGACATCCCCGAACAGCAATTCAATACCTGGATCCGCCCGCTGGTGGCCCAGGTGGCCGACGACCGCCGCAAGGTGGTGGTGTCGGTCGCGAACCGCTTCAAGATGGACTGGATCCGGGCCCAGTACGCCACCCGCATCAGCGCCGTGCTGGAAACCCTGGCCGGCGAGAAGGTGGCCCTTGAGTTGGCGCTCGCTCCGCGCGAAGGGCCCAGCCGAACGATGCCTGCCCCGCGCAGCATGCAGGACCAGCTGCTGGCCGAGCTGCCCGATGTGGCGCCGGCAGAGCCGGTGGCCCCCAGCGGCACCCGCAACCGCCTCAACCCGGCACTGACCTTTTCGACGCTGGTCGAAGGCTCGGCCAACCGCATGGCGCGCGCCGCCGCCATGCACGTGGCCGGCAGCCTGGGCCAGCTGTACAACCCGTTGTTCATTTACGGCGGCGTGGGCCTGGGCAAGACCCACCTGGTGCACGCCATCGGCAACCACCTGCTGAGCGAGCGGCCGCAGGCCAAAGTTCTCTACATCCACGCCGAGCAGTTCGTCTCCGATGTGGTCAAGTCCTACCAGCGCAAGACCTTCGACGAGTTCAAGGAGCGCTACCACTCGCTGGACCTGCTGCTGATCGACGACGTGCAGTTCTTCGCCAACAAGGAACGCACCCAGGAAGAGTTCTTCAACGCCTTCGAGGCGCTGCTGGCCAAGAAGAGCCACATCGTGCTGACCAGCGACACCTATCCCAAGGGGCTGGCCGACATCCACGAGCGGCTGGTCTCGCGCTTCGATTCCGGGCTGACGGTGGCCATCGAGCCGCCCGAGCTGGAAATGCGGGTGGCCATCCTGATCAACAAGGCAGCGGTGGAACATGCCGTGATGCCCGAGGAAGTGGCCTTCTTCGTGGCCAAGAACGTGCGCTCCAACGTGCGCGAGCTCGAAGGCGCGCTGCGCAAGATCCTGGCGTATTCGCGCTTCAACCAGCGCGAGATCTCGATCCAGCTGGCCCGCGATGCCCTTAAGGACCTGCTCTCGATCCAGAACCGGCAGATCAGCGTGGAGAACATCCAGAAGACGGTGGCCGATTTCTACAAGATCAAGGTCGCCGACATGTATTCCAAGAAGCGGCCGGCCAGCATTGCCCGGCCGCGGCAGATCGCCATGTTCCTGGCCAAGGAACTGACCCAGAAGAGCCTGCCGGAGATCGGCGAACTGTTCGGCGGACGCGACCACACCACCGTGCTGCACGCGGTGCGCAAGATAGCCGCCGAACGCCAGCAGAACACCGAGCTGAACCAGCAGCTGCACGTCCTCGAACAAACCCTCAAGGGGTGAGGCGGGAAAGCCCCCTCAAACCAGCGAAAATAAACACGGTTCAACCCTGTCGAAAGAGTCGTTCATGATCGTTTTCAAATCGACCCAGGACAAAGTCCTGGCCGCCCTGCAGTCGGTGGCCGGCATTGTCGAGCGCCGCCACACGCTGCCCATCCTGGCCAACGTGCTGCTGCGCAAGACCGGCTCGGCGGTGCAGCTGACCACCAGCGATCTGGAAATCCAGATCCGCACCACGGCAGCCCTGGACGGCGACGACGGCAGCTTCGCCACCACGCTGGGCGCGCGCAAGCTGATCGACATCCTGCGCACCATGCCGGGCGACCAGACGGTGAGCCTGGAATCGAATGCCGGCAAGCTGGTGCTCAAGGGCGGCAAGAGCCGGTTCACGCTGCAGAGCCTGCCGGCCGAAGACTTCCCCCTGGTGCAGGAATCGGCCAGCTTCGGCCCGGTGTTCAGCGTGCCCCAGAAGACGCTCAAGGGCCTGCTGGGTCAGGTGTCGTTCGCCATGGCGGTGCACGACATCCGCTACTACCTCAACGGCATCCTGTTCGTGGCCGAAGGCAAGCAGCTGAGCCTGGTGGCCACCGACGGCCACCGCCTGGCCTTCGCCAGCGCCACCCTGGACGTGGACGTGCCCAAGCAGGAGGTGATCCTGCCGCGCAAGACGGTGCTGGAACTGCAGCGCCTGCTCTCCGACAAGGAAGGCGCCATCGAGATGCAGTTCGCGGCCAACCAGGCCAAGTTCAGCTTCGACGGCATGGAGTTCGTCACCAAGCTGGTCGAGGGCAAGTTCCCCGACTACAACCGCGTCATCCCCAAGAACCACAAGAACATCGTCACGCTGGGCCGCCAGCCGCTGCTCTCCAGCCTGCAGCGCACCGCCATCATGACCAGCGAGAAGTTCAAGGGCGTGCGCCTGAACATCGAGGCCGGCACGCTGCGCGTGGCCTCCAGCAACGCCGAGCAGGAAGAGGCGGTGGACGAGCTCGACATCGACTACGCCGGCCCCGAGATCGAGATCGGCTTCAACGTGACCTACCTGATCGACGCGCTGCAGAACATGTCGCAGGAGATGGTCCGCATCGAACTGTCGGACGGCAACAGCTCCGCGCTGGTGACCAACCCCGACGACAACGCCTTCAAGTACGTCGTGATGCCCATGCGCATCTGACCGCACACCTGCCAGCCTGCCCCGAGCCCGACCCGCTGACCAGCGGGTTTGGCGTTTTCTGAGATCGAGAAAGTCCCCATGTCCAACGCTGCACCGAGCCCCGAAAGCTCCAACTTCCAGCCCACCATCGACGCGAACCAGGCCGGCGCCAGCGAGGGCTATGGCGAGGGCAGCATCCAGATCCTGGAAGGTCTGGAAGCGGTGCGAAAGCGCCCGGGCATGTACATCGGCGACACCTCCGACGGCACCGGCCTGCACCACCTGGTCTTCGAGGTGGTGGACAACTCCATCGACGAGGCCCTGGCCGGCCACTGCGACGACATCGTGGTGACCATCCACACCGACAACTCCATCAGCGTGGTGGACAACGGGCGCGGCATCCCCACCGGTGTGAAGATGGACGACAAGCACGAGCCCAAGCGCTCGGCTGCCGAGATCGCCCTGACCGAACTGCACGCCGGCGGCAAGTTCAACCAGAACAGCTACAAGGTCTCGGGCGGCCTGCACGGCGTGGGCGTGAGCTGCGTGAATGCGCTCTCCGTCTGGCTGCGCCTGACAGTGCGACGCGAAGGCAAGGTGCACCAGATCGAGTTCGCGCGTGGCTTCGTGCAGAACCGCATCGTCGAGAAGAACGCCGACGGCATCGAGGTCTCGCCCATGAAGGTGACCGGTGCCACCGAGAAGCGCGGCACCGAGGTGCACTTTCTCCCGGATACCGAGATCTTCAAGGAGAACAACGATTTCCATTACGAGATCCTGTCCAAGCGCCTGCGCGAGCTGAGCTTCCTGAACAACGGCGTGCGCATCCGCCTGATCGACGAGCGCAGCGGCAAGGAAGACGACTTCTCCGGTGCCGGCGGCGTCAAGGGCTTCGTGGACTTCATCAACAAGGGCAAGACCGTCCTGCACCCCAACGTGTTCCACGCACTCGGCGACCGCCAGAGCGACCAGGGCACCAACATCGGTGTCGAGGTCGCCATGCAGTGGAACAGCGGCTACAACGAGCAGGTGCTGTGCTTCACCAACAACATCCCGCAGCGGGATGGCGGCACCCACCTCACCGGCCTGCGCGCGGCCATGACGCGGGTGATCAACAAGTACATCGAAGAGAACGAGCTGGCCAAGAAGGCCAAGGTGGAGGTCACCGGTGACGACATGCGCGAAGGCCTGTGCTGCGTGCTGAGCGTGAAGGTGCCCGAGCCCAAGTTCAGCAGCCAGACCAAGGACAAGCTGGTATCCAGCGAAGTGCGCGGCCCGGTGGAGGACGTGGTGGCCCGCCTGCTGACCGACTACCTGCAGGAACGCCCGAACGACGCCAAGATCATCTGCGGCAAGATCGTCGAGGCCGCCCGTGCCCGCGAAGCCGCCCGCAAGGCCCGCGAGATGACCCGCCGCAAGGGCGTGCTCGACGGCATGGGCCTGCCGGGCAAGCTGGCCGACTGCCAGGAGAAGGACCCGGCGCTGTGCGAGATCTACATCGTGGAGGGCGACTCCGCCGGTGGTTCGGCCAAGCAGGGCCGTGACCGGAAGTTCCAGGCCATCCTGCCCCTGCGCGGCAAGATCCTGAACGTGGAGAAGGCGCGCTACGAGAAGCTGCTGACCAGCAACGAGATCCTGACCCTCATCACCGCGCTGGGCACCGGCATCGGCAAGGCCGGCAGCACCGACGGCAAGAGCGGGGCCGACGACTTCGACGTGGCCAAGCTGCGTTACCACCGCATCATCATCATGACCGACGCCGACGTCGACGGCGCCCACATCCGCACCCTGCTGCTGACCTTCTTCTACCGCCAGATGCCCGAGCTGGTGGAGCGCGGCCACATCTACATTGCGCAGCCGCCGCTCTACAAGGTGAAGGCCGGCAAGGAGGAGCTCTACCTCAAGGACGCCGCCGCACTCGACGGCTTCCTGCTGCGCATCGCCCTCAAGGATGCCAAGGTGAGCACAGGGGGTGCCACCCCGACCACGCTGGAAGGCGACACCCTGGGCGAGCTGGCGCGCAAGCACCAGGTGGCCGAGAACGTGATCGCGCGCCTCTCCGCCTTCATGGACGCCGAGGCCCTGCGCGCCATGGCCGACGGCGTGTCGATCAACCTGGACGACATGGAAGGTGCCGCCGCCAGCGCCCAGGCGCTGCAGGCCAAGCTGCGTGAACTGTCGGCCACCGGCGTGCCGGCCGAAGTGGCGGCCGAGTTCGACAACCGCACCGACAAGCCGGTGCTGCGCATCAGCCGCCGCCACCACGGCAACATCAAGAGCAGCGTGATCACCCAGGACTTCGTGCACGGTGCCGACTACGCCGCTCTGGCCCATGCCGCCACCACCTTCCGCGACCTGCTGGGCGAGGGCGCCCGCGTCATGCGCGGCGAAGGCGACAAGCAGCGCGAAGAGAAGGTGAGCGATTTCCGCCAGGCCATGCAGTGGCTGATCAGCGAAGCCGAGCGCGCCACCAGCCGCCAGCGCTACAAGGGCCTGGGCGAGATGAACCCCGAGCAGCTCTGGGAAACCACCATGGACCCCAACGTGCGCCGCCTGCTGCGCGTGCAGATCGAGGACGCCATCGAGGCCGACAAGGTCTTCACCATGCTCATGGGCGACGAGGTGGAACCGCGCCGGGACTTCATCGAGACGAATGCGCTGCGGGCGGGGAACATCGACGTTTGATAGAGGTCGGCCTATATGTAGGCGACTCATGGGCGAATCGCTTACTACCTCCCCTTAACTGGGCTCGCGTCCTGTGGAATGGACGCCCGGTCCCCCAAGGCAACCCCGGCCAACTCTGCGCAGCCCTGAGCGGCGCAGACTTCCTATCGGTCATCGGCCACAGATGGCCTGCAGGTTGAGAGTGAACTCACATTGCGTGTTCACACCTGATGTCCAGCGATGGGAGTCCATCTGGGCGGTGCAACCTGAATCCTCCAGCAGAGCTTTGCCAGTTGCAGCATCGCAGACAAGGACAGCGCTGTTCTTGTTCACGACCTGAACCTTGACCAGCTTCCCCGCAAATGGTCTGAGGAGCTCTGGATCGTGATCGGTCGAAGTCTGGAGAACCGCTTCAGAACTTGAGCCCTCAGGAATTGCGCCAAAGCGCACTGTTGCGTGCACGGATGCAGAAAGCTTCGTCAGCGCTGAGCCCAGAAAATTCATTTCACGCTCATCGACTTGTGCAGCGCAGCCCGTCGCCATGAATGCCGCGATCAGAATGGGCATGGCCTTGGACATCATCACGCTCCCCAGAAGACCAGTTGATTACTCTTCAGGCTCCTGCCGGTATCAAGATTCCAGTCCTCCAACTGGTCAAAAGCACTCGCATCCGGCTGAGCGAGCTCCTTGTCCAGCCCCTCCCACATCTGCACGACGCTGCGGCAGGCTCTCTCGAAAATCGCGTCAAAATCTTGTTGGCCCAAAGGAGTCTGCAGATTCCTTACGTATTGCGGGTCCACATCCTTCTCCAGGGGATACATCAAGCCTGCATCGCGAACCACGTGCCTTGCAAATGGAATCAAGCGACTTGCTGTAGCCATTGCAGACAAAATTGAAGTGAAGCCTTCGTGCCAGGCGTCGGGATCGGCGGGGTGCCTTGTTGCCAGGTTGGGATGGGTCTGGTGCAGTACCACCGTCCAGAGTCCCGCCACATCCGGGTCAAGCTTGTCAGGGTCCGCCCGGTCACAACAAGCGCCAATACCCGTCTTCATGTGCTCGGAGTACGCCGTTTCCCCCAGATTCATCACTTTCGGGAAGAGATAGGCATCTTGGTTCATTTCACAGATTCGGTGCCCGGTCTTGTTGTTGCTGTACGGGCCAACCTTCAACTCCACCACCGGGTGGATGGTCATGTCGGTCGCGATATGCGACGCAAAGCCGAACAGCCAAGCCATTAGTTTCTGCCGGCGCAAGCCCGATAACTGCCCGACCTCTTGAACCGCAGTGCGAATGAAGGCGGCAGTGGATGTGTAGTGCATCTCATCTGCCCACTTTGCCTGTTTCGGCTTCAAGCACAGGTACGGGTAGTCCGGACTCACCGCTCCTAACTCGACGTAGCGCAAATACCGACCCAGCGCCAGCTGGGTTTCGGGCCGCAAATCCGCGTTGTCAGAAAGCTGGCGTGCCTTGTTGGCGACGGCGATGTGGGTGTACGCGCCTGACATGGGTACTCCAAATTCAATGGGGGAAGCCAGCAATGACCAAGTGTGCTCCGTCAAGCAAGCAGCCGAAGCTTTCGGCCAATACCCATGAGACATACACCCGCTGCAAACACCAACAGCCAGAAAACGGCAGCCGAGAAGCTCTCTGGTATCCATGCAGTTGGCCATGACGGATAGAGAACCGCCAGCGTCACGGGCTCCTGCTGTCCTGCGTGAAATGAACGGGCCGTGTTGAGGATGGTTTTTTGCGTGTGGCCCACGACAGCAAAGAGCCCGATGAACAGGGATAGAAGCGCTAGCAGGCGCCCCGCGCGTTCGAGCAGAGCGGGACGCGACACGAGGGCAAGGAATAAGTCATTCATGCTGGAACCTCCATTCAACATTTGTTAGCCCGCAAAGCTGCGCGCTTCTCCACGTGGATGTTAAGTCCCTTACCGACTGCCTGTACATGCGCAGCCACTCACGGGCGCTGGCAGATGCTTTGGAAACTCAATACTTCGCATGTATCAACGGCGATGATGGAGAGCGCCCAAGGCTGTAGTCGGTCGGTTGCACATTTAGTCAAGGTCTATCTCTGATAACGGAACCGGTAACCACCCGGGTGCTCAAGCGAGGTCCGAAACGCCCCCAGGTCATGTCCTCGTTTCCAGGGCACACCTTCGGTGCACCCTGGGATTGGCCCCGGGAACTGCCAACCCAAAAGGCGGCCCTCAGCAGATGCGTCCGCGCGGTGTCACCAACCCGGGCGGGCACTCGTTGCACACCTGCGGCATAGGACATTCCGGCACGACTGAATTTGGCTTGCACCGGATAGGAAAACGACGCGGACGGGTTAGCATGTACAGATAAAGTCTATTCGCGACGACAGGGAGTCCAATGAGCGCTGTGCAACCAGAAGGGCTGAGGCCGTCCGCCACGCGTGAGCAGGTGGTGGCTGTAATGGAACTGCTTTCAACACGCCTGCAGTGGAAGCACGCTCGGACCTTGATCTCAGCCACCAGCCTACATGTCAGTAGGGGATGGTCGGAGACTCTCGCTGGTGTTCGCGAGGACGCCTACAGCGACGCAATCTGGAGTGGCGCTTTCAAGTCCCTGGCTTCAATTGCCGAGCAACACACTTATGTCGGCAACAAGCGCGTTCGTTTCTTTGATCTGCGAGATCAGCACGTGGAGAGCCGAACCCGCATCCTCAAGTGGGCAAGTGGCTCAGCAGTTTCCAACCTCGCTGGTGTGCTACGACAGCGCCCCTTCTCGATTCTGACAGCACCAACAAGCGAGGCGAGGCTTGAACAGTACAAGCAAGCAGCACCCAGGCTCATCGCGGCAGACTTCTTGGGTGGTAAGTTGTATCTTCAGTATTTCAGCACCCGCGCTTACACCCACCGCGAACCGCTGGACATCTCGATGATGACAGCGTCACAGCAGAGGGTCTTCGCTGAGTACGACGAACTTATCGGCATCCGTACGCGGTCGGTGCCGTGTTTCGACACCGTCGTTATCGACACCAAGTCCGAGCTGGTGGAAGTCCGTGTGGACTTCCAGCCCGGCATGACGGAGGACAAGGCGACTCCTGCATTCCAACGGGTGGTAGGAGAACTAAACCGAGTCGCTGAGAAGTTCATCGGACACGTAGCCGTCGGCGTTGGTCTGATGAATCTCCACCCTGCCATCAACCCTTTGTATGTTGACGAAAAGTGCGGGCGCGTCACTGCGCTGGGGTTCGTAGCTACGGGGAAGGATTCCTCCTCGAACAATCGCGGTCAGCTCCACCGAAACAAGAACAAGGACTTCCGTAGGGATGCGTTCCACGTTGGCGGTAAGCTGCACGTAGACCGCATTGATCCTTACGCGATCGGAATCACTTGGGCGGCCCAACCTCCCAAGGCAGAACTGGAACTAGAGATCAAAGGCAACGCCCGAGCTGTTTATTCCGGCAAGCTAAGTGATGTCACTGAGGCGGAGATCGTCGGTTGCACCGACGATGCAGACTTCGACTTTGTGACCAGTCAACTTTTGCGCCACATCAAGCGCAGGAACAAGTGAACGTGGATGGCGTGATCCGGGAGGATTGGGCGGCAGAGCCCAGTGTGATGAGAGCGTGCCTGCATGTCTGGCACGCATTGTCGAATCGCGCCCACCAACTCGATCACTATTCTTACGCTGAACTGGCTCAGCTGGCCGATGCGAGTGACGAATCCCTCGTGTCCAAGGCGCTTCTGTACTTGGCGAATCCCAAGCTCAAGGTTCTCAAAACTTGTCTCATGTACGAGTTTGACGGCCAGCTCATAGAGCTGCCGGACGACGAAGTTACCCACTACTCTAACGGCGAAGCTGTGATCCATCCGCAGTTCGGTGAACCTATCCCCAAGTCTGAAATTTTCCTGTGCTTTACGCCCGGTGCGCGGCTTCAGAGCAAGGATGCCGCGTGACGAAACTAACGACGCTTGAGCATTTCGAACGCTTCGCCGGCAAGCGCTTCGTCCAGGCAGCACTGCGCCGTGAGTGGATCGTCGAGGAGGGCACGTACCAAGACTTCATTTCCCAGCTGTACTCCGATCTCGACGAGGCGATTTATGCACTGCAGAGTTCGCTTGAATTGAGGCAGAAAGACAGCGAAGACCGTATCAGCCAAGACATCCTGATTGGGTTGAGCCAAAAGGGCTACCAAGCTACTCACGACACGAAGACGGGCGGGCATGTTGACTTGTCGATCCGGCTGGGCGATCACTCCTGGATCGGTGAGGCGAAGAAGGACGGCAACTTCAGCGAAGGATTCCTGCAATTGGCTACGCGGTACGTACAGGCGTCCGGTAACTTCGCACACGATCAGGGAGGCTTGCTCTTCTATCTGGTTCAAACCCCGGACGCTCTTGGCAAGCTCAGTGGCTGGCGCGCCAAGCTGACCGCTGAGGGGAACACGTGCTTCGACTGCACGAAGAACAGACTCGCATTCTTCTCAACGCACAAGCTAGAAGGCCCAGGAACTGACTTCACCGTTCGCACAATGGCTGTATCTCTGTACCACAAGCCAAAGGACAAGTCAGCAAGGAACTCGGCGGCAAAGAAGGCTGCCAAGACGAAGTCGTAGCGTTGGTCTAACCAACTCCTTCAAGTTGACTTCCACGGATCAGTTGGCTGGCCCCCTCCAAGAGCCTGGCTTCGGGAAACTGGAGTTGAGCGTTGGCCCTGTAGGCGCTGATCATCGATTTGCCGTTTGTCTTGGTCAGAGTCGTTCAAGGGCCACACCTCGAGCGACTTTACCCAGCCTGATCCATCTATTGCTGTGGCGAACGGCTGACATGCAGTGACATGCGTCATCGGCTCTGCGATTCGGCAAACGGCATCTGGAAAAGGGCTCTGGCCTTCTCGTCTGCGCAGAGAACATCCGACGATTTCTCGCGGTGCAGCCAAGAAGATCCAGCGAGTTCAGCAATTGACCTGGCCACGGAAGCGAAACAGACCCAGACAAGCTTTAATTCTCAAAATCGAGGTGTCCAGGTTCTTCCTTAAGCTCCCGCTTGTTGAAGCTCAAGGCATCAGCCGAGCCGCCATCTCCGGCAGCACGATGTAGCGAAGCACTCTCAGGATTCGCGCCTGCTGCGCTTTCTCCTGGGGAAGCCGTGCTTCGGCATCGACCTTCAGCGCTTGGGCGTCGATCTGCGCGGGCAAGCCCTCTTCGCCAGGGAATCGTTCTGCGTACACCGCATCGAAGGCAGCCCGAACGCGGGTGACGACATCGCGCACGGTGCGGGTGGCCAGTTGCTCCGGCAGGCCGAGCAGTTGACCGGCGGCCAGCACGGCCTGGGGTGTGACTTGGTCAAACCGGACGACATCGGGTGACAGGTGGATGGCCAGCGGCACCTGTGGCCATGGGCCGTGGTCCATGGCAAAAGCACGCGTGTGGTAGACGCCGGTGGCCAGCAGGTCGTAGTGGGGCGAGAGGTCGATGCGCCCCGGGGTGACCCGGAAAGACAGATTCTTCAGATGGCAGTCGTCGTTGGCCACCAGCAGGTTGAACACCAGCCATCGAAACAGCAGCACGGGTGTGGTGAGCTTGTCCGAGCACGCCTGCGAAATCTCTCGCAGGGCCTGCACATCCTTCCCGTACTTGAACACGCGCGACTTGTTGAGCAGCTGGCAGGCGTCGATGGCGTGGACGCGGTGGACGTCGGGCGGCTGCTCGCCCGTCTGCGGTGCCAGCTCTGCCGGGTCAACGCGGCGGTCGAACCGTTCGATGACGTAAGCCGGTTGGGGCACATGCAGCAGCTCCACGGCCGGCACATCCAGCCTGGCCGCGTGCGCCAGCTTCATGGTGAGCCATTCCAGGTAGGCCGACGCGGGGTAGGCGTCGCTGGAGGGATGATCGGGCTTGAGGATGTGCGTGGAGGGTGTGGCACCTGCGGGCTCGTAGATGTCCTGACCCTTGAGCACGATCAGCATCTTGTGTTGTGCGCCGGCCAACGACATGCGCTTGGGGGCCTCACGGGTCAGCGTGGAGCGCGGCAGGGCGTGGATCCGTCGGCTGAGTTCCTGGTAAGGCAGGGGCTTGAGCGCCCGGTGGGCTTGAGGCTCTTGACCTTCGGGCAACAGCGTCAATGAGCCTGCGGACTCGGCACCCAGGTACTCCAGCAGCGCGAAGGCGTCTTCATGGTCACGCAGCTTCGCGTCGGCTGCGATGAGCTGCCGCAGCTTCTCCTCAGGCAGCAGGTTGTCGAAGTACCACTGGACCGGGCGTGACGTGGCGCCATCGCGATGCACCCGCTGATGGCGGGGCAGCGCGGGGGAGAGGTCAAAGCCATCCTCTCGGGCCACCCATGCCGGCAGATACGCCAGGGTCCAAAGGTCGTTGTCCTCACGGAGGGTGGCCACTGGCACCTGGTCCATGAACACATTGAGCCGTCGACCTCCCTGGGGCAGGTCGGATGTCGTGACCTCATACATCGGTGCGCTTCCCGCTGGTTCGTTGCTTCTGACCGGCTCGAAGCGCCTGGCGTGAACGGGCCTTGCTCAGTTCGTCCTGGTAGGACGCAGCTTCCACGTCCGGGAGCTCCAGGCACACCTTCACGCCCAGGCTGTCCAGCAGCTGCAGGACCATGCCCATCTGGATGGTGGCTTTGCCGTTCTCCAGATCGGTCATGAACTGTTTGCTCACCCCGGCGGTGAGCGCGAAATCGTCGATGCGAATGCCGGCCCGCTTGCGAAGTGTTCGGATGGCGACACCGGCTTCCAGCACGGAGGTCAAGGGGATGTTCATAGGAATTCCTGCGTTCGAAGGAAATATGACCTGACCGAAGCGGAGCGTCAAGAGGTATTCCCACGATCGAAGGAATAAAGTGTGGAACACCCTTTCTAGGCCACTAACTTCCTATGGAAGCAGGAATATGGCTCTTCATGCATGGTTCAACCAGGACGATTCCTGTGCTCGAAGGAACCGTGGAGGAGCGCATCAGGCCGCAACCGGAATGAAGCGCACTTGATTGGGCTGCCTGGTCGGCTGGAGCTCGAAGTGATCGGGGAACCGCTTGAACAGCTTGGGGCTGGATGCGTTCTTGCCCAGCAGCTTCTTGTCATGGAGCACCTTGGCGGCATCGGAGATGTGAAGCCACTCGCCTGTTCTGAGCTTGGGAATGGCCGCCAGGATCATGTCCTTCGTGACGGGATCTGCAGGTTTCGTGGTGGGTGCCTTCGGTGCGGGTTTGGCCGGTGTCTTCTTGGTCGCCGCCGCTTTCTTCGCTGGCGCCTTTTTGGCAGCGGGGGCTGAAGTGCCTACTTTCTTGGCTGCGGGCGGAGCTTTGGAGGCGGGCGCCTCGTCGCCAGCGTTTTGACCGACGTAGATCACGCTGTCGTAGGCCTTGATGGCCTCGGGTGCCATCTTTCGGTATTCGGAGGCGCACACGACCTTGATGCCCCGCTCCCGCAAACGCACGACCAGGGGCACGAAGTCCGCGTCGCCCGAGCCGATCACCACCGTGTGCGGGGCAGGCGCCTGACACGCCAGCTCCATCGCGTCCACGGCCAGTGCCATGTCGGTCGTGTTCTTGGAGAGGTAGACGTTGAGGCAGGGTCGGATGGCCCAGTCGCGCAGGGGCTCGGCAAGGCCCTTGAGGTTCTCCGCGCTGCCGTAAGCGCGGCGGACGGCGATGGTCCCCTCTGTGGCCTCGATACGGGTGATGGCTTCGATCACCCAGGCGGGTGAGTTCAGGTTGTCGGCATCAATCAGAAAAACGATCAAGAGGTGCTCCCTTCAGCATAGGGGGCATCTTATGGGTCAGTGCCAGGTGCAACTTCTCGGCCGCACGGTCTGACCACAATTAGCGTGTATCAGCAACCCGATAGCGGGCAGTTGATGACCCGCTGCTCAAGCGCTGCGCCTACCATCCTCGTCATGAGCACCCAATACGAATGCCTGCGTCCCGACCACCTGTACCGGGACATCTTTGACGTCGACGCGCCTGGCGACACCGCGCTGGGCCCACAGGTCTGGCCCCGCCGCCCGGGCGTTTTCATCCGCAACCCGCCAGCAGCGGAGGAGGGCGCGGTCGGGCGCGAGCTCGTCGTCGGCCAGTTCGGCCTGGTGCCGCCGTGGGTGAAATCCGCTTCCGACGCCAAGCTGCGGTCCACCAAGCTGGTCAACGCCTACGCTGACACCGCCAGCACCTCCAACAACTTCCGCGGCGCCTGGCTGGGTGCGCAGCGTTGCATCGTGCCCATGATGGCGTTCCAGGTGGACGACTGGCGCAACGGCAAGGCCGTGCCCACGCGCGTGGCCCGGGTGGACGGCCAACCCATGGGCGCGGCCGGACTGTGGGAGCGCTGGACCGGTGCAGAAGGCGAGGTCATCGTCAGCTTCTGCCTGCTCACGGTCAACGCCAACAGCCACGCGCTGATGCGCCGTTACGGCCCACCCGGCAGCGAAAAACGCATGCCGGCGATCCTGAACGAAGGCGCGCACAGCGCCTGGCTGAACGCCGCCCAGCCGGAAAAAGCGCGCGAATTCATGCGGGCGTACCCGGCCGAGGGGCTCACCGCAAATCCCATCGAGAAAAAGCGCTCGGCCGCGTGATGGGCATCAGGTCCTGCGTACCAGGGAGTATTTCTTCTCGATGGCCTTCACTTTGCGCTTGAACCACCAGATGGTGCCGATGGCCAACAGGAGCGCGAGTCCGTGCCGGATGTAGTTGAGCAGGTCGGCACGACCCTTCATGGTTCCATGGTTGGTCTGGATGCACATGCCTTTGGAACGGTCCAGGCGATAGGTGGCCTCGATACCCAGGTGGGTCAGGCGCGTTCCCGGCGTGTAGCCGTTGGCAGCAGCCGTGAAGTAATCGCAGACCTGCGTATCCCACGGCGTGGTCGTGTCGGCAGCCCAGCTCCTCAATGAATCGATGGCCCTGAGGTCGGGCCGGTCGCATGGCCGGGCCGCACATGCGTTGAATGCCGACGCCAGCGGCGCCCCCTCCTTGAAGAGGTAGGCCATCTTCTCCGTCGAATACACCCGGCCCTGCGCGATGAAGGCCGGATCCATTTTCGGCATCCCGGGCGTGTCCGTGTCTTGAATGCCCCGGTTGAAGTAAGGCACCGGTGTGTACCACCAGGCCAGGGCGATGGCCATCAAGGCGATCCAGGTCACAAAACTGTAGGGCCTCAAGGCCTTGTACTGTGCGTCAACGGCGGCAGATGCCGCAGCGTAAAAGGGGTTCGCCATCTGTTCCTGGTTCTTGGCGATCGAGCCCATCCGGGAATGGTGAACCTTGGCCTGGGCGGAGAGTTCGGTGTCGTTGTTGTTGACGCCCGCACGTGCCTGCTCGAAGGTGGACCCCATGTTGTTGTTTTCGAACTGACCAAAAGGATTGCGCTCGTCGCTCATGGGGTGGGGTGTCTCTGGTGGTTGGGAAGGATTCGGCGGATGGCTTCTGGAAGTCCGCCGGGTTGGCCATCACCTTGTAGACGAAAGCCGGTACCTGAGGGAAACAGGCGCTTCATTTTTTCAGGCACCATCCGAAATAGTCCCACGGGAGCGCTCGGAGGTCATCGGATGTGGCCTGTGCTTCCTTGACTGGAGGGAGTCATGAAAGGCGTCGTTTTCACCGAGTTCCTGGGCATGGTGGAGCAGCAGTTCTCCGCCGACATGGTCGATGACGTCATCGACGACGCCCACCTGCCGCACGGCGGCGCCTACACCGCGGTGGGCACTTACCCCCACCAGGAAATGGTGGCCATGGTGCAGGCCCTGTCGCAGCACACCGGCATCGGCGTGACCGACCTGGTCCGGGCCTTCGGCAAGTACCTGTTCGGTCGCTTCGCGGTCGGCTTCCCCAGTTTCTTTCAGGGGGTCGACAGCGCCTTCCAGTTCCTCTCCAGCATCGAAAGCATCATCCATGTGGAGGTGCTCAAGCTCTATCCGGATGCCGAGCTGCCGCGCTTCGACGTGGAACACCACGACGCGCAGAAACTGGTGCTGCTCTACCACTCTCCCCGGCATTTCGAGGATCTGGCCGAGGGGCTCATGCAAGGTTGTGTGGCCCACTTCGGTGAGCCGATCACCATCACCCGCGAGCCGGCTCCACACGGAGCCAGCCACCGCTTCCACCTGACCCGCCAGAACTGACCGACGTGGACGACGCCGACATCGCCAAATACACCCGCCGCATCGAGCGCGAGCGGGCGGCCCGCGCCGAGGCCGAGCGGCTGCTGGAAGAAAAGAGCCTGGCGCTGTTCCAGGCCAACCGTTCCCTGCAGCAGCTGGCCGCCGATCTGGAGGAGCAGGTGGCCCAGCGCACGGCCGAACTGCGGATGGCGCTGGACCGCGCCGAGGCCTCGACGCGCGCAAAGAGCGAATTCCTGGCCATGATGAGCCACGAGATCCGCACGCCCATGAACGGCATCCTGGGCATGACGCAGCTGCTGGAAACCACCACACTGGACGCCGAGCAGAGCGACTACCTCGACGCGATCCGCAGCTCGGGCGAGACGCTGCTGGTGCTGCTCAATGACATCCTGGATTTCTCGAAGATCGAGGCGGGCTACCTGGACCTGGAGCGCCAGGACTTCGATCTGGAAGAGGCCATTGCCAGCACCCTGACGCTGTACCGGCCCATGGCCGAGCGCAAATCGCTGGGACTGGCACACACCTTTGCAGCCGGCATGCCCACCCATGTGCGGGGCGACCGCACACGGGTGCGCCAGGTGCTCTCCAACCTGCTGGCCAATGCCATCAAGTTCACATCGGAAGGCCGGATCCATGTCAGCGTGGCGGTGCGCCGACTCGCCGACATGCTGATGCTGGAGGTCGCCGTTGAGGACACCGGCATCGGCATTCCCCACAACCGCCTCGACCAGCTGTTCAAGGAGTTCACCCAGGTGGATTCATCCACCACCCGCCGATTCGGCGGCACCGGCCTGGGCCTGGCCATCTCGGCGCGGCTTTGCGCCGCGATGGATGGCGACATTTCGGTGACAAGCCGCGTGGGCAAGGGCTCGGTCTTCCGGTTCAGCGTGGCGCTGGAGCTCGCCACCGGCGCTCCATCGGCACAGGTCAAGCCCGCACCGAAGCCAGGACCGAGCAACGACAGCCGCCGGGTGCTGGTGGTGGATGACGACCGGATCAACCGGGCACTGGCACTGGCGATGCTGGACAAGCTGGGTTTGGCCGCCGAATCGGCGCCCTGCGGTGAGGATGCCGTGACCCGTGTCAGCGCAGGCGATGTGGACATCGTGCTCATGGACATGCAGATGCCGGGCATGGACGGTGTGCAGACCACCCACTTCATCCGGGGCCTGGACATCCGGCAGCCCCACATCATTGCTCTGACCGCCAACGCCTACGAAAGCGACCGGCAGCGATGCCTGGCCGCCGGCATGGACGATTTCATGGCCAAGCCGTTCCGGCTCGAAGTCCTTGCAGAAAAACTCGCCGGGCTGAAGATCTCCCAGACCCCGTCGGTGTGAACGCCTTGAAACCCCCTGCCCGCCAGGAACCCCTGGACTTCGGCTGATGCACGGAACGCCGATGGTGCTCTGGCTCAGGCGCTGCGCTCTGCTGCTGTGGATGCTGAGCTGGCTTTCGCCGACCGTGCGCTCCGCATCGGGCGAACTGTTGCCGGGGTTTCTGCTGGTGGGCCAGGCCGTCGGCGCGCTGCTGGTTTTTCTCCCCTTCGCCTGGCTCATGCTGCCGCAGGTGGCCTGCCTGTTCACCAACACCCTCTTCCTCCGCGAGGTGGGCGTCCTCAGCAACAAACGCGAGCGGCATGGTGAGCCACCCTCGCCGCTGTGGCCGGCGCTGGCGTTGGTCGTCAACCTGGCCGTTCCTTTGAAGTTTGCCAGCCCCCGCAGTGACGCCCCGCTGGGCCTGACAGGACTCACGTCGCTGCCGGGTTATCACCTCTGGCTGGCGTCGTTCGCGGTGCTCCTGCTTGCTGCGCTGATGGAGCGGCCCGATGTCCGCCGGATGCTGCCGCCAGTGGCCCTGCGCCTGGTGCTGATGGCAGCGGTTGCCACCCTGGTGGTGCTGGCAGCGGGCGCGGTGGCGCTGCTGCTGAAACCGTCGGCGGCGGCCCTGTGAACAGGTCTGTGACGGCGCATCCTGTCGAGGCAACTGGGCCTGGCGGCCTCAACGATCGCGGGGCAACCGGATCTCGGTCAGACGCCAGTCCGCAAAGCCCGAACGGATG
The DNA here is from genome assembly GCF_958439165.1 of uncultured Hydrogenophaga sp. Classification (GTDB taxonomy): domain Bacteria; phylum Pseudomonadota; class Gammaproteobacteria; order Burkholderiales; family Burkholderiaceae_C; genus Hydrogenophaga. The sequence continues at coordinate 13,296 of NZ_OY288132.1, read as the reverse complement.
AACACCAGGCCCGCCGGGCCGCCGGTCACGGCGGGCTGTTCCTCCTGAAACACCACCACCCGGTCTGAGTCCAGCCGCACGAGCTGCCAGTCGCGCTTTTCAGCAACGGGCTCGGCCTGGGGTGATGGCGGCTGCGACGCGGGCGTTTCGCGCGGCTCGGCCAGGGTGGGTTTGGCCTGGCGTTCGGCCAGCATGCGCATGACCACCTCGGGGCGCACCAGCGCATCCACCAGCTGGTTGACCACGGCCATGCCGAGCGAGGCGCCGAGGGCGCTGAAGGGGTTGTCCTGGAGCTTGTCGAGGTCGGGGGCGATGGCGGCGGTCATCTGGCCCTTGAGGCTCTCGCGCAGGGCCGGGTAGTCCACCTGCTGGTTGAACCGGTCGGCGTCCCCGGCATCGGCGGCCTGCTGCATCGACCGGATGGCGAGGTAAGGCGAGTAGTACCAGTAGCCGCCCACGGCGATCAGCAGGAGGGCCAGGGCGGCGGCGAACAGTCGGTTTTTCATGGGGTGAGGGTGGGTGAATGCAGCCCCGATGCTATCGGCGAACCGACACGCCCACGCCCGCCTGCTCAGAACCCCGGCAGGCCGATCGACGGGGGCGCTTCCGCCGGACCGTGCCGCAGCAAAGCCTCGACCGGCGGGCGCAGCAGGTCCCGGGCTTCTTCCGCCGGGCCGTGCAGCCAGCGCTCCACATCGGCCGCCTCGATGGCCACCACCGAGCGCTTGTCCTGCGCATCGGCCGGCAAGGCCGGGTCGGGTTTGTGCATGCGGCGCATGACCGGGTGCTGGTCGGCGTTGATGGTCAGCAGGGTGTAGCTCTCCAGCACCTCGCCGGTGCTGCGGTCGGTCCAGCTGCCCCACAGACCGGCCAGACCCCAGGGGGCTCCGTCGGCCCGGTGGAAACGCCACCAGACGTTGCGGCCGCTCTCCCAGTTGGGTTCATCGAACCAGTCGGCCGGAATGACGCAGCGCTGGCCACGTTGCCAGGCCTGCTTGAAGCTGGGCTTGTGGGCCACTTCCTCGGCGCGGGCGTTGTTGGTGCTGTACCGGATGTCGGCGGTGTCGGCAAACCACGGGATCAGGCCCCAGCGGCCGACCACCAGCTCCAGCCCCTCGCTGCCGCGCGCAGGGCGGATGAACAGGCCGTTCTTGCGCGGCCCGACGATGCCGCCCGGCCAGTCGATGGCCAGCGGATTGCCGGTCTTCCAGACCGCCTGAGCCTGGCTGCCGGACGTGCTGCGGTAGAGGTTGCACATGGGCCAGAGCATAGGCGGCGGCGGGGCCGCCCACACGGATCGGCCCGAGCGGCCCACAATCGCGGCTGGTCAGAACCGAGGCAACACGCAGACCCAGGGCAATCCGATGGACCGATCACGCCGAACCCCGCCATCGCTGCCGGTCACACTGGCCGTCTTTCTGGTCTGCGGCCCGCTGTTCAGCTTCTGGGCGGCGCTCATCGCGAATGCGCCTCTGATGGAAGTTCAGGCCGACATGCAACGGCCCACCGACGCGGTGGAGGTCGCCGGGAAGGCCGCGCTGGGCCTGCTGGTGGGCGGGCTGGCCTGGCTGATCGGTCTGCTGATGGTGGCCGACGGCTGGATGGTGACCCTGCTGCCCACCACGGCGGCCGCCCTCTTTTTCCGGCTGACGGCCCTGTGGCTGGTGCGGCACGGAGCGATCCAACCCGCCACCCGCCTGCGCGCGGCGCTGATGTCGGCCGGAGTGGCGTGTGGTGTGTCAGTGCCGGTGTTTGCGGCGGCGTGGGCCGCCCGCGCCTGGCTGGCCGGCACCGGCCCGGCTGCCTTCCGGGGCGACCTGGTGCTGGTGGTGGCGGTCGACGCGGTGCTGGTCGGCCTGGTGCTGGGCCTGTTCTGGCGCCGGGCGCCCGCCTGACGACTCAGTTCTTGCCGAACTTCGCCTTGGCCGCAGCAATGCAACCGCCCTTGGCGTCGCCGGCCATGGCATCGCACTTCTCGATGGCCACGTCGTACTCGGCGTCGAGCTTGCCAGCAGCCGCGTCCTTGCGGGCCTCGCCGATCTCCTTGCCCATCTTGGCGTCGGCCAGTGCCTTCACCTCGACCGACTTGGCCTCCTTGACGCACACATCCTTGGCGTTGCCGGACTGGTCGTCACACCGCTCCTTGGCCACGGCATAGGCCGATTCGGCCTTCGCCACGTTGACCTTGTTCCGGTCGGCCGGCTTGCCGGTGTAGCCATATTCCAGTTCGGCGCGGGCGACCTTTTCCTTGGCCTTGGCCTCTTCCATGCAGATGTCCTTGGCGTTGGCCGATCGGGCGTCGCATGCGGCCTTGTCGGTCTTGTAGTCCGCCTCGGTGCGGTCCTTGCCGGCCTTGTAGTCGACCTTGGACATCGGGGCTGCGTGGGCCACGGTCAGCGCCAGCAGGCTGGCGGTCAAGAGAATGGCTGGGAGAGTGCGGGTGTGGGTCATGGGGATCTTTCTTCAAGGAGGCAACCGAGGCTGCAGGGGGCCCAGTCTCGGGCCGATGCAGGCGGCTGTCCGTTCGGCGGCGAACACACGGCGGGGCCTGCCGCTGTTCACGCGCCGGTGCGTTGCCCGGGCCAGTGCAAGGCAAAGGCGATGCGCTCGCCGTCCTGCTCCACCGTGGCCGAGCCGCCATGCCGCTCCACGATGGCCCGCACGATGGCCAGGCCCAGGCCGCTGCCTTCACCGCTGCGGGCCGGGTCGGCTCGATAGAACCGGTCGAACAGCCGGGGCAAGGCATCGGGTGGCACCGGTGGCCCGGCATTCACCACGCTCACCACCGCCCCCGTGGCGGTGGCGTCAGGGGCGGCGTGCAGCAGCACCTCGGAGCCGGCGTCGGCGTGGTGCAAGGCGTTGGCGACCAGGTTGGCCAGCGCCCGGCGCAGCAGCGCAGGTTCGGCCCACAGCCGGGCATCGCCCTGCGTGGTGATGCGCAGGCCGCGTTCTTCAGCCATGTCGGCAAAGTAATCGGACTGTCGGGCCAGCTCGTCGGCGGCCGACAGGTCCTGACACTGAAGCGGCTCTCCCGGTGCCTGCGGGTCGCTGCGCGCGAGGAACAGCAGGCTCTCGACCATCCGGTTCAGACGTTCCAGCTCCAGCAGCTGGGATTCGAGCAGCCGGGCGTGTTCGGCCTCGGTACGGGGGCGGCTGAGCATGACCTGGCTCTGCCCGGTCAGCGTGGCCAGCGGGGTGCGCAGTTCGTGAGCAAGGTCAGCGGCAAAGCCGTTGAGTCGGGCATAGCCGTCCTCCAGGCGGGCCAGCATGGCATTGATGCCATGCACCAGCCCCTGCAGCTCCGCTGGCGTGCCTCCGGGCTCCAGCCGCAAGGCCAGGCTTTGCGGACCGATGGCGCCCGCCTGCGCCTGCAGCCGGCGCAGCGGATGCAGGCCCTGCCAGATCAGCAGCAACACCAGCAAGGCCGCGGCTCCACCGGCGCCCAGGCTGGCCGCCACGATCTGGTGCCGGTAGCCGGCCAGCAGGGCTTCGCGCTCGGGGTAGGCGCGCGCCAGCCGCACTTCCACCGTGACCGCGCCCAGCAAGGCCCAGGCGGTCACTGCCGACAACGGTGCACCGTCGCTCAGGTGGCTGTGCCGGATGTCTCCCAGCTGCGGTTCGCGGTCCAGCGCCACCGGAGGCAGACGGGGCAGTTCGGTGCCGGCAGGGTTGATGGCCAGCAGCAGGTCACCGCCCTCGGCCGGCGCGGAGCGGATCTCGATGAGGGCATTGCTCTCGCCGCTCATGGTGTCGCGCAGGTAGTCGGTCTGGGTGGCCAGCAGGGCCGGGGTTCCGCTGTGGCCGAGCAGCTGTCGCAACTGGCGCATCTTGCCCAGCAGCTGCACGTCGTCGCGCTGGATGAGCTGCCGCTCGAACGAGCGGTACAGATAAGCACCCAGCAGCGCGCTGGCCACTGCGGCGATCAGGGCGCACCACAGGCCCAGCCGCAAGCCCAGGGAGAGCGGCCGCTTCATGCCCGCAGCTCGCACACATAGCCCATGCCGCGCACGGCATGGATCAGCCGGCCGGGCACCGGATCGTCGATGCGCTGGCGCAGGCGCCGGACCGCCACATCGACCACGTTGGTGTCGCTGTCGAAGTTCATGTCCCACACCTGGGAGGCGATCTCGGTGCGCGATAGCACTTCGCCCTGTCGGCGCATGAACAGGTGCAGCAGGTGGAACTCGCGGGCACTCAGGTGGATGCGCTGCGCCGCCCGGGTGACGGTGCGCGCAGGCACGTTCATGCGCAGGTCGTCGATGGTCAGCAACTCCTCCTCGCGCAACGGCCCCCGGCGCAGCAGGGTGCGGATGCGGGCCAGCAACTCTGCAAAGGCAAACGGCTTGACCAGGTAGTCGTCAGCGCCCAGCTCCAGGCCCTTGACGCGGTCGGCCAGTGCGTCGCGTGCGCTGAGAAACAGCACCGGAATCTGGCGGCCCGACGCCGTCTCGCGCAGGCGCCGCAGCAGGGTCCAGCCGTCCATGCCCGGCAGCATCACGTCCAGCACGATCAGCTCGTAGGCCTGCTCGGTGGCCAGGTGCAGCCCGGTGTGGCCGTCGCGGGCGACGTCCACCACAAAGCCGGCCTCGCCCAGACCCTGCCTGAGGTAATCGCCCGCGCGGGGCTCGTCTTCCACCACCAGAATGCGCACAGCAGGACTCCTTCTTGCAGCCGCCGAGCATGCCTGATGCGTGCGATGCGGTGGATGACAAAGCTGTCATCGAGCGGTCAGTGTCCGGCCAGCGCCCGCTTTCTACAGTGGGCGCATGAACACATCCAGACCCCTTCATTCATGGCGCTGCGGCCTGCTCGCCGCGCTGCTGGTCGGCCTGGGGCCGGCGGTACAAGCCTCGGCCCCGAACCCTCTTGACCTGACCACGGCCGAGCGCCTGGTCCAGACCGCGCGGCAGCACTGCAGCGCGCTGGGCAAGGACATTGCCGTGGCGGTGGTCGATGCCGGCGGACAAGCCCTCCTGCAAAGCCGGGCCGCGAGCGTCGGCCCTCACAACCTGGAGGCCGCGCGTCGCAAGGCCTTCACGTCGCTCTCGACCCGCCAGCCCACGCTGCAGCTGGGCCGGCAGGCGCGCAGCCAGCCCGACACGGCCGGCCTGCAGTACCTGCCCGAGCTGTTGCTGCTGGGCGGCGGACAGCCGCTGCGACAGGGCGACACGCTGATCGGCGCCATCGGCGTGGCCGGCGGCGGCGGACCCGAGAACGACGACGCCTGCGCCCTGAGCGCTGCCCGATCCCTGCAACCCTGAGCCCGAGGCTCGATGTTTTTTCCACCTGGAGTCACACCATGACCATCAAGCGCATTGCTTCCGTTCTTCTGTCCAGCCTGCTCGTTGCAGGCGCCTCCCTGGCGACCGCCGCGTCACCCAACCCCTTGAGCGTCCACGTGCTCGACCTGCAGACCGGCCAGCCCAGTCCGGGCGTGCGGGTGGAACTGGAGCAGCGCAGCGGTGCTGGCTGGCAGCCGCTGGGCAGTGGGGTCACCGATGCACAGGGCCGCATCCGCGCGCTGGTGCCGGAGCAGCGCCTCTCCGGCTGGAGCGCCGGCGAGTACCGCGTGGTGTTCCGCACCGGCGAGTTCTATGCCCGCCAGAACCAGAGCACCTTCTTCCCCGAAATCCCGGTGGTGTTCAAGGTGGACAGCGCCAGCCAGCACTACCACGTGCCGCTGCTGCTGAGCCCCTACGGCTTCTCGACCTACCGGGGCAACTGAGGCCTCAGGCCGCCGGGTTCTCCACCAGCAGCGCGATGCCCTGACCACCGCCCACGCAGGCCGAGGCCACGCCCCAGCGCGCACCGATGGCCTGGATCTGGCGCGACACGGTGATGGTGCAGCGCACGCCGGTGGCGGCCAGCGGGTGGCCCAGGGCAATGGCGCCGCCGTGCACGTTCAGGCGGTCCAGATCGAGGCCGAGCTCGCGGGCCACGGCCAGGGTCTGGGCGCCCTGGGCTTCGTTGATCTCGAAGCGGGCCACGTCGGCCAGCTTCAGGCCGGCGCGCTCCAGCAGCAGGGAAATGGCCGGCGCCGGGCCGATGCCCATGTGCGCCGGGTCCACACCCACCACGGCGGCCGCTGCCACGCGGGCCAGCGGCGCCTTGCCCCAGGCGCGCACCACGTCGCCGCTGGCCACCAGTGCGGCAGCGGCGGCGTCGGTCAGGGCCGAGCTGTTGCCGCCGGTCTGCACACCATCGTTGAACACGGTGCGCAGCTTGGCCAGCACCTCGGGCGGGGTGGGGCGGGGATGGGTGTCGCGGTCGACCACGGTGGCCTTGCCGGACAGGCGCAGGCTGCGCGGCCGGTGCCCTTCGAGCTCGAAGGTCTCGCTGCCCACCGGCACGATCTCGCCGGCCAGCCAGCCGCTCTCCTGGGCGGCGCAGGCGCGGGCGAAGGACTGCGCGGCAAAGGCGTCCACGTCCTCGCGGGTGATGCCATAGCGCTGCGCCAGGTTCTCGGCGGTGCGGATCATGTTGATGTCCACCGACGGGTCGGTGAGTGCTTCCCACATGTAGTCCTTGAAGCCGATCGGCGCACCCAGCCGGAAGCCGCCCCGGTGGTCGAAGGCGGCGATCGGATTGCGGGTCATGGACTCGGTGCCCACCAGCAGCGCGGTGCTGGCCACACCGGCGTTGATCTGTTCGCCGGCCTGGCGGAACAGCTCGAAGCCGGTACCGCAGATGCGCTGCACCATCAGCGCCGGGACCACCTGCGGCACGCCGGCGTACAGGCCGATGTGGCGCGGTACATAGAACTGGTCGAACCCGCCGGGGGCCATGTTGCCGGCCACCACCGACTCGACGCTGGCCGGGTCGATGCCGGTGCGCCGGAACACCTCGCGCGCCACCTTGATGCCCAGATCGATCGGGTTGGCGTCGGCGAACGCCCCCATGTAATCGACCATCGGCGTGCGCACGCCGTCAACGATGAAAACGTCGGAGAAGGTCTGGAACTGGCCACGGCTCATGAAGCGGTCCTCGGGTTGTCAGGTACTCCCCGAGTGTATGCAGCCGACCGGCCCGCGCCGGCTGCCCGCCAGACGCCGAGGCGTCAGCGGAACACGCCGACCGCGTCGGCCAGCCGGCCCGCGCGCTGGGTGAGCGAACCGGCGGCGGCGGTGGACTGCTCGACCAGCGTCGCGTTCTGCTGCGTCACCTGGTCGAGCTGCGTCACGGCCGCATTGACCTGACCGATGCCGGTGACCTGTTCGTGGGTCGCGCGGCCGATGTCGCGGATCATGGACGTGACCGACTGGGCCTCCTGCAGGATGCTCTGCATGGCTTCGCCGGCCTGCTGGGCCAGGTGGTGGCCCGACTCGACCCGGTCGTTGCTCTCCGCGATGAGCTGGCCGATTTCCTTGGCCGCCTGCGCGCTGCGCTGGGCCAGGTTGCGCACCTCGCCGGCCACCACCGCAAAGCCCCGGCCCTGCTCGCCGGCGCGGGCGGCTTCCACTGCGGCATTGAGCGCCAGGATGTTGGTCTGGAAGGCAATGCCGTCGATCAGGCTGGTGATTTCGGCGATGCGGCGCGAGCTGGCGCTGATCTCGCCCATGGTGCCCACCACCTGGGTCACGATCTGGCTGCCCTGTTCGGCGGCGTGGCTGGCCTTCTCTGCCATGCGGGTGGCCTCGTCGGCGGTGCGGCCGGTGCTGGCCACGGTGGCGTTCATTTCTTCCATCGAGGCCGCGGTTTCCTGCAGGCTGGAGGCCGCCTGCTCGGTGCGCTCGCTCAGGTCGGCGTTGCCGGCGGCCATCTCCTCGCTGGAAGCCCGCACGCCACCGATCTGGGCCGAGACGTCGTCGAGCAGCGCCCGCAGGTTCAGGCCGGACTGGTTCACGGTGCGCAGCAGCATGCCGATCTCGTCCACCCGGTTGAGCTGCTCGTTGCTGCCGGGCTGACCGGCGGCCACCGCCTGGGCCTGGCGCAGCACCTGCTGGACCGGGGTGACGATCTGGCGGTCCAGCCACCAGGCCACTGCGCCGAAGGCCAGGCCGATCTGCGCGGCCAGGCTCAGCGCCTCGTCCAGGGGATGGATCACGAAGCCGGCGCCCGCCACCACCGCCAGAGCCGCCGTCATCGGCCACAGGATGCGGCTGCGCAGCGAGGCGGTCTGGGTCCAGGACATCCAGCGGCTCAGGCCGGTTCGGATGATGATGCCCTTGTGAAAGGCCTGCGACCCCTGCTCGCCGCGCACGAACTTGGCATACAGCTGCTCGGCCTGCCGCACCTCGTCGCGGGTCGGTTTGGTGCGCACCGACATGTAACCCGCCAGCTGGCCGTCGCGCACCACCGGAGTGGCGTTGGCGCGCACCCAGTAGTGGTCGCCGTTCTTGCAGCGGTTCTTGACCAGCGCGGTCCAGGACTGCCCGGCCTTCAGCGTTTCCCACATGTCGGCAAACGCTTCCTTGGGCATGTCCGGATGGCGCACCAGGTTGTGCGGCTGCCCGATCAGCTCTTCGGCGGTGAAGCCGCTGACCGCCAGGAACGATTCGTTCGCATAGCGGACATAGCTCTGGGTATCGGTGGTGGACAGCAGGGTGGCATCGGCCGGGAACTCGAACTCACGCTGCGTGACGGGCAGGTTGGTGCGCATGGAAAGCCTCCGGGAAAAAAGAGGTGCCAGGAACTGCTGGCGTGTCCCCATTTCGACCGACCTGCGTTTGTCTTGAACAAAACCCTGACGCGATAGCGGGCATTCATCACGGCCTTGGCCTATGAAAGTCATAGGCAATTTGTCATTGCCCGGCCAAAACCACCGACCTAGACTGCCACCTCGCCTCTACCGAGCGAACCCACCAACGACAAGGAGCCACGATGACAACCGAAACCAAATGCCCCTTCTCCGGCGCCGCCATCCCGGCCGCCACCACCGGCCAGGCCCGCACCAACACCGACTGGTGGCCCAACCAGCTGCGCCTGAGCATCCTGCACCAGCACACCCCGGCCTCCAACCCGATGGGTGAAGACTTCGATTACGCCCGCGCCTTCCAGTCGCTCGACCTGGACGCGGTGGTCGCCGACCTCAAGGCCCTCATGACCGACTCCCAGGACTGGTGGCCGGCCGACTGGGGCCACTACGGCGGCCTGATGATCCGCATGGCCTGGCACGCAGCCGGCACCTACCGCATTTCCGACGGCCGGGGCGGCGCCGGCACCGGCAACCAGCGCTTCGCACCGCTCAACAGCTGGCCCGACAACGGCAACCTGGACAAGGCACGCCGCCTGCTGTGGCCGATCAAGCAGAAGTACGGCAACAAGCTCTCCTGGGCCGACCTGTTCATCCTGGCCGGCAACGTGGCCCTGGAATCCATGGGCTTCAAGACCTTCGGCTTTGCCGGCGGCCGTGAAGACATCTGGGGACCCGAGGAAGAGATCTACTGGGGCCCGGAGTCGAAGTGGCTGGCCAGCAGCAAGGAGGCCGACAGCCGTTACTCCGGCGAGCGCATGCTCGACGACCCGCTGGGCGCCGTGCAGATGGGCCTGATCTATGTGAACCCGGAAGGCCCGGACGGCAACCCCGACCCGGTCGCCTCCGGCCGCGACGTGCGCGAGACCTTCGCCCGCATGGCCATGAACGACGAAGAGACCGTGGCCCTGGTGGCCGGCGGCCACACCTTCGGCAAGGCCCACGGCGCCGGTGACCCCTCGCTGGTCGGCCCGGAACCGGAAGGCGCCCCCATCGAGGAACAGGGCTTCGGCTGGATCAACCGCTTCGGCAGCGGCAAGGGCGTGCACACCACCACCAGCGGCATCGAAGGCGCCTGGAAACCCAACCCGACCACCTGGGACAACGGCTACTTCGACATGCTGTTCGGCTACGAGTGGGAGCTGACCAAGAGCCCGGCCGGCGCCCACCAGTGGACGCCCAAGAACTGCAAGCCCGAGCACCTGATCCCGGACGCGCACGACCCGAGCAAGAAGCACCCGCCCATGATGACCACGGCCGACCTGTCGCTGCGCATGGACCCGGCCTACGAGAAGATCTCGCGCCGCTTCCACCAGAACCCGGCCGAGTTCGCCGACGCCTTCGCCCGCGCCTGGTTCAAGCTGACCCACCGCGACATGGGCCCGCGCGCCCGGTACCTGGGCAAGCTGGTGCCCAAGGAAGTGCTGATCTGGCAGGACCCGGTGCCGCCGGTGGACCACCCCCTGGTCGACGAGAAGGACGTTGCGGCGCTGAAGGCGCAGGTGCTGGCCTCCGGTCTGAGCGTGCAGCAGCTGGTGTCGGTGGCCTGGGCCTCGGCCTCCACCTACCGTGGCAGCGACAAGCGCGGCGGCGCCAACGGTGCCCGCATCCGCCTGGCCCCGCAGAAGGACTGGGAAGCCAACCAGCCGGCCGAACTGGCCCAGGTGCTGGCCAAGCTGGAGACCATCCGCAGCGCCTTCAACAGCGCTCAGCCGGGCAGCAAGAAGATCTCGCTGGCCGACCTGATCGTGCTGGCCGGCGGTGCCGGCGTCGAAGCGGCCGCCAAGGCAGCGGGCGTCGACATCACGGTGCCGTTCGCCGCGGGTCGCACCGACGCATCGCAGGAGCAGACCGACGTCGAATCCTTCGCCGTGCTCGAGCCGGTGGCTGACGGCTTCCGCAACTATGTCAAGCGCGGTCTGGAAGACTCGGTGGCCGAGCGCCTGCTCGACAAGGCCCAGCTGCTGAAGCTGAGCGCCCCCGAGATGACCGCCCTGGTCGGCGGCATGCGTGCCATGGGCATCACCGCCCCGGGCACCCGCCACGGTGTGTTCACCGAGCGCCCGGGCACGCTGTCGAACGACTTCTTCGTCCACCTGCTCGACATGGACACCCAGTGGAAGAAGACCGGCGCTGCCGGCGTGCTGGAAGGCCGCAGCCGCAAGACCGGTGAAGTGCGCTTCACCGGCACGGTGGTCGACCTGGTGTTCGGCTCGAACTCGCAGCTGCGCGCCCTGGCCGAGGTCTATGCCCAGAACGACAACGGCGAGAAGTTCGTGCGCGACTTCGTGGCCGCCTGGGTCAAGGTCATGAACAACGACCGTTTCGATCTCGCCTGAAGGCGTCCGGCGTGCTCCCGGTGAGCCGCCGGAACATGGCGATGAAGGCCGAGGTGGAGGCATAGCCCAGGTCCTGGGCGATGGCCTCCACCGTCTGGCCGGCTTCCAGCAACGGCAGCGCCCGCGACACCCGCAGGCGCTGCCGCCATTCATTCAGGCCCATGCCGAGCCGGGCCTGAAAGCGGCGGCCCAGGGTCCGCTCGGTGGTGTGCACCGAACGCGCCCATTCCGCCGCGCTGCGGTTGTCGCCGGGCTGGTCCTGCAGGGCCAGCAGCACCGGCTGCAGCAAGGCGTCGTCGGTGGCGGGCAGCCAGCTCGGCAGCACCGTCGACTGCACCAGTTCATCCACCACCACCCGCAACAGCCGCTCCTGCGCCGCCGGATACGGCAGCACCGGGGGCTGGGCCTGCAGGCGCTCCAGCAGGCTGCGCAGCAAGGGGCTGACGCTGACCGCGCACGCATCGGCCGGCATGCCCGGCACCAGTTCGGGAGCGATGTAGACCGAGGCATGGTGCGAGGCCTGCCGGTTCATGCCCCGGTGGCCCACCCCTGGGGGCAGCCACAGCCCGGCCTGCGGCGGCACCATGCACACCGTGCCGGTGAGCTCCACCTCCATCACGCCGCTGAAGGAATACACCAGCTCGCCCCAGCGGTGGCTGTGGCGCGGGTAGGTGGCATCCGGCGGCAGGTCGGCCACCCGGAAATGCACCGGGCACGGCAGGGCTTCGGTGAAGTCGGGGCTGCTGACCTGCAGCGGGGCGTTGCGTTGACGGGGGGAGCGGCATGGGCTTGTCGGATTCTCGTTAGGTGCCGCACATCCGTCAAAGCCAGAATCGGTGGATGGACTCCCGACAACCCCTGGACGCCCGGGCCACCGGCCTGATGCTTGTGCTGTGCCTGCTGTGGAGCGCGCAGCAGATCGTGCTCAAGGCCACGGCCGACGACTTCTCGCCGGTGCTGCAGATCGCGGTGCGATCCGGCATCGCCGCTGCCCTGGTGGGCCTGCTCATGGCCTGGCGCGGCGAGCGGCTGGACGTGGGCAGCGGCGTGTGGCAACCGGGGGCTGCGGCCGGCGCGCTGTTCGCCTTCGAGTACCTGCTGGTGGGCGAGGGGCTGCGCCACACCTCGGCCGCGCACATGATCGTCTTCCTCTACACCGCGCCGGTGTTCGCGGCACTCGGCCTGCACTGGAAGCTGCCCTCGGAACGGCTGGCGCCGCTGCAATGGGTGGGCATTGCGCTGGCGTTTGCGGGCATCGCCATCGGCTTCCTGTGGCGCGATGCATCGGCCCCGGGCGACTGGCGCCGCATGCTGTGGGGCGACGCGCTGGGTCTGCTGGCCGGCATGGCCTGGGGCGCCACCACGGTGGTCATCCGGACCACCAAGGTGGCTGCGCTGCCGGCCACGCAGACCCTGCTCTACCAGCTGCTGGGCGCCTTCCTGCTGCTGCTGCCGGCGGCCTTCCTGATGGGGCACACCACCTTCCGACCGACACCGGCCGTGTGGGGCGCGCTGGCCTTCCAGGCGGTGGTGGTGAGCTTTGCCAGCTTCCTGGTCTGGTTCTGGCTGCTGCGGCACTACCTGGCGTCACGGCTGGGCGTGTTTTCGTTCCTGACTCCGGTGTTCGGCGTGCTGCTGGGGCGCCTGGCTGCTGACCGAGCCGATCGAGCCGAGCTTCCTGCTGGGCGCGCTGCTGGTGCTGACCGGCGTGGTGCTGGTCAGCGGCCACGGCTGGATCAGCTCGGCGTGGCAGAAGTCCGGCGCGCCCGGCGGAACAGCCAGAACACGATCGTGAGGTTGAGCAGGTTCCAGCCGATGCCGTTGATGAAGGCCGCGCGGTAGCTGCCGGTCAGGTCGAACACCCAGCCCGACAGCCAGCCCCCCAGCGCCATGCCCACCAGCGTGGCCATGATGACCGCGCCGACCCGGGCACCGGCCTCCTGCGGCGCGAAGTGTTCGCGCACGATGATGGCGTAGGCCGGCACGATGCCGCCCTGGAAAAGGCCGAACATGGCCGAGATGACGTACAGCGGCACCAGGCCGTCGAAGGGCAGGAACAGCAGCAGCGCCACGCCCTGCAGGGCCGACCCGAGCAGCAGCGTCCGGATGCCGCCGATGCGGTCGCAGATGACGCCCGAGACCAGCCGGCTCACGATGCCGCAGGCCAGCATGAGCGAGAGCATCTCGGCCCCGCGGGCAGCGCCGAAGCCCAGGTCGGTGCAGTAGGCCACGATGTGCACCTGCGGCATCGACATGGCCACGCAG
>NZ_OY288131.1 GCF_958439165.1 uncultured Hydrogenophaga sp. | reverse complement strand
CCCTTCGCCGCCGGCGGCGGCGCAGATGGTCCGGTCGAGCAGCGAGGCGCCCAGGCGGTGGAAGAAACGCGCGGCCATCGACTCGCCTTGCACCAGCCCATGGTGCCGGCGTAGCTGTAGGGCAGGATGGCCTGGGGGTCGCGGGCGGCAATGGCGCCCAGCCGGGCGGCGATGGTGTCCAGTGCCTCGTCCCACGAAATGGGTTCAAACTGGCCGCTGCCCTTGGGGCCGGTGCGCCGCATCGGCTGCAGCAGCGCTCGGCATGGTGGGTTACGTTCGGCGTAGCGAGAGACCTTGGTGCACAGCACGCCGTCGGTGTGGCGGTGGGCCGGGTTGCCGTGCACCTTGATGGCCACGCCGTTCTCCACGGTGGTGATCAGGGCGCAGGTGTCGGGGCAGTCGTGCGGGCAGGCGCCGCGCACGGTGAGGGTTTCGGCGGTCATGGAAGCGGTGGCAGTGTGGCAGGCGTGCTGCGGTTCGGGTCAGGATATCAGGACAAACCGGCTGGGGTATCGTGTTCAGCCTGTACAGTCGTGGTACCGGGCGCCGACCCGGTCGCGTGACCCCCGCAGCAGGAACAACGGCTGGAGGGGCCTCATGGTCCTGAGGCCGGCAGCCTTCCATGGAGACCCTACATGCATTTGCCGTCGCTCTCTTCAATCGTCCTGGCATTGGCGACTGCGCTGTCGGTCGCGGTGCCATCGGCCATGGCCCAGGCGCCCGCTGCGCCGGCGGCGCAGACCATCCGGCTCGGTCTGATCCTGCCATTGACCGGCGGCTCGGCCGACATGGGCAACAGTGCCCGCGTGGGCGCCCAGGTGGCCGTGGAAGAGATCAACGCCGTGGGCGGCTACCTGGGCCGCAAGCTGGAGCTGGTGGTCCGTGACGACCAGGCCAACAACGACATGGGACTGGCCCATGCCGAAGAGCTGGTGCTCAAGGAAAAGGTGACGGCCACCATCGGCTTCTGCAACACCGGCGTGGCCATGAAGGCGCTCGATGTGTTCCAGAACAACCAGCATCTGCTGATCGTGCCGTGCGCCACCGGCACCGCCATCACGGCCAAGTTCCCGGCGGCCGAGAGCTTCATCTTCCGCACCTCGGCGCGCGACCAGCTGCAGTCCAGGTTCCTGGTCGACGACATCGTCAAGCGCGGCCTCAAGAAGGTGGCCCTGCTGGTCGACTCCACCGGCTACGGTGACGGTGGCCTGCGCGATCTGGAGGCCGCCCTCAAGGCCGAGGGGCTCACCCCGCACATCGTGGTGCGCTTCAAGGTCGGCGTGAAGACGCTGGCCGATGAGATGAAGCAGCTCAAGGATTCGGGCGCCGACGCGCTGATCGGCTGGACCGTGGGGCCGGAGCAGGGTGTCATCTCGGCCGCCCGCACCGCAGCCGGCTGGAACGTGCCGCAGTACGGGCCCTGGGGTCTGTCGCACGGCTCGGCGTTCGACGTGTCCAAGGGTGCAGTGGAAGGCGCCCTGATGGTGCAGACCGTGCTGCCCAACCCGTTCATGGAACGCAACAGCGCATTCCTGCGCGGCTATGCACGTTTCTCGAAGGAACGGCCCATCGGCTCCATGATGTCGGCGGCCCAGACCTACGATTCGGTGCACCTGCTGCTGCGCGCCATGTTCGTCTCGCGCGGCGACCTCAGCGGCAAGGGCCTGAAGAACGGTCTGGAGAACCTGCGCGAGCCCTACCGCGGTGTCGTCACCACCTACGACAAGCCGTTCAGCAATGCCGACCATGACGCCATTTCCGCCAACATGCTGTGGCTGGGAACCTGGCGCGGTGGTGAACGCACTTATGCCTACAAGGAAGACGCGTCCCGCGCCACCGTGATCCGCCGCAAGGAATGACCACCCGCCCATGAAGCTGATCGACTCCATCGTCACCCAGGCTGCGTCCATCGCCGCGGTGCGGCGCGACCTGCACGCCCACCCCGAGCTGTGCTTCCAGGAGGTCCGCACCGCCGATGTGGTGGCCCGCTGCCTGACCGACTGGGGCATCGAGATCCACCGGGGCATGGGCACCACCGGCGTGGTGGGCATCGTGCGCGGCCGCGACGGCGGCGCCTGCGGCCGGGCCATCGGCCTGCGCGCCGACATGGACGCCCTTCCCATGCAGGAGCACAACACCTTCGCCCACGCCAGCCGGCACCCCGGGCGCATGCACGCCTGCGGCCACGACGGCCACACCGCCATGCTGCTGGCCACGGCCCGGCACCTGGCGACGCAGCGCGACTTCGACGGCACGGTCTACCTGATCTTCCAGCCGGCCGAGGAGGGCGGTGGCGGCGCCCGCGAAATGATCAAGGACGGCCTGTTCGAACGCTTCCCCATGCAGGCGGTGTACGGCATGCACAACTGGCCCGGCATGCCGGTGGGCAGCTTTGCCGCCAGCCCCGGGCCGGTGATGGCGTCGAGCAACGAGTTCCACATCACCATCCGCGGCAAGGGTTCGCACGCTGCGCTGCCGCACAACGGCATCGACCCGGTGCCGGTGGCCTGCCAGATGGTGCAGGCCTTCCAGACCATCATCACCCGCAACAAGAAGCCGGTGGATGCAGGCGTCATCTCGGTCACCATGATCCACACCGGAGAAGCCACCAACGTGGTGCCCGACAGCTGCGTGATCCAGGGTACGGTGCGCACCTTCACCTTCGAGGTGCTCGACATGATCGAGTCGCGCATGAAGCTGATCGCCGAGCACACGGCAGCGGCTTTCGGTGCGACGGTGGAGTTCAGCTTCCGCCGCAACTACCCGCCCACCATCAACCACAAGGCCGAGACCGCCTTCATCCGCGGTGTCATGACCGACATCGTCGGCGAAGCCGGCCTGCTGGACCAGGAACCCACCATGGGTGCCGAGGACTTCGCCTACATGCTGCAGCACACGCCCGGCGCCTATGTGTTCATCGGCAACGGCGACGGCCTGCACCGCGAGATGGGCCACGGTGGCGGCCCCTGCACCCTGCATAACCCGAGCTACGACTTCAACGACGACCTGATCCCGCTGGGCGCCACCCTGTGGGTGCGGCTGGTCGAACGCTGGCTCAGCGCTGGTACGCCTCCATCAGCGTGATCAGGTGCTGGCGCTGCTCCGGCACCAGGTACGGTGCCAGCAGGTGCAGCACATGGCCGGCACCGCGCAGCAGCGCCTGCTGGGCGTTGTCCGGCTCCAGGGCGTGGCGAGGGTCGCGCACATATTCAAAGCTCAGCCAGTAGGTCAGCACCACCACCATGCTGGTGGCGGTGGGTTCGACCTCGCGTGCATCGATCTGCACCGCACCGTGCCGGCTGAGGCTGGCCAGCATCTGGCGGATGGCGCGTGTCTTGTCCTGCAGCACGGCCTGGAAGCGGGTTTCCAGCACCCGGTTCTTGGACAGCAGGTCGTTCAGGTCGCGGTACAGGAAGCGGTACTGCCAGATGATCTCGAACAGCGAATGCAGGAAGAACCAGGCGTCTTCCACATGCCGCACGCCGTCGGCTGCGCCCAGCAGCTCGGCCAGCGCACGCTCGTGGCGTTCGCACAGCGAGTTGATCAGCTCGTCCTTGGCGGGGTAGTGGTAGTAGAGGTTGCCCGGGCTGATGCCGAGCTCGGCCGAGATCAGGGTGGTCGAGACGTTCGGTTCGCCGAAGCGGTTGAACAGCGCCAGCGTGGTTTCCAGGATGCGCTCGGCGGTGCGGCGCCGGGGCTTGCGCTCGGTCATGGCGCTGTTCGCGCCGTGGCGGCCGGCAGGGCTGCCTGCAGACGGTCGAGCACCTGGTGCAGGCGGGAGGCCGGATCGGACGCCACCGCGCGACGTGGCAGCAGCGGCGGCAGCAGGCGCATGTCGGGGTCGCTCAAGGCGGCCCGGTCGAGTGCGACGCCGTGGCGCGCCAGCCGGGGCGCCAGCTCGTCCGCGCGGACCAGCAGCAGCCGGCGCGTCTGCTGGAAGGCATGTTCGGCCAGTTCCCGGCGCTGGCTGTAGCTGAAGGTGTTGGCAAAGAACAGTTCGGCGTCGCGCTGGTCGGGTTCGATCAGCAGGATGTCGGTGTCGGGGTAAGCACGCTCGTAGTGCTTGAAGCCCAGTGCCAGCCGCGAGTGGATCATCGAGCGGAAGGTCTGGCTCATCACGGCGGGCAGACCGCCTTCCACCAGCGCCGGGATGCCACGCCGGCGCGGCGCGTCGGGCACGGCCTGGAACGGCACCAGCGGGTTGAGGCAGATCAGCAGGTCGATGCCGTCTTCGAGCGCCACCGAGGCGTGCACCGTCTTCTTGAGCGCACCGTCCACATAGTGCTGGCCGTCGATGCACACCGGCGGGAACAGCCCGGGCAGCGCGGCGCTGGCCTGGATGGCGCGCGAGATCGGCACATGGTCCCAGCCGGGCCGGCCGAAGGGGGCTGCCTCGCCGCTGTCGAGCTCGGTGGCCACCAGCGTGAGCTTCGGGCCGAGCTGGCGGAAGTCGTTGGTCCGGCCGGGCAGGCTGAACAGGCGCTCGATCTGCCGGTGGATGGCCTCGTTGTCGAGCACGCCGGTGGGCAAGGCCGCGCCCAGTCGCTCGAATGCGCTGGTGAACGACTTGCCCTGGAGGAGCCAGGCCTGCAGCGCGCTCGCCGTGAGTCCGGGCACGCGCGCGGCCCGGCCGGCCAGCTCGCCCCAGGCCGGCTTGAGCAGCCATGAGGGGTCGAAGCTCTGGGGGCCTGGTCGGTCATCGATGAATGCATCGCGCAGTTCGCGCGGGGTCATGCCGTTGGCCAGACCGGCCGCGATGAAGCCGCCCGCCGACACGCCCACATAGTGGTCGCAGCGGTTCAGGTCCAGCCCGGGCATGCAGGCGTCGAGCGCGCACAGCGCTCCGATCTCGTAGATGGCTCCCAGCGGGCCGCCTCCTGCCAGCGCCAGGGCGAGGCGGGGCGGGGCCTTGCGGGAGCGGCTGCGGCGGGGGGTGTTCATGCGGCCGAGTGTAGGTCGGCAGACAGCGCGGGCGTGCTGCGATGCAGCAGCCCGCTGCGGTCAGCCTGACCGGTCAGGCTGCGGAGCTGGCCTTGGCGGCCGGCCGCTTGCGGGCCGGTGCCTTGGCGGCGGCTTTGGCGGCCGGTTTCGCCGGTGCCTTGGCAGCGGGTCTCGCTGCGGCCTTGGCTGCGGGTCGGGCCGTGGCCTTGGTGGCCGGCTTGGCTGCTGGGCGCTTGCGGGCCGGGGCCGGGCTCTTGCCGGTGAGCTGGGCCACATGGGCATTGAGCTCGTCGATGCGGGCCATCAGGGCTTCGATGTCGCGGGCGGTCGGCACACCCAGGGTGCCCAGGGCCTTGGCCACGCGCTCTTCAAACAGCGACTCCAGCTTGTCCCACTTGCCGGCGGCCTTGGAGGAAATGTCGTTGGCCATGGTGCTCACGCGGCTGGTGGCATCCGAAATGCGTTCTTCGGCCGCTGCCTGGGTCTTGCGCTGGATCGACAGGCCTTCCTTGACCAGCACTTCGAAGGCCTTGCCGCCTTCGGCCTGGGCCTTGGCAAAGGCGCCGAGGCCGGCCAGCCAGATCTGCTGGGCCGAATCCTTGATGGCACCCGACAGGGCCGACGGGTTCGCCGCCTTGCCGTTGGACGATGCGCTGCTGTTCTTCTGGACCTTCTTGACCATGGTGCTCTCCTGATGCGGGGGAAGGGACGTGGCCGGGCCACGGCGGAAAGCCGCATGGTGGCTTCGGTGGCAGGGGCTGTGTAGGGAAGGCAGACTAAAAACGGCCGCATCAGGCCGGCCCTGTCGCATGCCACGGGTTTGTTCGGAATCGCAAGCAGCAGCCCTCAAGCCAGAATCGTCAGCGATTCCGTCACCCGTTCACGTTCCCAGGAGACCTCACATGCATTACTTCGTCACCGGCGCCACCGGGTTCATCGGCAAACGCCTCGTGGCCCGGCTGCTGCAGCGCAAGGGCGCGGTGGTGCATTTCCTGATCCGGCGCGAGAGCGAGTCCAAGGTGGCACAGCTGCGCGAGTTCTGGGGCGTGGGTCCGAGCCGTGCGGTGCCGGTGTTCGGTGACCTGACCGAGAAGAAGCTGGGCGTGTCGGCGGACGACATCCGCGCGCTCAAGGGACAGGTCGATCACTTCTACCACCTGGCTGCCGTCTACGACCTGGAGGCCGACGAGGAGAGCCAGGTCAAGGTCAACATCGATGGCACGCGCAATACGGTGGAGCTGGCCCGGGCGATCGCGGCCGGGCATTTTCACCATGTGTCGTCCATCGCGGCGGCTGGCCTGTATGAAGGCGTGTTCCGCGAGGACATGTTCGAGGAGGCCGAGAACATCGACCACCCCTACTTCATGACCAAGCACGAGAGCGAGAAGATCGTGCGCAAGGAGTGCAAGCTGCCCTGGACCGTGTACCGGCCGGCCGCGGTGGTGGGCGACAGCCGCACCGGCGAGATGGACAAGATCGACGGGCCCTACTACTTCTTCAAGCTGATCCAGCGCATGCGGCAGATCCTGCCGCCCTGGATGCCCAGCGTGGGCCTGGAGGGCGGGCGCATCAACATCGTGCCGGTGGACTTCGTGGTGGCGGCGCTCGACCACATCAGCCACGGCCAGCGCGCCGGTGGTGAATGCTTCCACCTGGTCGACCCCACCGGTTACCGCGTGGGCGACGTGCTGGACATCCTGAGCCGTGCCGCCCACGCGCCCAAGATGAACCTGTTCGTCAATGCGGCGCTGCTGGGCTTCATTCCCAAGAGCGTCAAGAAGGGTCTGATGGCCCTGGCCCCGGTGCGCCGGGTGTACCGCGCCATCATGCAGGACCTCGGGCTGCCCGAGGACATGATGACCTTCGTGAACTACCCGACCCGGTTCGACTGCCGGCTGACGCTGGCTGCGCTCAAGGGCAGCGGCATCGAATGCCCGAACCTGCGCGACTACGCGTGGCGCCTGTGGGACTACTGGGAGCGCCACCTCGACCCCGACCTGCACATCGACCGCAGCCTCAGGGGTACGGTGGCCGGCAAGGTGGTGCTGGTCACCGGCGGCAGCTCGGGCATCGGCCTGGCAGCCGCCCACAAGTTCGCCGAGGCGGGTGCCACCACCCTCATCTGCGGGCGCGACCAGGACAAGCTCGACGAGGCCTGTTCCGAAGCCAAGGCCCGAGGCTACGCCTTCGTGGCCTATGCAGCCGACATCGCCGACATGACCGACTGCGACCGCTTTGTGCAGCTGCTGATCCAGAACCACGGCGGCGTGGACTACCTGATCAACAACGCCGGGCGCTCCATCCGCCGCGCCATCGAGAGCAGCTACGACCGCTTCCACGACTTCGAGCGCACCATGCAGCTCAACTATTTCGGCTGCCTGCGCGTCACCATGGGCCTGCTGCCCGGCATGGTGGCGAAGAAGCGCGGGCACGTGGTCAACATCAGCTCCATCGGCGTGCTGACCAACGCCCCGCGCTTCTCGGCCTACGTGGCCAGCAAGGCAGCGCTGGACGCCTGGACCCGCTGCGCCTCCAGCGAGTTCGCCGACCAGGGCGTGACCTTCACCACCATCAACATGCCGCTGGTGCGCACGCCCATGATCGCGCCGACCCAGATCTACAAGAACGTGCCCACGCTGGCCCCGGAAGAGGCGGCCGACATGATCGCCCAGGCCTGCATCTTCCGGCCGGTGCGCATCGCCACCCGGCTTGGGGTCACCGGCCAGGTCATGCATGCGCTGGTGCCGCGCGTGGCCCAGATCGTCATGAACACCAGCTTCCGCATGTTCCCGGATTCGTCGGCCGCCAAGGGCGACAAAGGCGCCAAGCCCCAGCTCTCGCCGGAGGCCATCGCCATGCAGCAGATGATGCGCGGCATCCATTTCTGACCCCGGCGGCGGCCCCATGGCGGGGTAGGACGGGGGTGTCGTCCCTAGAATCCGGGGTTCGACCTTCCGAGCCAACCGACCTGTCCTGCCCATGTCCTCCACCACCGCCTCCACCCCCCTGTCCCCGCTCGACCGTGCGGGCGTTCTCGCCCAGGCCCTGCCGTACATCCGCAAGTACCACGGCCGTACCATGGTCATCAAATACGGCGGCAACGCCATGACCGACCCGGCCCTGCAGGCCGCGTTTGCCGAGGACGTGGTGCTGCTCAAGCTGGTGGGCATCAACCCGGTGGTGGTGCACGGCGGCGGCCCCCAGATCGAGACCCTGCTGCAGCGCCTGGGCAAGAAGGGCGAGTTCGTCCAGGGCATGCGCGTGACCGACCCCGAGACCATGGAGGTGGTGGAGTGGGTGCTGGCCGGCGAGGTGCAGCAGGACATCGTGGGCCTGATCAACCAGGCCGGCGGCAAGGCGGTGGGCCTGACCGGCCGCGACGGCGGCATGATCCGCGCCCGCAAGCTGCGCCTGGCCGACACCAAGGATCCCTCCCGCGAGCACGACGTGGGGCAGGTCGGCGACATCATCGGCATCGACCCGGCCGTGGTGAAGGCCCTGCAGGACGACCAGTTCATCCCGGTGGTCAGCCCCATCGGCTTCGGCGAGCAGAACGAGAGCTACAACATCAACGCCGATGTGGTGGCGGCCAAGCTGGCCACCGTGCTGCAGGCCGAGAAGCTGCTCATGCTCACCAACATCCGCGGCGTGCTCGACAAGGAAGGCCAGCTGCTGTCCGAGCTGACCCCGCGCCGCATCGACGAGCTGGTCGACGACGGCACCATCTCCGGCGGCATGATCCCCAAGATCGCCGGCGCGCTCGACGCTGCCAGGAGCGGCGTGAATGCGGTGCACATCATCGATGGTCGCGTTCCTCATGCCCTGTTGCTGGAGGTGCTCGGCAACGAGCCCTTCGGCACCATGATCAAGCGATGAGGCTCCTGCTGGTCGAGGACGACGTGATGGTCGCCAGCGGCATGAAGCTGGGGCTGTGCGACGCCGGTTATTCGGTCGATTGGGTCGGCAGTGCCGAGCGGGCCGAGCAGGCCCTGCAGTCGGAAAGCTTCGACGCCGCCATCGTCGACATCGGCTTGCCGGGCATGGACGGTCTGGAGCTCACCCGGCGGCTGCGCAGCCACGGGCAGGCCATGCCGGTGCTCATCCTCACGGCCCGCGACGCCCTGCATGACCGGGTGCAGGGCCTGGACATCGGGGCCGACGACTACATGGTCAAACCCTTCGAGCTGCCCGAACTGCTGGCCCGCCTGCGCGCCCTGCTGCGCCGCTCCCAGGCCGCCACTTCGGCGGTGCTGAGCTTCGGTCCGCTGGAGATGGACACGGCCCAGCGGCGCATCGTGCTGGCCGGCCAGGTGCTGGAAGTCGGTCCGCGCGAATGGTCGGTGCTGGAATACCTGCTGATGCAGGCGCCCAAGCCCGCCGCCAAGGACAAGCTGCTGGTGGCACTGACCGGCTGGGACAAGGAGATCACCCCCAACGCCATCGAGGTGTACGTGTCCCGCCTGCGGGCCAAGCTGGAGCCGGCCGGCATCGCGCTGCGCGCCATCCGGGGTTTCGGCTACCGGCTCGAACTCAAGGCGGCTGGCGATGTCGATGCGTCCCTCCCGGCTGCTTGAACCCCTGTTCTCGAACGGGGTGATCGGGGGCCTGCAGCGCCGTCTGCTGGTACTGCTGCTGGCCACCATTGCCCTCATCGCCGTCATCAGCGTGGCCATCAATTACCAGGCGGCCGGCACCGCGGCCCTCCAGCAGGACCAGCGGCTGCAGCGTCTGGTGCCGCTGCTGGCCGACTCGGTGGTCAAGGCGCAGATCGTCGGCCCCCGGTCCAGCATCGCGCAGCTGGTGGTGCCCGACGCCGACGACCTGATCCAGCAGCCCGGGCTGTCGCTGCTGCTGGCGCCGTCGCTGCTCGAGTTCCTGCAGGACAGCCAGGGTGCGGCCACCCTGGGTGTGCTCGACGCGCAGGGATCCCTCCTGCTGGGTGAGCGCTGGCTGCCCACCGTGCTCCCCACCACCGACAACGCCGAATTCCTCAGCGTGGTCGAAGGTGGGGTGACGTACCGGCTGGTGGCCCAGCGGGTGCAGACCGATGCCGGTGAACTGGTGGTGATGCTGGCCGATGGCACCGACCCTCGCCAGCACTGGCTGCGCGACGTGCTCACCCGCGTGCTGCTGCCCAACCTGCTGCTGTTCGTGGTGGCGGCCGCTGCCGTCATATGGGGGGTGGCCCGGGCATTGCAGCCGCTCATCGATTTGAAGCAGGTGGTCGAGAGCCGTGCCCCGGGCGATCTGCGCCCCTTCGACGCCGGTGCCTCGCCCGCCGAGGTTCGCCCGCTGGTCGATTCGCTCAACCGGCTGCTGGCCCTGGTCGATGCCCAGACCGATGCCCAGCGGCGCTTCGTGGCCGATGCCGCGCACCAGCTGCGCACCCCGCTGGCCGGTCTGCAGGCCCAGGTGGAGGCATGGGCCCAGGGCGCGCGCAGCCTGGGCAGCGGCGATCTGCTCACCTTGCGCGCCGACCAGGTGCTGCGGTTGCGCGCCGCCACCCGCCGCACCTCGCAGCTGGCCAACCAGCTGCTGGCCCTGTCGCGCGCCGACACCCTGGCCGGCGACAGCCATGCGCGCCAGCAGGTCGACCTGGTCGAGCTGTGCGAGACCGCCCTGGACGTGCACCTGGACGCCGCCACCGAACGGGGTCTGGACTTTGGCCTGGAGGTGCAACCGGCCCGCACCCTCGGCCACGCCTGGCTGCTGCGCGAGCTGCTGATGAATCTGGTGGACAACGCGGTCAAGTACACGCCCGCCGGTGGCCGCGTCACCCTGCGCTGCGGCCACGGGACCGGGCCGTCGGCGTTCACCTGGATCGAGGTGGAAGACGACGGCCCCGGCATCCCGCAGCCGGAGCACGAGCGGGTGCTGCAGCGCTTTTACCGGGTGCCCGGCACGGTGGGCGAGGGCAATGGTCTGGGTCTGGCCATTGCCGACAGCATTGCCCGGGTGCACCAGACCCGGCTGGAGTTCGCTGCCGGCTCCAGCGGGCGCGGCCTGCGCATCCGCGTGATGCTGAATGCGGCCACCCACTAGCCTCGGGGCCCGCGGCCACGCTGGTGTCTGGCGGTAAGCGGATGTATCGGGCTGTGCGAGAATCCGGCCACCGGCCCAGGCCTCCACGGATCTCCTGCCATGACATCCCTGCCGTCCGAGTCTTCCGTTCCCGTCGATGCCGATGCCGCCGACGCATCGGCACCCGCTGCCGAAGCCGACGCCGCATCGACCGGCCGCAAGCGGCCCCGCCCCGGTGAGCGCCGCGTGCAGATCCTGCAGGCGCTGGCCACCATGCTCGAACAACCCGGTGCCGAGCGCGTGACCACTGCTGCGCTGGCGGCCCGTCTGGAGGTCAGCGAGGCTGCCCTGTACCGCCATTTCGCCAGCAAGGCCCAGATGTTCGAGGGCCTGATCGAGTTCATCGAGCAGTCGGTGTTCGGTCTCATCGGTCAGCTGGCCGAACGCGAGGCAGACCCCCTGGTCCGCTGCCGCAAGCTGGTGGGCCTGCTGCTGCAGTTCGGCGAAAAGAACCCGGGCATGACCCGGGTGATGGTCGGCGATGCCCTGGTGTTCGAGAACGAGCGCCTGCAGCAGCGCATGAACCTGTTCTTCGACAAGATCGAATCCGCCCTGCGCCAGGACCTGCGTGAAGCCGCCGCTGCCGCCGGCGCGGCCACGCCCACGGTGGATGCCCAGGGCGATGCATCGGTCATCACCGCCTTCTGCGTCGGCCGGCTGCAACGCTTTGCCCGCAGCGGCTTCCGCCGCAGCCCGGGCGAAGGCCTGGAGCATGCGCTGGCCCTGCTCCTGCCGGGTGCCCGGCCCTGACGCCGTCCGCACGCTCCACGCCGTGGCAGCCGGTGGTGCTGGCCGAGGGCCTGCGCCTGGCACTGCACCCGTCCTGCGCCGTCTGGCTGCCCAATGAAGCGGCCCTGCTGGTGGCCGATCTGCATTTCGGCAAGGCGGCCAGTTTCCGCCGCCTGGGCGTCCCGGTGCCCGAAGCCTCCACCGGCGGCACCCTGAACCAGCTCCGTGCCCTGCTGGACGATCTGCCCCGGCTGCCGGCGGACTGGCAGAGCGGACAGCCTGTGCGGCTCGTGGTGCTGGGCGATCTGCTGCACGCGGCGCGCGGCCGCAGCGCCGTCATGCTGGACACCGTGCAGGCCGCCCTGGAAGGCATGCGGGACCATCCGGCGGTCCCGGGCCTCACGCTGCATCTGGTGCGCGGCAACCACGATGCCGCTGCCGGTGACCCGCCGGGCCACTGGGGCGTGCAGCTGCACGACGAACCCTGGTGCGTGGGCCCCTGGGCGCTGTGCCACGAGCCACAGACAGTGGCCGGCGCCTACACCCTGGCAGGCCACTGGCACCCCTGCACCGTGCTGCACGGCCCGGCACGCCAGCGCCTTCGCCTGCCGTGTTTCTGGCTGGGCGACCCGGTGAACCGCCCGGTGGGTGTGCTGCCGGCTTTCGGCGATTTCACCGGCATGCACCCGATCGACCGCCATCCGCGCGACCGGGTCTGGGCCATCGGCGGCGAGGCGGTTCGCGAACTGCCCGCCCCGGGTCCGGGTTAACCCTTGGTTTAGAGCGGCAGGCCTAAACAATCCCGGGTGAAAGACCCGGGTGTCGGTGCACCGTCATCGAATTGCGGTAAAAATAGAACGGTCGTTCGATTTCTACGCCGCACCATGTCCACCACCCTTCCGTCCCGCACCCGCCGCCCGCGCGATGCCGCCGCCGACGGATCGCGTCCGCTGCAGAAAGGCCTGCAGACCAAAGCCGCCATCGTCGATGCCGCCCTCGGCCTGGCGACGCAGATCGGTCTGGAGGGCCTGTCCATCGGCGCCCTGGCCGAGGTCATGCAGATGAGCAAGTCGGGCGTGTTCGCCCACTTCGGTTCCCGCGAGGAACTGCAGATTTCGGTCATCCGCGAGTACCACACCCGTTTCGAAGACGAGGTGTTCTACCCCGCCATGGCGCTGCCGCGCGGCCTGCCGCGTCTGCGGGCCCTGTTCGCCAACTGGATGAAACGCACCTCGGTCGAGATCGACTCGGGCTGCATCTACATCAGCGGCGCGGTGGAGTTCCACGACCGGACCGGCCCGGTGCGCGACGCACTGGCCGGCTCGGTCAACACCTGGCTGGCCGCCATGCGCCGGGCCATCGACATCGCGGTGGCCGAGGGTCACCTCGCCCCCGGCACCGATGCAGCCCAGCTGGCCTTCGAGGTGCACGCCCTGATCCTGGCGCTGCACTACGAAGCCCGTTTCCTCCACAGCCCGGAGTCGATCGAGCGCGCCGTGCGTGCCTTCGAGAGCATCCTGGCCCGCCACCAGCCCACCGCCTCCGCAGCGCCCACCGCGGCTTCCACCCGCCAGCGCTGATCCCTTTTCCCTTCTCACATACCCCAGCAAGGAGTTCACCATGCCCGTCTACAACCCGCCTCTGCGCGACATGCAGTTTGTGATGCACGAAGTGCTCCAGGTCACCGAGACCTTCCGCGAGATGCCGGCGCATGCCGAGATCGATGTCGACACCATCAACGCGGTGCTCGAAGAGGCCGGCAAGTTCGCCAGCCAGGTGATCTTCCCGCTGAACATCAGCGGCGACACCGAGGGCTGCAAGCTCGACCCCAAGACCCATGAAGTGACCACGCCCAAGGGCTTCAAGGAAGCCTACAAGCAGTACATCGAAGGCGGCTGGGCCGCGCTCAGCTCCGACCCCGAGTACGGTGGTCAGGGCCTGCCGCTGGCGGTGAACCAGTGCCTGTACGAGATGATGAACTCGGCCAACCAGGCCTGGACCATGTACCCCGGCCTGACCCACGGTGCCTATGCCTCGCTGCACACCCACGGCACCGACGAGCAGAAGGCCACGTATCTCGCCAAGATGATCAGCGGCGAATGGACCGGCACCATGTGCCTGACCGAACCCCATTGCGGCACCGACCTGGGCCTGATGCGCACCAAGGCCGAGCCGCAGCCCGATGGCACCTACAAGCTCACCGGCAACAAGATCTTCATCAGCGCCGGTGAACACGACATGGCCGACAACATCGTGCACCTGGTGCTGGCCCGCCTGCCCGATGCGCCTCCCGGCATCAAGGGCATCAGCCTGTTCGTGGTGCCCAAGTTCCTGGTGAACAAGGACGGCAGCCTGGGCGAACGTAACGGCATCTACTGCGGCGGCCTGGAGCACAAGATGGGCATCCACGGCAACGCCACCTGCCAGATGGTGCTCGACGGCGCCGTGGGCACCATGGTCGGCCAGCCCAACAAGGGCATGCAGGGCATGTTCGTCATGATGAACGCCGCCCGCCTGGGCGTGGGCAACCAGTCGCTGGGCCTGACCGAAGTGGCCTACCAGAACGCCCTGGCCTATGCCAAGGACCGCATCCAGATGCGCAGCCTCTCCGGCGTCAAGGCCAAGGACAAGCCGGCCGACCCGATCATCGTGCACCCCGACGTGCGCCGCATGCTGCTCACCGCCAAGGCCTATGCCGAAGGTGGCCGTGCCCTGGCGCTGTTCTGTGCCGTGCTGCTGGAGAAGGTGCACAGCCACCCGGACGAGAAGGTCCGCAAGGACAGCGACGAGATGCTCTCGCTGCTGACCCCCATCTCCAAGGCCTTCCTGACCGACAACGGTTACCTGGCCGCCACCGAGTGCCAGCAGGTGTTCGGCGGCCACGGCTACATCAAGGAATGGGGCATGGAGCAGTTCGTGCGCGACGCCCGCATCAACATGATCTACGAGGGCACCAACACCATCCAGTCGCTGGACCTGCTGGGCCGCAAGGTGCTGGGCAACAACGGCGCCACGCTGCGCAAGTTCGGCAAGCTGGTGGGCCGTCTGGTGGAGGAAGAGGGCGTCAACGAGAAGATGGCCGAGTTCATCAACCCGGTGGCCTACCTGGGTGAGCAGATGACCAAGTTCACCACCGAGATCGGCTTCAAGGCGCTGCAGAACCCCGACGAGGCCGGTGCCGCCGCCGTGCCCTACCTGCGGGTGGCCGGTCACCTGGTGTTCGGCTACTTCTGGGCGCTGATGGCCCGCGAGGCGCTGAAGAAGATCGCCGAAGGCAGCACCGACCCGTTCTACACCGCCAAGCTGCAGACCGCACGCTTCTACTTCGCCAAGCTGTTCCCCGAGACCGCCACCCTCATGCGCACCGCGCGTGCAGGCGCCGCGGTGCTGATGAACACCGACGAAGCCCTGGCCTGATCGCCATGAAGACGACGCTGCTCGCCGCCCTGCTGGCCCTGGCCGGTACCGCTGCCTCTGCGCAGATGACCCCGGCCGGTCTGTGGAAGACCATCGACGACGATTCCGGCAAGGAGAAGTCGCTGGTGCGCATCACCGAGAAGGACGGCGTGTTCGTCGGCCACATCGAGCGCCTGCTGGACCCGTCCACCGACCCCAAGTCGGTGTGCGAGAAATGCACCGACGACCGCAAGGACCAGCCGGTGCTGGGCATGAACATCCTGCGCGGCGTGCGCCAGAGCGCCAGTGACCCGACCCTGTACGAGGGCGGCACCATCGTCGATCCCAACAACGGCAAGGTCTACCGCAACCGGCTCAAGCCGGTGAACGGCGGTCAGCAGCTGGAGATGCGCGGCTACCTCGGCCCGTTCTACCGCACGCAGACCTGGCAGCGGGTCCAGTGACCCGCGCCCTCTCCCTTTCTGGAAATTCCATGAACCGATTCAATGTCAGGAAAGTCGCCGTGCTCGGCGCCGGCGTGATGGGCGCGCAGATCGCTGCGCACCTGGTCAACGTCAAGGTCCCGGTGGTGCTGTTCGACCTGCCCGCCAAGGAAGGCCCGAAGAACGGCATCGTCACCCGTGCGGTCGAGAACCTCAAGAAGCTCAAGCCCTCGCCGCTGGGCGTGGCCCGCGACGCCGAGCTCATCGGCCAGGCCAACTACGAAGATCACATGGAGCAGCTGCGTGACTGCGACCTGATCATCGAGGCCATCGCCGAGCGCATGGACTGGAAGCTCGACCTCTACAGGAAGATCGCGCCCTTCGTGGCCGAGCACGCGATCGTGGCGTCCAACACCTCGGGCCTGTCGATCACCAAGCTCTCCGAGGCCCTGCCGGAATCGATCAAGCCGCGCTTCTGCGGCATCCACTTCTTCAACCCGCCGCGCTACATGACGCTGGTGGAGCTGATCGCCACCCCCACCACCGAGCCCCACATCCTGGACGACCTGGAGACCTTCGTCACCACCGGTCTGGGCAAGGGCGTGGTGCGGGCCAAGGACACGCCCAACTTCGTGGCCAACCGCATCGGCATTGCCGGCATGCTCTCCACCATGAAGGAGGTCGAGAACTTCGGCCTGAGCTTCGACGTGGTGGACGACCTCACCGGCAAGCGCCTGGGCCGCGCCAGCTCCGGCACCTTCCGCACCGCCGACGTGGTGGGCCTGGACACCATGGCCCACGTCATCAAGACGCTGCAGGACAACCTGAGCGAGGCCACCGACCCGTTCTACGGCAGCTTCGGCACCCCGCCGGTCCTCAAGGCCCTGCTGGAAGCCGGGAACCTGGGCCAGAAGACCAAGGCCGGCTTCTACAAGAAGGTCGGTCGCGACGTGATGCGCTTCGAGCTGGACAGCGGCGAGTACGTGCCGGCCGGCCAGAAGGCCGACGAGGTGTACGGCCGCATGCTCAAGAAGCCGGCCGCCGAACGCCTGCGCCTGCTGCGCAATGCCGAAGGGCCGCAAGGCCAGTTCCTCTGGGCCATCCTGCGCAACAGCTTCCACTACGCTGCGGTGCACCTGGCCACCATCGCCGAGACCGCGCGCGATGTCGACCAGGCCATGCGCTGGGGCTTCGGCATGAAGCAGGGCCCGTTCGAGCTGTGGCAGGAAGCCGGCTGGCTGGAGGTGGCGAAGATGATCCAGGAGGACATCGACGCCGGCCGTGCGCTGTGCAAGGCACCGCTGCCCGAGTGGGTGTTCAAGGGCCCGGTGGCCGAAGCCGGTGGCGTGCACACGCCTCAGGGTTCGTGGAACCCGGCCCAGGGCGTGTTCGAGCCGTACCGGGTGCTGCCGGTGCATGCGCGCCAGCACTTCCCCGAGCGCCTGCTGGGCGAGGGCGGTGCCGACTACCGCACCGCCGGCACCACCATTGAAGAGAACGACAGCCTGCGCGTCTGGACCCTGGACGACCAGGTGCTGATCGCCAGCATCAAGACCAAGATGCACGCCATCAGCCCCGAGGTCTGCGAGGGCCTGATGGCCGCCGTCGACCTGGCCGAGCAGCGCTACCAGGGTCTGGTGATCTGGTCGGGCGACGAGCCCTTCAGCGCCGGTGCCGACCTGCAGGCCATGCTGCCCGCCTTCATGGCCGTGGGTGTGTCCGCCATCGAAGAGGCCGAAGGCTTCATGCAGCAGATGATGCTGCGCCTGCGGTATGCCAACGTGCCGGTGGTCTCGGCCATCCGTGGCCTGGCCCTGGGCGGCGGCTGCGAGCTGGCGGTGCACAGCGCGCGCCGCGTGGCCCACATGGAGAGCTACATCGGTCTGGTGGAAGTGGGCGTGGGTCTGGTGCCTGGTGCCGGCGGCCTGACCTACATTGCCCGCCGCGCGGCCGAGAACGCCGAAGCCTCCACCGGCAAAGACCTGCTGCCTTTCCTGACCGAGGGCTTCACCGCTGCGGCCATGGCCAAGGTCGGCACCAGTGCGCTGGAGTCGCGCCAGCTGGGCTACCTGCTGCCGTCGGACGTGGTGGTGCCGCACAAGGACGAGCTGCTGTTCGTGGCCATCAACGAAGCCCGTGCGATGTTTGCCAGCGGCTGGCGGGCGCCGCACAAGCGCCTGTTCCCGGTGGCCGGCCGCGACGGTCGCGCCACCATCATGGGCCAGCTGGTCAACATGCGCGACGGCGGCTTCATCAGCCAGCACGACTTCCACATCGCCAGCCTGATCGCCAAGGTGGTCACCGGCGGTGATGTCGACCCCGGCACCCTGGTCAGCGAGGAATACCTGATGACGCTGGAGCGCCAGGCCTTCTGCGCCCTGATCGTCCATCCGAAAACGCAAGAGCGCATTCTGGGCATGCTCAACACCGGCAAGCCCGTCCGCAACTGAGGAAGCGACATGAGCAAACAGATTCAAGACGCCTACATCGTCGCCGCCACCCGCACGCCCATCGGCCGTTCCCACAAGGGCTCGTTCCGGAACCTTCGCCCCGACGAGCTGCTGGCCCATGTGCTGCGTTCGGCCATGGCCCAGGTGCCCAACCTGGATCCGAAGTCGGTGGAAGACATCATCTGCGGCTGTGCCATTCCGGAAGGCCAGCAGGGCCTGAACGTGGCGCGCGTGGGTGCGGTGCTGGCGGGCCTGCCGCACAGCGTGGGCGGCATCACCGTCAACCGCTTCTGCGCCTCCGGCCTGTCGGCCGTGGCCATGGCGGCCGACCGCATCCGCGTCGGTGAGGCCGACGTGATGATCGCTGCCGGCACCGAGAGCATGAGCATGGTGCCCATGATGGGCAACAGCCCCAGCCTGTCGCCCACCATCTTCCGCAGCACCGAGGACATCGAGAGCTACGGCATCGCCTACGGCATGGGCCTGACCGCCGAGAAGGTGGCGCAGCAGTGGAAGGTGTCGCGCGACGCGCAGGACGCCTTCGCCCTGCAGTCGCACCAGCGCGCCCTCATCGCCATGAAGAACGGCGAGTTCGCCAACGAGATCACGCCGGTGGAGGTGACCGACCGCAGCGTCGACCTGGCCACCGCCGAGGTGTCCACCCGCACCCGCACCATCAGCCTGGACGAAGGCGCCCGCCCCGACACCACGCTGGAAGGTCTGGGCAAGCTGCGCACCGTGTTTGCGGCGCGCGGCTCGGTCACGGCCGGCAACAGCTCGCAGACCAGCGACGGCGCCGGCGCACTCATCCTGGTGAGCGAGGCGGCCCTGAAGCGCTACAACCTCAAGCCGCTGGCCCGCTTCGTCAGTTACGCCAGCCGCGGTGTGCCGCCGCACATCATGGGCATCGGTCCGGTCGAAGCCATTCCGGCCGCGCTGAAGAACGCTGGCCTGAAGCAGGACGACATCGACTGGTTCGAGCTGAACGAGGCGTTTGCCGCGCAATCGCTGGCGGTGCTCAACACCCTGGGCCTGGACCCGGCCAAGGTCAACCCCATGGGCGGCGCCATTGCACTGGGCCACCCGCTGGGCGCCACCGGTGCCATCCGTTCGGCCACCGTGGTGCACGCGCTGCAGCGCCACAACAAGAAGTACGGCATGGTCACCATGTGCGTGGGCATGGGGCAGGGCGCAGCCGGGATCTTCGAGCGGGTATAACCGCCCGCATGAACCATCCCTTCGACGCGGCCGTCTCCCTGCGGGCGACCGGCCCCGGCGCCTGGCAGGGCGCCACCTCGCCGGCCTACGCCAACATGGTCGGGCCCTACGGCGGCATCACCGCCGCCACCCTGGTGCAGGCCATCCTTCAGCACCCTGACCGGCTGGGCGAGCCGCTCTCGCTCACCGTGAATTTCGCTGCCGCCGTGGCCGACGGCGCCTTCGAGGTGCACGCGCACCCGGTGCGCACCAACCGCTCCACCCAGCACTGGTCGGTGAGCCTGATGCAGCAGGACGAGGTGGTGGTCACCGCCACGGCCATCACGGCCGCGCGTCGCACCACCTGGAGCGTGGACGATGCGCCGCAGCCCCAGGTGCTGTCGGCGGCGGCCCTGTCCCGCCGGCCGGAAGCACCGGTGCCCTGGATCGAGCGCTACGACATCCGCTTCGCCAAGGGCTCGCTGCCCCGGCATTGGGACGGCGCCGAGAACCCGGCCGGTACCACGCTGTGGGTGCGCGACGAACCGCCGAGAGCGCTCGACTTCGCCAGCCTCACGGCCATGTCCGACGTGTTCTTCCCGCGCATCTGGCTGCGCCGCGCCACCCGCGTGCCGGCAGGCACCGTCTCCATGACGGTGTACTTCCATGCCGGCTCGGCCGACCTGGCTGCGGTGGGCGAGGGCTGGCTGCTGGCCGAATGCGGCGCCAGCGCCTTCCGCAACGGCTTCTCCGACCAGCAGGCTCACCTCTGGGACGCCGAAGGGCGGCTGCTGGTCACCACCCACCAGGTCGTCTACTACAAGGAGTGACCTGCCTGCAGCCGGTGCCGTTCAGGGCCGGCCCAGGAACAGGTACAGGCCGGTGAAGCCGCGCGGTGCGCTCACCAGGCTCAGGTAGAGCGGACCGATGCCGGTGTCGGCGCCGATGAACAGGCTGCCGGCACCCCGCAGTGTGCTCAGCGACACATCGCGCCGGCTGGCCCAGGCGTTGCCGGCTTCCAGCGAACCGCCCGCGAACAGGGCGCGCGCCGGACCGGCGTCAACCGGCAGCCGCCGGTAGTAGGTGAGCCGCCCGAAGGCCAGGTAGTTGCCGGCCACCTGTCCTACCCGGTAGCCCGAGAGCTGCTGGAAGCCGCCGAGCGAGTACTCGTCCACGGCGCCCAGCGGCACGTCGCTGGCGCGCGCCAGACGGGCACCGAGGTTGAGCGTGTGCGGTCCCCAGCTCTTCACCGCCGTCACGGAAGCCTCGACACGGTCGAAGCGGTCCGAGGGCAGGTTGTCGTAGCTGCGCCGGCCCACCACCGCCTCACCCACGGCCCGGTAACCCTTCGACGGGAAATTGGCGTAGTCCAGCTGGTCGGCGATCACGGTGGCGCGCAGGCCCGCCTCGCGCCACCGCTGGGTCTGGGCGATGTTGGCCGGTATCGCGCTGGACACCAGTTCGGGGGTGGTGGCGCGCTGTGCGCCGATCACCCCCAGCCGCATCTCGCCGATGGTGCCGCGCAGGCCGATCGGCCAGCCGATGTCGGCGCCCACCTGCACCCCCTGCCGCTGCACCAGCGCCAGGGCGTCGCCCGATGCCCCGAACAGCTCCACCCTGCGCAGGCGGGCATCCACATAGGCCGCCACGAAGCGTTCGCTGGCCAGGCCCAGCGGCTGGTAGATCTCGGAGAACACGCCCAGCGTCTCGCCCAGCTGCACCCGGTTGCGCCATTCGGCCCCGCTGTCGTTGAGCCAGTGGCGGTTGTGGCTCAGGCGCAGGTTGAAGGCACCCTGGCCCTGGAAGTCGGTCCGCAGGTCGATGCCCAGGCGCAGGTAGTTCGGCCCCCAGTTGTTCTCGCGCACGAGGATGGACAGGTCCTCCCGGTCGGTGCCGGGGCGGCGCACCAGGCTGTAGTCGATGCGCTCATAGTCGCCGGTGGCAGCGAGTTTCTGCAGGTCGTCCTCGATGCGGTCCACATCCACCCGCTGGCCCACACCGGTGTCCATGCTGGCTGCCAGGCGTTCGGCGCGGCGTTCATCGACGCCCTCGAACCGGATGCTGGCAATGCGCCCCACGCGCTCGGTGTTGCCCACCGCCTGCTCCACCCGCGCGCTGACCCAGCGGGCATAGCGGTCGGGCGGGGCCGCAAAGCGTTGCAGGGCCTCGGTCATGGAGTCGGCATATTCGCGGCCGATGCGCACCAGCTCGGGCGCACGCTCGAAGTCGGCCGAGGTCAGCCGGCCCAGCGGCGGCGTGAGCAGCAGGTCCGACGGGGTGAGCGTGGCAATGCTGGCCTGCACGTTCTGCTCGGTCAGGATGTTGACCATCTGCGCCGTGATGCCCAGCACCGTGCCCAGGGTTTCGCGGCCGGCCAGCGGCGTGCCGATGTTGACCGCGATGATGATGTCCGCCCCCATGCGGCGGGCCACGCCCACCGGCAGGTTGTCCACCAGGCCACCGTCACCCAGGATGCGCTCGCCCACCGTCACCGGCGAGAAAACGCCCGGCACCGACATGCTGGCGCGCAGGGCGGTGGCCAGGTCGCCGCTGTCCATGACCACCGGCCGGCCGGTCTCCATGTCGGTGGCCACGGCCCGGAACGGGGTGGGCAGCTGGTCGAAACTCTCCAGGTGGCGGGTGGGCAGGGTGTAGCGGCGCAGCAGCATCTCCAGCGCGCGGCTCGACACCGCCCCGGTGGGCAGGCGGAATTCGCTGTCCCGGAAGCCCAGGGCCAGCACCGGCGAGAGTTCGAAGTCCTCTTCCTTGCGGCGTTGCGACAGCATCTGGCGTGGCTCCCGGCTGTTGAACAGGTCGCCCCACTGCACCGCCAGGATCTCGCGCTCCAGCTCGTCGGCCGTCATGCCGCTGGCGTACAGCCCGCCCACGATGGCGCCCATCGACGTGCCCACGATCATGTCCACCGGCACCCTGGCCGCTTCCAGCGCCTTGAGCACGCCCACATGGGCAAAGCCGCGCGCGCCGCCGCCGGAGAGCACCAGCGCCACCTTGGGGCGGGAGCCGCCGTCGGCCGTCACGGCTGGCGTCTGGGGAGGTGTCTGGGCCAGGGCCGGCAGCGTGCACAGCGGCAGCGCCAGCAACAGGGTGAGGAGTATTCGCATGGCGAGAGTTTAGGAGCCGGGCCTGGGCGCCCCGCTCCAATCCGTACCGGGCTTTCGTGTTAATTTGTGCGCCCGTGTCCGGGCCTGCCGGACCGCCATCAGCATCCATCGAGACAACCCCATGAGCGACATCCTCGTCCACACCGAAGCCGGCGTCTGCAGCATCACCTTCAACCGCCTCGACAAGAAGAACTCCATCACCGCCGCCATGTACGGCGCCATGGCCGATGCCCTGCAGGCTGCGCAGGACGATGCCGCCGTGCGCGTGGTCATGTTCCAGGGCCACGAGACCATCTTCTCGGCCGGCAACGACATCGCCGACTTCCTGAACCAGCCCCCGGCCGGCGAGGATGCGCCGGTGTTCCGCTTCCTGCGCGGGCTCGCCGCCTTCCCCAAGCCGGTGCTCGCGGCCGTCTGCGGCCCGGCGGTGGGCATCGGCACCACGCTGCTGTTCCATTGCGACCTGGTCTATGCCGGCGACAACGCCGCCTTCTCCATGCCCTTCGTCAACCTGGGCCTGTGCCCGGAAGCCGCCAGCAGCCTGCTGGTGCCGCAGATGATGGGTTACCACCGTGCCGCCGAAGCCTTGCTGCTGGGCGAGCCCTTCATGGCCGAGGCCGCGCTGGAGGTGGGTCTGGTCAACCGGGTGCTGCCGCCCACCGAGGCCCGCAGCTATGCCCACACGGTGGCTGCCAAGCTGGCGGCCAAACCCCTGAGCAGCCTGATCGAGACCAAGCGCCTCATGAAGAAGGGTCAGGCCGCCCAGGTGCAGGCCGTCATGGTCGAAGAAGGTGCCAGCTTCGGACGCATGCTGCGCGAGCCGGCCGCCCGCGAGGCCTTCGGTGCCTTCATGGAGCGCCGCAAGCCGGACTTCTCGAAGGTCTGACACCTTCACGTCATGTCGCTTCCATGACCCTCGACCCGCGCACCGATCAGGCCCGGGCCCTGTTCGTTTCCGGCAACGCCCATGCCGAGGCCGGCCGGGTGGACGAGGCGGCCGCCGATTACGAAGCCGCCCTGGCCCTGGTGCCGGGACGCGCCTCGGTCATGGGCAACCTGGGCCTGATGCGGTTCCACCAGCAGCGCTGGGCCGACGCGGTCGAACTGCTCGCCGAGGCCGCCCGGCAGGACACCGGCATGGCACTGACCCGCGCCATCGCCCTGCTGCGCATGAACCGGCTGGAAGAGGGGCTGGCTGCGCTGGACCAGACCCTGGCGCTGGACGACCGCGTGGCCGAAGCCTGGTCGCAACGCGGCCACCTGATGCGCGAGACCGGTCACCTGCAGGAGGCGGCGCGGTGTTACCGCCAGGCCCTGGACTGCGGGGCCAGCGAGGCGCTTCACCGCTACTACCTGGCGGCCGTGCAGGACGTGCCCGACCCGCCGGCCCCGCCCGAGGCCTATGCCCAGTCGCTGTTCGACGACTATGCCGACGACTTCCAGGACCACCTGGTGCACACCCTGCGCTACACCGCCCACGAAACCTTGCTGCGGCCGCTGCTGGATGCCGGCCGGCGTTTCGGGCAGGTGCTGGACCTGGGTTGCGGCACTGGCCTCTGCGGCCGCCTGATCGCTCCGCTGGCCGATGCGGTGGACGGTGTGGACATCGCGCCGGCCATGGTCGCCCAGGCCCGTGCCAGCGGTGCCTATCGACGTGTGGACGAGGCCGGCCTGCTGGAATGGCTGCGGGCCGATGGCCGCCCGGCCGATCTGGTGGTCGCCGCCGACGTGTTCATCTACACCGGCCCGCTGGCCTCGGTGTTCGAGGCCGTCGTGCCCCGGCTGAACCCGGGCGGCCTGCTGGCGTTCTCGGTGGAGCAGGCCGATGCCGGGCGCGATCTGCAGTTGCGCCCCAGCCTGCGTTATGCCCATGGCCGAGGCAGCGTGGAGCAGCTGGCGGCGGCCCATCGGCTGGCGGTGCAGGCCTTGTGGGAAGCCCCGATCCGCCAGGACCAGGGGAAGCCCCTGATGGGCTGGTACGTGATCCTGCGGCGCGAGGCCTGAAGCGACGCCGGCTCAGCCGGTGCGGCGGGCCACCCAGTAAGTGGCGCCCTGTGCGCCGTAGCGCTCGCTGTGCGGCACATCGCGTTCCAGCGCAAAGGTGTCGCCTGGCAGCAGGTGCCGGGTCTCACCCGCCACGGTGAGCCACATTTCGCCGGCAGACACCACGGCGTCGGCCGCGAAGGGGTGGGTGTGTTCGTCCAGCACCGCGTGCGGCTCCCAGTGCCGCTCCAGCACTTCGTCGAATCCCCGGGCCAGGGCCTGGGCGCGGAAGGTGTCGAAGGTCATGTCCATCGCCGCATTGTGCGCTGCCGGCCCCGCCGCCGGTTCAGACCGCGCCGATGGCCATCAGCCCCTCGCGGGTGCCGGCCGATGCGGCGGCCAGGGCCTGCGCATGGCTGGTCTGGTGGCGGGCCACCAGCCGGGTCGACGCGGTGGTGCGCGAGCGGCAGTACCAGTGGCAGGTGTGCTGGAACAGCAGCAGTTCGGCGCTCATGCAGAACGCCTTGTCGCGCGGGGTCAGACCGGTCTCGTTGTGGGCCACGCGGGTGATGCCGTCGGCATGGATGCGCAGCGCCTGCGACAGCTCGAAGCAGGCCTTGGGCCACCAGCGGGTCACGCCTGGCAGCAGCAGGGGCAGGCGCGACACCCGGCCCATCGGCCCGGCCATCGACGCCGTGTCGGCCGCCAGCCGCTGCATCTGCGACACCAGCAGGGTCTCGTGCCCCTCCATCACCTGCCAGATGCTGCGGCGTCGTTCCTCGTCGGCCTCGCCCAGGGCGCGCATGTAGCCCTCCAGCAAGGTCTGCATCAGCTGTTCGAGCTGGTAGGGGTGCAGCATGGCCCGCAGCATGAGCACCCGGCGCGCCTGCTCGTAGCGGTTGTAGAAGAAGGCGCCGATGGCGCCCACCAGAATCCAGAAGGAAAAGTCCATGGCGGTATTGTCCATGGCGGCCGCGCAGTCCATCTGATTTTTGCAGAGCGTACGCTTGCTGAAAATTCGACCCGCTGCTATGGTCAGCGCCATGCCTGCCACCGCTCCCCTGTTGCCCGCCGAACGCCGAGCCCGCGGGCGCCCCCGCAAGACCGCCGACGAGCGCGACGACGGCAACCGGCGCCAGCTGCTGCTGCGTGCGGCCGCCGGCCTGTTCCGCCAGCAGGGTTTCGACGCCACCACCACCCGCGACATCGCATCCGCTGCCGGCATGCAGCCGGGTTCGCCCTTCTACCACTTCGAGAACAAGCAGGCCCTGCTGGCCGCCGTCATGACCGAGGGCATGGAGCGCGCCACCCGCCACCAGGCGGCCGCCATGCAGACCGCCGCCGACGCTGCCCAGCACCAGGGCCGCCCGCTCGGCGCGCGCGACTGCCTGCGCGTGCTGGTGCGCAGCCATTTCGACGTGCTGCTCGGCCCGGAGAGCGACTTCATCCCGGTCATGCTGTACGAATGGCGTTCGCTGAGTGCGCCCCAGCGCGATGCCGTCAACCGGCTGCGCAGCGGCTACGAAGCCGCCTGGGTGCCGGTGCTGCAGGCCCTGCATGCCCAGGGCGCCTTGCAGGGCGACCCGTCGCTGGCCCGGCTGATGATCTTCGGCGCCCTGAACTGGGCGGTGCAGTGGTACGACCCGACCCGTCGTGCCACGCTGGACGACCTCACCCAGGCCGCGCTGCAACTGTTCCTGAAGGAGCCCGCATGAGCAGTGCCCGGTTCGAAAGCCGCTTTTGCGCCGACGACCCGCAGGCCCTGCAGCGGCGCGAGGCCATGCTGGCGCGCATCGGCCAGTGGCGTGCGCTGGAAGAGCGGGCCGCCGCCGCCTCGGCCCGCAGCCGGCCCACCTTCGAGCGGCGCGGCCAGCTGCTGCCGCGCGAACGCATCGCCCTGCTGCTCGACCCCGGCGCACCCTGGCTGCCGCTGTGTTCGCTGGCCGGCTACCTGCAGGACACCACGGACCCCGAGCGCTCGGTGCCCGGTGGCGGCATGGTGGCCGGCATCGGTTTCGTGTCGGGCGTGCGCTGCATGGTGGTGGCCAGCGATTCGGGCATCGAGGCCGGTGCCATCCAGCCGCGCGGGCTGGAGAAGATCCTGCGGGTGCAGACCATCGCGCTGGAGAACCGTCTGCCCTTCATCCACCTGGTGGAGAGCGCCGGTGCCAACCTCATGCGCTACGAGGTGGAAGGCTTCGTGCTCGGCGGCGGCCTGTTCCGCAACCTGGCCCGCCATTCGGCCGCCGGCCTGCCGGTGATCACGGTGCAGCACGGCTCGGGCACGGCGGGCGGCGCCTACATGCCCGGCCTGTCGGACGTGGTGATCCTGGTGCGTGGCCGCTCCCGCGCCTTTCTGGCCGGCCCGCCCCTGCTGCTGGCCGCCACCGGCGAAGTGGCCACCGAGGAAGAACTGGGCGGCGCCGAGATGCATGCCACCACCTCCGGCCTGGGCGAACACCTGGCCGAGGACGACCGCGAAGCCCTGGGCCTGGCGCGCGAGGTGGTGGCCCGCACCGGCTGGCAGTCCACAACGCCAACGCCACCGCCACCGCGCCCTTCGCCCGAGCCGTCCCGGTTCGACGCCGACGAGCTGCTGTCCATCATGCCCGCCCACCACCGCGAGCCGGTGGACCTGCGCGAGGTCATGCTGCGGCTGGTCGACGCATCCGACCTGCTCGAATTCAAGCCGCTGTACGGCGCCGCCACCGTGTGCGTGCAGGCCCGCATCGGCGGGCATGCGGTGGGCATCATCGGCAACAACGGCCCGATCGACGTGGCCGGCGCCAACAAGGCCACCCACTTCATCCAGTGGATGTGCCAGCTCGACCACCCCATCGTGTACCTGCAGAACACCACCGGCTATATGGTGGGCCGCGAGAGCGAGCAGGCCGGCATGATCAAGCACGGCAGCAAGATGATCCAGGCGGTGGCCAACGCCACGGTGCCGCAGATCACGGTGCAGTGCGGCGCCAGCTTCGGCGCCGGCAACTACGGCATGTGCGGCCGGGCCTATGCACCGCGCTTCCTGTTCAGCTGGCCCGGCGCGCGCACGGCCGTCATGGGCGGCGAGCAGGCGGCCCGCACCATGCAGATCGTGGCCGAGGCCGGGCTGGCCCGCAAAGGTGTGGCCACCGACACGCCCGAGGTGCAGGCGCAGCTCAAGGCCCAGTCGGACGCCATCGTGCAGCGCTTCGACCAGCAGGCCGACACCTTCTTCACCAGCGGGCTGGTGCTGGACGACGGCGTCATCGACCCGCGCGACACCCGCACGGTGCTCGCGTTCTGCCTCGATACCGTGGCCGAGGCCGCGCAACGCACACCACGGCCGATGCAGTTCGCGGTCGCCCGCATGTAGCCCGCCTGCAAGCCCGACACCCCCTCCGAGGAGACAGCCCATGCAGTTCACCCATGAACACCGCGAGATGCAGAAGACGCTCCGGCGCTTCATCGACGACCACATCAACCCGCATGTGGACGAATGGGAAGCCGCCGAGATGTTCCCGGCCCACGAGGTGTTCCGCGAACTCGGCCGCCTGGGGCTGCTGGGCCTGACCAAGCCTGAGGCGTACGGTGGCGCCGGCCTGGACTACAGCTACAGCGTGGCCATGGCCGAGACGCTGGGGCACATCCACTGCGGCGGCGTGCCCATGGCCATCGGCGTGCAGACCGACATGGCCACGCCCGCGCTGGCCCGCTTCGGCAGCGAGGAGCTCAAGGCGCAGTTCCTGGCGCCGGCCATTGCCGGCGAGGCGGTGGCCTGCATCGGCGTGAGCGAACCCGGCGCCGGCAGCGACGTGGCCGCCATCCGCACCCATGCCCGCAAGGACGGCGACGACTACGTCATCTCCGGCCAGAAGATGTGGATCACCAACAGCCTGCAGGCCGACTGGATCTGCCTGCTGGTCAACACCGGCGACGGCCCGGCCCACCGGAACAAGAGCCTGGTCATGGTGCCGCTGCGCGAAGGCGGCAAGCCGGTCAAGGGCTTCGAGGTGGGGAAGAAGATCCGCAAGATCGGCATGCACAGCAGCGACACCGGCCTGCTGCACTTCGACGAGGTGCGCGTGCCGCAGCGCTACCGCATCGGCGAGGAAGGCGCGGGCTTCATCTACCAGATGCAGCAGTTCCAGGAGGAGCGTCTGTGGTGTGCCGCCAGCACGCTGGAAGCGCTGAACAACTGCATCGAATGGACGATTGAATGGGCGCGTGAACGCCAGCTCTTCGGCGCCCACCTGATCGACCAGCAGTGGGTGCAGTTCAAGCTGGCCGAGCTGCGCACCGAGGTGGAATCGCTGCGTGCGCTCACGTATCTCGCCTGCGAGCGCTATGTGGCCGGCGAGGACGTGACCGAATGGGCCACCATGGCCAAGCTCAAGGCCGGTCGCCTGAACCGGCAGGTGCCCGACACCTGCCTGCAGTTCTGGGGCGGCATGGGCTTCACGCTGGAGAACAAGGTCTCGCGCATGTACCGCGACGGTCGCCTGGCCTCCATCGGTGGCGGGGCGGACGAGGTCATGCTCGGCATCCTGGCCAAGACCATGGGCATGGCCAAGAAGCCGCGCTGACCATGGCCTTTCACACCGGTCACGCCGTGCAACGCCTGCTCATCGCCAACCGGGGCGAGATTGCGCGGCGCGTCATCCGCACCGCGCACCGCATGGGCGTGGCCACCGTGGCGGTGTACAGCGAGACCGATGCCACCGCGCTGCATGTGCGCGAAGCCACCAGCGCCTTCGCGCTGGGCGGGCGCACCGCGGCCGACAGCTACCTGCGCATCGACCGGCTGCTGGAGGCCGCCCGCGCCAGTGGCGCTGACGCGGTGCACCCCGGTTACGGCTTCCTGAGCGAGAACGCCGACTTCGCCCAGGCCGTCATCGATGCGGGGCTGACCTGGGTCGGCCC
Organism: uncultured Hydrogenophaga sp.; assembly: GCF_958439165.1. Lineage (GTDB taxonomy): Bacteria > Pseudomonadota > Gammaproteobacteria > Burkholderiales > Burkholderiaceae_C > Hydrogenophaga. The sequence goes on along the minus strand of NZ_OY288131.1, from coordinate 86,604 downwards.
GCCACCGGCCGCCATCCGCGCCCTGGGCAGCAAGGCCGCCGCCAAGGCGCTGGCGCAGCAGCACGGCGTGCCGGTGCTGCCGGGCTACGCCGGGGCCGATCAGTCGGACGCCACCTTCATGGCCGAGGCACGGCGCGTGGGCTACCCGCTCATGGTCAAGGCCGTGGCCGGCGGGGGAGGGCGCGGCATGCGCCTGGTCCACAGCGCGGCCGACCTGCCCGCCGCGCTGGCCAGCGCCCGCGCCGAAGCCCTGACCGGCTTCGGCAACGCCGACCTGCTGATCGAACGCGCCCTGCTGCGCCCCCGCCATGTGGAGGTGCAGGTGCTGGCCGACGCGCACGGCCACTGCATTCACCTGGGCGAGCGCGACTGCTCGGTGCAGCGCCGCCACCAGAAGATCATCGAAGAAGCGCCCAGCCCCGCCGTGGACCAAGCCCTGCGCCAGCGTCTGGGTGAGGCTGCCGTGGCCCTGGCCCGCGCCGCCGGTTATGTGGGCGCGGGTACGGTCGAATTCCTGCTGGAAGGCGAGCAGTTCTTCCTGATGGAGATGAATACAAGGCTCCAGGTGGAGCATCCGGTGACGGAGATGCTCACCGGCCTCGACCTGGTCGAATGGCAGCTGCGCATCGCCCGGGGTGAGGCGCTCAGCCTGCAGCAGGCCGACGTGCGCTGGCACGGCCATGCCATCGAGGTGCGGCTGTGCAGCGAAGACGAATACTTCGCCCCCCACACCGGCACCGTGGCCGCGTTTGCCGAGCCGCCCGCCACGCCCGGCCTGCGCTTTGACCACGCCATCGAGCCCGGCCTGGTGGTCGGCCCGCACTTCGATTCCATGCTGGGCAAGCTCATCGTCCACGCCCCCACCCGCGAGGCCGCCGCAGAGCAACTGGCCCACGCGCTGGACGCCACCGGGCTGCTGGGCCTGCCCAGCAACCGCGAACTGCTGGCGGCCTGCCTGCGCCACCCGGTGTTCCTGGCCGGCCAGGCCCTCATCCCGTTCCTGGCGGAAGAGGGCGATGCCCTGCGCCAGCAACTGCAGCCTGGCACGGCAGTGCAACTGGCCGCCACGCTGGCCGCCTGGTTGCACGGCCAGGCCGTGGCCGAGCGGCTGCCGTGCTCCTTTGCCCGCCCGCTGCGCTGGCGTTGCGGCGATGCGGTGCTGGCCCTGCGGGTGCAGGAACACGGCCACGGCCTGCTCACCGTGGCGCTGGCCGACCAGACCCATTCCGCCCGCATCGAACCCGGTGCGGTGCACATCGGCGGCATCCGCCACAGCGTCACCGTCGTCAGCCTGCCCGCGCAGGACGGCGCGCCCACCTGGCAGGTGCAGGTGGGCATGCCGGGCGGCAGCCACACCCTCACCCTGCAGGACCTCAGCCACCAGCCCTTGCCCACCACCGCCAGCACCCTGGCCAGCGGTGATGTGCGCGCCCCCTTCAACGGCCGCGTGGCTGCAATCCTGGTGCAGCCCGGCCAGCAAGTGACCCGGGGCGATGCCCTGCTGGCCATCGAAAGCATGAAGATCGAACACCGCATCAGCGCTCCGCGCGACGGCGTGGTCGACGCCCTGAGCGTGGCCGTCGGCCAGCAGGTGGCCCCCGGCCAGCGCCTGCTCACGCTGACAGCATCCACCTGAACCCCACCACCCCATGACCAAAGCCCCTGACCCCGCACCCACCCCCGCCGAATTCGAGCCCGCCTTCATCCACGGCCTCAAGACCATCTTTGAAGAAAGGATCGTCTTCAACCAGGTGCTGGGCCTGAAGGTCACCGGCCTGCACCCGGACCACGTCACCGCCCGCATCGACATGCGCCGCGAACTGGTCGGGCACTTCAGCTACAACCGGGTGCACGGCGGCGTCATCAGCGCCGGGCTGGACGCCATGGGCGGCCTGGCCGTCATGGCCGCCATCGGCGCCCGCCACATGGACGAGCCGCCCGAGCAGCGCTTGCACCGCTTCGCCAAGCTCGGCACCATCGACCTGCGCATCGACTACCTGCGCCCCGGCATCGGCGACCACTTCGAACTGCGGGCCGAAGTGCTGCGCCTGGGCTCCCGCGTGGCCAGCACCCGCATGGAATTCCGGGGCGCCGACGGCAAGCTGCTGTCCACCGGCGCCGGTGCCTACATCGTCAGTTGAAGCCGCTTTCCCGCTTTCCCCGTCACAACAACCGAAGGAGACAACCATGTTCAAGATCAGCGTGATGTACCCCAACACCCCCGGCGCCCGGTTCGACCACGCCTACTACCGCGACAAGCACATGCCCCTGGTCAAGGCCCGCCTGGGCGCAGCCTGCGAGTCGTACACGGTGGACAAAGGCCTGGCCGGCGGCGGCCCCGGCCAGCCCGCCACCTATGTGGCCATGTGCCACCTGTTCTGCCCCACGCTGGAAGGCTTCCAGGCCGGCATGGCCGCCCACGGCCAGGAGATCATGGGTGACATCCCCAACTACACCGACCTGGCGCCGGTGATCCAGATCAGTGAGGTGGTGGTGGGGTGAGGTGGTCTTACCTCGCTGGGTTGTCAGCCGACTAGAAGACCGTCGGCCAGTCCCCACTCGGTGAGCTTGAGCAGCTCTTGATGAATGGCCTGCCATTCTTGGCTGAGATCCAGCGTGCCAATGAATACCGGGTGACCCTGGATGACGTACATCTGCCGCACGGGTTTGTCGACCTTTGGATAGATGAGCATGCCCTTCAACGTATCGGCTGTGTCGGTGCCAGCGTTGTTCAGGTAGCTCATTAGCTGGTACAGGTTGGTGCTGTGCAGCTTCTCGCTTTCTCGGTACGAACTCAGCGTGTTTCGGTAGTACTTGGCGTCGATGATCAGTCGTGTACGGCCCTTTCGTACCGAGATATCTGTATTCATGCTGGGCAGCAAGGACAGGTCGGGATCGCTGGGGCTCTCGGCCTGCCAGCCGATCTGTTCTCGCTTAACTGTCGTACCGGGAACTTCACGCCTAATGAAGTTGAACAAGAAGCGCTCGAACATACGAGCCATGGCTTTCTCGTCCCGGTCAAAGTCCCGGAACTTACTCGGGCCAGCGTTCGAATCGACCTGGTGTGAATTGACTATCAGTTCGCAGACGTTGAGCAGGAACCGATAAAAGCGGTTGTTCGAGTGGAGTTGAACACGGCGGAACAGCGTTACCGAAAGCTCCTGGTCGGCAACACCGGCCATACCTCTCAAGCATGCTGTGACTTCCTTTTTAAGTACCTGATCGAGCTCTGTAGAACGAGCCAGCAGACTCAAAGTCGCTTTGAGGATTTGGTTGTTGAGCGTGTTGACAGTCAGTTCATCGAACTCGCATACCGCTCTACCCCGCATAGGCAGGAGTCGCCGCACCGATCCAAACACATCGATCCGGCCGCGCAGGCTAGCTAGTTCATCCGAGTGCAGTTCGTAGCCACGTTCGAGACCCCGCCGAGCGAGATGTTTGATGCCATCGCAAAGCACCAACGCATACAGGTCCACCAAACGTGTGATTGGGCACCTTTGGACATCGACGGCCTTCCCCTGTTCAAGCTGGTCCCACGCGTAACAGAGGAGGTAGTAGTAGTTGCGAATCGGGATTCGGGGCTGCAGCACGGTCAGTCTCGAAGGAGGCGCCTGGCCCATTCGTCCCATTTCTCGGGCGCGTCAAACCAGTACTCCCGCAGCAACGGCAGGATCTCGGTGTCGATGACTTGTCTGTACCAATCGATCGTGACTCCGCTGGTTCCCATACCCTGACAGAAGTAGCTGTGACCGATTCGGAAGCCAGGGCCCAAGTTGGCCCTGTCCATCTCAATCTCAGCATTGAGAGATTTCATGTCCTCAATGAGTCGATGCACCAAACTCTCGGATGCCTTGTGCTCCCTCAGAAAATCTGCAAAGAGGGATGAGGCGAACCCAGGTTCCAAATCCATGAAGGAAAAGCGGCGGCGCAGCGCGTAGTCCACCATGGCCAACGATCGATCTGCGGTGTTCATCAGACCAAGGATGTGCACATTTGGCGGTACATGAAAGGTGTCTTGTGGGTTGGCGGAGTAGGCCAGTGGAATCGCGTACTCCTCGCCTCGTTTGTCCGCCTCAATCAACATCATCAACTCGCCAAACACCTTGCTCAGGTTGCCGCGGTTGATCTCATCGACGATGAAGACGTAGTCCTCTTCAGGGTCGGCCTCAGCTTTCCTGCAGAACTCATAGAACAGACCGTTCTTGAGTTGAAACCCTGTGCCGTTGGGCCGGAAGCCCTGGACAAAATCTTCGTATGAATAGGACTGGTGAAACTGAACCATCCCTACATGGGTCTTGCTTTTTGAGCCGACCAGCGCATAGGCCACCCTTCGGGCAAAGAATGTCTTCCCTACTCCCGGCGGGCCTTGAAGGATCAAATTCTTCTTGTGTTGGAGACGTTGAACGATTCTTTGGAAAGTCGTACGGTCGACAAACAGACCTTCAAGTGCATCGTCCAAGGTGTACAGCTCGTCTTCCCCCTTGAAGTTGGCCATTCGCTCCGTGGCCACAAGATTGGGGGAGGATTGTTGTTGCACCAGAGGTTTGTAGCGATCAATCACCTCGTCCATGGATGTGGCTACTAAGTCGATTGATATGTTGGCGTCCAACGGGAAGGCCCGGCATACAAATGACTCCCCATACCGTTCAGGGTAGCGCCCCGTCATGCGACGTAAGCAGTGCTCAACCGTCTCAGTGGTTGATTCGAGTGGCCATGTCGTCATGGCCGACTGGGTCTCACTGACACCGTACGCGATGACCAAAACTTTGGCCTCTCTGTAGTACAGCAAGACCGGATAGATGCCTTTTGTGGGTGTGTTGTCTCCTCCAAACAATCCCACCCAAGGCACTCGTGCTTGCACACCTTTTCCAAAGCTCACTTTGATCTTCAGACCGCGGTATTCGGTGGGGTACCCGGCGACTGCAAGCGAGTCCATGCTGGCGGCTTGTTGAAGAAACCGCTGTAGCAGCTCCTGCAACAGAAGCTTGGGAACAATCTCAAAGCCAAGTGACCGCAATAAACGAAGGGTAGCAGGGTCATCTCCGACCGCTGCGTTGGTCTGGTCCAACCCATCTCCCCCAGCGTGCTTTGCTGCTAACGAAAAAACTAGCTGTGGTGGATATCTCTTAGTCAAGAACAGCAAATCGTGATCGCTGGATGCTGCTCCTTCGGGAACGCCTTGTGAGTCGATGTCCTCAATAGCAGCTCTGACGTGCTCTGCGGTGATGCCTTCCGTGAGCGCTTGAACTTCCTGCTGTCTCCAAAGAGAAAGTAACGGCGGCACGTAGAAATCTAAGTCCGTTCGCTTGTGCTTCTCCTCAAGGTCGCGCCGAACCTTTCGCAGCGTCTTGTCTAGTTCCAGAGGGCTCATGCTGTTGATCGTCTGCCGGGTTAGACCACCAAAAACTGAGGCTACCTCTCGCCGATCTGCGCGTCCCCACATCCGCTCGAAATCGTCGGGGAACATCAGGAACAGAAGCATGTGCCTGAACTGTCTGGCTCCAGAGTCTGGTGCCGTTTCTAGCCACTTAGCGAACTGCCAGCTATCGGCCGTGAGCCGTTTGCGCTCCTCCAAGGGCAATTGCTTGAACAGTGAAACAGCATTGATACAAAAGACCAGCTCCCGCCATCGATGGGTGTTGAATCCTGGGCCACCGCTGCCGATGCCCCGCAAGACTTTATCCGCCAGGAGCGGTTCAGCTTTCGAGGGAAGCTCCTCGCCAGACCAGCGCCAGATCGTTTGGACTATTTCTCTTTTTCTGGGAGGGTTTGTATTGCTGGGTGAGAGCAATAGCAACCAGAGCATTTCAGCGGCCAGTTGTTTGGCTGCAGGTGACGTTTTCGTCAGTTGCGCCTCTAGCTTCTGGATGAATGTTCCAGAGCCCTCATCGAGGTTCTGCACGAAGAACTTTTCCAGGTCTTCAAGCGCAGAGATGGTCCAGAGAGCAGTGTCTGAAAACACCGATCCGTCTTGAATCAAACACTTATCTCGCCAGATCGCTGCGGCTTCCAAGATAGGCGCTGTATCGATCTCTCCACAAAACCTGCTCATCGATCTCCCCAAACAGTGTGCTCTGTTGCACTGTACCCTGTGGGGTACTGTCGCTGTTTGGGTCTCGTACGCATAATGCCGCCCACCCGAAAGGGTCGGTGCTTCAAAACACCGTTGCACAGCGTATGGCCCCACACGTCAGTGGACCAATCACGTTCGAATTCAGTGCGGGTGCGCCCTCGTGCCCGCCGCAGTTTGGACGGGATGGGGCTACCCGCAAGGGCGTCCGCACGGCTGTGCTCGTGTTTTGAACATCCCGTCCACCCGGCTGTAGGTTAGCTGGGTGGTTCGTGTACTTGGATGGAGAACGCCCCCATGAACGCGCACCTGCTGGCCGAGCTGTCGCTCGATCTTCAAGCGGTCCAACGTCTGGCCCTGGTGGCCCAGCAAGCCGATCTCAGCACCGATGACCGCATCGCATTGGCCCGCGCCACGCAGCGGCTGGCGGGGTCGGCCGGTTGTTTGACCGATGCGGCTCAGTGGCCGGATGCGGCCTCGGTGGCGGCGTCTGCTGCTCAGTGGCTGTTGCCCGAGGCGTCGCCGGATGATTTCACCGGCCTCACCCACCACCAAGCCCCCAGCACCAGCAACGCGAACCCGCTGTAGACCCAGGCCAGCAGCCACAGCGGTGCGTCCACGTACAGCAGGCGGCCGAGCCAGTGGGTGATGAAGCTCTCGCTGTAGCTGTCTTGCCCGGCCATGCGGCGCAGGGCCTGTTCCCAGAGGGTCAGGGGGCAGAGCTGGCCGAGCCAGGCCTGCACCGCGATCAGCCCCATGAGGGCGAGGTGGGCGGCACGCAGCCACCACGAGCGCACCCAGCGCCACCCACGCCAGCCGCCCAGCAGCACCAGGGGCAGCAGGCCCACCACGAACACCACCACGCCCACATGGAGCAGGAGGATGGCGTCGGCCAGCAGGGCGGCGGTGGTGGGGCTCATGCGGCGCAGCGTAAACCTCAGCTGGCCTGACGGCCAGTGCGCCTGCGGTCAGGCCGCGAAACTCGGCCGCGATCAGGCCGGCACGGCCTCGGTCGGCAGGTGCGCCGCCGGCTGGGCGCGCACCGACAGGTCGGTCACCAGGTATCGGGCGTCCTGCAGTTCGGCTTCGGTCGGAGCGGCGGCGGGGCGCACCACTTCCATGGGGCGGCCTTGGGCAATGGCGTCCTGGGTCAGTGCAGCCAGCGAGGTGGCGGCGCCGATCAGGCTGTGGCGCTGGCCCAGGCCTTCCACGCGCAGGGTCTGGCCGTATTTGCCCTTGAGGTTGCTGCACAGCTCCACGCTGTTGAGCGGCAGTGCGCGGACCCGGGGCTTGATGCCGGATTCGACCACCAGCAGTTCGCGCTCGGTCACCACCCAGACGCCACGGTTGGCGCCGACGATGCGGCCGCTGGCCAGGGCACGGATGCGGTCCTGCCGGCCCAGGTGCGGGCGCACGGCCTCTACCACCCACTGGGGCAGGGGCTGGGTGGCATAGGGGTCGCGGTTCTCCAGGAACATCTCCAGCAGGTGGTCGTGGTCGCGCAGGAAGTTCAGCAGGCCGATCAAGGGGGGCTCCCGGGTGTTGGTGTTGTGGAAGGGGCCTGCTTGCATGCAGGGCCGAGCATCGTGCCTGTTGTGGATTGACCCCGCGTCCTTCTCGGGTGCGGGGTTATTGGCGCGGCTGGCCCGGCCGCCATGAAAAAAGCCCGCACGCGGCGGGCTTCTTCGGGGGTGACGGTTCAGGTCACTTGTTGATGTTCATGTACTCCGACACCACTTTCCAGCGGCCGTCCTGCAGCTGCGAGAGGCGGGTGGCGTTGCTGCCCAGGCGCTTCTGCGGGCCGAAGGTCATCTCGGCGGCGCCGAAGATGTCCGGCGGGATCACCATGGTGTCCATGGCCTTGATGAAGCTGTCGGTGGTCAGGTTGTTGCCGGCCTTGCCCGCAGCGCGCAGGAAGGCGTCCACCGCGCTGTAGCCGTACACCGAGAACACGGTCGGGTCTTCGTTGAACTTGGTCTTGTACTTGTTGGCCCAGAAGCGGATCGGCTGGCTGGATTCGTCCAAATAGGGGTTCTGCACCGTCATGGCGGCGTACAGGCCGTTCATGGGGGCGCCGCCGAGCTTGTGGATCAGGTCGGTGTAGGCGGCGCTGGAGCCGATGAAGGTCGGGTTGAAGCCCAGGCGGCGCGCGGTGGCGATGCCGCCGATGGTCTCGCGGATGATGGTGCCCAGCACCACCATGTCGCATTGCGCGGCCGAGAGCTTCTGCATCTGGGAGGCGAAGTCGGTGGCGCCGCGCTTGTAGCTGGTCTCCTCGGCCAGGGTCATGCCGATGGTCTTCAGACCTTCCTCTGCGCCGCGCTTGACCTCCAGGCCGAATTCATCGTCCTGGTACATGGTGCAGACCTTCTTGGCGTTCTTCTCCTTCACCAGCTTGGGCACGGCCAGGCGCATCTGGTCGTAGTAGGTGGCGGCGAAGCTGTACTTGAGCTTGTGGAAGGGCTCGTACATCTCGCGGGCGGCGGTCACCGGGAAGAAGTTGATGACGTTCTTGGGGAACTGCACCTGCATGGCCGCAATGTTCTGCGCCGTGCCGATGTGGCCGACCATGGCGAAGATCTTGTCCTGGTTGACCAGCTTCTGGGCGGCCAGCACGGCCTTCTTGGGGTCGTAGCCGGAGTCTTCCACCTTGAGCTCGATCTTGCGGCCGTTGATGCCGCCTTGCTCGTTGGCCTCGTCCACGCGCAGCATCATGCCCAGGCGCACCTGCTTGCCGAAGCCGGCCAGCGGGCCCGAGAGGTCCTGGATGGAGCCGATGGTGAGGGTGTCCTTGCTCACGCCCTGCGATTGCGCGAGGGCGGAGCCGGCGACCAGTGCCAGGGCGGCAGCGATCAGGGTGGGTTTGAATGTCATGGTGTCGTCTCCTTCTGGGTGGCTGGTCGGTGATGGGTCAGCTGCGCATCGGTTACCGGTACATGGCGTCGATCTGTTCGGCGTACTTGGTCTGCACCAGCTTGCGCTTGAGCTTCATGGTGGGGGTGAGCTCTTCGTCCTCGGCGCTCAGCTGGGTGTCGAGCAGGAAGAACTTCTTGATCTGTTCGACCCGCGCAAACTTCTTGTTCACGCGGTCGATCTCGGTCTGGATCAGGGCCTGCACCTCCGGCGAGCGGGTCAGGCTGGCGTAGTTGGAGAACGGCACGTCATGGTCCTGCGCGTACTTCTCCACGTTCTCCTGGTCGATCATGATGATGACGGTCAGATAGGGTCGCTGGTCACCGATCACCACGGCATCGGTCACGTAGGGCGAGAACTTCAGTTCGTTCTCCAGCTCGCTGGGCGTGATGTTCTTGCCCCCTGCGGTGATGATGATGTCCTTCATGCGGTCGGTGATGCGGAAAAACCCTTCCTCGTCCATCACGCCCACATCACCCGTGTGCAGCCAGCCGTCGGCGTCGATGGTCTCGGCGGTCTTCTCGGGCAGGTTGAGGTAGCCCATGAACACGTTGGGGCCGCGCACCAGGATCTCGCCGGTGTCCGGCGCAATGCGGACCTCGTTGTAGCCCGCCGCCGGGCCGATGCTGCCGGGCTTGATGCGTTCGGCCGGAATGCCGGTGGAGGCGCCGCAGGTCTCGGTCATGCCCCACACCTCCAGCATGGGCACGCCCAGGGCCAGGTACCAGCGCACCAGATCGGGCGAGATGGGGGCTGCACCGGTCACCAGGAAGCGGGCGCGGTGGATGCCGATGAGCTTGCGCACATTGTTGAGCACCAGCGCACGGGCCACCTTGAACTGCAGCTTGAGGCTGCCCGGCACCGGCTGCTTGGCCATGACGAGGTCAGCCACCTTCTGCCCCACGCCGATGGCCCAGCCGTAGGCCAGCTGCTGCAGGCCGCTGGCTTCCTTCAGGGTGATCATCACGCCGGAGTAGAACTTCTCCCACACGCGGGGCACGGCGGTGAACACGGTGGGCGCGATCTCGCGCACGTTCTCGGGCACCGTCTCCGGGTTCTCGACGAAGTTGAGCTTGGCCCCGGTGTAGAGCGAGAAGTACTCGCCGCCCATGCGCTCGGCAATGTGGCACAGCGGCAGGAAGCACATGCACTCGTCCGCCTCGCTGCGGGCGATCAGCGTGTTGTAGCCCCGCACGGTGTAGACCAGGCCGGCATGCGAATGCATGGCGCCCTTGGGCTTGCCGGTGGTGCCCGAGGTGTAGACCAGGATGGCCAGGTCGGACGGCTGCAGCGCGTTGACACGCGCTTCCACCGCGGCCGGGTGGGTCTTGTGGTGTTCGCGGCCGAGCGCGCGCAGGGCGTCCAGGCTGATGACGTCCGGGTCGTCCAGGTCGCGCAGGCCGTCCATGTCGACCACCACGATCTTCCTCAGCAGCGGCAGTGCCTCGCGCACTTCCAGCGCCTTGTCGAGCTGTTCGTCGTTCTCCACGAACAGCACCGTGGTGCGCGAGTCCTCGCACAGGTACTGCACCTGTTCGGCGGCATCGGTGGGGTAAATGCCGTTGGAGACGCCGCCGGCGCTCAGCACCGCCAGGTCGCACAGCACCCATTCGATGGTGGTGTTGGACAGTATGGAGGCGGTGTCGCGTGGCTCGAAGCCCAGGGCCATGAGGCCGTGGCTGATCTCGCGCACCGCGTCGCCGGTCTGCTGCCAGCTCCAGCTGCGCCAGATGCCCAGGTGCTTCTGGCGCATCCAGACGTTCGGGCCGCGCGCCTTGACCGCGTTCCAGAACACGGCCGGCATGGTCTCGCCCGGCATGACCACGTCGGCACGCGGCTGGATGTGGGAGGTGTCCCAGAGGTAGGTCATCTCGTCATCTCCAGGTCTTTTTCTTTTTCCAGCGCCGGTCGGCGCGCACGCCGGCTTCCTTCATGCCGAGGTAGAACTCCTTGATGTCGTCCTTCTCGCGCAGGTGGGCGCAGGTGTCTTCCATCACGATGCGGCCGTTCTCCAGCACGTAGCCGTAGTCGGCGGCGTTCAGGGCCATGTTGGCGTTCTGCTCCACCAGCAGGATGGTGGTGCCGCGCTCGCGGTTGATGCGCACCACGATCTCGAAGATCTCCTTGGTGAGCTTCGGGCTCAGGCCCAGGCTGGGTTCATCCAGCAGGATCAGGTCGGGGTTGGCCATGAGCGCGCGGCTGATGGCCAGCATCTGCTGCTGGCCGCCCGAGAGCAGGCCGGCGTCCTGCGCGGCCCGCTCGCGCAGGATGGGGAAGTAGCCGAACACCAGCTCCATGTCGCGCGCCACACCGTCGCGGTCCTTGCGGGTGTAGGCACCCATGAGCAGGTTGTCGCGCACCGACAGCAGCGGGAACACCTCGCGCCCCTCGGGCACGTGCGACAGGCCCATCTGCACGATCAGCGACGGGTCCTGCGCGGTGATGTTCTCGCCCTTGAACTCCACCGAGCCCTTGCGCGGGTCGATGATGCCGCTGATGGTCTTGAGGATGGTGGTCTTGCCGGCGCCGTTGCTGCCCAGCACGGTGGCGATCTCGCCCCGGCGCACCTGCAGGCTCACCCCGCGGATGGCCTTGATGGGGCCGTAGGCGCTCTCGACGTTGGAGAGCTTGAGCACCGGTGAATCGCTGGTCGGAACGCTCATGCATCCACCTTGTGGTTTTCGCGACGCAGGCTCGACACATCGTCCACCGAGCCGAGGTAGGCCTCGATCACGCCCGGGTCGGCCTGCACCTCGGCCGGCGTGCCGGTGGCCAGCTGCTGGCCTTGCGACATGGCCAGCACCCGGTCGGACACCTTGGAGACCAGGCCCATGTCGTGCTCGACCATCAGCACCGTGATGCCGAGTTCGTTCTTGATGTCGGTGATCCAGAAGGCCATGTCGTCGGTCTCTTCGACGTTCAGGCCCGACGACGGTTCGTCGAGCAGCAGCAGCTTCGGCTCGGTGCACAGGGCCCGGGCCAGCTCCACCACCTTGCGCACGCCGTAGGGCAGGCCGGCCACCATGCTTTCGCGGTGGTGCTGCAGGTCCAGCAGCTCGATGACCTGTTCCACCTTCTCGCGCGCCTCGATTTCGGCGGCGCGGGTCTTGCCGGTGAAAAACAGTTCGGAGAGCAGGCCGGTGCGGCGGTGTGTGTGGCGGCCGATCAGCAGGTTCTGCAGCACGGTGGCGTGCTCGAACAGCTCGATGTTCTGGAAGGTGCGCGCAATGCCCAGCGAGGCAATGCGGTGCGGCGCCTGGTCGGTCAGCCGCAGCATGCCGTCGGGCCCGGCGTAGTCGATGGTGCCGGTGGTGGGCGTGTAGATGCGGCTGATCAGGTTGAACACCGTGGTCTTGCCGGCGCCGTTGGGGCCGATCAGGGTGAACACCTCGCCGCGCTTCACATCGAAGCTGACATCGTTGACCGCCAGCACGCCGCCGAAGCGCACGCTGAGGTTGCGGGCCGAAAGAAGGGTGTCGTTCATTTCAGTCGATCCGATTTCTGGAACGATTTCTGCCGCTTGAACATGCCCTTGCGGTAGAACGGGAACAGCTGGAACCAGGTGCGCACCTTGAGCCAGCGGCCGTACAGGCCCATGGGCTCGAACAGCACGAAGATGATCAGCACCAGACCGTACACCGTGCCCTGCAGGCCGGCGGCCTGGCCGATGGCGGCCGGCAGGAAGTCCTTGCCCAGCGAGATCAGCTGCGGCATGACGATCAGGAAGATGGCGCCCAGGAAGGCCCCGTGGATCGAGCCCAGCCCGCCGATCACCACCATCAGCAGCAGGTCGATCGACTGCAGGATGCCGAACTGGTCCGGCGACAGGAACTGGATCTTGTGGGCGTACAGCGCACCGCCGATGCCGGCCAGGAAGGCCGAGAGCGCGAAGCTCAGCGTCTTGTAGCGGGCCAGGTGGATGCCCATGCTCTGGGCCGAGATCTCGGAGTCGCGGATGGCCACGAAGGCCCGACCGGTGCTGGATCGCATCAGGTTGACGATGCCCAGCGTGGCGGCCACGCAGACCACCAGGCACAGCGCGTAAAACTCGCCGGTGGTGTCGAGTTCCATGCCGAACAGCTTGGGGTACTGCACCATGAGGCCGGCGTTGCCCCCGGTCATGTGCTCCCAGCGGGCCAGGCCCTCTTCCACGATGAAGCCGAAGGCCAGGGTGGCCATGCCGAGGTAGATGCCCTTCACCCGCAGGGCCGGCAGGCCCACCACCATGCCCACGGCGGCCGAGAGCAGACCGGCGCAGGCCAGGGCCAGCGGGAAGGGCAGGCCGGCGTTCACCATGATGGCCTGGGTGTAGGCCCCCACGCCCAGGAAGGCCGCGTGGCCGAGCGAGAACAGCCCGGTGAAGCCGGCCAGCAGCATCAGCCCCAGGCCGACGATGGCGTAGATGAGCACGAAGGTCATCTGCGAGAGCCAGTACTCGTCCACCGTGAACGGGGCGCTGAGCAGGAACAGGCCCAGCAGGCTGTACCAGAACACATGGCCGCCGTGCTTGGCCAGCCGGATGTCCTGGTCGTAATCGGTCTTGAACAGGAAACGCATGGACCGGCCTCAGACTTTCTTGCGGAGTTTTTCGCCGAACAGGCCGTTGGGCTTGAGCACCAGCATGAGCAGGACCACGATGTAGGGCGCGATGTCCTTGAAGCCCTCGGGCAGGTAGAAGCCGGAGAGCGCTTCCACCACGCCGATGATCAGCCCGCCCACGATGGCGCCGGGCAGGCTGGTGAAGCCCCCCACCACCGCCGCCGGGAAGGCCTTGAGGCCGATGAAACCCATGTTGGCGTGCACGAAGGTGATGGGCGCCAGCAGCAGGCCGGCAATGGCCGCCACCCCGGCCGCCAGACCCCACACCAGGCCGTTGAGCCTTTTGACCGGAATGCCCATGTAGTAGGCCGCCAGCTGGTTCTGCGATGACGCCTGCATGGCGATGCCCAGCTTGCTGTAGCGGAACATGGCGAACAGGCCGCCGCACAGCAGCGCGGTGACGCCGATGACCACGATCTGCTCGGCCGAGATCACCAGCGCGCCCAGGCGCAGCACCTCGCCGGCGTAGGGCACCGGCAGGGTGTGGGTGTCGGTGCCGATGTTGGGGATCATGGTGATCACGCCGCGCAGCACATAGCCCACGCCGATGGTGAGCATCACGATGGAGAAGGCGGGCTGCCCCAGGATGGGGCGGATGACGATGCGCTCCAGCAGCACGCCGAACAGCGCCATGCCGATGATGGCCGCCGGCACCGACAGCCAGAAGGGGAAGCCCAGCAGGGTCATGGCGGCCAGACCGCCGAACGCACCGACCATCATCAGGTCACCCTGGGCAAAGCTCACCGTCTCGGTGGCCTTGTAGATCAGCACGAAGCCCAGGGCAATGAGGCCATAGATGCACCCCTGGGCCACACCGCTGATGAGCAGTTGCAGCAGTTGCACGAACGAGTCTCCGTTGTTGTTGTGTCTCGCGCCGGGTGGCGCGTCTGCTGCGGTTTCGGGTGCAGGCAAGGCAGCAGAAGTGCTGCGATTTATAGCTGTCCTGCAGGGGACTGACGCTAGGGGTTGTCCCGACGCGTGCGTCGCGCAGGTGCCAGCAAGATGACCCCATGACCTCTGTGCGTATCGGTGCCGGGCTCGGCTTTTATGGCGATCACTGGGAGCCGGTGGCGGCCAGCATCGAGCGCGGCCAGCTCCAGTTCGTGGCCAGCGACCACCTGGCCGAACTGACACTGGCCATCCTGCAGAAAGACCGCCAGCGCGACCCCTCGCTGGGCTACGCGCGCGACGTGGTGCCCCTGCTGCTGCGCCTGTGGCCGCTGATGCAGGCACGCGGCGTGCGCTTCGTGTGCAACGCCGGTGGCCTCAACCCCATGGGCGCGGGCCGCGCGGTGCAGGCGGCGCTGCAGGCGAAGGGGCTGAAGGCGCGCATTGCGGTGGTGGCCGGGGACGACGTGCTGCCCCGCCTGCAGGACCCCCATCAGGACTTTCCCCACCTGTTTCATGGTGGCGACATCACCGGCGTGCGCGAGCGGCTGGTGTTTGCCAATGCCTACCTCGGCGCGGCACCCATGGCGCAGGCGCTCGACGGCGGGGCCGATATCGTCATCACCGGCCGCGTGGCCGATGCCGCGTTGTTTCTGGGGCCGCTGGTGCATGGCCTGGGCTGGACGCTGCGGGGCGCGCAGAGCGCGGCCGATCTGGACCGCCTCGCCCAGGGTCTGACCGTGGGGCACCTGCTGGAGTGTTCGGGGCAGGGCAGCGGCGGCAACTTCGGCAGCCAGGGCTGGTGGCAGCGCATCCCCGATCTGGCCCGCATCGGCTACCCCATCGCCGAGGTGTGGGCCGACGGCAGTGCGCTCATCACCAAGGCGCCCGACACCGGCGGGCTGGTCAACTTCGACACCGTGCGCCAGCAGCTGCTCTACGAGGTGCACGACCCGCACGCCTACCGCTCGCCCGACGTGGTGCTGGACATGGGGCAGATCGAGCTGCGCGACGAGGGGCAGCACCGGGTGCACCTGAGCGGCGCACAGGGTGCAGCGCCCGGCCCGCAGCTCAAGGTGGTGGCGGGCTACCGCGACGGCTACAAGGCAGAGGTGAGCTGGGGGTTCTCGTGGCCCGATGCCTGGGACAAAGCGCAGGCCGCGCAGGCCATGATCCGGGCCGAACTGGAGCGCCGCCGCGTGCCGCACGACGAACTTTTTGTCGAACACCCCGGGCTGAATGCGGCCCATGGCCCGCTGGCCCCGCTGCCCGATGCCGCTGCCTTGAACGAGCTGAACGAGATCTGGACCCGCTTCGTGCTGCGCACCCCCGACCGCGCCGCTGCCGACGGCTTCGGCCGCCTGTTCCCCTGGCTGGCCTTGAGCGGTCCGGCATACACCAGCGGCTTTGGTGGCCTGCACGGTGCCAGCGAGCTGCTGGGCATCTGGCCCACCCTGGTGGACCGTGCATCGGTCGAGGCGGGCGTGACGGTGGAATGGCTGGAGGCTGGCGCATGAACCCATCGATGGAACGTATGCACATACCCCTGGCCCGCATCGCCCATGCGCGCAGCGGCGACAAGGCCGACTGGGTCGACTTTGGCCTGTTCGCCCGCAACGAAGCCGGCTGGCGGCTGATCGAGCGCGAGGTGACGGCCCAGCGGGTGCAGGCCCACTTTGCGCCCTGGCTGCCTGGCGAGGTGCTGCTGTGGCCGCTGCCGCGCCTGCTGGCCCTGAAGCTGGTGCTGAAAGACGCCCTGCAGGGTGGCGGTGCCCGCAACCTGCGCCAGGACAACCTGGGCAAGGCCATGGCCGGGGCGCTCCTGCGCATGGACATCACGGTGACGCAGGCCGAGCTGGACGAAGCCCTGCAGAGCCCCACCGTGGCCTGGTGGCCCTGAACCGCACGGCATGAATGGCCCCAGGCAGACGGACCACGCTGCCTAGCATCGCCGCCATGCCGACCACTCACCCTGCCGCCTTGATCGCCGATGTGCTGGTGCTGCAGCACACCCAGGAGGACGGCCCCGGTTACCTGGGGCAGTGGCTGGACGCCCATGGCCACCGCTGGCAGGTGCGCTGCACCGAGGCCGGCGAGGCTTACCCCACGTCCATCGACGGGTTTCGGGCGCTGGCCGTGCTGGGCGGCGAATGGAGCGCCAACGACGACCGCCCCAGCCTGCGCCAGGCCGAGGCGCTGATCCGGCAGGCCGATGCGCAGGGCATTCCGGTCATCGGGCATTGCCTGGGCGGGCAGCTGATGGCGCGTGCCTTCGGCGGGCGGGTGGAGCGCCTGCCGGTGCCCGAGGTGGGCTGGCTGCCCATCCGGGCGGTGGCCGGTCTGGACCCCGACGCCGATGCCGGCCTGCTGCAGGACTGGCTGGGTGGCCTGGGCGGTCCGGGCAGCGAGGGCCGTGCCATGGTCTACCAGTGGCACTACGACAGCTTTGTCGAACTGCCGCCGGGTGCGAAGCTGCTGGCGTCGTCCCCGGCCTGCCCCCACCAGGCGTTTGCCATCGGGCCGCACCTGGGCATGCAGTTCCACATCGAGATCACGCCGGCCAAGATCGAGGCCTGGCTGGGCAACGCCGGCAGCGTGTACCCGCAGGCGGTGGCGCAGGGCCTGACCACGGTGCAGTCGCCGTCCAACATGCAGGCCGCCACCTTGCGGCACCAGGCCGGCAGCCAGGCGCTGGCCGACGTCATCTACGCCGCGTGGCGCCGGCGCTGGAAAGCCTTGTGATCAGAGGCCCGGCGGCAGGCCGTCGCGCGGGATCGGCCGGGGTCGGCCTTCCATGTCGATGGCCACATAGGTCAGGCTGGCCTCGGTCACCTTGACGTACTGGCCCTGGGCCGAGAAGCGTTCGGCGAACACCTCCACCTGCACCGTGATGGAGGTGCGGCCCACCCGGGTGAGGTGCGAATAGAAGCTCAGGATGTCGCCTACCCGCACCGGCTGCTTGAAGATGAACTGGTTCACCGCCACCGTGGCCATGCGCCCGCGCACGTAACGCGCCGGCAGCACTGCACCGGCCAGGTCGACCTGCGCCATGACCCAGCCGCCGAAGATGTCGCCGTTGGCATTGCAGTCGGCCGGCATCGGAATGACCTTGAGCACCAGTTCGCGGTCGGTGGGCAAGTGGGTGGCGTGGGCGCCGGTTTCGGTGGACATGGGCACAATCTCCGTGATAACCCGAGATTCTCCCGCATGCGACCCGACAACCCGACCCAAGGCCGAGTGGCCCTGCCTGCCACACCCGGACCGGGTGGAACCGCAGCCCCCCGCCGCTCCGACTGGGCCACCCTGCAGCGCCTGCTGCCCTACCTGTGGCGCTACAAGTGGCGCGTCATGTTCGCGCTGGGCTTCATGGTGGCGGCCAAGGTGGCCAACGTCAGCGTGCCCCTGCTGCTCAAGGAGCTGGTCGATGCCATGACCATTCCGCCCGGCAGCACCCAGGCCCTGCTGGTGGTGCCGGTGGCCCTGCTGCTGGGCTATGGCGCGCTGCGCCTGTCCACCAGCCTGTTCACCGAGCTGCGCGAACTGGTGTTCGCCAAGGCCACCGAGGGAGCGACCCGCAGCATTGCGCTCGAAGTGTTCGGGCACCTGCACGCGCTGTCGCTGCGTTTCCACCTGGAACGCCAGACCGGCGGCATGACGCGCGACATCGAACGCGGCACGCGCGGGGTGCAGTCGCTCATCTCGTACTCGCTCTACAGCATCGTGCCCACGCTCATCGAGGTGGCCATGGTGCTGGCCCTGCTGGGCACCCGGTTCGACATGGGCTATGTGGTCATCACGCTGGTGGCGCTGGTGGTCTATGTGACCTTCACCGTGGTCATCACCGAATGGCGAACCCAGTTCCGGCGCGAGATGAACGAGCTGGAGTCCAGCAGCCAGACCCGTGCCATCGACTCGCTGCTGAACTACGAGACGGTCAAGTACTTCAACAACGAAGCCTTCGAGGCCCGCCGCTACGACGAGGCGCTGGAGAAGCTGCGCCGCGCCCGCCTCAAGAGCCAGAGCACGCTCTCGCTCCTCAACACCGGCCAGCAGCTGGTGATTGCGGTGGCCCTGGTGCTCATGCTGTGGCGGGCCACCCAGGGCGTGGCCGACGGCACGCTCACGCTGGGCGACCTGGTCATGATCAATGCCTTCATGATCCAGCTCTACATCCCGCTGGGCTTCCTGGGCGTGCTGTACCGCGAGATCAAGCAGAGCCTGACCGACCTGGACAAGATGTTCGTGCTGCTGGAGAAGGAACGCGAGGTGGCCGACGCCCCCGGTGCCGTCCCGCTGCGGCTGCAGGGCCCGCCGGCGGTGCGCTTCGAGGAGGTGCGTTTCGCCTACGAGGCGGCCCGGCCCATCCTGCACGGCATCAGCTTCGAGATTCCGGCCGGGCAGACGGTGGCGGTGGTCGGCCCCTCGGGTTCGGGCAAGAGCACGCTGGCCCGGCTGCTCTACCGCTTCTACGACACGCAGGAAGGCCGCATCACCATCGACGGTCAGGACATCCGCCAGGTGACCCAGGGCAGCGTGCGCCAGGCCATCGGCATCGTCCCGCAGGACACGGTGCTGTTCAACGACAGCATCGAATACAACATCCTCTACGGCCGGCCCGACGCCGGGCACGAGGCCGCGGTGGCGGCGGCGCAGGCAGCCCACATCCGCGACTTCATCGAGCGCCTGCCCCAGGCCTGGCGCACCGTGGTGGGCGAACGCGGGCTCAAGCTGTCGGGCGGCGAGAAGCAGCGCGTGGCCATTGCCCGCACCCTGCTCAAGAACCCGCCGATCCTGATCTTCGACGAGGCCACCTCGGCGCTCGACTCGGCCAACGAACGTGCCATACAGGGCGAGATCCGCAGCGCAGCGCGCAACAAGACCACGCTGGTCATCGCCCACCGCCTCTCCACCGTGGTGGATGCGCACCAGATCATCGTGCTGGAGCACGGCCACATTGTCGAGCGCGGCACCCATGCCGAGCTGGTCACCAAGGGTGGTGTTTACGCGGGCATGTGGGCCTTGCAGCAGTCGGA
This sequence comes from uncultured Hydrogenophaga sp., assembly GCF_958439165.1. Taxonomy (GTDB): domain Bacteria; phylum Pseudomonadota; class Gammaproteobacteria; order Burkholderiales; family Burkholderiaceae_C; genus Hydrogenophaga. Next base: position 67,101 of record NZ_OY288131.1, on the reverse strand, counting down.
TAATCCGGCCGATGGAAACCAAGTGGCTTGAAGATTTCGTCAGTCTGGCCGAGACCCGCAGCTTCAGCCGCTCGGCCCAGCTGCGGCACGTGACCCAGCCGGCGTTCTCGCGCCGCATCCAGTCGCTCGAGGCCTGGGCCGGCACCGATCTGGTCGACCGGTCCTCCTACCCCACGCGACTCACCCCGGCCGGCCAGACGCTCTACGAGCAGGCGCTGGACATGCTCCAGACGCTCAACACCACCCGGGCCACCCTGCGGGCGCACACCGCAGCGGCGCAGGACGTGATCGAGTTCGCGGTGCCGCACACGCTGGCCTTCACCTTCTTCCCGGCCTGGCTGTCCGGCCTGCGCGAGAGCTGTGGCCCCATCAAGAGCCGGCTGATCGCGCTCAATGTGCACGACGCGGTGCTGCGGCTGGTGGAGGGCAGCTGCGACCTGCTCATCGCCTACCACCACGTCGACCAGCCGATCCAGCTCGATGCCGCCAAGTACGAGATGCTGCCGCTGGGCAGCGATGTGCTGGCCCCCTTCGTCAAGCCCGACGCCCAGGGCCGCCCGCTCTATTCCCTGCAGGCACAGGCCGGAGCACCGTCCCCCTACCTGGCCTACGCGCCCGGCGCCTACCTGGGTCGGGTGGTCGACAGCCTGACCAAGCGCGCCGACCGGCCGGTGCACCTGGAGCGCAGTTACGAGACCGACATGGCCGAGGGGCTCAAGGCCATGGCCCTCGAAGGGCACGGCATCGCCTTCCTGCCCACCAGTGCGGTGCGGGCTGAAGTGGCCGCCGGTCGGCTGGTGTCGGCCGGTGAAGGCCTGCAGGCAGCGCTCGACATCCGCCTCTACCGCGCGCGGCCGGCCGACAGCACCCGGGCCAAACGTACCGTTCAGCTGTTCTGGGACCGCCTGAGCGATCTGGTCCGCCAGTGATCTGATCTTTCGGTGACGACCCTTGCCAGGGGTGATGGCTTCGGATCACATGCATCCGCGTGTGTCCGATGGACCCCCAACAGGAGTCGTTGCCATGATGCTGCCCCGATCGCGTGCCCGTGTGTCGATGTGCCTGCTGATGTTGCTGGGGGCTGCCTGCAACCCCGCAGCGGCCACCGACCCGCCTGCTCCGCCAGGGCAGCGGCTCGGCCCGGTGCTCGAACGCATCCAGCGCGAAGGCCGCATCGTGCTGGCCTACCGCGACGCATCGGTACCGTTCTCGTACCTCGACGGTGCGGGGCGCCCGATCGGCTTTGCGCTCGACATCTGCCTGCGCCTGGTCGGTGCGATCCAGACCCGCGTCAAGCGCGACAAGCTGGCGGTGGACTACCTGCCGGTCAACAGCGCCAACCGGTTCGAGGCCATCGAGCGGGGCAGGGTGCAGCTCGAGTGCGGCTCCACCACCAGCAACACGGTGCGGCGGGAGCGGGTGGAATTCACCATCCCGCACTTCATCACCGGCGCTCGGCTGCTGGTCCGGTCGGACAGCCTGATCGACGGCATCGACCATCCGCAGTTGCGACGCCTGGTCTCCACCACGCAGACCACGCCGCTGGAGGCCGCCCGGCGCATGGCCAACGATCGCAACCTGTCGATCACCTTCATCGAGGTGGCGGAGCACGATCAGGCCGTGGCCATGGTCGAGAAGGGCGAGGCCGACGCCTTCGCCATGGACGACGCGATGCTCTACGGACTCAAGGCCAACCGGCCCAACCCGGCGGCGTTGAAGGTGGTGGGGCGCTTCATGACCATGGAGCCCTTGTCCATCATGCTGGCCAAGGGTGATCCGGAGTTCAAGAAGCTGGTCGACGACGAGATGCGCCGGCTCATCCACAGCCAGGAAATGCGCGTCCTCTACGACCGCTGGTTCCGCCAACCGATCGCCCCGCGCGGCGGGGTGCTGAACCTCGCCCCCAGCTACATGCTCCAGGAAGTCTGGAAGTTCCCCAGCGACCGGGTCACCTTCTGATCCGGCCGGGAGGGGCTGCGACAATGGCGGGATGAACGCCGCCTCGACCCCGACCCCGCGCCCCGACACCCTGACCCTCACCCGCCCGGACGACTGGCATGTCCACCTGCGCGACGGTGACGCCCTGCGCACCGTGGTGCCGCACACCGCAGCCCAGTTCGGTCGGGCCATCGTCATGCCCAACCTCAAGCCGCCGGTGACCACTGCGGCCCTGGCAGTGGCCTACCGCGACCGCATCCTGGCCGCGGTGCCCGAGGGCGTGTCCTTCGAGCCGCTCATGACGCTCTACCTCACCGACAACCTGCCGCCCGACGAGATCGCCCGGGCCCGCGAGGCCGGCGTGGTGGCCGCCAAGCTCTACCCGGCCGGCGCCACCACCAACAGCGATGCCGGCGTGACCGACATCCGCAAGACCTACCGCACCCTGGAAGCCATGCAGAAGCACGGCATGCTGCTGCTGGTCCACGGCGAGGTGACCTCCAGCGACATCGACCTGTTCGACCGCGAGGCGGTGTTCATCGATCAGCAGATGATCCCGCTGCGCCGCGACTTCCCCGAACTCAAGGTGGTGTTCGAGCACATCACCACCCGCGAGGCCGCCCAGTACGTGGCCGAGGCCGGCCCGTTCACGGCGGCCACCATCACCGCCCACCACCTGCTCTACAACCGCAACGCCATCTTCAGTGGCGGCATCCGGCCGCACTATTACTGCCTGCCGGTGCTCAAGCGCGAGGTGCACCGCCAGGCGCTGGTGGCCGCAGCCACCGGGGGCAGCGACCGGTTCTTCCTCGGCACCGACAGTGCCCCGCACCCGGCCCACCTGAAGGAGCACGCCACCGGGTGCGCCGGCTGCTACACCGCGCACGCGGCGCTGGAGCTTTATGCCGAGGCCTTCGACAGCGTGGGTGCCCTCGACCGGCTGGAGGCCTTCGCCAGTTTCAACGGCCCGGCCTTCTACGACCTGCCCCGCAACACCGGCACCGTGACCCTGAAGCGCGAAAGCTGGACCCCGCCCGAGAGTTTCCCCTTCGGCCAGACCGAACTGAAACCCCTGCGTGCCGGGGAGGCGCTGCCCTGGCGGCAGGTGGCCTGAGGGAGCTGCGCGCACGCCATGCGCAGCGGCTGGTCCCTGCCCTGGGAAGCTCCCTGGTTCGCACCGCTGGCGGGCTGGGGGCCCGACCTGCCGCCACCGGATGCCGCCGGCAACTTCCCCGAGGACCTGCCCGAGGCCCTGAACCGGCTTGCCGCCCAGGCCCTGCCGGTGCGCTTCGTGCCCCAGTCGGTGCTGCCCGAGGGCATGGCCTATGAGCAGTTCATCTTCGACACCGGCCGTGTGCCCACCCGGACCAACCTGCACGACGCCTTCAACGGCCTGTGCTGGCACCGGTTTCCGCTCACCAAGCAGGGGCTCAACCGCCTGCAGGCGGCCGAGATTGCCCAGGCCGGTGTGGGCGCCGTCCGTGGTCCGCTGCGCGATGCGCTGACCCTGTTCGACGAGAACGCCGCCCTGCTGCAGGCCCCGCCCGCGCTGTGGGACGCCCTGCTGGCGCGCGACTGGCCGCGCCTGTTCGTGCAGCACCGGGACCTGTGGGCTCAGGCCCGCCTGGTGGTCTTCGGCCATGCCCTGCTGGAAAAGCTGGTGAGTCCTTACAAATCGATCACCGCCCACGTGCTGCGCTGGCCGGTGCCGCCGGCGCTGGGCGCCGACCTGCCGGCCTGGGACGGCTGGCTGGCCGGACAGCTGGCCGCCGACCGCCTGCGGACCAAGCCGTTCACCCCGCTGCCGGTGCTGGGTGTCCCGGGCTGGTGGCCGGCCAACGCCGATCCGGACTTCTACGCCGACACCACCGTCTTCCGTCCGCCCCGGCCTTGAATCGGGGCCGGGCGGCGCCATATCGGCTTCTCGGTATCATGCGCAGCCGCTGCCCCCGGGAACCCGGACCTGTCCACCGGGGTCTCAGGCAGCATCGGTCGCAATGTCCGGCCACACCCACTCCACGGAGCCCACATGAAACGCATTCTGCTGCTCGTCCTCACCAACGTCGCCGTAATGGCGGTGCTGCTGATCACCACCCGCCTGCTCGGGGTGGACCGGTTCCTGACCGCGAACGGCCTCAACCTGACGGCGCTGGCCGGTTTTTCGCTGGTGATCGGTTTCGGCGGCGCCTTCATCTCGCTGCTCATCAGCAAGCCGATGGCCAAGTTCAGCACCGGTGCCCGGGTGATCAGCCAGCCGCAGAACGCCGACGAGGCCTGGATCGTCCAGACGGTCGAGAAATTCGCCCGCCAGGCCAACATCGGCATGCCCGAGGTCGCCATCTTCGAAGGCGCGCCCAACGCGTTCGCCACCGGCGCCTTCAAGAACTCGGCCCTGGTGGCGGTGTCCACCGGCCTGCTGCAGAACATGACCCGTGAAGAGGTCGAGGCCGTCATCGGCCACGAGGTGGCCCACATCGCCAACGGCGACATGGTCACCATGACCCTCATCCAGGGCGTCATGAACACCTTCGTGGTGTTCCTCAGCCGCGTCATCGGCTACGCGGTGGACAGCTTCCTGCGCAAGGGCGACAGCCAGAGCAGCGGCCCCGGCATCGGCTACATGGTGACCACCATCGTCATGGACATCATCCTGGGCTTCCTGGCCGCCATCATCGTGGCCTGGTTCAGCCGTCAGCGCGAGTTCCGGGCCGACGCCGGCGCCGCCCAGCTCATGGGCCGCAAGCAGCCCATGATCAATGCGCTGGCCCGCCTCGGTGGCCTGACCCCGGGCGAGCTGCCCAAGACCATGCAGGCCATGGGCATCACCGGCAGCCTGGGCAAGATGTTCAGCACCCACCCGCCGATCGAGGAGCGCATTGCCGCGCTTCAGCAGAACGGCTGATCCGACCTGCCCATGAAAAAGGCCGCCCTCGGGCGGCCTTTTTCATTCATTTCAATCGACGCGATGGATGAACGTTTCTTGAAGGATCAGCGGATCCGGGAGCGACTTGGGCCCCACTGAAACAGATGGACATCGTCAACTTTTCAGTACCCCACGATGAAATCCACCACCTCGGGCCCCGCGCGATCGACACCGGTGAACATGCCTTACATCCGGTCCCAGATTGACCGCCTTCCTGATATCGAGAAGCAGTTGAAAGAAGAGGCCACCCGTGGTGAGCCGGGCAAAGGACTCTCCAAGGGGGTTGAGAAACTCCATGTACTGAAACGCTTGGTGGAGGCAGAGGACGCTCTCGCCAAGGAGCTCGGGGCGGACCGATCATCTCCCCCGTGCGCGCAGCAGCGGGCCGAGGCACTACAGCTTGCTCAAAGGGATCTCGAAGCGACCACCCGGCGGGCCATCGACACGTACGCCGCCTTCCAGCAGCTCAAGGCCGATCTGTTCCCGCTCGGTGATGAAGAGATGATCGCCAAGGCCCAGCCGGGCCTCGTGCTTCACGACATGCTGTTCGAACTGATCGTGGAATGGCGGAGACTCACGGCCGAATGCGCCATCCTCAGGGACAAGGTGCGGCGATTCCAGTGATCTCGACCCCGAGCTTTCACAGCCCCGGTATGGCAGTCAGTCCCGGTCCCAGCGTCGACCGTCCCGGTCCCAGTCCCGGTGGCCGTTGCGGTCGTGATGGCGGTCGTCCCAGCGGCGGTCACCGTCGTACGGGCGGTGGTAGCGCTGCCCGTTGATGACCACCACGCCGGACGTGTTGGGGTAGTAGGTGGTGCCCGAGTAGATCTGGGTCCGCGCCGGATACGGGGTCTGGTAGATCACCTGCGGCCGGGGCTGGTAGGCCGGGGGAGCAGCCGGCAATGCGTCGACAGGCGCCACGTTCAGGCGCACGAAGCGCCCCGGATCCTGGGCCATCTGGGTGCGGTACTGGCGGCCAGCGTATTCGTAGACCACGTCGTAGGCCACGGTGCGCGGCTCGTACATCGTCTGGGTGCCGCACCGGGTGATGGTTTCGCTCTGCGCCGGGCCACGGCCCTCGATGCGGTCGCCCAGCATGGCACCACCGATCAGGCCGATGACGGTGGCTGCCGCCCGGCCGCCACCGTTGCCGATGGCGTTGCCGGCCGCACCGCCGGCCACCGCGCCCAGCAGGGCGCCCGCGCCGGAACTGCGGCCCTCGTAAGAAACGACCTCGTCACTGCAGACCTGGCGAGGAACCGCCACCTGCTGGATGACCGGTGTGCTGCTGATGACGCGGCCCTCTTCCTGCTGGGCCTGAGCGATGCTGTGGCCCGACAGACCGACACAGGCCAGGGCCAACAGGGACAGACGACGGGTGTTCATGAAGAACTCCTTGCAAAAGACATGGCCGGATGCTGCCGCAAATGGCGGCCGGGTGTGTGGCTGCCGAGTAAAGAAACCGGGCATTACCGGGAACCTGGTCACGCAGCCATGACAGACCGCCCCACCGCTTCGGCCACCTTGATCCCGTCCACCCCCGCCGACAGGATGCCGCCGGCATAACCCGCGCCTTCGCCGGCCGGGTACAGCCCGGTGGTGTTGAGGCTTTGCAGGTCGTCGCCCCGGGTGATGCGCAGCGGGGCCGAGGTGCGGGTCTCCACGCCGGTGAGCAGGGCGTCGGGCATGTCGTAGCCGCGGATCTTGCGGCCGAACACCGGCAGGGCCTCGCGCATGGCTTCGATGGCGTAGGCGGGCAGTGCGGGTGCCAGATCGGTCAGGTGCACGCCGGGCTTGTATGAAGGCTCCACCTCGCCCAGCGCGGTGCTGGGCCGGGCCGCCAGAAAGTCTTCCACCCGCTGGGCCGGCGCCTCGTAGGTGCCGCCGCCCAGCTCGAAGGCCCGGGCCTCCAGCTGGCGCTGGAGCACCACGCCGGCCAGCGGGTGGTGCTGCCCCTGCTGGCGCAGGGCGCGGGCCTGTTCGGCGTAGCGCGGGCCGTCGGTCTCGCCGAAGGCAGCGGTCCACAGGGGCAGGTCGTCGGGAAAGGTCTGCGGGAAGTCGGCAGGGTCGATGCCCACCACCATGCCGGCGTTGGCATTGCGTTCGGCGCGCGAATACTGGCTCATGCCGTTGGTGACCACGCGGCCGGGTTCGCTGGTGGCGGCCACCACGGTGCCGCCCGGGCACATGCAGAAGCTGTAGACCGCGCGCCCGTTGGCCGCGTGGTGCACCAGCTTGTAGTCGGCAGCGCCCAGCAGCGGGTGCCCGGCGTGCCGCCCCCAGCGGGCGCGGTCGATCACGCCCTGCGGATGTTCGATGCGGAAACCCACCGAGAACGGCTTGGCTTCCATGAACACGCCGGCGTCCCACAGCCAGGCAAAGGTGTCGCGCGAACTGTGGCCCAGGGCCAGCACGGCATGGCGCACCGGCATGTCCAGGGACTCTCCGGTGGCCAGGTCCTGCACCTGCAACCCGGCCAGGCGCTGGCGGCCCTCACCCTCCTGCTCGAAGCGGGCCCCGGTCACCTGGTGCTCGAAGCGGATCTCGCCGCCCAGGGCGGTGATCTTTTCGCGCATGGCTTCCACCACCTTGACCAGCTTGAAGGTGCCGATGTGCGGGTGCGCCATGTAGAGGATCTCCGGCGGTGCACCGGCTTCCACGAATTCCTGCATGACCTTGCGGCCGAGGAAGCGCGGGTCCTTGATCTGGCTGTAGAGCTTGCCGTCGGAAAACAGCCCCGCGCCGCCTTCGCCGTACTGCACGTTGCTCTGCGGGTTCAGCACCTTCTTGCGCCACAGGCCCCAGGTGTCCTTGGTGCGCTGGCGGACCGGCCGGCCGCGTTCCAGCACGATGGGCCTGAGGCCCATCTGGGCCAGTGCCAGGGCGGCGAACAGGCCGCAGGGCCCGAGACCGATGACGACCGGACGGTCTTGATCCGCTGAGGGCCAGCCCGGCGGCGCCTGCACCGGCGCCTGCCAGTGCATGTCCGGCGTGGGAAGGATGTGCGGATGGCCGGCATGGCGGGCCAGCAGCGCGGCCTCGCGGGTCGGATCGGCCAGCGTCAGGTCGACGATGTAGACCGCGCGCAGATCGGCCTTGCGGGCGTCGAAGCTGCGCTTGAACACCTGCAGCTGCGCGATTTCTGCCGGGTCCACACCCAGCAACTCGGCGGCCATGCGGCGCAGGCTGGCTTCGGGATGGGGCGGGGGGGCCCGGTCGGCGTCGGTTTCGGTGGGGGCGTCGGCGGCGCGGCGGGTCTCGAACGGGACCTCGGTCAGCGGCAACTTGAGTTCGGCAATGCGGATCATGGCGGAGGGGGCTTGTGGCGATCAAGCAGGTGCGCGCCGGACTGGCGCGCAGGGAGCCGATAATACCGGCCGTGAAGCGCGCCGGACCGCCGCTGGCACAACGCCCGAAAGGGTGTGCTGGAGGAACGTCCGGACTGCACAGGACAGCGTAGGAGGTAACACCTCTCCACCGATCAGCCGGCCGGGGCAACCCGGGCGGCCCTAAGGTGAGGATCAGAGCAACAGAGACGAGCCGATTCAGTTCGGGTGAAACGGGCAATCTCTACGCGCAGCAATACCAAATAGGCCAGCCTGACGTGGCGCGGTTCGCCGCGTTGCCGATTCCTCGTGGTTCCGCGAGGCGAGCTGGCGGGTAGGTAGCACCGAGCCGGGTGGGCAACCCCCGGCCCAGATGAATGGCGGTCACGCCCCGGGCAACCGGGGTGCACAGAATCCGGCTTACAGGCGCGCTTCACAACTAACAAAGCCCCCACGCTCCGCCGCTGGCGCGGGTCGCTGCCCCCCTAGGGGGCTGGCCTGGCTCGGGGCGGCCCTTCGCTGCGGCCTTAGGGCCCCCACGCTCCGCCGCTGCGCGGGTCGCTGCCCCCCGAGGGGGCTGGGCCTGCCTTGGGGGCGGCCCGGCGGCTGGCCCGGCTTTCCCCGGCGGGGTTTCTGCTCCTGGTCGCTCAGGCGTTGAAGCCGCCCAGGCTCTGGAGGCGTTCCACATGGGCCAGCAGTGAGCGGCGGGCGACCGGCCACAGGCGTTCGGGCACGTCGTCGTAGGCGAGCTTCACCCAGTCGTCTGCCGTGCCGTCGGGTCGGGCCTGCATGGCGCGGGCCACCTTGGCTTCGCGGGCCAGGCGGTGGGCCTTGAGTTGGCGGATGGCCAGCAGGGCACCGCCTTCGGGCGGCGCGCTGGGGTGGTCGGCGCTGCGCCGCAGGTCGCCCAGCACGTAGCCATGGGCCGGCAGGATGAATTCGATGCCGTGGCGCTCGCAGGCATCGGCCAGCCGGTCGAGCGAGTTCAGGTAGGCGTCCATGTGTCCGTCCGGCGGGTCGATGACGGTGGTGCTGCCGTTGAGGATGTGGTCGCCCGAGAACAGCAGACCGTCTTCCACCAGCACCAGGCACAGGTGGTTGGCGGCGTGGCCGGGGGTGTGGATGACCTCCAGCGTATGGCTGACCGCCCGGTCGCCATCAACGCCGATCAGCTCGATCAGTTCGCCGTCGGCCAGGGCCCGGTCGGGCACGAAATGGCTGTTGGCCCGGGCGGTGGGCGCGCTGGGCAAGCCCAGGACGGGTGGCTTCTGCAGACCGGCCTGGCTGCACAGGGCCTGCAGGCGGGCGGCGCCCGGCGAGTGGTCGGCATGCGAATGGGTGCAGACGATGGCACGCAGCGCACCGCCGGTGGCCCGCCAGAGCCGGTCGACGTGCTCGGGCTCGTCCGGTCCGGGGTCGATCACCACATAGCCGGTGGCCGGGTCGCCCACGATGTAGCTGTTGGTGCCCGGGCCGGTCATGAAGCCGGGGTTGGGGGCGGTCAGCCGCATGACGTTGCGCAGCAGGGCCACCGGCCGCTCGTTCTGCCAGTCGAGGTGATGGACGATGTGGCCTTCCGGGCTCACCAGGGCCAGTTCGCCGAACGGGGCTTCGTGCTCCATGTGACGCGACTCATGCCCGTTGATGAAGCCGGCCCGCGGGCAGCTGGTCCACAGCGGGCGGTCGTCGACCGCGCAGGCGTCCAGCAGCGACTGCACCGTGGCATGGTGTTGCAGCCGCTCCAGCGTGCGGATGGTCGGGAAGATAATGAAGAACAGCCCGGCGGCATGCCGCTCCAGCGCGTCCTGCGGGCGCACCCAGACCGGTTCGAACTGCTCCGATTCGTCGGCCACCGGCTGCTGGCCTTCGGGCATGCGGGCCACCAGAAACGGCACGTCGAAGCGGCGTGGCAGGTCGCGGTCGGTGATCCAGTGAGCCAGCACGAAGACGCTGGCTGAGTCCAGGGTGAGGCCCCGTTCGCGGCATTGCTGCGGCAGTGGCAGCTGGCGGTCCAGCGCGGCAATGTCGCTGTCGTCCGCAAACCGGCCGTCCGGGTGCCGGGCCAGCAGCACGCCGAGTTCCTCGAAGCTCTCGCGGATGGCGGCCACCGCCTGGGTGAGCGCCGTGTCGTCCTGGGTCGGCCGGCGGCTGGCCACGTCGAAGCACTGGCTGTCGGCGGCGTCGACGCCGCCGCCCGGGAACACGTAGGCACCCGGAGCGAAGCTGGCGGTCATGGACCGGCGCGTCATGAGCACTTCGATGCCGGGTCGGGCCGGATCGGCACTGTCCCGCAACAGCAGCACGGTGGCAGCGGGGCGCAGCGGGGCGGGGCTGCGGGCGGGGTGCAGGAGCTGGGTGGGGCGGACCATGCGGTCATTGTGCGGGAAGGCGCCGCCGGTCGCCTGTCGCCGGGGCGAGCGCCGATAATGACGCGATGCAGATCCGCTTCACCAAGATGCAGGGCGCAGGCAACGACTTTGTGGTGCTCGACGAGACACAGAGCCGCCTGGGTCTGACCCCGGCCCAGTACCGCTGGCTGGCCGACCGCCATTTCGGCGTGGGCGCCGACCAGATCCTCACCGTGCGTCCCTCACCCGGCCCGGGTCTGGACTTCGAATACGTCATCCACAACGCCGACGGCGGCGAGGTGGAGCATTGCGGCAACGGTGCCCGCTGTTTCGTGCGTTACGTGCACGACCATGGTCTGAGCGAACGCAACCCGCTGCGGGTGAAGGTGAAGCAGGGCGAACTCAGCCTGCTGCGCCTGCCGGACGGCCGGGTCACGGTGGACATGGGCGCGCCGGTCTTCGACCTGGACCGCATTCCGTTCGATGCCGACGGCCTTCCGCCTCAGGCCACCGCTCTGTATCAGCCTTGGCCGCTGGACTTCGCCGGCGGTCAGGCCGGCGTTGCGGTGGTGTCCATGGGCAACCCGCATGCCGTGCTCCGGGTTGACGATGTCGACACCGCCCCGGTGGCCGAATGGGGTCCGCAGATCGAACACCATCCGCGTTTCCCGCGCCGGGTGAACGTGGGCTTCCTGCAGGTGCAGGACCGCTCCACCGTGCGTCTGCGGGTGTTCGAACGCGGCTCCGGCGAGACCCTGGCCTGCGGCACCGGCGCCTGCGCGGCGGTGGTGGCCGGCATCCGCCTGGGCTGGCTCGATGCCCGGGTCGACGTGCACACCCGTGGCGGCGTGCTCACCATCGAGTGGCCCGGTCGGGAGCGGCTGGGTGCACCGGTCATGATGACCGGCCCGGCCACCTCCGTCTTCGAAGGCACGGTGAATGTGCCCGACCTGTCCTGAACACGCGAACTCCCGCACCGGAACCGACATGAAACCCGACGCCATTCCCCCCATCACCGAAGACGACATCGCCAACTACCTGGCCAACACGCCCGACTTCTTCGAGCGCCACGCCAGCCTGCTGGCGGCGGTGCAGCTCACCAGCCCGCACGGGCAGCGGGCGGTCAGCCTGCAGGAGCGTCAGGCCGAGATGCTGCGCGAGAAGATCCGCGGCCTGGAACTGCGTGCGGCCGACATGATCCGCCACGGCCAGGAGAACACGGTCATTGCCGACCGGTTGCAGCGCTGGACCCGCGAGCTGCTGCTCACCCGGGAGTCGCGCAACCTGCCGGTCACGGCCACGCGCGAACTGGCGCGGCTGTTCATGGTGCCGCAGGTGGCGGTCAAGGTGTGGGGCGTGGACGCGCCTTTCGCCGCCGAGGCCTGGGCCACCGGGGCCAGCGATGACGTGAAGGCCTTCGCCTCGTCGCTCTCGTTGCCCTACTGCGGAGGCAACCCGGGCCTGGAGGCGGCCGGCTGGCTCGACGATCCGGGCACGGTGCAGTCGCTGGCCCTCATCCCGCTGCGCGCCGGGGCTGCCCCCGAGGCCTTCGGCCTGCTGGTGCTGGCCTCGGCCGACCCGCAGCGCTTTGCTGCCGACATGGGGACCGACTTCCTGGAGCGCATCGGCGAGCTCACCAGCGCCGCCTTCTCGCGCCTGCGCCCGGTCGTGCCGGCGGCGGTGCACTGAGCATGCAGCCTCCCCCGCCACTGGCCGACGATGCCGCCCTGATCCGGGCGTATCTGGACCATGTGCGGGTGGAGAAGCGCCTGGCCGACCGCACGGTCACCCTCTACACCCTGGACCTGCAGCGTCTGCAGCAGTTGGCGCAGGAAGCCGGTGTGGCGCTGGCGGCGGTGCAGCCGGCCCACATCCGTCGCTGGATCGCGTCGATGCACAGTGCGGGCCGCAGCGCCCGGGGCATCGCACTCATCCTCTCGGGCTGGCGCGGTCTCTACACCTGGATGGGGCGTCAGGGTCTGGTTGCACACCATCCGGTGCAGGGCGTCCGGGCGCCCAAGGCCGGCAAACCCCTGCCGAAGGCGCTGGCGGTGGACGACGCGGTCCGGCTGGCCGACCATGTGCAGGCCGATGACGACCCGGGCCTGGAGGCCCGCGACGCCTGCATCACCGAGCTGCTGTACGGCTGCGGTCTGCGCATCGGCGAGCTGGTCGGGCTGGACGTGAGCGCCGGTCCGTCGGCCCGCGGCTGGATCGACCGCGAGGCCGGCGAGGCCCATGTGCTGGGCAAGGGTTCCCGCCGGCGCAGCGTGCCGGTGGGGCGCACCGCCCTGGCCGCCCTGGAGCGCTGGCTGGAGCAGCGGCCGCGCTGGGCCACCGACGACGCGGCCATGTTCATCGGCCAGCGCGGCGCCCGCCTCACGCCGCAGCACATCCGGCTTCGCCTGCGCCGCCGTTCGATGCAGGCCGGCCTGTCGGTGCCGGTGCACCCCCACATGCTGCGCCACTCGTTCGCCAGCCACCTGCTGCAGTCCAGCGGCGACCTGCGCGCGGTGCAGGAGTTGCTGGGCCATGCCAACATCGGCACCACCCAGGTCTACACCCGTCTCGACTTCCAGCACCTGGCCCGCGTGTACGACGCGGCGCACCCCCGGGCCCAGGCCGCGCGGGCCTCTTCGACACCGGGGCCGGTCACCACCGGCACCGTCCCTCCCCACAAAAAGGAACCGACATGAACCTCCTGCGCCGCCGCCTCTCAGCTGCTGCCATCGGCCTCGCAGCAACCCTGCCCCTGGCCGTCCTGGCCCAGGCACCTGCAGCCGACGCCCCCATCAAGGTGGTCTACCACCTCAGCGAAGGCATTCCCCAGGCCTCGCGGGCCATCGGCAACATCCGCAACCACCTGGCCGCCGACCCCAAGGCCCGCATCGTGGTGGTGACCCATGGCCTGGGCATCGACTTCCTGCTGCAGGGCGCCACCAACCAGATGGATCAGCCGTTTGCCGGCTCCATTGCCGATCTGGCCAACAAGGGCGTCGAGTTCCGCGTGTGCAACAACACGCTGGTCTCGCGCAAGATCGACGCCTCGCGCCTGGCCATGGAGGCCAACGTGGTGCCTTCCGGCGTGGCCGAGGTGGCCCGCCTGCAGGCCCGCGAAGGCTTCGTGTACTTGCGTCCATGAAAGTCATCCGGCTCAAGCCCGGCAAGGAACGCTCGCTGCTGCGCCGCCACCCCTGGGTGTTCGACGGCGCCATCGCCCGGGGCAACGCCGACCCCGGCGAGACGGTGCGCGTGGACAGCCATGAGGGCGAGTTCCTGGCCTGGGGCGCCTGTTCGCCCGACAGCCGCATCCGCGTGCGTGCCTGGAGCTTCGACCAGACCACCCGCATCGATGCCGGCTTTTTCCGCACCCTGCTCCAGCGGGCCGTCGCCCTGCGCGAGCGCCTGGCGATCGACAGCAACGGCGTCCGTCTGGTGCATGGTGAATCCGACGGCCTCCCGGGGCTGATCGTCGACCGCTACGGCGACACGCTGGTGGCGCAGTTCACCGCCTGTGGCGTGGAGCGCTGGAAGGACGTCATCGCCGATGCCCTGGTCGAGCTCACCGGCTGCCCTCGGCTTTACGAGCGTTCGGACACCAGCAGCCGCGAGCTCGACGGGCTCAAGCCCGCCACCGGCTGGCTGCGCGGCGAAGGCCCGACGGCGTTCGAGCTGCGGGAACACGGCTGGCGGCTGGGTCTGGACATTGCCCAGGGTCACAAGACCGGTTACTACCTGGACCAGCGCGACAGCCGCGGCATCTTCCGCGAGCATGTGCAGCGGCTGCGTTGCCACGAGGTCCTGAACTGCTTCAGCTACACCGGCGGTTTCAGCGTCGCTGCGCTGGCCGGCGGGGCAGGGCACGTCACTTCCATCGATTCGTCCGGCCCGGCGCTGGCACAGGCGGCCACCAACGTGGCCCTCAACGGCTTCGATGCCGCCCGTGCCACCTTCCTGGATGCCGATGTCAACGCCTCGCTGCGCCGATTCCTGGACGAAGGCCGCCGGTTCGACGCCATCGTGCTTGACCCGCCCAAGCTGGCACCCACGGCCGCCCACGCGGAGCGGGCCGCGCGCGCCTACAAGGATCTCAACCGCCTGGGCCTCAAGCTGCTGAACCCGGGCGGCGTGCTGTTCACCTTTTCGTGTTCGGGCGGCATCGGGGTGGAGCTGTTCCACAAGATCGTGGCCTCGGCCGGCATCGACGCCGGGGTGGACGGCGCCATCCTGCAGCGCCTGGGCGGTGCGCCCGACCACCCCATGACCCTGGCCTTCCCCGAGGGTGAATACCTCAAGGGTCTGGTGGTGATGCGCACCCCGGTCGGCTGAGCCGATTGCCTATCGCTACACTGTTGCGTTTTCCATCCGAGACCTGCTGCCATGGCCCTGATTCCCGCCACCATCCTCACCGGCTTCCTCGGCTCCGGCAAGACCACCCTGCTCAAACGCGTGCTGTCGGAGGCCCACGGCCAGAAGATCGCCGTGGTGGAGAACGAGTTCGGTGAAGAGAACATCGACAACGAGATCCTGGTGGCCGACACCACCGAGAACATCATCCAGATGAGCAACGGCTGCATCTGCTGCACCATCCGCGACGATCTGCGGGCCACCCTGCAGGACCTGGCACAGAAGAAGCGCAAGGGCGAACTGGACTTCGATCGGGTGGTGATCGAGACCACCGGCCTGGCCGATCCGGGCCCGGTGGCCCAGACCTTCTTCATGGACGACGAAGTGGCCGAGCAGTACCTGCTCGACTCCATCCTGACCCTGGTGGACGCCAAGCATGCCGCCCAGCAGCTCAACGACCGCCAGGAAGCCCGCCGCCAGGTGGGCTTTGCCGACCAGATCTTCATCAGCAAGGCCGACCTGGTCGAGCCGGCCGACGTGGATGCGCTCGTCCACCGCCTCAAGCACATGAACCCGCGCGCGCCGATCCGCCCGGTGCATTTCGGCGAGGTTTCCCTCAATGAGGTGTTCGACCTGCGCGGCTTCAACCTGAATGCCAAGCTGGAGATCGACCCCGACTTCCTCAAGGCCGACGACCACGGGCATGCACACGGCCACGATCACGACCACGACCACCACGATCACGGCCATGACCACCATGACCACCATGACCATGAACACGGCGAGCACTGCAACCACCCGTCGCACCAGCAGGGTCACAGCCACGGGCATCACCATCACCACGATGACGATGTGAAGAGCTTCGTCTACCGCGCCACCCGGCCCTTCAGTCCCGAGAAGCTCGAAGACTTTCTGGGCGCCATCGTGCAGGTCTATGGCCCGCGCATGCTGCGCTACAAGGGCGTGCTGCACATGGAAGGCACCGACCGCAAGGTCATCTTCCAGGGCGTGCACCAGCTCATGGGCAGCGATCTGGGGCCGGCCTGGGCCGACGGCGAGCCCCGCATGAGCAAGCTGGTCTTCATCGGCATCGACCTGCCGCGCGACATCCTGGAGCAGGGGCTGGAGCAGAGTCTGGTCTGAGCCGGCCGCCACGATCGGCGGGCGCGTCAGCCGGCGGGTGTCGTTCTTCTCCAACGCGGCCGTCACAGGTGATCCCTGCGTCAGCAGCTGTGCCGGGGGCGTGGCTACAATCGCGCGGCCCAAGTTGGCGACCAGACCAATCTGCGGATCAGGGCCTTCCCTGCCGCACCCGGCAGCAACCGGTCCGAAAGGCCGGCCTGGTGATGGGGGTATAACAGCGCACTGATCCGGCGACCTTGCCTGCAGCAAGGTCGAGCCGCCACCCGACCGATCCGTCAGAGCCCATCAGGAGACCCTCAGTGAAAGCCCCGGCATCGAAGGCAGCAAAGACTGGCAAGCCCACCACCCAGGGGGCTGCCAAACGCACGTCACCTGCCCTGTCGAAGCCCGGCGCCGGGAAGGCCAAGCCGGCCACGAAAGCCCCTGTGAAGACTGCTGTCAGATCGGCCACCCCATCCGCCACCAAACCGGCGGTCAAACAGGCCGCCAAGCCGGTGGCCAAGGCCGCGGCGAAGCCGGCCGCCAAGGCGCCGGCCAAAGCCGCCGCAAAACCGGCGGCCAAAGTGTCTGCAAAAGCACCTCCAAAAGCGCCTGCGAAGGCACCTGCAAAAGCAGCTGCAAAGGCACCGGCCAAGTCCCCTGTGAAGCCGGCGGCGAAAGCCGCGGTGAAGGCACCGGCGAAGGCCGCTGCCAAGGCAGCTCCCAAGGCCCCCGCGAAAGCGCCGGCCAAGCCCGCTGCAAAGCCTGCCGCCAAGCCGGCGGCAAAAGCGGCCGTGAAGCCGGCCGCAAAACCGGCTTCCCCTGCCACCGCCACCCGGCCTCAGGCCAGCGCGCCCGTCAAGGCAGCGCCACAGACTGCCGATAAAGTGCCGTCGGCGCCGAAGCCTGCCACCATCGAACCCACCCCGCGGCCCCTGGGCAAGCGGGCCGCCAAGAAGGTCATGATGGAGCAGATGACCCAGGCGGAGGTGGTGCCCACCCATGCTCCCGACGCGGCCAAAGCCACTTTTTCTCCAACGATTGCACGAGTCATGACGCCTCCCGTTCCCTCATCCGTCCAGAAAGACCCCAAAAGGGCCAACAACTGGAAGACCCTGCCTGTCGATCAACTCACCGATCAGGACATCCAGGCCATGCCCGACAGCGAGTACATGGGTGAACTGCAGCTGGCCTTCTTCCGCCGCAAGCTGCAGCAGCTCAAGGCCGACATGCTGGCCAACGCCGGCGAGACCACCGAGCATCTGCGGGAAGACACCGTGGTGGTGCCGGACCCGGCCGACCGCGCCACGATCGAGGAAGAACACGCCCTCGAACTGCGCACCCGCGACCGCGAGCGCAAGCTTCTGAAGAAGATCGAGCAGGCCATCGTGCGCATCGACTCCGGCGACTACGGCTACTGCGAGGAAACCGGCGAGCCGATCGGCGTCGCCCGGCTGATGGCCCGCCCGACCGCCAGCCTGTCGCTGGAGGCGCAGCAGCGCCGAGAGCTCAAGCAGAAGATGTTCGGGGACTGACGCCCAGGCGTCCCCGCACCCCATCCGGCACAACAACCCATGGCCAAGGACGATTCGGGCGGATTCCTGTCGAAGGTGGTGAAGTTCGTGCGTCATCCGACCACGAGCTGGGCCGACCTCGACACCCGCGAGGTCGACCGCGAAAGCGAATACAGCAAGGCGGCGCTCAAGGAAATGATCGAGCGCAAGCGGCGCAACGATTTCGTGCGCAAGCGCGAGTTCGACATGCTGCGCAAGATCCGCAGCCGGGAAGGCACGCCGGGCGAGGCCCAGGGCGTGCGTCCCTCGTTCTTCCAGAGCAGCCTGCCGTCCCGACCGGACGATCGGGCCATGACGCTCAAGAAGATCGACGAGATCGAGGCCCAGATGTCGATGCAATGGTGGAAGACCAAGGGCCCCGACTCGGCAGTCAGCACAGGCGGCAACCCGGGTGCATCCATGCAGGACCGGCTCAGTCCCCAGCAGCGGGCCGACATGCCGACCGAGCCGGCCGGCCTCATGTCCCCGCGCCAGACCTCCCGTCCCTTGCCGCGCACAGAGACCCAGCCGGCTTCCACCCTGCCCATGCCCCTGACCGGATCGATGCCGGTCTCGCTGGACAAGGCGCAGGGGTCGCCCATCCGCACGGGTCTGGTCATGCCCGTGGGCGATGCCGCCGCACCGGCGCCGGAGGGACAGTCCTTTTCGGCCTCGCGTTTCTTCACCCTGGAGGTGGAGGTGGTCGCCCAGGATCCGGAGGTCGAGGAAGCGGCCATCCGCTTCGCCAACGGCGATGACCCCGGCGCCGAGCAGGGGCTGATCGACATGGTGCTGGGCAACAGCCCCAAGGCCGACGACATGGCCAGCTGGCTGACCCTGTTCGACTTCTACCGCGCGACCGGTCAGGTGGCGCCGTACGAGAGCAGGGCAGTCGACTTCACCACGCGTTTCCACCGGTCGCCGCCCCAGTGGTACGACATGCCCGGTGCCGTGGCGGCCATGAGCGGCAAGGAACGCTCCGAGATCGGTTCGTCGAACAACCGTGCCCACTGGGTGTGCGAGGTCGAGCTGGATGCCTATTCGGTCGGAACCCTCCAGACCGTGCTCCAGCGCGCCGCCGCTCCCTGGGTCGTCGACTGGTCCCCGCTGCGCACCCTGGACCAGAAGGCTGCGCGCGCACTCCTGGGCATCTTCACGCTCTGGGGCGATCAGCAGGTGGAGCTGCGCTTCATCGGGGCCCATGCCCTGCGTGACTGCCTGCGCGACATGACCCCGGCCGGCCGCCGCGACGTGGAGCAGCTCTGGTGGGAACTGCGCATGGCGGCCCTGCGGGTCATGAACCGGGCCGACGAGTTCGAGCTCACGGCGCTGGACTTCTGCGTCACCTACGAGGTGTCCCCGCCGGGATGGGAGCGGCCCCGCTGCCGCTTCCAGCAGGTGCAGGGAGAGTCCGCGTCGGGCGACGTCGACCAGTCGGTGCTGGGCGACTCCGTGCTGGAGCCGCTGTCCTCGACCCTGAGCGGCGAGGCGTCCACCCTGGGCAACACCCTGGGCGGCGCTGGGCAGCTGGGCATGGTCGAGCTTTCGGGCGAGGTGCGCGGCGATCCCCAGGCCACGCTGGATGCCCTGGAGGCCCGTCTGGCCGGCGCCGACGTGCTGATCATCTCCTGCCGCAATCTGATCCGGGTCGACTTTTCGGCCGCCGGCACCTTGCTGAACTGGGTGTCCCGCCACCATGCCGAGGGCCGTATCGTCCAGTTCGTGGACGTCCATCGCCTGGTGTCCGCGTTCTTCCACGTCATCGGCATCACCGAGTATTCCAAGGTCGTGCTGCGCACCGACTGAGGTCCCGAGCCCGCTGCCGCCGGCGGGCATTCACCTTCTGTTGCACTCGGGCGGTCCGTCCGTCTTGAGAGACCGGGCGCCGTCCCCACCTCGGGTGCTGATCTTCACATCCGCATTGCCATGGAATCGTTTCACGGAACCACCATCGTCAGCGTGCGCCGCCAGACACCGCAGGGTGTCCAGGTGGCCATCGGTGGCGACGGCCAGGTGACCCTGGGTCACATCGTCGTCAAGGGCACGGCCCGCAAGGTGCGCAAGCTGTACCACGGCAAGGTGCTGGCGGGCTTTGCCGGTGCCACGGCCGATGCCTTCACGCTGTTCGAGCGCTTCGAGGCCAAGCTGGAAAAGCACCAGGGCCATCTGGCCCGGGCGGCCATCGAGCTCACCCGCGACTGGCGCACCGACCGTGTGCTGCGCCGCCTGGAGGCCATGCTGGCCGTGGCGGACCTCAGTGCCAGCCTCATCATCACCGGCAACGGCGACGTGCTGGAGCCCGAGCACGGCATCGTCGCCATCGGCTCCGGTGGCGCCTATGCCCAGGCCGCGGCCAAGGCACTGATCGACCACACCGAACTCGGCGCCGAACAGGTGGTCCGACAGTCGCTGGCGATTGCCGGCGAGCTGTGCATCTACACCAACATGAACCACACCATTGAGACACTGGAGTAAGGCAATGAGCGCTGCGCCGGGCCGCCCCAAGCAAGCTCGCGCCCCCTCGGGGGGCAGCGACGTACACGAAGTGACAAGCGTGGGGGCCACATGTCCTCCATGACGCCACAAGAGATCGTCTCCGAGCTCGACCGCTTCATCATCGGCCAGAAGGGCGCCAAGCGTGCCGTGGCCATCGCGCTGCGCAACCGCTGGCGCCGCCAGCAGGTCGACGAGAAGCTCCGCCCCGAGATCACGCCCAAGAACATCCTGATGATCGGCCCCACCGGCGTGGGCAAGACCGAGATCGCGCGCCGGCTGGCCCGCCTGGCCGACGCGCCCTTCATCAAGGTCGAGGCCACCAAGTTCACCGAGGTGGGCTATGTGGGCAAGGACGTGGACAGCATCGTCCGCGACCTGGCCGAGGTGGCGGTCAAGCAGGCCCGCGAGACGGCCATGCGCCAGCACCGCACACGGGCGGAGGACGCGGCGGAAGAGCGCGTGCTGGACATCCTGATCCCGCTGCCGCGTTCCATCGGTTTCGAGCCCGCCGCCCCGGCGCCGGACGGCACCGCCCGCCAAGCCTTCCGCAAGAAGCTGCGGGAAGGGCTGCTGGACGATCGCGAGATCGAGCTGGAAGTGGCCGAGCCGCTGCCGGCCATGGAGGTCATGGGGCCTGCCGGCATGGAAGCCATGGCCGACCAGCTCAAGGGCCTGTTCGGCCAGCTGGGCGCCGGTCGCAAGAAGACCCGCCGGCTCAAGATTGCCGAGGCCATGAAGCTGCTGGTCGACGAGGAAGCCGCCAAGCTGGTCAACGAGGACGAGATCCGCAGCAGCGCCCTGCACAACGCCGAGCAGAACGGCATCGTGTTCATCGACGAGATCGACAAGGTCACCAGCCGCAGCGATGGCGGCAGCACGGCCGAGGTGTCGCGCCAGGGCGTGCAGCGCGACCTGCTGCCCCTGGTGGAAGGCACGGCGGTGTCCACCAAGTACGGTGTGATCCGGACCGACCACATCCTGTTCATTGCCAGCGGCGCCTTCCACCTGGCCCGCCCGAGCGACCTGATTCCCGAGTTGCAGGGCCGTTTCCCGATCCGGGTGGAGCTGCAATCGCTCTCGGTGGCCGACTTCGAGGCCATCCTGACCCAGACCCACGCCTCGCTGGTGCGCCAGTACCAGGCTCTGCTGGCCACCGAAGGGGTCACCCTGACCTTCACGCCGGACGGCATCCACCGCCTGGCCCAGATCGCCTTCGACGTGAACGAGCGCACCGAGAACATCGGCGCACGTCGCCTGTCGACCGTGATGGAGCACCTGCTGGACGAGGTGAGCTTCGATGCGGTGCGCCTGGAAGGGCAGACGCTGCAGATCGACGCTGCCTATGTGGATGCCCGCCTGGGCGAACTCAGCCGCAACGAGGACCTTTCACGCTACATCCTCTGACGGTCGGCGGCCCGAACCGCCTTTCGCCCCTTGAACGCCCCCGATACCCCGGGGGCGTTTTGTTTTGAAGCATCACTTTCAGTGGCTTTTGTAAGTGCTTGCTTTTGATGTGTTTTTTGGAATCAGAAGGCTTGCAAATGCGCGCTAAGTGGTTGATTTCATTGAAAAAAAGTGTAGAGGCCCCGTTGCTCGCCCGGCTTTTCCTGCTACAGTGGAAAAAAGTGCAATTAAGTGGTGAAAAGTGTCTTTCAAGGGCTGATCACAGTGTTCCAGGGTGCTTCCTCGCTCAGTCTCGATGCCAAGGGTCGGCTCTCCGTGCCGACCCGGCACCGTGACGCCCTGAGCACGGCCGGCGGACAACTCACCATCACCAAGCACCCGCACGGCTGCCTCATGGTCTTCCCGCGCGGCGCCTGGGAAGACTTCCGCACCCGCATCGCCGCCCTGCCCATGCAGGCCCAGTGGTGGAAGCGCATCTTCCTGGGCAATGCGATGGACGTCGACATGGACGCCTCCGGCCGTGTGCTGGTGTCGCCC
Organism: uncultured Hydrogenophaga sp.; assembly: GCF_958439165.1. Taxonomy (GTDB): domain Bacteria; phylum Pseudomonadota; class Gammaproteobacteria; order Burkholderiales; family Burkholderiaceae_C; genus Hydrogenophaga. The sequence continues at coordinate 45,107 of NZ_OY288131.1, read as the reverse complement.
GAACTGCGCGCTGCGGCCGGCATCGAGAAGGACGCTGTCCTGCTGGGCATGGGGGCGTACTTCGAACTCTGGGATGCGCAGGCCTATGCGGCCCAGGAGGCCGAGGCCATGAAGGGCGACATGCCCGACGTGTTCAAGGACTTTTCTTTCTGAGGACGGTGGTGCAAGGCGCATGGACCCATCAGACCGTCCTGTTGAACGAAGCGGTGCAGGCGCTTTCGATCAACCCGGACGGCCACTATGTGGACGCCACCTTCGGGCGCGGCGGGCACAGCCGTCTCATCCTGGAGCAGCTCTCCGCCCGCGGCCGGCTCACCGTGTTCGACAAGGATCCCCAGGCCATCGAGGTGGCGCAGGCGCTGGCCCATGCCGATGCGCGGCTGACAGTACGCCACGAGGGCTTCCGGCACCTCGGGCAGCTGGGCGAGGCCACCGCGGATGGTGTGCTGATGGACCTGGGTGTCAGCTCCCCTCAGATAGACGACCCCGAACGGGGTTTTTCTTTTCGCAACGACGGCCCGCTGGACATGCGCATGGACACCACGCGCGGACAGAGCGTCGCCCAGTGGCTGGAAACGGCCGATGTCTCAACCCTGTCGGAGGTCATCCGTGAATACGGCGAAGAACGGTTTGCTCAACCGATTGCAAAGGCGATTGATCGTCGCCGACAGGAACGGGGCCCTTTTCGAACCACCGCCGAGCTGGCCGAAGTCGTGGCTGGCGCGGTCAAAACCCGCGAGCCGGGCAAGGACCCTGCAACGCGCACATTTCAGGCTTTTCGGATTTTCATCAACGCCGAGCTTGAAGAGCTGCAACAAGCGCTAGAGGCCAGCCTGTCGGTGCTCAAGGCCGAGGGACGTCTGGTAGTCATCAGTTTCCATTCGCTGGAAGACCGCATCGTCAAGCAGTTCATGGCGTCGCATTCGCGCGCCGTGTACGACCGCCGCGCCCCGTTTGCCGCACCGCAGCCCATGCGCCTGGCCGATGCGAAGCGGGTCATGCCCTCGGCGGCCGAGGTGGCCGGCAATCCGCGTTCGCGCAGCGCGGTCATGCGGGTCGCCACCCGCACCGACGTGGCGGCCGGGGTGGTCGCATGATCCGGCTCAACCTGGTCCTGCTGCTGGCCGTGCTGGCCAGCGCCTTCTACCTGGTGCACACCCAGTACGAGTCGCGCCGGCTCTACACCGCCATCGACCGCGCCCAGGCCCAGGCCCGCAAGCTCGAGTCGGAGCATGAACAGCTGCAGGTGCAGAAGCGCGCTCAGGCCACGCCCGCCCGTGTGCAGCAGCTGGCCACGCGCCAGCTCGACATGCGGCCGGTCACGCCCGGCATCACCGAGTACGTGGCCTTGCCGGCTGCAGCGGCCGTTCCCGCTGCGGAGCCCGCCCGATGAGCCGCAGCATCAACTACACCTCCAGCCCGCTGCTGGCCAGCAAGACGCCGGTCTGGCGGAGCAAGTTCATCGTGGCTTGCCTGGCCCTGGCGTTTGCCGGTCTGGCCGGGCGCGCCGCCTATGTGCAGGTGTTCGGCAACGAGTTCTTCCAGCGCCAGGGCGAAGTCCGCTTTGCCCGCACGCTGGAGCTGCCGGCCAACCGGGGCAAGGTGCTCGACCGCAACGGCCTCATCCTGGCTTCCAGTGTGGTGGCGCAGAGCATCTGGGCCATTCCGGAAGACGTCGACAAGAGCGACCCCAAGCTGGGCAAGCTGGCCAAGCTGCTGGACATGCCGCTGGCCGAACTGCGCCGCAAGCTGGTGAACGAGGACAAGACCTTCGTCTGGATCCAGCGCCAGGTCGACGAGCCGGTGGCCCGTCAGATCGCCGCTCTCGACATCAAGGGCATCTACCAGCGCCGCGAGTACAAGCGCGAGTACCCCGAGGGCGAGGCCGCTGCCCATGTGGTGGGCTTCACCAACGTGGAGGACCGTGGCCAGGAGGGCGTGGAGCTGACCTTCAACGAGCAGCTGTCCGGACGCAACGGTTCGCGCCGCGTCATCAAGGACCGGCTGGGCCGGGTGGTGGAGGACGTGCGCGACGTGGTGCCGCCGGTGGACGGCCGCGACCTGCAGCTCTCCATCGACAGCAAGGTGCAGTTCTTCGCCTACCAGAAGCTCAAGGATGCGGTGCAGGCCAACAAGGCCAAGGCCGGCAGCGTGGTGGTGATCGACACCATCACTGGCGAGGTGCTGGCCCTGGCCAACTACCCCAGCTACAACCCGAACCGCCGCCGCAACCTCACCGGCGAGCAGTTGCGCAACCGGGTGCTCACCGACAGCTTCGAGCCCGGCTCGATCATGAAGCCCTTCATTGCCGCGCTGGCGCTGGAGAAGGGTCTGGTCCGGCCCGAGACGCCGATCAACACCGCCCCCGGCCGCATCACCATCGGCGGCTCCACCATCAGCGACAGCCATCCCAACAATGTGCTGACCGTCAACGAGGTGATCCAGAAGTCGAGCAACGTCGGCACGGTCAAGATGGCCATGCAGATGAGCCCGCGCGAGATGTGGGAGATCTATGCCCAGGCCGGTTTCGGGCAGAAGCCGCAGGTGCCGTTCCCTGGCGCCGTGTCGGGCCGGCTGCGTCCCTACAAGACCTGGCGGCCGATCGAGCAGGCCACCATGAGCTACGGCTACGGCCTCTCGGCCTCGCTGTTCCAGCTCGCCCAGTCGTACACCGTGTTTGCCCGCGACGGCGAGCTGGTGCCGGTGACGCTGCTCAAGACCGACGAGCCCGCCACCGGCGTGCGGGTCTTCAGCGAAAAGAACGCACAGGCCGTGCGCCACATGCTCGCCATGGCCACCGGCACCGGCGGCACGGCGGTCAAGGCCCAGACCATCGGCTATTCGGTGGGCGGCAAGACCGGCACCGCCCGCAAGCAGGAAGGCAAGGGCTACGCCGAGAAGAAGTACCGAGCCTGGTTCGTGGGCCTGGCGCCGGTCGAGAAGCCGCGCATCGTGGTGGCGGTGATGGTCGACGAACCCAACAACGGCGTGTACTACGGCGGCCTGGTGGCCGCTCCGGTGTTTTCGGAAACGGTGCAGCAGACGCTGCGCATCATGGGCGTGCAGCCGGACATGAGCGTGAAGCCGCAGATCGTGACCGAAGTGGTGGAGGAGTCGTTCTGATGATCCAGACGCTGCCCCAGCCCGAAGCCGTGGCCCGATGGCTGCATGCCACCGTGGGCGGCACCCTGCGCTGCGACAGCCGTCAGATGCAGCCCGGCGACGGCTTCATCGCCTGGCCCGGCGCAGCCACCGACGGCCGCCGCTTTGTTGCCGGTGCGCTGGCGGCCGGTGCCGCGGCAGCGGTGGTGGAGCGGGACGGTCTCGAAGCCTTCGATCTGAACGATGGTCGCGTGCTGGCCGTGCCCGGCCTCAAGGCCCAGGCCGGCGCGATCGCCGCTGCCTATTTCGGGCACCCCTCGCAGCAGCTGGACATGGTGGCGTTCACCGGCACCAACGGCAAGACCTCCAGCGCCTGGTGGATGGCTCAGCTGCTCGACGCCTGCGACCGCCCGTGCGGCCTGGTCGGGACCCTGGGCATCGGCCGGCCGGGCCGCAGCGTGGTGCCCACCGGACTGACCACGCCCGACCCGGTGCAGCTGCAGCGCAGCCTGCGCGCCTTCGTCGACGACGGCCTGCAGGCCTGTGCCATCGAGGCCTCCTCCATCGGGCTGGTGGAGCAGCGGCTGGATGCAGCCCGCATCAGCGTGGCGGTGTTCACCAACTTCACGCGTGACCACCTCGACTTCCACGGCACCATGGAGGCCTACTGGGCCGCCAAGGCCAGCCTGTTCGACTGGCCCGGCCTGCAGGCGGCCGTTGTGAATGTGGACGATCCCCGTGGCGTCGAGCTGGCCGATCGCCTCGCCCGGCAGGCCAAGGCCGATCCGGCTGCCCCCGAGCTCTGGACCGTTGCCATCGATGCCCCGGCCCGGCTGCGCGCCGAGCGGGTGCAGCTGACCCGTACCGGTCTGGCCTTCGACCTGATCGAACGTGAGCCCCAGGGCGGCGACAGCCCGGCCCACCGGGTGCAACTGCCGGTGGTGGGTCGCTACAACGTGCACAACCTGCTGGGCGTGCTGGCCGCTGCCCGCGCCCTGGACGTGCCGCTGGGCCAGGCCGTGATGGCCTGCAGCCGGCTGAGCCCGGTGCCGGGCCGCATGGAGCAGGTACCCGTGGGTGCCGACGAGCCGCTGGTGCTGGTCGACTATGCCCACACCCCGGATGCGCTGGAGAAGGCTCTGCAGGCCGTGCGGCCGCTGGCCAGCCACCGTGGCGGCGCGCTGTGGGTGGTGGTGGGTTGCGGCGGCGATCGCGATGCCACCAAGCGCCCGCTCATGGCCGGCGTGGCCTGCAGCCAGGCCGATCTGGTCGTGCTGACCAGCGACAACCCCCGCAGCGAGCAGCCGGCGGCCATCCTGCAGCAGATGCAGGCCGGCGTGCCGGCCGGCCGTTCCGTCCAGCTCATCGAGAACCGGGCCCAGGCCATCGCCCGCGCCGTGCAGGGCGCTGCCCGGTCCGATGTGGTGCTGATTGCCGGCAAGGGCCACGAGGACTACCAGGAGGTGCAGGGCGTGAAGCACCCGTTCTCCGATCTCCAGCAGGCCACCCTGGCCCTCACCGCCCGCAAGGTGAACGCATGAAATCCGTGGCCGAACTCCTGCCCCTGCTCAGCGGTGCGCGCACCGTGGGCCGAATAGACCGGCCCGTGGTGCGTGTGCACACCGACACCCGCAGCCTGCAGCCTGGCGACCTCTTCGTGGCCCTGAAGGGCGAACGCTTCGATGCCCACGACTTCCTGGCGCAGGCCCAGGCCGTCGGTGCGGCCGCCGTGCTGGCCGAGCGCGGTCTGGCCGAAGCGGGCCTGTCGGGCGTCGAGGTGCCCGACAGCCATGCGGCGCTGATGGAGCTGGCCGCCCGATGGCGCAGCCAGTTCGCCATGCCGCTGGTGGCCGTCACCGGCAGCAACGGCAAGACCACCGTCACCCAGATGGTCGCCAGCATCCTGCGTGCCGCCGTGGGCGGCGACGGTGGCAAGGCACACGCCACCCAGGGCAACCTCAACAACGACATCGGCGTGCCGCTGACGCTGCTGCGCCTGCGGGCCCAGCATCGGCTCTCCGTGGTGGAGCTGGGCATGAACCACCCGGGCGAAATAGAGCGGCTGGCCTGCATGGCTGCGCCCACCGTGGCCCTGGTCAACAACGCGCAGCGCGAGCACCAGGAATTCATGGCCACGGTCGAGGCGGTGGCGCGCGAGAACGGTCAGGTCATCCGTGCGCTCGGTTCCGACGGCACCGCCGTCTTTCCGAGCGACGACACCTACACCCCGCTGTGGCAGGAAATGGCCGGCAGCCTGCGCACCCTGACCTTCAGCGACACCGACACCCGCGCCGACGTGCACGCGCTGGCCGCGCGCTGGGAAGGGGATGGCTGGTTCGTGCACCTGCACACCCCGGCAGGCGATGCCGGTGTGCGGCTGCGCATCGCCGGACGCCACAACGTGCGCAATGCGCTGGCGGCCACCGCCTGTGCACTGGCCGCCGGTGTCGGCCTGCCGGCCGTGGTGCAGGGTCTGCAGGACTTCGAGCCGGTGGGCGGACGCTCGCGGACCGTGAGCCTGACGATCGGCGGCCGCCCGGTCACGCTGGTGGACGACACCTACAACGCCAACCCCGACTCGGTGCGCGCCGCCATCGACGTGCTGGCCGAACTGCCCGGCCCGCAGCTGCTGGTGCTGGGCGACATGGGCGAGGTCGGTGACCAGGGTCTGGCCTTCCACCTCGAAGTGCTCCGCCACGCCACCACGCGCGGACTGCGCACCGTGCACGTGGCCGGCACCCACATGGCCAATGCGTCGCTGGCACTGGCGGCCGGCGGCGAGCCGGCGGCCCGCCACTGGACCGACGTGGCCGAACTGGCCGGCGCGATGGCCTCGGCCGTCACCTGCACCGAAGTGCCGGTGCGAAGCATTCTGGTCAAGGGCTCGCGCTTCATGCGCATGGAGCGGGTGGTGCAGGCCATCGTCGCGCTCGACCCCGACTCACCCACCCGTAAGGATTCTTCCCATGCTGCCTAGCCTGGCCCAGTGGCTGCAAGGCCTCCACCCCGACCTGAGCTTCCTGCGGGTGTTCCAGTACCTCACTTTCCGTGCGGTCATGGCGTCCATGACGGCACTGCTGGTGGGTCTGGCGGCCGGTCCGTACTTCATCCGCCGGCTGGCCGCACTCAAGATCGGACAGCCGATCCGCGAATACGCCATGCAGACCCACCTCAGCAAGGGTGGCACCCCGACCATGGGGGGCGTTCTGATCCTGTTCTCCATCGCGCTGTCCACGCTGCTGTGGTTCAACTGGAGCAACCGTTTCGTCTGGATCGTGCTGATCGTCACCCTGGGCTTCGGCGCCATCGGCTGGGTGGACGACTGGCGCAAGGTGGTCCACAAGGACCCGGAAGGCATGCGCTCGCGCGAGAAGTACTTCTGGCAGTCGGTCATTGGCCTGGTGGCGGCCTTCTACCTGGTGTTCGCCGTGTCCGAGACCAGCAACACCCGCGTGCTGGAGCTGTTCGTGGCCTGGGTGAGTTCCGGATTCACCGTCGACTTGCCGCCGCAGTCCGGCCTGCTGGTGCCGTTCTTCAAGGAGATCAGCTATCCGCTGGGCGTGACCGGCTTCGTGATCATGACCTACCTGGTCATCGTCGGTTCGAGCAATGCGGTCAACCTCACCGACGGCCTGGACGGCCTGGCCATCATGCCGGTGGTGATGGTGGGCTCGGCCCTGGGCGTGTTCGCCTATGTCACCGGCAACGCCGTCTTTGCCCCTTACCTGCTGCTGCCGCACATCCCGGGGGCGGGCGAGCTGCTCATCTTCTGCGGTGCCATGGCCGGTGCCGGCCTGGCCTTCCTGTGGTTCAACACCCATCCGGCCCAGGTGTTCATGGGCGACGTGGGCGCGCTGGCCCTGGGCGGTGCGCTGGGCACCATCGCGGTCATCGTGCGGCAGGAGATCGTGCTGGCCATCATGGGCGGCATCTTCGTGGTCGAAGCCCTGTCGGTCATGCTGCAGGTGACCTGGTTCAAGTACACCCGCAAGCGTTATGGCACCGGCCGCCGCCTGTTCCAGATGGCCCCGCTGCACCACCACTTCGAGAAGACCGGCTGGAAGGAGACCCAGGTCGTGGTCCGCTTCTGGATCATCACCATGCTGCTGTGCCTGGTCGGTCTGTCCACCCTCAAGCTGCGCTGAGCACGATGCACGACCAGAACGTCCTCATCCTCGGACTCGGCATCTCGGGCCTGGCCATGGCCCGGTGGTGCACGCGCCAGGGTGCCCGCGTGACGGTGGCCGACACCCGGGCGGCGCCGCCGCAGCTGCCCGCCCTGCGGGAGCTGTGCCCGCAGGCCGGTTTCGTGGCCGGTCCGCTGGATGCCACGCTCATGCAGCGTGAGGCCTGGACCCTGGTGGCCCGAAGCCCCGGTCTGTCGCCGGACAGCCTGCAGGCCGCGCGCGCCTGGACCGCAGAGCACGGCGTGCCGCAGACGGGCGAGCTGGACCTGTTCGCCCAGGCCCTGCAGACCCTGGCCCGGCGAGAGGACCAGCCCTACCGCCCGCAGGTGCTCGGCATCACCGGCACCAACGGCAAGACCACCGTCACCTCGCTCACCGGCCTGCTGCTGCAGCGCGCCGGGCAGCGCGTGGCCGTGGCCGGCAACATCGGACCGGCGCTGCTGGACGTGCTGGCCAACGCACTGGACGCCGAGGCCGTGGCCCGCGCTGCCGACGCCGAGCGGGAAGCCGAGGAACGCGCGCAGGCGGAGCGCGAACAGGCCGAGGCCGAAGCCGCCGTGCAGGCCGTTGCGCCCGCAGAGACCACACCGGTGGCCGGCGATGCGCCATCTACGGTCGACGCCGAGCCGACCCCGGACGCGGAGGAAGCCGACGACGAGCCGATGCCGGCATCCGCTGACGACGAGGCCGACGGCGAGGCCGACGAAGCCCCTGCGCCCGTTGCCCCGGCCTATCGGGCGCCGCCGCATCTGCCCACGGTCTGGGTGCTGGAGCTCTCCAGCTTCCAGCTCGACGGCACCGAAGGCGGCGCCTGGGACGGCGTGCCCACCGCAGCCACCGTGCTCAACATCACCGAAGACCACCTCGACTGGCACGGCAGCATGGGCGCCTACGCCCAGGCCAAGCGCGCGGTCTATGGCACCGGCGCCCTCATGCTGCTCAACCGGGACGACCCGGCCGTCATGGGCTTCCAGCCCGGCATGGTCACGGTCAAGGTGTCGAACCGCAACCGGCAGGTGCCGGCGCGGGCCTGGAGCAGTTTCGGTCTGGAGGCTCCGACCCGCCCGGGTGACTGGGGCGTGGAGACCGTCAACGGCATGGCGTGGCTGGTGCGCGCCGTGGCGCTGGATGAAACCCGCGCCCGTGGCCGTGGAGCGCCCGGTGAAGAAGAGATCTACATGCAGCGGCTGATGCCGGTCGATGCCCTGCGCATCCGCGGCCGGCACAACGCTGCGAACGCCCTGGCCGCACTGGCGCTGGCCACCTCCACCGGCGCCGCACTGGCACCCATGCTGCATGGCCTGCGTGAGTACCGGGGCGAGCCGCACCGGGTGGAGCCGGTGGGCATCGTGGGCGAGGTGGAGTACTTCGACGACAGCAAGGGCACCAACGTGGGTGCCACGCTGGCGGCCGTCACCGGCCTGGGCGCCGACCGCCGCCTGGTGGTGATCCTGGGTGGCGACGGCAAGGGCCAGGACTTTTCTCCGCTGGCCGTTCCCCTGGCACGCCATGCCCGCGCCGTGGTGCTGATCGGGCGCGACGCAGCCGCGATCCGCCAGGCCGTCGGCAGCGAGCTGGCCGGGCGCGGTGTGCCGCTGCACGATGCGGCCGATCTGCCGCAGGCCGTGCGCGCCTGTGCCGGTCTGGCCCAGGCAGGCGATGCGGTGCTAATGTCGCCGGCCTGTGCCAGCCTGGACATGTTCGACAACTATGTGCACCGCGCCCGCGTCTTCGTCGACGCGGTGGCGGCGCTGGCGGCCGAGAGCGGCCAGAGCCTGGAGGGTGCGCTGTGAGCCGCCGCAACGCATCTGCCGCCACCACCGCGCCGGTGCCGCTGTGGCAGCGCCTGCGCGGCCTGCTCGGCGCGGCCGGCGGCGACGGTCTGCCGGTGCGCCTGTCCAGCCGCAACTACGCCGGCACCCGCGACGGCGCCGTGCGCGACCTCGGCTTCGACCAGCCGCTGGCCTGGGTGGCAGTGGCCCTGCTGGCCTGGGGCCTGGTGATGGTGTATTCGGCCTCGGTCGCGCTGCCGGACAACCCGCGTTTTGCCAACTACGCCCAGACCCACTTCCTGATCCGCCACACCTTCTCGATTGCGGTGGGGCTGATCGCTGCGCTGGTGGCCTTCCAGTTTCCGCTGCGGGCCTGGGAGCGAATGGCGCCCTGGCTGTTCGCGCTCGCCCTGCTGCTGCTGGTGCTGGTGCTCATCCCCTTCATCGGCAAGGGGGTCAACGGTGCGCGGCGCTGGATCTCGCTGGGCGTCATGAACTTCCAGCCGTCCGAACTCGCCAAGCTGGCGGTGCTGCTGTATGCGGCCGACTACATGGTGCGCAAGATGGACGTGAAGGAGCGCTTCTTCCAGGCCGTGGCCCCCATGGGCGTGGCGGTGCTGGTGGTGGGAATGCTGCTGCTGGCCGAACCCGACATGGGCGCCTTCATGGTGATCGTGGTCATCGCCATGGGCATCCTGTTCCTGGGCGGGGTGAACGCGCGCATGTTCTTCCTGATCGCCCTGCTGGCGGTCACCGCCTTTGCCGTGATGATCATGCTGAGCGACTGGCGGCGCGAGCGCATCTTTGCCTACCTCGATCCCTGGAGCGAAGAGCACGCCCTGGGCAAGGGCTACCAGCTGTCCCATTCGCTGATCGCGATCGGCCGCGGCGAACTCTTCGGGGTCGGTCTGGGCGGCAGCGTCGAGAAGCTGCACTGGCTGCCCGAAGCCCACACCGATTTCCTGCTGGCCGTCATCGGCGAGGAATTCGGGCTGGTCGGCCTGCTGGTGCTGATTGCCCTGTTCCTGTGGCTGACCCGCCGCATCATGCACATCGGCCGCCAGGCCATCGCACTCGACCAGGTGTTCGCCGGGCTGGTGGCGCAGGGCGTGGGCCTGTGGTTCGGCTTCCAGGCTTTCATCAACATCGGCGTGAACCTCGGAGCCCTGCCCACCAAGGGCCTGACGCTGCCGTTCATGAGCTATGGCGGATCGGCCATCCTGCTCAACATGGTGGCCCTGGCCATCGTGCTGCGGGTCGACTACGAGAACCGGCAACTGATGCGGGGGGCACGGACATGAGCCGCCAGCCCTGCGCACTGATCATGGCCGGCGGCACGGGTGGCCACATCTTCCCGGGTCTGGCCGTGGCAGAAGCCCTGCGCGAGCGCGGCTGGCGGGTGCACTGGCTGGGCGCGCCCGGCAGCATGGAAAGCCGTCTGGTTCCGCCGCGTGGCTTTCCGCTGGAGACCATCGACTTCGGTGGCGTGCGCGGCAAGGGGCCGCTCACCATCGCCCTGCTGCCGTTGCGCCTGCTGCGCGCCTTCTGGCAGAGCATCCAGGTGGTGCGCCGGGTGCAGCCCGATGTGCTGGTGGGTCTGGGCGGCTACATCACCTTCCCCGGCGGAATGATGGGCGTACTGCTGGGCCGCCCGCTGGTGCTGCACGAACAGAACTCGGTGGCCGGCATGGCCAACAAGGTGCTGGCCGGCGTGGCTGACCGGGTGTTCACCGCCTTCCCGAACGCCATGCCCAAGGCTGCCTGGGTGGGCAACCCGCTGCGCGCCGCATTCCTGCAGCAGCCGCCCCCGGCCGAGCGCTTCCAGGGCCGCAGCGGCCCGCTGCGCCTGCTGGTGGTGGGGGGCAGCCTCGGGGCGCAGGCGCTCAACCGCATCGTGCCGCAGGCCCTGGCCCTGCTGCCCGAACAGGAACGCCCGCAGGTGCTGCACCAGAGCGGGGAAAAACAGATCGATGCCCTGCGCACGGCCTATGCCGACGCCGGCGTGCAGGCCGACCTCACCCCCTTCATCGACGACACCGCCAGCGCCTATGCCCAGGCCGATCTGGTGATCGCCCGCGCCGGTGCCAGCACCGTCACCGAACTGGCCGCCGTGGGCGCTGCAGCGGTCTTCGTGCCCTTCCCGGCGGCGGTGGATGACCACCAGACCACCAACGCCCGCTTCCTGGTCGATGCCGGCGCCGCCTGGCTCGAACCCCAGGCCGGCCTGACCCCCCAGAAGCTCGCCCACCTGCTGCAGGGCGTCAACCGCCGGCAGCTGCAGGACATGGCCGAACGCGCCCGTGTCCAGTGCAAGCCCGGTGCGGTCGATGCGGTGGTGGCCGCCTGCTCCGAACTCGCGAAAGTGCCCGCTGCATGAAACACGCCATCCGACACATCCATTTCGTGGGCATCGGCGGTGCCGGCATGAGCGGCATCGCCGAGGTGCTGCTCAACCAGGGTTTCCGCATCTCCGGCAGCGACCTGGGCGAGAGCGCCGTCACGCGCCGCCTCCAGTCGCTCGGTGCCGTGGTGCAGGTCGGCCATGACGCGGCCCACATCGAGGGGGCTGACGCCATCGTCACCTCCACCGCGGTCAAGGCCGACAACCCCGAGGTGGTGGCGGCCCACGCGAAGCTCATCCCGGTGGTGCCGCGCGCGGTCATGCTGGCCGAGCTGATGCGCATGAAGAAGGGCGTGGCCATTGCCGGCACCCATGGCAAGACCACCACCACCAGCCTGGTGGCCAGCGTGCTGGCCGAAGCCGGCATGGACCCGACCTTCGTCATCGGCGGCCGGCTCAACAGCGCCGGCGCCAACGCGGCCCTGGGATCCGGCGAATACATCGTGGTCGAGGCCGACGAATCGGACGCCTCGTTCCTCAACCTGCTGCCGGTGATCTCGGTCGTCACCAACATCGACGCCGACCACATGGACACCTACGGCCACGACTTCGGTCGGCTCAAGGGCGCGTTCGTGGAGTTCCTGCACCGCATGCCGTTCTATGGTGCGGCGGTGGTGTGCGTCGACGACGCGGCCATCCGCGAGATCCTGCCCCAGATCGCGCGCCCCATCACCAGCTACGGCTTCAGCGAGGACGCCCAGGTGCGTGCCATCGACGTGCGCGCCGACGGGCCCTGCATGCGGTTTGTCGTGCAGCGCCGCAACGGCGTGCAGCTGCCCGACCTGGACGTGACCCTCAACCTGCCCGGCCGCCACAACGTGCTCAATGCACTCGCCGCCATCGGCATCGCGGTGGAGCTGGGCGTGCCCGACGGAGCGGTGCAGCGGGCCCTGGCGGGATTCAAGGGCGTGGGCCGGCGCTTCCAGCGCTACGGCGATGCCGCGCTGCCCGGCGGTGGCCAGTGCACCGTGGTGGACGACTACGGCCACCATCCGGTGGAAATGGCCGCCACCCTGGCTGCTGCCCGTGGCGCTTTCCCCGACCGGCGTCTGGTGCTGGCTTTCCAGCCGCACCGTTACAGCCGCACCCGTGACTGCTTCGAGGATTTCGTGAAGGTCATCGGGCAGGCCGACGCGGTGCTGCTGGCCGAGGTGTATGCCGCCGGCGAGGCCCCCATCGTTGCCGCCGACGGCCGCTCGCTGGCCCGCGCCCTGCGGGTGGCCGGCAAGCTGGAGCCGGTGTTCGTGGACGACATCGCCGGCATGCCGCAGGCGGTGCTCGACAACGCCCGGGACGGCGATGTGGTGCTGTGCATGGGTGCAGGTTCCATCGGCGCGGTGGCCGGAAAAATCATGGAGTTGGCGAAATGAATGTGAAGGAATTCGGCAAGGTCGCCGTGCTCATGGGCGGACGCTCCGCCGAGCGCGAGGTCTCGCTCATGTCGGGCACCGGGGTGTGCAAGGCCCTGCAGTCCAGGGGTGTGGACGCCCATGCCTTCGACCCGGCCGAACGTGACCTGGGCGACCTGAAGCGCGAAGGTTTCGCGCGCTGCTTCATCGCCCTGCACGGCCGCTTCGGCGAGGACGGCACGGTGCAGGGTGCGCTGGAGCTGATGGGCATTCCGTACACCGGTCCGGGCGTGATGGCGTCGTCGGTGGCCATGGACAAGCTCATGACCAAGCGCATCTGGCTGGCCGAGGGCCTGCCCACGCCGGCCTGGCGCCAGGTGCGCAGCGCTGCCGAAACCCGTGTTGCCCTCGAAGCGCTGGGCTCGCCCATGATCGTCAAGCCGGTGCGCGAGGGCTCCACCATCGGCCTGACCAAGGTCACCTCGCAGGACCAGTGCGATGCAGCCTACGCCCTGGCGGCCGGCCAGGACCCGATGGTGATGTGCGAACAGTTCATTGCCGGCGACGAGGTCACCTGCCCGGTGCTGGGCGCCGGCGACCAGGCCCGGGCCCTGCCGGTGATCCGCATCGTGGCGCCCGACGGCAACTACGACTACCAGAACAAGTACTTCACCGACGACACCAAATACCTGGTGCCCTGCGGACTGCCCGAGGGCGAGGAAGTCGCCATCCAGGCGCTGGTGCTCCAGGCCTACCGCACGCTGGACTGCCGCGGCTGGGCCCGCGCCGACGTGATGATCGATGCCGCCACCCGCAAACCCTGGCTGCTGGAGATCAACACCTCGCCCGGCATGACCGGTCACTCGCTGGTGCCCATGTCGGCCCGCGCCACCGGCATGGCCTACGAGGACCTGTGCCTGACCATCCTGGCCAGCGCCGCCCTGGACAACGCCTGAGCAGTCCCTCCACATGAGCACCACCGACATGCCCCTGGACGTGAAGCTGATGGCCCTGGCCACCCAGCTCATGCTGGGCCTGATCGCGCTCATGTGTCTGGGCGCGGTGGGCACCTGGCTGCTGCGCCATCCGGTGTGGACGGTCAAGGCCATCGAGGTGCAGGGTGATGTGCAGCACCAGAACGCGGTCGGCTTCCGGGCCCACCTCGCCACCCAGATGAAGTCTCGCGTGTCGTCCAACTTCCTCACGGTCGATCTGCAGCAGGTGCGCGAACTGTTCGAGCAGGTGCCCTGGGTGCGCAGCGCCGTGGTGCAGCGCGAATTCCCCAACCGTCTGCGGGTGACGCTGGAGGAGCACGAGGCCGTGGCCTGGTGGGACCAGTCCGGCTCCGGCCGTCTGGTGAACCGCCAGGGCGAGGTGTTCGAGGCCTCGCCGGACGACAGCGACGGCCTGCCCGAACTGGCCGGGCCGAAGGACCAGTCGGCCCAGGTGCTGGCGGTGTACCGGCTGCTGCAGCCCGAGCTGCAGCGGCTCGATCTGGGCCTGGAACGGCTGGAGCTCAACGAGCGCGGCAGCTGGCGCGCGCGGCTGGACAGCGGCGCGGTGGTCGAGCTCGGCCGGGGTGCGCCCGAAGAACTGCTGCAGCGCCTGCACCGTTTCACCGCCACACTGGCCCAGCTCACGCAGCGCTACGCCGGTGCCCTGCAGTCGGTCGATCTGCGCTACCCCAACGGTTATGCCCTGCGCGTGCGCGGCGTGACCACCACCGACGGTCCGGCCACTGCGGTCCCCCCGCGTCCCGGCCGCGCACCGGCCCGCCCGAGCCCCGCCCGACCCACCACCCGCTAGACCCGAAGACACACAGAACATCATGGCCAAGGAATACAAGGACCTCGTCGTCGGACTGGACATCGGCACCGCCAAGATCATGGTGGTGGTGGCCGAGGTGCAGCCGGGCGGCACGCTCAAGCTCGCCGGACTCGGGGTGTCTGCCAGCCACGGCCTCAAGCGCGGCGTGGTGGTGAACATCGACGCCACGGTGCAGAGCATCCAGCAGGCCCTGAAGGAGGCCGAGCTGATGGCCGACTGCCGCATCGCCCGCGTCTACACCGGCATCACCGGCAGCCACATCCGCGGCATCAACAGCAGCGGCATGGTCGCCATCAAGGACCGCGAGGTCACGCCGACCGACGTCGCCCGCGTGATCGAGACCGCCAAGGCCATCAACATCTCCACCGACCAGCGCCTGCTGCTGGTGGAGCCGCAGGAGTTCGTGATCGACGGGCAGGAGGTGAAGGAGCCCATCGGCATGAGCGGCATCCGGCTGGAGGCCAAGGTGCACATCGTGACCGGCGCCCAGAGCGCGGCCGAGAACATCATCAAGTGCGTGCGCCGCTGCGGCCTCGAAGTCGACCAGCTCATGCTCAACCCGCTGGCTTCCAGCCAGGCGGTGCTGACCGACGACGAGAAGGAGCTCGGGGTGGCGCTGGTCGACATCGGCGCCGGCACCACCGACGTGGCCATCTTCTCCGGCGGTGCCATCCGGCACACGGCGGTCATTCCGATCGCCGGCGACCTGATCACCAGCGACATCGCCATGGCCCTGCGCACCCCCACCAAGGACGCCGAGGACATCAAGGTCGAGAGCGGCTGCGCCAAGCAGCTGCTGGCCGACCCCGATCAGCAGGTCGAGGTGCCCGGGCTGGGCGACCGCGGCCCGCGCATGCTCAGCCGCCAGGCCCTGGCCGGCGTGATCGAGCCGCGCGTGGAAGAGATCTTCTCCCTGGTGCAGCAGGTGGTGCGCGACAGCGGCCACGAGGAAATGCTCTCCAGCGGCATCGTGCTCACCGGTGGCAGCGCGGTCATGCCCGGCATGGTCGAGCTGGGGGAAGACATCTTCCTCAAGCCGGTGCGCCGTGGCGTGCCCAACTACACCAGCGCCCTGTCCGACATGGTGGCCCAGACCCGTGCGGCGACCGTCATGGGCCTACTGGAAGAAGCCCGGCTGGCCCGGGTGCGCGGCCACAAGGTGGCGCAGAAGGCCGGCTCGGTCTCCGGCGCCTTCGAGCGTGTGAAGAACTGGTTCGTCGGGACGTTCTGATGAAGACCATGCCCCACACCCCACGGCTGTTCGGCTCCGGCCGAAGGCGACGATGTTGCACCGGACCCCCCGACGGTTGAGAACACTCAGAACAGCGACCCCACAGGATTTGATTCACAGAAACCCGCAGACAGGCAACTGCACAAGGAGCACCCCATGAGCATCGAAATGATCGAAGTCGAAGAATTCAACCAGGGCACCCAGATCAAGGTGATCGGCGTCGGCGGCGGCGGCGGCAATGCGGTCGAACACATGATCGCCCGCCACGTCCAGGGCGTGGAATTCATCTGTGCCAACACCGATGCCCAGGCACTGACCCGCAGCGCCGCCCACAAGACCATCCAGCTCGGCAGCACCGGCCTGGGCGCCGGCAGCAAGCCCGAGAAGGGCCGTGACGCCGCCGAGCAGGCGGTCGACCAGATCCGCGAAGCCATTGCCGGCGCGCACATGCTGTTCATCACCGCCGGCATGGGCGGCGGCACCGGCACCGGCGCTGCGCCAGTGATCGCCCGCGTGGCCAAGGAAATGGGCATCCTGACCGTCGGCGTGGTCACCAAGCCGTTCGACTGGGAAGGCGGCCGCCGCATGACCAACGCCGACGGCGGTCTGTCCGAACTGGAGGCCAATGTCGATTCGCTGATCGTGGTGCTCAACGAGAAGCTGCAGGACGTGCTGGGCGACGACATCACCCAGGACGAAGCCTTCGCCCATGCCAACGACGTGCTCAAGAACGCCGTGGGCGGCATTGCCGAAATCATCAACGAGTACGGCAACGTCAACGTCGACTTCGAAGACGTGCGCACCGTCATGGGCGAGCCCGGCAAGGCCATGATGGGCACCGCCACCGCCAGCGGCCCGGACCGCGCCCGCATCGCCGCCGAGCAGGCCGTGGCCTGCCCGCTGCTGGAAGGCATCGACCTCTCCGGCGCCAAGGGCGTGCTGGTGCTGGTGACGGCCGCCAAGGGCTCGCTGAAGTTGTCGGAATCCAAGCTGGCGATGAACACCATCCGCGCCTACGCCTCGCAGGAAGCGCATGTGATCTACGGCGCTGCCTACGACGACAGCCTGGGCGACGAGATGCGCGTCACCGTGGTCGCCACCGGCCTGTCGCGCCAGGGTGCCCGCCGCACCGCGCCCCCGCTGCAGGTGCTGCGCACCGGCACCGACAACGTGCCGTTCAACGTGCCCACCATGAACGCCGCCGTGGCCGGCCCCGGTGCTGCTGCCCCGGCCGCCCAGCCCGACTACCAGAGCATGGCTGTGCCCAGCGTCTGGCGCACCAACCGCACCCAGGCCGCGGCCCGGGTGGACGCCCTGGCGTCCGGCGGCATGGACGACTTCGAGATCCCGGCCTTCCTGCGCAAGCAGGCGGACTGATCCCGACCCCCGGCCGGGCGGCCATCGAAGGAATAGCTTTCCTTCATGCCGCCCGGCAGGGCAAAAACTTAAAATCGCCGGATGCTTGCGCAACGAACCCTCAAATCCCTGACCAAGGCGGTCGGCGTCGGCCTGCACAGCGGCCAGCGGGTCGAGCTCACGCTGCGCCCGGCCGCGCCCGACACCGGGATCGTCTTTCGCCGGGTCGACCTGCCGGAGCCGGTGGACATCCCGGTCAACGCCATGGCGGTCACCGACACCCGGCTGGCCTCCACCATCTCCAATGGCGGGGCCAAGGTGCACACCATCGAGCACCTCATGAGCGCCTGCGCCGGTCTGGGGCTGGACAACCTCATGGTCGACATCACGGCCGAAGAGGTGCCCATCCTCGACGGCTCTTCCGCTTCGTTCGTGTACCTGCTGCAGAGCGCCGGCATCGTCACCCAGAACGCGCCCAAGCGGTTCATCCGCGTCACCCGCCCGGTGGAGGTGCGCGAGGGCGAGGGCCGCAGCCTGAAATGGGCCCGCCTGGAGCCCTACCACGGCTACAAGCTGAGTTTCGAGATCGAGTTCGACCATCCGGCGGTCAACTCCACCGGACAGCGCGTGGAGTTCGACCTGGGCGGCGGCAACTACTCGCGCGAGATCGCCCGCGCCCGCACCTTCGGCTTCACCCGCGACGTGGAAATGATGCGTTCCCACGGCCTGGCCCTGGGCGGCGGGCTGGACAACGCCATCGTCATGGACGATGTGAAGGTGCTCAACGCCGACGGCCTGCGCTACGGCGACGAATTCGCCAAGCACAAGATCCTGGACGCCATGGGCGACCTCTACATCGTCGGCAAGCCCCTGCTGGCGGCCTACACCGCGTTCCGCAGCGGCCATGCCATGAACAACCAGCTGCTGCGGGCCCTGCTGGCCCAGCCCGACGCTTACGAGGTGGTCAGCTTCGAACGCGACCGTGAAGCGCCCGCCGGCTTCGCCCAGCTGGCCCCGGCCTGGTAAGCCGTCTTCCACCGACACCGCCATGCTGCTGTTCCGCTGGACCGTCATGCTGCTGTTGCTGGCGGCCGGCGTGTGCTTTGCCTTCTACATCGGCACCGGCCAGGCGCGTTACCGCCAGTGGGGATTGGTCATCCTCAAGTGGACCGTGCTCGCGGCCCTGGGCTTTTTCGGCGTGCTCATCCTCGAACGCATCGTCTGACCGTTCCTCCGGCAGGCGCCGCTTCCGACCGGCGGATGCAACACCCGCAACCGGTCGACCACCCACCCCCAACCCCGCCACACGCTGAAATCAAGGTTCCGGCACGGAACCGGCGCGGTGGGTGAACCAGGGAGTGAGCATGAACAGACTGCGCGGCATGGGCAGTGCCATCAAGGGCATCTTTCATCGGGAGGCCGGGAAGGCGGATGTCCAGGAGAAGAAGGAAGACACCCTGACGGAAGAGTCCAGGCGACCGCCCATGCAGGCGCCAAGAAACCAGTTGCAGGTCCAGCAGATCGAGTTCACCCGATCCGGTCTCGAGACATTCGGCAGCAAGCTGGAGGACCGCTGCGTCAAAATGAACAAGGTGGCGACGAAGGTCAAGAGCGCGCTCAATGAGGCCGATCCGTCCGATTCATCTGCGCCAGCAGATCTGACGAAGCAGCGAGATAAGGTCGATCAGCTGGCCACCGGCATGGTGGAGGACCTCGATGCTTTCTGCAAAAGTCCTCTGAACATCGCGTTGTCCTCCGCGCTGTCTGGCATCGATTTCAAAGCGGCCGACTGGGAACAAACCCTCAAGACAGACTTCAAGATCCAGCTGGAGAAGGGTGGATACCCGTCCGATGCCTCGGTCCGCATGGCCGACTGGGTGTTCGAGCAGATCCTGACCACCGGTTCGGTCTGCATGGCTGCGCTGGAAACGCAGGACGACCATGTCTTCGGCGAATACGTGAGGTTGGCTGCCGGCACGGTGGGCGAGGCGTCCGGATGCTTCCAGCAGGAGGATTACATCGCCAACCTGCTGAGCGTGCCGAAAGACAACTGGACCGCAGGGAGAGATGAGCTCGTCAAGGCTTTCCGTAAACAGGTTGAAAAAATTCGGGACCGGAACAAGGAAGGCGACGGCAGCTCTCGCCAGACCGAAATTTCCAGCTCCTCTGCGAGCCATCACTCAAAGCTGTCTGTGAAAAATCAAAAGACTGATTGGAGCAGAGGAGACAAGCCGGCAATCGGAACGACCAAAGTGACGTCGGGACTGAAGTTGGAGCTGGAGACGGACGGAGACTCGTCCAAAAGCGAGGAGAAAGAGTCGCTGTCCGAGACGTCATCTTCTCAATAACTCCGCCCGTCCTTGTAGGCCGCATGCGTGCGCGCCTTCAGGGGCGCCACCCGGTTGATGGCCTCGGTGGTGCGGCTGACCTGGGCGTGGGTGATGGCGAGGCCCAGGGCATCGGCGGCGTCCTTGCCGGGCTGGCCGGGCAGGGCCAGCAGCCGCTGCACCATGGCCTGCATCTGCTCCTTGGTGGCGCGGCCGTAGCCCACCACCGCCTTCTTGAGCTGCAGGGCGGTGTACTCGGCCACCGGCAGGTTGTTCACCACCAGCGCGGTCAGGCAAGCCCCCCGGGCCTGGCCCAGCAGCAGCGTGGCCTGCGGGTTGACGTTGACGAACACGATCTCGCAGGCCGCCACCTGCGGCTGGTAGCGCCCCACCACTTCGGTGATGCCCTCGAACAGCACCTTCAGGCGCCCGGGCAGCAGCGCACCGTCGCGCGGGCTGGTGGTGATGGTGCCGCTGGCCACGTAGTGCAGGCGCGGGCCGTCGACGTCGATCACGCCGAAGCCGGTGCACTGCAGGCCGGGATCGATGCCGAGGATGCGCATGGGAGGCCTCGCCGATGGGGGATGCATGTCAGAGCTGAAAGGTCCAGCGTACCGAATGGAAGAAAACGGGTGCGGCCAGACACAGGGCATCCACCCGGTCGAGCAGGCCGGCCGCCCCGGTGACCGACTTGCTGGCGCCGCCCCAGTGGGTCACGCCGCGGTCGCGCTTGATGGCCTTCATGACCACATGCCCCAGGGTACCCGCCACGCAGGCCACCAGCGCCATCGCCAGTGCCGGCAGCGGCTTGAACGGTGTCAGGCCGGCCAGCAGGGCACCCAGCAGCCCCCCGGCCAGCAGGCCCATGCCCCAGCTGCGCCAGTGAAAGCTGTCGCTGATGGCCGGAGCCACCGGCCGGCGCAGACCGCGCGCGGCCAAGTGCTGCACCAGCATGCAGGTCTGCACCACCAGCACCAGGAAGAACACCAGGAATGCGGGATTGCCCTGCCAGCGCGGAAATTCCAGCAGCAGCAGCGCCGGCACATGGCTCAGGCCATATACGCAGACCATGATGCCCCACTGCAGTTTGGCATTGCGCTCCAGGAAACGGTGCGGATCGTTGCGCAGCGCGCTCGCCACCGGAATGGCCAGGAACACATAGACCGGTATGAAGACGGTGAACAGGGCCACCTGGCCGGTCCAGACCAGCGCGTACTGCACCGGCAGCACCACGAAGAAGGCCAGCACCAGGCTGCGGTGGTCGCCCCGGCGGGTGGGCGAGAGGCTGATGAATTCCCGCAGCACTAAGAAGGACACCAGCCCGAACAGCACGATGGCCACCCGGGGGCCGGTGGCCCAGCCGACCCAGAACACGATGGCCATGATCCACGAGGTGCGCAGCAGGGCCTGGTTGTCGAGCTGGCGCTGGTGCCGCAGCCGGGCGCCATCGGCGTCGATGTCCTGGTCCGAGCGTTCCCGCAGCGACAGCAGCACCTGCACCACGGTGGCCAGCGCGAGCAGTCCGAACACGGCCACGAACAGCAGGCTGACCTGCTGGCCCGGGGTGAGGCTGCGCAGGAAGCTGCCCATCTCAGACCTCCCTCAGGGCCATGACGGCCAGGCGCGCGCGGGTCAGGAAGTCGGCGCGGAGTTCATCTGCGCCCAGCCGCAGCGGTTCACCGAAGGTCACCGAGCACAGCACCGGCACCGGCACCACTTCGCCCTTGGGCATGACGCGCTGCACGTTGTGGATCCAGGTCGGCACCAGCACCACCTCGGGGAAGCGCTGCGCCAGGTTGTAGAGGCCGCTCTTGAACGGCTGCGGATCTTCCTCGAAACCCCGCGTGCCCTCGGGAAACAGGATGAGCGAATCACCGCTCTCCAGGGCCTGGATCAGGGGTTGCAGGGGGTCTTCGTCGCCCTTGCGTTCGCGCTCCACATACACCGCGTTGAACACCTCGGTGGTGATCCACTGCTTCAGGCGCGAGGCGGTCCAGTAGTCGCGCGCGGCGATCGGCCGGGTGATGCTGCGCAGCTCCTGTGGCAGCGCGGCCCAGATCAGCACCAGGTCGGCGTGGCTCTGGTGGTTGGCAAAGTAGATGCGCTGCTCCGCCTTGGGCGGGCAGCCGTGCCAGCGGGCCTGCGCTCCGGTCAGCAGCCGCACCACGCCCAGCAGCGCATAGCCCATGGCGGTGGCGGCCAGCCTCATGGCAGGCTGACCGCGTTCATGCGGGCGGCGATGGTGCCGGCGCGTCGCGCCAGGTAGGCCGAACCCTGACGGGTTTCAAAAAAACGTGGGCTGGGCAGCATCACCGCCAGCCTCGCCGCCTCGTAGGGCGTGAGCCGGCTGGCCGGCTTGCGGAAGTAGTGCTGCGCGGCGGCTTCGGCACCGAAGATGCCTTCGCCCCATTCGACGCTGTTGAGGTAGATCTCCAGGATGCGCTGCTTGCTCAGCAGGGTTTCCAGCATGAGGGCCAGCACCAGCTCCTGCCCCTTGCGCAGCAGCTGGCGTTCACCGGAGAGCAGCAGGTTCTTGGCCAGCTGTTGCGTGATGGTGGAGCCGCCGACGATCTTCGGGCCGCGCACCGGTCGGTCCGGGTTGCGCGCGGCCCGCTGCTCGGCCTGGGCGATGCGGCGTTCGTTCTTCTGCCACGCGGTCTGGATCGCCTCCCAGTCGACACCGCCATGCTCGGTGAAGCCGGCATCTTCGGAAGCGATCACGGCCCGCTGCAGGTGCACGCTGATCTGGTCCATGGGCACCCACTGCTGTTTCCAGCTCCAGGTGTTGTCGCCCTGCAGGCTCTCCCGGGCAACACGGTAGGCCTCCGAACGCTGGAACGAGGTGCTGTGCGGATCGGCCCACGCCATGAAGGCGATGCGGCCGAGGAAGGCCAGCTGCAAGGCCAGGCCGGCCAGCATCAGCCACAGCAGCCAGCGTCCGAACGCCCGCACCCGGGGGGCTCCTTTACTGGGAGGACAGCTGCGTCTGCAGTCCGTCCTCGCGGGTGAAGCGGAAGCGCGAGACCACCACGATCTGGTCGGCCTGCTGGCGCATGGCGGGCGAGAAGCTGCCGAAGGTGAGGGCCCGCACGATGGCCTGGGCGCGGCGGTCCAGCAGCGGTATGCCGGAGCCCTGCACGATCTCGGTGGTCATCACCTGGCCGGTGTGGTTGACCGTGATGATCATGGTCAGCTCGCCGTAGAGCTTGCGGCCGTCCACTTCGGGGAACTGGGTGGTCCCGCGCTCCTCGATGCGCCGCCGCAGTTCGTCGTAGTACACGGCGTACACCACCTCGCGGGTGGACGGGCTGATGTAGCGCTTCTTGGGCCGGGCGTTCTCTTCGTTGATGCGCTTCTCGATCTCGGCCAGGGCCTTCACCAGGGCCTTGCGCCGTTCCTCGCGGTCCTGCGCCTCGCTGGTGTTGGCGGTGGCGCGCGGGTCGGGTGGCGGCAGGGTGGCCAGGGCCTTGCGCACCTGGGCCAGCATGCGGTTCTGCTGTTCCTTCAGCGCCTCGATGCGGCGGGCGTCGTCTTCGGCCGAATCACCCAGGCGGGCCGTGGCCGACGAGGGCAGCGGCGAGGTGGCTCGGCCCCGTTCGGCCTCGCCGCCGCCGGCCAGCGAAGCCTGGGCCATGGCGGTCGCCTTCTCCGGCTGCTGGTCGCTGCGGGCGTTGACCAGGATGACCTCGAGCGGGGTGTCCTTGAAGGTCCGCTCGATGGCTTCCGGGTTGACGAAGCGGATGGTCAGCAGCGCCGCGTGCACCAGCAGCGAAAACGCCAGCGCCCACTGCAGGGTGGAGAGGTTGCGCAGCCGTGACATGCCGGAGGATTTCACGCGCCGGATTATCCGTTCTCTGCCGGTCCGGCGGCTGGCGCCGGGTTGTCGGCCTCGTCGACATCGATGGCCAGCGCGATGGGGGCGGCCAGCGCTTCGTCGTCGTCCCCTTCGGCTGCCTCGTCCGTTGCGGCATCGGCCAGGGAGTCGGCCGGCGTGTCCAGGCGCTCGATCACGGTGCCGTGCACTTCCAGCAGGATGTCGTCGCTCTGGCCCAGCCGCACCCGCACGTGGGCGCCGCGCGGCAGGCCTTCACCGCCCATCACCTGCATCACCAGCGGCAGGTCGTCGGCCCGCACCAGGTTGTCGCGGATCAAGCTGGCGGTGACTTCGGTGATGCCGTTCTGCCGCAGGTATTGCAGCGTCCAGAAGCGCTCCATGCCGCCCTGGAAGCCGTTGTAGGCGGCGTAGGCGGCGTCGAAGGCGCTGATCACCGAGAACAGGTTCGCGTCCTTGGGCTTGAACGGCGCGACCAGCGCGGCGGTCTTGCCGTGGCGGGCACAGGCAATGATCTGCCACTGGTTGACCAGGTCCACATAGCGGCGCAGGGGCGAGGTGCTCCAGGCGTAGCACTTGACCCCGATGCCGGCGTGCGGCTGCGCCTTGGTGCCCATGCGCACCTTGATGCCCGGGGCCAGGCTGGCCTGGCTGCGGTAGATGCCGGGCACGCCGCAGTCCGCCAGCCACTGGCCCCAGGTGCTGTTGGCCAGGATCATGGCCTCGGCCACCATCAGGTCCAGCGGCGCACCCCGCGAACGGGTGCCGATGAGCACGCGCTCGCTGCCCTCGGGCTCGTTGCCCTGCACGCCTTCGAGGCGGAAGGTGTAGTCGGGCCGGTTGAAGTTCTCGGGTTTGCCGCGCACCACCTCGCGCTGGGCCTTGAGGTGCCGGGCCAGCCGCCACAGGAAGGCCAGTTGCGGCTGCAGGTCGGCGATCTCGGCCGGTGTGGCGTCCGAGGCCTCGCCGTCCAGCCAGGCCGGGGTGATGAAGGTGTCGAGCTTGTCGTGCCGCAGGTTGTGGGCGATGGGCACCCGCTCCAGCGCGGTGCGGCTGTCCTGGACGGTCAGCGTGGCCTCGTCGAAGGTGACGTACAGCGAGACCGCCGGGCAGTCGCGCCCGGCCTCCAGCGTGTAGGTGTTGACCACCTCGTCGGGCAGCATGGTGATCTTGTGCCCCGGCATGTAGACGGTGGAGAGCCGGTTGCGGGCCAGCTGGTCCAGCGGGCTGTCGGGCAGCACGGCCAGGCCGGGGGCGGCGATGTGGATGCCCACCACCACCGTGCCGCTGCCCAGGCCCTGGAGCGAGAGCGCGTCGTCGATCTCGGTGGTGGCCGAGTCGTCGATCGAGAAGGCCTGCACCGGGGCCAGCGGCAGGTCGTCCACCACGGCGGGCGCCTGCAGCGACGGGAACCCGGTGCCCTTGGGGAATTGCTCGAACAGGAAGCGCTGCCAGTGGAACTGGTAGGCGCTGGTGATGGCACCGGCGTTCTGCAGCAGGGCCAGCGGCGCGGCGTGGCTGCTGCGGGCGGCTTCCACCACGGCCTTGTATTCCGGCGCGTTCTTGTCCGGCCTGAACAGGATGCGGTAGAGCTGCTCGCGGATCGGCTCCGGGCAGCGACCCGCCACCAGTTCGGCCGACCAGGCTTCGATCTGCGCCTGCACCTGCTTCTTCTTTTCGATGGCGGCCAGCGCCTGGGCCAGCACCTCGGGCGGAGCCTTGCGGTAACGGCCCTTGCCGGCGCGCCGGAAGTAGTGCGGAGCGCCCTGCAGCGTGATGAGCGCAGCCACCTGTTCGGTGGCACCGGCCGACGCGCTGAAATATTCGGCCGCCAGTTCGGCAAAACCGAACTCCTCTTCCGGCGCAAATTCGTACGCCAGATCGAGCTCCATGGTGTCGGCCATGAGCTGGGCGGCCTGCATGAGCTGGGCCGGAGCGGGCTTGTCGAAACGCAGCAGCGTGTTGGCGGCCTTGACCTTGACGCGCTTGCCGCTGTCCAGCTCCACTTGCAGGGAGCTTTCAGCTTCGGACATGAGACGGCCGGTCAGCAGCTTGCCGGCCTCGTCGAACAGGATGTGCATGGCCGGGATTGTCCCACGCGCCATCGACCCGACTAACCCTCAGGCAGGCCCAGGAATCCGAGCACCGCGTCGAGGTGGCTCTCGAAATCGCTGATGGCGTGGTCGCTGCCGTCCAGCAGGCGGATCTGGCCGCCGGCACAGAAATCGAGCATCTCGCGCCAGTCCAGCACTTCGTCGCCCTGGGCCACGATGGAGAACTGGCTGGCGGGCGTGGCCGGGTGCCCCGGCGCCAGCCGCGCGATGTCGGTCTCCAGCACCCGCAGCTCGTCGACGAAGGCGGGATCGAACCAGAAACGCTCGCCCGGGTCATGCCAGGACGTCTGTTCGCCCACGTGGCGGGCCAGGTCTCGGGCCGGGTGGGCAGCCGGGTTCAGCAGCACCGCCCGGCAGCCGGTCTGCAGCGCGAACCACCGGGCATAAAAGCCGCCCAGCGACGATCCGACCACCGCCATGCCGTCGCGCGGCCAGTCCTGCGTGGCCGACAGCAGTCGGGCGGCGGCCTGGGCCGGCGAGGGCGGCAGCTGCGGGCAGAGCCATTGCACCGGCCGGCCCTGCACCACAGCCGCCATGCGCTGCGCCTTGAAGGAGCGGGGCGAGGAGCGAAAACCGTGCAGGTAGAGCAGATGGGTGGTCATGGCGCCGATAATCATGCCCCATGGCCGTCGTGATCGAAAAACCCTCGCTGCTGCAACGCCTCGTGCCGGTGGTGCAGGGGTTCGACTGGGTGCTGGTGGCGGCGTTCGCGGTCATGGCCGTCATCGGCATGGTGACCATGTATTCGGTCGGATTCGACCACGGCAGCCGCTTCTCGGCGCACGGCCGCAACATGGCGCTGGCCGTGTTGATCCTGTTCGTGGTGGCCCAGGTGCCGCCGCAGCGGCTGATGTCCCTGGCCTTGCCGGCCTACGCCATGGGCGTGCTGCTGCTGATCGGGGTGGAGCTCATCGGCATCGAACGCAAGGGTTCGCAGCGCTGGCTCGACATCGGCGTCGTCATCCAGCCCAGCGAGATCATGAAGGTGGCCATGCCGCTCATGCTGGCCTGGTGGTTCCACCGCCGCGAAGGCCGGCTCCACACCATCGACTACCTGGTGGCCGGGGTGTTGCTGGCGGTGCCGGTGGGGCTGATCATCAAGCAGCCGGACCTCGGTACATCGCTGCTGGTGCTGTCTTCCGGCCTCTTCGTCATCTTTTTTGCCGGTCTGAGCTGGAAGCTGATCATTCCGCCGGTGGTGCTGGGCGTGGTCGGGGTGACGGTGCTCATCCTGAACCAGGACGCCTGGTGCGCGCCGGGGGTGGACTGGAAGGTGCTGCACGAATACCAGCGGCAGCGGGTCTGCACCCTGCTCGACCCCACCAAGGACCCGCTCGGCAAGGGCTTCCACATCATCCAGGGCATGATCGCCATCGGCTCCGGCGGGGTGTGGGGCAAGGGCTTCATGCAGGGTACCCAGACCCATCTGGAATTCATCCCCGAACGCACCACCGACTTCATCTTTGCGGCCTTCTCCGAAGAGTTCGGCTTGGCCGGCGTGCTCACCCTGCTGGCCGGCTTCCTGTTCCTGATCGGCCGGGGCCTGGTCATCGCACTGGACGCACCCACGCTGTTCTCGCGCCTGCTGGCCGGCGCCATCACCATGAACATCTTCGTGTACGCCTTCGTGAACATGGGCATGGTCAGCGGCATCCTGCCGGTGGTGGGCGTGCCGCTGCCCTTCGTGAGCTACGGTGGCACCGCCATGGTGACCATGGGCCTGGGCCTGGGCATGCTGATGTCGATCGCCCGGTCCCGCCAGCTGGTGATGCGCTGAGCCACATAACCCCGGTCTGGTCATGCCCGGGGGCGGTTCTTACAATGGACCCATGATTTCACGCGAACCCACCCTGGCCCGACTGGCCACTGCCCAGGCCTCCCTGCTGGAGCCTTTCGGTCTGACGCCCGCTCACCTGCAGAAGGCGCTCTCCGAGATCATGTCGCACGGGGTGGACGACGCCGACCTCTACTTCCAGACCACCCGCAGCGAAGGCTGGAGCCTGGAAGAGGGCATCGTCAAGACCGGCAGCTTCAGCATCGACCAGGGCGTGGGCGTGCGGGCCGTCAGCGGCGAGAAGACGGCGTTTGCCTACTCCGACGACCTGTCCTGGGACTCCCTGCTGGACGCGGCCCGCACCGTGCGCACCATTTCGGGGGCGGGGCAGTCGCGCAAGGTCCGTACGCCCGCGGCCAAGGTCGCCAAGTCCCGCTCGCTCTACGACGGTCTGGATCCCATCGCCACGCTCGACAGCACCGCCAAGGTGGCCCTGCTGGAGAAGGTGGAGCGTCTGGCCAAGGCCCGCGACCCGCGCGTGGTGCAGGTCATGGCCGGCCTGGCGGCCGAGCACGACGTGGTGCTGGTGGCCCGCGCCGACGGCACCCTGGCCGCCGATGTGCGTCCGTTGATCCGCCTGTCGGTCACCGTGATCGCCGAGCAGAACGGCCGCCGCGAGATGGGCAGCTCCGGTGGCGGTGGTCGCTTCGGTCTGGCCTATTTTGACGACGCCATGGCCGCGGCCTATGTGGAAGAGGCGGTCTCCCAGGCCCTGACCAACCTCGAATCCCGTCCGGCTCCGGCCGGCGAGATGGTGGTGGTGCTCGGTTCGGGCTGGCCGGGCATCCTGCTGCACGAAGCGGTGGGGCACGGTCTGGAAGGCGACTTCAACCGCAAGGGCAGCAGCGCGTTTGCCGGCCGCATCGGCCAGCGCGTGGCGGCCAAAGGCGTCACGGTGCTGGACGACGGCACCATTGCCGACCGCCGGGGTTCGCTCAACATCGACGACGAAGGGCACGTCTCGCAGCGCAACGTGCTCATCGAGGACGGCATCCTGCGTGGCTACATCCAGGACTCGATGAACGCCCGGCTGATGGGCGTCAAGCCCACCGGCAACGGTCGTCGCGAGAGCTACGCCCACGTGCCCATGCCCCGCATGACCAACACCTACATGCTCGGTGGTGACAAGACCCCCGAGGAAATCGTGGCCAGCATCAAGAAGGGCCTGTACGCCACCAACTTCGGCGGTGGTCAGGTGGACATCACCAGCGGCAAGTACGTGTTCTCGGCCAGCCAGGCCTACTGGGTCGAGAACGGCCGCATCCAGTACCCGGTGAAGGGCGCCACCCTGGTCGGCAACGGCCCGGAGTCGCTCACCCGGGTGACCATGATCGGCAACGACATGAAGCTCGACAGCGGTGTGGGCACCTGCGGCAAGGAAGGCCAGAGCGTGCCGGTGGGCGTGGGCCAGCCGACCCTGCGCATCGACGGCCTCACCGTGGGCGGCACGGCCTGAAAACTTCCTGTGCTACATTCCTGACTCATGTCGCGCTTCGCCTTTTTCGCCTTTTATTTTTGGTTCTCTGTCCCCGGCGGACGAGAGGCGAGCCTGTAAGCGCACACCGAATCTCGAGAAAACCGCCGGAGCCCACAGCCCGGCGGTTTTTTTTCGCCCTTCCACCTGTCTTTCAACCCCCTGAGCCCCGAGGAGCCTGTGATGACCGCCAAGAACGCACCTGCCGCCAGCGACGCCTGGCATGCCCGTCCTGTCGACAAGACCAGCCAGACCGACGACGAACGCATCCAGGACATCACCGTGCTCCCGCCACCCGAACACCTCATCCGCTTCTTTCCCATTGGCGGCACCCCGGTGGAGGCGCTGATCAGCCAGACCCGCCGCCGCATCCACGACATCCTCCACGGCAAGGACGACCGCCTGCTGGTGGTCATCGGCCCGTGCTCCATCCATGACCCGTCTGCCGCCCTGGACTACGCCCGGCGCCTGAAGGACCTGCGCACCCGTTACGCCGACACGCTGGAGATCGTGATGCGGGTGTACTTCGAGAAGCCGCGCACCACGGTGGGCTGGAAGGGCCTGATCAACGACCCGTACCTGGACGAGAGCTTCCGCATCGACGAAGGCCTGCGCATCGCACGGCAGCTGCTGATCGAGATCAACCGCCTGGGTCTGCCCGCCGGCAGCGAGTTCCTGGACGTGATCTCGCCCCAGTACATCGGCGACCTCATCAGCTGGGGCGCCATCGGGGCCCGCACCACCGAGAGCCAGGTGCACCGGGAGCTGGCGTCCGGCCTGTCGGCCCCGATCGGTTTCAAGAACGGCACCGACGGCAACATCAAGATCGCCACCGACGCCATCCAGGCCGCTGCGCGCGGCCACCATTTCCTGTCGGTGCACAAGAATGGCCAGGTCGCCATCGTGCAGACCAAGGGCAACAAGGACTGCCACGTCATCCTGCGCGGTGGCAAGGCGCCCAATTACGACGCGGCCAGCGTGGGTGCAGCGGTGAAGGAGCTCGAAGCCGCCAAGCTGACCCCGCGCCTGATGGTGGACTTCAGCCATGCCAACAGCAGCAAGCAGCACGAGAAGCAGCTGGAGGTGGCCAAGGACATCGCGGCCCAGATCGCCGGTGGCTCGCGCAGCGTGTTCGGCGTGATGATCGAGAGCCACATCGAGGCCGGTGCCCAGAAGTTCACCCCCGGCAAGGACACCGTGGAGGGCCTGCGCTACGGCCAGAGCATCACCGACGCCTGCCTGGGCTGGGACGATTCGGTGAAGTCGCTCGACATCCTGTCGGGTGCGGTCAAGGCGGCCCGAGGCTGAGCCACGGCCGGCTCTGTCCACCGGGGTTTTTCCGGTGGACTTCGGGGTGGGGCGGCGCACAATCGGCGCGGTTCCACCACCGAGGAGGCCTCTCGCCATGCGCAGCCACGTCACTGTTTCCTGGGGCGAAGCCGCCAGCTATGTGCTGGATCTCGAAGAGGTGCAACCCATGCCGCATGACGTTGCACGCCACTGGCTCGACGATCAGTTTTCCGAGCTGGGCTGCGAGCCGTTGCGGGCCACCGGCAAGGTACTGACGGCCGACAAGGTGTTGTGCGTGGCCGAGGCGGCCGGTGAGGTGCGGTTCCGCGACACCCGTCACCGCGATTGGGCCATGGCATTTGCCCGTGCTGCGAGCGCTGCGCTGGCCAAGCCGGCGGTGACCGTCGACGTGCCTTCGCAGGCGCTGTCGTACTGACGGCCTCTCAGGAGCCCAGCGCGTCCAGCAGGCGGGCGTGGATGCCGCCGAATCCGCCGTTGCTCATGCAGACGATGTGATCGCCGGGCAAGGCGGTTGCCGCCACGGCCTGCACCAGGGAAGGCACATCTCCACACACCTGCGCCCGCTCGCCCATGGGGGCCAGGGCTTCGGCGGCGTTCCAGTCCAGCCCGCCGGAGTGGCAGAACGCGAGGTCCGCCATCTCCAGACTCCAGGGCAGCTGGGACTTCATGGTGCCCAGCTTCATGGTGTTGCTGCGCGGCTCGAACACCGCCAGGATGCGCCCGCGCGGCTGGCCCAGCCGACGGGCCAGCCCGTCCAGCGTGGTCCGGATGGCGGTCGGGTGGTGGGCAAAGTCGTCGTAGAGCGTGATGTCGCCCCCCGGGCGGGATACGGTGCCCCGCACCTCCATGCGCCGGCGCACATTCTGGAAGCGACCCAGCGCCGCAGCCGCGTCGGCCGGTGCCACGCCCAGGTGGTCAGCGGCCGCGATGGCGGCCAGCGCATTGAGCTGGTTGTGCACGCCGCTCAGCGACCACGTCACCCGTCCAACCGGCTTTCCCTGTTGCAGCACATCGAAGTCGTGTGGCTCGCCGCGGACCGTGAAATCGCTCACCGCCGCCCCGAAGCTGCGCACCTCGCTCCAGCAGCCCTGGTGCAGCACGCGTTCCAGGCTGTCCTCCAGACCGTTGACCACCACCCGGCCTTCGCCGGGCACGGTGCGCACCAGGTGGTGGAACTGGCGTTCGATGGCCACGAGGTCATCAAAGATGTCGGCGTGGTCGAACTCCAGGTTGTTCAGCACGGCGGTGCGCGGCCGGTAGTGCACGAACTTGCTGCGCTTGTCGAAGAAGGCCGTGTCGTATTCGTCGGCCTCGATGACGAAGGCCGGGCCCGTCCCGAGCCGGGCCGACACGCCGAAGTTCATCGGCACGCCGCCCACCAGAAAGCCCGGCTGCCTTCCGCAGGCTTCGAGCACCCACGCCAGCATGGAGGTGGTGGTGGTCTTGCCGTGGGTGCCGGCCACCGCCAGCACATGGCGACCCTGCAGGACATGCTCCGACAACCATTGCGGCCCGCTGGTGTAGCGCTGCCCGGTGTTCAGGATGGCCTCCATCAGCGGGAACTTCGGGCTGCCGCCCGGCAGGCGGGCCCGGCTGACCACGTTGCCCACCACCCAGATATCGGGCTGGAGTGCCAGCTGATCGGCGCCGAAGCCCTCGATCAGGTCGATGCCCAGGGCACGCAGCTGGTCGCTCATGGGGGGGTAGACGCCGGCGTCGCAGCCGGTGACCCGGTGGCCGGCTTCTCGGGCCAGGGCGGCCAGTCCGCCCATGAACGTGCCGCAAATGCCCAGGATGTGAATGTGCATCCGCGGATTCTAGGCGGCGCAGTCCGGCCACCCGGGCACAATGCGCCCATGCATGCCAGCCCAGAAACGATTGCTGCCGAGATCGCCGCCGTGGCCGCCCGCCTGGTGGTGGAGGAAGGGCAGGAATATGGCGCCGCCAAGCGCCACGCCGCCCGCCAGCTGGGGCTGGGCCAGCGCACGGCGCTGCCGGACAACCAGCTGCTCGA
Source organism: uncultured Hydrogenophaga sp. (assembly GCF_958439165.1). GTDB lineage: Bacteria > Pseudomonadota > Gammaproteobacteria > Burkholderiales > Burkholderiaceae_C > Hydrogenophaga. The sequence goes on along the minus strand of NZ_OY288131.1, from coordinate 12,976 downwards.
AGCCGCGGTGCGCGAGCACATCGCCGTGTTCTGTGCCGACACCCAGCCCGGCGAGCTTCGCGTCCTGCGTGAGCTGGCGCTCACATGGATGGAGCGGCTGCAGGCGTTCCGGCCCCACCTGGCCGGTGCGGTCTGGCACGGCACGGCCACCCGGCACAACGACATCCACCTCCAGCTCTATTGCGACGACCCGAAGGAACCCGAGTGGGCCTTGCTGGATCATCGTGTGGAGTACCACACGGGCACCGTCAACGGATGGCGGGGAGAGCCGGTGGACGTCCTCACGCTGCGCAGCCGCTGTCCCGATCTGGAGCAGTGGGTGCTGGTCCACCTGATGGTTCATGATCAGGACGACCTTCGCGGTGCACTCAAACCCGATGCGCAGGGTCGCAAGCCGCGAGGCGACATCGCGGCGGTGCGCGCCTTGCTGGAAAACGACACATGAAACTGCAAAGACGACACTGGATGGGCGGCGCGGTCGCGCTGGCAGCCGCCGGCACGGGAGCCTGGTGGTCCAACCGGCGCCACGTGCCGCAGCCGGTGCCCACCGAAGCCGAAGCCGCCTTCTGGGAAGTCAGCTTCGAAGGACCGAACGGCGAGGCGGTGCGGGTGGCGGATCACCGCGGCCAGCCGCTGCTGGTGAACTTCTGGGCCACCTGGTGCCCGCCCTGCGTGGAAGAGCTGCCGCTGCTCAATCAGTTCCAGCGCAGCCACGGGCCCAAGGGCTGGCGGCTGCTGGCCCTGGCGGTGGACCAGCCGAGTGCGGTGCGCAGTTTCCTGCAGAAGCTGCCGATCGAATTCCCGGTCGGGATGGCGGGGCTGGACGGCACCAGCCTGAGCCGCAGCCTGGGCAACGGCAATGGGGGCTTGCCGTTCACCGTGGTGTTCGGACGCGATGGCCGCATCCTGGAGCGCAAGATCGGCAAGGTGTCCGAGGCCGATCTGGCCGACTGGGCCAAGCGCGTCTGACACGCGCGAAATTCGCGCAACTTCATTCAAAAATCGCCCAAATCGGCCGTACATCGCCACGGCTGGTCGGTGGCATATTTCACGGTCGGTTCGTGTACACTGCGGCACCCTTTGCGGTGAGCTTGTCGTCGCCGCGCGAAGTTGGGCTGATTTAGGCTCAATTGACCGAAATTCGTTGGAGAAATCATGGATTTGAGAAAACTGAAGACGCTGATCGACCTGGTGTCCGAGTCGAACGTGTCCGAGCTGGAGATCACCGAGGCGGAAGGCAAGGTCCGCATCGTCAAGAGCGCTCCGGCCGCCATGGCAGCTCCGGTGACGTACACCATGGCCCCGCCCGCTGCGGCGCCCGCCCCGGTGGTCGAAGTGGCCGCCGCCGCTGCCGCGGCCCCCGCCGCTCCCGCAGAGCCGACCGGTCACATCGTCAAGTCGCCCATGGTGGGCACCTTCTACCGTGCCTCCAGCCCGGGCGCCAAGGCGTTCGTGGAAGTGGGCAGCACCATCAAGGAAGGCGAGACGATCTGCATCGTCGAAGCCATGAAGATCCTCAACGAAATCGAGGCCGACAAGTCCGGCACCGTGACCCAGATCCTGGTCCAGAACGGCCAGGCGGTGGAATACGGTCAGCCCCTGTTCGTCATCGAGTGAGGGACCGGCCCCCATGTTCAAGAAGATCCTGATCGCCAACCGCGGCGAGATCGCGTTGCGCATCCAGCGCGCCTGCCGCGAGATGGGCATCAAGGCGGTGATGGTCTATTCCGAGGCCGACCGCGACGCCAAGTATGTCCGGCTGGCCGACGAGGCGGTCTGCATCGGCCCTGCGCCGTCCGGCCAGAGCTACCTCAGCATGCCGGCCATCATTTCTGCGGCCGAAGTGACCGACGCCGAGGCCATCCACCCCGGCTACGGCTTCCTGTCCGAGAACGCCGACTTCGCCGAACGGGTCGAGAAAAGCGGTTTCACCTTCATCGGTCCCAGCCCCGAGTCGATCCGCCTGATGGGCGACAAGGTGTCGGCCAAGCAGGCCATGATCCGCGCCGGCGTGCCTTGCGTGCCCGGCTCCGACGGTGCGCTGCCGGACGATCCGGTGGCCATCAAGCGCATCGCCAAGTCGGTGGGCTACCCGGTCATCATCAAGGCTGCCGGCGGCGGCGGTGGTCGCGGCATGCGGGTGGTGCACACCGAAGCCGCGCTGATCCATGCGGTGCAGACCACCAAGGCCGAGGCCGGTGCGGCCTTCGGCAACGCCGAGGTCTACATGGAGAAGTTTCTCCAGAACCCGCGTCACATCGAGATCCAGATCCTGGCCGACACCCACCGCAACGCGGTGTACCTGGGTGAGCGCGACTGCTCCATGCAACGCCGCCATCAGAAGGTGATCGAGGAAGCGCCTGCCCCCGGCATCCCGCGTCGACTGATCGAGAAGATCGGCGAGCGCTGTGCGGCGGCCTGCAAGAAGATCGGTTACCGCGGCGCCGGCACCTTCGAGTTCCTGTTCGAGAACGGCGAGTTCTACTTCATCGAGATGAACACCCGCGTGCAGGTGGAGCATCCGGTGACCGAGCTGATCACCGGCATCGACATCGTGCGCACCCAGATCGCGGTGGCGGCCGGCGAGAAGCTGCCCTTCACCCAGCGCCAGATCCAGCTGCGCGGCCATGCCATCGAATGCCGGGTGAACGCCGAGGACCCGTACAAGTTCACGCCGTCGCCGGGTCGCATCACCACCTGGCATGCGCCGGGCGGGCCGGGCGTGCGGGTGGACTCGCACGTCTACACCAACTACTTCGTGCCGCCGAACTACGACTCCATGATCGGCAAGATCATCGTGCACGGCGACACCCGCGAGCAGGCTCTGGCCCGCATGCGTACCGCGCTGGCTGAAACGGTGATCGAGGGCATCAAGACCAATGTACCCCTGCACCGCGAGCTGATGGTCGACGCCAGCTTCGTGACCGGCGGCACCAACATCCACTACCTCGAAGAGTGGCTGTCGCAGCGTGAGCGCTGATACCGCACCCGCCCTGCACGAACTCGTCCTGATGGTGCCGGAGACGGCCGTCGAGGACGTGAGCGATGCACTGGAGGCGCTGGAAGCACTGAGCACCTCGGTCGAGGACGCCGACGCCATGACCGACGCCGAGCAGGCCCTGTTCGGCGAGCCCGGCATGCCGCCGCCCAAGGAGGGCTGGCAGCGTTCCCGTGTGGTGGCGCTGTTTCCCTCCGAGCCGATCGCGCAGGAGGCGGCCAGCCTGCTGCAGGCACAGGACTTCTTTGCCGGCTGCACCGTGCTGGAGGTCCGTCCGGTCGCCGAGCAGGACTGGGTGCGCCTGACGCAGTCGCAGTTCGAGCCGGTCGAGATCACGCCCACCTTCTGGATCGTGCCCACCTGGCACGAACCGCCGGCCGCGGCGCAGCAGATCATCCGGCTCGACCCCGGTCTGGCCTTCGGCACCGGCACCCACCCCACCACCCGCATGTGCCTGCGCTGGACGGCCGGCCATGCTCCGGTGGGCCCGCGCGTGCTGGACTACGGCTGCGGCTCGGGCATCCTGGCCATCGGTGCCGCCAAGATGGGCGCATCGGACATCGTGGCCGTGGACATCGACCCGGCGGCCGTGGAATCCACCATCCTGAACGCCGAAGCCAACCAGGTGCGGCTGCAGGCGGGTCTGCCCGATGCCGCGCAGGGCGAGCACGACCTGGTGCTGGCCAACATCCTGGCCACGCCGCTGAAGGTGCTCGCACCGCTGCTGTGTTCGCACGTGAAGCCGGGCGGGCATCTGGTGCTGGCCGGCATCCTGGCACGCCAGGCCGAAGAACTCACCGAGGCCTATGCACCCTGGGTCAGGCTCTCGGTGGCCGACGAGGAAGAGGGCTGGATCCTGATGACGGCGCAGCGCGCCTGACCCGGGCAGGGGGCTTGGAGCCGCTGCAATAATCGGCGCATGAGCCTCACCACCCGCTGCCCCGCTTGCGGCACCCGTTTCCGGGTGGTACCGGACCAGCTGAAGATCTCCGACGGGTGGGTGCGCTGCGGTCACTGCTCGGATGTGTTCGATGCCACCCTGCACCTGAGCGCCTGGGTGCCGCCGCCCCCGGCTGCCGTCGAGCCCGACCCGCAACCGGAGCTGGAGCAGCTGCCTGCACCCGAGCCCGAACCGGAACCGGAGCAGCGGCAGGTTCGCCCATCCGATCCCGAGCCGGAGCCAGAGCCGGAACGCGCGTCCGTGAAACCGGCGGACGACAACCCGATCTCGGACTTCCACGCTGCGCTGCAGGCCTTCGCGAGTCAGTCGGCGTCACAGCCACCGAGCCTGGATCTGGACCTGTCCAGCGAGTTGCCGCCAGATGCAGCGCCAGCGTCCCCTGCACCGAGGCCACCAGCCGAGCCCGAGCGGCCGGAGCATGACGATCCGCCCACCGAGATCCCTGGCTTTGTCCAGCAGGCCCGCCGTCAGGCTTTCTGGCGTTCCGCACCGATGCGGTCTGTGCTGGTCCTGCTGTTGCTGCTGTTGTCCGCGCTGCTGGCCGGGCAGTGGGCGCTGCACCAGCGGAGCTGGGTGGCCGCCCGATACCCGGCACTCAAGCCGCTGCTGGTGCAGGCCTGCGGCGTGCTCGGCTGCACCGTGGAGCCGCTGCGCCGGATCGATGCCATCGTCATCGACAGCGCCACGCTGGTCCGGCGCCTGGGCCAGTTCCATTCGTTCGACATCGTCCTGCAGAACACCGCCGATCTGCCCCTGGCAGCACCGGCCCTGGAGCTCAGCCTGACCGACGCCAGCGACCGCGTGATCGCGCGCCGCGTCTTCCTGCCCCAGGAGTGGCCTGAAGCGGTCGTCGAACTGCCGCCCCGCGCCACCGTGCCTGTGAGTTTCCGGCTCTCCATCGCCAGCGGCGACGATCTGCCCATGGCAGGTTACCGAGCCCTGGTTTTTTATCCCTGACCGAGCAACACCATGTCCATTCTTGTTTGCGGTTCGATGGCCTTCGACACCATCATGACCTTCGAAGGCCGTTTCGCCGAGCAGATCCTGCCCAGCCAGCTGCACATCCTCAACGTGTCGTTTCTGGTGCCGGGCCTGAGGCGTGAGTTCGGCGGATGCGCCGGCAACATCGCTTACGGACTGCGTCTGCTGGGCTCCGACGTGATGCCGCTGGCCACCGTGGGCAGCGACGGTGCCGAGTACATCGAGCGCCTGCGCGGGCTGGGGGTGAACGTGGACCATGTGGCGGTCGATACCAACAGTTACACCGCCCAGGCCATGATCATGACCGACCGCGACAACAACCAGATCACCGCCTTCCACCCGGGCGCCATGTCGCAGGCCCACCTGAATCCGGTGCCTGCTGCCGAGCGCATCACGCTGGGCATCGTTGCACCCGATGGCCGTGACGCGATGACCTCGCACGCCCATCAGCTGAGCCAGGCGGGCATCCCCTTCGTGTTCGATCCGGGCCAGGGCCTGCCCATGTTCAACGGTCCCGAACTGCTGGCGTTCATCGAGCAGGCGACCTGGGTGGCTGTCAACGACTACGAGGCCCGCATGCTGTGCGAGCGCACCGGCCTGACGCTCCAGGCGATTGCCGCCCAGGTGAAAGGGCTGATCGTGACCCTCGGCGCCGAAGGTTGCGAGGTCTGGGAAGAGGGAGTGGCCACCAAGGTCTCCGGTACGACCGCCGACGCCGTGCTCGACCCGACCGGTTGCGGCGACGCCTTCCGTGCCGCACTGCTGCATGGGCTGTCGCAGGGATGGAATCTGGTCCGTTGCGCCGAACTGGGCAACCGCATGGGTGCGGCCAAGATTGCCACGCACGGCCCACAGAACTACCGGGCGCCCGTCCTGGCCTGAGCCGGCCGGAAATGAAAAAACCCGGCGCTTTCGCGCCGGGTCATCACCATCGTCTCAGTCGGACTCAGGGCTTGCTGGAGGTCGGAAACGGCCAGGCAGCCTGAGGATTGAGCTTGGTTTGCGCTGCAGGAGCAGCGGCCGCAGGGGCTGCCGGCTTCTTGGCCGGCTCAGCTTTTTTTGCGGGGGCTGCCTTCTTCACGGCGGCCTTCTTGGGCGCAGCAGCTTTCTTGGCCGGGGCGGCCTTCTTGGGCGCAGCGGCTTTCTTGGCCGGAGCAGCCTTCTTCGGTGCAGCGGCTTTCTTCGCCGGAGCAGCCTTCTTCGGTGCAGCGGCTTTCTTGGCCGGGGCAGCCTTCTTCGGTGCAGCGGCTTTCTTCGCCGGAGCAGCCTTCTTCGGTGCAGCGGCTTTCTTCGCCGGAGCAGCCTTCTTCGGTGCAGCGGCTTTCTTCGCCGGAGCAGCCTTCTTCGGTGCAGCGACTTTCTTCGCCGGAGCAGCCTTCTTGGCCGGAGCGGCCTTCTTCGCCGGGGCGGCTTTCTTGGCCGGAGCGGCCTTCTTCGCCGGGGCGGCTTTCTTGGCCGGAGCGGCCTTCTTCACGGCCGCTTTCTTAGCCGGCGCTTTTTTCGCAGTTGCCATTGTTTTCTCCTTGATCAAGTTGCAAAGAGCACTTCAACCGGGCAGATGCCGGCGAAGCGACTCAACCACCTGGGGTCCTGTGGATGCATCCACGGCCGACCCCAGGGAGCTGAATCCGGTGACGGAAATCCCATCAACGGCGCCATCGCGACGTGTGCGGGTTTCCGGTTGTTCTATGAGCATGTAGGTGTTTACAGGCAATGCGGCGCCGGCGTTCAGCGTCAGTCCCAGGAGAGCGCACCACCGGTCTGGTATTCGATGACGCGGGTCTCGAAGAAATTGCGTTCCTTCTTGAGGTCGATCATCTCGCTCATCCAGGGGAACGGGTTCTCTTCATTGGGGAACAGCGGCTCCAGACCGATCTGGGTTGCACGGCGGTTGGCGATGTATCGCAGGTAGCCCTTGAACATGGAGGCGTTCAGACCCAGCACGCCGCGCGGCATGGTGTCCTCGGCATAGCGGTACTCCAGTTCGACGGCCTTCTGGAACAGCTCCTTGATCTCGGCCTTGAATTCGGCCGTCCAGAGCATGGGGTTCTCCATCTTGATGGCGTTGATCAGGTCGATGCCGAAGTTGCAGTGCATCGACTCGTCACGCAGGATGTACTGGTACTGCTCGGCAGCGCCGGTCATCTTGTTCTGGCGGCCCAGCGCCAGGATCTGCGTGAAGCCCACGTAGAAGAACAGACCTTCCATCAGGCATGCGAACACGATCAGCGACTTGAGCAGCTTCTGGTCGTTCTCGGGCGTGCCGGTCTGGAAGTTGGGGTCCATGATCGCGTCGATGAACGGGATCAGGAACTCGTCCTTGTCACGGATGGAGGAAACCTCGTGGTAGGCGTTGAAGATCTCGCCTTCGTCCAGACCCAGGCTCTCCACGATGTACTGGTAGGCGTGGGTGTGGATCGCTTCCTCGAAGGCCTGGCGCAGCAGGAACTGGCGGCACTCGGGAGCGGTGATGTGGCGGTAGGTGCCCAGGGTGATGTTGTTGGCCGCCAGCGAATCGGCGGTCACGAAGAAACCCAGGTTGCGCTTGACCAGGCGGCGCTCGTCTTCGGTCAGGCCGTTGGGATCTTTCCAGAGCGCGATGTCGCGGCTCATGTTGATCTCCTGCGGCATCCAGTGGTTGGCGCAGGTGGCGAGGTACTTTTCCCACGCCCACTTGTACTTGAACGGCACCAGCTGGTTGACGTCGGTCTGGCCGTTGATGATGCGCTTGTCGGCGACGTTGACGCGCCGCTCGGCAGAGCCTTCGGCGGCTGGTGCGCTGGCAGCTCGGGGTGCGGTGGCGGGGGATGCTTGTGCAGCCCCGCCGGAGGGCGGGGTCGGCAAACCGGCAGCGGCAGGCCGCGGGGTTTGCGAGGGCGTCGAGACGGGAGTCGAGTTGTCTTCCCAGGTCAGCATGGTGGTGTCCAATTCAACGGATTATCAAAGTGTCGGCATGAAATGCAAAGTGATCACTCATGCACCTGATGCTTTGTGTTGCAGTGGTGCATCGAAAAGAGGCATCACGCACCACGGCGCATCAGGTGGCAAGGGTCGCCATCACTGGCAGGCTTCACACCCCGGGTCGTCGATGGCGCAGAACTTGATGTCGGTGGCGGGCTCGCTCACGGGTTGCGCTGCCACAGCAGCAGCAGCCACCGGCGCGCTCGGCGTGACCGACACGGCGTTGAGCTGGCCGGTGCGTCCGGTGGACTTCTCGATCTGCGTGGCCGAGGTGGTGCGCAGGTAGTAGGTGGTCTTCAGGCCGCGCAGCCAGGCGAGCTTGTAGGTCTCATCCAGCTTCTTGCCCGAGGCGCCGGCCATGTAGATGTTCAGGCTCTGCGCCTGGTCGATCCACTTCTGCCGACGGGCTGCAGCTTCCACCAGCCACACGGTCTCGACCTCGAACGCCGTGGCGTACTGGGCCTTGATCTCCTGCGGCACGCGGTCGATGGGGCGCAGCGAACCGTCGAAGTGCTTGAGGTCCATGACCATCACGTCGTCCCACAGCCCCAGCCGCTTTAGGTCCTTGACCAGGTAGCTGTTGATGACCGTGAATTCGCCAGACAGGTTGGACTTGACCGACAGGTTGCCGAAGCAGGGCTCGATGGAAGCGTCCACACCGATGATGTTGGAGATGGTCGCCGTCGGAGCGATGGCCACGCAGTTGGAGTTGCGCATGCCGTCCACCGCAATCTTCTGGCGCAGGGCGTCCCAGTCCATGGAGCTGGAACGGTCCACATCCACATAGCCGCCGCGCTCGCGGGCCAGCAAGTCCAGGGTGTCGGGGGGCAGGATGCCCTGGTCCCAGAGCGAGCCCTTGTAGCTGCTGTAGCGGCCGCGCTCGCGGGCCAGTTCGGTAGAGGCCCAGTAGGCGTAGTAGCACACCGCTTCCATGGAGCGGTCAGCGAACTCGACAGCTTCGTTGGACGCGTAGGGCACGCGCAGTTCGTACAGCGCATCCTGGAAGCCCATGATGCCCAGGCCCACCGGACGGTGGCGCAGGTTGGAGTCGCGTGCCTTCTTCACCGCGTAGTAGTTGATGTCGATCACGTTGTCGAGCATCCGCATGGCGGTGTTGATGGTCTTCTGCAGCTTGGCGTGGTCCAGCTCCCTGCCGTTCGGGCCATCCTTGAGGTGGCGGTGCAGGTTGACCGAGCCCAGGTTGCAGACGGCGGTTTCGGTGTCGCTGGTGTTGAGCGTGATCTCGGTGCACAGGTTGGAGCTGTGGACCACACCGGCGTGCTGCTGGGGCGAGCGCACGTTGCAGGCGTCCTTGAAGGTGATCCAGGGATGGCCGGTCTCGAACAGCATGGTGAGCATCTTGCGCCACAGGTCGCTGGCGGGCACCTTGCGGTAGGGCTTGATCTCGCCGCGGGCGGCCTTCTCTTCGTAGGCCACGTAGGCGCGCTCGAAGTCGGCGCCGAACTTGTCGTGCAGGTCGGGCACGCTGTTGGGCGAGAACAGGCTCCACTCGCCCTTTTCCATGACACGGCGCATGAACAGATCGGGGATCCAGTTCGCGGTGTTCATGTCGTGGGTGCGGCGGCGGTCATCGCCGGTGTTCTTGCGCAGCTCGAGGAATTCCTCGATGTCCAGGTGCCAGGTCTCCAGGTAGGTGCAGACGGCGCCCTTGCGCTTGCCGCCCTGGTTCACCGCCACGGCGGTGTCGTTGACCACCTTGAGGAACGGCACCACGCCCTGCGATTCGCCGTTGGTGCCCTTGATGTGCGAGCCCAGGGCGCGCACGCGGGTCCAGTCGTTGCCCAGGCCGCCGGCGAACTTGGACAGCAGCGCGTTTTCCTTGATGGACTCGTAGATGCCGTCCAGGTCGTCCGGCACGGTGGTCAGGTAGCAGCTGGAGAGCTGCGAGCGCAGCGTGCCGCTGTTGAACAGTGTCGGGGTGGACGACATGAAGTCGAACGAGGACAGGATCTCGTAGAACTCGATGGCGCGGGCCTCGCGGTCGATCTCGTTCAGCGACAGGCCCATGGCCACGCGCATGAAGAAGGCCTGCGGCATCTCGATGCGGGTCTTGCGCACGTGCAGGAAGTAGCGGTCGTACAGGGTCTGCAGGCCGAGGTAATCGAACTGCAGGTCGCGCTCGGGCTTGAGCGCGGCACCCAGGCGGGCCAGGTCGAACTGCAGCATCTTGTCATCGAGCAGGTCGTTCTCGACGCCCTTCTTGATGAACTGCGGGAAGTACTCGGCATAGCGCTCGCCCAGCTGGGCTGCCGGCACGGCTTCACCCAGGATTTCCTTGCTGATGGTGTGCAGCAGCAGGCGGGCGGTGGCGTAGGTGTAGTCGGGGTCCTTCTCGATCAGGGTGCGGGCGGCCAGGATGGCGGCCTTGTACACCTCGTCGATCGGCACGCCGTCGTACAGGTTGCGCTTGGTCTCGGCCACGATGGGGTCGGGCTTGACGTCGGCGCCCAGACCGGCGCAGGCCTGGGCGATGAGGTCCTGCAGGGCCTGCAGGTCCAGGGGCAAGCGCTGACCGCGGTCGATCACATGCAGCTGCGGCTCGACCGGCTGGGCGACTGCCTGGGTGGCGCGCTCGCGGGTGCGGCGTTCGCGGTAGAGCACATAGGCGCGGGCGACCTCATGGTGACCACCGCGCATCAGGCCGAGCTCGACCTGGTCCTGCACGTCCTCGATGTGGAAGGTGCCGCCGCCCGGACGCGAGCGCATCAGGGCGCGCGCCACCGCCTGGGTGAGCTCGTCCACCGTCTCGCGCACGCTGGCCGAGGCGGCGCCCTGGGTGCCATGCACCGCGAGGAAGGCCTTCATCATGGCCACGGCGATCTTGCTGGGCTCGAAGGACACCACCGCGCCGTTGCGGCGGATGATCTGGTAGTTGGCCAGCGCGGAGGCGCTCACGGGCGCAGCGGCGGGGCTCATGCTGCCGGTCGGCATGGCCGACGGGCTGTGGTTGGTCTGGGGGTTGGTGGCGGTCAGCATGATTCCTCTTGGGTGTTGTTGTGGGATGTCTGGTGGCGGTCGCGGGGCTTTCACAGGGCTGTTCCCGGGACGTGGCGGCCTTGTGGGCGCCTGACGAGAGCACACTATATCTGGTGTCTGCCACCCCTTCAACCCACTACCTATGGTGTACAGGGGTGGTCGGGGTCATGCGCCGGCGGTCGAGATTTCGCTGGGTAAAACGTGGCGATCATCCCGGTCTGCATACCTCGGTCGGTATCGCTGGCCCGGCGCGATCCGGAGGGTTGCGCGCCTGCATTCATGCGGCTTGCGGCCGGCTTTGCCGCGCCAGACCGCATGCCGCCGTGCTCAGGCCGACGCACCGTCCTGGTGAGGGGGGGAGGGGTGCCGGTCGACCCTGCGCACGACCTCGGGAAAACACGAGGTGTTCCAGCCGGGCGTCTGTTGCGCGAGCTGTTGCAGAAGTGCCCAATCGAACCCAGGACCCGGATCGAGTTTGCGGCCCGGTGCAATGTGTTCGTGTCCCGCCACATGTTGCACCGGGTGGAGGATGGCGAGCTGGGCCATCAGCCGGATCAGCCGGTGGTACTGGGCCGCCTCGAAGGTCTCGCCTTCCAGCCCCTCGAGCTCGATGCCGACCGAGTCGTCGTTGCAGTTCTCCCGCCCTCGCCAGCTGGACCGCCCCGCATGCCAGGCGCGTTCGAAGGTGTCGACGAACTGGACCAGCGCGCCATCGCGGCGGATGAAGAAATGCGACGACACCTCCAGACCGCGGATCTGCCCGAAATACGGATGGGCATTCCAGTCGAGCCGGTTGGTGAACAGCTGTTCGACCTGCGGTCCGCCGTACTCCCCCGGCGGCAGGCTGATGGAGTGCACCACCAGCAGGTCTATCTGCGCACCGGCCGGGCGCGGGCCGAAGTTCGGAGAGGGGCAGCGCCGTGCTTCCCGCAGCCAGCCCCCGTCCCAGTCGGCGGGTGTCGGTGGCGGCAGGTCAGCGGGTGTCGTCGTCATCGGATTCCGCTCCGGACGCACCCGACGGCATGAGGATGCCCAGGCGCTGGATCCGGTAGCGCATCTGGCGCAGGTTCAGGCCCAGCCGTGCGGCAGCGGCCGTGCGGTTGTAGTCGCACTCGCGCAGTGCCTTGAGCAGCACCTGGCGTTCCTTTTCGTCGAGGTAGCGCTGCAGGTCGGTCGGGATGCCCTCGGGCGCCTGGGTCTCCCCCGACGGGGCCTGGGCCTGGCCGGCCAGGGGCATGGGGTCGGTCGGTTCCTCGTCGTACGACTCGCCGAAGTCCGGCACATCGAGCTGGTGGCCATCGCTCAGGGCCAGCGCGCGCTGCAGCAGGTTTTCGAGTTCACGCACGTTGCCGGGCAGCTCGCGGCTGGCCAGCCACGACCGGGCGCGCGGACTGAGCTGGGGCACGGTCTGACCGATGTCCTGGCACAGACGTTCCAGCAGTGCCTGCACCAGATCATCCAGGTCCTCGCGCCGCTCGCGCAAGGCAGGTGTGCGCAGGCCGATCACATTGAGGCGGTAGAACAGGTCCTGGCGGAACTGGCCCGATTGCACCAGCGCGGGCAGGTCGCGGTGGGTGGCACTCACCAGGCGTACGTCGACCGGGTCTTCCTGCACGCCGCCGAGCGCGCGCACCCGGCGCTCCTGAATGACACGCAGCAGCTTGGCCTGCATGGCCAGCGGAAGATCGCCGATCTCGTCGAGGAACAGGGTGCCGCCCCGCGCTGCCTGGAAGTAGCCCTCGCGGTCGGCGGTCGCCCCGGTGTAGGCGCCCTTGCGGGCACCGAAAAATTCGGCCTCGATCAGGTTCTCGGGAATGGCGCCGCAGTTCACCGCCACGAACGGGCCGCTGGCCCGGTGGCTGCAGTCGTGGACGGCGCGCGCCACCAGCTCCTTGCCGGTGCCCGATTCGCCCAGGATCAGCACCGGTGCCATGCTGGTCGCCACCTTCTCGATGCGCGACTTGATCTGGACAATGCTGGGCGAGCGACCCACGATGCGCGAGAGCGACTGCACGCCGGCGGGCGGCGGCGGCGCTGCCCGCAGCGGCTCGCCGCCGGCGCCCGAGGTCAGCGGTGCG
>NZ_OY288130.1 GCF_958439165.1 uncultured Hydrogenophaga sp. | reverse complement strand
CCTGCAGGGCAGCAAAGTCGATGGCGGTCGCTGCGGTCTCGGTCGGGATGGCCTGCAGATCGATCAGGGTGGCATCACCCTCGAAAAAACCGGGCATGTCGCCGAACCGCTGCTCGAGTTCGGCGGCCAGGTGGTTCAGGTCGGTCGATTTGAGCAACAGGGCCACCAGCGACAGGTGGGCACTCTTGATCTCGAACGTGGCCGGCGCTTGGCCGGCGAGGGCCAGTGACATGGAAGAAATTGAACAGTGTTGAACCGGCTGGGCCGAAGCCCGTGATCTTAATCGGCGCGCAAGTCGGCGGCCGGCACAAAGCTGTGAATAAGTTTTCAACAAGTATCAAGTTATCCACATGACTGGGGACAAGTCGTGGGTTATCCCCAATCCGCTGCTGTCTTCCGGCGCGCCTCCACACAGGGTTATGGATGAGCCAAGTCGTTGTTCCACAAAGGAAAAGGGCGCTTGTCCACACAGACAGGCGCCCTCTACTACGACTACGAATTAAAGAAATAAGACTATAGAAGGAATACAGGGATCAACTTTTGGGGGCCGGCTGGCTGTCCTGGCGGTGGTGATGTTCGTGATGGCCGCGGTCGTGACCGTGTCCATGGCCTTTCATGCCGGCCCGCATGAAACCAGGTACGGTGGACTGGTCGAATACCTGCTGCTGCGCGGGCGTCAGTACCTGGTAGAACGACAGGGCCGCTTCCATGCGCTGCTGCTGACGGGCTTGCCGTTCGGCCTGCCAGGCCTTCATGCGTTCGATCCGCTGCGGCGTGGTCATGCTGGCGAAATCGGGCCGATCACTGCGCTCGGCGCGCGGCTGACCATGGCTCCGGGGAGCGGTGCGGGCCACGAAGGCCAGCCATGCCGACTCTTGCTGCTGCGTCAGCTGAAGCCGGGTCTTGAGCTGGTCGAGGCGTTGCTGATGGCGCTCGGCCATGCGGGCATGGCGTTCGCCTGGGCCGGCCTGCCGCTGCTTTGCGGCGACGGCAGCGCCCGTGGGGGCTGCCTGCGGGGCCGATGACGCAGCGGGCGCGGTCTGGGCCACCGACAGCAGACTGGTCGAAGCAAGGGCAGCCGCGAGCACGGCGACCAGGGCGGTCGAACGGAAGGCGGGGGACTTGGGGGTGCGGGACATGGCGTTCTCCGGTGGATGGGAAGGAACGCCAGTCTGGTGACCAGCCATGAAGACCGCATGGCCGGCGGGTTGCGGCGGGGTAAAGCCGCCCGGTCAGGCCGCCCGGTTCAGGCGACCGCGTAGCCCTCTTCGCGGATGGCGGTCTTGAGGGTGTCGGCAGCGACTTCGCTGCTGACGGCCACGCGGCCCTGGCTGCGGTCGATCTGTACCTGTGCGGCCGGGTCGATCTGGCGGATGGCTTGCTGCACCGCCTTTTCGCAATGGCCGCAGGTCATGCCCTGCACTTGAAAGACGTGGTCCATGTCGTGCTCCTGAGAATGGTGGGGATCGGAACAGTTGGGGGCGGAGGGCTGCATTCTCAAGCGCAGCGCCCTTCAGCGGCTTATGCTGGTGCGATGAACGCTCCGTCCGAGACCCCGACCCCAGCCGAGCCCTCCCCTGTTGCCCATACGTACGTGGCCCCGGAAGCCTGTTCGGTGGACATCGGCATAGGCGGCATGACCTGCGCGTCGTGTGTGACCCGGGTGGAGAAAGCCCTGAACCGGTTGCCTGGTGTGAGTGCAGCATCGGTCAACCTGGCCACGGAATCGGCCCGGGTGACGGTCCAGGGCCTGGAGCGGACCGAAGCCCTGGCCCGACTGAGCCGCGCCGTGCGCGATGCCGGTTATGAGCCGCGCCGCCCGCAGGCCATGGACGATGCGCCCCCTGCTGGCTGGCTGGGTCTGCCCCAGGACGCCTGGCCGGTGCTGGTGGGTGCCTTGCTGTCGTTGCCACTGGTGCTGCCGATGGTGGGCGACCTGGTCGGGCAGCACTGGATGTTGCCGGCCTGGGCCCAGTTCCTGCTCGCCACCCCGGTCCAGTTCGTTCTGGGTGCACGCTTCTACCGTGCCGGCTGGCATGCGCTGAAAGCCGGCAGCGGCAACATGGAACTGCTGGTGGCCATCGGGACCACGGCGGGCTGGGCCTTGTCCACCTGGTTGTGGTGGCGTGCCGAGGCCGGCGCGGTGGTGCACCTCTACTACGAGGGGTCGGCCGTGGTCATCACGCTGGTGCTGCTGGGCAAGTGGCTGGAGGCCCGCGCCCGGCGGCAGACCACCGAGGCCATCCGCGCGCTGCACGCCTTGCGTCCGGAGCTGGCCCACCTCATGCCCGATGGTGTGAAGCGCGACAGCATCAGCGATGTGCCGGTCGATGAACTGCTGGCCGGCGACATGATCCGGGTGCTTCCGGGCGAGCGGTTCCCGGCCGACGGCACCGTGGTCACGGGCGAGACCCAGGCCGATGAATCCATGCTGACCGGCGAAGCCTTGCCGGTGAACAAGGCGCCGGGCGACGGTGTGACCGGCGGCTCCTTGAACGGCGACGGTGCGGTCGAGGTGCGGGTACGGGCTGTGGGTGCTCAGAGCGTGTTGTCCCGCATCATCGGTCTGGTACAGGATGCACAGGCCGGCAAGGCGCCGGTGCAGCGCCTGGTGGATCGGGTGGCAGCGGTCTTCGTTCCGGTGGTGGTGCTGATCGCGCTGGCCGCGCTGGCCGGCTGGTGGTGGGTGGGTGCGCCGGTGGAGGAGGCCCTGCTGCATGCGGTGGCGGTGCTGGTGATCGCCTGCCCCTGTGCCCTGGGGCTGGCGACGCCGGCGGCGATCATGGCCGGCACCGGCGTGGCAGCTCGCCATGGCATCCTCATCAAGGATGTGCAGGCGCTGGAGCTGGCCCATCGGGTCGACACCGTGGCTTTCGACAAGACCGGCACCCTGACCCAGGGCAGACCGAGGCTGCAGTTCATCGAAGCCCGTGCCGGCGTCGACGAGCTGTCGGTCCTGCGCACGGCCGCCTCCCTGCAGGAGCAGAGCACCCACCCGCTGGCCCAGGCGGTGGTGAGCGCGGCGCGCGAGCAGGGTCTGACCTGGCAGCCGGACGATGTACAGGCCGTGCAGTCGGTGACCGGACGCGGTTCGCAAGGCCGTGTGCAAGGGGCCGATCTGGTGCTGGGCAGCCTGCGCTGGATGGAGGAGCTGGCCGTCGAGCTGGGTCCGATGGCCGATCTGGCTGCACAGGCCCAGGCGCAGGGCCATTCGGTGTCGGTGCTGGCCAGCCGTTCGCTCAGCGGCTGGAGCGTGCTGGCGGTGCTGGCTTTCGGTGACGAACCCAAGGCGGGATCGGCGCAGGCCCTGGCCGAGCTGCGTGAACGGGGCATGCGGTTGTTCATGGTGTCCGGGGACAACCGGGGTGCAGCCGAAGGCATGGCCCGTCGTCTGGGTCTGAATCCGGATGCCGGCGAGGTGCTGGCCGAGGTGCTGCCGGGCGACAAGGCGGCCATCGTGCGGCGTCTGCGCGAATCTTCCCGTGGCGGACATCCCCACGTGGTGGCGATGGTGGGTGATGGCGTGAACGATGCGCCCGCCCTGGCGGCGGCCGATGTGGGCATGGCCATGGGCCATGGCGATGGTGCCGGTTCGGATGTGGCGATGCATGCCGCCGGCATCACGCTGATGCGGGGCGACCCGTTGCTGGTGGGCGCCGCGCTGGACATTTCGCGTCGCACCGTGGCCAAGATCCGGCAGAACCTGTTCTGGGCCTTCGCCTACAACGTGGCCGGCATTCCGCTGGCGGCCCTGGGCTACCTCAGCCCGGTGGTGGCCGGCGCGGCCATGGCACTCAGCTCGGTCAGCGTGTTGTCCAACGCATTGCTGCTCAAGCGCTGGAAACCGCCGGAGGCGCTGCGTCGCGACTGATCAGGCCAGCGCGGCCAGCAGCTCGTCGAACACACCCAGCAACTGCTGGACATGGGCAGCAGTGGTGGCCGGCGAGACCAGCATCATGCTGTGGAAGGGCGTCAGCAGCACGCCCCGGTTGAGCATGAACAGGTGGGTGAAGGCTTCCAGGTCGGACCGGGCATGGTCGCGCACATCCTGCGCATCGCGCGGGGTGTGATCCATGAACTGCAGCTCCATGCGGGCACCCAGGCGGGTGACGGTCCAGGGCTGTCCGGCCCGGTGGATGCGTTCCACCAGACCCTGTTCCAGCTGTTCGGCGACCGACAGCATGTGGCGGTAGTTGGCCTCGGTGTGCAGGTGGGTCAGGGCGGCATCCAGAGCAGCCAGCGTGAGTGCGTTGCCGGCCAGCGTGGTGCCGATGCCGCTGTGCCCGTCGGGCGCTGCCTCCTTGGCCTGGGTCATGCGGCGGGCCAGGTCGGCGGTGAAGCCGTACACGGCACAGGGCAGGCCACCGGCCACGGCCTTGCCGACCACCAGCAGGTCCGGGTCGAGCCGGTGTTCGCGTGCATACCCACCCAGGGCGGTGGACACGGTATGGGTCTCATCCATGATGAAGAGCACCCCATGCCGGCGGCACAGCTCGCGCGCTGCCGGCCAGAAGCCTTCGGCCGGCGGCACCAGGCCGAAGTTGGTCAGGGCAGGCTCGGCCAGCAGGGCTGCCACATCGCCCTGGGCCAGTGCCGCTTCCAGCGCCGACAGGTCATTGAAGGGCACGACCCGCGTGAAACGGTCGTGGTTGTGCACCTGGCCGAGCACCGAGGCACGGGGCAGGGTGCGGCCGCTGGCGGGGTCCATGTCGACCAGCGTGTCGTCCACGGCGCCGTGGTAGCAGCCGTCGAACACCAGCAGCATGGGGCGGCGGGTCACGCCACGGGCCCAGCGGAGGGCAAACCGGTTGGCGTCGCTGGCGCTGAGCGCCATCTGCCATTGCGGCAGTCCGAACACCCGTTGCAGTCCCTCGCCCACAGCGACCGAGCGGGTGGAGGGCAGCATGCAGGTCAGCCCCTGGGTGGCCTGTTCCGCCAGCGCGCGTGCGAGCACTGGTGGGCTGTGGCCGAACATGGCACCGGTGTCGCCGAGGCAGAAGTCGGTGTAGCGATGACCGTCGGCGCAGGTGAGGGTGGCGCCTTGCGCATGCTCGACGGCCAGCGTCGCCGGGCTGGGCCAGTCGCGCATCCAGTGGAGCGGCACACCGAACAGGTAGTGCCGGCGTGCTGCATCGGCCTGTGCCATGGAGGCGGGATGGGTCCGGGTGAAGCGCTGGCGTTCCTTGTCGCGCAATGTGTGAATGTCGACCATGGGAATGACTGTAAGCCGGGCAAGTCACCACCATGGCAGCTCGGACGCACTGGTCGGTTCGTCCGGCCTTGAATTGGCACCGCAGCGGGCGACAATGGCCCGTGATGGAACCAACGACGACATCCGACCGGGGCGAGCCGCTGCTGGCATTGGCCATGGCCCTCTCGCTGGGTGCTGCGGTGTCGCTGGGCATCACGCGCTTTGCCTACGGCCTGCTGCTGCCGCCGATGCGCGACGACCTGGGCTGGAGCTTCACGCTGGCCGGCGGCATGAACACGGCCAACGCCCTGGGCTACCTGCTGGGCGCACTGGCCACACCGTGGCTGTTGCGGCGCATCAGCCCGGCCCGCCTCATGCTGCTCGGTTCGGCACTGGCCACCCTCTTCATGCTGGCCAGCGGTTTCTTTGTCGAGGCGTGGCCGTTGTTGCTGCAGCGGCTGCTGGCGGGTGTGGCCAGTGCCTTCGTGTTCATCACCGGCGGTCTGCTGGCGGCCCGGCTGGGCGCCCGCGATCCGCGCCAAAGCGGCCTGTTGCTGGGCCTGTATTACGGCGGCACCGGCCTGGGCATCGTGGCTTCGGCCTTGCTGGTGCCGCCGGTGCTGCAGGCCGCCGCTGCCGTGCCGCACGGCTGGGCCTGGGCCTGGTGGATGCTGGCCCTGCTGTGTCTGCTGGCCACCCTCGGCCTTGCATGGCCGGCCCGCGTGCTCGGGCAGCATGCACCGCCGCCACCGCCCGCCGAGGGTGCTGCCATGCCCCGGGTGTTCCGCTGGACCGAGTTCCGTCCCGCCCTGCTGGGCTACGGCTGTTTCGGCATCGGCTACATCGGCTACATGACCTTCGTCATCGCCCTGCTGAAGGAACAGGGCCGCTCGCCGCTGACCATCACCGTGTTCTACGCCCTGCTTGGCGTGGCAGTGATGGCGTCCTCGCGTCTGTGGGCCGGCCTGCTGGACCGGCACCGCGACGGTCAGCCGCTGGCCCGTCTGAATGCCCTGCTGGGGCTGGCCTGCGTGCTGCCGGCCCTCACCAGTTCGGTCCCGCTGGCCATCGTCTCGGGATTGCTGTTCGGCGGCGTGTTCCTGTCGGTGGTGGCGTCGACCACTGCGCTGGTGCGGCACAACCTGCCGCCGGCCCAGTGGGCAGCAGGCATCAGTGCGTTCACCACGGTGTTCGCGGCCGGTCAGATCGTCGGGCCGACCGTGGTCGGGCTGATCGCCGACAGCCCTGGCGGACTGGCCCTGGGTCTGGGCGTGTCGGCAATCGTGTTGTGGTTCGGTTCGGCACTGGCCCTGCGGCAACGGGCCTGGTGAAGGGATGGCAGCGACATGCGCAAGGCTTGGCTGATCGGTCTGGGTGGGGTGCTGGTGCTGGGTGGCACTGGCCTGGTGGTGCTGTCGCAGTGGCTGGGTTCGGACGATTTCCGGCAGCGGGTGCAGGTGCTGGCCAGCGGTGCCCTGGGCGCACCGGTGCAGATGGAGCGCATCAGCCTGGACTTCCGGCCGTGGCCGGCACTGGGCATCAGCGCCCTGGTCGTCCAGCCGCCGGAGAAGGCCGTCCGGACGCGCCTGGAACCCGTCACGGTGGGGCGTGTGGCCCTGCAGCCCGACTATGCCGCCCTGCTGGGCGGCCGGTTCCGGCTCGCGATCCTGCATGTGGATGACGCCGTGCTGCCGCAGGGTGCCTTGCTGGCGCTGTCGGCTGCGATCGCACCGGATGCATCAGCCTCAACAGGCGAGTCCCGGCCCGATGCCCTGCCCGATGTCGCCCTGCTGCCGCGTGAGGTGTTGCTCAGGCGGCTGAGGTGGATCAGCCTGGCCGGCGTGCGGCACACGGTGGATGCCGATCTGCGGCTGGCAACCGACGGCTGGCCACAGCGGGCCGGTGTGAGGGTGCTCGAAGGTGCGTACCGACAGGCATCGCTGCAGCTGGAGCGGCAGGCACCCGAAGCGTCTTCGTCGGCCGAGTCTGCGGTCCCGGTCGCGGCCTGGCAGCTGTCGGCGCGCATCGGTGGCGGCACGGTCGATGGCCCGCTGCGCTGGAGCAGGCAGGCCGAACGCCCGGCCGACCGGAAACGACCCGCGCCGTTGCCGGTGTGGCTGGTGCAGGGCGAGCTGGTCACCCGGCAGGTGGAGGTGTCGTCGCTCACGGCACCGGGCAGGACGCTCACCGGCAGGCTGCAGGCCAGCACCGAGCTGTCGGCCCGCGTCGACCCCGCGGCCGGTACCGATGCGCTGCTGCGATCCCTGCGGACCCAGACCCGGTTCCAGATCGACGGCGCCGTGCTGCATGGCATCGACCTGGCCCGAGCCGTCACCACCGTCGGGCTGTCGCGCGGCGGCGAGACCTCGCTCGACACGCTGGCAGGCCAGGTCAACACCCGGGGTGCGGCCATCGAGCTGCAGAACCTGGTGGCCACGTCGGGCGTGCTGGCGGCGACCGGCGATGTGGCCATCTCGCCGGCCCGTGCCTTGTCGGGGCGGGTGCGGGTGGACATGACGCGCGGCGCCGGTGCCGGCACCCTGGGGGTGCCGCTGGCCGTGGGCGGCACGCTGGACGACCCTTCGGTCACGCTCACCCGTTCGGCCCTGCTGGGTGCGGCCATCGGCACCGCCCTCATGCCCGGCGTGGGCACCAGCGCCGGTGCCAACCTGGGTGACCGCCTGGGCGAGAGCATCAAGGGCCTCTTCGGCGGCGGGCAGGACAAGCCGCGCCCAGCGCCCAACCGCTGAACTGGCCTGCACGGTTCGGGGAAATTGGACCTGCCGGGACCGGGGTCCGGGGGTATCTTGCGGGTCCAATCCCTCCACCCGTCTACCAGCTCCCACGCTTACCCACCATGGCCATCGGACAGTTCGCCTACGCCAGCAGCACCCAGCGTTTCATGGCCTGCGCGCCGCTGGCCGACCAGCCCTTTGCGATCTGCGGCGTGCCGTATGACGGGGTGGTGACCAATCGGCCCGGCGCCCGCTTCGGTCCGCAGGCCATCCGCACCGCCAGCCTGATGCTGTGCGACGCCATCCACCCGGTGTTCGACGTGTCGCCGCTGGCCCACCTGGGCGATGCCCTTGACATGCGCCTGCCCAACGCGTCGCCCCTGCCGGAGGTGCGGCAGCACATCGAGCGCCAGGCCGCCGAACTGATGGCGCGGCACCATTGCGTGTTCCTGGGCGGTGACCATTCGGTGACGCTGTCGCTGCTGCGGGCGGCCAAGGCACGGCACGGCGGCGAGCCGCTGGCCCTGCTGCATTTCGATGCCCATTGCGACACCTGGACCGACCATTTCGGTGAGCCGTCCGGCCATGGCACCTGGACCTACGAGGCCCTGCAGGAGGGGCTGGTGAGCCCGGCCCACACGGTGCAGGTGGGCATCCGCTCCAGCGGCGAACGGGCCGCGCGTGAGTACGTGGCCGACCAGGGTGGACAGATCTTCACCGCCCGGGCCTTGCGGGGTCTGGACGGCGCCGGGCTGGCGCCGGTGCTGCAGGCCATCCGCCAGCGCATCGGCCAGCGGCCGGTGTACCTGACCCTGGATATCGACGTGCTTGACCCGGCGTTTGCACCCGGCACCGGAACGCCCGAGCCGGGTGGTCTGAGCAGCTCGCAGGTGCTGACCTTTGTCGAAGAGCTGGCCGACCTGAACTGGATCGGCATGGACTGCGTGGAAGTGGCCCCGGCTTACGACCATGCCGAACTCACCAGCAATGCGGCGGCGACCCTGGTCTGGACCTACCTGGCCGGTCAGGTGGCCCGGCGCACCGCGCCCTGAAAGGAACGGCCATGTGGCGCGCCTCCCTGATCGGTTCGGACACCCAGCTCAACCAGGCCAGTTACTACGAGGCCAGCGTTCAGCGGACGCCGCAGGCGCCGCCCTTGACTGGCTCGCTGCAGGCCGACGTGCTGGTGGTGGGTGGCGGCTTTGCCGGCCTGAGCGCTGCGCTGGAGCTGGCGCAGCGCGGCCTGAGCGTCGTGGTGCTGGAGGCCGATCGGGTGGGCAGCGGCGCCAGCGGGCGCAACGGCGGGCAGGCCATCGTGGGTTATGCCAGTGGCCAGGGCCCGTTCGAGGAGCAGCTGGGTGCGGCCGATGCGCAGCGGGCCTGGGACATGTCGCTGGAGGCGATCGACCTGATCGACCGCCGCATTGCCGAGCACCGCATCGACTGCGACCGGCGCCATGGCTACCTGTATGTGGCCGACGCGCCGCGCAAGGCCCGCGACCTGCGCGAGGAGGCCGATGGCCTGCAGGCGCGCGGCATTGCCGTGGACTGGGCCGAAGGCGACGAGGTGGGCCGGCTCATCGGCACCCGGCACTATGTGGCCGCCTTCCGCGAGCAGCGCAGCGGTCACCTGCACCCGCTCAAGTACGCCCTGGGCCTGGCCGACGCCGCCCGGGCGGCCGGCGTGCAGATCTTCGAGGGCTCACCGGTGACGTCGCTCAAGCGCGGCCCCTCGCTGCAGGCGCTCACGCCACAAGGCGCGGTGACCGCCCGGTTCGGCGTGCTGGCGGGCAACTGCATGCTGCCCGAACACGGCCCGGCGGTGGCACCCGAGATCGCCCCGCGCATCATGCCGGTGGGCACCTACATCATCGGCACCGCGCCGGTGGACCCGGGGCTGGCCGCGCAGCTCATCCCGGGTCAGGCGGCCGTGTGCGACAACAACTTCGTGCTGGACTATTTCCGGTTCAGCGCCGATCACCGCATGCTGTTCGGCGGCCGGGTGAGCTACACCACCATGACGCCGCGCAACCTGCAGGGCCTGATGCGCGAGCGCATGGTGCGCATCTTCCCGGCGCTGCGCGCGGTGCCGGTGGACTTCTGCTGGGGCGGCTTCGTGGACATCAGCATGAACCGGGCGCCCGACTTCGGCCGCCTGGGCGACAACCTGTACTACCTGCAGGGCTTCAGCGGCCACGGCGTGGCACTTACCGGTCTGGCCGGCCAGCTGGTGGCCGAGGCGGTGGCCGGGCAGGCCGGGCGTTTCGATGTGTTTGCCCGGCTCCAGCACCACCGCTTCCCCGGCGGGCCGCTGCTGCGCACCCCCAGCCTGGCGCTGGGCATGCTCTGGCACCGGCTCAAGGATGTGATCTGACCGCTTCCCGGCGCCCGGCTCAGGCAGGGATCGGACGGCTCTCCAGCACCCGGGCCACCGCGGCGGCCAGCAGGGGGCCGCAACGGGCGATCTCGTCCAGCGGCGCATAGCCATACCCGATGACCAGGCCACGCAGGTCGGTGCGGCGCAGGCAGTAGGCCGACAGCGGCCGCACGGTGAGGCCCTGCTGCGCGATGCGCTGGGTCAGTGCCACGTCGTCCACCGAGCCGGGCAGGCGCAGGCACAGGTGCAGGCCCTGTTCGGCGCCGGTGATGCGCGGGCCTTCGGCATCCTCCCGCAGCACCGGACGCAGGGCGTCCAGCAGCAGCTGGCGACGTTCGGCATAGCTCTGGCGCGCGCGGCGCAGGGCGCTGGCGAAGTGCCCCATCTCGATGAATTCCGCCAGTGCCGCCTGCACCGGCATCTGGCCCGGCCGGTTGAGGTCGTAGTGGGCGCGGCGGAAGGCCTCGGTCAGGGCCTTGGGCACCACCAGGTAGCCCAGCTTGATGCCCGGGTAGAGCACCTTCGAGAAGGTGCCCATGTAGAGCACCCGCCCGGTGGTGTCCAGGCCTTCCAGACTGGAGACCGGCGGGCCGCTGAAGCGGTATTCGCTGTCGTAGTCGTCTTCCAGCACCCAGGCCTCGTGCGCGGTGGCGGTGGCCAGCAGCTGGTGGCGCCGCGGCAGCGACATGACGGCGCCGGTCGGGTACTGGTGCGAGGGCGTCACGTAGATCAGGCGTGGCGGGGTGGCGTCGTCCTGCGGGCCGGGTGCGATGCCCTGCCGGTCGACCGGCACCGGATGCACCTGCAGGCCAGTGGCCATGAAGGCCTTCATGGCGCCCCAGTAGGCCGGGTCCTCGACCCAGACCGTGTCGCCATGGTCGGCCAGCAGCCGGGCACAGAGCTCCAGCGACTGCTGGGTGCCGGTGGTGACGATCACCTGGTCGGCGTCGAGATGCACGCTGCGGAACACCCGCAGGTAGTCGGCAATGGCCCGGCGCAGCGGCGCGTAGCCGCCCGAGGTGTTGTAGTCCAGCATGTCCGGGTAGGTCATGCGCCAGTGCTTGTTCTGCAGCCGCTGCCACAGCGGCAGCGGGAAGGCGCTGAAGTCGGCGATGCCGGGTGTGAAGGGCTGCACTTCCAGGTCGGCTGCGCTGAAGCGGTGGGCCAGGCTTTCCCCCCGTTTCGACAGCCGGCCGGCCTGCTGGGGCGCGGCCCGCAGCGGCCCACCGGCGGTGCCGCGGCCCGGCGTGGCCCGTGGCACGTTGTCGTTCACATAGGTGCCGCTGCCCACCCGGCTGGCCAGATAGCCCTCCACGCTGAGCTGGTTGATGGCCGCCACCACGGTGTTGCGCGACAGGCCGAGGTCCTGGGCCAGGTCGCGGCTGGAGGGCAGGCGTTCGCCGGCGCCCAGCTTGCCGTCCAGCATGGCACGCCGGAGCGCCTCGTAGAGCTGGCGGTGCAGGGGCAGGGCGTCCTGGGTGCCCAGGCGGGTCATTTCACTGAGCAGGAATTCGGAGAGCAAGTGGCACCATGTGGTTGGCTCAACTGGCCCTCATTGTGATCCAATTCGACGGCCACAATGGTCTGCAACCGGAGATTGCATGAACAAGCCGCCAAGCATGGTCTGGCTCCCTGCCGACCACCGCCTCATGGGCGACCACGGCCACCAGATGCCCTTCCTGCTGCTGGGCGACAAATACGCCCGCGCGGTCAAGGTGGGCGCCCGGGCCCAGCCCGTGATGTTCCCCCTGGCCAGCGCCGACCAGATCGACGAGCTGCTCGCCCTGGTCGACGGCGTCATGCTCACCGGCTCCCCTTCCAACGTGCACCCCTCGCACTTCGACGAGCCGGTGGCCGATCCTTCATTGCCCCTGGACGCCGAGCGCGACCAGCTCACCCTGGCCCTGGTGCGCACCTGCGTGCGCGAAGGTGTGCCGCTGCTGGGCATCTGCCGCGGCTTTCAGGAAATCAACGTGGCGCTGGGCGGCACGCTGTACCAGCAGGTGCAGAACGTGCCCGGGCGCATGGACCACCGTGAGCCCAAGGGACAGCCTCCCGACGTGCAGTACGCCCCCCGCCACCCGATCAACCTGGTGCCGGACAGCGCCTTTGCCGAGTGGGCCGGCGGCACCGAGGTGCAGGTGAATTCGCTGCACGGGCAGGGCATCAACCGCCTGGCCGACGGCCTGCGCGCCCTGGCCCATGCCCCGGACGGCCAGATCGAGGCCTTCGAGGTGCTGGGCGCCCGGACCTTTGCCTATGCGGTGCAGTTCCACCCCGAATGGCGTTGCTGGGAGAACCCGTTCTACAGCGCCATCTTCGAGGCCTTCGGTCGCGCCTGCCGGCAACGCCGAAGCCAGCGCGACCCGGTTCCCCGAGCGACACTGACCGCACAACACGACGAGCCCTGACGACAAGGAAACGGCCATGAACGCCCAGAAAACAGCCCCCAAGACCTTCAACGACCTGGAGAACTGGCTCAACGACCGCCGCGTGACCGAGGTGGAATGCCTGGTGCCCGACCTGACCGGTGTGGCGCGCGGCAAGATCCTGCCGCGCGAGAAGTTCACCGAAGACCGCGGCATGCGCCTGCCCCAGGCCATCGTCGCCATGGGCGTGACCGGCGAGTTCCCGGAGAGCGGTCCCTACTACGACGTGATCGAGCCGACCGATCGCGACATGCAGCTGCGCCCGGACCCGACCACTGCCCGCATCGTCCCCTGGGCTACCGACCCCACGGCACAGGTCATCCACGACTGCTTCGACCACCAGGGCAAGCTGGTGCCGTTCGCCCCGCGCAGCGTGCTCCGCCATGTGTGCAACCTTTACGAGGCCGAGGGCTGGGACCCGGTGGTGGCACCCGAGCTGGAGTTCTACCTGACCGCCCGCAACACCGATCCCAACACCCTGCTGAAGCCGCCGATCGGCCGCAGCGGCCGGGCCGAGACATCGCGCCAGGCGTATTCCATCGATGCGGTCAACGAGTTCGACCCGCTGTTCGAGGAGATCTACGACTACTGCGAGAAGATGGGGTTGAACGTGGACACGCTGATCCACGAGGTCGGCGCGGGCCAGATGGAGATCAACTTCTTCCATGCCCATCCGCTGGGTCTGGCCGACGAGGTGTTCTTCTTCAAGCGCACCGTGCGCGAGGCCGCACTGCGCCACGACATGTACGCCACCTTCATGGCCAAGCCGATCGCGGGCGAGCCGGGCAGCGCCATGCATGTGCACCAGAGCATCGTCGACAAGGCGACCGGCCGCAACATCTTCAGCAACGAGGACGGATCGGCCTCCGATGCCTTCCACCACTACATCGGTGGTCTGCAGCGCTACATCCCGGCAGCCATGGTGCTGGTGGCGCCCTATGTGAACAGCTACCGGCGCCTGTCGCGCCACACGGCGGCCCCCATCAACATCGAATGGGGCCACGACAACCGGACGGTGGGCATCCGCTCGCCGATCTCCACGCCGCAGGCACGTCGGGTCGAGAACCGGGTGATCGGTGCCGACGCCAACCCGTATGTGGCCATGGCCATGACCCTGGCGTGCGGGTACCTGGGCCTGAAGAACAAGATCAAGCCCAAGCCCGAGATGAAGGGCGACGCGTATCTCGCGCCCTACTCGCTGCCGCGCAGCCTGGGCGAGGCCCTGGACTGGCTGCGCCGCGAACCCGACCTGCACGAGGTGCTGGGCAAGGAGTTCGTGACCATCTACTCCGAGATCAAGGAACTGGAGTTCGACGAGTTCATGAAAGTGATCTCGCCCTGGGAACGCGAACACCTGCTGCTGCACGTCTGATCTGCCTGAAAGCGAACCGCCATGAACACCTCCACCCTCATCGCACCGCCCGCCATCGTCCGCCGCGCCGAACAGCACGACACCCGGGCCATCCAGGCCCAGGACAGCGCGCATTTCATCCACCCGTTCACCGACCACGGTGATCTCGCCACGCGCGGCGCGCGGGTCATGACCCGGGCCGAGAACATCTATGTGTGGGACTCCGAAGGCCACCGCATCCTGGACGCCATGAGCGGCCTGTGGTGCGTCAACGCCGGGTATGGCCGCAAGGAACTGGCCGACGCCGCTTACCAGCAGCTCATGACGCTGCCCTACTACAACAGCTTCTTCCAGACCACCAACGTGCCGGCGGTGCAGCTGGCCTCCAAGCTGGCTTCGCTGGCCCCGGTGGTGGGTGGGCGGCGCTTCGAGCATGTGTTCTTCTCCAGCAGCGGCTCGGAGAGCAACGACACCAATGTGCGTCTGGTGCGCCGCTACTGGGACCTGCTCGGGCAGCCGCAGCGCAAGGTGATCATCAGCCGCCACAACGCCTACCACGGCTCCACCATGGCCGGCGCCTCGCTGGGCGGCATGAGCGGCATGCATGCCCAGGGCGACCTGCCCATCCCGGACATCGTGCACATCGAGCAGCCGTACCACTTCGAGAATGCGCAACCGGGCGAGTCGGCGGCCGATTTCGGCCGCCGGGCCGCCGGCTGGCTGGAAGCCAAGATCCTGGAAGTCGGCCCCGAGCGGGTGGCGGCCTTCATCGCCGAGCCGGTGCAGGGCGCCGGTGGCGTGATCATCCCGCCGGAAACCTACTGGCCCGAGATCCAGCGCATCGTCGACCAGTACGGCATCCTGCTGATCTCCGACGAGGTGATCTGTGCCTTCGGCCGCCTGGGCCACTGGTTCGCCTACGAGAAGTTCGGCTACCGGCCCGATCTGGTGACCTTTGCCAAGGGCGTGACCAGCGGCTATGTGCCCCTGGGCGGCGTGATGGTGGGCGACCGCGTCGCCCAGGTGCTGATCGAGCAGGGCGGCGAGTTCAACCATGGCTACACCTACAGCGGCCATCCGGTGGCCTGCGCGGTGGCGCTGGCCAACCTGGAGCTGATGGAGCGCGAGGACCTGCCCGGCAAGGTGAAGAACGACACCGGCCCCTACCTGGCCCAGCGCTTTGCCGAGCTCAACGAGCACCCGCTGGTGGGCGTGGCCGAAACCTGCGGCCTGGTCGCCGGTCTGGTGCTGGTGAAGGACAAGGCCACCGGCGAGACCTTCGACCCCGACCTGGGCGTGGGCATGAAGTGCCGCGCCCACTGCTTCAAGAACGGTCTGATCATGCGCGCCGTGGGCGACCGGATGATCATCGCCCCCCCGCTGGTCATCACCCGGGCCCAGATCGACGAGCTGATGGGCCTGATCCGCCAGTGTCTGGACGCCACTTTGGTGCAATTGCGCGCCGAAGGGCTGCACTCCTGACTAGAATGACCGCCGCACCTGCGCCCGTGCCCCGGGCGGCGGGGCAAGGCGTCTGCCGGGTCTGGAACTTGCTTGCTGTCAGCGTGTCTCCCCGCCCGGAGCGTTGAATCCTTTCGGTCCACACACCCTCGTTCAGGAGAAAGCATCACCATGAAGAAGCACGTTCTGGTTCTCGCGATGTCGGCCATGCTGCTGGCCGCCTGCGGCAAAAAGGAGGAGCCGGTCGCTGCTCCTGCCGCCCCGGCCCCGGTGGCCGCTGCCCCGGCTGCGCCGGCCGGTCCGGTGCTGGATGACGAGAAGGTCCTCAACATCTACAACTGGCCCGACTACATCCCCGAGAACATGATTGCCGAGTTCGAGAAAGCGACCGGCATCAAGGTGAACTACGACACCTTCGAGACCAACGAGGCCCTGAACGCCAAGCTGGTCGCCGGCAACACCGGCTACGACATCGTCGTGCCCGGCACCGTGTTCGCCAAGCCCCAGATCGAAGCCGGCTTCTTCCAGCCCCTGGACAAGTCCAAGATCCCCAACTACGCCAACCTGGATCCGTCGGTGATGCAGGTCCTGACCAAGGCCGACCCGGACAACAAGCACCTGGTGCCCTGGGCCTGGAGCTTCACCACCGTGGGCATCAACAAGACCAAGGTCGCCAAGGCCCTGGGCAACACCCCCATGCCCGAGAACGCATGGGATCTGGTGTTCAAGCCCGAGTACACCAGCAAGCTGAAGTCGTGCGGCATCGCCTACCTGGACTCGCCGACCGAGATCATCCCGGTGGCCCTGCACTACATCGGCAAGGACGCGTACTCCAACGATCCGGCCGACTACAAGGCCGCCACCGAGATGCTGGCCAAGGTGCGCAAGGACATCCGCCTGTTCAGCTCGACCATGATCGACGACATCGCCGGCGGCAAGGCCTGCGTGGCCATCGGCTGGGCGGGTGACGTGAACATCGCGGCCGGTCGTGCCCAGGAGAACGGCTCCAAGGACGAGATCGAGGCCCTGCTGCCGTCCACCGGCGCGCTGTCGTTCTTCGACACCATGGCCGTCACCAAGGACGCCAAGCATCCGAACAACGCCCATGCGTTCATCAACTTCTTCCTGAGCCCCGAGAGCGGCGCAGCGATGGCCAACGAGATGAACTACAACTCGGGCAACAAGGCCGCAGTGGCCAAGGTGGACCCCGCCATCGCCGGCAACAAGACCATCTTTGTGGAAGATGCCTACATCTCCAAGATGATCCCGCCGAGCAGCTTCACCAACGAAGCCCGCGAAGCCATGGCCACCGCCTACAACGCCTTCAAGACCGGCCGCTGATCCTGCTGTCCTGATCGGGCCGTGACCCCCGGGGCTGTTCGTACCACCGTATGAACAGCCCCGTTTCTTTTTCTGTCGACCTTCAACAACCCCACCCCACAAGAGGCGCATCCCATGGCAGCGGCTGGACACACTGATGGCTACCTGGTCACCGAGAAACTGATCAAGCGGTTCGACGAGGCCGTGGCAGTCGACGAAGTGTCGCTGTCCATCGGCAAGGGCGAGATCTTTGCCCTGCTCGGCAGTTCCGGTTGCGGCAAGTCGACGCTGCTGCGCATGCTTGCCGGCTTCGAGAAGCCGACCTCCGGCCGCATCCTGCTGGGGGGCCAGGATCTGGTGTCCCAGCCGCCGTACGAGCGGCCAGTGAACATGATGTTCCAGAGTTACGCGCTGTTCCCGCACCTCAACATCTGGGAGAACATCGCCTTCGGCCTCAAGCGCGAAGGGCTGCCCAAGGCCGAGATCGAGAAGCGCGTGGGCGACATGCTGGCCCTGGTGCAGCTCACCCCGTACGCCAAGCGCAAGCCGCACCAGCTCTCGGGCGGCCAGCAGCAGCGCGTGGCGCTGGCCCGCAGCCTGGCCAAGAAACCCAAGCTGCTCCTGCTGGACGAACCCCTGGGCGCGCTGGACAAGAAGCTGCGCGAGCAGACCCAGTTCGAGCTGGTCAACATCATCGAGCAGGTCGGCGTGACCTGCGTGATGGTGACCCACGACCAGGAAGAGGCCATGACCATGGCCAGCCGCATCGCCATCATGAGCAAGGGCCGCGTGCTGCAGGTGGGCTCGCCGCAGCAGATCTACGAATACCCGGGCAACCGCTTCGTGGCCGACTTCATCGGCAACGTGAACCTGTTCGAGGGCAAGCTCAGTGTGGACGAGCCCGACCGCTGCGCCGTGACCACCGCCATCGGCGAGGTGCATGTGGGCCACGGCATCAGCGGCAGCCTGGGCATGCCTGTGGCCGTGGCGGTGCGACCCGAGAAGGTCAGCATCGGCAAGGAGCGCCCGGCCGACATGGACCACAACGTGTTCGGTGGCCGCGTCAAGGAGATCGCCTACTTCGGCTCCTACAACACCTACATCGTCATCACGCCGCAGGGCGCGCGGGTGAAGATCACCGAGCCCAACGGTTCTCGTCACGAGCGGCTGGGCATCACCTGGGAAGACGAGGTCTTCTTCTGGTGGGACGACACCGACGCGGTGGTGCTGCGCGACTGACCGGAGGCCGACCATGAACCTGCCCTCTCCCGGCAAGCGATTCGTCATCGGCGTGCCCTACGCCTGGCTGATCGTCTTCTTCTTCCTGCCCTTCCTGATCCTGGCCTACATCAGCTTCGTGGACATGGGGAACGACCTCAGTCCGTTCAAGCCGCTGTGGGACCCGGTCACCGGCGTGCTCAGCCTGAAGTACGAGAACTACCTCTCCATCTTCCGCATGGAAGAGGGCGCCCCGCTGTTCCAGACGCTCTATGTGGAGGCCTACCTGCGCTCCATCTGGTATGCGCTGTGCACCGCGGTGCTGTGCCTGATCCTGGGCTACCCGTTCGCCTACTTCATCGCCCGTTCGCCGGCCAGCGTGCGCCCGGCCCTGCTGCTGATGGTGATGCTGCCGTTCTGGACCTCGTTCCTGCTGCGGGTCTATGCCTGGAAGGGCATCCTGGGCGACCAGGGCGTGCTCAACCGGGCCCTGATGGCCGTGGGCATCACCAGCGAGCCGATCCAGATGCTCTACACCGACGTCTCCATGCTGCTGGGCATGACCTATGTCTACCTGCCCTTCATGGTGCTGCCCCTGTACGCCAACCTGGTGAAGATGGACTTCCGCCTGCTGGAGGCCGCGTACGACCTCGGCACCACGCCGTTCAAGGCGTTCTGGCTGGTGACCGTGCCGCTGTCCCGCTCGGGCATCATCGCCGGCTTCATGCTGGTGTTCATTCCCTGCGTGGGCGAGTTCGTGATCCCCTCGCTGCTCGGCGGCCCGGAGAACCTCATGATCGGCCGCGTGGTCTGGGACGAGATGTTCACGGCCAACAACTGGCCCCGTGCCACGGCGCTGGCCGTGGTCATGATCGCCGTCATCGTCGTGCCGCTGGCGCTGTACTACAACTACAGCAGCAAGACCGAGCAGCGCACCTGAGGAGCCCGCCATGAAGCAACTGTTCGAAAAACACACGGGCAAGGTCTGGATGGCGCTGGTCTTCGCGTTCCTGTACGCGCCGCTGCTGTTCATGATGGTCTTCTCGTTCAACAGCACCCGGCAGGACGCCCGGTTCACCGGCTTCTCGTTGCGCTGGTACGAGGCTCTGACCCGCGACACCAAGATCGTGGAAGGCTTCTTCCTGTCGCTCAAGGTGGCCGCCATCACCGGCGTGCTCTCGGCCGTTCTGGCCACCTTCGCCGCCTTCGTGCTGGTGCGTTACCGGCGCTTTGCCGGCCGCACCATCTTCAGCGGCATGGTCAACGCCCCGCTGGTGATGCCCGAGGTGATCATCGGCCTGTCGCTGCTGCTGCTCGCCGTGGGTGCGCAGAACGTGTTCGGCTGGCCCGAGCGCGGCATGCTCACCATCATCCTGGGTCACACGCTGCTCGGCATGGCCTACGGCATGGTGGTGATCCAGTCGCGCCTGATGGAGATGGACCGCTCCACCGAAGAAGCCGCCATGGACCTGGGTGCCAAGCCCCTCCAGGTGTTCTTCCTGGTGACGCTGCCCAACATCTTCCAGGCCATCCTGGCCGCCTTCCTGCTGGCCTTCACCCTGTCGTTCGATGATGTGGTGATCTCGGAATTCCTGTCCGGCCCCGGGGTCAGCACCTTGCCGCAGGTGATCTTCGGTTATGCCCGGCGTGGCATCAACCCGACCATCTACGCTGCGGCCACCCTGCTCATCGTCACGGTGACCATCGTCATCGTCGCCTATGCGGTGTGGGTGGCCCGGCAGACCCGGCGCCGCGAGCGCGAGATTGCGGCGGCGGCGCGGGCGGAAGTGGCGGCCTTGCAGGGGCATTGAGCTCCCTAGCCGCTGGCGGCCCCGGGAACCCCGGGAGGGTTTGCGCCCTTGGTGAAACCCAGGATCGATCGGCCCATGCACCCGCATGGGCCTTTTCATTCCTCCATTCACCATGCAACCTACCCTCATTGCTACCGTGGCCGCTGCGGCCCTCCTGACCCTGGCAGGCACCGCTCAAGCGCAGACCAACGATCTCAACACCTATGTGGAAGTGGGCTATTCCCGCCTGACCTTCAAGGGCGATTCCGGCGTCAAGTCATCGCCCGGCGTCATCGACACGACCCTGGGCTACCGCTTCAACCCGAATGTGGCCGTCGAGGCCACCTTGGGCGTTGGCGCCGGCAAGGACGAGATGAGCTACAACGGCGTCGGAATGGGAGTCCAAGTGAAGACCGGCGTCAATTTGGGCGTGTTCGTGCGTCCCGGTGTGGAGCTCGCCGACGGCGTCGAGCTGTTTGGCCGCCTCGGCTGGCAGCGCACCCGTGCCACTGTGTCTTACGACGGAATTTCCGAGTCGGAGTCCTATAACGACTTCGCGTACGGCCTGGGCGTCAACGTGAATCTGACCAAGACGTCTTATCTGCAGGCTTCGTGGATGCACCGGCTCAGCAAGGATGGCGGCACCGTCAAGGGCCTGGGTATTGCGTATGGCTACCGCTTCTGACCGGTCACACCGCCCATAA
The DNA here is from genome assembly GCF_958439165.1 of uncultured Hydrogenophaga sp. Lineage (GTDB taxonomy): Bacteria > Pseudomonadota > Gammaproteobacteria > Burkholderiales > Burkholderiaceae_C > Hydrogenophaga. The sequence continues at coordinate 80,725 of NZ_OY288130.1, read as the reverse complement.
CATAAGCCGCCCTCGGGCGGCTTTTTGCTGTGCTGCTGCCCCGTCAATCGGCAGGGAAAGGCACCTCGATGGTCTTGCCTTCCGGATCGGCCAGGAAGCGCACGTAGGTTTCCACGGCCAGTTTGAACTGAGCGAACGTCACGGCACCCCCTTCGCCTTGGTTGTACAGGCCTTCGAACCAGACTTTGTCCCGGGTGATGAAAATGACCCAGGCGTTGCCGTCGACGTCGGCCATGTCGAGTTCGCCTGACTCGACCCTGTGGATCCATTCAAGCAGACATGCACCAGACTCCTTGGCTGTCTGGACGTCTTCGTAGATCGATAGGCACATCAACTCGAAGGGTTGCGAAATGGCCCCTGTCGCAGTGGTCACATGCAGGTCGAGGTCGACTTTGTAGTGCTTGCCTTTTTCAGGCTCATGAACCCAAACGCCGTTCTTGCAGACCAGTGAAAGGGAATTTGAAGTGTTCATGATTTGCACAGCGGATAAAAAGTGGTTCTTTGATTCTTGACGTCCCATGAGAACTGGATGCAGATGCCGCTGGGGGCTTTTGCAACAAAGCGAGTCTGCGGTAATCCTTGTTTGAATGCTTCTGAGATCTCGAACTCCATACGGGCCATAGACCAATCGGACGGGAAAAACACGGTGATGTTCTTCTTGCTCACCCAGACTCCTTTTTGGGCATTGAACATTTCTACAAGCCCCTCGTAGGTTCCGTTGGCATTCGGTTGGGTGCGCGTTCCGGGCTTGATGTGAGCCATGGTGGTTGACCTTTTTCTCCGGTTGCTAGAGGTTCAACAATGATGTCGGACTAACGAGTTGATGTGTCAGATATCGGGGAATGCCACCTCAATTGTTGTTCCTTCAGGGTTAGACAGGAAGCGCACATAAGCTTCTACCGCTGTTTTGTACTGGGCAAAGCTGAGAGCATCTCCTCCGCTTTGCTCGTACAAGCCTTCAAACCAGACTTTCGTCGGAGTGATACATGTGATCCAAGCGTTCCCCTCGGACTTAATTATTGACTTTTCTCCTTTCTCTATCATTTGTATTTCTCGGAGCGCCGTTACGCCCGAGCCGCCTGCGGTCTGAATATCACTTGTTATTGCTTGACACATGATGAGATATTTCGGCTCGCAACGCTCGGCAAGTTTTTCCAGCCGTGGTCGGGTTATGTCAATAACCTCTAACCAACGCCCCTTCCAGCGTATTGCTGGGTCTGTGTCTGCGGAATGGTCAACAAATGTAGCGACTAGTTTGAGGGTCATGTGCGTTTACCGAGTTGGATAGAATGTCGTGCGCCCATTGGTGGAGTAACCGTCAATTGGAATGCCGCTTGGTGACATCGCGGTCCATTTTTGACCGTCCGAATACTGTCTGGCTTTAAATGCTTCAGTCACTTCGTACTCAATTCGCGCTCGGGACCATGATTGAGGGAAAAAGGTGGATTCACGCAGTTTGTCCACCCAAACTCTATTCTTTGGATCAAACACCTGAACCTGCGCCTCTTAAGTTTCATTGGTATTTCGCTGAATATGTGCTCTTGGCTGGATGCAGGCCGAGTCGTTCGCAGCGAATCCGGTGTGGAGGCCGGTCGTCGGGTCGGCGAATGTGATTTGTTAGGGTTGCAAAATATGGTCGATGTTTTTGCCCAAAGAGACTGCGCCTGAGGTCTGTCAAGAGAATTTCTATTTTTCCATAAATGGCACTTCGGTCGGCTTGGTTCCAGGATTGGCCAAAAAGTGGATATATGTTTCTACTGCAAACTTGAATTGAGCTAGGCTCACAGGCCCTCCAATGCCCTGTTCATAGAGGCCCTCGAACCAAACCTTATCTCGCGTTATGTAAATTATCCAAGCATTGCCGTCTACATCTGCCAACTCTAGTTCGCCAGACTCGATGCGATGAATCCATTCCAAAACACATGCGCCAGATCCTGCGGCACTTTGAACGTCCTCGTCTAGCGCAGAGCACATCAACTCATAAGCTGGGGATGGGTTCCCATCCTTATCGACGACGAATATCTGGCGGCTCAGGCCTAGGCGGCCGCCAAGGTCTACCCGTCTTTGACATCTCAGTTTTAGAGTCATCGCGTTGGTTCTCCCATTGGGTAGAAGGTGGTACGTTTCTGTTTAGGATTCCAGTGGAACTGAATCGGAATTCCGCTGGGCGAATTCATAATGAAGCTGGAGCCAGGCTGGCCCTTTTTAAACGCCTCTATGGTTTCGAACTCAATTCGTGCTTTCGACCAGTCGGGCGGAAAAAATGTCGAGATGTTCCTCTTGTCCACCCACACCCCATTTTTTGTATCAAACACCTGCACGGGTGCTTCATAGGTCCCGTTGGCATTGTGTTGGACTGTCGCTCCCGGCTTGATGCGCGCAGCGCCGTCAGCAGCGAATTCGGCGTGGTAACCCGTGGAATGGTTTGCGGCGTTCATCTCGCCTGCCAGCACATGCCCCATGTCAAAGTTGTATTGCTCCAGAAGGCGTCGGTCGGTTTTGGCCAAGTACTCGGCATCCCGGCTGTGGTCCACCACAGGCTTCGACAGTTCGCCGAGCTCCTTGTGGAGCAGAGAGCCTTGGGCCGAGCTGGGTGCGTGAGCCTGGTCGGAGGCGTTGGCCAACGGCTTGATTGATTCTCCGCCCCGGAAGATCGCTGACAGTGCCTCCACCGACGGCTCACCCACACGTCTGACGATGCCGCCTGCAACCGGTATCAATCCCACGGCCGCCCAATACCGGTTGGCCTCTTCCTGTGTGACCGTGCTACGCCCCGTGAGCAGCTGCAGCACGGACTCGCCGGTGCCGTAAAACGGAAGCAGTTCGGTGGTCAGCTGAGCCAGTTGCCGGGCTTGGTCTGTGGTGAGTCCGCCCCGTTGCGCGATGGAAGACAGGTTGCCCGCACGCTCCAGTGCGGCCATCTGCTGATCGATGCGGCGCAGATCGTCGGCAGTGCACTGTGTGCCGCAGGCATTCAGCAGGCGGGCGTTTTCCTGGCTGACGGTGCGCCTCACCTGTGCGAACGGGCTGTGGCTGACGTAATTGAGCGCAGTCTGGTTGAAGGCCGCTGCGGCTCCGTCGGCTCCCCCGGCGGCCGCGCCGATCAGAGTGCCAGCCACGGTGGTGAGGCCTTGTCGCACCGGCTCTGCGAGGTTCATGCCGGCGATGGCTTCGCCCACCACAGGAACCAAGGCAGCACTGGTGCCTGCGCCCAGGGCGCCTGCGGAGCCTCCCGTCAATGCACCCACGCCCCCATGCAGGGCCACGCGGTATTCCCCGCCCTCGTCCCAGCGACGTGCTTCGTCTTCCCGTCCTTCCCGTCGCAGTGCGACGGCCTGCGCGTCAGCGTAGGCGGCCACGGCTGGCACAGCCCGCTTGCTGAATTCCCCCGTGATGGCCACCTGGGCCGCCACCTCCTGCCGTACCTGCTCCTTGTCGAAGATCGGTTTGAGGCCGGTGGGGGCATCGCCGGTGCGGGCGGCCGAGTCACCCGCCACGCCGCTGATGCCGGCCTTGCTGGTGCTCTGGGCCGATCCGCCGTCAGAGCCCATGCCCACGCCGCTCAGCCCGGCGCCCGGCGCCTGCCCGGGCGCGCTGCCGCCCACGGCCATGCCCACACTGGAGCCGCTGGCCTGGTACTCGGCGTGGTTGGTCAGGTCGCTCAAGTCCAGATCGCCGCCGGTGTTGAACCGGTTCTTGCCCTGCTGCACCGCGGACTCGCTGCTGGTGATCTGCCCGCCCTGCAGCGAGGTGTTGCCCCCCACATCCACCTGGAAGCCGCCGTCGCCGGCGCGGATGGCGCTTTGTTCGTCCACGCTGCGGAACTGGCTGTCGATGCGGGTGCGCCCCACGTTCAGGCTGGCGCTGGCGTTGCCCGGGCCGGTAATGGGTACGCTGATGCCCACTCCGACGCTGCGGCTGCTCTCGTGGTATTGGTCGGTGTCCTGCGGGCTGTGGATGTGCAGGTCGCCACCCACCTGTGCGCGGACCTGATCGCCGCTGACCACGGCACCTTGCAGGGTGGTGTCGGCGCCCGACTCGATGACCACCGAGCGTCCACCGATCTGGGTGTCGCTGTAGGCCGTACCCTCGCCGTTGCCCTGGCCTGAAGCGCGGGACGCGCTGGCGTTGGCACTGACCCCCTGGGCCGAGAAGCTCATGCCCACGCTGGCGCCCTTGCTGCTGTGGCTGCTGGCATCGCTGTAGGTGTTGACCGCCGCTTGCAGGGTGATGTCGCCCTGGGCTTGCAGGCGAGTGGTCTGGCCGGCCTGCACCTGGCTGCCCTGGATAACGAGGTCGCTGTCGGACTCTGCGCCGGTGGCCTGGATGGTCACGTTGCCGCCGGCCATCACCTGGCTGCCGCGTGCGGTGTCGCTCAGGCTGGATTGGTGTGACTCGCTGCGGCTGGAGCCGATGCTCACGCCCAGGGTCAGCCCGCTGGCCTCGGTGATGCCTTTGCCATCCTGCAGCGCATCCACTGCCTTGCCAGCCTGATCGATCAGCTCCTGTCCCTGCATGGCCAGGGTGGCGGCGCCCAGGGCCTGCATGCGGTTGCTGCGGGTCTGGCCCATGGCCTGGGTGGTGCTGACCATGCTCTGTGCAGACTGCACCGCCGGTGCGCTGAGCGACACGCTCAGGCCGCTTTGCTTGAAGCGCTGCTCCACCTCGCTGCGCTGCGTCTCGCGGGCTTCGGTGATGCTGACCTCTCCAGCGGCGATGGAGATGTTGCCGCCAGGGGCCAGAACGTCGGACCCGGTCTGGCTGTAGCGCTGGCCCGCCCGCAGATCGACATCGCCCTGGATGGAGCCCACCGTGCTGGCGGCTGCTGTGCTGCTTTCCTGTTGCTGACGAACACTTTGCTCGCGCTTGCCGACGGTGAGGCCCGTACCACCACTGGAGAGCACGCCGCTCTGACGGGTTTCGACGAAGCTGCTGCTCTGCGAGCGGTTCTGCGCGGCTTCGATGCTGAGGACATTGTCGGCATGGATGCGCAGATCGTGGTCAGCCACCACGTTGGAGCCACGGATGACTACGTCGCCACCGCTGGTGATGTTCACACTCTGCCCGCCCAGCTCACTGGCCACCGCATCGGTGCGGCTGTTGCTGCGCTCGATGGTGGTGGTCTTCTTGCTCAGGGCGCTGTTGCGCTTGTGCCAGCTGCTGTAGTCGATGCGGTAGCTGCTCTGGGCGCTGTCGATGAGCACGGTGTTGCCTGCGCCCAGGCGCAGTTCGGCATCGCTCAGGAGCTCGCTGCCGCGCAGGCTCAGGTTCTGCCCGGCCTGCAGGGTGAGGTCACCCCGGGTGGTGATGGAGGTGCCCTGCTCGGAGGTCTGATCGATCTGCACGGCGGTGCGCGAGCGGCGGGACTGCCACTGCGCCTCGATCTGGCTGCCGGTGGTGGTGGTGCCCACATCCAAGTTGCGCCCGGCGGTGAGCTCGGTGGGGCCGGTGCCGTCGTTGCCGTCATTGCGTATGGCAGCACCTTGCAAGACCACATCGCGCCCGGCCTGTATGAGCAGGATCCCGTTGCCGCTGTCGCTGCTGTTCCTGCCCGAGACGTAGACGCTGGCCTGGCGGTCGACTTCGGTCAGGGCGTAGCGGGTCTGCCCCCCCGGGCCATCGCTGCGGGCCGAGCCCTCGGTGGTGGTGCTGGCCATGCGCACATCGCGCCCGGCCTGCAGCAGCAGGGCCGAGTCGGCGGCGATCTGCCCGCCCAGGTTCTCGATGTTCTGCTGCGCCAGGGCCACCACGGTGTCGGCGCTGAGCTGCCCGCCCAGGTTGCGCAGGCTCTGGCTCTGCAGCAGCAGGGTGCCGCGCGCGGCGATGCTGCCGCTGTTGAGGGTGTCGCCGGTGGTGATGATGACCACGTCCTGTCCGCCGATCTGGCTGGCCCCCGATGCTGCACCGCCGGCCAGCAGGCCGCCGGGGGCCAGGTCCTGGTTGCGCGGCGCGAGGTAGAGCTGGGGCACCAGGGCGGTGGTGGTGCGCACCCCGCCCTGGCCGTCGGGGATGGTCACCGTCTGCTCGACCAGCCAGACGATGTCGGTGGTGAGCTGGCGCACCTGCTCGGGCGACAGGGCCACGCCCGGGCGCAGCTGCAGCGCGCGGGCGGTCATCACCCCGGCATCGAGCAGTGCGCGGTACTGGTCTTCGTCGCTCTGGAAGCCAGAGAGGAAGCGTTGGCCGCTCAGGCCGGAGACCTGCTCGCGCAGGCGCTGCTGCTCCCAGGCCGCATCGCCCAGGCGGCGCACCTCGCGGCTCGGGCTCCAGCCCATGGCATCGAGCTGGCGCTGGGAGGAGGTGAGGGCACCGGCGCCCAGCAGCGGGTCGGACTGCAGCAGGAAGGGCGACTGCGGGTCGGGGGTGGGCTGGTACAGCGCCGCGCCGGTCCCTGGGCCCGTACCTGTGCCCAGGTTGCCGGTCTGGCGCAGCGCGGCCAGGGCCTGGCTGCGGCTGGTCTGCACCGCATAGGGCGCACTGGTCCAGCCGAACACCGGGTCGCAGCCGGTGAGGTCGCAGTCGCGCCCGATCACACCCCAGGCGTACAGGGTGCCGTTGCGCTGTACCGGAGTGGCCACGGTGGTGGCCTGGTTGACCAGCTCGCCGGCCTGCAGGCTCAGGGTGCCGCCGGCCAGGATCTCGCTGTCCTGGTTGGTGGCGCGCCCACCGATGCGCATCTGCAGGTGGCCGCCGCTGGCGATGCGCCCGGGCGCGCTGGCGGTGACTTCTGCCCGGTGGGTGTTCTGGCGGTAGCTGAGGAAGGCGTCATAACCCTGCAGGCTGGCGTTCACCTGCTGCTGCATGGCTTGCACGCGTTCATTGAGGGCCAGCCAGGGTGCGGCCTGGGCCAGCCATTCGGGCGAGGCGTCCAGGCTGCCTGGGGTGTCAAAGCCGCTGGTGTCAGGAGCCGAGCGGGGCGCTGGCGGGTCCCAGGTGGGCGCGGTCATGCCCATGGCGGCCCAGATCGGGTCGTGGCGGCTGTAGGTGAAGGCATCCGTCACCCAGCGCCAGGTCTCGGACTTGGTGCCGCCGGTCTTGACCCAGCGCCCGAATGCCAGCGGCAGCGGGTTGAGGTAGCGCTGCCGCCAGACCGGATCGGCCCAGGGGCTGCCCTTGAGCAGCAGCTGTTCGCGCCCGGTCCAGGCGAACAGACCCCTGCCCGGCACGCTCCAGGCCACCTGGCTGCCATCGATCTCGCCCGCCGCTGTGTAGTAGCTCAGGTGATCGGTCGGGTCGTTGGGCAGCAGGCGCCAGCTGAGCAGGTCGTTGGCGTTGAGCAGCTCGCCGGCGGTGATCCAGAGGTGGCCCAGGGCTTCGATGGTGGCCGAGCGGTTCTCCAGCCGCTCGGTGGCCGACAGGGCCATGTCGGCGTTGCTGTGGATGAGTGCGCCGCTGCGGTTGGCCAGGCGGCGCACCCGGATGTCCATCTGCTGGTCTGAGGCGGTGGCCACGATGGCCGCGCCGTCTTCGTTGATGAGTTCGTCGGCATCGATCTGCATGCGCTGGCCGATGAGCCGCCCGCCGTGGCGCACCAGCAGCTGGCCGCTCTGGGTGATGACCAGGCTGCCCGCGCCGTCCTCGGCGCGCGCGGCGATGACGCCGCTGTGGCGCACGCCCAGACCGGCCTCGGTGCCCACCAGGGTGATGGCATGGGCGTACAGGCCGCCCAGGGCGCTGACGTCCAGGGCGAACGCGGGCGGGGGGGACGCCGCCGCAGCACCCGCGCCGGCGGGTGTCACCGCCCCAGGCTCGGTCTCGCTGCCTGCTGTCACCGTGTTCTCCCCGGTGACCACGCGCAGCCGGTCGGCCCACACGGCGGCGTTGACCTGCACGGCGCGGGCCAGGATGTCGGTGTGGCTGGCGCCACGGGTGTCCATGCCCAGGCCGTGGGGGTCGGCATCGATGCGCAGCAGCCCGTTGCCGGTGCGCAGGCCCAGCAGGTCACCGCCGTTCCACTGCGGGGTGGCCACGGCCAGGGTGACGCGCTGGGCGTTGAGGAAGCTCGCACCCTGCACCTGGATGCCGGCGGGGTTGGCCACGATGAGCTCGGCGCTGCGCCCGGCAATCTCCAGCGGACCGCGCAGCAGACTGGGGGCGTGGCTGTTGACCTCGTTGACGATGACCCGTGCTTCGCCCCGGGCCAGCCAGGGGTTGGGGCCCACGGTGCCGCCGATGCGGGTGGGCGCCCCGGTGCGGCTGTTGTTGAGCACGGCGCCCTCAGGCCCGACGTCGAACTGGCGGTAGGTGTTGCGGCTCACGCCGGCGGCACTGGGCGTCTGGATGTTGACCAGGGGCTGGCCGGCCGACGTGCGCAGCACGGTGGGCTGCTGGCTGCGCGGGGCGCCGGGGTCGGGCACGATCTGGGCCTGCGCTGCCAGTGGGCTGAGGGCCTGCAGCACGGCGGCGGCCAGCAGCGTGAGGCGGGGGAGGGGGTGGCGGGGCAGGGGGTGAGTTCGGTGGCTCATCAGAACTCCGTCTGCAGCGAGAAGGCCCAGAACACGGGTGCGGTGCGCAGGGCCTCGGGCTTGCGCACCGGGCGGCCGGCCGACAGTTCATAGGTCCAGCTGCCGGCGCCGGTCCAGCGGCCCCGTACCCCCAGGGCCGTGCCGGCCAGCGCCTGGCCCGCCAGCCACTGCGCCGACGGCCCGCTGATGCGACCCTGGTCGAAGGCCGCAAAGGCCTGGTGTGCGCTGTCCTGCGGTCCCACGCCCACCTCCTGTCGCACCAGCCAGCCGCGCTCGGCCGCCAGCGTCTGTTCGCCGTCGAAGCCGCGCACGCTGGTCTGGCCGCCCAGGCTGAAGCGGTCCTGTTGGGTCAGCGGAGACCGGTGAATTTGCCGTCGCCATTCGCCCTGATATGTCCAGGCGAGGCCGGCCCAGCGGGTGGCGCCGTCGAGCTGCAGGCTGCTGTTCCACACCTGGAAGAAGTGGCTGCCTTCGCCATAGGCCTCTTCCGGCGCGGGCTGCCCGCCCAATGCCTTGGTGCCTCGGCGGTACTGCAGCTGCCCTGCCAGCTTGAAGGCGCCGAGCCGCTCTTCGTGGCCCAGGCTGGTTTTCCAGCCACCGACGCGGCGGCGCTGCACCTCGACCTCGGTGTCGTCGATGAAGTTCTCGGACTGGCGGGCAAACACGCTGGCGCTCCAGCGGGTCTGGCCGGTGCCGCTGCGCCAAAAGGTGCGGGCCACGCCCAGTTCCTGTTGCTGGCTGCGGCCGTTGTAGCTGTAGTCGGTGGTGGCGCCGATGACGTTCTGGTGGTGGCGTTGGCGGCTGGCGTCCAGGTTGAGCAGCCAGTGGCCCACCGGGGCGCTGTAGTGGATGCTGGTGCTGCGGTTGCCGCGTCGGCGGTCGATGCCGCCGCCCAGATCGCGCACGCCGCTGAACTGCAGCCGGTCACTGATGGCCAGCGGGTTGTCCAGGGCCAGCGTGGTGCTGCCCTGGTAGCGGCCGGTCTCGCGTGAGCCGCTGTTGTCTACCCCCAGCACCAGCCGCCAGGGCTTGTCCTGCGACCACAGCACCTCCAGATCGCTCACGCCTGGCGCGTCGCCGGGGTGCATGAGGATCTTTGCCTCCACCGTGGGCAGGCGCTGCAGGTTCTCCACCGCCTGCTCCAGCACCCGCAGGTCCAGCAGGTCGCCCGGTCTCAGCGGCAGCATGGCGCTGAGCAGGATGCGGGCATCGGCAGGCTCGGTGCGGATGCTGCCCACCTGGCCCGGCAGCACCAGCAGCTCCAGCACGCGGGAGGTCATGTCCTGCGGCGGCGCCAGCACCCGGCTGGTGGTCCAGCCCCGTTCGACCAGGCCGTCCTGCCAACGCCGCATGACGGCGCGGATGTCTTCGGCCGACATGCAGTCGGGTCGCTCGCCCGTGATGCGGGCCAGGTCTGCCGCCAGGCCGTCCGGGGCGGCGACCTGTCGGCCGTCGCTCAGCAGCTGGCCGGCTTCGATGCGCTGGATAGGGTGGCAATGCAGCGCCGCTTCATTGCTGGTCGTCGCGCCGGCCATGGCGCTCATGACCAGGCAGGAGCCGGCCAGACAGCGGGCGATATGGATCAGGCGTGGGCGGGCGAGGAGGCGGGGGACGTGTGGGGGAGAAATGGAGCGCGGCATCTGCGCTGAGTAACCCTGTGCGGTCGATTTCTCTTCACCAATTCATCACGATGGTTCCATCAGGCAGCGTTCGCCGAAGGATGCCGTGCACACGGATAACCGTGGCGGTAGGTCAGGAGGGCTCCCCGAGCGAGGGCGAAGGCTTGACCCCTGTCACTAAGAGGTGGCGTGCGGATCATCCTCGTGCGGCTGATGCGCGCGCTGTCCATCAACCTGTCAAGGAGCTTCTCAATGTCTGTCTCTCGCAGCACTCACACTTTTCTCCCCACCTCATCCGGTTCCGCGTTTCACACTCGATCGGAGCATCCTCGTGTGACCTTCAAGCACGCTTTCGACATTTACCTCAAGGATTCCAACGCCTACACCAACACCTACTTCGCCCGCTACTTCGAGTGGCAGGGTGTCTGCCGTGAGCGTTGGTTCCACCAGTGCATCGCGGCGGACATGCTGCAGTCGCAGGGCGTGTTCATCACCAAGCGCGCACACACCGAGTACGTACACGAGACCTTTCCCTTCCAGACGGTGGAGTGCGAGCTCAACAGTTTCGATGTTCGGCACTGTTCGTTCCATCTGCTGTTCCGGTTCAAGGTGGGTGGTCAGCTGGTGGCCAGTGGCTATCAGCAGATCGTGTTTGCCAGCCTGACCAAGCAGATACAGCGACTGCCCGCTGATGTGCTGGCCAAGATCCGTACTTACGAGGTGAAGGAGTCGGGTGGTCTGATCCCGGCTTGATGATCTGAGGCGAGGGCCGGGAACACCAGAAAGAACGAGGTGAACCGGCCCTCGATCGATTCGCACGAAATGCTGCCGCCAAAAGCGTGCATGACCTTGCGGCAGAAGGGCAGTCCCAGGCCAGCGCCCTGCAAGCGCTTGGTTGAAAAGAACGACTCGAAAATGCGAGGCATGTCTTCGGGGCGTATGCCCGATCCGGTGTCCTTCACCAGGACCGTGCGGGGCGCATCCGCCAGCCCGATCCAGATCTGGATGTCTCCATGTCCTTGTGCCCGTATGGCAAACAGGGCGTTCTTCAGCAGGTTGAACAACACATAGGTCATCAAGTCTTCGGAACCCAGGAACTCAATGTCGGCTTTGCAGGTCACCTGGACCTGGAGTCGTTCTCGCGGATGAAACGGGTAACTCTCCAGCGCGTCCTGGATGCAGCTGAGCATCGAACAGCGATGGAACGAGCCAGGGTCGATCTGGTCGGTCCGCGTGGACGTGAGGATGAGATCGATGATGGCGTTCGACCGATCGATCTGTCGGGTGATCTCCCTGACCATGGCGGCGAGCTGGCTGATATCCGGCGAGTCTTGCGGTTGATCGATCAGGCCCTGCTCAATTGCGGCCCTGTAGCCGGTATCAAGGGCTGGCAGCCAGGTGTTCAGCAGCTCGGCCCTCATCCGGATGCAGGCCAGCGGTGTCCGCATCTCGTGTGCGACAGAAGCCGCCATTTCAGCGGGGTTCATCAGTCCATAGCGACTGGTGGCGCAGGCAATGATGCCCAGGCTGGCCGTGATGAACCCCACCCCCGGCGGATACATCGCAATGCCGTAGTTGCACAAGTAGTCCACCGCCGCCATGAGGTAGATGACCAGGGCCAGGCCCAGCAGCCGGGTGCGGCGGCTGAGTTCACCAGCACTGGCTTGTGCGGTCCGGTGGCACAGCCAGATGCCCCGGCCGACCACCACGCCGGCCTGCACCATATGCACCCAGTGCAGCGGGCCAGCTTGCGGGTAGAAGCCGAAAAAGTGGTGGTGATGCCCGGCCACGAACAGGTCGGACCTGAAGTTCAGTACCGCCAGCGTTGCCGCGACGGCATAGGAGGTCTGCAGCCATCGCCGTTCGCCGCGCACGCCCAGCACCGCCGCCACGAAGTGGTGCAGGCAAGTGGGCAGGAAGATGATGACCAGGTAGCCCGCCCGTATCAACCGGTCGGCCAGTTGCGGGTCGGTGGTCTGGAACAGCACCGCCCAGGTGGCTTGCCAGCCGAAGCTGGCCAGGCACAGGGCCAGAAAGCTCAGGCTGATACGGCTGAGGCCGCGCGAGGACAGCACATAGAGCCCGTACCCGAGGAACAGGCCGGAGACCAACGCCGGCAGCAAGGAATACATGCCTACCTCCCTCGGCCGGATCGGTGTCCTGCCCTGGGCGAGGCAGTCTAGGCATCGGTCCAGCCCTGACCCCGGGGGGTACCCGATCGGTGCCGGTGGATGCCCGCCGGTCCGCCAAAGTGGACTGGCGCGGTGCGGTGTTCCCGGGCTAGCATGGGGGCCAATCTGAGGACACCCATGAGCGACAACGCCAGCAATACCCCCCGTTTCGACGGCCGTGCCGTCATCAATGGTCAGCGCGTGGATGCGCGCGACGGTCAGACTTTCGAATGTCTTTCGCCGGTGGACGGACGTCTGCTCACGCCGGTGGCCCGTTGCGGTGCGGCCGACATCGATGCGGCGGTGGCCGCGGGCCGTGCGGCCTTTGAAGACCGGCGCTGGTGCGGCATGTCCCCGGCGGCGCGCAAGCGGGTGATGCTGAAGTTCGCCGATCAGCTCATTGCGCATGCGGATGAACTGGCCCTGACCGAGACCCTGGACATGGGCAAGCCGGTGAAATACGCCCGCGCGGTGGACGTGAACAGCGCCGCCAACTGCATCCGCTGGTACGGCGAGGCGGTGGACAAGGTCTATGACGAGATCGCGCCCACCCCGAGCACGGCGCTGGCCCTGATCACCCGCGAGCCGGTGGGTGTGGTGGGCGTGATCGTGCCCTGGAACTACCCCATGATCATGGCGGCCTGGAAGATCGCGCCGGCCCTGGCGGCGGGCAATTCGGTGGTGCTCAAGCCCAGCGAGAAGAGCCCGCTGACCGCGCTGCGCCTGGCCGAACTGGCGCTGGCCGCCGGCATTCCGCCGGGGGTGTTCAACGTGGTGCCGGGTTACGGCCAGGAAGCCGGCAGCCCGCTGGCGCTGCACATGGACGTGGATTGCATCGCCTTCACCGGCAGCACCCGCGTGGGCAAGCAGATCCATGTGATGGCCGGGCAGAGCAACCTCAAGCGCGCCTGGACCGAGCTGGGCGGCAAGTCGCCCAACATCGTGTTTGCCGACTGCCCCGACCTGGACCGCGCGGTGGAAGCGGCGGTGGGGAGCATCTTCTTCAACCAGGGCGAGAGCTGCAACGCACCGTCGCGCCTGTTCGTGGAAGCCTCCATCAAGGATGCCTTCCTGGAAAAGGCCCTGGCCCTGGTGCCGCGTTACCAGCCGGGCAACCCGCTGGACAAGTCCACGGTGATGGGCGCCATCGTCGACAAGGTGCAGATGGACACGGTGCTGCGCTACATCGAGAGCGGCCGCAGCGAAGGCGCGAAACTGCTGGCCGGTGGCGAGGCCACCGAACCGGTGAAGGGCGGCTTCTATGTGCAGCCCACCATCTTTGACGGCGTGAAGAACGACATGACCATCGCCCGCGAAGAGATCTTCGGCCCGGTGCTGTCGGTGCTGAGCTTCACCGACGCGGCCGATGTGGTGCGCCAGGCCAACAGCAACATCTACGGCCTGCAGGCAGCGGTCTGGACGCGGGACATCAACCGGGCCCACGGCGTGGCCCGCGCCCTGCGCGCCGGCACGGTGCATGTGAACCAGTACGACGAGGACGACATCACCGTGCCCTTCGGCGGCTTCAAGCAGAGCGGCGTGGGCCGCGACAAGTCGCTGCACGCGTTCGACAAGTACACCGAGGTCAAGACGACCTGGATCCGTATCGATTCCCCTGTCTGAAGGAGACCGCCATGAACGCCCCGCAAACCCCCGACACCCTGCAAGCCCCGCACACCAATGCCGCCTGGCATGCCCGCCGGCTGGCCGCCACGCCGCGCGGTGTGGGCGTGATGGGCGACTTCTTCATCGACCGGGCGAAGAACGCCGAGTTCTGGGACATCGAAGGCCGCCGCTTCATCGACTTCGCCGGCGGCATTGCGGTGCTCAACACCGGGCACATCCACCCCAAGGTGCAGGCCGCCATTGCGGCGCAGCTGCAGCGCTTCACCCACAGCTGCTACCAGGTGGTGCCGTACGCCGAGTACGTGGCGCTGGCCGAGCGCATCAATGCGCTGGTGCCGATCGATGGGCCGGCCAAGACGGCGTTCTTCTCCACCGGCGCCGAGGCGATCGAGAACGCCATCAAGATCGCGCGCTCGGCCACCGGCCGCAGCGGCGTGATCGCCTTCGGCGGTGCCTTCCACGGCCGCAGCCTGTTCTCGGTGGCGCTCACCGGCAAGGTGCAGCCCTACAAGGCCGGCTTCGGCCCGTTCCCGCCCGAGATCTACCACGTGCCCTTCCCGTGCCACTGCGCCTCGCTGGACGACACGAAGAAGGCCATCGAGCAGCTGTTCAAGTGCGACATCGAGCCTTCCAGGGTGGCGGCCATCGTGTTCGAGCCGGTGCAGGGCGAGGGCGGCTTCAACCCCATCCAGCCGGCCGCCGTGAAGTGGCTGCGCGAGCTGTGCGACCAGCACGGCATCCTGCTGATCGCCGACGAGGTGCAGACCGGCTTTGCCCGCACCGGCAAGCTATTCGCCATGGAGCATTACGGCGTGTCGCCCGATCTCATCACCATGGCCAAGAGCCTGGCGGGCGGCACCACGCTCTCGGCGGTGTCGGGCCGGCAGGCGGTGATGGACGCGCCCGCACCGGGCGGCCTGGGCGGCACCTACGCTGGCCACCCGCTGGCCATTGCGGCGTCGCACGCGGTGCTGGACGTGATCGAGGAAGAGCGGCTGTGCGAGCGCGCCCAGCGTCTGGGCGACAAGCTCATCGGCCATCTGATCGCGCAGCGCGCGGTGCGCCCGCGCATCGGTGACATCCGTGGCCTGGGCGCCATGGTGGCCTGCGAGTTCATCGACCCCAAGACCGGTGCGCCGGACGCCGACACCACCAAGAAGGTGCAGGCTGCCGCACTGGCCCGCGGCCTGCTGCTGCTCACCTGCGGCGTGTACGGCAACGTGATCCGCTATCTGTTCCCGCTGACCATCGAGGACGCAGTGTTCGACGAGGGTCTGGCGGTGCTCGATGCTGCGCTGGCCGAGGTGCTGGCTTGAGTCTGGCGGCCACCGACCTGGCCGACCGCACCGCCGCCCTGCAGGCGCAGGGCATCCACTCGGTGCTCGCCACCTTCACCGACCTGAACGGTGGTGTGAAGGGCAAGCTGGTGCCACTGGACCTGCTGCCGCAGGCTGTGACTGAGGGTGCCGGGTTCTCCGGCCCCAGCATCACCGGCACCGGGCTGCCGCGCATGGGGCCGCGCAGCGAATACATGGGCCGTGTGCTGCCCCAGACGCTGCGCCCCTGGCCCTTCATGGCCGGCGTGGCCCATGCGGTGTGCGACGGTTTTGCCGGCGGACAGCCGCTGGACACCTGCCCGCGCCAGGTGCTCAAGACCCAGGTGGAACGGCTGCGCCAGCGCGGCTGGACGCTGTGGGTCGGCATCGAGCCGGAGTTCTTCCTGCTGCGCCGCACCGAGGCCGGGTGGGCAGTGGCCGATGCGCAGGACACGCTGGCCAAGCCCTCGTACGACCTGCGCGCCATGGGCCGCAACTTCGCGTGTCTGGACCGGATGCGCCAGACCCTGCAGGACCTGGGCTTCGAGCTGCAGCAGATCGACCATGAGGACGCCAACGGCCAGTACGAGGTGAACTACCGCTTCGACGACGCCCTGGCCGCCGCCGACCGTTATCAGCTGTTCAAGCTGGCGGCTGGCGAGGTGGCACGCGAACACGGCATGGTGTTCTCCACCATGCCCAAGCCGCTGGCCCATGCGCCGGGCAGCGGGCTGCATTTCCACCTCAGTCTGACCGATCACCAGGGCCATGCGCTCATGGCCGACCCGGCCGGGGCGCTGGGCCTGAGCGAACTGGGGCACCGCTTTGCGGCCGGCTTGCTGCACCATGCCGATGGCCTGGCTGCGCTCTGTGCGCCCACGGTCAACAGCTACCGGCGCCTGGCGGCCAGCCGCAGCGCCTCGGGCACCACCTGGTCACCGGTCTGGAAGGCCATCGGCGACAACAACCGCACCTGTCTGGTCCGCACCGTGGCCGGCCGGCTGGAGTGGCGCCTGCCCGACCCGGCCTGCAACGTGTATGCGGCCATCGCAGGCACCCTGGCTGCCGGCCTGGACGGCATCGATCGGGCGTTGCCGCCGGTGGCGCCGACGCCGGACGATCTGTACGAGCGCCACGCAGCGGGCGCTGCGCTGCCCGGACAGTTGCCGCGCGACCTGCATGCCGCGCTGGACGCGCTGGAGGCGGATGGCGGCCTGCGCGAGACCATTGGCGTCGACTTCTGCCGTCAGTTCCTCGAGGTCAAGCGGGACGAGTGGGCGGCCTATGCGCGTGAGGTGTCGGCCTGGGAGTTGCAGCGTTACGCCGATGCGCCCTGAGCGCAGCGCGGCCAGGGCGGTCGACCCCGGATAATCGCCGGTCCTCCGCCCCCGCCCCATGAGCCTGCCCGACCCCGCATCCCCTGCTGCCCAGCGCACCTGGACCAAGTCCGCCGACCGGCCGCTGCGCAGCGGCCGCAAGTCGTCGGGCATCTGGCTGATGGCGCGCGCCCTGGGTGTGCCGGTGCCCTGGGCAGCGGTGCGCCAGACCGATGGCGCCGCCCTGCTGGCGTTCGAGCACGACCGGCTGGTGGCGCTGGCGGCGGCCGGCGAACGCGTGCCGGCCGTGCTGGCCTTCGACGGGCAGCACCTCACCACCAGCGACATCGGCATCACCCTGGACCGCTGGCTTGACGCTGCCTTGCCGGCCGAGCGCTTGCCGGTGATGTGCAGTGCCTGCGCCGATCTGGCCGGCTTCCATGTGCGGGGCCACTGGCATGGCGGTTCGCAGACCCGCAACCTCACCTGGGACGGCGCACAGTTCGCCCGGCTCGATTTCGAGGAACGGCTGGTGCCGGGCATGCCGCTGGACCTGGTGCAGCGCTACGACGCGCTGCAGCTGCTGTTGTCCATGACCCGTCATCTGGAGCCGCTGGGGGCCGGCGCGGTGCTGCAGGTGCTCCAGGCCTATGCCCGGGCGGGCGGCGCCCGGGTGCCCGATCTGCGGCCCTTTGTGCAGCGCCTGCTGCCGCGGCTGAGGGCGGTGCTGTGGCTGGTGGGCTGGTCGCCCCGGTTGCGCGGCTCGCGCGAAGCACGGCGCCTGCGGACCGTGCTCGACGGCATGACCGCCTTCGTCGCCGACCGGACCGACGCCTGAATCAGGTCCGGAACGAGGGGTCGAGCTTGTCCGCCTTGCGCAGCAGGGCCGGCCAGGCCAGCTGGGCGCCCTGTCCGGCGGTGGCCACGCGCATGACGTCGGCCATGCCGGCCAGGATGGCCGGGTTCACCTGGGTCAGCGGCGTGCCGCCGGCCAGCGCATCCACCTGGATGCGGCAGGTGTTCTCGAAGGTGTACATCGACAGGAAGGCGTCGGCGATGCTGCGGCCCACGGTGAGCAGGCCGTGGTTGCGCAGCACCAGGTAGTTGGCGTTGCCCAGATCGGCCTGCAGCCGCGGCTTCTCGTCCGGGCGGAAGGCCACGCCTTCGTAGTCGTGATACGCCAGCGATGACAGCACGAAGGTGCTCTGCTGGCTGATCGGCAGGATGCCGTGCGACTGGGCACTCACCGCCACGCCGGCGCGGGTGTGGGTGTGCAGCACGCACACGGCGTCCGGCCGGGCTTCGTGGACTGCGCTGTGGATGACGAAGCCGGCCGGGTTCACCGGGAAGGGCGAGTCGTGCAGCTTGTTGCAGGCCATGTCGACCTTCACCAGGCTGGAAGCGGTGATCTCGTCGAACATCAGGCCGTAGGGGTTGATCAGGAACTGGTGCTCGCCCCCGGTCACGCTCTCGGGCAGCTTGGCGCTGATGTGGGTGAAGACCAGATCGCTCCAGCCATAGGCAGCCACCAGGCGGTAGCAGGCGGCCAGATCGCAGCGCAGCGCCCATTCTTCGGCACTGACGACTTCACGCAGGGAGGGGATGTGCATGGGACACCTCGGAGGGGCAGGGGCGGATGGAAGGACAGCAGAAGCCCATTACAACGCCGATGCGCCCATCCGGGCAGCCCCGGAGCATCCCGGAGGCGACACCGGGTGTACCCTGATCATTCAACGAATTCGAACATGAGGTTCAAGTCCGTTCATCTTTCTTGCTCGATCGTCTGCCTACACTGCCTCCCATGACTGCAAGCCCGCCCCGTTACACCGCCACCGCCCGCTGGCTGCATGCGCTGCTGGGCCTGGCTCTGGTGGGCGTGTTCGTCATGGGCCTGTACATGACCAGCCTGCCGTTCTCGCCGCAGCGGCTGAAACTCTACAACTGGCACAAATGGGCCGCCATCCTGGTGCTGACCTTCTCGGTGCTGCGACTGGTCTGGCGCCTGACGCACCGGCCACCGGCACTGCCCGCCGCCATCCGCGACGCCATGCCGGCCTGGCAGCGCCTGGCGCACCACGGCACGCACGCCGGCCTGTACCTGCTGTTCTTTGCGGTGCCGCTGCTGGGCTGGGCCTACAGCTCGGCCGCCGGCTTCTCCGTGGTGCTGCTCGGCGTGTTGCCGCTGCCCGACTGGGTCCCGGTGAGTCCGGACCTGGCCGAGACGCTCAAGCCCTTGCACCGGCTGGCGGCCTATGCGCTGGCAGCGCTGGTGCTGCTGCATGTGGGCGCCGCGCTCAAGCACGCCCTGATCGACCGCGACGGCCTGTTGCGCCGCATGTTCTGACCTTGTTGAAAGTGCCCGCCATGAACCTCTGCTCCCCTTTGCTGGCCGCCGCGCTGGGCGCCGCCGCCGTCCTGCCGCTGTCGGCCTCGGCCCAGCAGGCCCTGGTGCCCGCGGGCAGCGAGATCCGCTTCACCAGCCGCCAGATGGGCGTGCCGGTGGAAGGCCAGTTCCGCCGCTTCGATGCGCAGATCAAGTTTGATCCGGCCCAGCCGGCACAAAGCCGCATCGCCTTCACCGTGGACACCGGCAGCGCCACCCTCGGCGTGCGCGAGACCGACGCCGAACTGCCCAAGCCGACCTGGTTCAGCGTGGCGGCCTTCCCTCAGGCCACGTTCCAGTCCACGGCGGTGCGCCGCCTCGACGCCACCCGCTTCGAGGTGGCCGGACGCCTGTCCATCAAGGGCGTGGTCAGCGACGTGGTGGTGCCTGTCACGCTGGCCCGCCAGGGCGCCCAGACCGTGGCCACCGGCGCTTTCCCCATCCGCCGGCTGCAGTTCCGCATCGGCGAGAACGAGTGGTCCGACACCTCGATGGTGGCCGACGAGGTGCAGGTGAAGTTCCGCCTCGCGCTCACCGGTGTGGCTCCGCTGTGATGTCTGTTTTCCGTTTTTCCAACCCTCAGGAGATTTCCATGCGTTCTTCCCTTGCTCTGCTGGCCGTTGCTGCCACGCTGGCCACCGGTGCGGCCCATGCGGCCGACTACGCCGTCGACCCGACCCACACCTTCGTGACCTTCGAGATCGGCCACTTCAACACCTCCACCAACCGGGGCCGCTTCGACAAGAAGGAAGGCACCATCCAGTTCGACCGTGCCGCCCGCACCGGCAAGGTGGACATCACCATCGATGTGGCCTCGGTCAGCACCGGTACCGCCGCCTTCGACAAGCACCTGAACAGCGCCGACCTGTTCAACACCGCCGTGCATCCCAAGGCCCGCTTCGTGTCGGACAAGCTGGTGTTCAACGGCGACAAGGTGGTCGAGGTGCCGGGCCAGTTCACCTTCATGGGCAAGACCGCGCCCCTGACCCTCAAGGCCGTGCGCTTCAACTGCTACGACAACCCCATGCTCAAGCGCGAGGTCTGCGGTGGCGACTTTGAAGCCGTGGTCGATCGCACGGTCTATGGCATGGACTACGCCATCGCCTTTGGCGTGCCCAAGGACGTGCGTCTGGTGATCCAGGTGGAAGCCGTTCGCCAGTAATGCTCCCGGCTGGCACACAGTGAGTGCCCGCTGTCTCGCAAGCCCGCTTCATGCGGGCTTTTTCTGTTTGAAAGGATCGCGCCATGAAGCTGGGACACCGCCTGCTGTTCACGGCCATCGCCCTGGTGCTGGTGGCGCTGGGTGTGATGGCCATCGTCACCGAGACCCACACCGGTTCGTCCCGTTACAGCGGCGTGCGCACCTTGATCGGCGACGATGCGGTGTGGTTCGGTCAGACCTGTCTGCTGCTGGCGGTGCTGCCGCTGTTGGTCTGGGTGCCCCGCGCGCGGGTCGGGCTGGCGGTGGCGGCCTGGTGGCTGAGTCTGGTGGCCTGGCTCTTCCTGCCGCTCATGTGGCGCTGACCGGTCGGCCTCGCGTGGGTCCTGCGGCAGTGGCTGTTTCCAGCGTCTGCAGAAAGTGCAGGGCGTGTTCGCGGTCTGACCCGCACATGGCGGGCTCCGGCCGTAGCGAGCTGCACACCGCCGGCCGCTCGGGCCGGCCGAACAGGCGGCAGCGCAGCGCCTCGTCGAGATGCGGGCAGGGTACACCGGCCTGCTTGCCGTTCGGCAGGCCCGGCATCGGGCTGCTGATGCTCGGCGCAATGCAGCAGGCCGCGCAGCCCGGACGGCAGTCCATGGGCGTCAGCGCGCGGCGTTGAGCGCGCGCGCAGCGTGGATCACCTGATCGACCACGCCCTGCACCGCTTGCTGCGCAGCTTCCTGGGCCAGGCGGCCATCGGCATTGAAGGCGTTGGCCGCCTGCCCCAGCGCGAACTGCTTCGGTGCCACCCAGCACTGCAGGTTGCGCAGCAGGGTCGACAGGTGGGCCAGGCCCCGCACGCCGCCCAGGGCACCGGGCGAAGCACTCAGCAGGCCCACCACCTTGCCCTCGAAGGGCTTGGTGCCGCGCTGCCATTCGGGGTCGGACTTGACCGGGCTGGACACCCAGTCGATGGTGTTCTTCAGCAGCCCGGTGTAGCTGCCGTTGTACTCGGGCGAGCACACGATCCAGGCCGGGTGGGCATGCAGGATGCGCTTGAGTTCCAGCGAAGCGGTTGGCGTGCCGCGCGCTTCCAGGTCGGCGTTGTAGAGCGGCAGCTCGTGCGCAGCCAGGTCGAGCACCGTGACCTGGGCGCCGGCGGCACGGGCCATGTCGGCGGCGGCGTTCGCCAGCTTGCGGTTGTGGGAGCCGGTGCGGGTGCTGCCGGCAAAGACGAGGAGGGGCAGGGGGGTGTTCGACATGGGCGGCATTGTCGCGCAGCCCCTGGGCCGGTGTGTCCGGGACTGGGCAGATACCGGGGCTTGATGGGACAATCGCGGGTTGCCCCGGAGCCCGACCATGCTGTATCCCCAGGAATTTGATGTCATCGTCGTTGGTGGCGGCCATGCCGGCACCGAAGCCGCCCTGGCCGCTGCCCGCATGGGCTGCGCCACGCTGCTGCTGACCCACAACATCGAGACGCTCGGTCAGATGAGCTGCAACCCCAGCATCGGGGGCATCGGCAAAGGGCATCTGGTGAAGGAGGTGGATGCCCTGGGCGGTGCCATGGCGCTGGCCACCGACGAGGGCGGCATCCAGTTCCGCATCCTCAACAGTTCCAAGGGTCCTGCCGTGCGCGCCACCCGTGCCCAGGCCGACCGCATTCTCTACAAGGCTGCCATCCGCCGCATGCTGGAGAACCAGCCCAACCTGTGGCTCTTCCAGCAGGCCGTCGATGACCTGATGGTGGAGGGTGATGGCGATGGCGCCCGTGTGGTGGGTGCGGTCACCCAGGTCGGCATCCGTTTCCGCAGCCGCACCGTGGTGCTGACGGCCGGTACCTTCCTGGACGGCAAGATCCACGTGGGGCTGAACAATTACAGCGCCGGCCGGGCGGGCGATCCGCCAGCGGTCAGCCTGTCGGCCCGGCTCAAGGAACTGAAGCTGCCGCAGGGCCGCCTGAAGACCGGCACGCCGCCGCGCCTGGATGGCCGCACCATCGACTGGAGCCAGTGCACCGAGCAGCCGGGCGACGGCATGCCGGGTGGCCTGAACGCCGACCAGCCGGTGCCCGTGTTCAGCTTCATGGGCCACACCGGCATGCACCCGCAGCAGATCCCGTGCTGGATCACCCACACCAACGAACGCACCCACGAGATCATCCGCAGCGGCTTCGACCGCAGCCCCATGTTCACCGGCAAGATCGAGGGCGTCGGCCCGCGTTACTGCCCGAGCGTGGAAGACAAGATCAACCGCTTCGCCGACAAGGACAGCCACCAGATCTTTCTGGAGCCCGAGGGCCTGACCACCCACGAGGTTTACCCCAACGGCATCTCCACCAGCCTGCCGTTCGACATCCAGTACCAGCTGGTGCGTTCGATGAAGGGTCTGGAGAACGCGCACATCCTGCGGCCGGGTTACGCCATCGAGTACGACTACTTCGATCCGCGCTCGCTCAAGAACAGCTTCGAGACGCGCCAGATCGGCGGCCTGTTCTTTGCAGGCCAGATCAACGGCACCACCGGCTATGAAGAAGCAGCCGCCCAGGGCCTGTTCGCCGGCATCAACGCGGCGCTGCAGTGCCGCCAGCTGACCGGGCAGGGCAATGACTTTGGCGGTGCCTGGTTGCCGGCCCGCGACGAGGCTTACCTTGGCGTGCTGGTCGACGATCTGGTGACCCAGGGCGTGACCGAGCCCTACCGCATGTTCACCAGCCGCGCCGAGTTCCGCCTGCAGCTGCGCGAGGACAACGCCGACATGCGCCTGACCGAAACCGGCCGCCAGCTGGGTCTGGTGGATGACGCCCGCTGGGACGCCTTCTGCCGCAAGCGCGATGCGGTTTCACGTGAAACCGAACGCCTCAAGGCCACCTGGGTGAACCCGCGCAACCTGCCGGCGGAAACGGCCGAGGCGGTATTGGGCAAGGCCATCGAGCACGAGCACAACCTGTTCGACCTGCTGCGCCGCCCGGGCGTGTCCTACGCGGCGCTTGCCGGCATGGAAGGGGGCCGGTTCGCCGGACCCGATGTTTCACGTGAAACCCTCGGCGACCTGCTGGAGCCGGTGGTGGAGCAGGTGGAGATTGCGGCCAAGTACTCGGGCTACATCGACCGGCAGAAGTCGGAGGTGGAGCGGGCGGCCCACTTCGAATACCTCCGCCTGCCGGACGACATCGATTACCTGCAGGTCACGGCCTTGTCCTTCGAGGCGCGGCAGAAGCTGGCCAAGCACCGGCCCGAAACCCTGGGTCAGGCGTCCCGCATTTCGGGCATCACGCCGGCCAGCATCTCCTTGTTGTTGATCCACCTGAAGAAGGGTGGCTTCAAGGGCTTTGCCCGCCGCGAGTCGGAAGCGGCATGAGCGCGGCCGACCTGCGCCCGGCACTGGAAGCCGGTGTGCGTGAACTCGGGCTCGCGCTGTCGGGTGCCCAGATCGAC
Organism: uncultured Hydrogenophaga sp.; assembly: GCF_958439165.1. Classification (GTDB taxonomy): domain Bacteria; phylum Pseudomonadota; class Gammaproteobacteria; order Burkholderiales; family Burkholderiaceae_C; genus Hydrogenophaga. The sequence continues at coordinate 57,251 of NZ_OY288130.1, read as the reverse complement.
CAGCTGCTGGCCTACCAGGACCTGATCGCCAAGTGGAACAAGGTCTACAACCTGACCGCCGTTCGCGACCCGGCCGAGATGCTGACCCACCACCTGCTCGACAGCCTGGCTGCCCTGCCGCCGCTGCTGCGCCAGACCGAAGGCCTGCCTGCGCGGTTGCTGGACGTGGGGTCGGGCGGTGGCCTGCCGGGTGTGGTGATCGCCATCACCTGCCCGCAGATCGAAGTCCATTGTGTGGACACGGTGCTCAAGAAGGCTACCTTCATCCAGCAGGTGGCTGCCAGCTTGCGCCTGCCCAACCTGCGCGGTATCCATGCGCGGGTGGAGTCGTTGACGGCGGAGGGGGGTGGCGGCTACGACGTGGTCTGCTCCCGCGCCTTCGCCTCGCTGATGGACTTCACCACCTGGTCGCGTTTGGCCCTCAAGCCGGGCGGGGTGTGGATGGCGCTCAAGGGCAAGCATCCGGCCGATGAGCTGGCCGCCTTGCCGGCCTCGGTGGCGGTGTTTCACGTGGAACAGCTGCAGGTGCCGGGGCTGGGAGCGGAGCGGTGCATCGTGTGGATGCGGGGTGCCTCTGAGGGGTGAGGGACCGGTGCGCGGACGCAGGCCTGCTCGCGGGTGGCTGGGTCTGGGCGCTAGTGTTACTTCGTGAACACCGGGTGGGGGCGCCCGCTCTGTGGCAGCCGCGAATCGGGCCTGCGTCCGCGCACCGGTCCCTCACCCCTCCACACCGGGTGGGCTCACCCGCATGGGTGTGCCAGCATCACTTCAGGAAGGCTGCGGGGTGGCGCCGGGCGCCGGGCCGATTCGCGGTTGCCACAGAGCAGACGCGCCCGGGCAGCATTGACGAGCCAACGCCAACGCCAACGCCAACGCCAGCGCACCAGTAGCGGTGGCCCGCGAGCGAACCAGAGCCCGGCGTCACCCCGCAGCCTTCCCCGCCCACCCCTCAGGGCGAAGCCCCACCGCCGCGAAACCGCAACGCACCCCGCACGCTCGGGCAGAAAACCAGACCCCCTCACGTAAACTCCACCGTCCCCCACCCGGAGAGCCCCCATGTTCGGCATCGCAGATTACGGCGCGTTCGTCGTCGCCATCGTCATCTTTCTGGCCATCCCCGGCCCCGGCAATCTGGCCCTCATCACCTCCACCGGCAAGGGCGGCGTTCGGGGTGGGCTGGCGGCCACCATGGGCGTGATCGCCGGTGACCAGGTGCTCATGTGGCTGGCGGTGGCGGGTGTGGCTGCATTGCTGGCCGCGACCCCGGCGGCCTTCAGCATGGTGCAGTGGGTGGGTGCGGCCTATCTCGCCTGGCTGGGCTGGAAGATGCTCACGGCCAAGCCGGGTGATGCCCCGGTGCTCAACATCCGGCCCCGCCAGTACTTCCAGCAGGCCGCCGCCATCACGCTGCTCAACCCCAAGGCCATCGTGTTCTACATGGCCTTCTTCCCCCTGTTCGTGGACCCGGCCAGCCACCAGGGTTTGATCACTTTCGCCGCGATGGCGCTGACCATTGCGGTCCTGACCTTCATCTATGGTCTGGTGGTGGTGCTGCTCACCCACCACCTGGCCGAGCGGCTGCGCGCCAACCCGCGCATCACACGCACCCTGGAAAAGCTGGCGGGCATTTTCCTGATCGGCTTCGGCGTGAAGCTGGCCCTGTCCAAGTAAGCGGAAGACCCCATGGCAAAAATTTTCTGCGTGGCCAACCAGAAGGGCGGCGTCGGCAAGACCACCACCACCGTCAACCTGGCCGCCGGCCTGGCCAAGGTGGGGCAGCGGGTGCTGATGGTCGACCTCGACCCCCAGGGCAATGCCACCATGGGTTCCGGCATCGACAAGCGCACCATGGAGCTGTCGGTGTACGACGTGCTGCTGGAGTCCGCGAGCGTGACCGAGGCGGCCGTGCTGTCGGAGAAGTGCGGCTACCACGTGCTGGGCGCCAACCGCGACCTGGCCGGTGCCGAGGTCGAGCTGGTCGAACTGGAGCGGCGCGAGAAACGCCTGAAGACCGCGCTGGCCGCGGTGGATGCCGACTACGACTTCGTGCTCATCGACTGCCCGCCCAGCCTGTCCATGCTCACCCTCAATGGCCTGTGCTCGGCCCATGGGGTGATCGTGCCGATGCAGTGCGAGTACTTCGCGCTCGAAGGCCTGACCGATCTGGTCAACACCATCAAGCAGGTGCACGCCAACCTCAACCGCGACCTGCAGATCATCGGCCTGCTGCGCGTCATGTTCGACCCGCGCATCACGCTGCAGCAGCAGGTGAGCGATCAGCTCAAGTCCCACTTCGGCGACAAGGTGTTCGACACCGTCATTCCCCGCAATGTGCGGCTGGCCGAGGCACCCAGTTACGGCCTGCCGGGCGTGGTGTTCGACCCGTCGGCCCGGGGCAGCCAGGCCTTCGTGACCTTTGCCCAGGAAATGGTCGACCGCATCCGCGCGATGTGATGGCTGTCCCGTCCACCGGTTCCACGTGAAACCTTCGCACGTCCTCATCCTGCCCGGCTGGCAGAACAGCGGCCCGGACCACTGGCAAAGCCGGTGGGAGGCGCTGCATGGCTACCGGCGTGTCGACCAGTCCGACTGGATGACCCCGCGCCGGGGCGACTGGATGGCCCGGCTGGACGAGGTGCTGCTGGGCCTGGATGGCCCGGCAGTCCTGGTGGCCCATAGCCTCGGCTGCATCCTGACGGCGGCCTGGGCCGCCCACTCCCGCCACACCGCCCGCGTGAAGGCGGCGCTGCTGGTGGCGCCCGGCGATCCGGAGCAGGAAGCCCTGCAGATCCAGCTGCCCAGCTGGTCACCGGTGGTGATGCAGCGGCTCCCATTCCCGTCGGTGCTGGTGGGCAGCCGCAACGACCCGTATTGCCCCGAGGCCCGTTCCCGCCGTTTTGCCGATGCCTGGGGTTCCCGCCACATCGACCTCGGCGACGCGGGCCATATCAATGCCGAATCCGGCCTGGGCGACTGGCCGCAGGGCCACGCCTGGCTACAAGAACTCATGAAGGACTGACATCCATGGTCACCAAAAAACCCAAAGGCCTCGGACGTGGCCTCGAGGCCCTGCTGGGCCCGAAGGTGCAGGAGCCGGCAGCCGGTGCCGATGCAGCCGATGCGCTTCCCTCCAGCCTCTCGCTGGAGCAGATGGTGCCCGGCGTCTACCAGCCGCGCACCCGGATGGACGAGGGCGCACTCTACGAACTGGCCGAGAGCATCAAGGCCCAGGGCATCATGCAGCCCATCCTGGTGCGACGGCTGGAAGCCGGTGACAACGCCGGCAAGTACGAGATCATCGCGGGCGAACGCCGCTTCCGGGCCTCGAAGCTGGCGGGCCTGGACCGGGTGCCGGTGCTGGTGCGCGAGGTGCCCGACGAGTCGGCCGCCGCCATGGCGCTGATCGAGAACATCCAGCGCGAAGACCTGAATCCCCTGGAAGAGGCCCAGGGCCTGCAACGCCTGGTGAAAGAGTTTGGGCTCACTCACGAGCAGGCGGCCCAGGCGGTCGGTCGTTCCCGCAGCGCGGCCAGCAACCTGCTGCGCCTGCTGCAGCTGGCCGAGCCGGTACAGACCATGCTGATGGCCGGCGACCTGGACATGGGCCACGCCCGTGCTCTGCTGGCGCTGGAGAAGGCGGCCCAGATCACGGCGGCCAACCAGATCGCGGCCCGCAAGCTGTCGGTGCGCGAGACCGAAGGCCTGGTGAAGAAGCTGAGCGCCGAGTTCGAGCTGTCACCGCAGAAGCCACGCAAGGAGAAGTCGCGCGACATCCGCCGGGTGGAGGAGGAGCTGGCCGACCTGCTGACCGCCGAGGTGGAGGTGCGCATCAAGAAGCGGGTGAAGCGCCACGGGCGGATGGAGGAGATGGGGGAGCTGGCTATCCAGTTCGGGTCGCTGGAGGCGCTGAACGGGCTGATTGACCGGTTGCGGGGGCAGGGCTGAGGTTTCTTTCGCGGCTGACGTGGGTGGGGCGGCGGGTGACCCCCGCAGACTCTGGCGCTCGCTCGCGGGCGGCTGGGTTGGCGTTCTGAGGTTGCTGCGTGAACACCGGGTGGGTGTGCATGCTCTGTGGCAACCGCGAATCGGCGCCGGCGTCTGCGGGGGTCACCCGCCGCCTCGCGAACGAGCCAGGTTGACCCACGGTTCGAGCTCCAGCATCACTTCAGGACGCAGGCCCCGCCCTTCGTCCCCCCCCCAAAGCAGCGAAAGACACTCAGGAAAAGATCTTCCCCGGATTCAGGATGTTGTCCGGGTCCAGCGCCCGCTTGACCGCGCGCATCATGTCCACCGCGCCGGCGCCTGCCTCGTCCAGCAGGAACCCCATCTTGTGCAGGCCCACCCCGTGCTCTCCGGTGCAGGTGCCCTCCAGCGCCAGCGCTCGGGTCACCAGCTTGACGTTCAGGTCTTCCGCCACCCGGCGCTCCTCGGCATTGTCCGGGTCGATCAGGTAGCCGAAGTGGAAATTGCCGTCGCCGACATGGCCCACCAGGAAATAGGGCAGGCCGCTGGCGTCGGCTTCCACCACTGAATCGAGCAGGCAGTCGGCCAGCTTGCTGATCGGCACGCAGGTGTCGGTGCTGACCGCGCGGCAGCCGGGCCGGCTCTGGATGGCGGCGAAGTAGGCGTTGTGCCGGGCGGTCCAGAGCCGTGTGCGCTCTTCCGGCGTGGTGGCCCATTCGAACGCGTTGCCGCCGTGATCGGCAGCGATCTCCTGCACCGTCTCGGCCTGCTCCTTCACGCTGGCGGGTGAACCGTGGAACTCCATCAGCAGCATGTGTTCCTCGCGCAGGCCCAGCTTGCTGTGGGCATTGACCATGCGCACCGTGCCGGCGTCGATCAGCTCGCAGCGGGCGATCGGCACGCCCAGCTGGATGATCTGGATCACCGTGTGCACAGCCGCCTCGATGCTCGGGAACGAGCACACAGCCGCCGAGATGGCCTCGGGCAGCGGGTAGAGCTTCAGGGTGATCTCGGTGATGACGCCCAGCGTGCCTTCGCTGCCCACCATCAGGCGGGTCAGGTCGTAGCCGGCACTGCTTTTCCTGGCGCGGGTGCCGGTGCGGATGACCTCGCCCCGCGCGGTCACCACCTCCAGCGCCAGCACGTTCTCGCGCATGGTGCCGTAGCGCACGGCGTTGGTGCCGCTGGCGCGGGTGGCGGTCATGCCGCCCAGCGACGCGTCGGCGCCGGGGTCGATGGGGAAGAACAGGCCTTCGCTCTTCACGGCCTCATTGAGCGCCTTGCGCGTGACGCCGGGCTGCACCGTGACCGTGAGGTCTTCGGCGTTGATCGACAGCACGCGGTTCATGCGGCCCAGATCGATGCTGATGCCGCCTTGCACCGCCAGCAGGTGGCCTTCCAGCGAAGAGCCCACACCGAACGGGATCACCGGCACCTGGTGCTGCGCGCACAGCGCCACGGCATCGGCCACGTCCAGGGTGGACTCGGCAAACACCACGGCGGCCGGCGGGGGCACGCTGAACACCGACTCGTCCCGCCCGTGCTGCTCGCGCACCACCAGCGCGGTGGAGCACTGTGTGCCGAAGCGCTGCTGCAGGGCCGCCAGGAACGCCTCGGGGACCGGGCGCTGTGCCACCTGGGGCAGCAGGTGCTGGATGTCGGCGGGTGCGTTCATGGCGGTGTCTCCGTGGCTGTGTTGTCCAGTCAGTTTAGCGGGGGATGGCCCATGGCGAACCGACGAGTGGCTGTCAGATGATCCACAATCCCGCCGACTGACTTCGATGCGCCGCAGCTTCCGGCGCCCACTGCAAAGGAACCCCATGGGCAACCGACTCACCCAGATCGCCACCCGAACCGGCGATGCCGGCACCACCGGGCTGGGCGACAACTCCCGCGTCTCCAAGAACAGCCTGCGCGTGCATGCCATGGGCGACGTGGACGAACTCAACAGCCAGATCGGCGTGCTGCTGTGCGAGGAGATGCCGGCCGACGTGCGAGCCGTGCTGGTGGAGATCCAGCACCAGCTCTTCAACCTGGGCGGGGAGTTGTCCATCCCCGGCTTCGAGCTGCTCAAGCCCGAGGCCGTGGCCGCGCTGGATGAAGCCCTGGAGCGCTACAACGCCCAGCTGCCCCGCCTGCAGGAATTCATCCTGCCGGCCGGCTCACGCGCGGCCAGCCTGGCCCACGTCTGCCGCACCGTGGCCCGCCGGGCCGAGCGCGGGGTGGTGGCCCTGGGCAACGAGGAGGCCATCAAGGACGCTCCGCGCCAGTACCTCAACCGCCTGTCCGACCTGATGTTCGTGCTCGCCCGCGTGCTCAACCGCATGAACGGCGGCGACGACGTTTACTGGAAGAGCGAGCGCATGGCCCAGGGCGGTGCCGCATGAGGGCGCTGGTGGCTGCCCTGGCGCTGGCTTGTGGTGCGGGCGGCGTTCAGGCCGCCGTGCAGCAGGTGCAGCTGGTCTGCGATGCGGTCTACATGCCCACGCGCAGCAGCTGGAGCCGCGTGGTGGACATCGGCTACGACCAGAAACGCGTGCGCACCGTCAGCATCGACGGGGTGCCGGTCTACACCTTTGCGATTGCCGAGACGGTGATCATGACGGCGCTGGACAACGAGCGCATCCAGATCGACACCGCCACCCAGACCTGGACCAGCGACTTCCGCGGTCAGGCCAACGCCCAGGGCCGCTGCGAGCGGCGCTGACCTCGGGCGCGGATCCTCAGGTGCGCCGGCTCAGCAGCGCATACAGCAGGATGGCGCCGAATGTCGCGGTGCCGATGCCGCCCAGCGCGAAAGCGCCGAACTTCAGGGTGTAGTCGCCGGTACCCAGGATCAGGGTGACGGCGGCCACGATGAGGTTGCGGTTGTCGCTGAAGTCGACCTTGTTGTCGACCCAGATCTTGGCACCGGCCACCGCGATCAGGCCGAACACCACGATCGACACGCCACCCATGACCGGCAGCGGGATGGCCTGGATCAGCGCGCCGAATTTGGGGCTGAAGCCCAGCACGACGGCCATGATGCCGGCGATCAGGAAGATGGCGGTGGAGTAGATCTTGGTGGCGGCCATCACGCCGATGTTCTCGGCATAGGTGGTCACGCCGGTGCCGCCAGCGCTGCCGGCCACCATGGTGGCCACGCCGTCGCCCATGAAGGCCCGGCCCATGTAGCGGTCCAGGTCCTTGCCGGTCATGGCAGTCACCGCCTTGATGTGGCCCAGGTTCTCGGCCACCAGGATGATGGCCACCGGGGCGATCAGCAGCATGGCGTTGGCGCTGAATACCGGGGCGCTGAAGTTGGGCAGGCCGATCCAGGCGGCGTTGGCAATGCCGGACAGGTCCATCGGCTTGCCCATGCCGAAGCCGTTGGCCAGCACCGCATAGATCACGCTGGCCACGATCAGGCCCACCAGGATCAGCAGGCGCTGCACCATGCCGCGGGTGAACACCGCCACCATGCCCACCGCCACGAAGGTGACGGCCTGCATCCAGGCGTCGAACGCGGTCGGGGCCATGTTCTTGATCGGGATGCCGGCCAGGTTCAGACCGATCACTGCCACCACCGAGCCGGTCACCACCGGGGGCATGAAGCGTTCGATCCAGCCGGTGCCCACCGCCTGCACGATGGCGCCGATGATGAAGTACAGCAGACCGCAGGCGATGATGCCGCCCAGGGCCACGCCGATGTTGGCGTTCGGGCCCGGGCCGGCATAGCCGCTGGCGGCGATCACCACGCCGATGAAGGCGAACGAGGAACCCAGGTAGCTCGGCACCTGGCCGCCGGTCATGAAGAAGAAGATGAGCGTGCCGACGCCGCTCATGAGGATGGCCACGTTCGGGTCGAAGCCCATCAGGATCGGGGCCAGCACGGTGGCGCCGAACATGGCGATCAGGTGCTGCACCCCCATCACCGTGGTCTGTCCCCAGGGCAGACGTTCGTCCGGCCCGATAACGCCACCCTGTGCCAGCACCTCGGTGCCTTTTTCACGCCAATCCAGCATGCCCATGCGTCACTCCTCCTGTGTGTGGAAAAAATACCCCGCGATCGTATTCGCAAACCCCGTGCCAGCCGGGGCCGCCCTGGCGCGTCGGGCACTGTCCCGCAGGGGCCATGGGGCCGTTGCGGGGTGCCCGGGGGGGTTTCCATAATGACCGTCATGAGCACCGCGCCCTACATCCCCCAGATCCGCCGCTACCAGCAATGGCTGGGCGAGCACCGTGGCCTGCATTTCGCCGACTACGACGCCCTGTGGCGCTGGTCGGTGACCGACCTCGATGCCTTCTGGCAAAGCATCCACGACTACTTCGATCTGCGCTCCCCCACGCCGCACACCGCGGTGCTGGAGCGCAACGTCATGCCCGGCGCGCGCTGGTTCCCGGGCGCCCAGGCCAACTATGTGCACCAGGTGTTCCGGCACGTGGACGCGGCCCATGACGCCGGCTTCCCCGCCGTGATCAGCCGCAACGAAAAGGGCGTGCACCGCGAACTCTCCTGGCCCGAACTGCGCCGGCAGGTCGCGGCCCTGGCACTGCACCTGCAGGCCCAGGGCGTGCGCCCCGGTGACCGGGTGGCCGCTTACCTGCCCAACACGCCCGAGACCATGGTGGCCTTTCTGGCGGTGGTGGCGGTGGGCGGGGTCTGGAGCGTCTGTGCACCGGACATGGGCACGAACGCGGTGCTCGACCGCTTCCGCCAGATCGAACCGGTGGTGCTGATCGCCTGCGACGGCGTGACCTATGGCGGGCGCGACCACGACCGCGCGGGCGTGGTGGCCGAGTTGCGCGCGGCCCTGCCCACGGTGCGCCATCTGGTGCTGCACACCAACCTGTCCGAAAGCCCCCAGGACCGTGCCCGTGTGCTGGGCGCGCTGGCACCCTGCGCGCATTTCGAGGTGGTCACGGCCCGCGCCGATCCGCCCACCGTGACCTTCCAGCCGCTCTGGCTGCCCTTCGACCATCCCCTGTGGATCGTCTATTCCAGCGGCACCACCGGCCTGCCCAAGCCCATCGTGCACGGCCATGGCGGCACCGTTCTGGTGAGCATGGCGCTGAAAGCCCTGCACAACGACATCGGCTGCAGCTACGACCCCAACTCCTGGGGCGAGCGCTACCACTGGTACAGCTCCACCGGCTGGGTCATGTGGAACGCCCAGGTCGGCGGGCTGCTGGGCGGCACCACCTGCGTCATCTACGACGGCAACCCCGGCGGCTCCAAGGAACGCCCCGACTGGACCGTGCTCTGGCGCTTCGCCGCCGAGACCGGTGTGACCTTCTTCGGCGCGGGTGCCGCCTTCTACGCCAACTGCATGAAAGCCGGCGTCGACATCGCCGCCTGCGGCGACCTCAGACCCGTGCGCGCCCTGGGCAGCACCGGTTCGCCCCTGTCCGAAGAAGTGCAGCGCTGGGGCACCGAGCAATTTGAAAAGGTCTACGCGCGGCGGGAGGGTGACGATCCGCCGCCGGGCCGCCCCAAGGCGGATCAGCCCCCTCGGGGGGCAGCGACCCGCGAAGCGGCGGAGCGTGGGGGCCCAATCTGGTGGTGCAATATTTCCGGGGGTACGGACTTCGCCGGGGCCTTCATCGGCGGTCACCGCGACCTGCCGCAAACCCCCGGTCGCATGCAGTGCCGCCTGATGGGCTGTGCGGTGGAGGCCTGGGACGAGCAGGGCCGGCCGGTGCAGGATGCGGTGGGCGAGCTGGTCTGCACCCAGCCGATCCCGTCCATGCCGCTGTACTTCGTGGGCGACGTGGGCCACAGGCGGCTGATCGGCAGCTATTTCGACATGTACCCGCCCGGCCACGGCCGTCATCCCCAGGGCGGTGATCTCGGCCCGGAGACCGGTGCGGTCTGGCGGCACGGCGACTGGCTGCGCATCCACCCGGATGGTTCCTGCGTGATCTACGGCCGTTCGGACGCGACCATCAACCGCCATGGCCTGCGCATGGGCACCAGCGAGCTCTACAGCGCCGTGGAGGCCCTGCCGGAAGTGCTGGACTCCATGGTGGTCGATCTGGAGTACCTGGGCCGCGAGAGCTGGATGCCGCTCTTCGTGGTGCTGCGCCCCGGTCTCGCGCTGGACGATGCCCTCCTGGGCCGGATCCAGGCCGCCATCCGCACCGCGCTCTCGCCGCGTTTCGTGCCCGACGCCATCTACCAGGTCAGCGAGATCCCGCGCACGCTCTCCGGCAAGAAGCAGGAACTGCCGATCAAGAAGCTGCTGCTGGGCCAGCCGCTGGAAAAGGTGATCAACCGCGAAGCCATGGCCAACCCCGGCAGCCTGGACTGGTACGTGCAGCTGGCAGCGCAGCGGGCCGCGCCGGCTTGAACCGCGTCCCGCGCGCGACGCCCCCGGGGGTCAACCCTCGGGCCAACCCGATGGGCGGTAGGGCCGGCTTGCGGTAATTTGCGGGTTCACCACAACCACCCACCCGGAGACCCGCGATGACCCACCCGAACCCGAACCGCCGCCAGGCCCTGTCCCTGGCCGCCGGCGGTGCCGCCCTGCTGGCAGCGCCCTCGCTGTTTGCTCAGGACAAGTTCCCTTCGCGCCCGATCACGCTGATCGCCCCCTGGCCGGCCGGCGGCAGCAGCGACGCCATCATGCGGGCCTTCGGCCAGAGCGCCAGCAAGATCCTGGGCGTGCCGGTGGTCATCGAGAACAAGCCCGGCGTGGGCGGCACCCTGGGCGCCAGCGCCATGATGCAGGCCAAGCCCGACGGCTACACCGTCACCCAGCTGCCGCTGGGCATCTACCGCCTGCCGCACATGCAGAACATGCCGTTCAACCCGGTGACCGACATCACCCACATCGTCTGCCTCACCGGCTACACCTTCGGCATCGCCTGCACCGCCGACGCACCGTTCAAGAACCTCAAGGAACTGGTGGCCTATGCCAAGGCCAACCCGGGCAAGCTGGAATACGGCCACACCGGCACCGGCACCACGCCGCACCTGGCCATCGAGGAGTTCTCGGAGAAGGCCGGCATCAAGCTCAACCCGATTCCGTTCAAGGGTTCGGCCGAGATCATGCAGGCCATCCTGGGCGGCCACATCCGCGTCATGAGCGGCACCACCGAATTCGCGCCGCATGTGCAGAGCGGCAAGCTGCGTCTGCTCGCCACCCTGGGCAGCCAGCGCAACAAGGCCTTCCCCGACGTGCCCACCGTCAAGGAAAGCGGCTGGGACACCATCACCGAATCGCCCTTCGGCATCGGCGGCCCGAAGAACATGGACCCGGCGGTGGTCAAGGTGCTGCACGACGCCTTCAAGGCCACGCTGGACGACCCCGAGGTCAAGGCAGCGCTGGACAAGTTCTTCCAGCCCACCATCTACATGAACACCGCCGACTACACGGCGTACGCGCAGCGGACCTTCGCGGCCGAGAAGGCCACCATCGAACGCCTGGGCCTCGCGAAGAAGAGCTGACCCCCAAGCCGGGGTTGGCCGATCAGCGTTTGCTGACCAGCACGATGCCGGTGGCCACGCCCAGCAGGGCGGCCACCAGCTGCCAGGTCAGCGGCTCGCCCAGCAGCGCCACACCGAACACCAGTGCAAACACCGGCGTGAGGAAGGTGAAGGTGCTCATCTGGGTGGCGGGGTAATGCCGCAGCATCCACATCCAGGTGAGGTAGCTGGCGAACGCACCCACGGCGGTCTGCAGGCCGATGGATGTCCAGGCGGCCGCTGAATAGTCCAGCCTCCAGGTCTCGTTGAGCGTCAGCGAGATCAGGGGCGCCACCAGCGCGGTGATGCCCACCTGGAAGAACAGCGTCTTTTCGGCACTCGCCGTGGCCAGGCGGGTCGAGCGCAGGGTGAGGGTGGTCAGGCCCCACAGGATGCCGGCGGCCAGCCCCAGCGCATCGCCCTGCCATATCCAGTGTTGGGACGGCGCCTGGGTGAAGCCCTCGCTGAAGGCCAGCGCCACGGCCGCAAACGCGATGGTCAGCCCCACCCACTGGATGCGCCGCAACGACTCGGTCTGCACCACGCGCGGCAGCAGCAGCGCAACCACGAACGGGCTGGTGTAGAGGAACACCGTCAGCCGCGAGGCGCTGGTGTACTTCAGGCCCAGGTAGATGCAGGCGAATTCCCCGGCGAACAGCAGGCCGGCGAGCAGACCGGGCCACAGGGTGCCGTCGCGCTCGAACAGAGCCACGCCGCGGGCGCGGCACCACAGCCACAGCAGCAGGGTGGCGCCCCAGAAGCGGATGGTGGCCTGCCACAGCGGCGGCACCTCGTCGACCGTGGTCTTGATCAGGATCTGCTGAAAGCCCCAGAACGCACAGCACACCACCAGCAGCGTGATGGCCAGGGAGTCGAGGTGGGTCTTGCGCTGGATGGCGGTCGTCACGGCGGGGTCGGTGTCAGAGCGGGTGCTCGGTGTAGAAGCGTCCGCCGTGGAACAGCAGCGGCGACACGTCCGGGTTGTGGCTGCAGCGCTCCACTTCGCCGACGAAGATCACATGATCGCCCTCGGCGTACTGGCTGCGGTTGAAGCATTCGAACGTGGCGGCCACGCCGGGCAGCAGGGGCACGCCGCTGATGCTCTCGGTGAAGTCGACACCGGCCCAGCGGTCGGTGTGTCGGGCAGCGAACCGCTCGGCCAGGGCCTGCTGGTCGGACGCCAGCACATGGATGGCGTAATGCCGTCCATTGGCCAGGGCCGCCATCGATCCGGCCTGCTTCGACAGGCTCCAGAGCACCAGCGGCGGCTCCAGCGACACCGAGTTGAACGAGTTGGCGGTGAGCCCGACCAGGCTGCCGTCGGCGGCCCGGGCGGTGACGATGGTCACGCCGGTGGCGAACATGCCCAGGGCACTGCGGAACGCCCGCGTCGAGAAGTCGGGCGGCCGGGGGCCGGCGGCGGGGTGGGCAGACATGGTGGTGCGGTGAACCGATCGGGATGGGGAGGCGATTGTCGACCATGGCGGTCCCCGTCCCCGTCCCGAGGGATACCCCCCTGCGCCGATAAGATGCGCCGCATGAGCCCCATACCCGCCTTCACTGCCCTCGGCAATGGCCCCACCGTCCTGCTGCTGCATGGCATCGGTGGCGGCCATCTGGCCTTTGCGCCCCAGGTCGAGACACTGGCCGCCGTCGGTTACCGGGCGGTGGCCTGGGACATGCCCGGCTATGGCCACAGCGCGCCCATCGAGCCCTACACCTTCAAGGGTCTGGCCCAGCGCTGCATCGACCTGATCGACGCACTCCAGTGTCCGGAGGTGGTGCTGGTGGGGCACAGCATGGGCGGCATGGTGGCCCAGGAAGTGGTGGCCCGGCACCCGCAGCGGGTGAGTCGGCTGGTGCTGTGCGGCACATCGGCGGCCTTTGCCCGCCATGGCAGCGGGCGCAGCGCCGACGACTGGGCGCGCCAGTTCGTGGCCGAACGCACCGCGCCGCTGGATGCCGGCCAGGGCATGCAGGGCATGGCGCAGCGGCTGGTGCCGCGCATGGTCGGCCCCGGTGCACTGCCCGAGGGGCTGCGGCTGGCCGAGCACTGCATGGCCGGGGTGCCCGAGGCCACCTACCGGCGGGCGCTGGATTGCCTCACCGGTTTTGACCGGCAGGCCGCACTGGCCGCGATCCGCGTGCCGACGCTGCTGGTGGCTGGCGAGTTCGACCGGGTGGCGCCGCCGGCCCTGATGCGGCACATGGCCGACCAGATTCCCGGGTCACGGTATGTCGAGCTGCCCGGCATCGGGCATCTCATGAACCTGGAAGCGCCCGAGGCCTTCGACGGCCAGCTGCTGGCCTTCCTGGGCGAGACCGCCGGCCGCTCAGCGCTGCACTGAGGCGGCCTTCAGCCCGCCGGCCGCCACCGAGGATCGGGCAGCGCGGGCGGGCTGCCCGGCGAAACCGAAGTCCATGGCCGGCTGCTCGCCGCTGATGAGTTCGGCCAGCGCCTTGCCCGAGCCGGCGCCGTGCGTCCAGCCCAGCGTGCCGTGGCCGGCATTGATCCACAGCCGCCGGCGCGGCAGCTGACCGATCAGGGGGATGTTGGTCGGGGTGGCCGGGCGCAGGCCGGTCCAGAACTGCGGGTTGCCGCCTTCCTCCGGGGTGCGGGTGTCGGCGACGCCAGGGAACACGGCCTCGATCCGGCGCACCAGCATCTCGCAGCGGCGCCGCGCCAGCGGCGTGTCCAGCGAGAGGTCGAAGCCGCCGAGCTCGATGGTGCCGGCCACCCGCAGCTGGTCGCCCAGGCGCGAGATGGCGATCTTGAGCTGGTCGTCGATCATGCTGACCGAGGGCGCGTCCTGCGGGCGCAGCAGCGGCAGGGTGGCGCTGTAGCCCTTGCCCGGGTAGATCGGTACCGAGATGCCGATGCTGCGCAGCAGCGGCGTGGAATAGGAGCCGCAGGCCACCACGAAGGCGTCGCCGGTGAGCATCCGGCACTGGCCGTCGATGCGGCTGCGAACCCGCACGGCACTCACCTCGTCGCCGCGCTGCTCGATCTGCTCGATGTCGTGGTTCCACAGCAGTTGCGCGCCTTGCTCTGCGCAGCGCTGCGCCAGTGCCTGGGTGAACACGCGGGCATCGCCCGATTCGTCGGTCTCGGTGTAGGTGCCCCCCACGATGCGGTCGCCGAAGGCGCGCAGCGCCGGCTCGATGGCCAGCAGCTCCTCGCGCGAGACCACGCGCCGCTTCACGCCGAAGCGCTGCATCACGGCGGCGGCTGCGGCTGCGCCGGCGAAGGATTTTTCGTCGGTGTAGTAATGCGCGATGCCGCGTTCCAGGCGGTGGTATTCGATGCCGGTGGCGGCCACCACGTCCTTCAGGGCGGCGTGGCTGTAGGAGCCCAGGGCCACCAGCTGGGCCACGTTGCGCACGAAGGCTTCGTCGTTGCACTGGCCGAGGAACCGCAGGCCCCAGAGCCACTGGGCCGGGTCCAGCTGCGGCCGGAACAGCAGCGGCGAAGTGGCCGAGAACATCCACTTCAGCGCCTTCAGCGGCGCTTCCCGGTTGGCCCAGGGCTCGCAGTAGCTCACCGAGATCTGCGCGGCATTGGCAAAGCTGGTTTCCAGCGCCGCGTCGCTCTGGCGATCCACCAGCGTGACCTCGTGGCCGCGCTGCAGCAGGTGCCAGGCCGTGCTGACGCCGATGATGCCCCCACCCAGAACCGTGACACGCATGGTGCGCTCCTGATCAGAAAACGTGATCTGTGCAGTATCGAAAAACCGCCCTCGGAAATGAAGCGGAATCAAACTAAAATCGATCTCATCAGATTGACTAATGGGAACAATTTCCCCGTCCGACCATGAGCACCTTCGATCCCGACGCCCTGGAGTGCCTGGCCGCGATCATCGAGGAGGGCGGGTTCGAGCGGGCGGCGCAGCGGCTCTCCATCACCCAGTCGGCGGTCTCCCAACGTCTGCGGGCGCTTGAAGCCCAGGTGGGTACGGTGCTGATCGTGCGCAGCCGGCCCCTCAAGCCCACACCGGCGGGGCAGCTCATGCTCAAGCACGCCAAGATGATGCGCCTGCTGCGGGCCGACCTGGAGAAAGACCTCAAGGAGCTGGCCCCCAGCAGCACCGGTGGCCGCGAGGACGAGCGGATCTCGGTGGCCATCAACGCCGACAGCATCGCCACCTGGGCACTGCCGGCACTCGATGCGCTGGCCCGCGACGGCCTGCCGATCGAGATCATCACCGACGACCAGGAATTCACCCACGAGTGGTTGCGTGAAGGTCAGGTGCTGGGCTGTGTGACCTCGCTGGGCCAGGCGCTGCGGGGCTGCCGCATGGAGCCGCTGGGCACCATGGACTACGTGGCGGTGGCGCATGCGGACTTCGTGGCCAAGCACCTGCCCAAAGGGCTCACGGCGCACAACTTCCACCAGGTGCCGTTCGTGGCCTTCAACCGCAAGGACACCCTGCAGCACAGCTTTGTGGCCAAGGCCTTCAAGCTGCCACGGGTCATTCTCAAGCAGCTGTTCGTGCCTTCGAGCGAGGGGCAGATCCGCGCAGTGACGTCGGGCTGGGGTGTGAGCGTGCTGCCCGAGCTCGGAGTCCGGGACCGGCTGGCCAGCGGGGAGCTGGTCAACCTGCTGCCCCGTCACCGGCTGGATGTGCCGCTGCACTGGCACTGCTGGAACCTCCATTCCGATGTCCTGGAGGCCCTGACGGCGGCGCTGCGCACGGCAGCGCGCCGAAGTCTGCGGCCCCCGGCGCGCGCGGCGCAAGGGGCCTGAAGCTGCCCGATCAGCGCGGCAGCACGACGGTGTCGATCACGTGGATCACGCCGTTGTCGGCAGCGATGTCGGTCTTGACCACGTTGGCGTTGTCCACCTTCACGCCGCCGGTGGTGCTGACGGTCAGCTCCCCACCCTGAACCGTCTTGACCTTGCCGGCCTTGACGTCCTTGGCCATCACCTTGCCCGGCACCACGTGGTAGGTCAGCACGGCGGTCAGCTTGGCCTTGTCTTTCAGCAGGGCGTCCAGATCGGCCTTCGGGATCTTGGCGAAGGCTTCATCGGTGGGCGCGAACACGGTGAACGGGCCCGGGCCCTTGAGCGTGTCGACCAGACCGGCTGCCTGCACGGCGGTGACCAGGGTCTTGAAGGAGCCGGCCGCCACGGCGGTATCGACGATGTCCTTGGCCTGAGCGGAGACCATGGCGCCAAACGCCAGCAAGCCGGCAACGAGAGTCTTCTTCATGAGGGTCCTTTCGAGGGTGTGGATGGATGCCCGCTTTGCGTGATGCATGTCACGGACAGCGCCAGTATTGGCCTGAAAAGATCAAAACGCAACCGATCAGTATTTATCCATACGACTTGGTATGAATTGCGTCGTTCCCGTCAAAAGGTGACAATCCTGACATTGCACCGAAAGTTCCCCATGTCCAGCGCTTCGCCCACCATCGCCACCCCGCCCGTCAAACGCAGTTTCCGGGAGCAGATGCACCAGGCCCGTGAAGACGCCATCGTGGCCGCCGTGAACCGCCTCCTGGCCGAGAAAGGCTTCGAGGCCATGACGGTCGACGAAGTGGCCGCCGAGGTGGGCATCGCCAAGGCCAGCCTTTACAAACATTTCCCGAGCAAGGAAGACCTGGCCGCCGCCGCCATGGTCAAGGTCATGCAGCGCGCGCAGGCATTCCTGGACGATCTGCAGGCACGCCCGGGCCTGATGCCGGTGCAGCGCCTGCGCGAGGTCGCCCGCTGGACCATGGAGGTGCAGCTCGCCGGCGAGATGCCTTCGCTGCCAAGCGAGAACTCCAGCCTGCGCGCCGCGCTGGCCGCCAGCAAGCCTTATGTCGATGGCCTGATGGACGTCAGCGACCGCCTGGGCGGCTGGATCGTGGAGGCCCAGGCCGACGGCAGCGTCAACACGGCGCTGCCACCGATCGCCGTGCTCTACACCCTGTATGCCCGGGCCTGCGACCCGGTACTGGGCTTCCTGAAAGCCTCGGGCCAGTACGGCACCGAACAGATCATCGAGATGGTGCTCTCGACCTGTTTCGACGGCCTGCGCCAGCGCTGAGCGCCGGTGCGGACCGCTGCCGGTGCTTTAGCGCACCAGCAGGACCGGCACCTTGCACTGGGCCAGCACCTGCGTGGCCACCGAGCCCATGACCAGGTTGCCCAGGGCGCTGTGGCCGTGCGAACCCATCATCACGAGATCGAACTTGCCGGCGTTGGCCGTCTTGGCGATGAGCTCGCCGGCGGCCCCGACCTTGGTCACCACCTTGGCCTCGATGCCATGGCGCTTGAGGAACTTCACCACCGGGCCGGTGACCTTCGCGGCTTCATCGGCGTAGTACTGGTTGGCGATGTCCACGCCCACGGCGGCACGCGCACGGGGCGGCAGCGGCGTCTGTGCCGTGACGAGGGTGAACTCGTTGGAAGCGGCAAACAGCTCGTCGTGGGTGGCCACATAGCCCAGCATCTTCTTGGTGTAGGCGCTGCCGTCGACAGCGAGCAGGATCTTCATGGTGTCTCCTAGTGTGTGGTGGTGAGTGACGGACCCAGTGTAGTGGTCGCCTGTCCGAGCGGGCTTGCGCCAGATCAAACGGGCACTTCGATCAGGTGCGCAGGCTGGAAGCCGTCCTGTTCGTGCTTGTCGGCATAGCCCAGGGGGTTGGCGACGATGCGGCAGCGCCCGACCTGGACATCGGTGGGGCAATGCAGGTGCCCGTGCAGCCAGAGATCGGCATGCGGCAGCAGGTGATCCAGGCCATTGCAGAAGCCGGCCGTGCCGGGTGTGGCGCCGTAGCGGGGATCCATGCTGTGCAACGTGGGTGCAAAGTGGGTCACCACGACGGTCGGGCCGTCCCATGGTTGCCGCAGGGTTTCGGCCAGCCATTGCTGGCACTCGAGTGCCACGTCCCGCATGGCCTGTGCGTCGAACAGCTGGCCGTGCCTGCGGCCATCCATCTTGCGCAGGTAGTGGTTGGCGGCCCGGTAGGCCTTCTCGCGCTCGCCGAACACGTCGTAGTCGCTCCACAGGGTGGTGCCGACCAGACGGACACCGTCCACCACATGCACCTCGCGGTCCAGCCAGATCAACCCCAGGCGGGTGCAGGTCGCGCGCAGCTGCACATGGGTCTCGTCCCAGTCGAGTCCGTCGTACTCGTGGTTGCCCGGCACATAGACCACCGGCACCGGCCAGTCGGCAAAACGCCGCAGGCCCCAGTCGGGGTCGGGCATGGTCGAGCCGTCGCGCCGGCGCTGGTAGGAGCCGATGTCCCCGGCCAGCACCAGCAGGTCTGCGCCAGGCGCGGGTGTGGGCGCGAAGTCGGGGTTGGTTTCCAGATGGAGGTCGCTGAGCAGCTGGATGTTCATGGAGGCAGCGGTGCGGAGTGTCGGAAACCGTCGGCTGACGCGCGCCGGACGGCCTCGCGCAGCCAGCGGTGGGCGGTGTTGTGCGTGGCCTGCCGGTGCCACAGGGTGTCCACGTGAACCGCAGGCACCGGCAGCGGCAGATCGGACAGGGCCAGCCGGTGTTCGATGCCGGTGGCGCTGACGAAGTGGCGCGGCAGCACGGTGAGCAGGTCGGTGGTGGTCACCACCAGGCCGGCGGTGAAGAACTGGTTGACGGTCAGCACCACGCGGCGCTGCCGCGACACCGCGGTGAGGGCTTCGTCCACGAAGCCGAACGGCCGGCCGGAGAAGCTGACCAGCAGGTGCCGGGCGGCGCAGAAATCGTCCAGCGTCAGCGGCCGCCCCGCCAGCGGGTGGTCGCGGCGCATCACGACCACATATTCCCCGTCGTAGAGCCGTTGCGACAGGAATGCCGGGTTCTCTTCCTTCAGATGCTGGGCGCCCAGCTCGGCGACCACGCCGGGGAAATGCCCGATCGCTACATCGGCCGATCCCGACTCCAGCAGCGCGCGGGGGTCCCGCGTGGTCAGTGGCAGCACGCGCAGGCTGACGCCCGGAGCCTCCTGTTCGCCGATGCGCACCAGGCTGGGCACGATCTTGGCGGCCGTGGCGTCGGCCATGGCCAGCACGAAGCTGGACTGGGCGCGCGCCGGATCGAAGGTGTCCGGCGACAGCGTCTCGCGCAGGAGGGCCAGTGCCTCACGCACCGAGGGCCACAGGGCCAGTGCCACCGGTGTCGGCTCGACACCGTAGCCGGCGCGGTGAACGAGTTCGTCACCCACCACCTCCCTCAGGCGGCGCAGGGCGTTGCTCACCGCCGGCTGGGTCATGGCCAGGTTGTGGGCCGCCCGGGTCAGGTTGCGCTCGGCCATCACCTCGTCGAAGACGCGCAGCAGGTTCAGGTCGAGCGTACGGAAGTTCAGACCTTTGATCATTCCTGTGAATGGTAGGCATCACAAAGATAAATTGGCGAAGAACTAGGGATAACCCTAGTATTCGCCTGTCCACAAGACACAAACCCCTTCTTTCAGGAGTTCATCATGAGCACCACCGCCACCGTTTCTTCTGCCCCGCTGGGCCTGCGTCAAGCCGCCCCGGCATCCGCCCGCCCGGCCACCGCACCCCGCAGCATCAAGGCACGCGGTCTGGCTGCCCTCCTGCTGGCCGGCGTTGTCGCCGCCATGGTCCTGGTGGCCGACCACCTGGTCAACACCTGGGCCGACGGCCACCTGTTCCTCGCCTGGGTCATGTTGTGGGTGATCGTGTTCGCCGGCTTCGCGCTGTTCGCCGACACCGCTCGCACGGTGGCCCGTCGCACCCTGGCCGGCCTGGACCAGTGGGCGGCCGCCCGCGCCCAGGTCCGTGCAGAAGAGCGCCTGTGGGACATCGCCCGTGCCGACCCCCGCGTCATGGCCGAGCTGGTGCAGGCCCGCAGCCGTTCCGAAGAGGTCGAGCCGGTCGTCGCCGCTGTTGTCCCGGTCACCCCGGTCGTCATCGCTGCCCCGGCCGCCGCTCAGGCTGCCGAGTCGGTCTGGGAAAAGATCGGTCGTCAGCGCGCCGCCCGCGCCCTGGCTTATCGCATCTGACGGCCCGCTGCCGCTGAGCGGCGCCCACAAAAAAGCCACCGGTTCGGTGGCTTTTTTTTCGCCCGGGCGGTTGGCACCGGGCTCAGGCCGGGTGCCGGCAGGTCATGCCGGCGCCCGCGTGGCGGGGGCTGCCCTCAGGCCGCCAGGCGCTGTTCGATGCGCGCCTTCGTCTCCTCGAGCTCACGGGGAAGGTGGTGCTTGAGCTGCTGGAACAGCTCGCCGTGCAGGGCGAGTTCCTGGGTCCAGGCGGCTTTGTCGATATGGGTCACGGTCTGGTACTGCTCGGCCGAGAAGTTCAGGCCGTCCCAGTGGATGTCCTGGTAGGTCGGGCTGATGCCGAAGGCGTGCTCCACGCCCTGGCCGCGACCTTCCAGCCGGTCGATCATCCACTTCAGCACACGCATGTTCTCGCCGAAGCCCGGCCAGACGAACTTGCCGGCCTCGTCCTTGCGGAACCAGTTGACACAGAAGATGGCCGGCAGCTGCGCGCCCTTGGCCTTGAGCTGGGTGCCCAGGTTCAGCCAGTGCTGGAAATAGTCGCTCATGTTGTAGCCGGCGAACGGCAGCATGGCGAACGGGTCGCGGCGGACCACACCTTGCGCGCCGAAGGCGGCGGCGGTGGTCTCCGAACCCATGGTGGCGGCCATGTAGACGCCTTCGGTCCAGTCGCGGGCCTCGGTCACCAGCGGCACGGTGGTGCTGCGGCGGCCGCCGAAGATGAAGGCATCGATCGGCACGCCGGCCGGGTCGTCCCAGGCGCTGTCGAGGGCCGGGTTGTTGGTGGCGGCCACCGTGAAGCGCGCGTTCGGATGGGCGGCCTTGGCGCCGGTTTCCTTGGCGATCTGGGGCGTCCAGTCCTTGCCTTGCCAGTCGATGGCGTGGGCCGGTGCGTCGCCCATGCCTTCCCACCAGACGTCACCGTTGTCGGTGAGGGCCACGTTGGTGAAGATCACGTCGCGGTCCAGGCTGGCCATGCAGTTCGGGTTGGTCAGCGTGTTGGTGCCCGGGGCCACGCCGAAGTAGCCAGCTTCCGGGTTGATGGCGTGCAGGCGGCCGTTGGCCTGGGGCTTGATCCAGGCGATGTCGTCGCCGATGGTGGTGACCTTCCAGCCTTCAAAGCCTTTCGGCGGGATCAGCATGGCGAAGTTGGTCTTGCCGCAGGCGCTGGGGAAGGCGGCGGCCACGTGGTACTTCTTGCCCTCGGGGCTGGTCACGCCCAGGATCAGCATGTGCTCGGCCAGCCAGCCCTGCTGACGGCCCATGGTGGACGCGATGCGCAGTGCGAAGCATTTCTTGCCCAGCAGTGCGTTGCCGCCGTAGCCGGAGCCATAGCTCCAGATCTCGCGGGTTTCGGGGTAATGGACGATGTACTTGGTCTCGGGGTTGCAGGGCCAGGCGGTCTTGTCGCCCTCGCCTTCGGCCAGCGGAGCACCCACGGTGTGCACGCAGGGCACGAAGTCGCCGTCGGCGCCCAGCACGTCGAACACGCCTTTGCCCATGCGGGTCATGAGCTTCATGTTGACGGCCACGTAGGCGCTGTCGGAGAGCTCGATGCCGATGTGGGCAATCGGGCTGCCCAGCGGGCCCATGCTGAACGGCACCACGTACATGGTGCGGCCGCGCATGCAGCCATCGAACAGGGGCTGCAGAGTGGCGCGCATCTCGGCAGGATCCTTCCAGTTGTTGGTCGGGCCGGCGTCTTCCTGGCGCTGCGAGCAGATGAAGGTGCGGTCCTCGACGCGGGCCACGTCGGACGGGTCGGACCAGGCCAGGTAGCTGTCGGGGCGCAGTTCGGGGTTCAGCCGCTTGAGGGTGCCGGCGTCCACCAGCTGCTGGCACAGCCGGTCGTACTCTTCGTCGCTGCCGTCGCACCAGACGATGTGGGCAGGCTTGCACAGCGCAGCCATGTCGGCCACCCAGGCAATGAGCCGGGCGTGCTTGACGTAGGAAGGGGTGTTGAGGGACAGGCCCTGCATCACGGGTGAGTTCATGGGGACGGCTCCAGAGTGAATGTTCGGCGCGCTCCACAGACGCTGACAGCCGCAGGTTCCACACGGAACGGTTGCGGCTGTCGGTGTCTGCACAGCAGATTCGGGCGGTCGGCGCTCAGGGCTGCAGTGGCGTTTGGCGGTTGCAGCACGGTGGCGGGCGCGGTGGAGGGTGTTCGCGGCGTCCGGTGGGCGGGTCGGCCAGTGCCGCTATTTTAGGCAAGCCCCCGTCAGGTTACCGACGGGTTACATGCAAAGCCCGCATAACGTGATGCGGTATCCAGAGCCCGGCGGACAGGCTGGAGAAAGAAAAAGCCGGAGCCCTTTGCGGGGTCCGGCTTCTGGTCGGCGGGAGGCTGGCCGGCGCAATGAACGCCGTGGCTCCCGACGGGGCTTCAGGCCATGAACACGGCGATGAAGGCCAGCAGGAAGATGAGCACGCCGCCGGCCACCGGCAGCACGATGGGCATGTGATGAACGATGGACTCCACGACGTCTTCGGTCTGCTCGGCGGGGGCGTGGTGATCGTGGTGCGACATGGTCTCGAATCTCCGGAAAATGGACGAACTGCGCGGATTTTAAGGGAAGGCGCCGGCCCGATCCCGGGGCTCAGACGCGCCGCGCCTGGAACCCGGCCTGGTGGAGGTGGCGCAGCACCGCCTCCACGTGCTCATGACCCCGGGTCTGCAGGACGAGTTCAATCTCCACGTTCTGTGCCGCCAGCAGGGTGAAGGCCCGTTGGTGATGGACCTCGTCGATGTTGGCGCCCGCTTCGGCCACGAGCGCCGTGATGCGGGCCAGGTTGCCCGGCACGTCGCGGGCGTTCACCGCAATCCGGGCCAGCCTGCCACCGCGCACCATGCCGCGCTCGATGATCGAGGCCAGCAGCAGGGGGTCGATGTTGCCGCCGCACAGCACCAGCCCGACCCGCTGACCGGCAAAGCGTCCCGGGTGCCGGATCAGGGCGGCGAGGCCGGCGGCACCGGCACCTTCGACCAGTGTCTTCTCGATCTCGAGCAGCATCACGATGGCCTGCTCGATGTCGCCTTCGTCGACCAGCAGCCAGTCGTCCACATGCTGGCGGGCCAGTGCCTGGTTGAGCTCGCCCGGCGAACCCACCGCAATGCCTTCGGCGATGGTGCTGCTGCCCTGGGCATGGTGGGTGCCGCACATGGCATTGACCATGGCCGGGAAGCGCTCGGTCTGCACGCCCACCACCCGGATGCCGGGTTTCAGCGCCTTGGCCGCCACCGCCATGCCGCCGATCAGGCCACCGCCCCCCACGGCAATGACCAGCGTGTCGAGATCGGGCTGGGCCCGCAGCATCTCCAGTGCGATGGTGCCCTGACCGGCCACGATGGCCGCATCGTCGTAGGGGTGCACGAACACCAGCCCCTGACTGGCAGCGAGTTCCCGGGCGTGGGCTCGCGACTCGTCCAGCGTGTCGCCGTGCAGCACCACCTCGGCGCCGAAGCCCCGTGTGCGTTCCACCTTCACCCCGGGCGTGAAGCGCGGCATGACGATGACCGCGCGGATGCCCAGCCGCTGCGCGTGGTACGCCACGCCCTGGGCATGGTTGCCGGCGCTCATGGCCACCACGCCGCGGGCCCGTTCCCCGGGATCGAGCTGGCTGAGCTTGTTGCAGGCGCCGCGTTCCTTGAAGGAGGCGGTGTACTGGAGGTTTTCGAACTTGAGGAACACCTGGCAGCCCACCAGCTGGGAGAGGGTCCGGGACTCGACACACGGGGTGTCGAGCAGCTGGCCGGTCAGGCGGCTGGCCGCCGCTTGGATGTCATGGAGTGCGAGCATCGTGACATTGTGCCGCCCGACCCGCGGAAAAGCCCCCGCAATGCGGGCCATCATGCACTTCCATCCGGCATGAAGCTGGGTTATGGTCATCGCGCAGGTGTCTGTGCGCCTGCCCACCGGAAGCCAGTCCGCCCAGGAGGTGCAACGATGAGCCGACGTACGCCGCCGCTGCCCGCAACCGGCCCGACGCCGCCCGATGCGCGCGAGGCCCGGCTCGCCGTGACCGCCGACGTGCGGGCCGAAGGCCGCGTGTTCGTGCCGCCGGGTCTGCGGCAGGCGCCGGTGCTGGATCTGATGTGCTCGCACTTCGTCCTCACCCTGGCGGCCCGCCAGGGACCGCGCTTCAATGTGCGGCGCGACCTCAACACCCTGCTGTCGCTGGCGGGGCGCCACCTGGTCTGGCCCCATACCGTGCTGGGCCGCCTGCGCGAGTTCCTGCACCGCCGCTGCAAGGACAACGAACTGTGGCTGGGGCACGAGGCCCTGCCGATCGCGGCCTTCATGGAGCGTTATGGCGTGTGGCGAGGTCCATACGAAGAGGGCACGCTCTTCTTCTACCTCGACGAATACGCCAAGGAGTCGCCCAAGGACCTGCTGTCGGTGCTGTCGGTCACCGGCGACTGGCTCAGCCAGGCCCTCAAGAAGCAGAGCACCCTGGTGGAGAAGAACATCGATGCCCTGTCGGCGCTGCTCCAGCTCAACCGGGCCGAGCGGGCGCTGCTGCTGTACGGCACCCTGGCACGCTACCAGCGCGACCTGCGTTCCATCCTGGTGGAGTTCAAGGTCAACAACGCGCCGGAGGCCTATGCCGCCATCGCCGAAGTCGCCGGTGTGAAGGCCAGCGAAGTGGGCGAGGCGCTGCGCGCCGGCTCCCGGCTGGAGCGCATCGGCATGGTCGAGAACCTGATCTCCGAGCACAACATCACCGACCTGGCCGACCTCATGAAGGTCAGCGAGAAGCTGCCTCCGGTGCTGATGCGGGAATACCGGTCGGAAAGCGAGCTGATGGCGGTCTTCACCCGTCCGGCGGCGCGCTCGTCCCTGAGCGAACGCGACTTCGGTTACGTGGGCGAGGACGTCCGCCTGCTCTGCGGCCTGCTGCGCGAGGCGGTGGCCCGCAAGGAGGCCGGCATCAATGTCCTGCTGTACGGCCCGCCGGGCACCGGCAAGACCGAGCTGGCCCGGGTGGTGGCACAGGCCGCCGGTCTGGAGCTGTTCGAGGTGGAGTACGCCGACCGCGACGGCAATGCGCTCTCGGGCCGCGACCGCTACCGCTCGCTGCAGATCGCACAGGTGTTCCTCAAGGGCATGGCCCATTCGGCGCTGCTGTTCGACGAGGTGGAGGACGTGTTCCCGCCCATCTCCAGCGAGGCCGCCCAGCTGATGGCGCGGGCCGAGCATGTGAGCGCGCCCCACACCGGCAGCGTCAGCGGCAAGGCCTGGGTGAACCAGGTGCTGGAGTCCAATGCGGTGCCCACCATCTGGGTCACCAACCGCATCGAGCAGATCGACCCCGCCTTCCGGCGTCGCTTTGCCTACCACCTCGAACTCAAGAGCCCGCCACCGGGAGCGCGGGAGCAGCTGGTGCGCACGGCCCTGGAAGGCGTGCCGGTGAGCGACGGGCTGGTGGCCCGTCTGACCGAGCGCAAGGGCCTCACGCCGGCCCAGATCCGGACTGCGGTGCGGTTCGCCCAGCTGGCCCAGGGGCCGCGCCCGACCACCCGGCGCCGCGCCGCCGCCACGCCGCTGGATGCCCTGATCGAACGGCAGCTGCGCAATGCCGACCATGCCCTGGGGCGCAAGCCCGACCTGGTGCAGCGGCCCGCCGTCACCCAGTACAGCCTGGACATGCTGAATGTGGAGTCGCGCCATCCGGTGGCCCGCATCATCGAGGCGCTCAAGGCGCGCGGACACGGCTGCCTGTGTTTTCATGGCGCACCGGGCACCGGCAAGACGGCGCTGGCCGAGCACCTGGCCGAGCAGCTGGAGCGGCCGCTCATGATCCGGCGGGCCAGCGATCTGGTGAGCAAGTTCGTGGGCGAGACCGAGCAGCAGATGGCGGCCATGTTCCGCGAGGCCGAGGCCGAACGGGCGGTGCTGCTGCTGGACGAGGCCGACAGCTTCCTGCAGGACCGCCGCGGCGCACAGCGCACCTACGAGGTCACCGAGGTCAACGAGATGCTGCAGGGCATGGAGCGGTTTGCCGGCATCTTCATCTGCACCACCAACCTGATGGACAGCATCGATCAGGCAGCGTTGCGGCGCTTCACCTTCAAGATCCGTTTCCGGCCACTGATGCCGCAGCAGCGCGAGACGATGTTCGTGGTCGAGGCGCTGGGCGGGGACGCGTCGCGGCTGGATGAAGCCATGTGCCGGCGGCTGGCCGTGCTGGAGCAGCTGTGCCCCGGCGATTTCGCCGCCGTCAAGCGGCAGGCCGAGATACTGGGTGAGGCGCCTTCACCCGAGGTCTTCCTGGAGCAGCTGGAAGCGGAGCACCGCATCAAGCCGGAGGTGCGCGAATCGCGTCGGCTCGGCTTCATGGCCTGAGGCGGCGCGGCACGGGCGATCAGTGCAGGGTCATGGGCCGCGAGGGGATTTCCTCGGGCGAATAGTCGGGGTGGTTCTGGACGAAGAACTGCAGCTTCTGGTCGAGCCGTGCGATGCGGCGGTTGGCCTCCGACTCGCAGTGCTGCCGCGACACCAGATTGAAGATCTTGCTGCGCAGGAACCACAGGTCCTTCGGGGACTGGGCCAGCATCACCGCGGCATGCAGGCGGCCGCGCAGCGGGTCCTGGATGTCGGCCAGGGCTTCATGGAACTCGTCGATGAGGAAATCCATTTCCAGCATCTCGGTGTGCTGGTAGGTCGGGGTCTGATGTTTCTTGAACCAAGGCAGCTTGAAGAACATGCCGCACTCCTGTCGGGAACCGCCGGGAAGGAATTTTCCCGGACACCCATGTCATCGACAGGCCACGGGCTGGCTTGAGGCCGTGACAGGGTTCACAGCCCGGCTCGCCGACGGACGGCAAAGGCTGTCAGACCTAGGTTCTCGACCGGGCTGCTGAAAACTTGAGGGCTTACGCGAAAGCACTCACCACCCGAAGCACCTCCGCGCCGTAAGCCTCGCGCTTTTTCACGCCCAGCCCGGCGATGCCGTCGAGATCGGATGGCTCGCGCGGACGGCGCACCGCGATCTCGCGCAGCGTGCTGTCGTGAAAGATGACGTAGGCCGGCAGGTTGTGCGAGCGGGCCACTTCCGCCCGCCAGGCGCGCAGGGCGTCCAGGCAGTCGCGTTCAGCCAGCGACAGCGGCTGGCCGTTGTGGTCGGCCTCGGTGCGGGCGGCGCGCCGGCTGCGGCCGCCGGGCGCCTTGTCGACCAGCTGGCGCAGCTGCACCGTGCACTCGCCCTTGAGGATGGCGCGAGCGCCGTCGGCCAGGTGCAGGGTGTTGTAGGGCGCGTCTTCCACCCTCAGGGCTTCGCGGGCAATCAGCTGGCGCACCAGGGCGCGCCACTGGGTCTCGGACCAGTCGGCGCCGATGCCGAAGGTGCTGAGCGACTGGTGTCCGTTCTGCAGCACCTTCTCGGTCGTCTTGCCGCGCAGGATGTCCATGATGTGCCCGGCCCCGTAGCCATGGCCGCTGGACTGCTGCACCCGGTAGATGCACGAGAGCAGCTTGCGGGCGGGCTCGGTCGCGTCGAACAGCGCCGGCGGGTTCAGACAGTTGTCACAGTTGCCGCAGGGCTGGCTGGTTTCGCCAAAGTAGTCCAGCAGCCTCACCCGGCGGCAGTCGGCCGCTTCGGCCAGGGCCAGCAGCGCGTCCAGCTTGTCGCGCAGCACCTGCTTGAAGGCGTCGGCGGCGGGGCTCTCGTCGATCATGCGGCGCTGGTTGACCACGTCCTGCAGGCCGTACGCCATCCAGGCATTGGCGGCTTCCCCATCGCGGCCGGCGCGTCCGGTTTCCTGGTAGTAGCCCTCGATGTTCTTGGGCATGTCCAGGTGGGCCACGAAGCGCACATCGGGCTTGTCGATGCCCATGCCGAAGGCGATGGTGGCCACCATGACGATGCCGTCCTCACGCAGGAAGCGGTCCTGGTGGGTCTGACGCACCGCAGCGTCCAGTCCGGCGTGGTAGGGCAGGGCGTTCAGGCCGGCGTCGGCCAGCAGCGCAGCGACCTCTTCCACCCGCCGGCGCGACTGGCAGTAGACGATGCCCGCGTCGGTGCCGCCCGGGCCGGTGTGCTCGTCGCGGATGAAGCGCAGCAGCTGCGCGGTGGCGTCCTTTTTCTCGACCACCAGGTAGCGGATGTTGGGCCGGTCGAAACTGCTGATGAAGGTGCGGGCCTGCTGCAGCTGCAGCCGCTCGACGATGTCGGCCCGGGTGAGGTCGTCGGCGGTGGCGGTGAGCGCCACGCGCGGCACGCCGGCAAAGCGCTCGGGCAGCACCGAGAGTTCGCGGTATTCGGGCCGGAAGTCGTGGCCCCACTGGCTCACGCAGTGGGCCTCATCGATGGCGAACAGGGCGAGTGCGCCGCGCTCGTGCAGCGAGTCGAGCAGGGCCAGGAAGCGCGGCGTGGTGAGGCGTTCGGGTGCGGCGTAGAGCAGGGTCAGTTCGCCGCGCAGCATCTGCTTCTCGATGCGCTGGGCATCTTCACCGCTCAGGCTGGAATTGAGGAAGGCGGCCGCCACGCCGGCTTCCAGCAGGGCGCCGACCTGGTCGTGCATGAGGGCGATCAGGGGCGATACCACCACGGTGAGGCCGTGGCCCGCCTGCTGGCGCACGATCGCCGGCACCTGGTAACACAGCGACTTGCCGCCGCCGGTGGGCATGAGCACCAGGGCGTCGCCGCCGGCGCCCACATGGCTCACGATGTCGGCCTGAGGCCCCCGGAAGGCGTCGAAACCGAACACCTCCTGCAGCACCGCCAGCGAGGCTTCCAGCACCTCGCTGCCCGGCGCGACGTCGATGGCATCCAGCATCGGATTACATCTGTTCCCAGGGCAGACCTTCGAAGCGCCAGCCGTTCACGCTGGAGCGCTTGAAGTGCTCGTTGAGCTCGCCCTCGAAGCCGTTGACCACATGGCTGACGTCGGTGAAGCCGGCCGCTTCCAGGGCGGTGCCGGCGTCCAGCGTGCGCTTGCCGCTGCGGCAGATCAGCAGGACGGGACGGGCCTTGTCACCGGCCTCGGATTCCACCATCCGGGCAAAACGCGCCGGATCGGGGGTGAGGTCGGGGTATTCGTACCAGGGGATGTTCTCGACCCCGGGCGGGCGGCCCACGTAGAGCGACTCGATCTCCATGCGCACGTCCACGAACAGCGGCGGTGCCTCGCCACGGGCTTCGCGGGCTTGCCGTTCGGCCTGCAGCCAGGACCAGGCCTGCGTGGGGGTGAGGTGCTTCATGGGCCGTGATTGTCGGGGATTTCCGGCCCCGTTCCTGCGGCTCCGCGCGGGGGGTCTTCCTACAATGGCGGGATGAACGCTCCTGACCGATTGCCCGTCTACACCCGTGCCCAGGCCCTGCCGGGCATCCTGCGCCAGCGCATCGCCATCCTGGACGGCGCCATGGGCACCATGATCCAGCGCTTCAAGCTGACCGAGGAGCAGTACCGGGGCGAGCGTTTCAAGGACTTCCACCGCGACGTCAAGGGCAACAACGAGCTGCTCAGCCTGACCCGGCCGGACGTGATCCAGGACATCCATGAAGGGTATCTGGCCGCCGGCGCCGACCTGATCGAGACCAACACCTTCGGCGCCACCACCGTGGCCCAGGAGGACTACGACATGGCCGGCCTGGCGCGCGAGATGAACCTGGCCTCGGCCCGGCTGGCGCGCGCGGCCTGCGACAAGTTCAGCACCCCCGACAAGCCCCGCTTCGTGGCCGGCGCCCTGGGCCCGACGCCCAAGACGGCCAGCATCAGCCCGGACGTGAACGATGCCGGCGCACGCAACATCAACTTCGAGCAGCTGCGCCAGGCCTATCTCGAGCAGGTGCAGGCACTGGTCGAAGGCGGCTCCGACGTGCTGCTGGTCGAGACCATCTTCGACACGCTCAATGCCAAGGCGGCGCTGTTTGCCATCGACGAGTTCTTCGAGCAGACCGGTCAGCGGCTGCCCCTGATCATCAGCGGCACCGTCACCGATGCCTCCGGCCGCATCCTGAGCGGCCAGACGGTGAGCGCCTTCTGGGCCAGCGTGCGCCACATGCAGCCGCTGGCGGTGGGCCTGAACTGCGCCCTGGGCGCCACACTCATGCGGCCCTACATCCAGGAGCTGGCCAAGGTGGCCGGCGACACCTTCATCAGCTGCTACCCCAACGCCGGCCTGCCCAACCCGATGAGCGACACCGGCTTCGACGAGACGCCCGAGGTCACCAGCCGGCTGCTGCACGAGTTCGCCGCCGAAGGGCTGGTCAACATCGTGGGCGGCTGCTGCGGCACGACGCCGCAGCACATCGAGGCCATCGGCCACAGCGTGCTGCCGCTGGCGCCGCGGGCGCTGCAGCGCGGGCCGTTCCGCGCCGATCCGGCCTGATCCGGATTCCCGGTCGGCGTCCGGGGTCATTCGGGCCTTTGGCATAATCTGCCGTCCCTTCAAGGGGAGTAGTCATCTGCCACCCGGCACCACGCCGGGCCCTCGGCGGACGGAGTTCTCGTCAATCCGCAGTCTCACCGCTGCCGGGAACTGCCCAACCGGCGCCATGCCGGTTGCTGACAAGACCTTGGGGTGTTCGTCAACACCAATCCGAGGTATTTCATGGAAAGCATCGCGCCAGTCTGGCTGTGGGTCGTTTTTGTCGCCTTCGTTCTGGCGGCACTGTTCGTCGACTTCGTCGTCCTCAAGAAGCAGGGCGCTCACGAAGTGGGCGTCAAGGAAGCCCTGAACTGGTCCATTGTCTGGGTGGCACTGAGCTTCCTGTTCAACGGCCTGTTCTGGTGGGCCATCAAGGACACCACCGGTTCCACCGAGATCGCCAACGAGAAGTCGCTGGAGTTCCTCACCGGCTACCTGATCGAGAAGAGCCTCGCGGTCGACAACATCTTCGTCTTCTTGCTGATCTTCACCTACTTCGCGGTGCCGCCGGCCTACCAGAAGCGGGTGCTGATGATCGGCATCATCGGCGCCATCGTGCTGCGCACCATCATGATCCTGGTCGGTGGCTGGCTGCTGCAGCAGTTCCACTGGATCCTGTACGTCTTCGGCGCCTTCCTGATCCTGACCGGCGTGAAGATGTGGTGGGCCGCCGGCCAGGAGCCGAGCCTGGACGACAACCCGGCCCTCAAGCTGCTGCGCCGCCTGATCCCGGTGAGCCGCAACTTCGACGGCGAGAAGTTCTTCACCCTGGAAAACGGCAAGCGCATCGCCACGCCGCTGTTCATGGTGATCTGCCTGGTCGGTCTGACCGACGTGATCTTTGCGGTGGACTCCATCCCGGCCATCTTCGCCATCACCCAGGACCCGTTCATCGTGCTGACCAGCAACGTGTTCGCCATCCTGGGCCTGCGCGCCATGTTCTTCCTGCTGCAGGCGGTGGCCAGCAAGTTCCACCTGCTCAACTACGGCCTGGCCGTGATCCTGATGTTCATCGGCACCAAGATGGTCCTGATCGACATC
Organism: uncultured Hydrogenophaga sp.; assembly: GCF_958439165.1. Lineage (GTDB taxonomy): Bacteria > Pseudomonadota > Gammaproteobacteria > Burkholderiales > Burkholderiaceae_C > Hydrogenophaga. The sequence continues at coordinate 25,472 of NZ_OY288130.1, read as the reverse complement.
TACAAGATCCCGGTGGCCATCTCGCTGGGCGTGGTGGTGGGCATCCTGACCATCACCATGATCTGGAGCGCCAAGACCGCCCCCAAGGCCTGACGCCTTCCCTGGCCTGATCACCGACCCCGGCTGCGGCCGGGGTTTTTTCATGGCTCAGCGCCGGCCGGGCCGGGCCACCTCGGCCTGCAGGGAGGCCACCAGGCTGTCGTAGACCTTGTACTTGGCCTCCAGCTCCCGCAGGCGCAGGCTCAGCCGGTAGCCCACGGCGGCCAGCAGCCGGGTGGCGGTCACCGGTTCCTCGGCCATCAGCATCTGGAGCGACTCGCGGTGCAGCACCGCCAGAACGCCGTCGGTGCTGGCATTGCAGCTGGCCGAGCGGGCGTCGCCGTCGAGCAGTGCCATCTCGCCCAGCACCTCGCCCGGGCCGAGCACGTTCACCGTCAGCGGCTGGGCTCGGTGCATCAGCTGGGACTCCACCGTCACTTCGCCTTCGACCACCAGCGCCATGAAGCCGTTCTGGCCGCTGGCATCGTCGCCTTCCTTCACGATCGACTCACCCCGTTCAAACCGCCGCAGCTGCATGTAAGCCACCACGGTGACGGCGTCGTCCTCGCTGAGCTGGGCCAGGGCCGATGGGGAGCGCAGCAGGCTGGCGGCCAGCATGCCAGGGGTGGAGGCCCGGACCCGCAGGCGGCGTCGCCGGGTTTCGCGCTGGCGCAGGAGTCGGTCGAGCAGGAGCATGAAACGGTACGGAGTGGAGGTATGGCATTGTCACCGCATCATGGGACAGCGGGTATCGTCCGTGGCATGTCGATTGCTAACCTGCTGCCATGACCCCAGACGTCCTCATGCCGGCCCATGCCACCCGCGCGCCCGAACAGCAGGTCTGGCGCGACCCGCTGGCCCTCATGCTGGACTCCACCGGCGAGGGCGTGTTCGGGGTGGATCTGGACGGCCTGTGCGTGTTCATCAACCCGGCCGGTGCCCGCATGATCGGCTTCGAGCCGGCCGAGCTGCTGGGCAGCAACATGCATGACCTCACCCATCATTCGCATGCCGACGGCGCGGCCTATCCGGTGGAGGACTGTCCGATCTTCAATGCCTTCCGCCAGGGGCTGCCCTGCCGCATCGACAGCGAGGTGTTCTGGCGCCGCGACGGCTCGTGCTTCCCGGTGGAGTACAGCAGCCACCCCATCCTGGACGAGGGTCAGGTGCGCGGCGCGGTGGTGACCTTCGTGGACATCACCGAGCGCAAGCGGGCAGCCGACGCCCTGCAGCGGGCCAAGGACGAGCTGGAGGCCCGCGTGCGCGAGCGCACCCACGCGCTGGAAACCGCGCTGCACCAGGTGCGGGAACTGGCCGCCTGGTCCGAGTCGGTGCGGGAGGATGAGCGCACCCGCATCGCCCGCGAGGTGCACGACGAGCTGGGCAGCCTGCTGGTGGCGCTCAAGATGGACGTCAACTGGATGGACAAGCGCCTGTCCGAGCAGGAAGGCCGCCCGCCCGAGCAGGCCCAGGACATGCGCCAGCGCATGCGCTGCAAGTGCCAGAACATGAGCCGGCTGATCGAGAACGCGGTGGACAACGTCGGCCGCATCATCACCGACCTGCGGCCCAGCATCCTGGACCACCAGGGCCTGTGGGCGGCGCTGGAGTGGCAGGCCCAGGAATTCGTGCAGAGCGCCGAGATGGCACTGGACTGGTGCATGGAGGCCGACCCGGAAGGCGAATGGCCCGAGCCGCCGGAGCCACTGGCCATGGCGGTGTTCCGGATCTTTCAGGAAATGCTGAGCAATGTGGGCCGCCACTCCCGCGCCGATCGCCTGCAGGTCAGGGCTGCGGTGCGGGGGGGCGAGCTGAAACTGAGCGTCCATGACAACGGCGTGGGGGCCACGCCCCAGGCCTTCGAGGCCCCGGATGCCTACGGCATCATGGGCATGCGGGAGCGGGCGCGGCACTTCGGCGGCGTCATCGACATTCAAAGCGCACCAGGACAGGGCACGCGCATGTGCCTGACGGTGCTGCTGCAGGCAGGAGCCACGTTGTGAACACGCAGTTCGATGTGTTGACCGACACCATCCGGGTGCTGATCGGGGACGACCACCGCATCGTGCGGGAGGGCCTCAAGCAGATCCTGGCCGAGGCGCCGGACGTGCAGGTGGTGGCTGAAGCCCAGTCCGGCCCCGAGGTGCTGGAGCAGGTCCGGGCCCTGGGCGGCTCCGAGGGGCTGCACCTGGTCATGCTCGACATCGCCATGCCCGGCATCGACGGCATGGATGTGCTGCAGACCCTCAAGCGCGAATACCCGGCCCTGCCGGTCCTCATGCTCAGCACCTACCCGGAGCGCCAGTACGCGGTGCGCTGCATCAAGCTGGGTGCCTGCGGCTACCTGAACAAGAGCGCCGACCCGGACGACATGCTCATGGCGGTCCGCAAGGCGGCGGGCGGCGGGGTGTTCCTGTCGCAGGCCACGGCCGAAGCGCTGGCCGCCGCCGTGGGCCAGGGTGGCGCGCAGGGCGGGCCCGAGGCGCTCTCGCACCGGGAGTACCAGGTCTACCGCCTGCTGACCCAGGGCCGCACCGTGAGCGAAATTGGTGCGCAGCTCGGTCTGGCGGCCAACACGGTGAGCACCTACCGTTCGCGGATCCTGGAGAAGACCGGCACCAAGAACGACGTCGAACTGGCGCTGTACGCCCAGCGGCACGGCACCGGACGCTGATTTGTAGGGCTGGCCCTACAACGGGTCGTGCCGATCCCCGCGATCTGCCGAGAAGCGGGCCAGTTGGCATGCCCCCCACGGGTATCTGGCCCGTTGCTTGCAAGGGGCACCTCGTCCATCAACCCACGAGGTGCGCCATGTCTGAATTCTTCGACCCGTACAACGCCGATCGTCCCCTGATGCTCAAGTGCAGCTGCGGCCGTGACCACACGGTCGCCGAGCACCAGGCCGAGGAAGCCGTGCAACGCGCTTCCGACCAGGCGGCCAAGACCCTGCGCGAGCGCAGCGAGACCGCCGAATTCGAGGCCTACAGCAACGAGTTCATCGAGGCGACGCTGGTCAAGGCCATCTTCCCGCACGACGAGCAGCGCCGCCGCTTCCTGCGCGCCGTGGGCAAGGGCACGGCCATGGCAGCGATCGCCAGCGTGGTGCCGGTGGCCAGCCTGCAGGCCATGGCCCAGGAGAAGGGCGCGCTGGAGAAGACCAACCTCAAGATCGGCTTCATCCCCATCACCTGCGCCACGCCGCTGATCATGGCCCACCCGCTGGGCTTTTATCAGAAGCAGGGCCTGAACGTGGAGGTGACCAAGACCGCGGGCTGGGCGCTGGTGCGCGACAAGATGATCAACAAGGAGTACGACGCCTCGCACTTCCTGTCGCCGATGCCGCTGGCCATTTCGCTCGGTCTGGGCAGCAACGCCACGCCCATGAATGTGGCCACCATCCAGAACATCAACGGCCAGGCCATCACGCTGTCGCTCAAGCACAAGGACAACCGCGATCCGAAGAACTGGAAGGGCTTCAAGTTCGCGGTGCCGTTCGACTACTCGATGCACAACTTCCTGCTGCGCTACTACCTGGCAGAGAACGGCATCAACCCCGACACCGATGTCCAGATCCGCGTCGTGCCGCCGGCCGAGATGGTGGCCAACCTGCGGGCCGGCAACATCGATGGCTTCCTGGGCCCGGATCCGTTCAACCAGCGCGCGGTGTTCGACGAGGTCGGCTTCATCCACGTCCTGACCAAGGACCTCTGGAACGGCCATCCCTGCTGCGCCTTCGGCACCAGCACCGAGTTCATCCAGAAGAACCCCAACACCTTCGCTGCCCTGTACCGCTCGGTGCTCACCGCTGCGGCCATGGCCCGCCAGCCGAAGAACCGCGAACTGATCGCCAAGGTGATCGCGCCCAGCCAGTACCTGAACCAGCCCGAGGCGGTGCTCAACCAGGTGCTCACCGGCCGCTTTGCCGACGGTCTGGGCAAGATCCAGAACGTGCCCGAGCGGGCCGACTTCGACCCGATGCCCTGGCAGAGCATGGCGGTGTGGATGCTCACCCAGATGCAGCGATGGGGCTACATCAAGGGCGAGGTGGACTACAAGGCCATCGCCGAGAAGGTTTTCCTGATCACCGATGCCCGCAAGTACATGAAGGACCTGGGCCAGGAGTTCAAGGCCGGCCCCACTTACGAGAAGCACACCATCATGGGCAAGGTGTTCGACCCGGCCAAGCCGGCGGACTACCTCAAGAGCTTCGCCATCCGGAAGGCCTGATCATGAAATCCCTCGGATTGCAATGGCGCGCTGCGCTGGTGTCGCTCCTGCTGCTGTTCGTCTTTCTCGGCGCCTGGCAGCTGGGCACCACCGGTCCCTCCGTCGGTGGTTCCTCGGCCGGCATGACGGCTGAGGAGATCGAGTACGCCAAGATGATGGGCAAGGACCCGGGTGCCGAGAAGGCCAGCGGATTCCCGCCGCCCCTGGAAGTGGCCAAGGCCAGCTGGGAGCACCTGTCGGACCCGTTCTACGACAAGGGCCCCAACGACAAGGGCATCGGCATCCAGCTGGCCCATTCGCTGGGTCGGGTGGCACTGGGCTTCCTGCTGGCCATGGCCGTGGCCATTCCGCTCGGTTTCCTGATCGGCATGTCGCCCCTGATGCAGAAGGCGTTCAACCCCTTCGTGCAGGTGCTCAAACCCATCAGCCCGCTGGCCTGGATGCCCCTGGCGCTCTACACCCTCAAGGACTCGGACGTCAGCGGCATCTTCGTGATCTTCATCTGCTCGATCTGGCCGATGCTGATCAACACCGCCTTCGGCGTGGCCTCGGTCAAGCGCGACTGGCTCAACGTGGCTGCCACGCTGGAGGTCAACCCGATCCGCAAGGCCTTCCAGGTGATCCTGCCGGCCGCAGCGCCCACCATCCTCACCGGCATGCGCATCAGCATGGGCATCGCCTGGCTGGTGATCGTGGCGGCCGAGATGCTGGTCGGCGGCACCGGCATCGGCTACTTCGTGTGGAACGAGTGGAACAACCTCTCGCTGACCAACGTGATCTTTGCGGTGCTGGTGATCGGCGTGGTCGGCATGCTGCTCGACCTCATGTTCGCCCAGGCCCAGAAGGTGGTGACCTATGTGGAGTGAATCCAGCGACCGTGAGGTCGTCATCCAGACCCTGTCCGTCGAGCCCGTCTCGGCCCTCCCGAAAGATCCCAAGATGAGCGGTTTCCTCAAGGTCGAACAGCTGGCCAAGGCCTACCAGGCCGACAAGCCGGTGTTCGCCGACGTTTCCTTCGGTATCGACCGCGGCGAGTTCGTGTGCATCATCGGTCACAGCGGCTGCGGCAAGACCACCATCCTCAACGTGCTGGCCGGCCTGGACACCGCCAGCAGCGGCCATGCCTTCATGGACGGCCGCGAGATCGCCGGCCCCAGCCTGGAGCGCGGCGTGGTGTTCCAGGGCCATGCGCTCATGCCCTGGCTCACCGTGCGCCAGAACATCGCCTTTGCCGTCAAGTCACGCTGGCCCGACATGGCCCGCACCGACCTCGACGCGCATGTGGAGAAGTTCGTCGGGCTGGTCGGCCTGAGCCATGCCATCGACAAGAAGCCCAGCCAGCTCTCCGGCGGCATGAAGCAGCGCGTGGGCATTGCCCGGGCGTTCGCCATCCAGCCCAAGATGCTGCTGCTCGACGAGCCCTTCGGCGCCCTGGACGCGCTCACCCGCGGCACCATCCAGGACGAGCTCATGGGCATCGTGCGCGACACCCAGCAGACCGTGTTCATGATCACCCACGATGTGGACGAGGCCATCCTGCTGGCCGACCGCATCCTGCTCATGACCAACGGCCAGGAAACGCCCGCCGGCTATGTGCCCGGCGGCATGGCCGAGGTGGTGGTCAACCCGCTGCCCCGCAGCCGCACCCGCAGCCAGCTCCACCACTTGGAGGGCTATTACCCGCTGCGCAATCACATCGTCGATTTCCTCGTGACGCGGGCCAAGGCGCATTGAAGCGCTCCGTGCTGCAACGTCATTCCGCTTTTTCAACCTCTCTCAACCACAACGAGACAACACCATGAACCGTCTGGAAGTCACCGAAAAGATCATCAGCACCAAAGTGGCCAAGGGCCTGAGCTGGGCCGGCGTGGCCAAGAAGGTCGGACAGTCCAAGGAATGGACCACCGCCCTGTGCCTGGGCCAGATGACCGCCACCCCCGAGCAGGCCAAGGTGCTGGGCAAGATCTTCGGCCTGACCGCCGAAGAGCAGAAGTGGCTGCAGGTCGTGCCTTACAAGGGCTCGCTGCCGACCCCGGTGCCGACCGATCCGCTGATCTACCGCTGGTACGAGATCGTCAGCGTGTACGGCACCACCATCAAGGAACTCATCCATGAAGAGTTCGGCGACGGCATCATGAGCGCCATCGACTTCAGCATGGACATCGAGCGCCAGGCCGACCCGAAGGGCGACCGCGTCAACGTGGTGCTGTCCGGCAAGTTCCTGCCGTACAAGCAGTACTGATCCACGCCAGCCTGCACCGCGCATGGACCCCCGTCCGCCCCTGCCGCCGTTCACCGCCGAGACCGCTGCGCAGAAGGTGCGCATGGCCGAGGACGCCTGGAACACGCGCGACCCGGACCGGGTGGTGAAGGTCTACACCGAGGACACGCGCTGGCGCAACCGCGCGGAGTTCCCGGTGGGGCGCGAGCAGGTGCATGGCTTCCTGGTCCGCAAGTGGGCGCGCGAGCTGGACTACCGGCTGATCAAGGAGCTGTGGGCCTTTGACAGTGCGCGCATCGCGGTGCGCTTCGTCTACGAATGGCACGACGACTCCGGCCAGTGGTTCCGCTCGCACGGTAACGAGAACTGGCAGTTCAACGCGCTGGGCTACATGGAGCAGCGCCATGCCAGCATCAACGACCGGCCCATCACCGAGGCCGAGCGCCTGTTCCACTGGCCGCTCGGCCCCCGCCCTGCCGATCACCCCGGACTGACCGAACTGGGGCTCTGAGCGGCCGGGTCGCTGCACTGCCTTGGCAGGTGCGGAGTGGCGGAGTAGGCTGGTGCCTCATGTACGAGTCCCGCTCAGACGAGCCCCTGCCCCGCAGCCGTTTTGTAGCCCGACTGGCCTGGCACCTGGGGCTGGCTGCGCTGCTGCTGGCCGCATCGCTGGGTGGTGGCATGTGGGGCTACATGCACTGGGAGCAGCTCTCGGCTCCCGATGCATTCCTGAATGCCGCCATGCTGCTGGGCGGCATGGGCCCGGTGAACCCCCCGCTGACCCTGGCTGGCAAGCTGTTTGCCGGCACGTACGCGCTGTATGCCGGACTGGTGTTCATCGTGGTCGCGGCGCTGGTGCTCACCCCGGTGATCCACCGGGTGCTGCACCGTTTTCATGCTGATGCGGACGACGACTAGCCGCGCACGCCGGCCGTCAGCCCCTCGAGCTGCTGGCGGATCCAGTCGCGCAGCGCTCGTGCGGCCGGCGTCACCTGGCGCCGGCCCGGCAGCACCAGATGCAGCGGTGCGGGCTCGCCCCGCCAGGCCGGGTTCACCTGCACCAGCTGCCCGGTGGCCAGTTCGGCGGCCACGTCGAGCCACGACTTGTGGGCGATGCCGAGGCCGGCCAGGGCCCAGCGCTTGACCACCTCGCCATCGTTGGTCGAATGGCGGCCATGCACCGGTACATCCACCCACCGGTGCTCGATCTGCAGGCGCCACACCTTGGGAACTTCGCCGCCCAGCATGAAACGCAAGGCTTCGTGATCGGCCAGATCCTGGGCTTGTGCCGGCACGCCGTGCCGTGCCAGGTAGGCAGGCGACGCCACCAGCACCCGGTGGTTGTCCGGCAGCAGCGGCAGGGCCACCTGGGTCGAGTCGGCCGGCGCGCCGTAGCGGATGGCAATGTCCACCGGCACCCGCATCAGGTCGGTGTTGTGGTCGGACAGGTGCAGGCGCAGCGCGAGCTGCGGGTGCTGCTGCTGGAACGCTTCCAGCCAGGGCAGCAGCACATGCCGGCCCAGATCGGACGGCATGGAGATCTGCAGCTCGCCCCGCAGCACCTGGCGGTGGGGCTGGGCTGCGGCGCGCGCCTGGCCCAGGGCCTGCAGGGCCTGCCGGACGTGCGGCATGAGGCGCTCGCCTTCGGCCGACAGGCGCAGGCTGCGTGTGCTGCGCACGAAGATCGCCACGCCCCATTGCGCCTCCAGCCGCTGGAGTGCTGCGCTGGCAGCGGCCGGCGAGCAGTCGAGCGACTTCGCGGCGGCGGTCAGGCTGCCCAGGTCGGCGATGCGGGTGATCAATTCCAGGTCGGCCAGGCGGGTCATCGTTCGATTTTCATTGAAACTGAATCGCGCCTGCGGGGCTTCATCCGGCTGGCCGGGCCGCCCACACTGCAGGCTTCCCTGAACCCCATGCGGAGCACCCCATGAAAGCCGTCGCCTACCAGCAGTCCCTGCCGATCCATGACCCGTCCTCCTTGCAGGATGTCGAGCTGCCCGATCCCGAACCCGGTCCGCGCGACCTGCTGGTGGAGGTCAGCGCCATTGCCGTCAACCCGGTGGACACCAAGATGCGCATGCGTTCGGTGCCGCCGGCCGGCGAGTGGGCCGTGCTGGGCTGGGATGCCGTGGGCACGGTGCGTGCGGTCGGTGCGCAGGTGACCCTGTTCCAGCCGGGCGACCGGGTCTGGTACGCCGGCGCCATCCACCGGCCGGGCGCCAACGCCCAGCTGCACCGGGTGGACGAGCGCATTGCGGCGCTGGCTCCGAAGAGCTTGTCCGACGCTGACGCAGCTGCGCTGCCGCTGACCGCCATCACCGCCTGGGAGATGCTGTTCGACCGCCTGCGCGTACCGCAGGGTGCCTTTGCGCAGGGAGAGGCCTTGCTGGTGATCGGTGCGGCCGGCGGTGTGGGTTCCATCCTGGTCCAGCTGGCGCGCCAGCTCACCGGCCTGACCGTGATCGCCACCGCCTCGCGGCCCGAGACCGTGGAATGGGTGAAGTCGCTCGGTGCCCACCATGTGATCGACCACACCCGGCCCATGGCCGAGGCCATCCGCAGCGCCGGCCTGCCTGCGCCGCGCCATGTGGTGTGCCTGACGCACACCGAGCAGCATATGGCCCAGATCGTCGAGCTGATCGCGCCCCAGGGGCAGATCGGGCTGATCGACGATCCGGCGCCCGGCAGCATCGACATCCTGGCGCTCAAGCGCAAGGCCTTGTCGCTGCACTGGGAGCTGATGTTCACCCGTTCCCTGTTCGAGACGCCGGACATGATCGAGCAGCACCGGCTGCTGACCGAGGTGGCGCGCCGGGTGGATGCCGGCGAGCTGCGCACCACGGTCGGCGAGCACATGGGCACCATCAACGCCGCGAACCTGCGCCGCGCCCATGCCCTGCTGGAAAGCGGCAAGGCCCGCGGCAAGATCGTGCTCGAAGGTTTCTGAGCCGGCCGTTGACGGGCTGCCGGTCAGGGCAGCGGTATCCACTCGCGGTCGTCGCCGGGCGGCAGCGCAAAGCGCCCGGCCTTCCAGTCGGCCTTGGCCTGCTCGATGCGCTCGGGCCGCGACGACACGAAGTTCCAGAAGATGTGCCGCGGGCCCAGCGGCTCGCCGCCGAACAGGAACACGGTGGCGGCCTCCGGTGCGGTGAGGTCGACATCGGTGTCGCGGCCGAACACCAGCAGCTGCCCTGGCAGCACCGGCTGGCCCTGGAACGACAGGCTGCCGCGCGCCACATACACCGCCTGTTCGGCGTGCTGCCCGGGCAGGCGCAGCCGGGCGCCGGGGCGGCACTCGGCGTGCAGGTGGAACAGCGGCGATAGCGTGACCACCGGGCTGCGCTGTCCGAAGGCCTCGCCGGCCACCAGCCGCATCCACACGCCGGCCTCGTCCCAGGTGGGCAGGTCTGCCTGCGGCGTGTGGGCAAATGACGGTGCGACTTCTTCCAGCTCGGCCGGCAGGGCCACCCAGCTCTGCATCAGCTCCAGGCCGCCGCCTTCAAACGAATCGGGGTGGGTGAAGCGCTCGCTGTGGCTGATGCCGCTGCCGGCGGTCATCCAGTTCACGTCGCCCGGGCGGATCAGCTGGTGTGTGCCCAGGCTGTCGCGGTGGGTCATGCTGCCGCCCAGCAGGTAGCTCACGGTGGCCAGGCCGATGTGGGGGTGCGGGCGCACGTCCGCCTGGCGGGTCTGGTCGGCCGGCATGGTCACCGGGCCGGCGTGGTCCCAGAAGATGAAGGGACCGACCATGCGGCGCTTCGCATACGGCAGCACGCGCCGCACCTTCAGGCCGTGGCCCAGATCGGCCTCGCGGGCCTGGATCAGCATCTCGAACATGGTGGGTCTCCCTGTCGGCCGCCTGCCGGGCCGGTGGGAACATTGTGGCGCCCGCCCGCCGGGCCGGGGGCTGGGCGACAATCCCGTCCCCATGGACATCGCCGACATCCGCCACCGACTCCAGGCCCTGGGCGCCGGGCCGCTGCATGAGCAGCGCGTGCTGCGCACCTGGGCCAACGCCCTGCCGGTGGACGGTGGCCGTCGCAAGCCGGAGCACCATTTCCCGCGCGGCCTGTTCGATGCCCTGCCGGCCGTCACGCAGGAGCTGCAGGGCCTGGCCACGCTGGGCTCGGTGCATCCGGGTGAGGACGGTTCGGCCCGGCTGCTGGTCGCCCTGCGCGATGGTCAGACGGTGGAGAGCGTGCTGCTGCCGCGTGGCGGCGTGTGCGTGTCCACCCAGGTCGGGTGTGCGGTGGGCTGCACCTTCTGCATGACCGGCACCGGTGGCCTGATCCGGCAGCTGGGCAGCGCCGAGATCGTGGCCCAGGTGGCCCTGGCCCGGCAGCAGCGGTCGGTCAACAAGGTGGTGTTCATGGGCATGGGCGAACCGGCCCACAACCTGGATGCGGTGCTGGAGGCCATCGACCTGCTGGGCACGCTGGGCAACATCGGCCACAAGAACCTGGTGTTCTCCACCGTGGGCGACGAGCGCGCCTTCGATGCCTTGCCCCGTGGCCGCGTGAAGCCGGCCCTGGCGCTCTCCCTGCACACCACCCGGGCCGACCTGCGCGCGCAGCTGCTGCCGCGCGCACCGCGCATCGCGCCGGACGAGCTGGTGGCCCACGGCGAGGCCTATGCCCGCACCACCGGCTACCCGGTGCAGGTGCAGTGGACTCTGCTGGACGGCGTGAACGACACCGACGAAGAGCTCGACGGCATCGTTCGGCTGCTGCAGGGCAAGTACGCGGTGCTCAACATGATTCCGTACAACGCGGTGCCGGGCCTGCCGTTCGAGCGCCCGTCGTGGGAGAAGGCGGCCGACATCGCGCGGCGCCTGCACCGCCGGGGCATCCTGACCAAGCTGCGGCAGTCGGCCGGTCAGGACGTGGATGCCGGCTGTGGTCAGCTGCGGGCCCGCTCGCTGAGCAGCGGCGAGCAGGTGGTGTCGGTGCGACGGCGCCGGCTCAGTGCAGCGTCAGCGGACACGACGTCGTCTTGACGCGCACCAGCGCTGCGCGCGGCTGGTATGGCAGCGCCGGCGTGCCGCACAGCGCGGCTGCAATGGTCTGGGCCTGCCGCGCAATCGGCTCGATGTAGCGGCTGGGCTGGCCGTCGATGGCGATGCAGTCGCCCAGCGCATGGATGCGCGGGTCGCTGGTGCACAGAGTGGCGGCGTCCACCGCAATGCCGTTGTTCCAGGCCAGGCCGGCGCTCTGCGCCAGGCGCGGCGGCGTGGCCAGGCCGGCAGCAGCGATCACCAGATCGGCCGCGAACCGCTGGCCGCACGCGGTGGTCAGGCGCAGCGCACCGCCGGCGCCCCCGGCACGTTCGAGCTGCTGCACCTGCACCCCGCCGACGAAGCGGATGTTGATGTCCTGCCAGGCCGCCAGCAGCGGGTCGGCCGCCTGGTGCTGCGGCCACCGGCCCAGCGGGTGCGGCGCCTGGTCGACCAGTGTGATGCGATGGCCGCCCAGGGCCAGGTCGTTGGCCAGCTCGCAGCCGATCAGGCCGGCACCCACGATCAGCACGTCGCGCGGCGCATCGCCCAGGGCGCCCCGCAGGCGGCGGTAGGCATCCAGGTGATTGACCCGCCAGCACAGCTCGGCCGGCAGCGCCGGCGGCAGGCAGGCCTGCGCACCATGCGCCAGCACCAGCCGGTCGTAGCGCAGGGTGCCGCGGGTGGTGCGCAGGGTGCGGGTGTCGGGGCAGATGCGCACGGCTTCGGTGTGGGCGCGCAGGCGCACGCCCAGGCGCGCCGCCGCCACCGCGCCGCTCTCGCGGACCAGCGCACCGTCGTTCAGCTGCCGGGCCATGGCCACCGACAGCATCGGCTTGTCATAGACGTCGCCGGCGCATCGGGTGACCAGGGTGATGGGCAGTGCCGCATCGCGCTCGCGCAGGGCCTGGGCCATGGCCCAGCCGGCCCGCCCGGCACCGACGATCACCACGCCGGCCGGGCCGCCGCGGTGCACCACCCCGGTGGACGCCGCGCCCGAGCGGGCCTGCAGCTCGGCCAGGCTGGGTGCGCGGTAGAGCCGGAAGTCGGCCTTGGTCACGCCGCACAGCGGGCAGGCCCAGTCGTCCGGGATGTCGTCGTAGCGGGTGCCGGCGGCCAGGCCACCGTCGGGGTCGCCAACGGCCTCGTCGTAGATGTAGCCGCAGGCGTCGCAGATGTACTGCTGGTACGGGGCGGCGTTGGCTGCTGTGTTCATGCCGGCATCACCTCGGCGGACAGCCGGGCGATTTCCTTGCGCAGGTGCTTGATGGCCGGGGTGACGATGGCCACGAAGTGCGATTCGCGCACCCGCCGCTGCACGTCCGAGCTCATGAGGTAGCCGCGTGCGCCCTGGTGCAGCAGGGCCGACTGCGCGGCGCGCAGGCTGAGTTCGGCGCCGTGGGCGCGGGCGTCGAGCACCTCGATGAAAAAGGCGGGCGAGATGTCGAACGGGGTCTGTGCCAGCTTCATCACGCGGGCTTCCAGCGAGTCCAGTTCGGCCTGCAGGTCGGCCGGGCGCTCGTCCAGGAACTGGTTCACATGACCGAGCTGGTCTTCCACCGCCCACATGGTGTCGATGGCGCCCTGCGTCACGCCCAGCGCCATGCCGCACTGGAGCATGACGAAGGCGCCACGGATGCGGGCAATGAACGGCTTGGCCGGGTCGGCCATGATCTCGTCGGCACCGATGAAGTGGTCCTTCAGGCGCAGCGCCCAGGTGCCGGTGCCTTCCATGCCGGCGAAGCTGGGGCAGTCGCGCAGTTCCACGCCGGGCGCATCGCAGCGCAGCAGGAACATCACCTCGCGCACCACCTCGCCGCGCTCGTCCACCACGCCGGCCAGTGCGCCGCAGGCATGGTCGGGCCCCAGGTTGCTGACCCAGGGCAGGGAGCCGCTGACCCGGTAGCCACCTTCCACCGGCACTGCCTTGAGCAGCAGACTCTCGATCTGGGCATAGCTCTTCATCGGGTTGGACATCGCAGTGCCGCCCAGGGTGCGCCCGGTGGCGTGCGCCATGAGCGCATCGCCACCCAGAGCCGGGTTGCCGCTGGCCTGCATGTACAGGCCGCACACCGCATGGCACCACACCATGAAGCCGGTGGCCCCGCACACCCGCGAGACCTCCGCCATGGCGCGGATGGCCAGGCCGTAGTCGTTGCGGCCAGCCGGCGCATCGAGGTGCGCGCTCATGGCGCCCAGTGCGCCGAGCTGCTGCATCACGCTGCGCGGGTAGTGGCCCTGCCGGTCGATGGCCTCCGCCACCTCGGCGAGCGGACCGCGGGCCACGGTGCGCACCGCATCCAGCAGGCCTTCGGCGGTGGTGGCCACGGCGTCACGGGGAAGATCGGCGGGGTTCATGCGGTGTCCTCCGGGCTCAGTCGGCCATGGCGATGGTGAAGGGGATCGGGTTGCGCATCGTGTTGGCGACCGGCGAGTAGTGGTTGGCGTGCTGCACGATCTCGTCGAGCACTTCGCGCGGGGCATCGCCTTCCACCACCACCTTCACCCGGATGGCCTGGAAGCCCATTTCCGGCGGCGTCTTTTCCAGCGCGCCACCGGCACCCCAGGCCGCGGGGTTGCCGATGTCGCCTTCCAGGAACACCTCCAGCTTGCTCAGCTTCACACCCTTCCAGGTGGCCACGGCGGTGATGCCCACCGCCAGGCAGCCGCCCAGACCGGAGAGCACGATCTCGCCCGGGGCCGGCGCGGTGTCCTGACCGAACAGGTGCAGCGGCTCGTCCACCACCACCGCCGCGTGGTTGCCCACATAGCTCAGCGAGCGGTATTGCCCCTCCATCACGGTGTGGACCTTGTTGGTGCCGCGCGAGCCGGGGTTGGCCTTGCCCTTGGCGGCAAAGGTGGCCAGGCCGGCGGCGTCGATCGGGCGCAGGTACGCCTTGACGGTGGTGGGGGTGGTGGCGAGCGTGTCGGACATGGTGTCTCCAGGGTTGAAAAAGCGGGAAGGGGGCAGCCGCATGCAGGTTCAGGCTGCCAGGGCCAGTGCCGGGCGCGAGGTCTTGACCGGAAGGCCGGTCTCGATCGGCAGGCTGTCGTTGCGCGACCATTCGTTCCAGGAGCCGAAGTACATGCGCACATCCGAGAAGCCGGCCTGCTTGAGCGCCAGGAAGGTGTTGGAAGCGCGCGCGCCCTTGAAGCAGTAGAGGTAGACGGTGTCGTCGGTGCCGATGCCGGCGGTGGCGCATTCGGCGCGCACTTCGTCAGGCGTCTTGAACACCGGGCCTTGCGGCGAGGGCTTCATGAAGCGGTACCACTCCACCCAGCGGGCGCCCGGCAGGCGGCCCTTGCGGGGTGCGAAGTCGCGGCCGTAGGGCGACGAGCTGTCGCCGATCCACTCGTCCACATCGCGCACGTCCAGCAGCACGGTGTCGGTGCCCAGGGCGGCCTGCACGTCCTCCTGGGTCAGCATCACGTCGGTCAGCGGCAGGTCGGGGAAGGTGGCCGCCACCGGCGTGACCGCTTCGGTCGACACCGGCAGGCCGCTGGCCTTCCAGGCGCTGAAGCCGCCGTTGAGCACCTTGATCTTCGGGTAGCCCATCCAGGTCAGCAGGTAGTAGCCCCGGCACGACTGGCCGTAGCCGCTGTTCATGGCGTCCTCGTAGAACACGGCCGTCTCCGCACCCGACAGACCGGCCTTGCCCAGCGCGTCTGCAAAGGTGGCCTTGAGCTCCATGAGACCTTCGGGCGTGGAGGTGGCCAGGAAGGTGAACACCTCGCGCAGGTTCACGGCGCCGGGAATGTGGCCGGCCGCAAAGGTGTCGGCGTCGCGGGTGTCGATGAGCACGACCGGCTCCGACGACATCAGGGTCTGGAGCTGGGCGGGTGCGATCAGGGTGGCTTCAATGGACATGAGGACCTCGCGAGGAAAGTGGGCAGGCAGGAGCGCCTGTGTCTTTCATCGCAATGCCCGTGCCATGCGGCCGGTCGATCGCAAGCCTTTGATTTACCTGGAATTCCCTGTCTGGATGCTTCCGTGTCGGTGGCCACTGTGTCGACAATATGTCGACATTGGGTCGACGCAGCGCCGGGTTTCAGCGCAGCCCGGCCTTCTTCAGCCGGTAGGCAAACTGCCGCAGGGTCAGCCCCAGGCTCTGGGCCGCGCGCGACTGGTTGCCGCCGTGCTGGGCCAGGGCGGCGGCGAGCTGATCGGCGTCGTGCGAACCGGCGCTCTGGTAGTCGCGCACCAGCGGCGCGGCGGAGGCCGGCACGGGTGTGCCTTGCACCCGGGCCGGCGCCGCCGATCCTGCCGTCACCGCGCCGCCGGGCATGAAGCGGCGCAGCACCGTTTCGTCCACCGGGGTCTGGTCCACCAGCAGCACCACCCGCTCGATCAGGTTGCCCAGCTCGCGGATGTTGCCGGGCCAGTCGTGCGCGTCCAGCCGCTCCAGCGCACCCGGCGTGAGGTGCACGTTGCGCTGGTGGGCCTGGTTGGCGCGGCTGATGAAGTGCAGGGCCAGTGCGCGGATGTCCTCGCGGCGCTCGCGCAGGCTCGGCAGGCGTATCGGCACGACGTTGATCCGGTAGAACAGGTCGGGGCGGAAGCGGCCGGCCTGCACGTCCTGCGCCAGGTCGCGGTGGGTGGCGGCCACCAGCCGCACGTTCACCCGCACCTCGCGCCGCCCGCCCAGGCGCACCAGCGTGCCTTCCTGCAGGGTGCGCAGCAGCTTGGACTGCAAGGACAAGGGCAGCTCGCCGATCTCGTCCAGAAACAGGGTGCCGCCCTCGGCCTGCTCGAACCAGCCGGCGCGCGACCCCACCGCACCGGTGAAGGCGCCCTTCTCGTGGCCGAACAGCTCGGACTCGAACAGGGTCTCAGGAATGGCCGCGCAGTTCACCTTGATGAAGGGCTGCGCATGCCGGCCGCTGGCCAGGTGCACCGCGCGGGCGAACAGCTCCTTGCCGGTGCCCGATTCGCCCAGCAGCAGCACCGTGGCCTGCGACTGCGACACCCGCTCCAGCTCGCCCAGGGCCTGCAGCAGCGGGGGCGAGCGGCCGATCAGACCGTAGCGGGCCGTGTTCACCTCCAGTGCCCGGGCCAGCTCCTGGTTGCGCTCCTGCAGGACACGGGTCTGCTCGTCGACCAGGCGCTGCAGCTGCAGCAGCTGGCCGGTGAGGGTGGCCAGCAGGCCGAGCACGGCCAGATCGTCGTTGAGGTGGCGTTGCCGGCTGCGGATGCGGTGGCAGGCCAGCACGCCCTGGGTGCGCCCGTCCACCACCACCGGCAGCGCCACGAAGGCCACGGTCTGCGGCGGCAGGCGGTCCCGGGTCACGGCCCGGAACAGGAAGCCGGGCTCGGCATCCACGTCCTGCACGATGACCGGCATGCCGGTTGCCAGCACGCGGCCGGTGATGCCCTCGCCCGGCCGGTACACGCCGCGCGCCGCTTCGTCGCCGGTCAGGCCGTAGGCATGGGCAATGCGCGCCACCGGCGTCTGGCCATCCCCTTCCGGTGGATCCCGCAGCACGATGCGCCCCCGGTTCAGGCCCAGCAGCTCGCTCATGAGGTGCAGCATCTCCCGCAGCACGAAGCCCGGCGCCAGGCTGCGCCCGACCAGCTTCATGACCTCGCGCAGCAGCAGCAGCTCCTGGGCGCGCCAGTCGATCGGGGGGATGTCGGGGGGGGAGTGGGGTGGGGGAGAGGGCATGTGCGATGACACAAGCAAGCAACGCACCAGACGGGCAGGGGTATCGGGCCAGGCCTGCGTTGACACTGCGAGGACCTAAACTTATATTGCCTGCAATATGAACTATGCCCTGGACACCAACGTGCTGGTCGCTGCTGTGCGCAGTCCGACCGGCGCGTCGGCCGAGTTGCTGCGCCGGGCGCTGCGGCGCCAGCTGCCGGTGTTGTGCAGCGTGCCGCTGTTCCTGGAGTACGAAGACGTGCTGACCCGCCCGGAGCACCTCGCCTCTGCCGGCGTGACCACCGCCGATGTGCGCAACCTGCTGGATGTGCTGGCCGGCGTCGTTCTGCCGGTGATGATCCAGTTCTTGTGGCGCCCGCAGTTGCGCGATCCCAAGGACGACCTGGTGCTGGAACTGGCGGTCAATGAACAGGGGCTGGGTCAGCCGGTAACCCTGATCACTTTCAACCAGCGCGACTTTCTGCCGCAGGCCCGGGCCTTCGGCGTTCCGGTCATGGGGCCGGCGCAGTTTTTTCAAGGAGTCTGACCATGGGAACCCCGAGCAACTACGCGCTGCGCCTGCCAGCATCGCTCAAGCAGGGAGCCGAGCAGATGGCGCGCGAAGACGGCACCACCCTCAATCAGTTCATCGTCAGCGCTGTGGCCGAGAAGCTCTCGGCCATGAAGACCGCGCAGTACTTTGCCGACCGCGCCAGCCGGGGCGACTTGCAGGCCGCGCTGGCCATGCTGAGCCGCTCGGGCGGGCTGCCACCGGCCGACGATGACCGCCTTCCCGATGGAACCTGACCGATCAGCGGAGACCGGCAGCTAAAATCCGGCCTTCTCAAGGAGCGTTGCAGCGCCGCCGCCCCCGTTGCCGGGGTGGAAGGGCGTCAGGCTTGGGTGGGCGCGAACAGGCCCGAACGACGCTCACAGGACTGTTTTCCGAACACACCTGGTGAGCCCCATGTCCGACAACGCTTCCGTCCCGTCGCCCCTCCGTTCTGCCGCCGCCGTGCCGCCCATGATGCTGTCGGGCCTGGAGCCACTGGTCATCGGCCGCGACAGCCTGTTCGTCAACATCGGCGAGCGCACCAACGTCACCGGCTCCAAGGCCTTTGCCCGCATGGTGCTGGAGGGGCGTTACGAAGACGCCCTGGCCGTGGCCCGCCAGCAGGTCGAAAACGGCGCCCAGATCGTCGACGTCAACATGGACGAGGCCATGCTCGACAGCCAGGCCGCCATGGTGCGTTTCCTCAACCTCATGGCCGGCGAGCCCGACATCGCCCGGGTGCCGGTCATGATCGATTCCTCCAAGTGGAGCGTCATCGAGGCCGGCCTGCAGTGCATCCAGGGCAAGGGCGTGGTGAACTCGATCAGCATGAAGGAGGGCGTGGACGAGTTCAAGCGCCAGGCCCGGCTGATCAAGCGCTACGGCGCGGCCACCGTGGTCATGGCCTTTGACGAGCAGGGCCAGGCCGATACCTACCAGCGCAAGGTCCAGATCTGCGAGCGGGCGTACCGCATCCTGGTCGACGAGGTGGGCTTCCCGCCGGAAGACATCATCTTCGACCCCAACATCTTCGCCATCGCCACCGGCATCGAGGAGCACGACAACTACGCGGTCGACTTCATCGAGGCCACGCGCTGGATCAAGCAGAACCTGCCCGGCGCCAAGGTGAGCGGCGGCGTGTCCAACGTGAGCTTCAGCTTCCGTGGCAACGACCCGGTGCGCGAGGCCATCCACACCGTGTTCCTGTACCACGCCATCCAGGCCGGCATGGACATGGGCATCGTCAACGCGGGCATGGTCGGTGTGTACGACGAGCTCGAGCCGGTGCTGCGCGAGCGGGTGGAGGACGTGGTGCTGAACCGCCGGGCGGACGCGGCTGAGCGCCTGCTGGAGATTGCCGAAACCGCCAAGGGCGCGGCCAAGGACGATTCCCAGAAGAACGCCTGGCGAGAGTTGCCGGTGCGCGAACGCCTCTCCCATGCGCTGGTGCGTGGCATCAACGACTTCATCACCGACGACACCGAGGCCATGTGGCGTGAGATCGAGGCCACCGGCGGCCGTCCGCTCAACGTGATCGAAGGCCCGCTCATGGACGGCATGAACGTGGTGGGCGACCTGTTCGGCCAGGGCAAGATGTTCCTGCCCCAGGTGGTCAAGAGCGCCCGCGTGATGAAGCAGGCGGTGGCCCACCTGCTGCCCTACATCGAGGCCGAAAAGAAGGCCCTGCTGGCCGCCGGCGGCGACGTGAAGCCCAAGGGCAAGATCGTCATTGCCACCGTCAAGGGCGATGTGCACGACATCGGCAAGAACATCGTCACCGTGGTCCTGCAGTGCAACAACTTCGAGGTGGTGAACATGGGGGTCATGGTCCCCTGCCACGAGATCCTGGCCAAGGCGCGCGAGGAGGGCGCCGACATCGTCGGCCTTTCGGGCCTGATCACCCCCAGCCTGGAAGAGATGCAGTTCGTGGCCGCGCAGATGCAGAAGGACGACTGGTTCCGCAGCCGCCAGGTGCCGCTGCTGATCGGTGGTGCCACCTGCAGCCGGGTGCACACCGCAGTCAAGATCGCACCCCACTACGAAGGTCCGGTGGTCTATGTGCCGGACGCCTCGCGCAGCGTGAGCGTGGCCCAGGGGCTGCTGTCGGAGCAGGCGGCGGCCTACATCGCCGACATCCGCGCCGACTACGACAAGGTGCGCCAGCAGCACGCGGCCAAGAAGCAGACCCCGCTCTGGACGCTGGCCCAGGCCCGCGCCAACGCCACCCCCGTCGGATGGGCCGCCTACCAGCCGCCGGTGCCCAAGTTCATCGGCCGGCGCGTCATCCGCAACGTCGACCTGGCCGAACTCTCGCGCTTCATCGACTGGGGTCCGTTCTTCCAGACCTGGGACCTGGCCGGCCCGTTCCCCGAGATCCTCAAGGACGATGTGGTGGGTGAAGAAGCCCGCCGTGTCTTCAGCGACGGCAAGCGCATGCTGCAGCGCCTGATCGACGGCCGCTGGCTGAGCGCCAGTGCGGTGGTCGGCCTGTACCCGGCCAATCAGGTCAACCACGACGACATCGCGCTGTATGCCGACGAGTCGCGTGAACAGCCGGTGCTCATCTGGCACGGCCTGCGCCAGCAGACCGAGAAGCAGGTCATCGACGGCGTCATGCGGCCCAGCCGCTGCCTGGCCGACTTCGTGGCACCGCACGGCGTGGCCAACGACTATGTGGGCGTGTTCGCAGTGACTGCCGGCCTGGGTGTGGAGAAGAAGGAAAAGCAGTTCCTCGACGACCACGACGACTACTCCGCCATCCTGTTCAAGGCCCTGGCCGACCGGCTGGCCGAGGCCATGGCCGAGTACCTGCACCACCGGGTGCGCACCGATTTCTGGGGCTATGCCCCGGACGAGGCGCTCTCGCCCGAAGAGCTGATTGCCGAGAAGTACCGGGGCATCCGCCCGGCCCCCGGCTACCCGGCCTGCCCGGACCACACCGTCAAGCGCGCCCTGTTCGAGCTGCTGCAGCCGTCCGAGATCGGCATGGGCCTGACCGACAGCCTGGCCATGACGCCGGCCGCCAGCGTCAGCGGCTTCTACCTGGCCCACCCCGACAGCACCTACTTCAACGTGGGCCGTATCGGCGCCGACCAGCTGGCCGACCTGGCGCAGCGCAGCGCCGTGGCGCAGGACGAACTGCAGCGCTGGCTGGCGCCGAACCTGTAAGCGCCGGGCTCAGAACCCGGCCTGGAACCCCAGGGCAGCACCGAGCGTGCTGCTGCCCACCGCCTGCTGTTGCCATGCCACCTGGAGGCCGATGCTGCGCCGGGCATCGATCCGGTAGGCCAGTTGCGCCGACACGCCGGCCCGGGTGTGGCGACCGGTGGGCAAAGCCGCGCTGAAGGTTTCGGCCCCGACCAGGCTGCTGCGACCGGACAGGCTCGTGCTTTCGCGGCCCAGCCGGTGCTGCAGATCCAGCCCGAGTCCGGCCACCGTGCGGGGCCCCACCGCCTGCTGCAGGTTCACCCCGGTGGCCAGATGCCAGGCGCGCTGGCCCAAGGCATCGAACGACAGCGGGCTGACCGCGCCCGGTTCGCTTTCGGTGTAGGCCGCCATGTGGGTCCGGCCGTACCGCAGGCCCGCAAAGGGTGTCAGGCGCAGGCCGCCCGCGGTGCGCCGGGCGTGGCTGGCCAGCAGTTCGGCATTCAGGGCGGCCAGGCGGGTTCGCCCCGAGGCCGCTTCGGTCAGGTCGGTGGCGCTGCGGTCCAGTTCGAGGCGGTGCTGCACCGAAGCCACCGATGCGCGGACGGACCAGCCCGATCCGTCGGGCGCATGGTTCCATTGGCCATGCACGCCCCATCCTGGCTGCAGCGAGCGCAGCCGGACCGATCCGGTCGACGGGTTGTCCGGCATCCAGTCCAGATGGCCTCCGTAGCGCAGGTGTGGCGTCGCCCGATAGGCCAGCCCGACCTGGGCCGCACTCTGACCGGATGGCGCTGCTGAACCTTGAACCCGGGTCCGCCGGACACTGGATGAGACGCACAGGCCGCGCGCGTCGAAGCGTTCGCAGGCCGGGGCGCGGTTGTTCTGGTCCAGCACCGTGGCCTGCAGCGAGAACAGGCGTGCCAGGCCCTCGGCCTGTCGCGACACGCCCGCCAGGGTGGCGCTGACCGACGGCGTGAAATCGATGAAGACCCCGGTGCTGTCGTAACCCAGTGCATGGCCCAGGGCGGTCTGGCTGGCCAGGTTGCTGCTGAAGCTGGCGAAGCGGCCGCTCAGGCTGCCGGCATCGATGATGCGGTAGCGCCCGATGCGGTAAGGCCCCGCAGCAGCCTGCAGGGTCAGGCTGCCGTCCAGGCTGGCCGAACCGGCGATGTCGATCCGCTGTGCGCCCGCAGGCCCGATGCGGCTGACCAGCTGTCCGGTGGCGGACTGCACAACGTTGCCGTCCAGCACCACGGTGTCGGCCGCACCGGTGAGGTCGATGCGCCCGTTGTTGGTCAGCAGCGACGTGTTGGCGATGGAGCCCACACCGTTGAGCGCCAGGTTGGCGCCCGGGTCGACGGTGGTCAGGCCGCTGTAGGTGTTGACCGCGGTCAGACTGAGCAGACCGGTGCCGCGCACCACCACGTCACCCGGCGAGCCACCGTCGGTGATGGGGCTGGAGATGGTCAGCGTGGTGCCGGCCGCCACATCGAACACCGGATCGCCGGAGACGGTGATCGGGTTGCTGATCGTCATGGTCTGGGTGGTGCCCAGTGCCGAGGGCACTGTGGCCGAACCGATCAGGTTCAGTGTGCCGCTGCCCAGCGCCAGCGGGCTGTTGATCACCAGCTTGGCCCCCGGCAGCACATCGATGCCGCCGGTGTGGGTGTTGGCAGCGTTCAGCGTGACCGAGCCCTGCTCGGCTGTGCCGGTGTTGCGGATGGTCAGCTTGCCGGCCGTACCGGCATTGGCGTTGCTGAAGGACCCGCTGAACACCGCCGCGTTGCCGCGCTGGTCGATGGTGCCGCCGTTGCCGGTGAGCGTGAAGTCGCCCGACACGGTGGCCGATGACGCCATCTGCAGCGTGCCGCCATCGAATGCCCGGTTCACCGAGCTGCCCACGTTGGCCGACGAGTAGGTCTGGCCGCTCAGGATGTTGGACGACAGCGTATAGGAGCAAGCACCGGTGCCGAAGCACAGGTCCCAGGTGGTCGTGCTGCCCGAGAGCAGGCTCAGGCTCCAGCTCACGCCCTCGAAGGTGCCGGTCGTGTTGGCCAGGTTCGCTGCCGTGACATCCTGCAGCACCGAGCTGTAGTAATAGCCGGTCACGATGGAGGAGCCGGCGTACACATCGAAGCCCATCGTGCCGCTGAACCCCTGGGGCCGCAGGCGGCCGAACGAGGTGGGGCTGTTGATGATGATCGAGTAGCTGGTCGGCGCGGAGCTGATGGTCAGCGGGCTGTTGCCACCCTGGGCGTTGGCCAGGTTGACCACCCGATTGGCGATGCCGGCGGCTGTTCGGGCCGGGGTGATGGTGCCCCGGTTGACCAGGGTGGTGATGGTGCCGCCGCCCCCGATGGCCGAGCTGGGCACGGAGTGCCCTGAACGCAGGGTGCCGTCGTTGACCAGCAGGGTGATGGTGCCGTTGTTGCTGATCGGCACGAATCCGCCCAGTGTCCGGCCCGATCCGTTGGACAGGCTGGCCAGCGTCGCGCCTGAAAGAATGTCCACCGCCGCGAAGCTCTGGCCCGAGGCATTGAGGCTGCCGTTGTTGGTGATGGTCGAGCCGCTCGCCCCGGACGTGACGATGATGCCCTTGTCGCTGCCGAACATGGTGCCGGTGTTGGTCACGTCGGCCACCGAGTACAGCTGCAGTCCGCCCTTGCTGCGCATCGTGCCGGTGTTGGTCACGGTCACCCTCGACGCTGTGCTCAGAAGGTACAGCGCAGTGCCGTTGGGGTTGCTGGTCTGCAGCGTGCCGTTGTTGGTGATGGCACCGACGTTGACGTTGTTCACCGTGAGGGCGGTGCCGGTGAAGCTGCTGCCACCCACGGTGACACCGGTGTTGACGGTGATGTCGCCATCGGCGGCGGTGAAGCCCGAAGGGGTGTTGCTGGAGATGACCTGTTGGCCGAAGGCGGTGCCCCCGCAAAGCAGCAGGGAGGCGGCAGGGATGGCGCGCAGCGACACCATCAGAGCGCGGCAGGGTGACATGACGGGACCGGTGTGTTGAGAAGCGTCCCATTCTGTTCAGGCGCTGCCGGCCGCATGTCCGGAGAAGCGCCTGAAATCCGGCCAGTTGCCGGTTGACTTCAGCCGCCGGCGTGCAGCACCCGCCGGTACTGCACCGCTTCGGCCACATCGGCCACCGCCATGCTGTCCGCACCCCGCAGGTCGGCCACGGTGCGGGCCACCCGCAGGCAGCGATGCAGGCTGCGGGCGCTCCAGCCCAGCCGCCGTGCCACCCCCTGCAGGAAGGTGAGCGCGGCCGGTTCGGCGGCCATGTGGTCGTCGAGCAGGTGTCCTTCCAGCTGCTGATTGGGCAGACCCTGACGGGCGAGGGCTCGGCCCCGGGCCAGCAGCACCCGTTCGCGAACCACAGCCGTGCCCTCGCCAGGGGGGCCCTGCAGCAGTTCCTCGCCGTCCAGCGCCGGCACCTCCACCTGAAGGTCGATGCGGTCCAGCAACGGCCCTGAGAGCCGGCCCTGGTAGCGCGCCACCTGTTCCGGCGTGCAGCGGCATGGCCGCGAGGGATGGCCCAGAAAGCCGCAGGGGCAGGGGTTCATGGCGGCCACCAGCTGGAAGCGGGCCGGGAATTCGCACTGCCGTGCCGCCCGCGAGATGCGGATCTGCCCGGTCTCCAGCGGCTCGCGCAAGGCCTCCAGCGCCTGCCGGCCGAACTCGGGCAGCTCGTCCAGGAACAGCACGCCGTGGTGCGCCAGCGAGATCTCGCCCGGGCGCGGCGGCGATCCGCCACCCACCAGGGCGACCGAACTGGCGCTGTGGTGCGGGGAGCAGGTCGGGCGCACGCCCCACTGCGCGGGCTGGAACCGGCCGGCCAGCGAGGCCACAGCTGCGGTCTCCAGGGCGTCCTGGGTGTCCAGCGGGGGCAGCAACCCGGCCAGCCGGCGGGCCAGCATCGATTTGCCCGAGCCCGGCGGCCCGACCATCAACAGGCTGTGGCCGCCGGCCGCGGCGACTTCCAGCGCCCGCCGGGCGGCAGCCTGGCCCCGCACATCGGCCAGGTCCGGACCCGGCGGCGGGCTCCCGAGCGGCCGGGTGAGCTGGCGCGACCAGCCGGCCGGGTCCGCACCATCTTCGTGCACGGGCGGATCGGTGGCCGCGGCCGGGGCGAAACGATGCACCACGTCGCGCAGGTGCAGCGCCTGCCAGACCCGGGCGTCGGGCACCAGAGCAGCTTCTTCGGCGCTGCCGGGCGGCAGCACCAGCCGGGCGCCGGCGTCGGTGGCGGCCAGCGCCATGGCCAGCGCGCCCCGCACCGGGCGCAGTTCGCCGCCGAGCGACAGCTCTCCCGCGAACTCCCAGCCCGTGAGTGCCGCAGCGTCGACCTGGCCGCTGGCGGCCAGGATGCCCAGGGCGATCGGCAGGTCGAACCGGCCGGAGTCCTTGGGCAGGTCGGCGGGTGCCAGGTTGACCGTGATCCGGCGGCTGGACGGGAACTCCAGGCCGGCATTGGCAATGGCCGAGCGCACCCGTTCGCGCGCTTCCTTCACCTCGGTGTCGGCCAGCCCCACCAGCGTGAAGCCGGGCAGCCCGTTGGCCAGGTGCACTTCCACGCACACCGGCCGTGCCTGCAGCCCCAGCAGGGCCCGGCTGTGCACCAACGACAAACCCATGGACCGCCTCTTT
>NZ_OY288129.1 GCF_958439165.1 uncultured Hydrogenophaga sp. | reverse complement strand
CCGACGGCCAGGATTCGCTCGACGTGGTGTTCGAGTCGGCCGACGTCGGCGGTGTGAAGCTGGTCAAGACCTACACCCTGCGGCGCGGCTCCTACGTGATCGATGTGCGTCACGAGGTGGTCAACACCGGCACCGCGCCGGTCAGCCCCCAGCTTTATGTGCAGCTGGTGCGTGACGGCAGCAAGCTCGACAGCGAGACCCCGTTCTATTCCACCTTCACCGGCCCGGCGGTCTACACCACCGAGCAGAAGTACCAGAAGGTCGAATTCGGCGACATCACCAACAACAAGGCCAGCTTCGTCAAGAGCACCAGCGACGGCTACGTCGCCATGGTGCAGCACTACTTCGCCACCGCCTGGCTGCTCGCCGACGGCGTGGCCCGCGAGAACTTCGTGCGTGCCGTGGACAGCAACCTGTTCTCGGTGGGCAGCATCGTGCGCCTGCCCGACATCGCCCCCGGCCAGCGCGAGACCAGCCAGGCCCGCCTGTTCGTCGGTCCGCAGGAAGAGAAAGTGCTGGAGACCATCGCCCCCGGACTGGTGCTGGTGAAGGACTACGGCTGGCTGACCATCCTGGCCAAGCCGCTCTACTGGCTGATGGAGAAGATCCACGGCTTCGTGGGCAACTGGGGCTGGGCCATCGTCCTGCTGGTGGTGCTGATCAAGGCGGCCTTCTACTGGCTCAACGCCAGCGCCTACCGCAGCATGGCCAAGATGAAGGCCATCAACCCGCGCATCATGGAAATGCGGGAGCGTCTGAAGAACAACCCGCAGCAGATGCAGATGGAAATGATGAAGATGTACAAGGAAGAAAAGGTCAACCCGCTGGGTGGCTGCTTCCCCATCCTCATCCAGATCCCGGTCTTCATCGCGCTCTACTGGGTGCTGCTGTCCAGCGTCGAGATGCGCAACGCACCGTGGCTCGGCTGGATCTCCGACCTGTCCTCGCCCGATCCGTTCTACATCCTGCCGCTGGTCATGGCCGTGACCACCATGATCCAGACCGCGCTGAACCCGCTGCCGCCGGATCCGCTGCAGGCCAAGCTGATGTGGATGATGCCCCTCATCTTCTCGGTGATGTTCTTCTTCTTCCCGTCCGGCCTGGTGCTGTACTGGATCACCAACAACGTGCTGACCATCATCCAGCAGGCCCACATCAACAGCCGGATGGGCGTGCCGCTGAAGTTCAACATGCCGAGTTTCAAGTGACCCCCCTGCGCCGCTGACGCGGCTTCCCCCCTCGGAGGGGGGACGGTGTCCTTGGGCCGGCGGAGCCGGACCCTCGACACCCCTGGGGGCCTGGGTTGGCGCGCCATCGGTTTTCATGCTGTCCTCTGCTTCCGATCCCATCATCGCCATCGCTACCGCGCCCGGTCGGGGTGCGGTGGGCATGGTGCGGGTGTCTGGCAAGGGGCTGCTGCCGTTCGTGCAGGCGCTGGTCGGGCGTGAGCTGAGGCCGCGCGAGGCCACCTACGGTCCCTGGCGCGACGCCCAGGGGCAGCCGATCGATCACGGCCTGACGCTGTGGTTTCCCGGCCCGAATTCCTACACCGGTGAAGACGTGCTGGAGCTGCAGGGCCACGGGGGTCCGGTGGTGCTGCAGCTGCTGCTGGCGCGCTGCCTGGAGGTGGCCGTCCAGGGCAGCCTGCCGGGGCTGCGGCTGGCGCGGGCGGGCGAGTTCACCGAACGCGCCTTCCTGAACGACAAGCTGGATCTGGCCCAGGCCGAGGCGGTGGCCGACCTGATCGACGCCAGCACCGAGGCCGCGGCCCGCAGCGCCTCGCGCTCGCTGGCCGGCGTGTTCTCGCAGCGCATCCATGGTCTGCGCGATGCACTGGTGAATCTGCGGATGCTGGTGGAAGCCACGCTGGACTTCCCCGAGGAAGAGATCGATTTCCTGCAGAAGGCCGACGCTGCCGGCCAGCTGCAGCGCCTGCAGGCGGCGCTGGTTGCCGTGCTGGGCGAGGCCCGCCAGGGTGCGCTGCTGCGCGATGGCCTGCAGGTGGTCATTGCCGGCCAGCCCAACGCCGGCAAGAGCTCGCTCCTCAATGCGCTGGCCGGCGCCGAGCTGGCCATCGTCACGCCGGTGGCCGGCACCACGCGGGATGTGGTGCAGCAGACCATCCAGATCGAGGGCGTCCCGCTGCATGTGGTGGACACCGCCGGCCTGCGCGACAGCCCGGAGGTGGACGAGGTGGAACGCATCGGCATCGAGCGCGCCTGGGGCCGCATCCGCCAGGCCGACGTGGTCCTGTTCCTGCACGACCTCACCCGCGCCGACATCCCGGCCTACGCCGCTGCCGATCAGGCCATCGCCGCCGGACTGCCTGCCGATGTGCCGGTGCTGCATGTCTGGAACAAGCGCGATCAGCGGCCTGATGCGCCAGTGGCCGCCGATGCGCTCGCTTTGTCCGCCCGCAACGGTGACGGCCTGCAGGCCTTGCGCGAGCGCCTGCTGCAGCTCGCCGGCTGGGAACGTGCCGGCGACGGCCTGTTCATGGCGCGCGAGCGGCACCTGCAGGCGCTTCACCGGGTGCGCGATCACCTGGAGGTGGCAGGCCGCTGGCTGGATGGTTCCGCCGACGCGCTGGATCTGCTGGCCGAGGAGCTGCGCCTGGCCCAGCAGGCCCTGGGTGAAATCACGGGCGAATTCACCGCGGATGACCTGCTGGGGGTCATTTTTTCGCGGTTTTGCATCGGCAAGTAGGTCCGGATACGCCGTCCGGTACCGTTCGTCGGCCGTCCGGAGCAGATCTGTAATCAACCGTAAGCACAGATCAGTGCACTCTTGCGCAGCGGGTCACGTCGCGGTCAACTTGGGGGCATGAGTGTGATCACGGTTCCCGCTGCGCGCGCTGACATCAAGGCCCTGGCTGCTGCCATGCGCCAGAGCAATGCCCTGGACGCTGTGCCGCTCAACCTGTCCGAAGTGCAATGGAACACCCTGGCCGGCTATCTCCAGCCGGTGCTCCTGCGACAGGGGCAGTCGCTGATCGAGCAGGGCGTGAAGGACCGGACCGTCTACCTCGTCGAGAGCGGCACCCTCACGGTTCACTATGAAGACAGCCACGACCGCATCCGCATCGCCGTGGTGGGCGAGGGCTCGCTGCTGGGGGAAGGCGCCTTCTTTTCCCACCTGCCGCGCAGTGCCACGGTGAGTGCGGGCAGCGACTGCCGTCTCTGGTGCCTCACGCCCCTGCGTTTCCGCGAACTCTGCACCCGCGCCCCCGAAGTGGCACTGGAGCTGACGGTGGCGATGTCGGCGGTCCTGGCCCGGCGCATGTACAACAAACCCAAGCGGGTGGCGGTCACCTGACCTGCCGACCCACCTTCCCAACATGATCAGCCTGCCCATGTCATTCAAGAACTGGTGGTTCGCCCGCAAGCCCTCCGATGGCGACAGCACGCTGGCCAAGGCCCGTCAGGCGATCCGCAACACCACCCTGCCCCTGATCTCGCCTCGCCGCGGTCGTCGCATCCTGCGACGCGAGCAGCTGTTCACCGTGATCCGTGAGTCGCTCATCCGGGGTGGCGTGCTGTCCACCAGCTACAGCTTCAAGGTGTTGTCCACCGACGCCAACGGCGACAGCTTCCTGGTCCTGATCGACCTGGCCCTCGGTGCGAAGGACCTGCCGGACGAATACCTGCTGGAGATCGAGCGCTGGATCCAGCGCAGTGCGCAGGCCCGCCATGCGATGGAAGTGCGCTCGGTCTACTGGCGCCGCCGCCCGGCCCCCGATCGGGTCGGCACGGCATTGCGTGCATCGGTGGCCGCACAGACCCGGCGCGATGCCGATGTGGTCCGCGACACGGCCATCCCCAAGCCAGCGCAACCCGAACGCTCGCCCCATGGCCAGCCGGTGACCGAGGCCGAGGTCGAGGCGTTCCGGCAGGCCTTGCAGGTCCCTGCAGCCCAGGCCTTCCGGCAGGCCAAGGACACGCCGGTTCCACCGACCGATGTGGTCAGCGACTTCGCCGCCCTGAGCGAAACCCAGTACGGCAAGCTCTGACCGCAAGGTCCGCTCGCCCTGGTCGGCGGCTGGTCGGGCCTCAGTGCCCGGCGAAGTCCAGCAGCGTGAACAGCTTCAGGCCGCTGCCACGCAGCTTGCCCGACCCGCCCAGCTCGGGCAGATCGACGATGGCGGCACCCTCGGTCACTTCCGCGCCCAGCTTCTCCAGCAGGCGGCGCCCGGCCATCATGGTGCCGCCGGTGGCGATCAGGTCGTCGATGAGCACCACGCGGTCACCCGCCTTGACGGCATCGGTGTGCAGTTCGACCGTGGCGCTGCCGTATTCCAGCTCGTAGGTTTCTTCCACCGTGGTGAAGGGCAGCTTGCCCTTCTTGCGGATGGGCACGAAGCCCACGCCGAGTTCATAGGCCAGCACCGAGCCGATGATGAAGCCGCGCGCATCCAGCCCGGCCACCACGGTGGGCCGAAGGCTGGGGTCCATGTAGCGGTGGACGAAGGCGTCAATGAGGACCCGGAAGACCTTGGGGTCCTGCAGGAGGGGGGTGATGTCGCGGAACTGCACACCCGGCGCCGGCCAGTCGGGCACGGTGCGGATGTGGGCGCGGAGGTAGGCAGCGGTATCCATGGCGCGATTATCCGCCGCCCCCCGGGGTATCCGTTGCGGCTTCAGGCCAGGGGCTTGAACTGATAGCCGTTGCCGGACAGGTCGAGCGTGCCCAGTGCCGGGAACGGGAAGTGGAAGCCGCCCATCAGGGTCTTGTCCTTGACCAGCTGATCGAACAGCCGGCGGCGCGTGGCGCGGGCCATGTCGGCGTCCATGTCGAAGGTCACCGCCCAGTCGGGGCTGCGCGCGAACAGCGAGGGCACGTTGGTGACGTCGGCCACATACATGAACGACTGGCCTTTGGAGTTCACGCTGAACACGCTCATGCCCGGGGTGTGGCCGAAGGCGGCCAGCGAGCGGATGCCGGGTGCCAGCTCGGCGCCAGGCTCGAACTTCACCAGCTTGTCCGCGGAGATCTTGCCCATCACGCGGCGGGCATTCTCGAAGGCTCCCTTCACGGCCGGCGGGGCGGCGTTCATCTTGGCGTCGTCCATCCAGTAGGCGAGCTCGGGCGCCGGCACATGCACCTTGGCCTTGGGGTAGACCGCCGAGCCGTCCTTGGCGAACAGGCCGTTGATGTGGTCGCCGTGGAAGTGGCTCAGGATGACGTGGTCGATGTCCTCCGGCTTGTGCCCGGCTGCCGCCATGTTGGCGCGCAGGCGGCCGGTGGTGGGCGGGCCGTTGTCGGCAAAGCCGGTGTCGATCAGGAAGCGCTGACCGCCGGCCACGATGAGGTACGGCGTGAACGGGATGTCCACATGGGTGGTGGGCAGGCTCTGCGAGGCCAGCAGGGCCTTCACCTGTTCCAGCGGCGCATTGCGCACGAACTCGTCACCCAGCGGGCGGCGCAGGGCGCCATCGTTGATGGCGATCACCTCGATGTCGCCCACCATGGTCTTGCGGAAACCCGGGCTGGGCAGGGTGGGTGCGCCCAGGTCAGGCGAGTTCTGCGAGAACACCGAGGTGAAGGTCAGTGTGGTGGCGCCGGCAATGCCGGCACCCAGGAAGATGCGTCGATCCATGGGGCTTGTCTCCGGTGGGTGAAAGCCGGCAGCGTAAGCGGGGGGCAAAGGCCCGCAGCCTGACTCGGAAATGGACGGCCGGTTAGCCGCCCAGCAGCTTGTCTTCGGCGAGCGCCACGGCCGCGGCCTTGCCCTGCAGCACCAGGGTGTCGCCGCCCTCGATCAGCATCGACTCTTCCACGCTGGCCGCTCGGCCGCTGGCCCGCCGCAGGCTCACCACCCGGACGCCGATGGCTTCCAGGGCCAGTGCTTCCAGTGGCCGTCCGGCATGCCGGCTGGCACCCGGCAGCGTGACGGTGTTCAGCCTCACCTGCTCGCCGTCGTCGTCGGCATCGTCGTCCGCTCCATGGAAGTAACCGCGCAGCAGGTTGTAGCGGGCTTCACGTTGCTCCTGCACCACCCGGATCACGCGGCGCATCGGCACACCCACCAGCGCCAGTGCATGGCTGGCCAGCATCAGGCTGGCTTCGATGGCCTCGGGCACCACCTCGGTGGCGCCGGCCTGGCGCAGCCGGTCCAGGTCGGCGTCGTCGACCGTGCGCACCACCACCGGCACCTGGGGCGCCTGCTCCCGGGCATGGTGAAGCACCTTGAGGGCGCTCGCACTCTCGTTGTAGGTGATCACCAGCGCGCTGGCCCGGTGGAGGCCGGCGGCCATGAGCGCCTGCAGGCGGGCGGCGTCGCCGAACACCACCGAATGGCCGGCGGCTGCGGCCTGCCGGACCCGGTCGGGGTCGAGGTCGAGCGCCATGTAGGGGATGCCCTCGGCCTCCAGCAGCCGCGCCAGGTTCTGGCCGCAGCGGCCGTAGCCGCAGATGATCACGTGCTTGTCGGCGTTGATCGCCTTGCGGGCGATGCTGGTCATCTGCACCGACTGCATCAGCCAGTCGCTGCCCACCAGCCGGGTGACCACGCTGTTGGCGTACATGATCATGAAGGGCGTGGCGATCATGGAGATCACCATGCTGGCCAGGATCGGGTTGAACAGCTGGGGCGGAATCAGCCCGTTCTGGCCCGCCAGGCTCAGCAGCACCAGGCCGAACTCGCCCGCCTGGGCCAGGTACAGGCCGGTGCGCAGCGCCACCCCGGTGGGCGCCCCGAAGGCACGCGTCAGTCCGGTGATGAGCGCCAGCTTGAAAGCCATCGAGGCGAGCAGGAGCAGCAGCACCAGCTCCCAGCGTTCCAGCACCAGGCGCCAGTCCAGCATCATGCCGATGGTGATGAAGAACAGGCCCAGCAGCACGTCGTGGAACGGACGGATGTCGGTCTCCACCTGGTGCTTGTATTCGGTCTCGGAGATCAGCATGCCGGCCACGAAGGCGCCCAGGGCCAGCGACAGACCCGCGTGCTCGGTCAGCCAGGCCAGGCCCAGCGTGATGAGCAGCAGGTTGAGCATGAACAGCTCCTCGCTCTTGCGCCGGGCCACCAGGGTCAGCCACCAGCGCATCAGCCGCTGGCCGCCGGTGAGCAGCAGGCCCAGCAGCACCGTGGCCTTGAACACCGCCAGACCCAGCGCCGGGAGCAGCTCGTCCGGTTCGGCCGCCAGGGCGGGAATGAGCACCAGCAGCGGCACCACGGCCAGATCCTGAAACAGCAGGATGCCCAGCACCCGCTTGCCGTGCTCGGACTCCAGCTCCAGCCGTTCGGCCACCAGCTTGATCACGATGGCCGTGCTGCTCATGGCCATCACGCCGCCCAGGGCGATGGCGCTCTGCCATGAAATCGTCCACCACTGCGGCAGCAGCAGGGCCAGCCCGAGCGATGCACCGGTGGTGATGAACACGGTCAGCACCACCTGCGACAGACCCAGCCCGAACACATGCCTGCGCATCGCCCGCAGCTTGGGCAGGCTGAATTCGAGGCCGATGACGAACATCAGGAACACCACGCCGAACTCGGCCAGGTAGCGGATGCCCTTGGAGTCCTGGGCGATCGCCAGTGCGTTCGGGCCAATCAGCACGCCGACCACCAGATACCCCAGCATCGGCGGCAGCTTCAGGCTGCGGCAGACCACCACGCCCAGCACGGCGGCCAGCAGGTAGAGCAGGGTGATGTCCAGCGAAGTCATGCGGCGATGTTAGCGGTCTACCCCGCGGCGATAATCCGGGCATGACTTCCCCCGTGGCTTTCGACGCCGGGCGCGCCCTCGCCCTGGCCCGCGACACCCTGCTCATCGAGGCCGAGGCGGTGCAGGCCCTGGTGGCCCGCATCGACGCCGAGTTCGCCGGTGCCCTGCAATGCCTGCTGGCCTGCCAGGGTCGCGTGGTGGTCATGGGCATGGGCAAGAGCGGGCACATCGGGCGCAAGCTGGCCGCCACGCTGGCCTCCACCGGCACGCCGTCGCAGTTCGTGCATCCGGCCGAAGCCAGCCACGGCGATCTCGGCATGATCACTCCGCAGGACGTGGTGCTGGCCATCAGCAACAGCGGCGAGAGCGATGAGCTCACCGTGCTGCTGCCCCTGATCAAGCGCATGGGCGTGCCGCTGGTGGCCTTCACCGGCCGCGCCGAATCGGCACTCGCGCGCCATGCCGACTGGGTGCTCGACACCGCGGTGGCCCGCGAGGCCTGCCCCCACAACCTGGCCCCCACCGCCAGCACCACGGCGCAACTGGCGCTGGGTGATGCACTGGCCGTCGCCCTGCTGGATGCGCGCGGATTCCGCGCCGACGATTTCGCCCGCTCCCATCCCGGCGGTGCCCTCGGCCGCCGTCTGCTGACCTACGTGGCCGATGTCATGCGCCAGGGCGATGCCGTGCCCCGTGTCGCGCCCGGCACGCCGCTGATGGACCTCATGCGCGAGATCAGCGCCAAGGGGCTCGGACTGTGCGCCGTGGTCGGCGATGACGGTCGTGCCCGGGGTGTTTTCACCGACGGCGACCTGCGACGCCTGATCGAACGCACCGGGAGCGCCCACGACCTGCGTCAGCTCACCGCGGAGCAGGTCATGCAGCCCCAGCCTGCCACCGTGCCGGCGCAGTCGCTGGCGGTCGAGGCGGCCCGGCTGATGGAGGAGCGCCGCATCAACAGCCTGCTGGTGGTCGACGCCGCCGGCCTGCTGGTGGGAGCGCTGAGCAGCAACGACCTCATGCGGGCCAAGGTGATCTGATGGAGCCGGTGCTGCATTTCCCGCCCGAGATCCTCCTGCGTGCCCAGCCGGTCAAGGTGCTGCTGCTGGACGTGGACGGCGTGCTCACCGACGGCGGCCTGCATTTCACCGAAGCCGGCGAGACCCTCAAGCGTTTCCACACCCTGGACGGCCATGGTCTGAAGCTGCTGCAGCGCGCCGGCATCACACCGGCGGTGGTCAGCGGTCGCGATTCGGCGCCGCTGCGCGTGCGCCTTCAGGCGCTGGGCATCACCCACCTGCGCCTGGGCACCGAGGACAAGGCGCCTGCCGCCCAGGACATCCTCAACTCCCTCGGGCTGGACTGGAGCGCCGCCGCCGCCATGGGCGACGACTGGCCCGACCTGGCTTTGCTGACCCGCGCAGCCTTCGCTGCCGCGCCGCCCGATGCGCACCCCGAGGTGCTCGCGCGTGCCCACTGGACCAGCCAGCGGCCCGCCGGCGCCGGCGCCGTGCGCGAACTCTGCGATCTGCTGCTGGTGGCCAGTGGCCATTACCGCCGCGAGCTGGAGGCAGCCCTGCGGTGACGCCCGACGAGCCTCTCGACGACATCCTGCCTGGCCTCGATCCGATCGCGGCAGGTCCGGCCCCACGGCGAGGCAAGGCGCCCTGGTGGGACACCGTGTCCATCTATCTGCCGGTGCTGCTCATGGGGCTGCTCGCCCTGGCCTCCTACTGGCTGCTGCGCGCCACGCCGGCGTACGTCGAGGCGCCCGCAGCCCAGCCGGTGAGCAGCGAGCCCGACTATTTCATGCGCCGTTTTTCGGTCAAGTCGTTCAGCCCGGAAGGCACGTTGCGGTCCGAAGTGGCCGGCACCGAAGCGCGCCACCATCCCTCTGACGACCGCGTCGAGATCGACAACGCCCGCATCCGCCGCATCGACGACCAGGGCCTGGTCACCGTCGCCACGGCCCGCCGCGTCATCACCAATGGCGACAACACCGAGTTCCTGCTGGAAGGCGACGCCCAGATCGTGCGGGAGGCCGGCACCGGCAGCGACGGTGTCAGCCGGCCCCGACTGCAGTTCAACGGTGAGCGCCTGACGATCTTCCTGGAACCCGACCGCGTCGTGTCCGACCGGCCGGTCGTCCTGCGGCGCGGCAACGACCGGCTCGAGGCCGCCACCCTGGACTACCGGGACAACGAGCGGGTCGCCGACTTCACCGGCCGGGTCCGCGTGCAGCTTCAACCACCTGGTCGCAACACCGCCCCGCCATGACGTCTGCACACCGCTCTAGCCCGCTGGTCTTCATCACCGGCGCATCCAGCGGCATCGGGCAGGCCCTGGCCGCCCGCTTTGCCGCCGCCGGTTACCGGCTGGCCCTGGTGGCTCGACGCACCGCCGAGCTGAAGGCCTGGGCCGACGCCCAGGGGCTGGACGAGCAGCGCTGCGCCATCTTCGGCGCCGACGTGGCCGACATCGACAGCATCGTTGCGGCCGGGCAGGCCTGCATCGAGCAGATGGGTGTGCCCGATGTGGTGGTGGCCAACGCCGGCATCAGCATCGGCATGGATACCGGCGAGCGGGAGGACATCGATGTGATGGCCCGCACCTTTGCGGTCAACAACACCGGCATGGCGGCCACCTTCCATCCTTTCGTGCAGGCCATGCGCCAGCGCGGCAGCGGGCGGCTGGTGGCGGTGGCCAGCGTGGCGGCCATCCGGGGCCTGCCGGGTCATGGCGCTTACTGCGCCAGCAAGGCGGCGGTGGCGGCCTATGCCGAGAGCCTGCGTGGTGAGTTGCGTGGCAGCGGCGTGAAGGTCGTGACCTTGTTGCCCGGCTATGTGGACACACCGTTGACCCGTCGCAACCGGTATCCCATGCCCTTCCTGATGAGCGCCGAAGCGTTCGCGGATCGGGCCCATGCCGCCATCGAGGCCGGCGTGGCCTGGCGTGTGATTCCGTGGCAGATGGGCTGGGTGGCGCGATTGCTGCGCGCGATGCCGATCGCGCTGTTCGACCGGCTGCTGGCTGGCAGGCCCCGCAAGCACCGCCAGAGCGAAAACTGAGTCAGGCCCGGGCAACAAAAAACCCCGGGGCTTTCGCACCGGGGTTTTCGGGAATCCTGACCTGTGGATCAGTAGCCGCCGCGGCCACCGCCGCCGCCGCCGTCACGACGGCCACCGCCGCCGTAGGGGCTGCGGAAACCGCCGTCGTTGCCACCACCGCCGTAGCCACCGCCACCGCTGCGGCCACCGCCGAAACCACCACCACCGGTGCGCGGCGGGCGGGCTTCCATCGGGCGGGCTTCGTTCACCACCAGGCTACGGCCGCCGAGCGACTGACCGTTCATGCCTTCGATGGCGGCCTGCGCCTCGGCATCGCTGCCCATTTCGACGAAGCCGAAACCCTTGGAGCGGCCGGTGTCACGTTCCATCATGACCTTGGCGCTGTTGACGGAGCCGAACTGGCCAAAGGCCTGATTCAGGTCTTCGTCACGGACCGAGTAAGGCAGGTTGCCGACGTACAGTTTGTTGCCCATGCTTGGGACTCCTAGAAACGATAGAAAAGTAGCGATGGAGCCCCGATGCACACAAACCTGTAGCTGTAGCGCGCGAAACCGACCGATCACTTGAACCACAAGCCCGGCAGGGGCTTGCTCGGCCATTATGCGCGCAACCGCCCGAAAGAAAGTGTTCTTTTTCAGGATGTGCAAGTGCCAACCCTCCGCGATGCGCTGTTACAACACCCTGACGGCTTCGGGCCCTCGGGACGCCGCCAGGCCCGGTGCGTATACTTCCGCCAGCGCCGATTTGTCCGGATTGCGGGCGCTTTAAAAATGCCGCTAAAGGGGAGATTCCCGGTCTCGCCTTTGAACCATGGCGGTGCCGGGATTCTTCATTCAGGGCCCTGCCAGTCAGGGTGGTCCGCTTGATCGTCACGCCCCAGACCTTCCGCTTCGACACCCCATTGCCGCTGCAGAGCGGTGCAGTGCTGCCGGCCTACGAGCTGGTGGTGGAAACCTACGGCCAGCTCAACGCCGACCGCTCCAATGCCGTGCTGGTGTGCCATGCGCTCAACGCCTCGCACCATGTGGCCGGCCTGCACGCCGACGCCAACGGCCAGCCGCTGCCGCGCAGCGAGGGCTGGTGGCACAACATGATCGGCCCCGGAAAGCCGGTGGACACCGATCGCTGGTTCGTCATCGGCGTGAACAACCTGGGCTCCTGCTTCGGCTCGACCGGCCCGACGCACATCAACCCCGCCACGGGCCAGGCCTGGGGTGCGGACTTCCCGGTGGTCACCGTGGAGGACTGGGTGAACGCCCAGGCCCGGCTGCTTGACGCCATGGGCATCGACACGCTGGCAGCCGTCATGGGCGGGAGCCTGGGCGGCATGCAGACCCTGAGCTGGACCCTGCAGTACCCCGAACGGGTCCGTCATGCCGTGGTGGTGGCCAGCGCCCCCAACCTGACGGCCGAGAACATTGCCTTCAACGAGGTGGCCCGCCGGGCCATCGTGACCGACCCCGACTTTCACGGCGGCCACTACCTCGCCCATGGCACGCTGCCCCGGCGCGGCCTGCGGATCGCCCGCATGATCGGCCACATCACCTACCTGAGCGATGACGTGATGAATGCCAAGTTCGGTCGCACGCTCAAGCCCGCAGATCTGGAAGGAGGGCCGTGGGGGTACCGCTATTCCACCACCGACGTCGAGTTCCAGATCGAGAGCTACCTGCGTTATCAGGGCGACAAGTTCAGCGAGTACTTCGACGCCAACACCTACCTGCTGATCACCCGGGCGCTGGACTACTTCGATCCGGCCGCTGCGCACGACGGCAACCTCAGCCGGGCGCTGGCGCGCGCCACGGCGAAGTTCCTGCTGGTCAGCTTCACCACCGACTGGCGCTTCTCGCCGGCCCGCAGCCGCGAGATGGTCAAGGCCCTGCTGGACAACCGCCGCGACGTCAGCTACGCCGAGATCGACGCGCCCCACGGGCACGACGCTTTCCTGCTGGACGACACGCGCTACCACGCTGCCGTGCGGACCTATTTCGAACAGACGGTGGCCCAGGCCACGGGAGGTCGGGCATGAGCGAGCGTCGGGTCATGGAAAGCATTGCACGCCTGGTGCCGCCGGGTTCGCGGGTGCTCGATCTGGGCTGTGGTGACGGCGCCCTGCTGGACCATCTCCAGTCCACCCGAGGCTGCACCGGCTATGGCGTGGAGCTGGATGACGCCAAGGTGCAGGCCTGCATGCGCCGGGGCGTGAACGTGCTGCAGTTCAACCTGGATGAAGGCCTGGCCGTGTTCGGCGACAAAGCGTTCGATGTGGTGCTGCAGATCGACACGCTGCAGCATCTGCGCAATGCCGAGGTCATGCTGCGCGAGACCGCCCGCGTGGGCCGCGCCGGCGTGGTGGCCTTTCCCAACTTTGCCCACTGGCCGAACCGGCTGGCGGTGCTGCAGGGCCGCATGCCGGTGACCAAGCGCCTGCCGTACCAGTGGTACGACACGCCCAACATCCGGGTCGGCACCCATGCCGACTTCGAGGTGCTGGCGCGCAGCTGCGGCCTGCGCATCGACGACAGCTTCGGTCTGCACGAGGGAGAGGAAGTCCGCCTGCTGCCCAACCTGCTCGCCAGCACGGCGGTGTTCCGCTTCTCCGCCTGAGGGCGGCCGCGCCCGGGAATCAGGGCTGGCGCTCGGCCGCGCCGTCCTGACCGAAGTCACCCTCCAGGCCTGTGCCGGCCACCAGCTGCGGATAGGTGGTGCGGAAGCTGTCGGCGATCGCCTGCAGCGGCAGGTCGTCGAAGCTGCCGCGTTCGTGCACGTATTCCATGTGTCGCTGCCCCACCCGGTCGAACGGGTGGTAGAGCGAGTCGTTGACGCCGTCGAAGTCCAGTGGCAGCAGCCCGAATTTCTCGCACAGCGACAGGTTGAACGCCGGCGTGGCCTTGCGCCAGGCGCCGTCGATCCACAGCTCTGTGTAGCCGTGCCAGACGAACACGTCGGTGCCCATGGTGCGGCGCAGCTTCTCGGTCGACATGTGGTTGCGCACATCGGCGAACCCGAGCCGCGCGGGGATGCCGGCGGCCCGGGCCACGGCGGCCATCAGCACCGCCTTGGGCACACACCAGCCGAAACCCTGTTCGAGGCAGGTGCTGGCGCGCATGCCGCGGGCCGACAGGTCGATGCGGTAGGGGTCGTAGCGCACCTCGTCCCGCACGGCATGCACCAGCGACACCGCCTGTTCCCGCACTGTGCTGCCGCGCCGGTGGGCGGCGGCGAACCCGCGGACGGCGGGGTGGTCGGCGTCGATGCTGGTGGTGGATGCCAGGTGGGCCGGGCCGGGGGCGGGTGTGCGGGGCTGCGTGCTCATGGCCGGATGATCCCAGAGGTGGTCTGTGTACTTTGGTAATCAGCGCGACAGCCTGAACGCTGTTCAGAAGGGTATTGGCGGCCCAAGTCACGTTTATTCGGCCCTTCAGGACCGCGCGGGTCGACCGATATTGCAGTGACCTGACATTCCTTTCACCGAGCCTTCACCGAGGAACCACCATGGACATGCGCAACGAAGCCACCCACCTCGCCCGCCAGGACGGCGCGCGCAACGCTGCCCAGCCGGCCAGCGCCGAATTCCTGACCTTCCGCCTGGGCGGCGAGGAATACGGCATCGACATCCTGCGGGTGCAGGAGATCCGTTCCTACGAAGAGCCCACCCGCATCGCCAATGCCCCGTCCTTCATCAAGGGTGTGGTCAATCTGCGCGGCGTGATCGTCCCGGTGGTGGACCTGCGCATCAAGCTCGGTTGCGACAGGGTGGAATACAACGGCTTTACCGTGGTGATCGTGCTCAACGTGCACGGCCGCGTGGTCGGTGCGGTGGTGGACTCGGTGTCGGATGTGCTCGAACTCGCCGGCGACGTCATCAAGCCCTCGCCCGAAATGAACACCTCGGTGGACACCAGCTTCATCACCGGCATCGCCAGCGTCGGTGAACGCATGTTGATCCTCATGGACATCGAAGCCCTCATGTCCAGCAGCGACATGGGCCTGATGGACAGCCAGACCGTGCAGTGACCTGCGCGATCTGCCATCCCGATTCATCTTCTTCTCCATTCCCACCATGAATCCGAACCCCTCCAAGACCACATCGGTGGCGCGCCGGGTCGCGTTGCTCGCCGTCGGCATGCTGGCCTCCGTGCTGGCTGTTCTCAGCGGAGTGCTGTCCCTGAGCGCCGAGGACAGTTCCCGCGACCAGCGCGTCATGATGGCGGCCGAGAAAGCCCAGTCGGTGGCCGACTCGGTGGATGGCTTCGACGCAACCGCGCGCCTCATGACCGACCGGTCGTACCGGCCGTTCCGCCAGAAGTTCGCTGCCACCTTCGACCTGGACCGCACCAATGGCCAGCTCAAGAGCTTCGGCGCATCGCTCAACGGCGACTTTGCCGAAGTGGATTCCTTCGCCAAGGCGAACGGCGGCGTGGCCACCATCTTCATGCGCAAGGGCGATGACTTCGAGCGCATCAGCACCTCGCTGAAAAAGGAAAACGGCGAACGGGCCGTGGGCACCAATCTGGCGCGCAACCACCCGGCCTATCCGCTGATGGTCGACGGCAAGACCTACACCGGTCGCGCGATGCTGTTCGGCAAGCCCTACATGACGCATTACGAGGCCATCAAGGATGGCGGCGGCGCGGTGGTGGGCATCCTGTTCATCGGTTTCGACCTCTCGGACTTCCAGAAGTCGCTCGACACGCTGGTGGCCGAGGCCCGGTTCTTCGAGAGCGGCGGCACCTACATCATCGACCCCAAGGCCAGCAACGCCGAGGCGGTGTATGTGTCCCACCCGACGGCTGCCAACAAGAAGGTGCTGGAAGTCAACCCCGACGCGGCCCCCTTCCTCGACCAGCTGCGGGCCGGCGACGACGTGTTCGTGATGGAAGCTGCATCGCTGTACAACGCCGCCAGCGAGGGTCCCTGGGCGGTCAAGCGCCAGGCGAAGGCCGGTGGCTGGTGGGTGGTGGCCGAGGTGCCGGACGCCGAAGCCATGGCCTCGTTCTGGAAGACCATGTACGCCTTCTGGGGCATGCTGGCCGCAGCCACCCTGGTGCTGGGCGCCGGCCTGTTCTGGCTGATCCGCCGCAATGTCAGCCAGCCGCTGGCCGAACTGACCGCCGCGGTGACGACCGTCGCCCAGGGTGACCTGACCCGTTCATTCACCAGCCAGCGCACCGACGAGATCGGTGGCCTGGTGCGCGAGGTGGAGTCCATGCGCCAGCGCTTCCTGGGCATGATGCGCGAGTTGCGCCAGGCCAGCGACAGCATCGGCACGGCCTCGGTGGAGATTGCCACCGGCAACCAGGATCTCTCCAGCCGGACCGAGCAGACCGCCAGCAACCTCGAAGAGACGGCGGCGTCGATGGAAGAGCTCACCAGCACGGTGCGCCAGAGCGCCGACGCTGCGCGCCAGGCCAACCAGCTGGCCGCCAGCGCCGCCGAGATCGCTGCCCGTGGCGGCGACGTGGTGGCCCAGGTGGTCACCACCATGGACGAGATCAACCACAGCAGCAAGAAGATCAACGACATCATCGGCGTGATCGACGGCATTGCCTTCCAGACCAACATCCTGGCGCTCAACGCCGCCGTGGAAGCTGCCCGTGCGGGCGAGCAGGGCCGGGGCTTTGCGGTGGTGGCCGGCGAGGTGCGCAACCTGGCCCAGCGCAGCGCGCAGGCGGCCAAGGAGATCAAGGGTCTGATCGGCGCGAGCGTGGACCGTGTGGAGGCCGGCAGCAAGCTGGTGGCCGATGCGGGCAACACCATGAGCGAGATCGTGGGCTCGGTGCAGCGGGTGAGCGACATC
Source organism: uncultured Hydrogenophaga sp. (assembly GCF_958439165.1). Classification (GTDB taxonomy): domain Bacteria; phylum Pseudomonadota; class Gammaproteobacteria; order Burkholderiales; family Burkholderiaceae_C; genus Hydrogenophaga. The sequence goes on along the minus strand of NZ_OY288129.1, from coordinate 150,542 downwards.
ATCGGCGAGATCACGGCGGCCGCCGGCGAGCAGAGCGACGGCATCGGCCAGGTGAACACGGCGGTGGCCCAGCTCGACCAGATGACCCAGCAGAACGCAGCGCTGGTGGAAGAAAGCGCAGCAGCGGCCGAGAGCCTGAAGGATCAGGCGCGCCGACTCTCCGAGCTGATCAGCTTCTTCCGCACCGGCGACGCATCGTCCCAGTACATGACCTCGGGATCCGCTGCCGTCGCCCCGATGAAGACGGCCAAGGCCGCCGCTCCGGCGCCAGTCAAGACCACCTCGGCTGCACCGCGTGCAGCGGCCGCGACGCCCTCCCCGGCGCCGTTGCTGCGGCCTGCCACCAAGACCCCGGCGGCTTCCGCACGGACCACCCCCGCCACCCCCGCTCCTGCAGCTGCGTCGGCTTCGGCCGAAGGCGAGTGGGAAAGCTTCTGAAGAACCACAAGGGAGACAGCCATGTTTTTCGACCGCCTCAAGATCGGGCAGCGCCTGACCCTCGGATTTGCCAGCGTGCTGGTCTTGCTGGCGGCATTGACCGCCCTCGCCTGGACCAGCCTGCAGGCTTCCCGTGAAGCGACCCGCATGGTGGTCACCATGGAAAAGCGCTCCGGCATCACGGATGAATGGCTCTCCAGCACCCGGCTGAACATCAACCGGGTGATGGCCATGGCCCGCTCCGGCAACAACCCGCGCGTGGACGAACACTTCAAGCCGCTGATTGCCGAGACGACCAAGCGCATCAACGAGCTGCAGAAGGTCCTCGACGACGAAATCACCAGCGAGAAGGGCCGCGACCTGCTGAAACAGATCGCCACCGCCCGCACCGATTACATCGCGGTCCGCAAGAACTACTTCGACTTGCTGGCTGCCGGCGAGTCGCCGGCGGCCGATGAGCTTCTGGGCAAGGGGCTGGTGCCGGCCGCCAACCGCTACATCGAGCTGCAAACCAGTCTGCAGGTGTATGAGCGTGAACTGGTGGCACAGGCTGTGGCCGCTTCCGAGGCGACGATCCAGCGCCAGGTGATGCTGCTGATCTCGCTGGCCGTGGCGGCGGTGGCGCTGGCCATGGTGCTGGCCTGGCGCATCACCCGCTCGGTGACGCAGCCGGTGCAGGAAGCCGTCGAACTGGCCACGGCGGTGGCGCAAGGTGATCTGACCCGACCGGTTGAAACCCGTCGTCAGGACGAGCTGGGCGACCTGCTCCGTGCCCTGGACAGCATGAAGACCGCGCTGGTGCGCACCGTGAGCCAGGTGCGCCAGGCGACCGACAGCATCGGCACGGCCTCGGTGGAAATTGCCACCGGCAACCAGGACCTCTCCAGCCGCACCGAGCAGACCGCCAGCAACCTCGAAGAGACGGCCGCTTCGATGGAGCAGCTGACCAGCACGGTGCGCAACAGCGCCGATGCCGCCCGCCAGGCCAACCAGCTGGCGTCGAGCGCGGCCGCCATTGCGGTGCGCGGCGGCGACGTGGTGGCCCAGGTGGTCACCACCATGGACGAGATCAACCACAGCAGCAAGAAGATCAACGACATCATCGGCGTGATCGACGGCATTGCCTTCCAGACCAACATCCTGGCGCTCAACGCCGCCGTGGAAGCGGCCCGTGCGGGCGAGCAGGGCCGGGGCTTTGCGGTGGTGGCCGGCGAGGTGCGCAACCTGGCGCAGCGTAGCGCGCAGGCGGCCAAGGAGATCAAGGGCCTGATCGGCGCGAGCGTGGACCGTGTGGAGGCCGGCAGCAAGCTGGTGGCCGATGCAGGCAACACCATGAGCGAGATCGTGGGCTCGGTGCAGCGGGTGAGCGACATCATCGGCGAGATCACGGCGGCCGCCGGCGAACAGAGCGACGGCATCGGCCAGGTGAACACGGCGGTGGCGCAGCTCGACCAGATGACGCAGCAGAACGCGGCGCTGGTGGAAGAGAGCGCGGCCGCGGCCGAAAGCCTGAAGGACCAGGCGCGGCGACTCTCCGAGGTGGTGCAGGTGTTCCGGCTCGATGCATCGGCCACCGCACTGCCTTCGATGGGTGCCCCGGCCGCCCGACCCGCACTCCCGGTGTCCATTGCGGCACGCCCGGCGCCCGTCAGCAAACCGGCCGCAGCGGTGAAGCGAGCCGACGCCGCCGCCCCGCCAGCACCCCGTTCGACCCCCGCACCCGCGCGTTCCGCGCCGAGCCCGGCGCCAGCCACCGTGGCCAGCGGCACGAGCGAAGGTGATTGGGAAAGTTTCTGACCCGCAGCCCCACAGCAGACAGGATGGACCCCATGCAAGCACTCATGCGCCACTTCTCCATCCGGACCCGCATGCTGGGGGCCATCGGTGTCGTCCTGGCCTTGCTGACGGCCGTCGGCAGCGCCGGCCTGTGGGGCATGTCCCGTCTGCAGCACAGCAACATCGAGTTCTTTGAACACGCCTATGCCGAGGCGGTGACGCTGTCGAAGCTGCAGCAGGCGGTGGGCGACATGGGGCGCTTCGAACGCGACATGATCGTCGCCTACGAAAACCCGGAGCAGGTGCGAAAGGCCTTCGAAAGCTGGAAGCTGGCGCAGGCGCGTGCCGCCGAACTGCTCACGGCCATGACCGAGGGCGAAGCCGACGAGGACAACCAGATCGTCCAGGTCATGGTCGGACAGCTGGCCGCCTATGCACAGGGCCTGGAGCCCACCGCGCGCCAGCTGGAGTCCGGTGGCTACGAATCGGCCACCATCGCCAATCGCGTCATGGCCAGGGCCCACGAGCAGTACGAGGGGATGGTGGTCAACCTGGGCAAGGTGGCGGCCATTGTCGACGGCGAGGCCCAGGCGCTGCAGCAGGCCGATCAGGCCACCGGTGAACGCATGCTGTGGGTCTTCGGCATCGTGGTGCTGGCCTCGGTGCTGGTGGTGGTGCCCACCACGCTGGCCAACATGCAGAGCATCTGCGGGCCGGTCGATCAGGCCCGTGCACTGGCCGCCGCCATCACCGGCGGCGACCTGACGCATCGCGCCGAGACGCATGGCCGCGACGAGCTGAGCGAGCTCATGCGCACGCTTAGCGAGATGCAGGGCTCGCTCTCCCGGATCGTCGGCGAGGTGCGCAGCACCACCGACAGCATCAGCACCGCCAGTGCCCAGATTGCCACCGGCAACCAGGACCTCTCCACCCGCACCGAACAGGCTGCCAGCAACCTGCAGCAGACGGCCGCCAGCGTGGAGCAGATCAACGACACGGTGCACCAGAGTGCCGAAGCGGCCCGCCAGGCCAGCGACATGGCCCGCGCCAACGCGCAGGTGGCTGCCCGGGGTGGCCAGGTGGTGTCGCAGGTGGTCACGACCATGGACGACATCCAGCACAGCAGCCGCAAGATCGGCGACATCATCGGTGTCATCGACGGCATTGCCTTCCAGACCAACATCCTGGCGCTCAACGCCGCGGTGGAAGCGGCCCGTGCCGGCGAGCAGGGCCGTGGCTTCGCGGTGGTGGCCGGCGAGGTGCGCAACCTGGCGCAGCGCAGCGCGCAGGCCGCCAAGGAGATCAAGGGCCTGATCGAGGCCAGCGTTTCCAAGGTGGGCGAAGGCTCCCGCCTGGTGAGCGATGCGGGGCAGACCATCGGCGAGATCGTCGACAACGCCCAGCGCATGTCCAGCTTCATCGGCGAGATCACCTCGGCCGCCCAGAACCAGTCCGAGGGCATCGGACAAGTCAACTCTGCCGTGGGCCAGCTGGATCAGATGACGCAGCAGAACGCCGCGCTGGTGGAGCAGAGCGCCGCCGCCGCCGAAAGCCTGAAAGACCAGGCCGAGCGCCTGGCCGCGGTGGTGCGGGTGTTCCGGCTTCAGCCGGCCTGACCTAGGGCCATGCGGGTGCTTTCCAGCACCTGATCGGGCCATCCCTATACTGCCTGGGTGTATGAGCGGTGGCGTCGGCTGCCGCGCCAGGAGACGCCCATGAATGCCCCCTTGCCCCCCGGCGCACTCGATGCCGCTGCGCTGCAGAACCATGTCGATGCCTCATGGCAGGCGCACATCCTGCCGGCGCTGGTGCGCTATGTGGAGGTACCCGCCAAGTCGCCAGCCTTCGACCCCGACTGGGCCCGACACGGCCTGATCGACCGGGTGCTGCAGGACGCCGCCGACTGGGTGGCAGCCCGCCGCGTGCCGGGCCTGCAGCTGGAGGTGATCCGGCTCAACGACGCCCAGGGCCGTCCGCGCACCCCGGTGCTGTTCTTCGAGCTGCCCGCCAGCAGCGGACGCGACGGTGCACCCGCACCCGCTTCGGGCCAGACCGTGCTCATGTACGGTCACCTGGACAAGCAGCCCGAATTCAACGGCTGGCGCAACGATCTGGGTCCCTGGACGCCCAAGATCGAGGACGGCAAGCTCTACGGCCGCGGCAGCGCGGACGACGGTTATGCGGTCTACGCCAGCATTGCCGCCATCGAGGCCCTGCAGGCGCAGGGCGCGGCCCACCCCCGGATCGTCGGCCTGATCGAGACCAGCGAGGAGAGCGGCTCCCACGACCTGCTGCCCTATGTCGACGCCCTGCGTGTTCGCCTGGGCGATGTGGGCCTGGTGATCTGTCTGGACAGCGGTGCCGGCAACTACGACCAGCTGTGGCTCACCACCAGCCTGCGCGGCATGGCCAGCGGCGTGCTCAAGGTGGAAGTGCTGACCGAAGGCGTGCATTCGGGCGACGCATCGGGCGTGGTGCCCTCCAGCTTCCGGATCATGCGGCAGGTGCTGGACCGGCTGGAGGACAGTGCCACCGGCCGCCTGCTGCCTTCGGTGTTCCATTGCGAAGTGCCGGCCGAGCGCGTGGCCCAGGCCCGCGCCACCGCCGCCATCCTGGGCGACGAGCTGCACCGGCGATTCCCGTGGGCGCACCACGACTGCGGCGGCTCCACCGTGTTCGCGCTGCCGACCACCACCGACCCGGTGGAGGCCCTGCTCAACCGCACCTGGCGTCCCACCCTGAGCGTCACCGGTGCGGAAGGCCTGCCTGCATTGCGCGATGCCGGCAACGTGCTGCGTCCCTACACCGCCTTCAAGCTCAGCCTGCGCCTGCCCCCGCTGGTGGACGCCGCGCAGGCGGTGCGACAGCTCAAGGCTCTGCTGGAAGACAACGCGCCCTACCAGGCCCGCGTGACCTTCGAGGGCGAAGGCGCGGCCAGCGGCTGGAACGCGCCGACCACCACGCCCTGGTTCGAGCAGGCCCTGCAGGACGCTTCCATGGCGCATTTCGGCGCCGGTTGCGGCACCATCGGGCAGGGCGGCACCATCCCGCTCATGAACCTGCTCAGCCAGGGTTTCCCGACCGCACAGATGATGGTCTGCGGCGTGCTCGGCCCGCGCAGCAATGCCCACGGTCCGAACGAGTTCCTGCACCTTGATTACGCGCGCCGGCTCACCGCCAGCGTGGCCCAGGTGATCGCCCGCATGCCCTGACACCGCCGAAGCCGACGTGACCGACACCACCCAGGCCCCTTTCGTCCTGCGCGACGGCCTCAACCTGGCCCTGTACGACTGGCCGCTGCCCATGCGGTGGCGGCCGCGTGGCGTGGTGCTGATCGTCCACGGCCTGGGCGAGCACGCCTGGCGCTACGACGCGCTGGCCCAGCAGCTCAATGAATGGGGCTTCGCGGTGCGGGCCTACGACCAGCGCGGTCACGGTGATTCGGCCGGCCCTCACGGCGGGATTCCTTACGAAGAAGCGCTGCTGGACGACCTGCATGAGCTGGTGGAAGACACCCGTCATCACATCGCCACGCCCTGGTCCTGCCCCCTGATCCTGCTGGGTCACAGCATGGGCGGGCTGGTGACGTCGGCCTATGTGCAGCGCCAGCTGGGTGCAGCCCACAGGTCGGTGGATGCGCTCGTGCTGTCGTCGCCGGCGCTGGACCCCGGACTGAGCTGGCTGCAGTCCCGTCTGCTGGCCATCATGCTGCGGCTGGCGCCCGACCTCGCACTGGGCAACGGACTGGACGCCAGCAAGATCTCGCACAGTCCCGAGGTGGTGCAGGCTTACCAGCGCGACCGGCTGGTGCACGATCGCATCAGTGCCCGGCTGGCGCGTTTCATCCAGTCTCGCGGGGCGCGCGTGCTGGCCGCGGCGCCACAGTGGAACCTGCCCACCCTGCTGCTGTATGCCGGCGACGACCGGCTGGTCAACCCGCAGGGCAGCCGCCGCTTCGCGTCCACTGCGCCATCGCGCTGGGTGCAGGCCCGCTGTTTCGAGGGGCTGTACCACGAGATCTTCAACGAGGCCGATCCGTCGCCTGTCCTTGACACCCTGCACACCTGGCTGGACCGGCTGGTGCCGCCGGACCGCTGAGGCTGCAGCCCCTCAGGGCGCGGGTCGTGCGGCGGCAGTGCGACGCTGCACACGCGCCAGCCAGAGCAGTGCCATCCCGGTCAGTGCCACCGGGAGCAACGATCCGGCATTGAGCCACTGCCAGCCCTGGCTGGTCACCAGTGCGCCGGAGGCGAAAGAGCTCAGCGCCATCACGGCGAACACAGCGAAGTTGATGGCCGCCTGTGCGCGGTCCTTCTCGGCCGGGCGCCAGGCCTGCAGCGACAGCGTGGTTGCGCCGGTGAACAGGAAGTTCCAGCCGACGCCGAGCAGGAACAGCGCGACCAGGAAGCGGTGCAGCTCGATGCCGGAGAGCGCCACCACGATGCACAGCGCGTTCAGCAGCACGCCCACGCCCATGATGCGCAATGCCCCGAAGCGCTGGATCAGGTGGCCGGTGAAGAAACCCGGCGCAAACATGCCGATCACGTGCCACTCCAGCACCAGGGCGGCGTCTTCGAACGGATAGCCGCAGACCTGCATGGCCAGCGGCGTGGCGGCCATGAGCAGGTTCATCACGCCGTAGCCCAGTGCCGCGCCGGCTGCCGCCACGATGAACACCGGCTGGCGCACGATCTCGGACAGCGGCCTGCCGGGGTCGTCGCTGGCCTGGCGCGGCGGTACCGCCGGGAAGCGGATGCCGGCCATCAGCAGCATGGACAGCAGGGCGACCACAGCCAGGGCCAGGTAGGCGCCGGCGAACGGCACCTCGGTCAGGCCCCGGGTGCGGCTGGCCAGGTTGGGCCCCAGCACCGCGCCGATCAGCCCGCCAGCCATGACCAGCGAGACCGCCTTTTCGCGGAACGTGGGCGGACAGAGCTCGGCCGCCGCGAAGCGGTACAGCTGGCCGTTGGCGCTGTAGTAGCCCGCCACCACCGTGGCCAGCACCAGCCACCAGAACTGGCGTTCGGTGACCGCCCAGGCACACAGCAGGGCCGAAGCCAGTGCCACCAGAAGGCCGATCTGGAAAGACACCTGGCGACCCAACCGGGCCTGGGTGCGTGCCACCAGTGCGGTCGACAGGGCGCCACCCACCACGTAGCCCATCACCGGCAGCGTGGCCATCCAGCCCAGCGGCGCCAGCGACAGGCCCACCAGCCCGTTGATGGCAATGAAAACCACGTTGTTGGTGAGAAAGAGCCCTTGTGCGCCGGCCAGCAGCCACAGGTTCCTGTTCATCTCAGAGGGCCGCCAGCGTGAGGGCCGCCAGCGCCGCCGTCTCGGCCCGCAGGATGCGCGGACCCAGGGTGACCGGCACGAATCCCGCTGCGCGGGCCTGTGCGTCTTCTGCGGGAGAGAGGCCGCCTTCGGCGCCGCTGAGGAACAGCACCGGCCGGTCGGGCGCAGCACCCGCCAGCACCTCACCCAGCGGCCGGGTTCCGTCGGCCAGCGACAGCACGCATTTCAACGGCTCGCCTGCCAGGCCATCGGGCGCCGGGGCGGACAGCCAGCGGGCGATCTCCTGGACCGGCAGCACCTCGGGCAGGCGGTTGCGGCCGCACTGTTCGCAGGCGGCCTGTGCCACGGCCTGCCAGTGCGCCTGCTTCTTCAATGCCCGATCGCCCTGCAGCCGCAGCACGCCGTGGGCGGTGTGCAGCGGCACGATGCCGGCCGCGCCCACCTCGGTGGCTTTCTCGACCAGCCAGTCCATGCGTTCGTTGGCCGGCATGCCGGCCGCCAGCCAGACGGCCCGCCCGGCTTCGCGCTCCAGCGCCTCATGGTGGTCCACCCGCACCTGAACCCGGCTGCGGCCCATGGCCAGCACGGTGGCCTGCCACTGGCCACCCCGGCCGTCGAACAGGGTGAGGGTGTCGCCCGGCTGGTGACGCAGCACCTGCACATGGCGCGCGGCTCCCTCCGGCAGATCGATTTCGGCCCCGGCGTTCAGCGGGGTGGCGCAGTACAGGCGTGGCATGGAGCGGGCCGGATGCCGATCAGACCCGGCCAAAGGCGAAGCCGCTGGCCGCCTGGAGGCCTTCCACCTCGTCGATCAGGCGCAGCAGCGGCCCGAGTTCGCGGTAACGGTGGGCGGTGGCGCGGATGTACTGGATGAAGCGCGGTGCGTCGGCCAGGTACTTCGGCTTGCCGTCGCGCAGGGTGATGCGGGCGAAGATGCCGGCCACCTTGAGGTGGCGTTGAAGCCCCATCCACTCCACCGCGCGGTAGAAGGCGCCGAAGTCGCTGTGCCAGTCCTCGAAGTCCATCAGGCCGGCCTTGCGGGCCTTTTCCCAGTAACGCACCGTCACGTCGATGACGAAGTCCTCGTCCCAGCTCAGGAAGGCGTCGCGCATCAGGCTGGCGATGTCGTAGGTGACCGGGCCGAACACCGCGTCCTGGAAGTCGAGCACGCCGAGCTGCGTGGCCGCCGTGCTGCCCGGCTCGCGCAGCACCATCAGATTGCGCGGCATGAAGTCGCGATGCACATACACCTGCGGCGCAGCCTGCACCCGCTGCACGATGGTGTCGAAGGTCTTGCCGAGCATCTCGGCCGCGCTGCCCTGCAGCGTCACGCCCTTGTGCCGGCCCAGGTACCAGTCGGGGAACAGCTGCAGTTCGCGTCGCAGCAGCGCTTCGTCGTAGGCCGGCAGCACGCCGGGCTTCGACGCGGTCTGCCAGGCCAGCAGCGACTCGGTGGCTGCCAGGTAGGCCGGCAGGTTGGCGGCCGGCTGCTCGGGCAGGATCACGTCCAGCAAGGTCTGGTGGCCCAGGTCGTCGAGCAGCATGAAACCCTGGGCTTCTTCCCAGGCCAGGATCTGCGGCACCCGCAAACCGGCCTCCCGCATCAGGCCGGCGATGCGAACGAACGGTTCGCAGTTTTCGTGGGTCGGGGGCGCATCCATCACGATCAGGCTGTTGCCCGCCTCGCTGTCGATGCGCAGGTAGCGGCGGAAGCTCGCATCAGCGGAGGCCGGGCGCAAGGTCTCGGCGCGCAGGCCGTGCTGTTGGGCCAGGGGCGCCAGCCAGGCGCCGAACGCGGCTTCGCGCTGCGGTTCGGCCCAGACGACGGCGGTGGAAGAGGTGCTCATGGGGAGGGGCGAGGCCGCTGCAGGCCCCATAGGATAATGGCCGTCGATTCTACAAACGCCCCATCGGCCCGACCTTGAAACGCCGCGCTCCACCGTTCCCGATCCCAGCTCCCGATCCCGGTGCGGTGCGACCCGTTGCCGTTGCTGCGCGGTGGCTGAGCGCGTGCCTGGCCGGGGGCCTGCTGAGCGCCGCTGCCCAGGCGCAGACGCCGGCCGAGCCGGGATCGCCCGGCGACAGCCTGCGACTCAAGCCCAGCGGCCAGCTGGCCGAGCGCCTCGACCCGGTGGCCACCGACGAGGCACCCACGTTTGTCAGCGGTGACCGCATCGAAGGCCAGACCGAATCCAGCACGACGATCGAGGGCAACGCCGAACTGCGGCGCCACGACAGCGTGATCCGGGCCCGGCGGCTGCAGTACGACGCATCCACAGGCGATTCGCGCGCCGAAGGCGACGTGATGATCAACCGCAACGGCGACCGCTTCAGCGGACCCGAACTGCGCTTGAACACCGACACCTTCAAGGGCACCTTCTTCCAGCCCTCCTTCGAGCTGCTGCGCAACGGTGGCCAGGGCGATGCCAGTCGGGTGGACTTCCTGGACAAGGACAACGCCACCGCCTACGACGCGCGGTATTCCACCTGTCCGCGTACCCCAGGCGCCGACTGGATGCCGGCCTGGATGGTGCGTGCCAGCAAGATCGAGTTCGACAACGTCGAGGAAACCGGGCGCGCCACCGGCGGCGTGCTGGAGTTCCAGGGTGTGCCGATCCTGGGCGCCCCCTACTTCAGCTTTCCACTGACCGACACCCGCAAGTCCGGCCTGCTGCCGCCCAGCATCGGCCTGGACAACATCAGCGGCCTCGAGGTCACGCTGCCCTACTACCTGAACCTGGCACCCAATTACGACCTCACGCTCTACCCGACGCTGATGTCCAAGCGCGGTGTCGATCTGGGGGCCGAATTCCGCTACCTGCAGCCCGACTACAACGGCCAGATCCGTGGCGCCTACATGCCCTCGGACCCTCTGCGTGACCAGGATCGCTGGGGCTACTCGCTGCAGCACCTCCAGAACCTGGCCGGTGCCCTCAACCGGGCTGGCGGTCGGGGCTCGCTGGGTCTGAACCTCAATCTCAACCGGGTCAGCGACGACGACTACTGGCGCGACTTCCCGCGCTCCATCTCTACCCTGACCACCCGCCTGCTGCCCAGCGATGCGGTGCTGGCCGGCGGCAGCGGAGCGTGGAGTTACAGCGCCGGCGCCTACACATGGCAGACCTTGCAGGACGTGGCCTCGCCCATCACGCCGCCCTACGACCGGATCCCTTCGCTGGTGGCCAGCTACGGTCCCGGCGAGGCCGAGAGCGGCCCGTGGCAAGGGTTGCGCCCCTCGGTGTACCTGGAGCACACCCGCTTCGAGCGGGACCTGCGCTTCGCACTGGGCCAGCCCAACGGTTCGCGCAGCATGGCGGTGGCGGGCCTGTCGCGTCGCTGGCGTGCGCCGGGCTGGTTCATCCAGCCGGGTGCCAAGGTCCACCTGACCCAGTACCAGTTCGACCAGCCGCTGGCCAATGGCTCCACCTCGGCTTCGCGGGCGCTTCCCACGGTCAGTCTGGACTCCGGTCTGGTGTTCGAGCGGGACGCGCGTTACTTTGGCCGCAATTTCGTGCAGACGCTGGAGCCGCGCGCCTACCTCACCTGGACCCCGTTCCGCGATCAGAGCCTGCTGCCCAACTACGACTCGGCAGCGGTCGATTTCAACTTCGCGTCCATCTTCAGCGACAACGTGTTCGGTGGCAGCGACCGCATCTCCGACTCGCGCGCGCTCACGGTCGGCGTCAGCTCCCGCCTGCTCGATCCGCGCGACGGCGCCGAAGTCGTCCGGCTCGGACTGGCCCAGCGCTATCTGCTGCGCGACCAGAACGTGTTCCTGCCGGGCGGTGCACCGGTCACCGAGCGCTTCAGCGACGTGCTGCTGGCCGCGCGCGTGCAATGGACGCCGCAGTGGCTGGTCGACACCAACTTCCAGTACAACCCGACCATCAAGGACTCGGTCCGCACCACCCTGCTGACCCGTTACATGCCGGGCCCGTACAAGGTGCTGAGTGCGGCCTACCGCCTGCAGCGCGGCAGCAGCGAGCAGTTCGACGTGGGCTGGCAATGGCCGCTGAGCCTGCCCTGGTCCGACACCCCCGACCGTGCGGTGCCGGGTGAGGCGCTGGGCCCCGGCCGCTGGTACAGCGTGGGCCGCATCAACTACAGCGTGCCCGACCGCAAGGTGGTCGATCTGGTCGCGGGCTTTGAGTACGATGGCGGCTGCTGGATCGGCCGCATCGTCCTGGAGCGACTGCAGCGCAGTGCAGCCACCGCTTCCCAGCGCATCCTCTTCCAGCTTGAATTCAACGGCTTCTCCCGCATCGGGTCGAGCCCCCTGCAGACGCTGAAGGACAACGTCCCACGTTACCAGTACCTGCGTGAAGAAACGCTGCCGTCACCCAGCCGGTTCCAGAACTATGACTGATCGCCTCATCTCCCTCCGACTGACCGGCATGGCCCTGGCCGTCCTCCTGGCCGCCGGCCCGGTGCACGCCCAGTCACAGGCAACCCGTGCAGCTCCGGTGCCCGCTTCGCCGTCGGCCGCCCGCACCGCCGACTTCATCGTTGCACTGGTCAACTCCGAGCCGGTCACCAACAGCGAGATCCGCCGTCGCGTGCAGCGGGCCGCGCAGCAGCTGGCCCAGCGAGGTGGTCCGCAGCCCACGCGTGACCAGATCATTGCCGAGGTGATGGAGCTGGTCATCACCGAGCGTGCCCAGCTGCAGCACGCGGTGGATGTCGGCGTCCGGGTGAGCGATGGCGATGTCGACGAGGCCGAAAGGGCTGTAGCCGCCCAGAACCAGCTCAGCCGCGAGGACTTCCGGCGTCGGCTGGTCCAGGACGCCGGGACCGACGTGGCCCAGTTCCGCACCGAGCTCAGGCGCGAACTCACCCTGCAGCGCCTGCAGGAGCGCGAGGTGATCTCCAAGGTCACCGTCAGCGAGGCGGACATCGACAACCACCTGCGTGACCAGCGGCCTGCCAGCAACCCGAATGCCCTGGAGCTCAACCTGGGTCATGTGCTGGTGGCCGTCCCCGAAGGTGCCAGCGAAGCCCAGGTGCAGGCGCTCAAGGCCAAGGCCGACGAGGCGGTCCGCCGGGCCCGCGCGGGTGAAGACATCGCCGTCCTCGCCCGCGAGCTGTCCGACGCGCCCGAGCGCACCCGCGGTGGCACCTTCGGCATGCGCCCCGCCAGTCGCCTGCCCGAGCTGTTCGTCAATGGCGTCCAGAATCTGCCCGTGGGCGCAGTGGCCGGACCGCTGCGCAGCCCGGCCGGTTTTCACGTGCTCAAGGTGGTCGAAAAGCGCACCGCGGGCGTCGACGCGACCGTCACCCAGACCCGGGCCCGTCACATCCTGCTGCGCCCCTCGGCCCAGCTCAGCCAGGCCCAGGCCATCGAGCGCCTGAACGGCTGGCGCCAGCAGATGGCGGCCGGTCAGGCCCGCTTCGAAGATCTGGCGCGGGAACACAGCGCCGACGGGTCGGCTGCCGGCGGTGGTGAACTCGGTTGGGCGTCGCCCGGCCAGTTCGTGCCCGAGTTCGAACAAGCGATGGACGCGCTGCGTCCCGGCGAAGTGTCTCCCCCGGTGGTCTCGCGTTTCGGCGTCCACCTGATCCGGGTCGATGAACGCCGCCAGCAGGCCCTGAGCCAGCGCGATCAGCGCGAGGCGGTGCGCAACATCGTGCGGGAAAAGAAGGCCACCGAGGCCCTGGAGCTCTGGGCGCGCGACATCCGTGCCCGTGCCTACGTCGAGATCCGCGAAGAACCCCAGCTGTGAGCCATGTCGCCCGCAAGCGCTTCGGCCAGCACTTCCTGACCGACGACGGCATCATCGATGCCATCGTTGCCGCCATTGCTCCGTTGGCTGGCGAGCCGGTGGTCGAGATCGGCCCTGGCCTCGCCGCGCTGACCCAGCCGCTGGTGGAGCGCCTCGGGCGCCTGACCGTCATCGAACTCGACCGCGACCTGGCCGCGCGGCTGCGCCAGCATCCGCAGCTCGACGTGGTGGAGTCCGACATCCTCAAGGTCGACATCACTGCAATGGCGCACCGGATGCAGGCGCCTGGCTCGTTGCGCATCGTCGGCAACCTGCCCTACAACATCTCCACCCCGATCCTGTTTCACCTGCTGGACCATGTGGCGGTGGTGCGTGACCAGCACTTCATGCTGCAGAAGGAAGTGATCGACCGCATGGTGGCCGCGCCGGCCACGGCCGATTACGGTCGCCTCTCGGTCATGCTGCAGTGGCGTTACGCCATGGAGAACGTGCTGTTCGTGCCGCCGGAGAGCTTTGACCCGCCGCCCCGGGTGGACAGTGCGGTGGTGCGCATGGTGCCGCTGGCCGAGCCCCCCGCCATCGATGTGCGTCTTTACGGCGAGCTGGTTCAGACCGCGTTCAGCCAGCGCCGCAAGATCCTGCGCAACACCCTGGGCCGTTGGCTGGAGGCGCGCGGCTTTGCTGGCAGCTTCGATCTGCAGCGCCGGGCCGAGGAAGTGCCGGTGACCGAATACGTGGCGCTCACCCAGGCCGTTCAGGCATGAAAAAAGCCGCTGATGTCAGCGGCTTTTTCTGTGGGCAGCCTGGCTTCAGGCGGCGTTGAGCCAATAGCCTGCGTTGAACGGGCTGCTCATGCGCAGTGCCATCGGGCTCACGTCCAGGATCTTGTCCGTGGGCATGGGCTCTTCGCTCTGCACCTCGATCGGCTCTTCACCCTTCGGCGTGCGCGCTACCGAGAAGGAATAGAAGCAGCGGAAAGGGATACGACGGTCGGACCAGTAATCGGCGGTGTCGCGGAAGATGTCGAGCAGCTGCTCGCGGGCTTCCTTGTCGAACTTCGAGTGGGCCGGGATGTGCTCCAGGACCACGATGAAACCGGTCTGCGGACCCGACTTGTGGACCATGTCGGTCATGCAGTCGTACAGCGCGTCGAAGTTCTTGCCGAAGTGCGGCGGCAGGGTGTACTGGGCAGCGATCAGTTCGAGCACGTCCTGCTTGCTCTGGGCCTTGGCCAGGTTGGCGTAGAGGAAGTGGTGACCCAGCTGTTCGGCCGCAGCCTGCAGTTCTTTCACGCCGAAGGCGCGAATCGACTGAACGATGTTGGTTCGTACATTACGAAGTGGCGTGTCCATCTCCGCTCTTCTTTCCACAGTCAAAGTTAAAAGATCCGTCGCTGCCGGGTCACCGCACGATCAGCCTGAAGCTGGCGTAGTGGTCCTCGGTGTAGTAACACGCATCCGGTTGCCGTGGCTCCTGCCCGCCGCAAACGATACGCCTTGCCCCCCGGTGCTTCAGCCCCGGAGTGGGCACGGTGTATTCCCGGTAAAACCCGCGCTTCTGCTGGGGCAGCAACCGTTCACGGTTGAAAAAGACGGTTCCATCTTTTTCATAACGGAACGGACCTCCCTGGAGGATCTGTCCCATCACCTGCTGACCCTGGACCGGCAGCCCGGACAACGCGATGGTGGTCCCGGTGACGGCGCCCAGCGGCACCGGATCCGGCGAACGGGCCTGCACCACAATGGTGCTCAGCGCCGCTGTCAGACCTGCTGCCAGCACCGCCGCCAGCGAAGCCGCCAGAACCCGAGCGGTTCCGCGAGGACTTCCCTTCCGGCGGGGGCGGATCTGCCACAGACCCATGAACGTGCGTTGCTCCTGAAGCGATCAACCCGCCGTCTCCACCGATCGTGGAGAGAGGCGGGTTAACCCTGAAATTCAAGCTCCGGAGTGTGCCCTAACCGGCCCGGAAATGCAAGTTATTGCACAAAAAGCGGGCACCGGAGGGGGCAATCCAGCGCGCAGGAAGTGAGTGATCCCTAGCGCTGCGGAGCTCAGCGAGCGGCGTTGGCGTCGGCCACGGTGAGAGCTGTCATGTTCACGATCCGGCGCACGGTGGCGCTGGCCGTCAGGATGTGCACAGGCTGTGCAGCACCCAGCAGCACCGGCCCGATGGCGATGTTGCCGCCGGCCGCGGTCTTGAGCAGGTTGTAGGCGATGTTGGCCGAATCCATGTTGGGCAGCACCAGCAGGTTGGCGGCTCCCTTTAGGGTGGAGTGGGGCATGAGGGCGGCGCGTGCGTCGGCGTCCAGCGCCACGTCCCCGTGCATCTCGCCGTCGACTTCCAGCCACGGTGCCTGTTCGCGCAGCAGCTCCAGCGTGCGGCGCATCTTCACGGCCGACGGCTGGCTGGAGGAGCCGAAGTTCGAGTGCGACAGCAGGGCCACCTTGGGCTGCAGGCCGAAGCGCATCATCTCTTCGGCGGCCATCACCGTGATCTCGCACAGCTGCTCCGGGGTCGGGTCGTGGTTGACATGGGTGTCGACCAGGAACACCTGGCGGCCCGGCAGCATGAGGCCGTTCATGCAGGCGTACACCGGAATGTCCTGAGGGGTGCGCGGGCTGCCACCGACGCGTTTGCCGATCACCTGGTCGATGTACTCCAGGTGGTTGTGGGTGTTGCCCCAGGTGCCGCAGATGAGACCGTCGACCTCGCCCTTGTGCAGCAGCATGGCGCCGATCAGGGTCAGGCGCCGGCGCATCTCGATCTTGGCGAGCTGCTGGGTCACGCCCTTGCGCTCGGTCATGCGGTGGTAGGACTGCCAGAAGTCGCGGTAGCGGTTGTCCTGCTCGACGTTGACCACGTCGTAGTCCAGCTCCTCGCGCAGGCGCAGGCCGAACTTCTCGATGCGCTGGGCGATGACGGCCGGGCGGCCGATCAGGGTGGGGCGGGCCAGGCCCTCGTCCACCACGATCTGGCAGGCGCGCAGGACGCGTTCCTCTTCGCCTTCGGCATAGGCCACACGTTTGCGGGCTGCCATCTTGGCCGCTGCATAGATGGGCTTCATGATGGTGCCGGACGCGAACACGAAGCTCTGCAGCTTCTCGCGGTAGGCCGTCATGTCGGTGACCGGGCGCAGCGCCACGCCGCTGTCGGCCGCGGCCTGGGCCACGGCCGGCGCGATCTTGATCATCAGGCGCGGATCGAACGGCTTGGGGATCAGGTACTCGGGGCCGAAGGCCAGCTTCTCGCCGGCGTAGGCGGCGGCCACCACCTCGCTCTGCTCGGCCTGGGCCAGCTCGGCAATGGCATGCACCGCCGCGATCTCCATGGCGTCGGTGATGGTCGACGCACCCGCGTCGAGTGCGCCCCGGAAGATGTAGGGGAAGCACAGGACGTTGTTGACCTGGTTCGGGTAGTCGGTCCGGCCGGTGGCCATGATGGCGTCGTCGCGCACGGCCTTCACGTCTTCCGGCGAGATCTCGGGATTCGGGTTGGCCAGGGCGAAGATCAACGGGCGGTTGCCCATGGCCTTGACCATCGGCTGCTTGAGCACGCCGCCGGCCGACAGGCCGAGGAAGATGTCGGCGCCAGCGATGACTTCAGCCAGGGTGCGGTGATCGGTCTTCTGGGCAAACTGGATCTTGTCCTCGTCCATCAGCTCGGTGCGGCCTTCATAGACCACGCCGGCGAGGTCGGTCACCCAGATGTTTTCACGCGGCAGCCCCAGCTTGACCAGCAGGCCCAGGCAGGCAAGAGCTGCAGCGCCGGCGCCGGAGGTCACCAGCTTGACCTGCTTGATGTCCTTGCCCACCACCTTCAGGCCGTTGAGGATGGCCGCACCCACCACGATGGCGGTGCCGTGCTGGTCGTCGTGGAAGACCGGGATCTTCATGCGCTCGCGCAGCTTGCGCTCCACATAGAAGCAGTCGGGCGCCTTGATGTCTTCCAGGTTGATGCCGCCGAAGGTGGGCTCCAGCGAGGCAATGATGTCGACCAGCTTGTCGGGGTCCTTCTCGTTGATCTCGATGTCGAAGACGTCGATGCCGGAGAACTTCTTGAACAGGACTGCCTTGCCTTCCATCACCGGCTTGGCCGCCAGCGGGCCGATGTCGCCCAGGCCGAGCACGGCCGTGCCGTTGGTGATGACGGCCACCAGGTTGCCGCGGCTGGTGTACTTGAAGGCGTTCACCGGATCGGCCACGATCTCTTCGCAAGGGGCCGCCACACCGGGCGAGTAGGCCAGTGCCAGGTCGCGCTGGTTGGTGAGCTGCTTGGTGGCGGCGATGGCCAGCTTGCCCGGGACCGGTTTCTCGTGGTACTCGAGCGCGGCGCGGCGCAGCTCGGCACGTTTGTCCTCGGGGCTGTTGTCCTTGTTCATCCGTTGTCTCCTGGCGGTGTGGATTTCTGCCATGTGAAAGCAGGATCCGCATTCTAAGTTCGGACCCGGGAAAACCCGGTATTTCAGTCAGCACCCCGCGGTCGCAGGGCTTGTGACATTTCGGCAGGGAATCCCGGGCTGTTCAGCCGCGCAGGTGCTTCAGGCGGCGCGCGGCGAAGGCCTCGTCCACCCGAAGACCCCGCGGACCGGGGCGCAGTTCCACCGGATCGCCGGCCTGCACGCTGCCGGGCCGCACCACCGCCAGGTAGAAGCCGGGATTGAGCGCTTCCATCATCCGGCGCCCGGCGTCCTTCAGGCCCATGCGGGCGTTGAACTTGAAGCAGGGTTCGCGCGGAGCGGTCACGCGCAGGGTGGCGTCGGGCAGCACCAGTTCGTCGCCGATCCACAGCGCGTTCTCCAGCAGGCCCTGCACCAGCAGGTTCTCGCCCAGCGCACCCGGCGGCAGCGGGTCGTCGAACAGGCCGCCCCGCTGTGCTTCCCAGAAGCCGTAGTGTTCCTGCGGATAGGCATAGACCGCCTTGTCCAGTCCGCCATGCACGCTGGGGTCGGCCTGCTCGTCACCTTCCAGCCCGAGCGGACCGAGCCTGACCGGTCCCGTCACCCCGCTCTTGCCGATGGCCGAGAGGAAACTGCGCTGGCCGATGGCCAGCGGCCGGGCCTGACCGACGCAGACGTGCAGCACGCGCATGGTGTCGTCGGGGCTGCGCATCAGCCGCGCATCAGCGCTTCGATCTCGTCGGCCTTGACCGGCACGTCGCGGGTGATGAGCTCGCAACCGTCCGGCGTGACGACCGCGTCGTCCTCGATGCGGATGCCGATGTTCCAGAACTCGCTGGGCACGCCTTCGGCAGGGCGCACATACAGGCCGGGCTCGATGGTCAGCACCATGCCGGCCTGCAGGATGCGGCTGGGCCGGTCGCGGATGGTCTCGCCCGAGAGCGGATCGCGTCGTTCATTTACCGTGCCCAGCTCGCTCGGCTCCACATAGCTCCCGCAGTCGTGCACATCCATGCCCAGCCAGTGGCCGGTGCGGTGCATGTAGAAGGCGAAGTAGGCGCGGCTGGCGATCACGTCCTGCGCGTTGCCGACCTTGTTGCGGTCGAGCAGGCCGAGGTCGAGCAGACCCTGGGCGAGCACCGCCACGGTGGCGTCGTGCGGATCGACGAACCGCATGCCGGGCCGCGTGGCGGTCACGGCGGCGTCCTGGCTGGCCAGCACCAGGTCGTACAGCGCGCGCTGCGGTCCGGTGAAGCGGCCATTGGCCGGAAAGGTGCGGGTGATGTCGCTGGCGTAGCCGTCGAGCTCGCAGCCGGCGTCGATCAGCACCAGTTCGCCGTCGCGGATGGGCGCGGCGTCGGCCCGGTAATGCAGCACGCAGGCATTGGCGCCGGCCGCCACGATGCTGCCGTAGGCCGGGTACTGCGAGCCATGCTGGCGGAATTCGTGCAGCAGTTCGGCGTCCAGGTGGTACTCGCGCACGTCCTGACCGGCGCGCAGCATGGCCGCGCTCTTCTGCATGGCACGGATGTGGGCGCGGGCGCTGATCTGCGATGCGCGCCGCATGACGGCGAGTTCGTGCGCGTCCTTGATCAGCCGCATCTCGTCCAGCACGCCGCACAGGTCGTGCTGGGTCTGCGGGCACAGCGCGCCGAAGCGCACCCGGGCGCGCACCTGGCGCAGCCAGCCTTCGACGCGCACCTCCAGCCCTTCATGGGTCGCGAACGGGAACCACACGGCACTGCGGTTCTCCAGCAGACGGGGCAGGCGTCGGTCCAGCTCGTCGACCGCATAGGCCTCGTCCACGCCGAGGGTGGCGGGGGCGGCCTGCGGCCCCAGGCGGATGCCGTCCCAGATCTCGCGCTCCATGTCCTTGGGCTGGCAGAACAGGGTGCTGTGGCCTTCGGCGGTGATCACCAGCCAGGCGTTGGGCTCGGTGAAGCCGGTCAGGTAATAGAAGTAGCTGTCGTGCCGGTACAGGAAATCGCTGTCCCGGTTGCGCGGCCGTTCCGGCGCGGTGGGCACGACGGCAATGCCGCCAGGGGCGAGCCGGGCCGCCACACGGGCGCGGCGCTCGGCATAGAGGGCGAAGTGGGGGGTGGCGTCCATGGGCCGGATTGTCGGCCCATTTGCAATCACGCGCCCGGTGCAGTGGCGTTGAGTTCGGCCAGCCGCTCGGGGGTGCCGACATCGGTCCAGGCGCCATCGAAACGGCTGGCGGTGACCCGCCCGGCGTCCATGGCCAGGCGCAGCAGGGGGGCCAGCGGTGCGGCCGTGCCCTGCGGATTGCCGGGGTGGATGTCGCACCACGGCGGCTCGAACAGGGCTCGCCGGTACAGGCCGATGGTGCTGTAGGTCAGTCGGGTGCCGTCCGGGCCATCGCCGTTGATGGCCCGGCCTGCCGGATCCAGGCCGAAGTCGCCGCGCGGGTTGTGTGCCGGGTTGGGCACCAGCCACAGGTGAGCCAGCGCATCGCTGGCGGCAAACTGCGCCACGGCCTGCGGGTCGAAGCGGAAGCCGGGTGCGTACACGTCGGCGGCCAGCACCCAGAACAGGTCGCCCAGCGACGGCAGCGCGCGCGAGATGCCGCCGGCGGTCTCCAGGGCGTAGCCGAAGTCGGTGCCTTCGTCGGACAGCTGCACGGTCACCCCCGGTTGGCGGCCCTGCCACTGTCGGCAGTGCATGCCGATCTGCTCGCCGAGCCAGGCGGTGTTGACCACGAAGTGGTTCACACCGCCGGCCGCCAGCGCGTCCATGGGCCACTGCATGAGCGGCAGGCCGTGCACCTGCAGCAGCGGCTTGGGAGTGTGGTCGGTCAGGGGCCGCATGCGCATGCCGCGCCCGGCCGCCAGCACCATGGCGGTGATGGGCGATGCGGGGCTGTGGGGTGTCGGCAGGGGCATGGTGCGCGGGTCCGGTGGGGCAGTGCCGTCGATTATGGTCGTCTGCCCGGGCCGATAAAATCACGCTTTTTCGCGCCTTGCCGCCTCTGGCGGTCCCGCCGCCTTCTGCGCGGCACCTCCACCGAACCCCGCCATGACCGACGCCGCCAGCTCCACTGCACCCGTCACCGCCCAGACCCAGGCCAATGCCATCCGGGCGCTTGCCATGGATGCCGTGCAGGCCGCCAACTCGGGCCACCCCGGCGCGCCCATGGGCATGGCCGACATGGCCGTCGCCCTGTGGGGCCGCCACCTGCGCCACAACCCGACCAACCCCCACTGGCCGGACCGCGACCGCTTCGTGCTGTCCAACGGCCACGGGTCGATGCTGATCTATGCGCTGCTGCACCTCACCGGTTACGACCTGCCCATCGGCGAGCTGAAGAACTTCCGCCAGCTGCACAGCAAGACCGCCGGCCATCCCGAAGTGGGCATCACCCCCGGCGTGGAAACCACCACCGGTCCGCTGGGCCAGGGCATCACCAACGCCGTGGGCATGGCGCTGGCCGAGAAGCTGCTGGCCAGTGAATTCAACCGCCCCGGCCACACCGTGGTCGACCACCACACCTATGTGTTCCTGGGTGATGGCTGCCTGATGGAGGGCATCAGCCACGAGGCCGTGGCCCTGGCCGGGGCCTGGAAGCTGAACAAGCTGGTCGCGCTGTACGACGACAACGGCATCTCCATCGACGGTCAGGTCACGCCCTGGTTCATCGACAACACCGCGCTGCGTTTTGTCGCCTGCGGCTGGAACGTGATCGGCCCCATCGACGGCCACGACGCCGACGCGGTCGACCGAGCCATTGCCGACGCCCGCCGCCATGCCGACTCGCCCACCCTCGTCATCTGCAAGACCCACATCGGCAAGGGCAGCCCGAACCGCGCCAACACCGCCAAGGCCCATGGCGAGCCGCTGGGCGCCGCCGAGATCGCCCTGACCCGTGAAGCCCTGGACTGGAACCATGCCCCGTTCGAGGTGCCGGCCGACGTCTATGCCGCCTGGGACGCGAAGGCCCGGGGCCAGGCCGCCGAGCAGGCCTGGAACGAGCGCTTCGCCGCCTACCAGGCCGCCTTCCCCGAGCTGGCCGCCGAATTCACCCGCCGCATGAAGGGCGAGCTGCCGCGCCACTTTGCCCAGACCGCCGTGGACGCTGCCGTGGCCGCCCACACCAAGGCCGAGACCGTCGCCAGCCGCAAGGCCAGCCAGATCGCGCTGGAGCATTTCACTGCCGCGCTGCCCGAGCTGCTGGGCGGCAGCGCCGACCTGACCGGCTCCAACCTCACCAACACCAGCCACACCCCGGCGCTGCGCTTCAACCTGGCCGGTGATGTGCAACGCAACGAGCAGGGCCAGCAGGGCCGCCACATCAACTACGGCGTGCGCGAGTTCGGCATGGCGGCCATCATGAACGGCGTGGCGCTGCACGGCGGCTACATCCCGTACGGCGGCACCTTCCTGACCTTCAGCGACTACAGCCGCAACGCCATCCGCATGGCCGCGCTGATGAAGCAGCGCGTGATCCATGTCTTCACCCACGACTCCATCGGTCTGGGCGAGGACGGCCCCACCCACCAGTCCATCGAGCATGTGGCCAGCCTGCGCCTCATTCCCAACCTGGACGTCTGGCGCCCGGCCGACACCGCAGAGACCACGGTGGCCTGGGCTGTGGCCCTGCAGAACGCGGGTCGCCCTTCGGCGTTGTGCCTGTCGCGCCAGAACCTGCCCTACGCCCCGAAGTCCGACCTGTCCGACATCAGCAAGGGCGCCTATGTGCTGTCCGAGCCGGTCCATGTCGGCCTGAAGAAAAAGGCGCAGGCGGTCATCATCGCCACCGGCTCTGAAGTGCAACTGGCTCTGAAGGCGCAGGAGCGACTGGCCCGCGACCACAAGATCGCCGTGCGCGTGGTGTCCATGCCCAGCACCAGCGTGTTCGACCGCCAGACCGTGGCCTACAAGAAGTCGGTGCTGCCCGCCGGCCTGCCGCGCATCGCGGTGGAGATGGGCTCCACCGACGGCTGGTGGAAGTACGGCGTGTCGGCCGTGGTCGGTATCGACACCTACGGCGAATCGGCCCCGGCGCCGGTGCTGTTCCAGCACTTCGGCTTCACCGAACAGAACGTGGCGGACACGGTGCGCGCCGTGCTCGCGAAGTGATCAACCCCTATTGACCAACCCTTCCAGGAGACATCCGACATGACCATCAAGATCGGCATCAACGGCTTCGGCCGCATCGGCCGCAACGTGCTGCGCAGCGCCATCCAGAACTTCGCCGACATCGAAGTGGTGGCCATCAACGATCTGCTGGAGCCCGACTACCTGGCCTACATGCTGCAGTACGACAGCGTGCACGGCCGCTTCAAGGGCACGGTCAGCGTCGAGGGCAACACCCTGGTCGTCAACGGCAAGAAGATCCGCCTGACCCAGGAACGCGATCCGGCGCAGCTGAAGTGGAACGAGGTCGGTGCCGACATCGTCATCGAGTCCACCGGCCTGTTCCTGGACAAGGCCACCGCCCAGAAGCACCTGGATGCCGGCGCGCAGAAGGTCATCCTGTCGGCCCCGTCCAAGGACGACACCCCGATGTTCGTGTACGGCGTCAACCACGACACCTACAAGGGCGAGGCCATCATCTCCAACGCCTCCTGCACCACCAACTGCCTGGCCCCCATCGCCAAGGTGCTGCACGACAAGTGGGGCATCAAGCGCGGCCTGATGACCACGGTGCACGCCGCCACCGCCACCCAGAAGACGGTGGACGGCCCGTCCAACAAGGACTGGCGCGGCGGCCGCGGCATCCTGGAAAACATCATCCCCAGCTCCACCGGCGCTGCCAAGGCCGTGGGCGTGGTGATCCCGTCGCTCAACAAGAAGCTCACCGGCATGTCGTTCCGCGTGCCCACCTCCGACGTGTCGGTGGTCGATCTGACCGTGGAGCTGGACAAGCCGGCCACCTATGACGAGATCAAGGCCGAGATGAAGGCCCAGTCCGAAGGTGCGCTCAAGGGCGTGCTGGGCTACACCGAGGACAAGGTGGTGGCCACCGATTTCCGCGGCGACACCCGCACCTCCATCTTCGACGCCGACGCCGGCATCGCCCTGGATGGCACCTTCATCAAGGTGGTGAGCTGGTACGACAACGAGTGGGGCTACTCCAACAAGTGCCTGGAGATGGTTCGCGTCGTGGCCAAGTAAGCGCAAGCTGACTTTCTCGATCAAAGGCGCCTCCGGGCGCCTTTGCCGTTTCCAGAGCCGGGAAAGCAGCGATCGCTTGACACTAGACCGACCGGTCTATAGATTCGCGGCATGCCGACCGTTTCCACGCCCACGCCCCCCGGCACCCGTGATCGTCTGATCGCCGCCATGACCGACGCCCTGCGCACACGGGGCTACCACGGCACCGGCCTGTCCGACATCCTGCAGCAGGCCGGCGCCCCCAAAGGCGTGCTGTATCACCATTTCCCGGGTGGCAAGGCCGATCTGGCGGTGGCTGCCATCGACCGGGTGGTCGACCGCATGGAGTCCGGTCTGGATCAGCTGCTGGCCCGCGAGCCCGACCCGGTGCAGGCCACCCGGCAGTGGCTGGAGGCCGCCACCGGCCGCCTGCAGGCCAGCGGCTTCGAAAGCGGTTGCCCGCTGGCCACCATCGCCCTGGAAACCACCGCCGCCGACACCGGGCTGCGCGAGGCCCTGGCCCGTGCCTTCGAGCGCCTGCGCCAGCGGCTGGCCACTGCCCTTGCCCAGGGTGGCCATGAACCGCAGCGCGCCGGGGCGCTGGCCGCCCTGATCGTCTCGGCCTACGAGGGCGGTCTGCTGCAGGCCCGGGTGGCGCACAGCACCGACCCCCTGACCCGGGTCACCGACGCCCTGCTCGATCTGCTGGCACCCGCCAGGCAATCCCATTCCCACGACACCGGAGCCCACCCATGAACGCCCCGACGACGACCGGTGAGCGCCAGACCCTGGTGGCCACCGACGGCTATGCCATCGCCGCCACCCGCTACCGGCCGGTGCAGCCCCACCCCCGGCGGCCCGCACTGGTGGTGGCAGGTGCCACCGCCGTGCCCCAGGGCTTCTACCGGCGGTTTGCCGAACATGCCGCTGCACGCGGCTACGACACCCTGACTCTGGACTACCGGGGCATCGGTCTCTCGGCCCCCGAGACCCTCAAAGGCTTCCGCATGGATTACCTCGACTGGGGTCGGCTCGATCTGGCGGCTGCGGTGGCCGCGATGCAGCAGGACGAGCGGCCGGTGGTGGTCGTCGGTCATTCCTACGGCGGCCATGCGCTGGGGCTGCTGCCCGACCCGCAGCAGGTCATGGCGGCCTGGACCTTCGCCACCGGTGCCGGCTGGCATGGCTGGATGCCGCCGCTGGAGCGCCTGCGTGTGCTGTTCATGTGGCGGCTGCTCGGCCCGCTCATGACCCGCCGCGCCGGTTACCTGCCCTGGAGCCGGCTGGGCATGGGAGAAGACCTGCCGCTCGACGTGTACCGCCAGTGGCGCCATTGGTGCCGCTTCCCGCGCTACTTCTTCGACGATCCGAGCATGAGCCCGGTGACCGAACGTTTCGGTCAGGTGCGTTTCCCGATCGTCGCGGTCAATGCGCTGGACGATGCCTGGGCGCCCCCGGCCTCCCGCGATGCCTTCATGGCGGGTTACCGCCGTGCGCCGGTGCGCACCATCACGGTCGATCCGCGCGCCAGCGGCATCGGCCCGGTCGGCCACATGGGGTACTTCCGGCCGCAGGCCCAGGTCCTGTGGAACGACGCGCTGGACTGGTTCGACGGCCTGCTCGCGGCACCGGCTCAGCCGCGTCAGCCGGCGCAGGCCGCCAGCTGACGGTTGCCCATGGCCGGACCGAGGGACTGGATGCTGTCGCGCTGGGCCGACGTGATTGCCGGCAGCCGCAGGCTGTAGCTGGTGGACGGAGCCCGCTCCTGCGCCACGCGGGCGGTCTTCACGCCCTTGCGCAGCACCTGCTGCAGCGCTGTCTGCGCCGCCGCCTCACTGGAGAAGGTGCCCAGCGACAGGCCAGGTGCCAGCCCGGTGACGCTCACCTCGCGGAAGTCCACACCCAGTTCGCGCAGCTCGGCCTTCTTGGCGTTCACCTGGGCCGCGTTGTCGTAACGCCCCATGTAGACGATCCAGCGGCCCGCGCTGTTCACCTCGGTCAGTCGCCAGGCGCTGTCCGACAGGCCGAGCAGCCGCAGCTCGGCGCGCAGCAGCTCAACCTGTGCTGCTTCGAATCCGCCGGCTTCCCAGCAGGCGGTCGGTGCAGGTGCTGCGCTGGCCGGTGCATCGCCCGGCACCGACGCCGCCACGGGGGCGCCGGCCTGTGCGGCGGAAGGCGCCGGCGCCGGTACCGATGAAGACGGCGAGGCTGTGACCGGGGCTGGCGCGGGCACCGCCGGGCGCTGCCCGTTGAGCAGGCGCACCGCCTCGGGCCGCAGCTGCTGTTCGACCCGTTGAGGTTCGTGGCTGCCGCGGGGCACCAGACCCAGCGGGGCCAGCCAGCCGGTCTGCCAGGCGTAGCTGCCCAGGTTGGCCAGCACCAGGAGGATGACCAGGGCCCTCAGCATGGCCGCACGCTCACCTCGGCGCTGCTGATCTCCCGCAGGCCCATCGCCGTCATCATCCGCAGGCTGCCATCGGGGCCCACACCCTGGCCGGTGCCCTGGGTGCCGTCGGACAGGATCAGGTCGCGGTCACGCAGGGCGTCGCGGCGGGCGAAGCGTGCCGCAAATGCGCCGAAACCCAGGCTGGCGAAGGCCAGCAGGTCATGGACCAGCGGCGGCACGACGGCTTCCAGGGCTTCGCCATCGGTCAATCCGACCCGGCATTCGGCCAGGCCGGCGGGCTCCACCGGCGGCAGGCTGCCCTGTGCACTGACCACCGAGGCGGGAGGCCGCGCGATGTTCAGACCGACGCCCACGATCACCATCCGGGGCGCGCCGGGCGCCTCACCGGCACTGGCGGTCTCCACCAGGATGCCGCCGGCCTTGCGGCCCTCCAGCCAGAGGTCGTTGGGCCATTTGAGTCGCAGGTCGGGATGCAGCGCGTCGGCCAGGCTCACCCCGACCACCAGCGACAGGCCGGACCAGTCGGCCGGTGCCAGGGGCAGACCGAGCGAAAAGGCCAGCGAGTGGCCAGGAGGACTGGTCCAGGGCTTGCCCAGGCGGCCGCGCCCGGCGGTCTGTTCCTGGGCCACCAGCAGCACCGGCTCCTGAAGGCCGGCGCGCACCCGGCGCATCAGCTCGCTGTTGGTGGAATCGATGCTGGGCAACAGCTCCACGGTGAACCCGGGCAGTGCAGGCACCACGGCCTGCCAGACGGATTCCAGGTGGGCGGTCAGCATCGGGCGGCGCCGGTAGGTCTCAACCCAGCCGGGTGGCCCGCCCGCCGCGCTTGGGCGCCAGCAGGGTGCCCCGGCACTTCGGTGCGCCGCACCAGCAGGGGTATTGCTTCTTGAGCGACGGGGTCAGCGGCTCGTCAATGACCAGGCCATAGTCGTAGAACAGTTCTTCGCCGGCCGCGATGTTGCGCAGCGCGCGGATGAACACCCGGCCCTCGTCCACCTCGGCTTCGCAGTTGGGCGCGCAGCTGTGGTTGATCCAGCGCGACGAGTTGCCGCCGAACTTGGCGTCGATGACGCGGTCCTCGTCGATGTGGAAGTAGAAGGTGTGGTTGGGGTCGCTCGGGTCGTGCGGGTGGCGGTCCAGCGCCTCGGTCCAGCTGATCACCTCGCCCACGTATTCGATGAGGGTCTCGCCCTCGGCGAGATCGACCACCGCATAGACCCCCCGGCCATGAACCCCCGAGCGGCGGACCTGGATGCGCCGGACCGGCGCAGTGGCTTTTGTCTGGCGCGCCAAGGGCTTTCCGGGGCTTTTCGTCACGGTCGGAGTTTTTGGTAAGGTTGTTTCATGCAGGTGCGCGCGCATGTGTGCGCACCCGTGAGCGCGCCAGCGTGTGCGCGCGGAAAGCCGGATTGTAGAGATGAAAACCCCTGGTTCCACCAAGACACTGGTCATTGCCGAGAAGCCTTCGGTGGCGCAGGACATCGTGCGTGCGCTCACGCCGGTGGCCGGCAAGTTCGAGAAGCACG
Source organism: uncultured Hydrogenophaga sp. (assembly GCF_958439165.1). Classification (GTDB taxonomy): domain Bacteria; phylum Pseudomonadota; class Gammaproteobacteria; order Burkholderiales; family Burkholderiaceae_C; genus Hydrogenophaga. The sequence goes on along the minus strand of NZ_OY288129.1, from coordinate 122,869 downwards.
AGGACCACTTCGAGAGCGACGGCTACGTCGTCACCTCGGCCGTCGGCCACCTGGTCGAGATTGCGGCGCCCGAGCAGTTCGACGTCAAGCGCGGCAAGTGGAGCTTTGCCCACCTGCCGGTGCTGCCCCCGTACTTCGAGCTCAAGCCGATCGACAAGGCCAAGTCGCGCCTGAATGCGGTCGTCCGGCTGGCCAAGCGCAAGGATGTCGGCGCGCTGATCAATGCCTGCGACGCGGGCCGCGAGGGCGAGCTGATCTTCCGCCTGATCGAGCAGTACGCCGGCGGCCTCAAGGGCGGCCAGTACCAGGGTCTGGGCAAGCCGGTGCAGCGCCTGTGGCTGCAGTCCATGACGCCGGCGGCCATCCGCGACGGTTTCGAGCACCTGCGCAGCGACACCCAGATGCGTGGCCTGGCCGACGCAGCCCGCAGCCGTTCCGAGGCCGACTGGCTGGTCGGCATCAACGGCACCCGCGCCATGACCGCCTTCAATTCGCGCGACGGCGGCTTCTTCCTCACCACCGTGGGCCGGGTGCAGACGCCCACGCTGTCCATCGTGGTGGAGCGGGAGGAGAAGATCCGCGCCCACCGGGCCCGCGACTACTGGGAGATCCACGCCAGTTTCCTGGCCGAGGCCGGTGAGTACCCGGCCAAGTGGTTCAACCCCGACTTCAAGAAGCCCGCCGGTGAGGACGCCGATGCCGACCTGCGCGCTGACCGCCTGTGGGACCAGCGCGAGGCCCTGGCCATCGTGGAAGCGGTGCGCGGCAAGGCCGCCAGCGTGACCGAGGAGCGCAAGCCCACCACCCAGGCCAGCGGTCTGCTGTACGACCTGACCAGCCTGCAGCGCGAAGCCAACGGCCGATTCGGCTTCTCGGCCAAGACCACGCTGCAGCTGGCGCAGAGCCTGTACGAACGCCACAAGGCCCTGACCTATCCGCGTACCGATTCGCGCGCCCTGCCGGAGGACTACCTGCCCACGGTCAAGCAGACCTTCGAGATGCTGGCCGACAGCGGCATGAAGCACCTGGCGCCGTTCGCCCTGACCGCGCTCAACAACGGCTACATCCGGCCGAGCAAGCGCGTGTTCGACAACAGCAAGGTCTCGGACCACTTCGCCATCATCCCCACGCTGCAGGCCCCCAGCGGCCTGTCGGAGGCCGAGCAGAAGCTCTATGACCTGGTGGTGCGCCGCTTCCTGGCGGTGTTCTTCCCCAGCGCCGAGTTCATGGTGACCACGCGCATCTCGACCGTGCTCAACCACCACTTCAAGACCGAGGGCAAGGTGCTGGTCAAGCCGGGCTGGATGGCGGTGTACGGCAAGGAGGCTGCCGAGGACGTGGCCGATGCCAGGGATGGCGACAAGGGCCAGAACCTGGTGCCGGTGCGCGAGGGCGAGACGGTGCGCACCGAGTCGGTCGAGGCCAAGGGCCTCAAGACCCGCCCGCCGGCCCGCTACAGCGAAGCCACGCTGCTGGGCGCCATGGAGGGCGCCGGCAAGCTGGTGGACGACGACGAGCTGCGCGAGGCCATGCAGGAGAAGGGGCTGGGCACCCCGGCCACCCGCGCGGCCATCATCGAAGGCCTGCTGACCGAGAAGTACATGCTGCGCGAGGGTCGGGAGATCATCCCCACCGCCAAGGCGTTCCAGCTCATGACCCTGCTGCGCGGCCTGGAGGTGGAAGAGCTCTCCCGCCCCGAGCTCACCGGCGAATGGGAATACAAGCTGGCCCAGATGGAGCAGGGCAAGCTCAGCCGTGCCGCCTTCATGGCCGACATTGCGGCCATGACCGAGCGGCTGGTGAAGAAGGCCAAGGAATACGACCGCGACACGGTGCCGGGCAACTACGCCACGCTGCAGTCGCCCTGCCCGAACTGCGGCGGTGTGGTGAAGGAGAACTACCGCCGTTATGCCTGCACCGGCGCCGATGGCACCAGCGAGGGCTGCGGCTTCTCGTTCACCAAGTCGCCGGCCGGCCGCACCTTCGAGATGGACGAGGCCGAGGCCTTCGTGCGCGATCGCCACATCGGCCCGCTGGAGGGTTTCCGTTCCAAGGCGGGCTGGCCCTTCGTGGCCGAGATGGTGCTCAAGTTCAGCGAAGAGGACAGCAACTGGAAGCTGGAGTTCGACTTCGGCGACGACAAGCGCGAGGAGGAGACCGGTGAGCTGGTCGACTTCGGCGCCAGCGAGTCGTTGGGCGGCTGTCCCAAGTGCGGTGGCGCAGTGCATGAGCACGGCGCCAACTATGTGTGCGAGCGGGCCGTGCCCACCGCGCAGCAGGTCACGCCGAGCTGCGACTTCAAGAGCGGCAAGATCATCCTGCAGCAGCCGGTGGCGCGCGAGCAGATGAGCAAGCTGCTGGCCACCGGCAAGACCGACCTGCTGGACAAGTTCGTCTCCATGCGCACCCGCCGGGCGTTCAAGGCTTTCCTGGCCTGGGACAAGGAGGCCGGCAAGGTCAACTTCGAATTCGAGCAGCGCGAGAGCAAGTACCCGCCACGCAAGACCGCTGCGCGGCCGGCTGCCAAGGCGGCCGCAGCCAAGAAGACTCCGGCGGCGAAGAAGGCCGCTCCGGCCAAGAAGGCAGCCGCACCCAAGGCACCCCGCAAGACCACGGCCGCCACCGGCAAGCAGCCCAGCGCCGCCCTGGCGGCGGTGATCGGCGAGGGCCCGGTGTCGCGGCCCGAGGTGGTCAAGAAGCTGTGGGACTACATCAAGGCCAACGGCCTGCAGGACGCCGCCGACAAGCGCCGCATCAACGCCGATGCCAAGCTGCGCCCGGTGTTCGGCAAGGACGCCGTGACCATGTTCGAGATCGCCGGCCTGGTCGGCCAGCACCTGCAATGACCAACCCAGGAGACACCCCCGTGAGCCTCAAGCTGTTCTTCGCCCCCGGCGCCTGTTCCTTCGTGCCCCATGCTGCCCTGGAGCTGGCCGGCGCCACCTTCGAGCCGGTGATTGTCAAGCTGCACAAGGGTGAGCAGCGCTCGCCCGAGTACCTGGCCCTGAACCCGCGCGGTCAGGTGCCGGTGCTGGTGGACGGCGCCGACGTGGTCACCCAGATCCCGGCCATCGCGCTGCATCTGGACGCGCTGTTCCCCCAGGCAGGCCTGCTGCCCTCCGGTGGCATGGCCCGCACCCGCGCGCTGCAGATGCTCATGTGGATGAACAACACGGTGCACCCGACCTTCACCCACGTGTTCATGCCCCAGAAGTTCACCAGCGACGAAGCGGCGCAGAAGGCCGTGAAGGAGCACGCGGTGCAGGCTTATCGGGGGCTGCTGGAGGACATGGAGGTCATGGCCCGCGCTGCTGCGCCCTGGCTGGCCGGCGCCCAGCCCGGTGTGCTCGATGCCTATGCCCTGACGCTGCTGCGCTGGGGCGGCATGGCGGGTGTCGATCCCGCCACCCTGCCGGCCACCTGGGACCTGGCGCAGCGCTTTGCCGGCTTGCCGGCGGTGGCCCGCGCCGTCGAGCGCGAGCGGCTGCAGCTCAACGTCTACAAGCCGGCCTGAGCCTCATCGGGCTTGGGCAGAAACTTGACCGACACGCGCAGGCCGTGCTGCGCACGCTCGGGGTGGGCATCTTCCATGCTCACGGTGGCGCCGTGTTGCTGCGCAATTTCCTGGACGATGGCCAGCCCCAGGCCTGAGCCGTCGACGTTGGTGCCCAGCGCCCGGTAGAAGGGCTGCATCACCAGGTGACGCTCGTTCTCGGGAACTCCGGGTCCGTTGTCCTCGACCTGCAGCACCTGCACACCGCTGAACCGGTCGGCCAGCACCCGCGCGGTGACCACGCCACCCCGCCCGGAATAGGCGATGGCGTTGTCCACCAGGTTGCGCACCATTTCCTGCAGCAGCACCGGGTTGCCCATCGGGTGCAGCTCGGGTGGCATGTCGTCCGGGCCTTCGTAGCCCAGGTCGATGCCGGCCTCCAGCGCACGCGGCACCGAGTCCTGCACCACGGTCTGTACCAGCCGGGCCAGATCGATGCGGGCGCTGGGCAGGGCGCGTCCGGTGGACTCGGCGCGGGCCAGCGCCAGCAGCTGGTTGACCGTGTGCGTGGCCCGGGCACTGGAGCGCGAGATCTGCTGCAGCGACCCGCGCAGCTCGCGCGGATCGGTTTCCCGCTGGGCCAGTTCGGCCTGCATGCGCAGGCCGGCCAGCGGCGTCTTCAGCTGGTGGGCCGCGTCCGCCAGAAAGCGGCGCTGCGTGGTGAGCGAGGCCTTGAGCCGGGTCAGCAGGTCGTTGATGGACGACACCAGGGGCGCCACTTCCTGCGGAATGAAGGACTCCTCGATCGGGCTCAGATCGTCCGGTCGCCGGGCCCTGATGCGCTGCTCCAGATCGGACAGCGGACGGATGCCGCGCACCAGCGCCAGCCACACCAGCAGCACCGCCAGGGGCAGGATGACGAACTGCGGCACCATCACGCCCTTGATGATCTCGTTGGCCAGCGTCGAGCGCTTGCCCTTGGTCTCCGCCACCTGCATCAGTACCGGGCCGGCCGCGTCGCTGCGGTCCAGCCAGGTGTAGGCCACCCGCACCTCGTCGCCACGCACCACGTCGTCGCGCAGCAGCACACGGCCCGGAGCGGGCGCGGGGTCGTCCTGGGGAGAGGGGAAGTCACCTTCGCCGCTGACCAGCCGGCCCTGGGCGTCGACCACCTGGTAGTACACCAGGTCGCTGTCGTCGGCCCGCAGCAGGTCGCGCGCCTGGTTGTTCAGCACGAAGATCACCCGGCCGTCGTTGTTGACCACCAGCTGGGTCAGTGCCTGCAGGTTGAATTCGAGCGCCCGGTCGAAGGGCTTGCTGGCAATGCCCTGGGCCACGAACCAGGTGAGGGCGAGCGACAGTGGCCAGAGCAGCAGCAGCGGCGTGAGCATCCAGTCCAGGATCTCGCCGAACAGGCTGCGCTGTTCTCGCTGGAACAGACCGAAGCCGACCGAGCCGGACCGGTCCGGTTCAGCCGGGGATTTTTTCAAGGCAGTAGCCCAGGCCGCGCACGGTGGCAATCCTGATCGGACCTTTCTCGATCTTCTTGCGCAGGCGATGGATGTAGACCTCGATGGCGTTGTTGCTCACCTCTTCGCCCCATTCGCACAGCCGCTCGACCAGCTGGTCCTTGCTGACCAGGCGGCCGGCACGCTGCAGCAGCACTTCCAGCAGGCCCAGCTCGCGCGCCGACAGTTCGACCATCTTGCCGTCGATGGTGGCCACCCGGCCCGCCTGGTCGTACTCCAGCGGACCGTGACGGATCGTGTTGGTGGTGCCGCCCATGCCGCGCCGGGTCAGCGCACGCACCCGGGCTTCCAGCTCCTGCAGGCTGAACGGCTTGGCCATGTAGTCGTCGGCGCCGTAGTCCAGGCCCTTCACGCGCTCTTCAATGCTGTCGGCGGCGGTGAGGATCAGCACCGGCAGCTGCGAGCCGCGCGAGCGCAGCCGTTTGAGCACCTCCAGCCCGTGCAGGCGCGGCAGGCCCAGGTCGAGGATGAGCAGGTCGAACTCGTTGTTGGTCATGAGGGCCGCATCGGCTTCGGCGCCGCTGGCCACATGGTCCACCGCCGCGCCGGCGGCCCGCAGGCTGCGCAGCAGCCCGTCCGCCAGCACCTGGTCGTCTTCCGCAATCAGGATCCGCATGCCTGTCTCCTCGTGGTTCTGCACGGATTCTAGGGTGCCCCCCGGGGTGTCAGGTGCGGGCGTAGGCCTCCAGCCCCAGGCTGACCACGGTCGCCACGTCCGGCCCCACCTGTGACCGGAACTCGCCTTCTGCCTGTGCCACGGCGCGCCGGAACGCATCCAGCCATTGCAGACCCATGGCCGTGAACACGATGCGCCGGGCCCGGCGGTCCATCGGGTCCGGCTCGCGCCGCACCAGGCCCCAGGCCTCGCACTGCACCACCAGGTCGCCCATGGCCTGCTTGCTCATGCCGGCGTGGGCGGCCAGCTCGGTCAGGCGTGAACCCCGCAGGGAAAGGTGGCGGGTGATGTGCACATGGGCCGCGCCCACCTGATCGCGCTCGGCCAGGTGAGCCAGGGCCAGCGGCACCTCGCCGTCGCTGGCCATGAGCTGCAGCACGCGCGCGTCGAACCGGCGCATGGCCTCGCCCAGCAGCCGGCCCAGGTGTCCGCCGCGCCAGCGGTCGTCGGGCGGTGCGGGTTCAGGGGCGGGCAGTGCGACCAGCAGCATGGCGCCAGATGGTAAGGCAAACTGACCAATAAATCATGATTTCGAAAAGTATTCGTCGCTACACTCCTGTTCACCCATCCAGTGCTGGATGCAACCCCACCCACCAGGAGCCTCGCATGGACACCGGAATGAAAGCCAACAACCCCCTCAACGCCGAAAAGGCCAAAGCCCTGCAGGCCGCCCTGGCCCAGATCGAGAAGCAGTTCGGCAAGGGCACCATCATGCGGCTGGGCGAGGGCGAAGCCATCGAGGACATCCAGGTGGTGTCCACCGGTTCGCTGGGCCTGGACATCGCCCTGGGCGTCGGTGGCCTGCCGCGCGGCCGCGTGATCGAGATCTACGGCCCGGAATCCTCCGGCAAGACCACGCTGACCCTGCAGGTCATCGCCGAAATGCAGAAACTCGCCGGCACCTGCGCCTTCGTGGACGCCGAACATGCGCTGGACGTGCAGTACGCCCAGAAGCTCGGCGTCAACCTGCCCGACCTGCTCATTTCCCAGCCCGACACCGGCGAGCAGGCACTGGAAATCGTCGACTCGCTGGTGCGCTCCGGTGCGGTCGACCTGGTGGTCGTCGACTCGGTGGCCGCGCTCACGCCCAAGGCCGAAATCGAAGGCGAGATGGGTGACCAGCTGCCCGGCCTGCAGGCCCGCCTCATGAGCCAGGCGCTGCGCAAGCTCACCGCCACCATCAAGAAGACCAACTGCACGGTGATCTTCATCAACCAGATCCGCATGAAGATCGGCGTGATGTTCGGCAGCCCCGAAACCACCACCGGCGGCAATGCGCTGAAGTTCTACGCCTCGGTCCGCCTGGACATCCGCCGCACCGGCACCATCAAGAAGGGCGAAGAGGCCATCGGCAACGAGACCAAGGTCAAGGTGGTCAAGAACAAGGTCAGCCCGCCCTTCAAGACGGCCGAATTCGACATCCTGTTCGGCGAAGGCATCAGCCGCGAGGGCGAGATCCTCGACCTCGGCGTGCTCAACCGCGTGATCGAGAAGTCGGGCGCCTGGTATGCCTACAACGGCGAAAAGATCGGCCAGGGCCGCGACAACGCCCGCGAGTTCCTGCGCGAGAACCCCGAACTGCGCCTGGAGATCGAGAACAAGGTCCGCACCGAGCTGGGTGTGCCCCTGCTGCCGGTGGACGGCGGTGCCGCCGAACCGGCAGCCCCGGCTGCACGCAAGTCCAAGGCCAAGGCAGAAGCCAAGGCCGACGCCGAGGTCGCTGAATAAGCGGCCCCGGACAGCCCCGTCCCTGCACCGGTGGGTTTCCAGACACTCTCGCTCAAGGGCCGTGCCCTGCGGCTCCTGGCCGGCCGCGAACACTCGCGGGCCGAGCTTGAGCGCAAGCTGGCTGCGCACGAGACCGAGCCGGGTGAACTGGCCCGGGCGCTCGATGAGCTGCAGGCCAAGGGCTTCATCAGCGAGCAGCGGGTGGTCGAGTCGGTGGTGCACCGGCGTGCCGCCCGCCTGGGCACCGGCCGTGTGAAGCAGGAACTGCAGGCCAAGGGCGTGAGCCCCGAGGCCATGGCCGATGCGCTGGATGCCCTGCGCCGCACCGAGGTGGAGCGCGCGCGGGAGGTCTGGCGCAGGAAGTTTGGTGAGCCCGCGGCCGATGCCACCGGGCGCGCCCGGCAGATGCGGTTTCTGGCCTCGCGCGGCTTCGGCACCGAAGCGATCCGCCGCGTGGTCAGCGGCGCCGACGACTGATCACAGCCCCAGCATCAGCTGCAGGTTCTGCACTGCCGCGCCGCTGGCTCCCTTGCCCAGGTTGTCCAGGCGGGCGATCAGCACCGCGTGGCGGTGTGCCTCGTTGGCAAACACGCGCAGTTCCAGCCGGTTGGTGTCGTTCAGGGCGGTGGCATCGAGCTTGGCGTTCTCGGTGGCGGGCATCACATGCACCCAGCCACCGCCGGCAGCGCTGTCGGCGTAGTGGCGGGCCAGGGCGTCGTGCAGGTCGGCGGCCTTGGGACGGCCGGGCAGATCGTCCAGGTGCAGCGGCAGCTGCACCAGCATGCCCTGGCGGAAATTGCCCACGGCCGGGATGAAGATGGGCCGGCGCGACAGACCGGTGTAGCGCAGGATCTCGGGCAGGTGCTTGTGGGACAGCCCCAGGGCATAGGCTTCGAACAGGGGCGCCTCGCCAGCCTCGTAGGCCTCGATCATGGTCCGCCCACCGCCCGAATAGCCGCTCACCGACGGCAGGGCGAGCGGAAAGTCGGCCGGGATCAGACCGGCCTGCACCAGCGGGCGCAGCAGTGCGATGGCGCCGGTGGCGTAGCAGCCGGGGTTGGCCACCCGATCAGCCTGCTGCACCGCCTCGCGCTGGCCGGCGGCCAGTTCGGGAAAGCCGTAGACCCAGCCCGGCGCGCATCGGTGCGCGGTGGAGGCGTCGATGATGCGCGGCTTGCGCCCGGGCAGGCTGTCGATCATGGCGACCGACTCGACGGCCGCATCGTCGTGCAGGCACAGCACCACCAGGTCGACGCCGGCCATCAGCTCGCGCTTGGCCGCCGGGTCCTTGCGGCGGGCCGGGTCGATGCTCACCAGATCCACGCCGGCCATCGATTGCAGGCGTTCGCGGATCTGCAGTCCGGTGGTGCCGGCCTCGCCATCGATGAAAACCTGGGCCATGAAGCGCTCCGTGTCAGTTGGGTTTCAGGCCGGGTGGCCATAATTACGGCCGGGATAGTGACCCGGTTTGGTGCATCGCACCATGATACATTCCCCGGTTGCTCACCCGAGCCCCGTCCCCGGCCACCCTCGCCGCGCCGGACATCTGACCCATCCTTGAGAGAGAACTCATGAAGATTCACGAATACCAAGGCAAGGACATCCTGCGCCAGTTCGGTGTGCCGGTGCCCCGCGGCATCCCGGCCTTCACGGTGCAGGAAGCGGTGGAAGCCGCGCAGAAACTCGGCGGCCCGGTCTGGGTGGTCAAGGCCCAGATCCACGCCGGCGGCCGTGGCAAGGGGGGTGGCGTCAAGGTGGCCAAGAGCATCGAGCAGGTCAAGGAGCTGGCTGCCCAGATCCTGGGCATGCAGCTCAAGACGCACCAGACCGGCCCGGAAGGCCAGAAGGTCCGCCGCCTCTATATTGAAGACGGCGCCGACATCCAGAAGGAGTACTACCTGTCCGTGGTCACCGACCGCGCGACCCAGAAGGTGGCCTTCATCGCCTCCAGCGAAGGCGGCATGGACATCGAGGAAGTGGCCCATTCCACCCCCGAGAAGATCATCACCCTGTTCGTCGACCCGCTGACCGGACTGACCCAGGCCCAGGGCGAAGAGCTGGCGCGCGGCATCGGCATGCCGGCCGACTCGCAGGCCCAGTTCATCGACATCTGCCAGAAGCTCTACAAGTGCTACATGGACACCGATGCGTCGCTGGTCGAGATCAACCCGCTGAACCGTGACGGCAAGGGCAACGTCGTTGCCCTGGACTCCAAGTTCAACTTCGATTCCAACGCCCTGTTCCGCCACCCCGAGATCGTGGCCCTGCGTGACCTGGACGAGGAAGACCCGGCCGAGATCGAGGCCTCCAAGTTCGACCTGGCCTACATCAGCCTGGACGGCAACATCGGCTGCCTGGTCAACGGCGCCGGTCTGGCCATGGCCACCATGGACACCATCAAGCTGTTCGGCGCCGAGCCGGCCAACTTCCTGGACGTGGGCGGCGGTGCCACCCCCGAGAAGGTGACCGAAGCCTTCAAGATCATGCTCAAGAACGACAAGGTCAAGGCGATCCTGGTCAACATCTTCGGCGGCATCATGAAGTGCGACACCATCGCCACCGGCGTCATCACCGCCTGCCGTGCCGTCAACCTGAACGTGCCGCTGGTGGTCCGCATGAAGGGCACCAACGAAGAGCTGGGCAAGAAGATGCTGGCCGAGTCGGGCCTGCCCATCATCAGCGCCGACACCATGGCCGAAGCCGCTCAAAAAGTGGTTGCCGCCGTCAAAGCCTAAGCCCCGGAGAAGCAACATGTCGATCTACATCAACAAAGACACCAAGGTCATCACCCAGGGCATCACCGGCAAGACGGGCCAGTTCCACACCGAGAAGTGCCAGGAATACGCCAACGGCAAGAACTGCTTCGTGGCCGGCGTGAATCCGAAGAAGGCCGGCGAGTCGATCTTCAACATCCCGATCTACTCCACCGTCAAGGAAGCCGCCCAGCAGACCGGCGCCACCGTGTCGGTGATCTATGTGCCGCCCGCCGGCGCAGCCGCTGCCATCTGGGAAGCCGTCGAGGCCGACCTGGACCTGGCCATCTGCATCACCGAAGGCATCCCGGTGCGCGACATGCTGGAAGTGCGCAACCGCATGAAGGCCAAGGAAGCCGCCGGCGGCAAGAAGACCCTGCTGCTGGGCCCCAACTGCCCCGGCCTGATCACGCCCGACGAGATCAAGATCGGCATCATGCCCGGCCACATCCACCGCAAGGGCCGCATCGGCGTGGTGTCCCGCTCGGGCACCCTGACCTATGAAGCCGTCGCACAGCTGACCGAGATCGGCCTGGGACAGTCCAGCGCCGTGGGCATCGGTGGTGACCCCATCAACGGCCTGAAGCACATCGACGTGATGAAGGCCTTCAACGACGACCCGGACACCGACGCCGTGATCATGATCGGCGAGATCGGCGGCCCCGATGAAGCCGAGGCCGCCCTGTGGTGCAAGGCGAACATGAAGAAGCCGATCGTCGGCTTCATCGCCGGCGTGACCGCGCCTCCCGGCAAGCGCATGGGCCACGCCGGTGCGCTGATCTCCGGTGGTGCCGACACGGCCGATGCCAAGCTCGCCATCATGGAAGAGTGCGGTTTCAAGGTCACGCGCAACCCCTCCGAAATGGGTCGGCTGCTCAAGGCACTGCTGTGATCCGATGAAGCCCTGCGGGGCTTCGCGGCCGGTGAAAGTTCGCGTCCGGTCACGCACAGTAGGTAAAGGGCAACGGAAACGTTGCCCTTTTTGCATGGAAATGCCGTCTGTCGACAAGGATCGTGCCGTTTTGCACGACGATCCTGACTGGTCCCGTTGCCCGGGCGGGGTTGCATGAAACAAAATGCAACCGTGTGCGCGGATGGTCCGTGGTACACGCCCGGGTTCGCTGGACTGTTCCCGTTCCGGGGCCTTGAATCCCCGTCTGTCCCCGTTCGACCCGTGCCGTCCCGCCCCGATCCATCGCGCCAGTCCCGCCAAGGCCCCCGCCGCAACGACATGCTCGTCGGCGCGGTGGTGCTGCTGGCGGTCATGCTGCTGTATCTCGGGACCGACGTGCTGCAGTCACTGGAGCGCCGCTTCTACGACCTGGCCAGCACCTCCAGCGGGCGCGAGCCCAGCGATCAGGTGGCCGTCATCGCCATCGACGACACCAGCATCGCCAACATCGGCCGCTGGCCGTGGCCGCGGGAGGTCCACGCCGACCTGATCGATCAGCTGGTGGCTGGTGGCGCCAAGACCATCGCACACACGGCTTTCTTCGTCGAACCGCAAAGCGAGCGCGCACTTGCACCGCTGCGTGATCTGCGTGAGCAGATCGAAGGCCGCTCCAGCATGCCCAGCGCCTTCTTCGACCTCGGGCCCCTGTCCCGGGAACAGTTGCTGGCCTTCATCGGCCAGACCGAATCCAGGCTGGACTCCGATGCGCGGCTGGCCCGCAGCATCGACAAGGCCGGGAATGTGGTGCTCGGCTCGGTGTTCGAGCTGGGTGCCCCCCGTGGCCGGCTCGACAACCCGCTGCCCGCCTTTGCGCAGCGCCATGCGGTGGGCCAGATCACCGGCATGGGCCTGCCGGCCCGGGGCAGCCTGCAGCCGCTGGCGTCGCTGGGTGAGCCGGCTGTGGCCGTCGGCCACCTCAACCTGCAGCCGGATACCGATGGCGCCGTGCGCCGTGAGCCCTTGCTGGTCGACTACGACGGATTCGCCGTGCCTTCGCTGTCGTTGGCGGTGGCGGCGCACAGCCTGAACCTGCAGCCCAGCGACATCAGCCAGGTGCCCGGCGCCGGCATTCGACTGGGCAACGAGTTCATGGCCACCGACGCATCGGGCCTGTTGTTGCCCCAGTTTTATCCACCCGTCGACGGCCAGCCCCCTTTTGCCACCGATTCCTTCTACGACGTGGTGACCGGCCGGATCAACGCCGCCAAATACGCCGGCAAGATCGTCATCATCGGTGCCACCGCGGCCGGTGTCGGCACCACCTTCCCGACGCCGGTCTCGTCTGCCACTGCCCCGGTGACGATCGTGGCGCACAGCGTCTCCAGTCTCCTGCAAGGGCACCATTTCTCCCGCCCTCACTGGGCCGCCATGGCAGAGACCGCCGCCGTGCTGCTGGTTGGCCTGTACCTGGTACTGGTGCTGCCACGGTTGCGTGCCGCGCCGGCGGCCGCTTTCACCGCCGGCGGAACGATCCTGATGGCGGTCGGCTCATGGCTGCTGCTGGTCAAGGGCGCACTGTGGCTGCAGTTCATGTTGCCGCTGGTGCTGCTGCTGGCCGGCCATCTGGCGCTGACCACCCGCCGCTTCCTGGTGACCGAAACCTTGAAGCGGCGTTCGGACCAGGAATCGGCCGAGACCAACCGCCTCATGGCCTTGCAGCTGCAGAGCCAGGGGCAGCTCGATCAGGCGTTCGACCGCCTGCAACGCGTGCCGCTGACCGAGGCGGTGGCCGACAACCTGCGCCTGCTGGCCCAGGACTTCGAGCGCAAGCGGCAGTTCAACAAGGCGGTGGCGGTGTACGAGCACATGCTGCGGCTGGATCCCCGGGACACCGAAGCCACCCAGCGGCTGGAGCGCGCCCGGCAGCTGGCCGGCGCGGTGGTGCTCGGCGCCGGCACCTCCCACCCCGGCGGCACGCTGGTGCTCGGGGAGCAGGGTGTCGAGCAGCCGATGCTGGGCCGGTACCGGGTCGAGAAGACGCTGGGCAAAGGCGCCATGGGTGTGGTGTACCTCGGCCGCGATCCCAAGATCGGCCGTTCGGTGGCGATCAAGACCCTGGCGCTGTCGGCCGAATTCGAGGGTCAGGAGCTGCAGGATGCCCGCGAACGCTTCTTCCGCGAGGCCGAAACCGCCGGCAGGTTGCAGCACCCCCACATCGTGACCATCTTCGATGCGGGTGAGGAGCACGACCTGGCCTTCATCGCCATGGAGTTGCTCTCCGGCCACGATCTGACACGCCACACCCGGCCGGAAGACCGCCTGCCGGCCACCCGCGTTCTCGAGATCGGCGAGAAGGTGGCGATGGCCCTGGACCATGCCCACAGCCAGAACGTGGTGCACCGCGACATCAAGCCCGCCAACATCATGGTCGATCCGGCCACCGACGCGGTGAAGGTGACCGACTTCGGCATCGCCCGGGTCACCGACAGCAGCCGGACCAAGACCGGGCTGGTGCTGGGCACGCCGAGTTTCATGTCCCCGGAGCAGCTCGCCGGACAGCGCGTGGATGGCCGCGCCGACCTTTATGCGCTGGGCGTCACCCTGTTCCAGCTGCTGACCGGCCGTCTCCCATTCCAGGGCGAGTCGCTGGCCGCGCTCATGTTCCGCATCACCAACGAGCCGCCCACCCCGCTGGTCACCTTGCGGCCCGACCTGCCGCCTGAACTGGGCCAATGCGTCGCCCGAGCGCTGGCCAAGCAGCCAGCGGAACGTTTCCAGACCGGTGCGCAGATGGCAGCCGAGCTGCGGCGCCTCATCCCCATGGTGGCTCAGCAGACGCCGAAGGACCGCCCGTTCGAGGCCGAAGCGACCCTACCCCTCCCTGTATCGACCGCCGATTCGTTTCCCGGTCCGGACCAACCGGATATACGGTTATAAAGCCGACCAATCATGAATTTTGAGTACTACTGTCTCACCGACACCGGACTGGTGCGAGACAACAACGAGGACTCGGTGGCCCTGGACACCGAGACCCACATTGCCGTGCTGGCCGACGGCATGGGCGGCTACAACGCCGGCGAGGTGGCCAGCGCCATGGCCACCGGCTTCATCAAGACCGAACTGGGCCGCTGGATCACCGAGGGCGGCTTCGAGTCCAGCCCGCGCGAACTGCGCCGGGCCATGGAGGTGTGCGTCGACAACGCCAACCGCTCCATCTTCAACGCAGCCAATGCCCACGCCGGGTATGCCGGCATGGGCACCACCCTGGTCATGGGCGTGTTCATGGAAGGCCGGGCCATGATCGGTCACGTGGGCGACTCCCGCTGCTACCGGCTTCGCCGCGGCGAATTCGTCCAGATCACCCGTGATCACTCCCTGCTGCAGGAACAGATCGACGCCGGCCTGATTTCCCTGGAGCAGGCGCAGTACGCCACCCACAAGAATCTGGTCACCCGCGCACTCGGCGTGGAGGACAGCGTCCAGCTCGAAGTGAACGAATTCCGGGTCGAGGACGGCGACCTGTTCCTGTTCTGTTCAGACGGATTGAGCGACATGGTCCGTGACGAACGCATGGCCACCCTGTTGGTCACGGCGGGCACACTGGAGGAAAAATGCCACGCTCTGGTCGATGCAGCCAACGACTCGGGCGGACGCGACAATATTTCGGTGATACTGACGCAGGCAAGCGATCGACAAGTCCGCAAAGGGCTGCTGTCCCGCATGCTTGGACGATAAACAACCTCAAAAACGGACAGGACACAGGAGTCGGCCATGCCGAAAATGATCGTTTCCATCGACGGCGTCGTCATCAAGGAAGTTCAGCTGACCAAAGACCGCACCACCCTCGGTCGCCGTCCGTACAACGACATCGTCATCGACAACCTGGCAGTCAGCGGCGAACACGCCGTGCTCCAGATGTCCGGTTCAGCCGTCACCATCGAAGACCTCAACAGCACCAACGGCACCTACGTCAACGGCAAGGCGGTCAAGAAGCAGCCGCTGGCCAGCAACGACACGGTCGAGATCGGCAAGTACAAGATCCGGTTCATCCAGGAAGGTGCTGAACTGCCGGTCGAGTCCTACGAGAAGACCATGGTCATCAACGCCGGCAGCGTGGTCGGCTCCAGCGCCGCCCCGGTGGGCAATGCCGCGATCCGCGTCATGTCCGGTTCCGCCGCCGGCCGGGAAGTGCCCCTGGTGAAAGTGGTCACCACCATCGGGAAGCCGGGTGTTGCCGTGGCAGCCATCACCCGGCGCCAGTCCGCTTACGTGATTGCCGTGGTCGAAGGCGTCGTGCGCCCCTCGGTGAACGGCCAGGCCCTCGGCGACGAGTCGGTCGAGTTGCGCGACGGCGATCTGCTCGAGCTGGCCGGCACCCAGATGCAGTTCGTCCTGCAGTGACCCTGATCCGGGAACGCGGGGCCACACGGCCAGCCGCGGAACGGATTTTTGCCAAATAAGTCCTGTGCCTGACAGGTCCGACCGGTTAGTCTGACGGTTTACTCCTGAAGACCTGACCCGAGTTGCGCCCGACATGAAGATCCAGGTTCTGGGTTGTTCCGGTGCCATTGCGCACGGATGCAGAACGACCGCTTTCCTGCTGGACGATGACGTCCTCGTCGACGCTGGCACCGGCGTGGGCGATCTCCCCCTGGACCTCATGGCGTCGATCGACCATGTGTTCATCACCCATGCACACCTGGACCACGTCGCTGCGCTGCCGCTGATGCTCGACGCCGTGGCGTCTTCCCGCCTGGCCCGCGGCGCTGGTGCCGTGACGGTGCACGCCCTCCAGGAGACCATCGATGCCTTGCGGGCCCACCTCTTCAACGGCCTGATCTGGCCCGACTTCACCTGCATACCCACCCCGGAACGGCCGCTGCTGGCCTTTTCGCCACTGCAGGTGGGCGAAACCTGGACCGACGGGCACAAGACGGTGGAAGCCCTGCCGGCCGTGCACAGCGTGCCGGCCGTGGGCTTTGCGGCTTGGGGCTCCGGCGGGGCCTGGGTCTTCAGCGGTGACACCGGCCGGAACCCGGCGTTCTGGCGCCGGGTGAACCAGCTGCCGGTGGCCCAGCTGGTCATCGAGACCGCCTTCAGCGACCGCGAGAGCGAGCTGGCCCGACGCAGCCAGCATCTCTCGCCTGGCAGTCTGGCCGAAGAACTGGCGGCCATCTCCCCGGGCAGCCGTTACCCGATCTGCATCACCCACACCAAGCCCGCTGAAACCGCCCTCATCATGGACGAGATCCATCGACTCGAGGCCGTTGCCGACCACGACATCCGCTGGCTGCAGGCCGGGCAGACCTTCGAGATCTGAGGGCCGGAAAGACCGGCTGTCTCCCGCCGGCAAACCCTCATCGTCCTCCAGGATGGGGCGCCGGCCAGTCGGTACTCAAGCTGAGTCATCGAGCCCTTCGGTGGCACGACACCGCGTCGTCATCCATCTCCGAAGGAGTCAGCATGAACCGGTCTTCTCCATCGCGCCTCATCCAGCGCGGCTTCACCCTGATCGAACTGATGATCGTGGTGGCCATCATCGGCATCCTCGCCGCCGTGGCCTTGCCGGCCTATCAGGACTACACGGTGAGGGCCCGCGTGTCCGAGCTGATCCTGGCGGCATCGTCCTGCCGCAGTTCGGTCACGGAGACCATCCTCAACGGCAATTCAGGGGCCACACTGCAGAGTGCATTGGCCACCGCCTGTTCGGTGGCGCCGACCCGGATGGTCTCGTCTGCCAGCATCGACAGCACTTCAGCGGCCATCACGGTGGTGGGCAATTCGGCGAACCTGGGTGGTGACATCACCGCTACCGCAAACGCGATCCAGATGGCGCCCTTCGTCTCAGGCGGAACGGCGTTCAACGCCAATAACCATGGCGGGCAGGTGATCTCCGAATGGCGCTGCGGGCCGGCTGGTACCAACCCCATGCCAGCGAAATATTTGCCGGGGTCCTGCCGCAGCTGATCGGTCGAACAGCGAGGTGTGACATAAATTGGCACTTTCTGGTGGAGACAGAAGGTCAAATTTTGTCTGTTGCGCGGCTGGGTTGTGACTTTTCTCGCAGGCATTGCAGCCATTCAGGCTGGCACGCAACCTGCTGCAGTCACTCCGTCCTCAACCCGTACCCCTCTAAGGAGTCTCCATGAAGCGCACCCTGCAAAAAGGTTTCACCCTGATCGAACTGATGATCGTGGTGGCCATCATCGGCATTCTGGCCGCTGTCGCCCTGCCGGCTTACCAAGATTACACCGTCCGTGCCCGCGTGTCGGAAGTGATCCTGGCGGCTTCGTCCTGCCGTACTTCGATCACCGAGGTGGTTCAGACCTCCCCGACCACCAACGCCACCTCGGCGATCCAAGCTGCCTGCGCAGTGACTCCTACCCGCATGGTGGCATCCGGTTCCGCCAACGGTAACGGTGTGATCACCATCATCGGCAACGCCGCTGCCCTCGGTGGCGATGTCACCTCTGCTCTCAACCAGATCGCACTGACCCCGTTCGTGTCTGGAGCGGCTCTGAACGGTGCAAACGACGGCGGCCGCGTGATCCAAGAATGGCGTTGCGGCCCGTCTGCCACCAACCCGATGCCTGCTCGTTACCTGCCTGGCTCTTGCCGCCAGTAACATCCAGACCCGTAGGTCTCGTTTGGTACCCAAAAGGCCGCTTAGCGGCCTTTTTCTTTGTCTGGAGTTGCCTTGACCACACTTTCCCCGGCCGTTCGCCATGGAGTGATAGCCGTCGAAGATGTTCTCGCCATGATGGTCGTGGCGTTGGTCTGGTTGGTACCCAACCACCAGCTACCCTGGAGCGCTTTC
Organism: uncultured Hydrogenophaga sp.; assembly: GCF_958439165.1. Taxonomy (GTDB): domain Bacteria; phylum Pseudomonadota; class Gammaproteobacteria; order Burkholderiales; family Burkholderiaceae_C; genus Hydrogenophaga. The sequence goes on along the minus strand of NZ_OY288129.1, from coordinate 104,981 downwards.
CACCATGAACTGATGATGGGGCTGGTGCTGTCCCTTGGTTTGTTGATGGCAGCATGGCAGGGACGCTGGCGCCTTCCTGCCACGCCGGCGACTCTGGGTCTTGCGCTCCTCGCGTTTGTGCCTTGGGTTCAGTGGATTGCAGGTGTGATTCCCCTCTCCGGGCAAGCGCTGATTTCGAGTCTTTACATCGCTGCGGTGGCTGTCGCGATGGCCTGGGGTCACGCAGGCGCTGCTGCAGGAGAGCGCTTGTTCCGAATCCTGGCCGGCGGATTGGTACTGGGAGCCTTGCTCAATGTGCCCATTCAAATCATCCAGTGGTACCAGTGGTACTCCCTAGATCTTGATTCGATCACTCTGCTGCTCGTCACACAGATCAACTCAGCCCAACGGCCTTCCGGAATGATCCTCCAGCCCAATCAGCTGGCAACGATCCAAGTCTGGGGCTTGATTGGATTGACCTGGCTGCATTGGCGCGGACATGTGGGCCGGGAGCTGTTCCTTGCGGCTTTCCTGCTGGTCGGCATGGGTTTGGGGCTCACACAGTCACGCGCCGGACTGCTCGAACTGCTGTTTGTCACTGTTTTGTTGACCGTCGCTTTCTGGCGTCAGATGTCGTCCAGATTCTGGCTCGGCATCTGGTGGTTCACATGTTCGTTCCAATTCTTGTGGGCACTTCAATTCAAGAAGGTAGCCGATTGGCTGAACGTGCCCACCGAAGCCGAGGCGAGGCTTTCCGCCATTGATGGCGCCCGGCTTGATGCATGGAAAGCCTATTGGGCAGCGGTTCGTCATGAGCCTTGGTGGGGTTATGGAGTAGGTGATCTCGGATATGCGTACACGTCAGTCGCTGCAGAACGTCCGGAGATGTTCATAGGGCAACGCTTCGCCCATTCCCACAACGCGATTCTCGACCTCGTGCTCTGGGTGGGACTACCTTTGGCCACGCTGTTGATCCTGCTGTCGACGGTCTGGGTCTGCCGGTGTGTTCGGGCGGTCTATCAAAGGCGTGATCTGGTGTTTCCTCTGGCCCTGTTGGGCTCCTTCGCAATCCACGCCATGTTGGAATTGCCGCACCACTTCCTGTACTTCCTGGTGCCCGCTGGCATATGTGCCGGGTGGCTTCATCACTCGGTTTCGAAACGCACGTCGGAATGGCCAACTTACTCATGGGTCGTCGCTGGTTTCGGCGGACTTATGGCCGCGGCGCTGGTGAGTGTTGACTATTTCCCGTATCAGGAGCGATACACCGAGTGGCGTTACGAGAATGCCCGCGTCGGCTCACCCCCTGGGACGCCCGTGAAGTCGCCCCTGGTTCTCAACCAGATCCACGATGAACTCGCCCTGTACCGTCTTCGCTTCGACGAAACTCTGACTGAAGAGAAGCTGGATTGGGTCAACCGTGTGGCTGCTGCCGTTGCGTCACCAGCGGGGTACCACATTGCCGCCAAGGCCAACGCGCAACTGGGTCAGAATGAGCGTGCACGAGACTGGATGATGCGTCTCAATGCCATCCTGACCGAAGACAATGTGAAGTTGATGCAGTACATCTGGAAAAATGATCAGGCCCGCTTGCCTCGACTGCAATCCATCGACTGGCCTGGCTACCAAGGTAAACGAAGCAGCGTGCAATTCACGCCAGAGTTCGTTCAGCCGAGGCTGGATGGCATCCCGTCACAAGAATCTGTTTCCGGATCGTCTTCAACTCTGAACTGAAATTGATTCCCTGGCCGACATGAGCCCATCAAACATCTTCCGTCTTCGCTGGTCCGGAACACACCTTTTGATCAGCCTGCTTCTGGCCGCTGCCGTGGCTGCGCTGGTCTTCCTGGTGTGGTTCCCCTCCCCATTTCGTGAGCTCTCCGGCGGTTTCAAGCTGTTCCTGATCATCGTGGCTGTCGATGTGGTGCTTGGGCCGTGTGCCACGCTGGTGGTGGCCAACCAGAGCAAGTCTCGGCGTGAGCTCAGGACCGATGTGGCGTTGATCGGTCTCATCCAGCTGTTGGCGCTGGGCTATGGACTGTGGACTTTGGCTCAGGCCCGGCCGGTTTACATGGCTTTCGAGATCGACAGATTCAGGGTTGTTCACGCAGTCGATGTCGATCCTGGTCTGCTGGCTCAAGCTCCCGAGCAGTGGCGGGATCTGCCATTGGGCCGGCCGCAGCTGGTGGCCGTCCGCCCCTTCCGGTCCGCAGAAGAGCGTGCCGATGCCACCTTTGCGGCACTGTCCGGCGTGAACCTCGGCGCCCGCCCCGACTTCTGGATGCCCTACGCCGATGCCGTCGCCGCCGTGAAGGCCGAGGCGAAGCCCTTGTCCGAGCTGCTGCAGCGCAAGCCCGATGCCCGTCCGGCAGCCGAGGCCATGGCGCAGAAGCTGGGTCGTCCGGTGGACGGGCTGCTGTACCTGCCGGTGGCGGGGCGCAACCTGTTCTGGACGGCGCTCATCGACCCGGCAACGGGCATGCCGCTGGAATACCTGCCGGTCGATCCGTACTGACCGGTCTGTGCGGCGGGTTGTGGCCGCTTCAGTCGGCCACGAAGTGGCCGCTCTTGCCGCCCAGCTTTTCCATCAGGCGCACGCCGTCAATGGTCATGCCGCGGTCCACCGCCTTGCACATGTCGTAGATGGTCAGCAGGGCCACGCTGGCGGCGGTCAGGGCTTCCATCTCCACGCCGGTCTGGCCGGTGCATTCGGCGCGCGCGGTGCACAGCACGCTGCTGCTGTCGGGCTGGACCTCGAAGTCCACGGCCACCCGGGTCAGCGCGATCGGGTGGCACAGGGGGATGAGTTCGCTGGTCTTCTTGGCGGCCATGATGCCGGCCAGGCGGGCCACGCCCAGCACGTCGCCCTTCTTGGCGGTGCCGCCCTCGATCAGCGCCAGGGTGGCGGGCAGCATGCCGATGCGGCCCTGGGCCACGGCCACCCGGTGGGTGCTGGCCTTGGCGGCCACGTCGACCATGTGGGCCTGGCCCTGCGCATCGAAGTGGGTCAGGGGTTGAGATGAAGAATCTGTGACAGACATGGGGCGGCTTTTACGCGGGGTTCGTTGAACCGGTCATCGGAGGCGGCATCATACGGGGATGAAGATCCGTCCGCTGGCTTCCCTAGGTCTGGTCCTGGCCCTGTGCACCGCTTTCCCGATGTCGGCCCAGGTCGTGCGCGATGGCCCTCGGGCCCAGGCGCTGCCCAGCCTGGGAGAGGGTTCCGGCATGTCGCTGGCCGCCGAGCGGCGCCTGGGTGACCGCATCGTCACCCGCATCTACCGCGACCCCGACTACCTGGACGATCCGGTCATCGGCGATTACCTCGAGGCCCTGTGGCGTCCGCTCATGGCGGCTGCCCGGCAGCGGGGCGAGATCACGCCCGAGCAGTCCGAGCGGCTGGCATGGGAGCTGGTCGTGTCCCGGGAGCGCACGGTCAACGCTTTTGCACTGCCGGGTGGATACCTGGGCGTGAACCTGGGGCTGCTGGCGCTGACCGAGCGGCCGGAAGAGGTGGCTTCGGTGCTGGCGCACGAGCTCAGCCATGTGTCGCAGCGGCACATCTCACGGCTGATCGAAAACGACGAGCGCATGGCGCCCTGGATGCTCGGGGCCATGATCCTGGGGGCCCTGGCCGCCGGCTCGAACCCGCAGGCAGCGGGTGCCGCCATCATCGGCGGCTCGGCGGTGGCAGCCCAGAACGCCCTGAACTTCTCGCGCGACATGGAGCGTGAGGCCGACCGGATCGGTTTCAGCGTCCTCACCGAGGCGGGTTTCGACGCCCAGGGCTTCGTCACCATGTTCGACAAGCTGCAGCAGGCTTCGCGCCTCAATGACGACGGTGCCTTTCCCTACCTTCGCAGTCACCCGCTGACCGGGGAGCGCATTGCCGACATGCGTCTGCGGCTGCCGGCCGGCCCGCTGGCGTCCGCCGCCCCTCGACCCGGTCACCCCACGCCGGCCTTTCATGCCCAGGTGTCGGCGCGTGCGAAGGTGATGTCGGAGAAGAGTCCGGATCGCTGGCGGGCACTGCTGGCGACCGGCCAGGGAGCCGATGCCGGCGTGGGTGCGCGGTATGCCGCGGCACTGTCTGCTCTGCGCCTGGGCCAGCGCGACCGGGCCCTGGAACTGGGCGAGCAGCTGCGCCGCCAGGTACCGGCTGATGGCCGACCCTGGGCCGACGCGCTGGTGCTCGAGATCCTGCTGGCCCCGGGGCAGCTCTCGCCCAACCACACGCCCCGTCTGGCCGAGCTGCGCGATGCCCTGTTGTCGGGTGGCTCGCGCACCGGCGTGCTGCTGGGGGCCCAGGCAGCGCTGGTCACCGGCGAACCTGCCCGCGCCGTGGGGCGGCTGCAGGAGTGGGTGGTGTCGCGTCCCCGCGATGCCCAGGCCTGGCAGATGCTGTCGCGCGCCCACCAGGCGCAGGGTCAGGTGTTGAGGTCGGTGCGGGCCGATGCCGAGGCCCGTGTGGCCCAGCGGGATTTCAGCGGGGCGCTGGAGCGGCTCAAGGCCGCACAGGCTTTGCCGCCAGCCCAGCGCAACGCCGATCCGATCGAGCTGGCCATCGTGGACAGCCGCCGCCGCGACGTCGAGCTGCTGCTGAAAGAGTCGATGCGCGAGGACTGAATCCTCGCAGCGCTCAACCCCGGCGTCCGAACAGGCCGCGCATGGCCTGGTCGATGAGGAGCATCAGGACCGAATAGATCAGCGAGCCGAGCAGGGCTGCGCCGAAGCCGGCCACGAAGAAACCGTCCAGCACGCTGGCGGCTGCCCAGAACAGCAGCGCGTTGATGACGAACAGGAACAGCCCCAGGGTGACCACGGTCACCGGCAGGGTCAGGATGACCAGCACCGGTCGCAGCGTGGCATTGAACAGCCCGATCACGGCGGCGGCCAGCAAGGCCGACCCGAAGCTGCGCACTTCCACGCCGCTGTAGAGGTAGGTCACGGCCAGCAGCGCACAGGCCGCCAGCAGCCAGCGAATGATCAGGCGACCCATGGCATCAGCCCTGGGTGGGCTGGGCGGCGCGGCGGTTGTGCAGCCAGCCGGCAGCCAGCACGCCGACGATGACCACAGCCACGACGGCCCAGTACAGGGCGTTGGCGGAACCGTCCGGCTTGAACCAGTCGGAGAGCAGCTTCTCGTTGACCATCATCTTGCCGGCGGTGAAGGCCAGCACACCGGCACCGATGTACATGATCGAGGGGAACCGCTCGACCAGCTTGAGCACGAGGGTGCTGCCGAACACCACGATGGGGATGCTCACCAGCAGGCCGATGACGACCAGGTCGAACGAACCTTGAGCAGCACCGGCCACACCCAGCACGTTGTCGATGCCCATCACGGCGTCGGCAATGATGATGGTCTTCATGGCACCCCAGAAGGTGGTGGCACCGGTGCCGTGTTCCTCGCCGTCACCGTCGTCCTCGGCCACCAGCTTGTAGGCGATCCAGATCAGGGCGGCGCCGCCGACCAGCATCAGGCCCGGGATCTTGAGCAGCCAGACCACGGCCAGCGTCATGGCCGAGCGGACCACGATGGCACCCACGGTGCCCCAGATGATGGCTTTCTTCTGGTGCTCCTTGGGCAGGTTGCGGGCGGCCAGCGCGATCACGATGGCGTTGTCGCCGGCGAGCACGAGATCGATCAGGATGATGGCCAGCAGCGCTGACCACCAGGCGGCGGACATGAATTCCATGCGGGTTCTCCAGTGGTGATGGCCGAAGGTCCTGCCCGTCAGATGCGAGCTCCCCCTCCCTCGGCAAAGCCCACGATTCTATCGGCCGCAGGTTTTTCGGGTGTACGCAGTTGCCGCAGGCGGTTGGGCCCTCGGTCACCTCGGGCATGGCAGGGTGGCTATGATCAGCCTCCCTTTTCGACACCCCCCATGGCCGGCATCCACATCTCCGACATCGAGGCCGCGATCAATTACTGGCGCGAGCGCTCACCCTCTCCCGACGGAGTGTCGCTGGCAGCCCCCCTGCGCGCGCTGGCCGAGGTCTATGCGCTGCTGGTGTACTTCCGCGAGACGGAAGCCGATGAAGACACCCTGCCGGCGGCCGCCCACGAGGCCTGGCTGACCTGGTATGCCAGCACGCCGGACACCCCCTGCATCGCCATCTGCTCGACCAGCCAGGGTGATTCGGTCTGCAAGGGTTGCGGGCGCTACTTCGACGAGGTGCAGCGCTGGCCGGCGATGACGCCGGGCGAGAAGCGCGCCAGCTGGCGGCGCATCACCCTGGAAGGCGACGCCTGGCGTTTCAACCGTTATGCCGAGCGGGCACGGGGCAACTGAAGCGCCGCTGACCGCTGCGGGTGATCAGACGCGGCGTGCCAGTTCGGCCGCCTTGCCCACGTAGCTGCCTGGCGTCATGGCCAGCAGCCGGTCCTTCTCGGCCTGGGGAATGTCCAGGCTGCGGATCAGGCCGTGCAGCGCTTCGGCCGTGACCGTCTTGCCACGCGTGACTTCCTTGAGCTTTTCGTAGGCGCCCTGGACGCCATAGCGGCGCATGACGGTCTGGATCGGCTCGGCCAGCACTTCCCAGGAGGCGTCGAGGTCTTCGCTCAGGGCTTCCTGGTTCAGCTCCAGCTTGTTCAGACCGACGCCCAGTGCGTGGTACGCCAGCACCGCGTAGCCCAGGGCCACGCCCATGTTGCGCAGCACGGTGGAGTCGGTCAGGTCGCGTTGCCAGCGGCTGATGGGCAGCTTCTCGGAGAGATGGCGCAGCAGCGCGTTGGCCAGACCGAGGTTGCCTTCGGCGTTCTCGAAGTCGATCGGGTTGACCTTGTGCGGCATGGTCGACGAACCGATCTCGCCCGGCTTGAGCTTCTGCTTGAAGTAGCCCAGGCTCACATAGCCCCAGATGTCGCGCGAGAGGTCGATCAGGATGGTGTTGGTGCGGGCCACCGCATCGAACAGCTCGGCCATGTAGTCGTGCGGTTCGATCTGGATGCTGTAGGGCTGGAAGGTCAGGCCCAGGCCCAGGGGCTCGGGTGTCTCCACCACGTGGCGGCTGAAGGCTTCCCAGTCGAACTCGGGCCAGGCACTCAGGTGGGCGTTGTAGTTGCCCACCGCGCCGTTCATCTTGCCCATCAGGCGCACCGCGGCGATGCGCTCGCGGGCGGTCTGCAGACGGACCACCACGTTGGCCATCTCCTTGCCCACGGTGGTGGGGCTGGCGGTCTGGCCATGGGTGCGGCTGAGCATGGGGACGTCGGCAAACGCATGGGCCATCTGCCGCAGCTTGTCGATGACGGCATCGAGGCTGGGCAGCAGCACCTGCTCCCGGGCGCCCTTCAGCTGCAGGGCATGGCTGGTGTTGTTGATGTCCTCGCTGGTGCAGGCGAAGTGCACGAACTCGGCTGCCCGCTCGAGCTCCGGCCGCGCTTCGAATTTCGACTTGATCCAGTACTCGACCGCCTTCACGTCGTGGTTGGTGGTCTTCTCGATCGCCTTGATGGCTTCCCCGTCTTCCTCGCTGAAGTTCTTCACCAGTCCGAGCAGGTAGGTGCGGGCGCCTGGCGACAGCGGCTTGAATTCTTCAAAGCCGGCATCCGACAACGCGATGAACCAGGCGATTTCCACCTGCACGCGACGGTGCATGTAGCCCAGTTCGCTCATGAGCGGACGCAGGCTGCCGAGGCGGCCGGCGTAGCGCCCGTCCAGCGGGGACAGGGCCGAAATGGGGGACAGGCTGGCCGGTGAGCCGGCGGCGGAGGCGGGGGAGGCTGGGGTCGGTCGCATCCCGGGATTGTAGGAGGCCATTCGTCAGCGCCGTCGAGGGGGGCGTCGCTAGAATCGATCGTCGTATCAATACTCTCCACCGTCCAACATGAAACTCATCGGAGCCGTCACCAGCCCTTACGTGCGCAAGGTCCGCGTCGTCATGGCCGAGAAGAAGCTCGACTACCAGTTCGTGCAGGAAGACGTCTGGTCGGCAGACACCACCATCATGGCCTCCAACCCGCTGGGCAAGGTGCCCTGCCTGGTGATGGAGGGCGGCGAGGCCGTGTTCGATTCCCGGGTCATCGTCGAATACCTCGACACCCTCTCCCCGGTGGGCAAGCTCATTCCGGCCGGCGGCCGCGAACGGGCCGAAGTCAAGACCTGGGAGGCGCTGGCCGACGGCGTGCTGGATGCCGCCGTGCTGGCCCGCCTGGAAGCCACCTGGGCAGGCCGCACCGATCAGCAGCGCAGCAAGGCCTGGATCGACCGCCAGATTGCCAAGATCGAGGCCAGCCTGAAGTCCATGAGCCAGGGTCTGGGGGAGAAGCCGTTCTGCTCCGGCAACCACCTTTCGCTGTCGGACCTGGCGGTGGGCTGCGCACTGGGCTACCTGGATTTCCGGTTCCCGGTCATCAACTGGCGCGACCCCTACCCCAACCTGTCCCGCCTGGCCGAGAAGCTCAACCAGCGCCAGAGCTTCATCGACACCCGACCGGTCTGATCACTGACCGGCCTTCTTCTTCAGCCAGCGCATCAGCCCGCCCACCACCGGCAGCTTCTCGTAAAGCTCCTCGGCTGCGTCCCAGTAGTCGCGGTGGTCGGCGATCCTGCCTGCTTCGTCCAGCTGCAGGTGGGAACCACCCCGGATGACGCGGGGCTGCTGCGGGTCGAACCGCTGGAACCGGAAGCGGAACTCCCAGGCCAGGAACACCTGAGCGCCGTCGACGATGCGCTGCGTCACCACGAACCGCGGCTCGTGCAGCGAGGCATACATGTGCTCGAAGATGCCTCGGATGGCCGCCGTGCCATGGACCTCGTTGAACGGGTCCTTGAACCGGGCCAGCGGGGTGTAAAGCTGGTCGATCTCGGGCAAGGACGCCGGCGAGAGATGTTCGAAGTAATGGCAGATGCGCTCGGTGGCGGCGCGGGCGGCAGCGTCGTCGATGGCCATGCTTCAGAGTCCGGTGAAGCGCCGCACCACCGGAAAGAAGAGGCGGTAAGGCAACAGCCGCAGCAGCTTCATGAAGTGGGTGAAGCGCTTGGGATAGTGGATCTCGAACACGCCCCGAGCCCAGTCGGCCAGCATGGCATCGGCTGCCTGCTGCGGCGTGATGAGGGCCGGCATCTCGAACTGGTTCTGGGCGGTCAGGGGTGTCTGCACGAAGCCGGGGTGCACCACGCTCACGCCGATGCCATGGGGCGAGAGGTCGACGTAGAGGTTCTCGGCCAGGTTGGTGAGCGCCGCCTTGGTCGGCCCATAGGCCAGGCTCTTGGGCAGACCCCGGAAGCCGGCCACGCTGCTGATCAGGCTGATGTGCCCGGCGCGGCGTGCCAGCATGGCCGGCAGCACCGCGTCCAGCACATGCAGCGCACCCTGGTAGTTGATGGCCCAGTGCCGGTTGAGGTCGGCCATGTCCATGGCCGTGGCGCGCATCTCGCGGTAGTGGCCCGCGCAGTAAACGACCAGGTCCAGAGGCCCCTCGGCCAGGATGGCGCGCGCCGTGGCGGTGACCGCAGCCGGGTCGGTCACGTCCAGCGGCCAGGCCTGTGCCGGGTGGCTGCCGCCATGGCTGGCCGCAAACGATTCCAGCGCCGCCGCACCACGGGCCGAGACCAGCACCTGTGCGCCGCGGGCATGCAGGGCGTGGGCACAGGCTTCGCCGATGCCGCTGGAGGCGCCCACCAGCCAGACGCGCCGGCCGGTCCATTCGGTCATGCGCGGATTCATGGTGCGCGCTTCACGAAGGTCAGCGTGACTTCACCCAGCCGGATGCCGAACTTGCTCATCTCTGCCTTGTTGAGCATGACGCGGTCGTCCATGAGGTACATCCAGTCGTCGAACTGCACCTCCCAGACCTTGCCGTCCACCGGCAGGGCCAGGGTGTAGCCCCAGCGGAAGGCGTTGCCCCGGGTCTCGCCCAGGGCCTCGCCCACCACGTCGTCCGCCCGGCCGGTGTAGCGGCCATCGCCCAGGTGCTTGAGGCGCCAGATGCGTTTCTGGGTCGTGCCGTCGGAGTAGACGAAGTCCTCGTCGAGCACGCCTTCCTCGCCGTTCCAGGTGCAGCGCATCACCACGGTGAAGCGCTTGACCACGGCGCCGGAGCGGTCGGTGAAGATGCCGTAGGCGTCGAGCGTGCCGTTGAAATACTGGCGCAGGTCCAGCACCGGCTTTTCGCTGGCGTACTGGGCGACCTGGGGGCCGGCGCAGCCGGCCAGGGTGGCGGCACCGGCCAGCCCGGCTGTCAGCAGGAGTCGTCGTTGCATGGTGGTTTCCGTTTCAGCAAGGGTTTCAGACAGGTTGGATCGGGCGGGATGCCGGTCGGCGGATCACCAGCCAGTGCAGTGCGCCGCCGGCGATCAGCTTGAGCACGCAAGGGAGCAGGCAATAGGCGGCGGTGAGGGTCTGCAGGGCCTGCGGGTCGCGCGATCCCGGCTCGTATCCCAGCCATGCCAGCACCGGGAGCGCCAGGCCGGCGGCCAGGGCCAGGTTGAGCTTGGCGGCGAAGCTCCACCAGCCGAAGTAGGCGCCCTCGCGCCGTCCGCGTTCGCCCAGATCGCCGATCAGGCCAGCCAGCAGGGCGCCGGGCACGGTCAGGTCGGCCCCCAGTGCCAGGCCGGAGAGTGCGCAAACGGCGATGAAGGGCCAGATGTCGCCGGTGCCCAGCGTGGCCGCCCACACGAACACCGCCACCGACAGGGCCATGCCCAGCAGCCAGCTGCGCGCCAGGCCGAACCGGGCGACGGCACGCACCCACAAGGGCATGGACAGCGCCGCGCACAGGAAATACGTGCCCAGGAATGCCGGCTCGATCGAGGTCGGCGCCTGCAGGCGGTCCTGCACGAAGAACAGCACCAGGGTGGCCGGGACCGCACTGGCCGTGCCGTTGATGATGAACACCGCCAGCAGCCGCACAAACGCAGGCTGGCGCAGCGGTGAGGGGCCGCGGGGCGCGAGGTCATGCGCTGCGTCGATCGACGCGGCCGGGCGCAGGCTGCGGCTCCAGGCCCACCAGCCCAGGGCCAGCAGCACCGCGAAACTGCCTACCATGGCGCCCAGCCCCAGCGTGCCGGGCAGCACGGCAGCGATCAGCACGCCGCACAGGCCCAGTGCCTCGCGCCATGCCACCACGCGGCTGCGTTGCGCCTCGGTGCCGCCCAGCCGGGCGCCCCAGGCCTGATGGGCCACGCTCATGACGCTGAACACGGTGTAGCTCAGGGCCATCACCAGCCCTGCCCAGCCCAGCAACCAGGGGCCGCCGTCGCGCACGGCGGCGGGAGGAAAGAACAGCGCCCACAGGCCCAGTGCCAGCAGCACGGCAGCCAAGCCGCTGACCCCGAGCACCGCGCCCGGGGAGCGCGCTGCCAGCCGGTCGCACCAGCGGCCGATGATGGGGTCGAGCACCGCATCCACCAGCCGGGCGGCCAGCAGCACCGCGCCCAGGGCGGCCAGCGGCGCGCCGAACTCGCGGGCGTAGTGGTTGGGCAGCACCACGTACAGCGGCAGGGCCACGAAGGCCAGGGGCAGTCCCAGCAGGCCGTAGCTCAGGCCGTGGCGCCACGCGCCCGGCCCCATGAAGCGCGCTGCCGGGTCCTGTGCCGGGTTCATGGGTTGCGCGGCGACGCGCCCGCGACCGGTTGCAGCAGCGTCTCGCGCATGCGCGGCTGCGACGTGCGTGGCGACAGCCAGATGCCGAAGAACTGCCGCGAGAAGGCGTCGTCCGCGACCTCGCCCAGCAGGCGGCCGTTCAGGTAGAAGCGGGCGCCACTGCCCGGCACGTGCACGCCGGTGATGCGGTCACCCTTCTTCACGTTCGGGAACACGTCGGTCATGGCCTTGAGCCAGCTGGCGGCACGGGCGTCGTCCATCGGGGCGATGCGGCGCATCTCTTCGACCGAGCGCTCCGCGATGTCGGCCCCATCGAAGTTGCGCAGGTAGGCCAGTTCGAGCGCGAACCGCTGATCGCCGTAGCGCGCGGCGTCGAATCCGGCGCGGACGAACAGCGTGGCGTCATAGACGTCGAATCCCCAGACCTTGAGACGGGCCTTCCCCACGCTGGTCTTGTCCTGCAGCGCAGCGGACAGCGTCGGTTCCGGGGCGCCGGGGTCGGCCTGGGCGGGCAGCCCGGTCAGCAGGGCCACGCTGCAGACCAGCGGGATCACCAGGGAGGCAAGTCGTGGGCTCATGGTGGTCCTGTCTCGGTGGGTCAGGCGGGCTTGCGCAGGGTGTACTGCACCACGTCGATGTTGCCGCCCCGGAAGCCGGCCTCGCAATAGGCGAGGTAGAACTCCCAGATGCGCATGAAGCGCTGGTCGAAGCCCAGCGCCAGCACCCGGTCCTGCTCGTGCAGGAAGCGTTCGCGCCATTGCGCGAGGGTCTCGGCGTAGTCGAGCCCGAAGGGGAATTCGTCCACCACCTCCAGACCGGCTGCCCGCGCCTGGGCACGGAACTCGGCCGGGCACGGCAGACAGCCGCCCGGGAAGATGTATTGCTGGATGAAGTCGGTGCCCTTGATGTAGCGGTCGAACAGGGCGTCGTCGATCACGATGCTCTGGATGCAGGCGCGGCCACCCGGCTTGAGCAGGCGCGACACGGTCTGGAAGTAGGTCGGCCAGTACTCGCGGCCCACGGCTTCGACCATTTCGATCGAGCAGACGGCGTCGAACGGTTCGTCGCGGATGTCGCGGTAGTCCTGCAGGCGCAGGTCGGCACGTTCGGCCCGGCCGATGCCGCTCATGCGGTTGCGCGCAAAGTCCAGCTGTTCGGTCGACAGCGTCACGCCGGTGATGCTGGCGTCGAACTCGAGCGTGGCCTTCTCGGCCAGTGCACCCCAGCCGCAGCCGATCTCCAGCACCCGGTGGCCCGGCTGCACGCCGGCCATGCGCAAGGCCCGCCGCACCTTGGCATGCTGGGCCGCAGCCATGTCCTGGCCCGGTTCCTCGAACCAGGCCGACGAATAGTTCATCGTCTCGTCCAGCCAGAGCCGGTAGAACGGGTTGCCCAGGTCGTAGTGGGCGTGGATGTTCTTGCGGCTGTTGGCCTTGCTGTTGCGGTTGAGCAGGTGCTTGATGCGGTAGGCCAGGCGGCCGAACCAGGAGCCGTAGATCACGTCTTCCACCTCGCGGCGGTTGGCGATCATCAGCTCCAGCAGGGTGGTCAGGTTGGGCGTGGTCCAGTCGCCGGCGATGAAGCTCTCGGCAAAACCGATGTCGCCCGACTTCAGCGCCGCACTGCACACGTTCCAGTTGTGCAGCTTCATGCTGGCGTGGGGCCCGTCGGTGCTGCCGAAACGCTGCACCGACCCGTCAGGCAGTGTGAGGGTGAGGCTGCCATGCACCAGCCGTTGGAGGAGCTGCAGGGTGGTGCGGGCGGCGGCAGGTGCATTGCGCGGCAGCGCGAAGCCGGCGGGCTGTCGGGTGGCGGTGGTGCTGTTCATGTGGGACGGGGTTCTGCTGCCGGCTGCTGCGCCGGAGCGGTGGTCACGAAGTCGCCCGGAGCGGGCGGCTGGCGGAAAAACGGGGCCTTGCGCAGCCACAGGCGAACGGCCTGCCAGTGGATGCGCGCGATCACGGCGAGGGTCATGGCCGGGTGGCTCCAGAGCGCGCGCTGGCGGGTCTGGCCGGTGAGCGGGAGCAGGTCGCCGCAGACGCTGGTGTTGAGCAGCACCGGGGAGCCGGGCCGTTCGTCGTCGTGGAAGTCGATGCGCACGACCGTGCGCTCCCGGCCGGCCTGCCCGGTGCGCATGAACACGAAGCGATAGCGGCCCTGGACCGGGCAGAACGGAGAGACATGGAACACCTTGGCGGCCTCGCAAGGCACGCCGAAACGGGGTTCGTCGAGCAGGTAGCAGTGGCGCTCGCCGAACGTGTTGTTCACCTCGGCGAGCACCGCGCGCAGCGACCCGTCGGCCCGATGGCAGTACCAGAAGCTCACCGGCTTGAAGGTGTAGCCCAGCACGCGCGGGTAGGTGTGCAGCCAGACCTCGCCATCGGCGTCGCCGATGCCATGGTCGGCGAGCACCGATTCCAGCCAGGCCAGCGAGTCATCGCGGCCGTCGCCGTGGTCGTGGTCGTGGAAGGCCAGCGCCGAACGGCGGTTGCGCGCCAGCGTGCCCGGGCCGTTGTGGCGCAGGCTGCGCATGGGCAGCATCAGGAAGTAGGTCGGGTAGGCAAAGGCGTTGCGGCGCGGACGGTGCCGCGTGTGGCGCACCTGGCCGAAGCCGATCTGCGCCACCGCATTCATGCAAACACTCCGGGCAGGGCTGCGCGGCGCGCGGTCCGGTCGTCGGTCGTCGGCACCAGGCCGAGGTACTCGATGAGGGCGCGAGCCGCCCGCATGCCCGACTTCAGACCGTCCTCGTGGAAGCCGTAACCGCACCAGGCGCCGGCGTAGAAGGTGGCCAGCTGTCCCTGCAGTGCCGGCACGCGGGCCTGCGCCCGGATGGCGGCCAGATCGAACACCGGATGGTCGTAGTCCCAGGCGCCGACCACGAAACGGTCCTCGATCTCGCGCTGCGGGTTAAGTGACACCACCACCGGCTGCTCCACCGGCAGCGGCTGCAGCTGGTTGAGCAGGTAGTGCAGGCAGACCTGAGCCGATTCGCGGCTGGCGCTGGAGGAGCGCTCGTAGTTCCAAGCCGCCCAGGCGCGGCGGCTGGCGGGCAGCACGCGGGCGTCGGTGTGCAGCACAGCCCGGTTCGCCTGATAGCGGATGGCGCCCAGCACCTCGCGTTCGTTGGCCGAAGCCTCGCCACCCAGGAGGCGCAGCGCCTGATCGGTGTGGCAGGCCATCACCACTGCATCGAAGCGGTCGACGCTCCGGTCGGTCACGATGCGCACGCCCTGGCTGTCGCGCAGCACCTGCCGCACCGGAGTGGACAGGCGGGCATCCGGCACCTCGGCCACGATCTTGTCGACGTAATGCCGTGCCCCGCCCCGCACCGTGTACCACTGCGGCCGGTTGCTGACCTGGATGAGGCCGTGGTTGTGACAGAAGCGCACCATGGTGGCGACCGGAAACGCCAGCATCTGGTCGGTCGGGCAGCTCCAGATGCAACCCATCATGGGCAGGAAGTACCAGTCGCGGAATTCGTCGGAGAAGCCCTGCTCGCGCAGGAAGTCGCCCAGGGGCTGCAGCAGCGGGCTGTTCTCGCCCAGGTCGTCGCCGCGCTCGGCCAGCCGGCTGGTGATGCGGTTGAAGCGCAGGATGTCGGCCAGCATGCGCCAGAAGCGCGGATTGAGCAGGTTGCGACGCTGCGAGAACACGGTCGACAGGCTGGAGCCGCTCCACTCCAGGGTGCCGCCCCCGGGCGCTGCGCCCGGCGCCTGAACCGAGAACGACATGTCCGACGGAGCAATGTCCACGCCCAGCTGGGAGAACAGCGCCAGCAGGTTCGGATAGGTGCGCTCGTTGAGCACCAGGAAGCCGGTGTCCACGCCGAAGGTGGTTGGCACGCCCTGCGCATTCGGCAGCGTCATGTCCACTGTGTGGGTGTGGCCACCGAAGTAGTCGTTGGCCTCGAACAGGGTCAGGTCGGCCAGTCCTTGCAGCGTGTGTGCCGCTGCCAGGCCCGAAATGCCGGAGCCGACGATGGCCACGCGCGGCATCGGCCGGGCAGGCATGCCGCTGGTGGTGGTGGTGGAAGGAGATTGGGGGTCCTGGTACATGCCGGTCACCGGAAGACCCCAAGGGCAGCTGCGTTGCCATGCCCGGAAGAAGAAAGAACTGCGAAGCGCCCCGAAACGAACAAGGGAGGGAGGGAGGAGGAGGAGAAACGCCTCGGGATTTCAGCCCGGCCGGTGAAGGCCGTCAGACTTCGCAGTTCGGAAAACGGAGAGTGGTCGCCAACCGGCTGTCCACCCACACCTGCATGGAGTGCCGGGTGGGAGCGGAAGTTCCGCCAGATGCTGAAGACCATGCGAGAGGCTCCTGGGTCTGTCCCGAAACTGCGCGTCAATCCGCAGCGGGATGTGGGTGTATTTAAACTGCTCGGTCTCATTGTGACTGATCGGTCACGATTTTTCCGACAACATTCGCTCGATATCCTTCATCAGCGAAGGGTCTTTGGGGTCGACCGAGCTGGCGTAGCTCTTCACCACCCGCCCGGAGCGGTCGATCAGGTACTTGTGGAAGTTCCACTGCGGCCGTTCGCCGGTGCGCTGGGCCAGCTGCTGGTACAGCGGGTTGGTGCTGCCGCCGACCACGGAGGTCTTGGCGAACATCGGGAATTTCACGCCGAAGGTGTTCTCGCAGAAGTCTGCAATGGAAGCGTTGCTGCCCGGCTCCTGCCGACCGAAGTCGTTGGTGGGAAAGCCCAGCACCACCAGCCCGCGGTCCTTGTAGCGGCTGTAGAGCGACTCCAGTGCGCCGTACTGCTGGGTGAAGCCGCAGAAGCTGGCGGTGTTGACCACCAGCGTCACGCGGCCGGCGTACTGGCAGAGGGACTGGGGCTTCTCGTCCTGCAGCCGGTCGAAGCGGTGCTGAAGCAGCGCCGGGCAGCGGTCGGCCGGGGTGGCTGCAGCGGCGGGCGTTCCGGCCGGCCGCGTCTGGGCGGTGGCAGGAGATGCCCAGATCAGCGCACCCAGCGCGACCAGGGTGAACAGGCTTGCAGGTTGCATGCAAGTGCGCAGCGCTCGGGTTTGCTGTCCTGGATACCGTGATTTCATCTTGAGACCTCCATAATGCTCGACCGATTGGATCGGTTGTCCATGACAAATACAAGCCCACCGCCCACCTCCCCCCATTCCATTGCCGATGTCGAGCGCGACACCGGCCTGGGCAAGGACACCTTGCGGGTCTGGGAACGCCGATACGGATTTCCGCAGCCTCAGCGCGATGCCCAGGGTGAGCGCCGGTACTCCGACGACGACCTTACCCGCTTGCGGCACATCCGTCGCCTCATCGATGCAGGACACCGACCTGGACAGATCGTCCCGCTGTCGCTGGAGCGTCTGCTGGCCCTCTCCTCCGTCAATACGCCGCAACCGGCCCGCCAGATGCAGCCGGACGGAGAAATGCCTGCTGCGGCCACCGAAGCCCATCCCTGGCTGGACCTGCTGCGCCGGCAGGACGCCGCCGGACTGCGGCATGCCCTGGTACGCATGATCAATGAGCGAGGGCTGGCCCGCACCCTCACCGAAGGCATCTCACCCATGAATGTGCTGGTCGGGCAGTCCTGGCTGGAGGGGCGGCTGGCGGTTCACGAAGAACATCTCTATACAGAGGTGGTGCAGGGTACCTTGCGCCACGCGATGGTGGCGCTTCAGCCGCCTGCGCGGCCGCCCCGCGTCCTGATGACCACCCTGCCGGGCGAGCAGCACGGTCTGGGGCTGCTCATGGCCGAATGCTTCATGGTGCTCGAGGGGTGCCACACCGTGCCGCTGGGCGTGCAGACCCCCATTCCCGATCTGGTGAATGCCGTGACGGCTGCCCAGGCCGATGTGGTGGCCCTGAGCTTCACCGCCGCGCAGAACCCGCGGGAGGTGCGTGCCGCACTCGACCAGCTGCGGGAGCTGTTGCCTCCCGCCGTCGAGATCTGGGCCGGCGGCGCCTGTCCGGCTTTGTACAAGCCGGTGCGGGGCCGTTCCGGTGCGTCGGCGGGCAGCCGCGCGTTCTGGCCCCTGGGACGCCTGCAGGACATTCCCCTGGCGGTCTCTCGCTGGCGGGCCGAAGCCGGGCAGCCCGCATGAGCCGCGAATCGGGGTTTCGCGGCAACAAGGCCAGTCTTCCCAGCAAGCCCTGCGTGGCTTGCGGTCGCCCCATGACCTGGCGCAAGAAGTGGGAGCGCACCTGGGAACAGGTGAAGTACTGCAGCGACCGCTGCCGCATGGACGCGGCCCGCCGCCCGGCGCCATGAGCCCGACCCCTACCCCGCCGCTGCGCCGTCTGGTGCTGGTGCTGGGCGACCAGCTCTGGCTGGACAACCCCGCCCTGGCCGGTTTCGACCCGGCGCAGGACCGGGTGGTCATGATCGAGGCGCCGGGCGAGGCCACGGCGGTCTGGAGCCACCCGGCCCGCATCGCGCTGTTCCTGTCGGCCATGCGCCACTTCCGCGCGGAGCTGCAGGCCCGTGGCTGGCCCCTGACCTACATCGAGCTGGACGATCCGTCCCATGCCGACCGGCCGGGCCTCACCGATCGGCTGCTGGCCAAACTGCAGGCCAGCAGCCCCGCCAGCCTGCAGGTGTGCGAGGCCGGCGAATGGCGGCTGCAACAGGGCATCGAGGCCGCCGCCCGCGCTGCCGGCGTGCCGCTGCAATGGCACTCAGACACCCATTTCCTGTGCAGCCGCGAGCGATTTGCGCGCTGGGCCCAAGGCCGCAAGGAATGGCGCATGGAGTTCTTCTACCGCGAGATGCGGCGCGAACACGGCGTGCTGATGGAGGGCAAGGAGCCCGTGGGCGGCCAGTGGAACTTCGATGCCGACAACCGCAAGAGCTTCCCCAAGGCAGGCCCGGGCTGGATACCCGAACCGGCCCGTTTCGAGCCCGACGCCATCACCCGCGAGGTGCTGGACCTGGTGCAGCGCCAGTTTCCCGATCATCCTGGCTCGCTGGCCGAATTCGGCTGGCCGGTCACACCCGACCAGGCCCGCCAGGCGCTGCAGCGTTTCATCGACGACCGCCTGATCGCCTTCGGCGCTTACCAGGACGCCATGTGGACCGACACCCCGTTCGGCTGGCATTCGCTGCTGTCGGTGGCACTGAACCTGCACCTGATCGACCCGCGCGAAGTGATCGCTGCCGCAGAGACTGCCTGGCGCGAGCGCGGCCTGCCGCTGGCCGCTGTGGAGGGTTTCATCCGCCAGATCCTGGGCTGGCGCGAATTCATCCGTGGCGTCTACTGGCTGGACATGCCCGGCCTGCGCGAGGCCAACCACTACGACCACCAGCGGCAGCTGCCCGCCTGGTACTGGACCGGCAACACCCGCATGGCCTGCATGCGCGACACCATCGGCCAGACGCTCCAGCACGGTTACGCCCACCACATCCAGCGGCTCATGGTCACCGGGCAGTTCGCCCTGCTGGCCGAACTGTCGCCGCAGCAGGTGTCCGACTGGTATCTCGCGGTCTATGTGGACGCCATCGAGTGGGTGGAGCTGCCCAACGTGGCGGGCATGGCGCTGTTTGCCAACGGCGGGCGGTTCACCAGCAAGCCCTACGTGGCCAGCGGTCAGTACATCGACCGCATGAGCAACTACTGCAAAGGTTGCGCTTACGAGCCTTCCCGGCGCAGCGGCGAGGGTGCCTGCCCGGTCACCACGCTGTACTGGAACTTTCTGGACAGCCACGAAACCGAACTGGCCGCCAGCCCTCGCACGGCCCTCATGGTGAAGAACCTGCAGAAGCTCGACGAGCCCACCCGCGCATCCATCCGGACGCACGCCGCGTACCTGCTGGACCACCTGGACACGCTTTAAGCCCGTTGACACAGGCAAACGCCTAAAATTGAGGCGGCTTTCGAAGGATGAACATGCTCTACCCCGAACTCTTCAAACAACTCGAATCGGTCCGCTGGGACATGGACAAGGACATCCCCTGGGACCGGTTCGACGCCAGCCTGCTCACCGATGAACAGGCGCAGACCATCAAGATGAACGCCATCACCGAGTGGGCGGCACTGCCGGCCACCGAGATGTTCCTGCGCGACAACCGCGACGACTCCGACTTCTCGGCCTTCATGTCGATCTGGTTCTTCGAGGAGCAGAAGCACTCGCTCGTGCTGATGGAGTACCTGCGCCGATTCCGCCCGGAGCTGGTGCCGACCGAGGAAGAGCTCCACCAGATCCGCTTCGAGTTCGACCCGGCCCCGGCGCTGGAGACGCTCATGCTGCACTTCTGCGGCGAGATCCGGCTGAACCACTGGTACCGCCGTGCCAGCGAATGGCACACCGAGCCGGTGATCAAGCACATCTACCAGACCCTCAGCCAGGACGAGGCCCGCCACGGTGGCGCTTACCTGCGCTACATGAAGCGGGCCATTGCCAAGTTCGGTGACGAAGCCCGTTCCTCGTTCGCCAAGGTGGGCGTGCTCATGGCCAGCGCCCGCCGTACCGCGCAGGCGCTGCACCCGACCAACCTGCACGTCAACAAGGCGCTGTTCCCCAACGACACCATCCAGAGCCGCCTGCCCGACCCGGAGTGGCTGGAGCACTGGCTGGACAAGCAGATCGATTTCGACGCGGTCTGGGAAAACAAGGTGGTCGAGCGCATCCTGCACAACATGAGCCTGCTGATGGACAGCAGCTTCAAGACGGTGCAGGAGCTCAACCGGTTCCGGAAGTCGCTGGCGGTACCCGCCGGCTCGCCGGCCACCGCCAGCTGAGGCTGGCCAGCGTCCCCAGCAGGAGGCCCCAGGCGGCTCCCACCAGGTGGGCGGCCTGGACCACCGAGGTTTCATTGCCCGGGTCCCAGACCACCGGATAGAGCCAGGGGCGCTCCAGGGCCAGCTTCACCAGCATGGCCAGCAGCAGCAGGGCGCCCCAGCGGCGCGCCTTGGGTACCGCAATGCGGCGGGTCAGCAGCATCACCGCCATGATCAGAGCGCCGGCGTGCAGCACGCCGGAGAGGCCGCTGGCATGGTCCACATGCGGCCACAAGGGCAGGCACAGCGGCACCAGTGGCCAGCACAGCAGCCAGGCTGCGGTGGCCGCACGCGGAGGCCGCAGCACCCAGGCGAGCAGGGCGAGCATGCCCAGTCCGACCTGATGCGTGATCAGCTCCGGCGTGGAGGCATGCACCCAGGCACTGGTCCAGAGCGTCCAGGGGTGGCGGTCCCAGGCGTCGGCCTGCCAGGTGAGTGCGGCCAGCGCCGGCTCGCGGGCCCACCACAGCAGCATGCTGGCCACCCCGTGCACGGCGCACAGCAGCAGCCAGCCGCGAGAAGCCTTCATGGGGTCACGTGCCCCAGCACCTGTTGCCACAGCGCGCTCACGGCACGGGCGGCGGATTCGGCGCTGGCCGGGTCCACCTGCGTGGTGGTCTCGTCCAGACGGGCACGGTGCTGGATCTGCCGCAGTTCGCGGTAGGCATCGGCAGCGGCGGCACCCATGCCGGCAGGCAGCAGACCCGCTGCCTCGGCGCGCCGCAGCAGATGGATGTTGCCGGTGTTGAGCCGCAGATCGGCATGGGTGGCAGCATGCAGCAGCACCAGGTACTGCACCACGAACTCCACATCCACCATGCCGCCCGGGCTGTGCTTGACGTCGAATCCGCCGCCGCGCACCGGGTGGGCCAGGCGGACCTTGGCCCGCATGCTCACGATTTCCCGCGCCAGGTCGGTGGCCTCGCGCGGCGCGGTGATCACCGATTCGCGCACCTGGTCGAAGCGCTGTTGCATGGCCGGGCCGCCGAGCACGCAGCGGGCGCGCGTCATGGCCTGGTGTTCCCAGGTCCAGGCGGCGTTGCTGCCGCGTTGCTGCTGGTATTGGGCATACGCCTCCAGGCTGGTCACCAGCAGGCCGGAATTGCCGTTGGGGCGCAGGGCGGTGTCGATCTCGTAGAGGTCACCCTCGCCGGTCTTGACCGTCATCCAGTTGATCATCTTGCGCACGAAGCCGGCGTAGATCTCGCCCGCGTTCTCGTGCGGGTCGTCGTACACGAAGACGATGTCGAGATCGCTGCCGTAACCCAGTTCCTTGCCGCCGAGCTTTCCGTAGCCGATGACCGCCATTGACGGTTCCTCCCGGTGGCGGTTCTTCAGGCGCTCCCAGCACCAGCGGGCGGTCAGCGCCAGCATGGTGTCGGCCAGGGCGGACAGGTCGTCGGCCACCTGTTCGACCGTCAACACGCCTTCCACGTCGCGCGCCAGGGTGCGGAACACCTCGGCGTGGTGGGCCCGGCGCAGCAGGTTGAGCAGGGCTTCCTCGTCGTCCTCGCCGGTGCGGTGCAGCGATGCCCGGCGGTCTTCGAGGTCGGCGGTGAACTGTGCCGGGTCGAAGCGTTCGGCCAGCAGCTGCTGACTGGCCAGCTCGTCGATCACGCCCGGGTGCTGGAGCAGGTAGCGCGCCGGCCAGCGCGCCGCGCCCAGCAGGCGCAACAGACGCTCGTGGACCGATGGGCGTTCCTGCAGCAGGGCCAGGTAACTTTCGCGCCGCAGCAGGGGTTCGATCCAGTCGGCCATGCGCAGGGCCGCCTGTTCGGTCACCCGCCCTTCGTCGATCCAGGCGCCGGTGCGCTGCACCAGCCGCACCAGCCGGTTGCGGGTGTCTTCGCGCAGGGCCAGGACGCGGGGGTGGGTGCTCCACTGCGCCACCCGTTCGGCCAGCTCGCGCGGCAAGCTGGGGAGCACGGTCTGCAGGTCGGTGCGCGCAGCCGGGTTGTCGTTCCGGTTGCCGGCACAACCCTTGCCATGGCACTGGCCCTTGGCGGGTCCGCCGAGCAGGATGTCGAACTCTTCGGCCACCACCTCGCGGTGGGCGTCCAGCGCATGCAGGAAGCCGGCGACCGTGGGGTAGCCCATGCTGGTGGCCAGCCAGGCGAGGTCGTCGTCGCGGGTGGGCAGCACATGGGTCTGCTGGTCGTCCAGGTACTGGATGCGGTGCTCCACCCGGCGCAGGAAGGTGTAGGCCTCCGACAGCGCCTGTGCCGTGGTGGCCGGCATCAGGCCCGCCTTGGCCACGCGCTGCAGCGCATCGAGCGTGGGCCGGGTGCGCAGTTCAGGGAACTGGCCGCCGCGCACCACCTGCAGCAGCTGGACGGTGAACTCGATCTCGCGGATCCCGCCGCGGGACAGTTTGACGTCGTTCGCCCGCCCGGGATGGCCCGCCGCCCGCTTGGCCGCGTGATCGCGGATCTGCCGGTGCAGTGCGCGCAGCGCCTCGAACACGCCGTAGTCCAGGTAGCGGCGGAACACGAACGGCAGCACCACCCCGCGCAGGGCCTGGGCACTGCCGCAGGCAATGGCCTGGCGCGGTGCGATCACCCGGCTCTTGAGCCAGGCAAAGCGTTCCCACTCCCGGCCCTGGACCATGAAGTACTCCTCCAGTGCGCCCAGCGAGACGGCGCTCGGCCCGGAGTTGCCGTTGGGCCGCAGCGCCAGATCGACCCGGAACACCTGACCGTGCTCGGTGGTGTCGCCCACGGTGTTGTAGATGTGGCGGACGGCCTTGCCGAAATACTCGTGGTGGCTGATCCGCTGGCGCCCCTCGGCATTGCCGGCGGTTTCTCCGTCCTGTTCGTAGACGTAGATCAGGTCGATGTCGCTGGAGACATTGAGCTCGCGTGCCCCGAGCTTGCCCATGCCGATGACCCAGAGCTGGGCGCGGCGGCCGCCGTCCATGAGCGGAGCGCCGTGCAGTGCGTCCAGGTCGGCGAAAGCCAGTTCGCAGGCTTCGTCCAGTGCCAGCTCGGCCAGCTCGGTGACCGCCAGCGTCACGTCGCCCAGGGAGGCGGTCTGCTCGCAGTCCATCACCGCCAGCCGTTCCAGCACCAGCTGGCGCAGCACCCGCAGGGCGCTGGTGCGGGGGTGGCCGAGTCGGGCCAGGGCCTGGAGTGCTGCTTCCATGTCGGCCCGGCGAGGCATGCCCGGCGGCAGGCAGCCGAGCTCCGAGGGGTAGCGGCGCCGCACCCGCTGCACGAACCGGCTGTGCGCGGCATCGCAGCCGGAGGCGCCGGGCGTTACAGCCGCTGACAGTGCGGCGATGTCAAGAGAGGAACCGGGGAGCTGACGGGCCGTCATAATTTGCAGTGGACATGAATCACAGTAGCCAGGCGCCCGGTGCGGTCTTCTCTTCGGATGCACCCGCCTCCCGGGGGCTGCGGCTGTGGGCCCGCACGACCCGGTGGCTGCTCTGGCTGGTGGTGGCGCTCTGGGGTCTCGGCCTGCTGACCTGGGTGGCCCTTCACGCGGTCATTGTGCCGCGAATCGATAGCTGGCGTCCCGAGTTGCAGCGGTGGGCCAGCGACGCGCTGGGGGTTCCGGTGACCATCGGCGACATCCGGGCGACCAACCGACCCGACACCCCCTTCAGCCTGCCCCCGTTCATGCCGGCGTTCGAGCTCTCCGGCGTGCGTCTGCTCGATGCGCAGGGCCGCCCCGCGCTGGAGTTGCCGCGGGTTCAGGCGTCGGTCTCGGTGCGTTCGCTCTGGCGCCTGGGGTTCGAGCAGATCGTGATCGACGCGCCGGTGCTGGATGTGCGCCGCACCCCGGACGGCGAGTTCGAGGTGGCCGGACTCGCTCTGGGCGGTCCGTCCCGCGGCGGCGGTGGCGCCGACTGGTTTTTCGACCAGACCGAATTCGCGGTGCGCGGCGGCACGCTGCGCTGGACCGACGAGCTTCGGGCTGCGCCGCCCCTGGCGCTGTCGGCCGTCGATCTGGTGGTTCGCAACGGTGCCCGGGAGCACCGCTGGCGCCTGGACGCCACGCCGCCCGCCGACTGGGGCGACCGTTTCACCCTGCAGGGTCAGCTGCGCGAGCCGCTGCTGACCACCGGACGCCAGGCGGACGACATGCCCTGGGCGCGCTGGAGCGGCCAG
Source organism: uncultured Hydrogenophaga sp. (assembly GCF_958439165.1). Classification (GTDB taxonomy): domain Bacteria; phylum Pseudomonadota; class Gammaproteobacteria; order Burkholderiales; family Burkholderiaceae_C; genus Hydrogenophaga. The sequence goes on along the minus strand of NZ_OY288129.1, from coordinate 80,584 downwards.
CTGCATGCATCCCTGCCGCGTGTGGACGTGCAGCGGCTGCAGGCCTACCTGCCGACCGACCTGCCCGCCCTGCCGGGCCTGGTCGTGCGGGGCGGCCGCGGACAGCTGCAGCTGTGGGCCGACGTCGATGACGGCCGGTTCAGCGGTCTGCAGGCCGATGTCGACCTGCGCTCGGTCGACGTCCGCCTGGGACCCGAGCTGCCGCCGCTGGCCCTGACCTACATCACGGGCCGGCTGCAGGCGCAATGGTCTGGCCCGGGCTGGCGCGTGGCCACCGACGACCTGCGCTTCCTCACCCGCGAAGACGTGGCCTGGACGGGCGGGCAGTTCAGCCTGGCCCGGCTGCCCGCCGGGCCGCTGGCCCGCGGCAGCACGCTGACCGGCCATACCGAACTGTCGGCCAGCGGCATCGAACTGGCGGCCGTGGCGGCGCTGGCCGAGCGCCTGCCGCTCCCGGTCGGCGTGCGCCAATGGGTGCAGAAGCTGCAACCGGCGGGCCGTGTCCAGAACCTCCAGGCCCGCTGGGATGGCCCCGACCTCGCCGGCCTGAAAGCCAGTGGCCAGGTGCAGGGGTTGTCGCTGGCGGGGGACGCGGCGCCGAACCCGGGCGGCGCCGAGACCACCGGGGCCGCCGACGCCGCCGACGCCGCCTCGCCATCGATCGGCCGGCCCGGCATCGAAGGAGCCACGATCAGTTTCGACCTGCAGCGCGATCGGGGCTCGGCGCGCCTGTCGGTGCAGGACGGCGCGCTCTGGCTGCCTGGCGTGTTCGAAGAGGCCCGGCTGCCGCTGAGCCGGCTGGATGCCCAGACCCGCTGGCGCATCGATGGCGAGCGCATCGAGGTCGATCTGGACGAGGTCCAGGTGGCCAATCCGGACGCACGCGGCCAGATCAAGGCCCGCTGGACCACCACGCCGGGTGCCCGGGGCCAGGCCCGCTTCCCTGGCGTGCTGGACCTGACCGCCACGCTGGAGCAGGCCGACCTGACCCGGGTGCACCGCTACCTGCCACTGACCGTGGGCGCCGAGGCGCGACGGTATGTGCGCGAGTCGGTGCGTGCCGGCACCGGCAGCGCCGTGACCTTCCGGGTGCAGGGGGATGTCGACCGTCTGCCCTCCGACGCCCGCAGCGGCACCTTCCGCATTGCTGCGCGACTCCAGGGCCTCGACATGGACTATCTCCCGGCGTTCCTGCAGGACGCCGGCCCCCCCGCCTGGCCCGGGTTGCGGCGCATGAGCGGCGATCTCGTGCTGGACCGCCTTTCGCTGCGCATCGACCAGATCACCGGGAGCGTGCAGGACGCACCCGGCGTGCAGCTCCAGCGTGGCCGCCTGGCCATCGATCGGCTGTCCCGCAACGGCGTGCTCACGGCCCAGGCCGATGTGCAGGGGCCGGCGCCGGCCCAGCTCGGTTTCGTCCAGCGTTCGCCCCTGGGCGGGCTGATGCAGGGTGCACTGGACGGTGCCCGCATCACCGGCACCGCCCAGACCCGCTTCCAGCTGAGTGTTCCCCTGGACAACGCAGGGGCCACCCGGGTGCAGGGCCAGGTGAAGCTGGCCGGCAACGATCTGCAGATATCGCCCGCGCTGCCACCGCTGGCCCGGCTGCGGGGTCAGCTGGATTTCACCGAGACCGGCTTCAACGTGCCCACCGCCCAGGCCCGGCTGCTGGGTGGCGATGTGAGCTTCAGCGGTGGCCTGCGGCCCGACGCCCAGGGAGGATCGCGCATGGCGCTGCGCGGCCAGGGCACCCTGACCGCCGAGGCCTTGCGTGGCGCCGGGCTGGGGCCACTGTCGAAACTGGCGCAATCGGCGAGCGGCAGCCTGAGCTACACCGCGCAGGTCGGCCTGCGCGGCGGTGCGCCCGAGCTGCAGTTCAGCAGCAACCTTCAGGGCCTGGCGCTCGCACTGCCGGCTCCGCTGGCCAAGGTGGCCGAGTCCAGCTGGCCGCTGCGGGTGGATCTGGCCGTGACCGAGGTGGCGGGCGCCAGTGGTCCGGAGGCTGGCCGCGCCCTGGCCGACCGGCTGGCGCTGCGCTGGACATCGCCCGCCGGACCGGTGCTGGACGCCCGCATCGAACGCCAGCGCGAGGGCGCCGGCTGGACGCTCCGGCGTGGCGTGCTGGCCGCGGGCACCACCGCCGGCGAACCGGGCGTACTGCCCGAGCAAGGCGTGCTGGTCCGCCTGCACACGCCCCAGATCGACCTGGATGTCTGGCAGGCCGCCCTGGGCGGCATCTGGCCGGTGACCACCGAGACACGCGAACCGGCATCAGCCGACGCCGGCGCCTGGCTGCCGGACCGGCTGGAACTGCGCACCGAACGCCTGCGGGTCGGCGGGCGCGACTTCCAGCGCCTGCAGGTGGACGCCAGCCGCGACAGCACGCTCTGGCGCGCCGTCGTGCAGTCGGAAGAGGTGGCTGGCCGGATCGACTACCGGCCAGGCACGTCCCGCAACCCCGGTCAGGTCACGGCTCGGCTGAGCCGGCTCATCCTGGCCAGGGAGGCGCGCAGCGAAGTCGAACGGCTGCTCGACCAGCCCAACAGCGTGCCCGCGCTGGACCTGAGCATCGAAGACCTGCGCTGGGGCAGCCGGTCGCTCGGCCGCATCGAGCTGCAGGCGGTCAACCGGGGCGCTCCGCTGCGCCAGCCCGAATGGCGCCTGACCCGGCTCAATGCCACCGTGCCGGAAGCCCGGCTCACCGCCACCGGCAACTGGGTGCCGCTGGGGAACGCCCCAGGTGCCGGCCAGGGAGCGGGCCAGCGCCGCACCGCCATCGCCTTCCAGCTCGCCGTGGACGACGCCGGGCGGCTGCTCGACCGGATGGGCCGCGAGGGCACGGTGCGCGGCGGCCAGGGCCGGCTGGACGGCAACGTGGGCTGGATCGGCTCGCCGCTGTCACCCGACCTGTCGACCCTCTCCGGCCTGATGTCGGTCGACATCGAACGGGGCCAGTTCCTGCAGATCGAACCCGGTGCCGGCCGGCTGCTGGGCGTGCTGAGCCTGCAGTCGCTGCCGCGCCGGCTGGTGCTCGATTTCCGCGACGTGTTCTCGCAGGGCTTCGCCTTCGACTTTTTCCGTGGCCAGGGCCAGATCGAACAGGGCGTGCTCTCGACCCGCAACCTGCAGATGAAGGGGGTCAATGCCGCGGTGTTCATGGAGGGCTCGGCCGACCTGGTGCGCGAGACCCAGGACCTGCAGGTCTTCGTGGTGCCCGAGATCAACGCCGGGGCGGCCTCGCTGCTGGCCGCCACGGTCAATCCGGTGGTGGGCATCGGCACGCTGCTCGCCCAGCTCGTCCTGCGCCAGCCGCTGCGCTCGGCCACCACCCAGGAGTTCCGGGTCACCGGCAGCTGGGCCGATCCGCAGGTGCAGAAGGTGGACCGTTCGGCTGCGGCACCCGCATCGGCGCCCGCGTCCGCTCCGGTCAATCCGCTGCAGTAAGCTCGACCTCGCTTTTCTGAACGACGAGGGAGAAACACCATGAAAGTCGCCGCCATCCAGATGGTCTCGGGCATCGGCCTGGACGCCAACCTCAGCGAGGCCCTGCGCCTGCTGCGCCAGGCCGCTGCCGCCGGCGCCGAACTGGCCGTCCTGCCGGAGTATTTCTGCTTCATGGGCGCCCGCGACGAGGACAAACTGGTGCTGGCCGAGACGCCCGGCCTGGGCAAGGTGCAGGACTTCCTCAGCGACACCGCCCGCGACCTGCACCTGTGGCTGGTCGGCGGCACCTTGCCCATGGCCACCGACGATCCTGCGCACGCGGCCAACGCGTCCATGGTCTACGACCCGCGCGGGCACCAGGTCAGCCGCTACGACAAGATCCACCTCTTCCGCTACGACAACGGTCGCGAGCGCTACGACGAGGCCGCCGTGCTGCAGGCCGGCGACACCCCCACCGCCTTCGACTGCAACAGCAAGGGCGGCGAGGTCTGGCGGGTGGGCCAGAGCATCTGCTACGACATGCGTTTTGCCGAGCTGTACCGTGCCCTGGCGGCCGATGTGCTGTTGATGCCGGCAGCGTTCACGCACACCACCGGCCAGGCCCACTGGGAAGTGCTGTTGCGGGCACGCGCCATCGAGAACCAGGCCTATGTGATCGCCAGCGCCCAGGGCGGGGTGCACGAGAACGGCCGCCGGACCTGGGGCCACAGCATGGTCATCGACCCGTGGGGCCAGGTCATGGCCCTGCTGGCCGAGGGCCCGGGCGTGGTGCTGGCCGACATCGACCGCGGTTTCCTGCAGTCGGTCCGCACCCAGTTGCCGTCGCTGCAGCACCGCCGGCTCTGACCGCCTGATGTCCGGGTGGCCCGCACCGTGAAGTCCCCGCGCTGGCTGTTGTGGGCCGTGCTGCTGCTGCTGGTGGGCATGCTGCTCACCGTGCTGGTGTTCCTGGCCGCCGAGTACGAGGAAGCCAGCGACCAGGCTGAGCTCGACCAGGACGCTGCCGCGCTGGCCAGCGACATCCGCAGCGCGCTGCTGCGCAATGTGCAGACCTTGCAGTCGCTGCATGTGACGGCGCTCACGCCGGAGGTCTGGGCAGCGCGTTCGGCCGGTGTGCTGGCCCTGCACCGGGAAATGGTGCGCATCGAATGGCGTGCGCCGGGGCGCCAGAGCGACATCCGGGTCCATGCCGAGACGCCCTACCAGCGACCGGTGTTCGGCTTCATGTCCCGCAGCCAGAGCCAGCCCGAGGTGCGGCTGGCCTGCGACAACGCACAGCGGCTCTCCGGGCCGGCGTACTCGCGCAGCTATTTCTGGCCGGTGCGCGAGGGCACCGGGCTGGAACTCATCGAGATGTGCCTGCCGCTGTTCCAGTCCGGCGAGCCGGCCGGTTCCCTGGTGGCCACGTATTCGCTCATCGGCCTGCTGTCGGAGCTGACCAACCGGGACCTGCTGCGCAACCGCGGGCTGGCCTTCAACGATGCCGACGGCACCCGGCTGGCGGTGCACAGCAGCCTGCAGGGCGGACGCCGCAACCTGCGCTCGGTCGCGGTGCTCGACCTGCCCGGCCACACCCTGATCCTGCAGCTCGAGGCCCAGCGCCGCGCCCTGGGCCTGTTCCCCAATGTGCTCACCGCCGTGGTGGGCGCGCTGTGCCTGGCGTTGCTGGCGGTGCTGGCCCTGCTCGGTCGCGACATCCGCCGCCGTCAGCGCGCCGAGCAGGAGCTGGCCGATGCGCTGGCCTTCCGCAAGGCCATGGAGGACTCGCTGGTCACCGGTCTGCGGGCGCGCGACATGAGCGGGCGCATCACCTACGTGAACCCGGCTTTCTGCCAGCTGGTGGGCCGCAGCTCGGAAGAGCTGGTGGGCACCGGCCTGCCGGCGCCCTGGTGGCCGCCGGACCTGGTGGACGAATACCAGCAACGCCAGGCGGTGCGGCTGGCGGGCAAGACGCTGCCGCGCGAGGGCTTCGAATCGGTGTTCCAGCGTACCGACGGCACCCGCGTGCCGGTGCTCATCATCGAAGCCCCGCTGATCGATGCCCAGGGCCAGCAGACCGGCTACATGAGCGCCGTGCTCGATCTGACCGAGCAGCGCCGGGTCGAAGACCTCAACCGCGCCTCGCAGGAACGTCTGCAGGCCACCGCGCGCCTGGCCACCGTGGGCGAAATGGCCTCGCTCATCAGCCACGAACTCAACCAGCCGCTGGCGGCCATTGCCAGCTACGCCAACGGCACGCTCAACATGCTGCGGGACGAGACCGCCGGTCCGCTGCCGCCGGCCGACTTGCGTCGGGTCATCGAACGGGTGGCCGAGCAGGCCGATCGGGCCGGCCGGGTCATCAAGAGCGTGGCCGACTTCGTGCGCCGGCGCGACCAGGTGCGCGAGGCGGTTGCGCCGGCCAGCCTGGTGGCGGCCATCCAGCCGCTGCTGGCGCTGCAGGCCAAGAAGGATGGCATCCGTCTTCAGGTGGCCATCGACCCCGCCGTGCCGGCCGTGCAGTGCGACCGCACCATGATCGAGCAGGTGCTGCTCAACCTGGCACGCAACGGCATGCAGGCCATGCCGCCCGGCGATCCGCCCATGGACAGCGGCCTTCGGCGCCTGCGCATCGCCGCCGGGCAGGACGCCGATCCGGCCTGGGTCGCGTTCGAAGTCGCCGACCATGGTCAAGGGCTGAGCGATGAGGCGCAGCAGCACCTGGGCACGCCGTTCTTCACCACCAAGGCCGATGGCATGGGTCTGGGCCTGAGCCTGTGCCGGACCGTCATCGAGCAGCATGGCAGCGGCCTGAGCTTCGAAGCCGCGCGGCCACGCGGCACGACTTTCCGGTTCCGGTTGCCGGTGGCGCACCGACCGACCGACGGGCAGGGCTCACCTATCATCGCGCCATGACGCCCTTCCCCGACGCCCGCATCCACCTCGTCGACGACGATGCCGGCGTCCGTGAAGCGCTGGCCTGGCTGCTGCGCACCCGCCGCCTGGTGAGCGATGCCTACGACAGCGCCGAGGCCTTCATGGCCAGCCCGGCGTGGGCAGCCGAACCACTGGTGCCCAGCTGCGTGCTGCTCGACGTCCGCATGCCGGGCATGAGCGGTCTGGCCCTGTTCGAGCGCCTGCTGACCCAGCCATGGCAGGCGGCACTGCCGGTCATCTTTCTCTCCGGCCACGCCGACGTGCCCACGGCGGTCGACGCGGTGAAGCGGGGCGCCTTCGATTTCTGCGAAAAGCCGTTCTCCGACAACGCCCTGGTCGACCGGGTCGAACAGGCCCTGGCCCAGTCGGCACAGGTGATCGCCCAGCGCCGGGTGCGGCGCGACCTGCAGCAGCGGCTGGACAGCCTGACCGAGCGCGAGCGCGACGTCATGGACCTGGTGGTGGCCGGCCTGCCCAACAAGCTGGTCGCCGATCAGCTGCAGATCAGCGTGCGCACGGTGGAGGTCCACCGCTCGCGGGTGTTCGACAAGATGGGTGTGAAGTCGGCCGTGGAGCTGGCCAACATCCTGCGGGGAACGTGATCAGCGCGGCCCTGATCCATCACCCCGGTCGCTGCCGTCCGGATCGGCGCCGGCAGGCGTCTGCTCCTGGCGGACGGCAGCCTGTTTTTCTGCCTCCACCGATTCCGGCAACTCGCCTTTGCGGCGGCCCGAGAACATGGTCCACCAGACGATGAAGATGAACAACAGCAGCGCACCGAGCGCTTCGAGCAACAGCAGGGTCATGGCCGGCATTTTAGGAAGCCTGTGCTTCCTGCTGGCGTCGTGTGCCTTCTCTCCCGGGGTCACCACCGTGCCTGCTCCCGCCGGCCCACCCGTTCAGGCCGTGCCGCCGGTGGCTGCGCCGGCGGACACCGCCGCTCTGCCGCCGCCGGTGCAACGCGGCAAGAGCCGCTGGGTGCCGGTGCGCTGGTCCGAGCTGCCCGGCTGGGGCAACGACAGCCTGCACGAGGTCTGGAATGCCTGGGTGCGCGGCTGCGAGCGCCCGGTGGCCGGCCATGCGGCGCTGTGTGCCGAGGTGCGCCAGCGCAGCATCGCCACGCCGGCCGAGCAGGCGGCCTGGATCGTGGGCCGCTTCCAGCCCTACCGTGTGACCGAAACCGACGGCCGCCTGCCCGACGGGTTGCTCACCGGCTATTACGAACCCATCCTGCGCGCCAGCCGCGTGGCCACGCCCACCTTCCGGGTGCCGCTGCACGCCACCCCGGCCGGCCTGCAGAACGGGCAGGTCTGGTACAGCCGCCAGCAGATCGACACCCTGCCGGCTGCACAGGCCGCGCTGGCGGGCCGAGCCATTGCATGGCTGGCCGACCCGATCGACGCACTCATCCTGCAGATCCAGGGTTCGGGACGCCTGCTGGTGCGCGAGGTCGACGGCACCGAACGCACCGTGCGCCTGGCCTTCGCGGCCCACAACGGGCAGCCGTATCAGAGCGTGGGCCGCTGGCTGCTCGACCAGGGCGCCATCCGCGAGGCATCGTGGGAGTCGATCAAGGCCTGGGTGGCGCAGAACCCCGGCCGCCTCAACGAGATGCTGTGGGCCAACCCGCGCACCGTGTTTTTCCGCGAGGAGGCGCTGAACGAGCTGGACGCCCGCTTCGGCCCGCGTGGTGCCCAGGGTGTGCCGCTCACGCCGGGCCGCTCCATCGCGGTCGACCCGCAGAGCATTCCGTACGGCACGCCGGTGTGGCTGGCCACCCAGGGCCCTACGCTCAACACCGCGCGGCTGGTCATGGCCCAGGACACAGGGGGCGCCATCGTGGGTGCGGTGCGGGCCGACCTGTTCACCGGCTGGGGCGACAACCAGGGCGACGCCTACACCCTGGCCGCAGCGCTCAAGCAGCCGCTGCAGATGTGGGTGCTGTGGCCCCGCGGCGGTGCCCTGCCGCCTTGACGATCAACCCGGTCCTGGCGGCCTCAGTACGTCACGACCAGCGTGTGCGTGGCTGCGCCATTGCAGACGGCCACGTTGCAGATGCCAGCCTGGCCGCCCGGCACATGGAGCTGGATGGTCACCGGTTGTTGACCGTCGTTGCCGGGCGCGCCCGTGCCGGTGTTGCCCAGACCCGTGCCTGAGGTCGGCGTCACCTGCAAGGAATAGGTCAGACCCAGCAGGCTCTGGTTGGTGAGGTTGGCCACTGGCGCAGCGGCGGGTGCGCCAGGCCCCAGCAGGCCGACGGTCCAGGGCGTGTTCACATTGCACCGCAGCAGCACCTGCGTGCTGGCGGTGGCGGCAGCGGTCTGGCGCGAGGTGTAGCTCACCGACAGATTGGCGATCGGCTTGTCGATCAGGCACAGGGTCTGCACACCGAACTGCAGATCCAGAGGCACCGCCAACAGCTGGCCTTGCCCTGTGTTGGGGTAGCGCAGCGTCAGCTCCACCTGGTCGGTGTACTCGCCGGCAGGCAAAGCCAGCGAGGGGTTGGCCACAGCGCAATAAGACCAGGTGTGCGAGGCGTTCAAGCTGGAGCCGAAGTTCATGGTGCCGGTGATCAGACCCGCGCCGTTGTTCCGCCAGATGGTTCCTGCCGTGGTGCAGGGAGCGGTCTGCCCCATGGAGCCACCCCGGTTGAGCCGGTAGGACAGGTAGTTGTTGTTGGTGCCGCGTCTCACACGGCGCGTCTGTCCCGAAGCGTTGTCTCCGTTGTCGGCCGCGATGCGGTAGGTCATGGAGCTCGCGTCGGAAGGGGCACGGCTGCAGTTCAGCGTGAGCATGCGGACGACGGCTGTGGTCGACAAGGTCTGGGCGATCAGGTTGACCCGCTGCACCGTCATGTTGCAGGAGTAGGCGGCGTGGGCGTTGCTGCAAAGGGTCAGCAGGAAGATGGCTGCGCTGCGTCCAAGAGACGTCGTTCGCTCACATGGACGCATCTTGAACCTCAATTGAACGTGATGGTCAGGGTGTACGGCCTGGAAGTGACGCAAGGGCTCACACAGTTCGCATTACCGGACTGCCCAGCCGGTGCGCGGCCCAGCAGGTAGAGGGTTTGCGGACCGCTCAGCGTTCCGGAGGTGGGGAAAGTCGGGTTCAGCGCCGCGGCTGCGGGAACGGTCGACGTGTTCGAGAGGCCAAGCACATACTGAATGCCCCGGACGGTTCCAACCAAGGGACTGGTGACCGAGGCAGCCGCCTGGTCTCGGATATCGGCGGTCCAGGAGCCTGAGTTGCACGAGACGGAGGTCAATGGCTGCGACAGCGTGCTGTCGGTGACAGCGAAGGAGGTGTAGTCGAAATTCAGGTTCGGCAGGCTTCCGACCGTGCAGCCGGCGGGGATCGTGGCGGTCATGACCGAGGCATCGGTGTTGGTCAAGCTCTGAAAGTTGCCTCCCCCACTGACAATGGTGCCCAATGTCCTGATTTGGAGCTTCCCGACGTAGCTGCCGACTGTCGGAACGGCTTGCGCCGGGATCCGCACGCAGGCGTTCAAGTAGTAGTTCTGAGTACCGAAATTCCCCGGGCCGGTGACACTGGCCGTCGAAATCAGGGTGACCGAACCGGTCCCGGTCTGGCTGGGCGCCGACCCGGTGCAGGACGGGAAGGTGGCGGATTGCTCGGTGGTCAGTGGCCCTGCATTGCGGTTGAAGCTGTATGGAATGGTTTGCGCGCCACCGGTTCGTGTCAGGAATGTGCCCGTGGGCGTGTTTATGTTGTCGAGGAACGAAAGGGTGGCCGTCAGGCTTCCTGTCTTTGTGCCGGAAGCCGTCGATGAACAGGCGAACCGGATCGTGATGTTGATGGTCTGTCCCGACGTGCCGGCGCTGGTGGCGTTGACCGTCACCGTTGGTTGGTTGGTCGAGGACTGACAGCGAAGCACGTTTTGTGCGTGGACCGCGCCAGGTGCGAGCAAGGTGCCCACAGCCATCGTCAGTAAAAGCCGCAGCAGCCACGGGTACATGTTCATCGCTTGACTCCTTCGCACTTCAACGGCCCCAGCCGCACGATCTCGTCGGCCTTGCCCTCCGGCAGGGCGACGTCGATGTCACAACCCGCATCGCCGTGCCGCAGGCGCAGCCGGTTCCTGGGCTGCAGCCCGGTCAGATAGGCTTCACCCCGCCGTGCCACATAGAACACCTGGGCATCGCCCTGCAGCTCGATCTCGGCACCGGCTGGCGCGGGTTCCCCATCGTCCAGCACGATGCGCAGCAGCGCCGCCCGCCCGCTGCGCACCGGGAACTTCAGGCGCACCGCGCTGCGCCAGGCGGGAACGGCATTCATCTCGATGGCGTCGATCTCGGCCGTCACCGGCAGGTCGGAGGCGTCCAGCCGCACCGGGTTGGTGTTGTAGGCCATGAGGTTGGAGACCAGCGCCAAGCCGTCGGCATTGGTGACGCCATCGGCGTTGCCGTAGCGGCCGACCCGGATGTCGGCGTAACCGGGCACCTCCACCAGCGCAAAGCTGTCGCGCACCGTGTGGGTGGCAAACACCTGACCGCCCATGCCCACCAGCCCGCCCTGCATGCCCAGCCGCAGCGCCTGCTGTCCGGACGATGCGCTCACGTCGCCGGTGAACTGGCTGCGGGTGCCCCGGTAATAGAGCCCGCCTTCGGCCAGCGCGCCGCTGCTGCGGTAACCCGACAGCACGCGCCACGAGATCGGGTTGTCGCCCTGGGTGGAGTCCGATGCCGATGCATACGCGCTGACCTCGCCCGAGCTGCTCGTGACGTTGGCGTTGACGAAGGTGCCATCCAGCGGGAACGACAGCGACACCCCGACGGACGTGCCCGAACTCGCCCCGCTGGCACGGCTCAGGTTGAAGGCCAGATTGCTGCTCTTGCCGATGCGCACGCCATAGTTCAGGCTGCTGGTGGTGATGGGTGCCTGCCCGGCGTACGCAATGCGGGCCACGGCCCAGCCCAGGTTGTGTCGCTCGCCCAGGCTGAAGCTGTGATTGAACGACCACTGCTGCCGCGCTGCACCGAACGAAAACGCCGGGTCGCTGCCCAAAGCCAGGTAATCGGCGTTGCTGTTTTCCAGCCTCAGGTTCATCTGGTGGTCCATGCCAGGGTAGTTGAGCCCGAGCGTCCATTGGCGGCCGGTGCCGCTGAGCTTGCTGCGGCTCAGGCCCAAGCCGACCTCGCCCAACCAGCGGTCGAACAAGGCCAGGGTGGCGGCTGTGCCGACATGGGTGACGCTGCGGCTCCAGGCGGCTGCGGTCTCCAGCGTGAGCGTCTTGCTCATGCCTCCGCGCCACAGGCCGGAGACGAAGGCATCGCCGTAGTCGGCACTGGCTTCGCCCAGGCGCCGACGCATCAGGCCGGCTTCGAGGCTCCAGTCGGTCAGTCCTTCGGCCAGCATGTTGCCGCCGGTGAGGAAGGGCTGCACCAGCACCGTCTCGCGGCCGAGCAGGTCGCGCACCACCACGCGGGCCTGACCGGCGCCGCCCAGCAAAGCGAAGTTGTCGATGGTGAACGGCCCGCTGGGCACCTTGGAGGTCTGGCGCAGCACATCGTTGACATACAGCTCCACCGTGCTGGGGGCGGTGGAGGTGCCGCTGATCACCGGCACCGGTTGGGTGATCAGGCCGGGCGACATCACGTAGTTGCGCCCGATCTGGAGGCCGCCAAAGTACACGCCCCGGCCGGTCAGCCCGCTGCGGCTGACGCTGTCGCCCAGCCGCAGGGTCAGGTTGTGCTCGGGGAAGTCGCGGGTGAAGGTGGTTTCCAGCCGGCGCCAGCGGGCTGGCGCATCCACCGTGTCGGCCAACAGGTTGTTGCCGATATGGCTGGAGGTCAGCACCCCCATCGGGCCTGTCATGCCCAGCTCCAGCAAGACACCCGCGTCCTGGAACCGCCCGCTGCCCTTGAACTCGCTGGCGTTGTAGTTGAGGTCGTAATTCAGGAAGGTGGCGAACTCCGACGGGCTCACCACCGGCCGCTGGCCCATGGGTTGACCGATGCGGGTGGCGGCAAAGGCGTTGGCTGCAAAGTCGATGGCCATGCTTTGCTCGGCCGCGTTGAAGCGGGCGGTGAAGCCCTGGATGGCGTCCAGCGGATACCAGGTCTGCTGCCGGGCCCTGATGCTGCCTTGCTCGGGTGGCCGAGCGATGCGCCATTCCGGGAAGGCGTCGGCCGGTGCGTAGAACTTGCCCTCCACCTCCAGCAGCAGCCAGTTGCCCACCGACACGGTGTTGATGGTCACGTCCAGCGGACGCCAGCGCAGGCTGCCCGGCGGTGGGGTGGGGGAACCCAGCGCGGTGCCCAACGGCGGTGTCACGGCCGAGGGTGCTGCAGCCATCAACACCGGGCCCTCGGGCTTGACCGGAGCGGCGGCCACGGCGGGCGCGGCAGGTGGGATGGGCGTTGCCAAGGGCTTGGGCGGCACCGCGGACGGGGCTTTGACCACCGGCGTGGGCGCACCCTCCATCAGCCCTTGTGCCACCGACAGCTCCATGCGGTGCTCCGCCGGGTAGATGCGCACCTCCGCGCCCCGCAAGGCCAGCAGGGGCAACCACGACTGGCCCTCGAGTTGCTGTGTCGGCGCCGAGGTCGGCCGCTTCAGCGCCCAGCGAGCCCAGGCGGTCTCCGGAACCAGGATCAGTCCCTGCCGGTCCAGCACCGGCCATTGGCCCACCGGCACGCCGTTGACCACCACGTCCAGCTGCATGGCTGGCGGGGCCTGGACCTGTGCCATGGCCACCATCGGTTGACCGGTACAGGCCATGACCGCTGTCAGGGCGGCCAGCCAACCGGACCGGCGACGGTCACCCCTGAAACGCAAAGAACGGGTCGTCACCGCTCGCTCCCGGTTCAGGGCAGTCGGGCGGTGAAACGGCTGGTCTGACCATCGTCGAACTGCACCTCCACCGTCAGGGGCTCGCCCCCGGTCAGGCCGGCGCCTTCCGGTTTGGGTGTGACGGTGCGGCGGGCACCCGGCAGCAGGTAGGCGCCTCCCTCAAAGCGGGCCAGCGTCTGGTCGTTGCGGTGCAGGCGCACCTCGCGCATCTGGGCGTACGCGGTGCCGGTGTTGGCGCAGCTCACGGCGGGGGCGCCGGCTTCGCCCCGCACCAGCTCGCAGGCCACCTCGCGCTTGGCCAGCGGCGGGGTGATGAACACCGGCATGGACAGCGCCAGTGCAATCGGCAGCTGGATGCCCTGCTGCTTGGGGTTGGTGATTTCCGGCACCTCGCGCACGATCAGCCGGTAGGTGAGCTGCTGGCTGGCATCGGCCGGCCGCAGCAAAGCCAGGCGCACCACCTGCTTGGCGCCGGGCTCCAGCTTGATGATGGGCGGCGACAGGATCATGTCGTCCGACAGTTCCAGCTGGTCGACGCCTTCGGGGGTCTGAGACCAGACGAACACATCGGCCTGCAAGGCCACGGCGGAGTCGCCTTCGTTGGTCAGGGTGATGGCCACCGCCCGGTCGCGGGGTTTCATGTAGATGCGCACCGGCGAGACCGAGAACGAGCCAGCCCAGCTGGTGGCCACCAGACCGATCAACAGGGCGGCAACCAGAACGTTCCGGGCCACATGGCCCGGGAACAGGAAGGAATGGGGGCGGAGGGCGTGGGTCATGGTGTTGAGGCAAGCCTCAGAAGCTCACCATCATTTCGAGGGGGTCGGTGGGGTCGCGGGGGGTGCCGTAGATGCGCATGGCGGTCACGGTGCCCCGGCCCCACCAGTAGGGGTCGATGCCGTCGTCCAGCAAGGCGCTGGCCACTGCACTGGGCTGCAGATGGAAACGGTAGGCCCCGCCGTGGCTGCCCACGAAGGGCTTGCGCGGGTCGGGGGCGATGCTGACGAAGCGCCCGTTGTCGCAGACCACCCGCACCAGGGCGTTGGGCGCCGAGGTGAGGGTCTGCGTTTCGCAGCGGGCGCTGGGTTCGGCGGCGGGGGTGCCGGGGACGGTGAGCTGGATGCGGACCTGGAAGCTGGCCGAAGTGCTGGCTTGCGCCGCAGCGGTGCCGCACTGCAGGAAACTGAATGCCAACGCGCAGAGTGTCAGCGACATTCGCATGTGCTGTCCCGGCCGCCATGGGATTGATCAGTACTCGATCGTGAGCGTCTTCTGCACAGCTGAGCCGTTGCAGGCGCCTCCGGGCGTGGAGCAAACGCCAGCCTGGCCGGCCGGGATGGTTGCCGTGATGTTGTAGGTGGTGGTTGCGCCACCAGTGGCGGGAGTTATCGCGGTACTTGTGGGGGTGGTCTTGCTGGCAACGGGTGTGGTCCCGTTCAGGATTTCGATGCCGTAGTTCAGACCTGTGGTGGAGTCTGCGGCCAATCCGTAGGCGGCAGCCGCGCCCATTGACAGCGTGTACTGCAGGCCTTCGGTGCAGCGGACTCCGAAAGAGGTGGTGGCGGTGGCGGCGGTTGTCTGGAAGGCGGTGTAGTTCAGAACCAGGTCTTGGGGCGTGCTGGTCAATTCACACTTGGCGGCCAGGTTGATGGTGACGTTGAAGTTGCTGGTGGCGGTGGCTGCCTGGGCATTCACCGAAGCGCCGACGAGGCCGGCAGCGGCCAGCAGGCCAACGAGGGTGCGGGAGAGGGTGCGGGAGAGGGTGCGTTTCATGATCGAGTCCTTTAAAAAGTACTAATAAGATACTTACCTGTTATGGAAAGTAAGTGTTTCGTACTCTATCGACCGTGATCGATCCCGACAACGCCGCCCGCTCAGCCCCATGGACCGTTGGGGTGACCAGCGGTGAGGAACTTCACGAAACCGGGGGAATTGCTACGCGACCCGGCCGGGCGGGCGCTCCAGCAGGTGCGACAGCGGCAGCGCAGCCGCCGCCTTGACCTCACCCAGCGAGAAGCTGGTGTGCAGGTCCTTCACGTTGGGCAGGTTGATCAGCACCTCGCGGGCCAGCCGGCTGAAATGGTTCAGGTCGCGGCTGACCACCTGCAGTTCGAAGGTGCCGGAGCCGCTGATGTAGTGGCAGGACACCACCTCGGGCACCTGGCGGATGGCGGCTTCCAGGCTGCGGGTCACGTCGCCGCTGTTGCGGTCGGCGTCCAGCCGCACGAAGGCCAGCACGCCCAGTCCGACCTTTTCGCGGTCGATCTCGGCCCGGTAGCCGCGGATGTAGCCGGCCTCTTCCAGCGCGCGCACCCGGCGCCAGCAGGGCGCGGCCGACAGGCCCACGCGCTGCGCCAGTTCGGCATTGGTGAGGCGGCCGTCGGCCTGCAGCTCCTGCAGGATGGCGATGTCGAACTTGTCGAGGGTGTCCATGGCGTGCTCCCGTTGGGTATCGGAGCAATATTGTTTCACCAGAAGGTCAATTGCAGAAACAATCATTCTTGTTGCTTCGTCAATCGGGCATGAAACGCAAACACCTCTCGGTAGCGTCCTCCTACACTCGCTCTCTGACTGCCCCGACGGGGCACACCGGAGACAAACCCCATGAATGCGCCCCTGCCCGAGTCCATCCGCCAGGCACTCGAATCGGTCACCCTGGACGACAAGTACACGCTCGATCAGGGCCGGGCCTTCATGAGCGGGGTGCAGGCCCTGGTGCGCCTGCCCATGCTGCAGCGCCAGCGCGACGCGCTGGCCGGCAAGAACACGGCGGGTTTCATCAGCGGCTACCGGGGCTCGCCCCTGGGTGGCTACGACCAGGCGCTGCAGAAGGCAGCGCCCCACCTCAAGGCGCAGAACATCGTGTTCCAGCCCGGCGTGAACGAAGAGCTGGCCGCCACCGCGCTGTGGGGCACGCAGCAGCTGGGTTTTGCCCCGCCGGACAGCAACCGCTTCGACGGCGTCTTCGGCATCTGGTACGGCAAGGGCCCGGGCGTGGACCGGTGCTCGGACGTGTTCAAGCACGCCAACATGGCCGGCACCACGCCCTGGGGCGGCGTGATCGCGGTGGCCGGTGACGACCATGTGGCCAAGAGCAGCACCGCCGCCCACCAGAGCGACCACATCTTCAAGGCCTGCGGCCTGCCGGTGTTCTTCCCGGCCAGCGTGCAGGACATTCTCGACCTGGGCCTGCATGCCTTTGCCATGAGCCGCTTTGCCGGCGTGTGGACCAGCATGAAGACCATCCAGGAGATCGTGGAGAGCAGCGCCACGGCGCTGATCGACCCGCACCGGGTGCAGATCGTGCTGCCGGAATTCGACATGCCCCCGGGTGGCCTGCACATCCGCTGGCCCGACCATGCGCTGGACCAGGAAGCCCGCCTGTTCGACCACAAGTGGTACGCCGCGCTGGCCTATGTGCGGGCCAACCGCCTCAACCACAACGTGATCGCCGGCCCGAACGACCGCTTTGGCGTGATCGCCAGCGGCAAGGCCTTCAACGACACCCGCCAGGCCCTGATCGACCTGGGTCTGGACGATGCCACCTGCCGCCGCATCGGCCTGCGCCTGCACAAGGTGGCGGTGGTCTGGCCGCTGGAGGCGCAGATCACCCGTGACTTCGCCACCGGCCTGCGCGAGATCCTGGTGGTGGAGGAAAAGCGCCAGGTCATCGAATACCAGCTCAAGGAAGAGCTCTACAACTGGCGCACCGACGTTCGCCCCAACGTGCTGGGCAAGTTCGACGAGGACGAAGGCGACTTCAGCGGTGGCGAATGGTCGCGCCCCAACCCGAGCGCCAACACGCTGCTGCGCGCCAAAGCCGACCTGACACCGGCCATCATTGCCCGCGCGCTGGCGCGGCGCCTGAAGAAGCTCGGCCAGATCCCCGAGGACGTGATGGCCCGCATCGATGCCCACCTCGCCATCCTGGATGCCCAGGAGCGCTCGATGCAGACGCTGCTGACGCAAGGCGTGCAGGGTGCCGAGCGCCAGCCCTGGTTCTGCTCCGGCTGCCCGCACAACACCAGCACGAAAGTGCCCGAAGGGTCGCGCGCCATGGCCGGCATCGGCTGCCACTTCATGAGCATCTGGATGGACCGCGCCACGGTGGGCTTCACCCAGATGGGCGGCGAAGGCGTGCCCTGGGTCGGCCAGCAGCCGTTCAGCCACGACCGCCACATGTTTGCCAACCTGGGCGACGGCACCTACTTCCACAGCGGCATCCTGGCCATCCGGCAGAGCATCGCTGCCGGGGTGAACATCACCTACAAGGTGCTCTACAACGACGCGGTGGCCATGACCGGCGGCCAGCAGGTCGGCGAGCGGCCCGAGGGCCACAGCGTGGTGCAGATCGCCCAGAGCATGCGGGCCGAGGGGGCGAAACGCATCACCATCGTCACCGACGAACCCGAGAAGTACCAGGGCGTGACCGGTCTGCCCGAGGGCATCGCGATCCAGCACCGCGACACGCTGGATGCGGTGCAGCGGGCCTTCCGCGAGATCGAGGGCACCACGGTCATCATTTATGACCAGACCTGTGCCACCGAAAAGCGTCGCCGCCGCAAGCGCGGCACCCTGGTCGATCCGGCGAAGCGGGTGGTCATCAACGAGGCGGTGTGCGAGGGCTGCGGTGACTGCGGCGTGCAGTCCAACTGCCTGAGCGTGGAGCCGCTGGAGACCGAGTTCGGCCGCAAGCGGCAGATCAACCAGAGCACCTGCAACAAGGACTTCTCGTGCACCCAGGGCTTCTGCCCGAGCTTCGTCACGGTCGAGGGCGGGCAGCTGCGCAAGAAGGACAACAAGGCCGCCGCTGCCGAATGGACCGGCGGCACCCTGCCCCACCCGACGCTGCCGGTGCTGGCGGATGAAGCCTGGGGCGTGATCGTGGCCGGCGTCGGTGGCACCGGCGTCATCACCATCGGCCAGCTGCTGGGCATGGCGGCGCACATTGAGGGCAAGGGCATCGTCACCCAGGATGCGGCCGGGCTGGCCCAGAAGGGTGGCGCCACCTGGAGTCATGTGCTGATCGGGGCCGATCAGGACGTGATCCGCACCACACGCGTGTCGGCCGCTTCGGCCGATCTGGTGCTGGGCTGCGACCCGATCGTGGCCGCCCACAAGGAAACCTGGCAGCGCCTGCGTGCCGGCCGCACCCATGTGGCCCTGAACGTCAGCGCCACGCCCACGGCGGCCTTCGTGCGCAACCCGGACTGGCAGAACCCCGCCCAGGCCTGTGTGGACACCCTGGTGGCCTCGCTGGGGACCGGGTCGGTCGGCACCTTCGATGCCGAGGCGGCGGCCACCCGCCTCATGGGCGACAGCCTCTATGCCAACCCCATGATGCTGGGCTACGCCTGGCAGAAGGGCTGGGTGCCGCTGCAGCTCGCCTCGCTGATGCGGGCCATCGAGCTCAATGCCGTGGCGGTGGACCGCAACAAGGCGGCCTTCGAATGGGGCCGCCGCGCCGCCCACGACACCCCGGCCGTCATGGGGCTGGTGCGACCGGCCACTGCTCAGGTGGTGCAGATCCGCCGCCGTGAGTCGCTAGACGACTTGATCGCCCGCCGGGTGGAGTTCCTCACCGGCTACCAGAACGCAGCCTACGCCGAGCGATTCCGGCAGCAGGTGGAGCGGGTGCGACAGGCCGAGGCTCCGCTGGGCAAGACGCTGCTGGCCGAGACCGTGGCCCGCAACCTGTTCAAGCTGATGGCCTACAAGGACGAGTACGAGGTGGCCCGCCTGCACAGCGATCCGGCTTTCCATGCCCGTCTGGCCAGCCAGTTCGAGGGCAACTACCAGCTCCATGTGCACCTGGCGCCGCCGCTGCTGTCGCGCACCAACGAACGCGGCGAGCTGATCAAGCGCAAGTTCGGCCCGGGCATGTTCACGGCCTTCCGCTGGCTGGCCAAGCTGCGCGGCCTGCGCGGCACCTGGCTGGACGTGTTCGGCCGTACCGAGGAGCGGCGCACCGAGCGTGCCCTGATCGCGGAATACGGCGCCGACATCGAGCGCCTGTGCCAGGGGCTGGACATCGGTCGTCACGCCCTGGCGGTCGATCTGGCCCAGGTGCCGGAGCAGATCAAGGGTTTCGGCCACGTGAAGGAGCGGCATCTGGTGGCCGCCCGCCAGCGCCGGGCCGAACTGCTGGCCCGCTGGGACAGCGGCCCGGCGGCCGACCCGGCCCCGCAGGCGCGCGCAGCCTGACCCCCCGCATACAATCTCCGGCTGTCTGCCGGCTGGCCGGCCCCCTCCAGGGCCCACGGCCGCCGGCGCCTGTCGAACCCGCAACCGGAGTCTCCCGTGCTGATTTCCCCTGCCTACGCCCAAGCCGCCGCCGGCGGCACCGAGTCGACCCTGCTGGGCATGCTGCCCCTGGTGCTGATGTTCGTGGTGCTGTACTTCGTCATGATCCGCCCCCAGCTCAAGCGCCAGAAAGAGCACAAGGCCATGGTCGAGGCCCTGGCCAAAGGTGACGAGGTCGTCACCGCCGGCGGTTTCCTGGGCAAGGTGTCCAAGCTGGGCGAAACCTATGTCGGCGTGGAACTTGCCGACGGCCTGGAGGTCCAGATGCAACGCTCCGCCGTGGTCCAGGTCCTGCCCAAGGGCACGATCAAGTAATCCCGGTACCCTGCTCCACACGCCGCCCGCGCCATGAACCGTTACCCGCTCTGGAAGTACGCCATCATCCTGGTGGTGCTGGTCATCAGCGCCATCTATGCGCTGCCCAACCTCTTCGGAGAGGCGCCCGCGGTGCAGGTGTCGCCGGCGCGGGCCAGCGTCAAGGTCGATTCGGCCACGGTGAGCCGGGTGGAGCGGGCGCTGGCCGAGCAGGCCCTCAAGCCCGACGTGATCCAGCTGGAGGGCACTTCGGTGCGGGCGCGCTTCGCCTCCACCGACGACCAGCTCAAGGCCCGCGATGCGATCGACCGTGCCCTGAACCCCGATCCCGCCGCGCCGGACCACGTCGTGGCCCTGAACCTGGTTCCCCGCACCCCGGGCTGGCTGGCTTCATTGCACGCGTCCCCCATGTACCTGGGGCTTGACCTGCGGGGCGGCGTGCACTTCATGCTGCAGGTCGACATGCCTGCTGCACTGCAGCGTCGCGTCGACGTGCTGACCACCGACCTGCGCAATGCCCTGCGCGAGAAGAACATCCGCCACGGCGGCATCAGCCGCAACGGCCAGGCCATCGAACTGAAGGTGCGCGACACCGCCACCCTGAACGCGGCCACCGACCTCATCCGACTCCAGTTCCCCGACCTGCAGGTGGTCACCACGCCCGACGGCACCGACACCCGCATCACGGCGAACATCCGGCCCGAAGCGGCGCGTGCGGTGCAGGACCAGGCCCTCAAGCAGAACATCACCACGCTGCACAACCGCATCAACGAGCTGGGTGTGGCCGAGCCGGTGATCCAGCAACAGGGCGCCGACCGCATCGTGGTCCAGCTGCCGGGCGTGCAGGACACGGCCAAGGCCAAGGACATCCTGGGCCGCACCGCCACGCTGGAAGTGCGCCTGGTCGACGAGAGCACCGAGGGCCGCGCGGCCGAGCAGGGCAACGGCCCGGTACCGTTCGGCTCGGAGCGCTACCCGGAGCGTTCGGGGCAGGCCGTCATCGTCAAGCGCGAGGTGCTGCTGACCGGCGAGAACCTCACCGATGCCCAGGCCGGCTTCGACGACACCCAGCAACCGGCGGTGCACCTCACCCTGGATGCCAAGGGCTCGCGCATCTTCCGTGACGTCACCCGAGACAACATCGGCAAGCGCATGGCCATCATCCTGTTCGAAAAGGGCAAGGGCGAAGTGGTCACGGCACCGGTCATCCGCACCGAGATCGGCGGCGGGCGGGTCCAGATCTCCGGCGCCATGTCGACCGTGGAAGCCAATGACACGGCGCTGCTGCTGCGCGCCGGTTCGCTGGCCGCTCCGATGGAGATCGTCGAGGAGCGCACCATCGGCCCGAGCCTGGGTGCCGAGAACATCGAAAAAGGCTTCAACAGCGTCATCTGGGGCTTCCTGGTGATCGTCGCCTTCATGTGCATCTACTACATGATGTTCGGCGCGTTCTCCAGCATCGCACTGGGCTTCAACCTGCTGCTGCTGGTGTCGGTGCTTTCCATGCTGCAGGCCACCCTCACCCTGCCCGGCATCGCCGCCATGGCGCTGGCGCTGGGCATGGCGATCGATTCCAACGTGCTGATCAACGAGCGGGTGCGCGAGGAGCTCCGGCGCGGTGCCTCGCCCCAGGTGGCCATCAACACCGGCTACGACAGCGCGTGGGCCACCATCCTGGACTCCAACATCACCTCGCTGATTGCGGGTCTGGCGCTGCTGATCTTCGGCTCCGGTCCGGTCCGCGGCTTCGCCGTGGTGCACTGCCTGGGCATCGTCACCAGCATGTTCTCGTCGGTGTTCTTCTCCCGCGGCCTGGTCAACCTCTGGTACGGCCGGCAGAAAAAACTCAAGACGGTGTCCATCGGAACCGTCTGGCGCTCCGACGGCCAGACCCCGGCCCCCAAGGCCGACTGACCGGCTGACCCGCAGACCGAACGAACCCGAACAAGGTCATCACGATGGAATTCTTCCGCATCCGCCGCGACATCCCGTTCATGAAGCATGCCCTGCTGCTGAACGCGATCTCCACCCTCACCTTCGTCCTGGCGGTGTTTTTCCTGGTCACCCGGGGTCTGCACCTGTCGGTCGAGTTCACCGGCGGCACCGTGATGGAGGTGGCCTACGAGCAGCCGGCCGATCTCGAATCGGTGCGCAAGGTGGTCGAGTCGCTGGGTTATGCCGAGGTGCCGGTGCAGAACTTCGGCTCTTCGCGTGACGTCCTGTTGCGCCTGCCGGCCCAGGAAGGCAAGACCTCCGGCCAGCAGAGCGAGGAGCTGTTTGCAGCGCTCAAGGCCCAGACCCCGGCAGTGCAGCTGCAGCGCACCGAGTTCGTCGGCCCGCAGGTGGGCCAGGAGCTGGTCAACAACGGCCTGCTGGCGCTCGGCCTTGTCATTGCCGGCATCATGATCTACCTGGCCATCCGGTTCGAGTGGAAGTACGCGGTGTCGGCCATCATCGCCAACCTGCACGACGTGGTCATCATCCTGGGCTTCTTCGCCTTCTTCCAGTGGGAGTTCTCGCTGGCCGTGCTGGCTGCCGTGCTCGCGGTGCTGGGTTACTCGGTGAACGAGTCGGTGGTGATCTTCGACCGCATCCGCGAGAGCTTCCGCAAGCACCGCAAGATGACGCCGGTGCAGGTGATCGACCACGCCATCACCTCGACCATCAGCCGCACCATCATCACCCACGGTTCGACGCAGATCATGGTGTTGTCCATGCTGCTGTTCGGCGGCCCCACGCTGTATTACTTCGCGCTGGCGCTGACCATTGGCATCTGCTTCGGCATCTATTCCTCGGTGTTCGTGGCAGCCGCCATTGCCATGTGGCTGGGCATCCGGCGGGAGGATCTGATCAAGCCGGCCAAGACGCCGGGCGATCCGGACGACCCGAACGGCGGTGCTGTGGTGTAAGACGCAACATGCGTCTCTCAGGCAAGCCAGAGCGGATGTCGGGTGTAACAATGTTCATGTCATACTGACAAGATCGTGTCCCTGCCCCAACAGAACACATCCCCGCTGGCCCGTCAGGCGCGCGAACTGTTTGTCGTTCGCGTGGGCAGGGTCATGCCCGATCTGGTCACCGCGGTCCAGGGGCGTCTGACCGAGCTGCGCGACCAGATGTGCTCGCCACTGGAAGCCACCCAGCGGCGTGAGGCCTGGATGACCTTCCAGCGCGTGCAAGGCCAATGGGCCGAACTGACCCGCAGCGCCCTGCACGACGCCTACCGCAATTTCAGCACCCAGTCGGCCGGCGCTGCCAGCCAGCCCGGCAAGCTGGAGCTGGTGGACGACAGCATCGTCAACGACCAGATCGTGGCCTCCCGCCTGGCCATGCGGGTGCTCGACAAGTCTTCCCGCGAGATCAACGAACTGCGCCTTCGCATCCAGCACCTGGAGCGGCGCCAGGAGATGTCTCGCAACGACATCCTGCTGCCCGAAGTGGCCAGCCGGGTGTTCATCGAGCAATGGATAGCCTGCGGCATGACCCGCGATGCCTGGCTCCTGATCCAGGACACGGTGGCCACGCACCTGCCTCAGACGATGCTGGAGGCCTACGAGGCCACCAACCAGTTCCTGGTCGCCAGCGGCGTCATGAAGGAGATCGACCTTCAATCGCTGGTGCGCCGCACCCCCGGCAGCCGCACCGAGCCACGTCCGCCGGCGTTCGACGAGAGCACAGGTTCACGTTCCAGCGGCCTGGGTTCTTCGGTGTCCGAAGAGACCCGCATGATGACCGGCACGTCTCCCCTGGCGCGCGCCAAGATGCGTGCGCAGGGCGTGGTCGGCCGGCTCAAGCGGCTGCTCATGGACCATGTCAGCAGCGATTTCGAGGCGACCCAGGTCCTGCCACCATCGCCGCAGCTCCAGCAGGCGATGGCCCGCTCGGCGGCCTCCCCCAGCATGGGCATCGGTCTGTACCGCAGTGGTGGATCGGCCGCCCCGATGGATGCGGTCGACGTCGAGCGCACCGCCTCGGCGCTGCGCCAGCGCGCCGCCGAACTGAAGCAGGCTGCCAGCACCCCGACCGAGAAAGCCACCGTCGAGGTGGTGGCCCTGATGTTCCAGAGCATCCTGGCTGAAGAGCGCATTCCCGCCACCGTGCGGGTGTGGTTCGCCCGGCTTCAGATCCCGGTGCTCCGGGTGGCGCTGGCAGAGCCGGAGTTCTTCAGCGCACTGCAGCATCCGGCGCGCAAGCTGATCGACCGCATGGGTTCCTGCGTGATGGGATTCGAGTCCGATGTCGCATCCACAGCGCTGGAAGCCGAGATCAAGCGGGTGGTCCAGGTCATCGAGCAGTACCCGGAGACTGGCCGGCGGGTGTTCCAGCTGGTCTATGACGAGTTCGAGAAGTTCCTCTCCTCACACCTGCGTGGCCAGGGCAACGTCAGCAAGGTGGTCAGCGTCGCCCAGCAGGTCGAGCAGAAGGAGACCCTGTCGGTCCAGTACACCATCGAGTTGCGCAAGCTGCTGGACGATGTGCCGGTCCGCGAGGAAATCCGCAGCTTCCTGTTCAAGGTCTGGGTCGATGTGCTCGCCGTGGCGAGCGTGAAGCACGGCCTCAAGTCGGAAGAAACCCAGGTGCTCAAGCAGGTCGCTTCCGACCTGCTCTGGGCCGCAGGGGCCAAGCCCAGCCGCAATGACCGTGCCCGGGTCATCCAGCAGCTGCCGGGCATCCTCCAGCGGCTGCGTCAGGGCATGGGGCTGCTCGGGTACCCCCAGAGCCTGCAGGACCAGCACATCAAGTCCATCAGCGACACGTTGGCCGATGCTTTCATGTCGCGAACCGAACCGATTGCCCAGGAAAAGCTGGACCGCCTTTCCCAGCGGCTCGCCAACCTGGAGGACTACCTGCCCCAGGACGGGGTGGGCGATCTCGACCTCGATGCCGAGAGCATCGAGATGATCACCGGTGTCGACGCCAGCAACATCGAGGTCATCAACTCGGGCGGCAGCAAACCGTCCGAAGCCATGCGCCAGTGGGCGCAGGAGCTGCAGATCGGTGCCTGGTTCGGGCTGGACCATGCCTCCAAGCTGGTCAATGTCCAGCTGGCCTGGCGCAGCGAGCGCGGCCAGATCTGCATGTTCGTCACCCATTCGGGCCGCTGTTACCTGATCCAGGCGCAGCGCCTGGCGGCCTACCTGCAGGCGGGCTTGCTGGTGCCGACCGAGGAAGAGGCGCTCACCGTGCGCGCCACCCGCGACGCGCTGGAGCGCCTGGACGCGAATCCGGCTCGTTTGCTGGCCTGAATCGGGTCGTCCGCCGCTCAGGCGGTGCGCAGCCGCTGCACGCGACCCCCGGGCAGGCGCCCCACACTCCCGTCCAGTTCCAGCTCCAGCAGCCGCGCCATGAGGTGCGCGGTATCCAGACCAGTGCGGTCCTGCAGGGCATCCAGACCCATCGGCTCGAAGCCCATGGCGCTCAGCAACGGGTCCTGCGGGACGTCGCTGCCCTCGGCCGTCGGGCCTGTCGAGCTCCCCGTGGTCTGCCACTGCAGTTCTTCAAGGATGTCGTCCACCGATTCCACCAGCTTGGCGCCCTGCCGGATGAGGGCGTGGCAACCGCGTGATTGCGGTGAGTGGATCGATCCGGGAATCGCAAACACCTCCCGCCCCATCTCGGTGGCCAGCCGGGCCGTGATGAGCGAACCCGACTGGAGGGCCGCCTCGACCACCAGCGTGCCCTGGGTCAGCCCTGCAATCAGTCGGTTCCGTTGGGGAAAGTGGGGCGCGAGCGGCGGTGTGCCCAGCGGATGTTCGCTCACCAGAGCGCCTTGTCCGGCGATGCGGTGCGCCAGATCCCGATGACGTGAGGGATAGACCCGGTCCAGCCCGGTGGCAACGAATGCCACCGTACGCCCGCCGCCGGCCAAGGCGCCCTCGTGGGCGGCACCATCGACCCCCAGCGCCAGACCGGACACCACCGTGATGCCGGCTTCGGCCAGCGCCTGCGAAAAGCGCCTGGCATGGTCTGCCCCCTGGGGCGTCGGGTTGCGGCTGCCGACGACCGCCAGTGCAGCGGTCGGTGCCAGTGACTCGATCGAGCCGTGCACGAACAGCACCAATGGCGGGTCGGGGGTTTCCAGCAGGAGGGCAGGGTAGGCTGGATGTCCCAGCGCGATCATGTGGCGGTCGCTGCCCGCATCGAGCCAGGCTTCCAGCCGGTCGGTCTCGGACGACCAGTCTGCCGGGAGTTGGCCCAGAGCACGCGCCTTCGATGCGCCGACGCAGTCCTGCCATGAAGCGGGATCTGCGTCCCAGATCCCTTCGGCAGACCCGAAAGTGGCGAGCAGCTGGCGTGCCGTGACCCGTCCAATGCCGGGCGTCAGCAGCAAACGCAGCCAGCCGGCCCGCTCGGATGGACCCATGAACGGGTCAGGGATTCACGAAGCGGTGACCCACCTGAACGCCATCCTGAATGTCCAGGACGATGGCGTAAGAGATCTTGTCGAAGGTCCGGAACACCATGATCAGGCCGTTGCGCTCGCCGGGGAGCCGGACCTGCGGCCGACCGGTGTCGGTGGTGTCGGTCAGCACATTGCTTTCGCGCAGCACGGCCAGCACGTGGCCGCGCTCGATGCCGTGCTCGCGACCGCGGTTGATGGCCACCACCTGGTTCTGGGCGGCAAAGCGGACTGCGTTGCCGTAGACCGACACCACCTGGCCCGTCTGGGGCGTCCGGGGCGAGCGGGGCACGAAGTTGCTGAATTCACGTTCCGGCTCGGGAAGGAGCCGGTCGCCGACCTGCATCTCTTCCTTGGCCGCCACGACATCGAGGCTGGCGGGAATGATCTCGGTGACCTTCTTGCCGGCGCTGTCGGTGCTTTCCGCCGTCGATTCGCTGCCCACCACGTTGACCTTGCCCACGTACTGCGCTTCATAGGCCAGGATCGCGTTGGTCGTCGGGTCGCGCAGGGGGACTGCGTTGCGGAAGACGCGGAACGCGCCGGTCTTGCCATTGACCACGGCCAGCGGTGCGGCCTCGGGGTTTTCAGCGGACCTGGCCCGCGCATAGGCGCGATCACCACGGCTGAGCAGCACCCGGTTCTCCTGGGTGGCGATGATGCGCGGCGCCTTGGCGAAGGTGGCATCGTCGACGATAAGCGGTTCGGCCAGGAAGGATTCGATCACCGCCATGTTCACGGTCGGGATGGCACTGGCCGACAGGCTCTCCGAGCGCACGCGCGGCGTCACCTTGACCGTGTCCCCGTCGGGTCCTCGGGTGGTGAGACGGGCGCGACCGCCGGTCTTGTCGAGGTACAGCACCTGACCCGGGAAGATCAGGTGCGGGTTGCGGATGTCGTTGAGGTTCATGCCCCAGAGTTCAGGCCAGCGCCACGGCGTCTTGAGGAACAGCCCGGAGACGGCCCACAGGGTGTCCCCCCGCTTGACGGTGTAGCTGTCGGGCGCACTGGGAGAGAGTTCGGACAGCGGCACGCCGGCCTGGGCCACCTGGCTGGCCGTGGCCTTCTGACCGTCCGTGATGGGGAATTTCTGGGCCGAAGCGCTGGAAGCCGTCAGAGCGACCAGGGCGGCCACGGCGGCGAAGGAAACGGACTTCAACGGGAATTTCGATGGCATGTAGGGCCCCTGGAGCGGCGCTCAGCGGCGCTCGTGTCTTGACAAGTCGCTTTTGATTTTGCGCCCAAGCCCTTGATTAGGCAATGTTTGCGCGGGACCGGTCAGGTGCGCCGTCGCAAAAGTGGCGAAAATACCCACATTCATTCCGCTGGTCGCCGGGCACCTGCCTGTCGTCGCTGGCGTCACCCCAGTACAGCATCCACGCCTCCCGATCATGACCTCGCCCGAGCTGCTTCCCATCCTGCGTTACCCCGACCCGAGGCTTCACACCGTGGCCAGGCCGGTCGCGCAGGTGGACGACCGTATCCGCACGCTGATCGCCCGCATGCTGGCCACCATGTACGACGCCCAGGGCATCGGGCTGGCGGCCACGCAGGTGGATGTGCACGAGCGGCTGATCGTCATCGACGTCAGCGAGGAGCGCAACCAGCCCATGGTGCTGATCAATCCGGCGGTCGAATGGGCCAGCGCCGAAACCCGCAAGGGTGAGGAGGGCTGCCTGTCGGTCCCCGGCATCTACGACGGCGTCGAGCGCCCGGTCGCGGTGCGTGTCCGCGCCCAGGACGAGCACGGCGCCGAGCGCACCATCGAGGCCGAGGGCCTGCTTGCGGTGTGCATCCAGCACGAGATGGATCACCTCATGGGCAAGGTGTTCGTGGAGTACCTGTCCCCGCTCAAGCGCAACCGCATCAAGACCCGCCTGGCCAAGGCCCAGCGCGAAGCGGTGCGCGGCTGAGCGGCACGGTGATGCGCGTCGTCTTTGCCGGTACCCCCGAATTCGCCCGGGTCGCCCTGGAGCGGCTGCTTTCGGCGGGCTTCCAGGTGCCGCTGGTGCTGACCCAGCCCGACCGGCCGGCTGGCCGCGGCATGAAGCTGCAGGCCTCTCCGGTCAAGCAATGGGCGGCGAGCCATGCCATTCCGGTTGCCCAGCCGCGCAGCCTGAGGCTGGACGGCAAGTACCCTGACGACGCCTCGGCTGCCCGGCAGGCACTGGAAGCTGCACAGGCCGATGTGATGGTGGTGGCCGCCTACGGCCTGATCCTGCCGGCCTGGGTGCTGACGCTGCCCCGGCTGGGCTGCCTGAACATCCATGCCTCCCTGTTGCCCCGCTGGCGCGGCGCCGCGCCCATCCACCGGGCCATCGAGGCCGGCGACGGACAGACCGGCGTGACCATCATGCAGATGGACGAAGGCCTGGACACTGGCGACATGCTGCTGACCGAGCCGGTACCGATCGGTGCGGAAGACACCACCGCCCAGCTGCACGACCGCCTGGCCGCTCTGGGCGGGCGTCTGATCGTCGAGTCGCTGGAGCTGGCTGCCTGCGGCGGTCTGCGGCCCGAGCCTCAGCCCACCGAGGGCATCACTTATGCGCACAAGATCGAAAAAGCCGAGGCGGCGGTCGACTGGAGCCGCTCCGCTGCGGTGCTGCACCGCCAGGTGCGGGCCTTCGACCCGTTTCCCGGTGCCAGCACCCTGGCCGACGGCGAGCTGCTGAAGGTCTGGGCGGCCCGTGTGGCCGACGGCCCTGCCGGGCTGCAGCCGGGCACGGTGCAGGCCATCGATGCCGCCGGCATCCACGTGGCGACCGGCGACGGTGTCCTGATCCTGACCGAGCTCCAGCGCCCTGGCAGCCGCCGCCTGCCGGCCGCCGAGGTGCAGCGCGGGTTCCCGTTGCGTGTCGGTCAGGTGCTGGGCGCGCCCGACGCGCCTACGGCAGCCTGAAGGAAGCGTGATGTTCTTTCTGCGCGCCCACCGGGCGCTTCCCGAATTCCGGGACGGGGTGCGCGACCAGGCCACCGCCGCCATGGGCATTGCCGCGTGGGGCCTGATGACCGGCGTGTCCATGGTGCAGAGCGGCCTGTCGCCGCTCGAAGCGCTGCTCATGACGCTGATCGTCTACGCCGGCAGCGCCCAGCTGGCCGCCACGCCCATGATCGTGGCCGGGGCGCCGTTGTGGGTGATCCTGGCCGCAGCCTTCTGCGTGAACCTGCGCTTCGTCGTTTTCTCGGCCCATTTGCGGCCGTACCTGATGCACCTGCCGCGCTGGCAGCGGCTGGTCAGCGGTTATGTGACGGCCGACCTGAGTTACGTGTTCTTTGCCCGGCGCTACCCCAAGCCGGGCGCCACCCCCCAGGAGCTCGCGGCCCAGCAGGCTTATCTCATGGGCAACTGCGGGGTGAACTACGTGGCCTGGATGAGTGCCAGCCTGGCCGGCATTGCTCTGGCCAACGTGGTTCCGGTGGCCTGGGGCCTGGGTTTTGCCGGCATCCTGGCGCTGCTGGGGGTGCTGTGCTCGCTGGCCACCTCGAAGCTGCGGGTGGTGTCGCTGGGCATCTCGGGCACGGCAGCGGTGGCGGCCTATGCCCTGCCGCTGAAGCTCAACATCGTGGTGGCCATCGCCAGCGCCGTGGCCCTGTGCCTGGTGCTCGACCGGCTGCGTCCGAACGATGCGGGAACGCACCATGCCTGACTTCGATCCCTGGACCCTGCTCACCATCGTGCTGCTGGGCGCGATCACGGTGATCACCCGGTCGTTCTTCTTCATCAGCAGCAAGCCCTGGACCCTGCCCGACTGGGCCCAGCGCGGGTTGCAGTACGCCCCGATTGCCGCGCTGGCTGCCGTGGTGGTGCCCGAGATCGTGGTGAGCCAGGGGGCACTCGTGACCACCTGGCAGGACGCCCGGCTGTTTTCAGCGGCGGCGGGTGCGGCCTGGTTCTTCTGGCGCGGTGGCGTGCTCGGGACCATCGTGGTCGGCATGCTGGTCTACCTGCCCCTGCGCCTGGGGCTTGGCTGGTAAGGGGGCACCGCGCCGCTGGCCGACAGGCCACATCGACCAGCCGGCCAGTGCCACGCCGCTGCAGATCAGCAGCGTCCACAGCGTGTGGCTGGGCGGGTGGGCTCCGCGCAGGGTCTGCACCGTTCCGCACAGCAGGCCCGCTGCGACGGCCATGGTCAGGCACTGCCAGCCGCGGCGTGCGGACGCCTCGCTGGCTGCTTTTTGGCGCGGCGCCAGCCAGGGCAAGGCCAGTGCCACGAACGCCATGCCCGACGAGGCATGCCCGCCCGGGAAGCAGCGCCCGGGTCCGCCGTCGCGCAGGCCCCAGGCCCAGTGGGAGACCACGTCGACGGAACCGCCGAACATCTGCCAGTCCCAAGGGCAGCTGGTGGCGCTGCGGTTCTTGATCAGGTTGACGGCGAGCAGGCCCGCGGTCACCAGCACCACCGCGAGACGCCGGTCCACTGCCGGCAGCGCGCTGAACCGGGCCGGCAGCAGGGCCCAGATCCAGGCCAGCACCAGCGCCACGCTGGCGGTCTGGCGCAGCCGGTCGTGCAGCAGGTTTTCCAGCAGCGGATGGTGCTGCAGCGGGAAGCCGGCGGCCGTGCCGATGAGGCGCATCACGGCCACGTCCATTCCGCTGAAATCCCAGGCCAGCGTGAACGCCAGCAGCACCAGCCAGCCTCCCAGGAGCGCGCGCAGGGCGCCTTCGTCGAGCGCCCGCGTCGTAGGCGGTGCCGGATGGCGGGTGGTCAGTATGACGGGCATCGGCGCAGTGTGGCGGCCCCGGCTTATGCGGACATGAGGTGCGCCCGCCGGATCAGGCTTTCATAATCTGCCGGACGCAAGATGGCCGTGTCGGCGTCACCCCAGCCCCCTCTCCCACCCATTCAAAGCCCATGCGGATACTTGTCGTTGAAGACGATCCCGGCATCGCCGCCGGCCTGAAGGCTTCACTGCGTCAGGGCGGTCATGCCTGTGACGTGTGCGCCACCCTCGACTCGGCCTGGGGCGCACTGAGCGTCGAACCCTTCGATGCCGTCCTGCTCGATCTGGGGCTGCCCGACGGCGACGGCATGGACCTGCTGACCCGCATCCGCCGCCAGCCAGTGCCGCAGCCCGGCCGGGAGGCGATGCCGCGCAACGACCTGCCGGTCCTCATCATGACCGCGCGGGACGGTGTGGACGACCGCATCACCGGCCTGGACGGCGGCGCCGACGACTACATCGTCAAGCCGTTCGACGCCAACGAACTCATGGCCCGGCTGCGGGCGATGCAGCGCCGCGCCCATGGCCGAAGCCAGCCGACCATCGAGCATGGCGATCTGGTCATCGATCCGGCCGCGCACACCGTGCTCAAGGCGGGTGAGCCGGTGGTGCTGGGTGCCCGCGAATTCGGCCTGCTGCTGGTGCTGCTGCAGGCCAGCCCGCAGGTGCTGTCGAAATCGCGCCTGGAAGCCGCCATGTACGGTTTCGGGGAAGCACTGGAGAGCAATGCCATCGAGGTGCATGTGCACCACCTGCGGCGCAAGCTGGGCGACGGACTGATCCGCACCGTGCGCGGTGTGGGTTATTTCGTGCCGCCCGCGCCATGAGGGCCGGTCTGGCCGCCGTGTCATCCGCCGGCGCGGTCCAGCCGCGGCTCTGGTTCACCCTCTGGGGCTGGACCTGTGCCGCCCTGGTGCTGGTCTGGGCCACGTTGCTGGTGGCCGCCTGGGTGATCGGGCATCACGAAGCCGAGGAGATCGCCGACGGTCAGCTGGAGGCGGTGGCGCGCCTGTGGCTCGACGCGGCGCCCGGTCGGGCGCAGCCGGTGCCGGCACCCTGGGCTCAGGAGCGTCCGCGGGCTTATGTGCAGGAGGTGGCGGTGATCGAGTGGCAGCAGGGTCGGGCCGTCACCGACACGCACCAGCTCGCCGGAACGCTCGGCCAGGTGAATGGCCAGCCCCGGCCCGGCTACCGATCGGTGCGGGGCGAGCTGCAGGGCCACCCTGTGCATTGGCGGATATTCACGGCCGAGGTCCCGGGCGATCCCGCACGGGCCGTCTCGGTGCTGATGGACATCGAACACCGGGTCGATCTGGGGTGGGACATCACCCTGCAGCTGGCCCGTCCGGCCCTGCTGATCCTGCCGCTGGTGGCGCTGCTGCTGGGCTGGGCGATCCATCGGGGCCTGCGACCCCTGACCCACCTGTCCGAGGATGTGGCGGCGCTGGACGCACGGGCCGGCCAGCGGCTGGGCGCCGAGCACCGCTACCGCGAGTTCACCAGCACGGTGCAGGCCATCAACGGGCTGGTCGACCGGCTGGAGGCACAGGCACGGCGGGAGCGCGAATTCGCCAACGACGTGGCGCATGAACTGCGCACGCCGCTGGCGTCGCTGTCGTTGCAGGCCGCCACAGCCCGCCAGGACCCCAGCCCCGAGCGGCTCGACCAGCTGGGGAACGATGCCCTACGGGCCGGCCGCATCCTGCAGCAGCTGCTCGATCTGGCGCGGGCGCAGCAGGACCAGGCCGCGCGTACCGATCTGTCCGCGGTGGCGGCATCGCTGGTGGCCGAGCAGGCGCCGTCGGCCTTTGCCGCTGGCCAGGAGGTGTCGTTGTCGGGGGTCGACGGGCCGCTCTGGGTGGCGGCTCCACCCATGCTGGTCGAACTGGCGTTGCGCAACCTGATCGGCAATGCGGTGCGCCACACCCCGGCCGGCACCCAGATCGTGGTCGAACTGGCCCGCGAGGGCAACGCGGTCAGTGCTGCGGTCAGCGACGATGGCCAGCGGCCCGGCGCTCCGCCACACACGTCCGCCTCCCCGGGACTGGGGCTTGGCCTGCGGCTGGTCCAGCGCATGGCCGAGCAGCATGGCGGCCGATTGATCCGCGATACCGGCGAGCCGCCGGCCACCACCCGGTTCGTGCTGAGCTGGCCGGCAGGCCAGGCCCCTGACCAGGCCTAAAGGTCCGCTTAACGTCGGCCGGCCACAGTGCCGGGATGCGTCTGCCATCCCGAACCCCGCCTGTCCGTTCCCTGTCGCCCGCGGCCCTGGTCGTCTGGCCGGTGGCCTTGTGGCTGGCCACGGTGGGCAATCTGCCGTTGTGGCAGCGGCTGTCCGGCATGGATCTGACGGCGGCCATCCCGGTGCTGCTGTTCCCGGTGCTCGGTGCCGTGGCGGCCTTGCTGTCCCTGCTGGCCTGGCCCCGGCTGCTGCGGCCGCTGGCCAGCTTGCTGGTGGTGGTGTCGGCCTTCAACAGCCATTTCATGTGGCAGTACGGTGCCGTCATCGACCCGACCATGATGGCCAACGTGGTCCACACCGATCTGCACGAGGTCCGCGACCTGCTGTCCTGGTCCCTGCCGCTGACCCTGCTGCTGCTGGCCGGTCCGCCGCTGTGGTGGATCTGGCGCCGCCCGGTCGGCTGGCGCGGGCCGGTGTCCCAGACGGCCCGCAATCTGGCCGGGGCCGGCATCGGTCTGGCGCTCGCGGTGGCCGTGGCGCTGCCCGGTTATTCGCATTTGGCCTCGCTGGCGCGCAACCACAAGCCGGTGCGCTACATGATCAACCCGCTCAACACGGTCTACGCTTCGGCAAGGCTGGTGGCCGACCAGGTGCCTCAGCAGGTGGAGCCCCTGATCCCGGTGGGTGAGGACGCTGTGCTGCTTCGCCCGGTGGCCACCGGCACACCGGCGCCGCTGCTGGTGCTGGTGGTCGGCGAAACCGCCCGTGCAGCCGACTGGGGCCTCAACGGCCATGCGCGCCAGACCACGCCGGAGCTGGCAGAGTGGCAGACCCGCCAGGGCCTGGTCAATTTCCCGGACGTCGCTTCCTGCGGCACCAACACCCAGGTCTCGGTGCCTTGCATGTTCTCGCCGCTGACCCGCGAGCAGGGCGGCGACCGGCCCGCCCGCCACGAGAACCTGCTCGATGTACTGCAGCGTGCCGGGCTGGCCGTGATGTGGATCGACAACCAGTCCGGCTGCAAGGGTGTGTGCGCCCGGGTGCCCTCCGCGCGTCCGGTGCCTGACCCTGCCTTGTGCGAGGGCGACGAATGCCTCGACGAAGCGCTGCTGCGGGGCCTTGACCAGCGGCTGGCCGAGCTGGACCCTGCCCGGCGGGCGCGCGGCACGGTGCTGGTGCTGCACACCATGGGCAGCCACGGCCCGGCCTATTTCAAGCGCTCCCCGGCCGATCGGAAGCCGTTCCAGCCCGAGTGCACCAGCATCACCCTGGCCGACTGCCCGGCCGACGCCCTGCGCAATGCCTACGACAACAGCATCGCCTACACCGACCATGTGCTGGGGTCGACCCTGCACTGGCTGGAAGCGCAGGCCCGCAGCGGCCAGTTCGCCACAGGCCTGGTGTACGCGTCGGATCACGGCGAGTCGCTGGGCGAGGGGCAGGTCTACCTGCATGGCCTGCCCTATGCGTTCGCACCCATCGAACAGAAGCGGGTGCCCATGGTGGCCTGGCTGTCGGCTCCGCTGCAACGGGCCAGCGGCGTGGGGCCGGAATGCCTCAGGAACCGTGCTGCCCAGCCCGTATCGCACGACCACCTGTTCCACAGCGTCCTGGGGCTCATGGCGGTGAAGACCCGGGCGCGCGACGAGTCGCTCAACCTGTTCCGGCCCTGCGGCGCCTGAGCCTTCTCGGCGTGCCGGGGGCGGTTTCCTACAATCGCCAGCTGTCATTCAGCACAACCCAGCCTGCCATGTCCTCCTTCATCCGTTTCTCCGATCTGTGTGCCAGCGGCCAGGCCCAGGGTCGCCGCGTCTTCATCCGCGCCGACCTCAACGTCCCGCAGGACGACAGCGGCCGCATCACCGAAGACACCCGCATCCGGGCCAGCGTGCCTGCCATCCGCATGGCCCTGGAGGCCGGTGCGGCGGTCATGGTCACCTCGCACCTGGGGCGCCCCACCGAAGGCGCCTTCAAGCCCGAAGACAGCCTGGCACCGGTGGCCGCCCGCCTGGGCCAGCTGCTGGACCGCCCGGTACGCCTGGTGGCCGACTGGATCGACGGCGACTTCAGCGTGGCCCCCGGCGAGGTGGTGGTGCTGGAGAACTGCCGCCTCAATGTCGGCGAGAAGAAGAACACCCCCGAACTGGCGAAGAAGCTCGGCGCCCTGTGCGACATCTTCGTGCACGACGCGTTCGGCACCGCGCACCGCGCCGAGGGCACCACCTACGGCATCGCCGAAACCGCGCCGGTGGCCTGCGCCGGTCCGCTGCTGGCCGCCGAGATGGACGCCATCGCCCGGGCACTGGCCAATCCGAAGCGTCCCCTGGTGGCCATCGTGGCCGGCAGCAAGGTCAGCACCAAGCTGACCATCCTGCAGAGCCTGGCGAAGAACGTCGACAACCTGATCGTGGGCGGCGGCATCGCCAACACCTTCATGCTGGCCGCCGGCCTGAAGATCGGCAAGAGCCTGGCCGAACCCGACCTGGTGGGCGATGCCAGGGCAGTGATCGAGGCCATGCAGGCGCGCGGTGCCGCGGTGCCGATCCCCACCGACGTGGTCACCGCCAAGACCTTTGCGGCCGATGCGCCGGCCACCGTGAAGAAGGCCACCGAGGTGGCCGATGACGACCTGATTCTGGACATCGGCCCCGACACCGCAGCCCTGCTGGCCGCGCAGCTCGGATCGGCCGGCACCATCGTCTGGAACGGCCCGGTGGGCGTGTTCGAGTTCGATGCTTTCGCCGGCGGCACCGAAGCCATCGCGCGGGCGATTGCCTCCAGTGCGGCGTTCAGCATTGCCGGCGGTGGCGACACGCTGGCGGCCATCGCCAAGTACGGCATCGAAAAGGATGTCGACTACATCTCGACCGGTGGCGGCGCCTTCCTGGAAGTGCTCGAAGGCAAGACCTTGCCCGCCTTCGAGGTGCTGGCCCGTCGCGCCCGGGGCTGACGGCATCGGCAGCGCGGACGCCAGTCCATGAACAAGCCTGATCCGGCGGCGCTGGGCATCGACGACATGCCGGGCCACCGCATCCGGCGGCTGCACCAGATCTCGGTCGGCATCTTCCTGCAGGAGCTGGGAGATGCCGGCCTGACGCCGGTCCAGTTTGCTGCCCTGCAGACGGTGGCCCACTCACCCGGGGTCGACCAGCGCACCCTGGCCGGCACCATTGCGCTGGACACCTCGACCACCGGTGGCGTGGTCGACCGGCTGGAACAGCGGGGCTGGCTGGAGCGCCGCAACGCTCCCCAGGACCGCCGCGTGCGACAGCTCTGGCTCACCGATGCCGGACACGAAGCGCTGACCCAGGCTGTGCCGGCGGTGCAGCGGGTCCAGGAGCAGATCCTGGACCCGCTCGATGAGGCCGACCGCCAGACCTTCCTGCGCCTGCTCCACCGCCTGGTGGACAGCAACAACGCGCACAGCCGGGCGCCTGGCGATCCGCGCTGAGTCCTTCAGTCCTGCACCCGCGATCGACCCTGCTTGGTGGCACTGCGCTGCGCCTTGCCCTGCAGCCGCCGCTGTTGCGACGCACGCGTCGGTCGTGTGGCCTTGCGCTCGCGCGGGGGCACCGCCACGCTGTCCACCAGCGCCTGCAGCCGGGCCAGGGCATCGGCCTTGTTCTGTTCAAGGCTGCGGCTGCCCTGCGCCTTGATGACGACCACCCCGTCCTGGGTGATGCGGGTGTCGCTCAGGGCCAGCAGGCGGTGCTGCACCGATTCCGGCAACGAGGAGCCGTGCACCGCGAAGCGCAGGTGCACCGCGTTGGAAACCTTGTTGACGTTCTGCCCCCCCGCCCCCTGGGCACGGATGGCGGTGAACTCGACCTCGTGGAGCTGAATGACCGGACGCATGGCCGCAGTGTGCCAGTGCACGGTCCGCGTTCAGTAGCGCTCCTTCACGCCGGTGAACATGGCCTTGACCAGCCGGGTGCGCTCGATGCGGCCCATCACCAGCGCGGCGGCGGCGTGCAGCGCGGCCAGCCACACCAGCGTCTCGGCCATGCCCTCGTGCAGCTCCTGCACCCATTCGACACCCCAGAAGGCGTCGGTGCCCTGCAGCCAGCCGGTCAGGCCCAGCCCCAGCACCAGCGACATGAGCGCCAGCATCATGAGGGCGCCCAGCGGGTTGTGCCCGGTGTGCTCGGGCAGCTGGCCCTGCACCAGGGCGACCACATGACTGCGCACGCGCCGGGGGGTCGGGAACCAGTCGGTGAACCGCGCGTGGCGGCTGCCGATCAGGCCCCAGACCAGCCGCAGGGCCACCAGACCGGCGGCGGTGTAGCCGATCCATTCGTGCAGCCACTCGCCTTCTTCCACCACCCAGCTGTTGAGCACCACACAGGTGACCAGTGTCCAGTGGAAGACCCGCACCAGCGGGTCCCAGACGCGGACCCGGCTCTGCGGATGTCCTGTCGGTGCGGGGTTCATTTGCTCTCGATCGCGCGGCCGGTGGCGGGATCGAAATAGATCTCGACCTTCTTGCCGGTCTTGTCGGTGCCGTAGATCTCGTAGCACTGACCCTTGGTGACCTTGAAGTTGTTGATGCTGTAGCC
Source organism: uncultured Hydrogenophaga sp. (assembly GCF_958439165.1). GTDB lineage: Bacteria > Pseudomonadota > Gammaproteobacteria > Burkholderiales > Burkholderiaceae_C > Hydrogenophaga. Next base: position 42,930 of record NZ_OY288129.1, on the reverse strand, counting down.
CTGTGCCTTGAGCTCCTGCTGGAACTGGGCTTCGGGCTTCCAGCTGTCTTTCGGTGCCGAGCAGGTCGGGCCGGCGGATGCGGCGGCGGCGGTGAGGGTCAGGGCAGCGGCGGTGATGATGTATTTCATGGATGAGCTTTCGTGGGTGAGGGAGTGACATACCGGCTCCCGTGAACCGGTACCCGCATTGCAATGCCCTCAGGTGAGCCGAGCCTTAATCGCGACTGCGGATAATTGCGACATGAGTAACAAACAGCATGTCCGCCAACGTGTGGTGGTCGGCCTCAGCGGCGGTGTGGATTCCGCCGTCAGCGCCTGGCTGCTCAAGCAGCAGGGGCATGAGGTGGTCGGCATCTTCATGAAAAACTGGGAAGACGACGACGACAGCGAACACTGCACCAGCCGCCAGGACTGGATCGACGCGGCCAGCGTGGCCGACGTGATCGGCATCGACGTCGAGCACGTCAACTTCGCGGCCGAGTACAAGGACCGGGTGTTTGCCGAGTTCCTGCGCGAGTACCAGGCCGGCCGCACGCCCAATCCCGACATCCTGTGCAACGCCGAGATCAAGTTCAAGGCCTTCCTCGACCACGCCATGCGCCTGGGCGCCGAGAAGATCGCCACCGGTCATTACGCCCGGGTGCGCGAGCAGGACGGCCGCGTGCAGCTGCTCAAGGGCCTGGACCCGCTGAAGGACCAGAGCTACTTCCTGCACCGCCTGACCCAGGCGCAGCTGGCAAAAACGCTGTTCCCGGTGGGCGAGTTGCCCAAGACCGAGGTGCGGCGCATCGCGGCCGAGATCGGCCTGCCCAACGCCCGCAAGAAGGACAGCACCGGCATCTGCTTCATCGGCGAGCGGCCGTTCCGCGACTTCCTCAACCGCTACATCGCCAAGGAGCCGGGCCCCATCAAGGACGAGCGGGGCCGCACCATCGGTCAGCACGTGGGCCTGAGCTTCTACACGCTCGGCCAGCGACAGGGCCTGGGCATCGGGGGCGTGAAGGCCAAGGGCGCGCAGAAGGGCGGCAGCGAGCACGAACCGTGGTTCGTGGCCCGCAAGGACATGGCGGCCAACACCTTGTGGGTGGTGCAGGGGCACGACCATCCCTGGCTGCTGTCGCCGCGGCTGGCCGCCCAGGATGCGAGCTGGGTGGCGGGCGAGCCGCCCGCACCGGGTCGGTTGGGTGCCAAGACCCGTTACCGCCAGAGCGATGCCGCCTGCTCGGTGCAGGCCGATGACCAGAGCGGCTTCGCGCTGGGATTCGACAGCCCGCAGTGGGCCGTCACACCGGGTCAGAGTGCCGTGCTGTACGACGGCGAGGTCTGCCTGGGCGGCGGCGTGATCGCCACGTCCGCAGAAACCGCCTGACGGGTCAGTCGGCCTGGCCCGGCCGGTTGAGCCGCGCATGGATGCGGCGCGTGGTACGCCACACGGCCCACAGCACCAGCGGCACCATCGCACCGGCGGCGATCTCCGGGTGCACCGGCAGGCCCGCCGCCTTGGCACCCTTGCCCGCATACAGCAGCAGGCTGATCACGTAGTACGAGATGGCGGCGATCGACAGCCCTTCCACCGTGGTCTGCAGCTGCAGCTGCAGTTCCTGGCCCCGGGTCAGCTTGGCCAGCAGCTGCTGGTTCTGGGCCTCGGTGACGATGTCCACCCGGGTGCGCAGCAGGGCGCTGGTGCGCGCGATGCGCTCCGACAGCGAGGTCAGCCGACGTTCCGACGCGACCACCGTGGCCATGGCCGGCGAGAGCCGGCGCTGCATGAACTCGCCGATGGTCTGCGTGCCGGGAATCGGCTTTTCGCGCAGTTCGTGGATGCGCTGGGACACCAGGGCGTCGTAGGCGCGGGTGGCGGCAAAGCGGTAGACGTTCTCGGCCGTGGCCCGCTCCACGCTGGCCGCCAGCGCCACCAGGGCGTCCAGCAAGGCCTGCTCGGACGTGGCCTTGCCTTCGAGCTGGGCCGTGATGGTGGAGAGCTGCTGTTCGGCCTGGGCCAGGGTGGGCCCCAGGGCCTTGGCCACCGGCAGACCGCGCAACGCCATCAGCCGGTAAGTCTCCAGTTCGAGCAGTCGTTGCGAGATGCGGCCGGCCCGGGTGGCGGTGGTCCCGGGCGGCGCAATAACCAGCATGTGCTCGAAGCCGGAGGGCCGCAGGTGGAAGTCGGTCACCGCCCAGGAGTGGCCACCGCCCAGCTGCGAAGCCACCACGGTGCGGCCATCGAACCACCGTGAAGCCGGCTCCATGAGTGCTGCCTGGGCCTGGGGCGAGCCATCGGGCAGCTCGGCATGGACCATGGCCAGCCGGATGGCGGCGACGGTGCGTCCCGGGATCTGCTGCAGCCAGGTCGCGGGCACCTCGTCGATGCCGGTCAGCAGGGCGGCGGTGTCGGCCAGCGTGGTGTCGTCCGGCAAGGGCTGAACGATGGAGTAGCGGGTGAACTCGGTGTGGCGTTCCCACTTGAGGGTGCTGCTCCCCAGGCTCAGGCGGACGAAGTTGCCGGCCAGATCCTCCAGGCCCAGGTGTTCCTGTCCTGGCAGCCGCCGCAGGTGCTCCCATTCCGCCGCGCGGCTCACGCCCTCGTTGAGCACCGCCACGAAAACCACCACGGCAGGCAAGCGGATGCGGGCCGGCGGTCGCGCGTGAACCTCGTTGTGCAGTTCATGGCGCAACGGGTCGTCCGGAGGCAGTCCGTCGGCGGCAATGGCAGTGGGTTCAGACATGGTCGGAGCGGCAGGGTGAGATGGCCCCACTGTATGTCAAAGCGCCGGGCCTGCCGGCTTCGAATACTGCAATCGCGGTATGTGATCCTCTGGCGGCGGTTTCGATACTCCCACGCCTGTTCCTGCCAGGAACAAGAAGGGGCGCATGAACTTGATGCGGCATTTGCCGATGACCTGGCTGGCCGGCCTGCTGGTGGTCTGCGCGCAGGCGGCTGCAGTAGCCGTCGACCCGCCGCCCCTGCGGATCGACAGCGAGCCTCAGTACGACCTGGTGCCGCACCTCCTGCATGCCGAGGACCCGCTCGGCACCTGGTGGCCTTACGACGACCAGGGTCGGCTTCGGGTCGACCCGGCCGAGCCCGACTTCACGCCGTTCTCCGGGCCCGGGTCCGCCCGCCGCGTGGGTTTCAGCCGGGGTGTGCAGTGGTTTCACATCCGGCTTCAGCACACCGGCATCTCGCCGTCGCGCCGCTGGCTGGTGGTGGGCAATCCGCATCTGGACAGCATCGATCTGATGCTGGGCAGCCAGGGGCAGCTCATCGTCCACGACCGGGGTGGCGACGAGCTGCCTTTCGACCACCGTGCCGTATCGCACCGGCAGCACGTTTTTCCGATCGACCTCCTGCCCGATCAGCCGGTGGACCTCCACCTGCGGGTGCGGTCGGCCAGTTCGCTGGAAATGCCGCTCAATCTGTGGCGGCCGGAATCGCTGATCCGTCGGGATCACGCGATCTATCTGCTGCTGGGGCTGTACTTCGGCATCACGGCCGGGCTCATGGGCCAGACCCTGGTGATGTACGCGGCCATGCGCGACCGTGTCTACCTGCTCTATGCCGGGTTCCGGATCGCGGTGGGGCTGGGCCTGCTGGCGCTGTCCGGTCTGGGGGCCGAGTTTGTCTGGACCGAAGGCGGCCACTGGAACCGGACCCTTCAGCAGCTCGGGATCACCCTGGCCGGTGTGCTGGCGGTGGAGTTTTCCCGCCGGTTTCTGGGCACGCCGCAGCGCATGCCGCGGGTCGACCGACATCTGCAGGCGCTGAGCACCCTGTGGCTGGCCTGCTTCGTGGCCACCAGCCTGTGGCCGCAGCACCCGTTCGTGCCGCAGCTGCTGATGCTGGCCCTGTGCACCATCGGTCTCCTGATGTTCCTGGGCCTTCACGCCCTTCGCAGGCGTTACATCGGGGGGCAGCAGTTTTTCGCCGCCTGGGCCGCCACGCTGGCTGGATCACTGCTGGAGCTGGCCATCCGGATGGGGCACTGGACCCGCCCCGAATGGCTGGCCCAGCCGCTGGTCGTCGGATCGACCTGCGAGATGATCCTGATGGCGTTTGCGCTGGGCGAGCACATCCGTGCCGAGCGGCGGGCCAGGCAGCAGGCCCAGTCGCTGCAGATCAGCGAGGCGATCCGGCTGAACGAGGCACGCCGGACGTCGGCCGAGAAGTCGCGCCTGCTGGCTGCGGTCAGCCACGATCTGCGGCAACCGGTCTATGCCATCACGCTGGCTGCCGACAGCCTGGCCCAGCAGCCCGACCGGCCTGTGTCGCCCGCCACCCTGACACAGCTGCGCGAGGCCATTGCGTCGGCGGACCACCTGCTGGATTCGTTGCACACCATGTCCCGGCTGGAGGTGGGTGCCCTGCATCCGAACATTTCGTGCTTCTCCATCCAGCCCCTGCTGGAGCGTATTGATGTGGTCTACGGCCTGCAGGCCCGGTCCAAGGGCTTGCGCTGGACGGTGACGCCGGGCATTGCCCAGGTCAGGAGCGACCCGATCCTGCTGGAGCGCATTCTGGGCAATCTGGTCGCCAATGCGGTGCGTTACACGCAGCAAGGCGGTGTGGTGGTGGCCTGCCGTCCGCGCCACGACGGGCTGCTGGTGCAGGTGTGGGACACCGGCATCGGCGTGTTGCCGGAGCAGGTCGAGAGCATCTTCGGCGCCTATTTCCGTGGCGTCCCGGAAACCGAGACCGACAGTGGCGTGGGCCTCGGGCTGTTCATCGTCCGCGAGTCGGCTGCCCTGCTGGACATCACGGTGGGCCTGCGCAGCCGGCCTGGTCGGGGGTCATGCTTCTGGCTCAAGATCCCGCTGGCGCTCAGCGCCCCGGTGATCCACCCGGACCCATCAGCACCGACCCGTCGGTGAACACCGCGTCCAGCGGCAGGCGGCGTCCTGCCCGGTGGTCCTCGATGCAGCGCAGCACCAGCGGACTGCGGTGCCGATCGGCGCTGGCCCGGACCTCCTCGGGGGTCATCCACAAGGTGCGCACGATGCCCTGGTCGAGGGAGCGGCCCGGATCGGGTTCGCCGACGCTGCCGCAGTAGGCCAGCCGAAGGTAGGTGATGTCCTGGTCGCCCCGCTGGAACCTCGACAGATAGATGCCCACCAGTGCCTCGGCACGGAAAGTGCAGGCCGTCTCCTCCAGGGCTTCACGTTCCACGCCCTGCTGCGGACTCTCGCCGGGATCGAGGTGTCCCGCCGGGTTGTTCAGCCGCAGACCTTCCGGCGTGTGCTCCTCGATCAGCAGATAACGGCCATCGCGCTCGATGATGGCGGCCACGGTGACGCTGGGTTTCCATCGGTTGTCCATCGGCGGATTATCTGTCCCGGGGGTGCGGTTGCCGCCCGAGCGACGAAGCTGACAGCGGGCTTTCGGGTAAGCTCCCGCGCGAACGATCACCCCGAGCGAGGAGACCCCCGATGCTGATAGGCATACCCACTGAGACCGCGGTGGGCGAAACCCGCGTTGCCGTCACCCCCGAGACGGCCAAGAAACTGGTGGCCCAGGGCCATGCCGTGAAGGTGCAGGCGGGCGCCGGCCTGGCCGCCAGTGCCACCGACGACGCCTACATCGCAGCCGGTGCCACCATCACCGATGCGGCCGGCGCCCTGGGCGCCGAGCTGGTGCTGAAGGTGCGCAGCCCCTCCGACGCCGAACTGCCCCACATGAAGAGCGGCTCGACCCTGGTCGGCATGCTCAATCCGTTCGACGCCCCCGGGCTGCAGAAACTGGCGGCAGCCGGCCTCACCAGCTTCGCGCTGGAAGCTGCGCCCCGCACCACCCGTGCCCAGAGCATGGACGTGCTGTCGTCGCAGGCCAACATCGCCGGTTACAAGGCGGTGATGCTGGCGGCCAACCGCTACCAGCGTTTCTTCCCCATGCTCATGACGGCCGCCGGCACGGTCAAGGCTGCGCGGGTGGTCATCCTGGGGGTCGGCGTGGCCGGCCTGCAGGCCATTGCCACCGCCAAGCGCCTGGGCGCGGTCATCGAGGCCAGCGACGTGCGCCCCTCGGTGAAGGAGCAGGTGGAGTCGCTGGGCGCCAAGTTCATCGACGTGCCTTACGAGACCGCCGAAGAAAAGGAAGCTGCCGAGGGTGTGGGCGGATACGCCCGCCCCATGCCCCAGAGCTGGCTGGACCGCCAGAAGGCCGAGGTGGCCAAGCGGGTGGCCCAGGCCGACGTGGTCATCTCCACCGCCCTCATCCCGGGTCGGGCAGCGCCCACGCTGATCACCGAAGAGATGGTGCGCAGCATGAAGCCGGGATCGGTCATCGTCGATCTGGCTGCCGGCAAGGGCCCGGGCGGCGTGGGCGGCAACTGCCCCCTCACCTTGGCCGATCAGACCGTCGTTCAGCATGGGGTGTCCATCATCGGCGAGACCAACCTGCCCGCCATGGTGGGAGCCGACGCCTCCGCCCTGTACGCCCGCAACGTGCTCGACTTTCTCAAGCTCGTGCTGCCCAAAGACGCCACTGCGGTCCAGGTGCCGATGGACGACGACATCGTCGTCGCCTGCCTGATGACCCAGGGCGGTGAAGTGAAAAGGAAGTGACATGGACGCCGTATCCCCGACCCTCATCAATCTCATCATCTTCGTGCTGGCCATCTATGTGGGCTATCACGTGGTCTGGAACGTCACGCCTGCTTTGCACACGCCGCTCATGGCCGTGACCAATGCGGTGTCGGCCATCGTCATCGTCGGCGCCATGCTGGCAGCCGCCCTCACTGAAACCCCGCTGGGCAAGACCATGGGCGTGCTCGCCGTGGCCCTGGCCGCGGTCAACGTGTTCGGCGGCTTCCTGGTGACGCGCCGCATGCTGGAGATGTTCAAGAAGAAGGAACGCAAGGCCCCGGCCGCAGGGGACAAAGCATGAGCATGAATCTGGTTGTCCTGCTGTACCTGGTCGCCTCGGTGTTCTTCATCCAGGCACTCAAGGGACTGTCGCATCCCACCACGTCGATCCGCGGCAACATGTTCGGCATGACCGGCATGGCCATTGCCATCCTGACCACGGCCGCGCTCATCGTCGAGCTCTCCACCGGACAGGCCGAAGGCATGGTCTGGGTGCTGGTGGGCCTGGTGATCGGTGGCGGCGCCGGCGCCGTCATGGCCCAGCGTGTCGAAATGACCAAGATGCCCGAGCTGGTCGCCTTCATGCACAGCATGATCGGCCTGGCGGCGGTGTTCATCGCGGTGGCGGCGGTGGCCGAGCCCTGGGCCTTCGGCATCGTTGCCAAGGGCACGCAGATCCCGTTCGGCAACAAGATCGAGCTGTTCCTCGGTGCTGCCATCGGTGCCATCACCTTCAGCGGTTCCGTCATCGCGTTCGGCAAGCTCTCGGGCAAGTACAAGTTCCGCCTGTTCCAGGGCGCGCCCGTGACCTTCGGCGGCCAGCACCTGCTGAACCTGGTGCTGGGCCTGGTGACCATCGGCCTGGGGGTGTTCTTCGCCTTCACCGAAAACTGGACCGCCTTCATGGTGATGCTGGCCCTGTCCTTCGTGCTGGGCGTGCTGATCATCATCCCCATCGGCGGTGCCGACATGCCGGTGGTGGTGTCCATGCTCAACAGCTACTCGGGCTGGGCGGCGGCCGGCATCGGCTTCTCGCTGAACAACCCGATGCTGATCATCGCCGGCTCGCTGGTGGGCAGTTCGGGCGCGATCCTGAGCTACATCATGTGCAAGGCCATGAACCGCTCGTTCATCAGCGTGATCCTGGGCGGCTTCGGTGGCGAGGCCGGCACGGCCGCCACCGGAAGCGGCGTGCAGCGCACCGCCAAGAGCGGCAGTGCCGACGATGCCGCCTTCATCCTGGGCAACGCCGAGACGGTGGTCATCGTGCCGGGTTACGGTCTGGCCGTGGCCCGCGCCCAGCACGCCGTCAAGGAACTGGCGCACAAGCTCACCGAGAAGGGCATCACCGTCAAGTACGCCATCCACCCGGTGGCCGGCCGCATGCCGGGTCACATGAACGTGCTGCTGGCCGAGGCCGAAGTGCCCTACGACCAGGTGTTCGAGATGGAGGACATCAACGGCGAATTCGGTCAGGCCGACGTGGCCATCATCCTGGGCGCCAACGACGTGGTGAACCCGGCCGCGCTGCAGAAGGGTTCGCCGATCTACGGCATGCCGATCCTGGAGGCCTACAAGGCCAAGACGGTGATCGTCAACAAGCGCTCCATGGCCGCCGGTTATGCCGGTCTGGACAACGAGCTGTTCTACATGGACAAGACCATGATGGTGTTCGGCGACGCCAAGAAGGTGGTCGAGGACATGACCAAGGCCATCGAGTGATTTCGCCCTGGAGGAGACCGTGCCCATGACCCCAGCCACCGCCGACCGGCCCTGGCTGGCCGCCTACCCCGAAGGCGTGCCGGCCGACATCGACACCCGCCCCTACCGTTCGCTGGTCCACCTGATGGAGGAAAGCTTCGAGCGGCATGCGGGCAGGACGGCCTACAGCTTCATGGGCAAGGACGTGAGCTTTGCCCAGGTCGACAGCCTGTCCCAGGCCTTCGCGGCCTACCTGCAGGGTCTGGGGCTGGTCAAGGGTGACCGGGTCGCGATCATGATGCCCAACATGCCGCAGTACCCGGTGGCAGTGGCGGGCATCCTGCGCGCCGGCTTCGTGGTGGTGAACGTGAATCCGCTCTACACCGCCCGCGAGCTGGAGCACCAGCTCAAGGATTCCGGCGCGAAGGCCATCGTCATCATCGAGAACTTCGCCACCACGCTGCAGCAGTGCATCGCCCAGACCTCGGTCAAGCATGTGGTGATCACCGCCATGGGCGACCTGCTGGGTCTGCTCAAGGGCGCACTGGTGAATTACGTGGTGCGGCATGTGCGCAAGATGGTTCCGCCCTTCCAGCTTCCCGGTGCGGTGCGCTTCACCGACTCGGTGGCCCGGGGCACCCGTGGCTCGCTGCAGCGCGTCGACCTGCAGCCCGACGACATGGCGGTGCTGCAGTACACCGGTGGCACCACCGGCGTCAGCAAGGGGGCGGTGCTGCTCCACCGGAACATCCTGGCCAACGTGCTGCAGTCCGAGGCCTGGAACCAGCCGGTGATGTCGCGGGTGCCGGCAGGCGAGCAGCCCACGGCCGTGTGCGCGCTGCCGCTGTATCACATCTTCGCCTTCACGGTGAACATGATGCTGGGCATGCGCACCGGCGGCAAAGCCATCCTGATCCCCAACCCGCGCGACCTGCCGGCGGTGCTCAAGGAACTCTCGCGCCACACTTTCCACAGCTTCCCGGCGGTCAGCACCCTGTTCGGCGGCCTGGCCAACCACCCCGATTTCGGCACCGTGAACTGGAGCAACCTCAAGGTGTCGGTGGGTGGCGGCATGGCGGTGCAGAGCGGCACCGCGAAGCTCTGGCTGGAGAAGACCGGCTGCCCGATCTGCGAGGGGTATGGCCTGTCGGAAACCAGCCCGTCGGCCAGCTGCAACCCGACCACCAGCACCGAGTTCACCGGCACCATCGGCGTGCCGCTGCCGGGCACCTGGATGGTCTGCCTGGACGATGAAGGTCGCCCGGTCCCCCTGGGCCAGCCTGGCGAGATCGCGATCAAGGGGCCCCAGGTCATGGCCGGTTACTGGCAGCGGCCCGACGAGACCGCGAAGGTCATGACCGCCGACGGCTACTTCAAGACTGGCGACGTGGGCACCATGGACGAGCGCGGGTTCTTCCGCATCGTCGATCGCAAGAAGGACATGATCCTGTGCGCCGGCTTCAACGTGTACCCCAACGAGGTCGAAGACGTGGTCTCGCAGCTGGCGGGCGTGCTCGAATGTGCGGCGGTGGGTGTGCCCGACGAGAAGGCCGGTGAAGCCATCAAGCTGGTCATCGTGCGCAAGGGCGACAGCCTGACCGAAGAGCAGGTGCGGGCCCATTGCCGCGCCAACCTCACCGGGTACAAGCAGCCCAAGGTGATCGAGTTCCGCACCGAGCTGCCCAAGACGCCGGTCGGCAAGATCCTGCGCCGCGAACTGCGTGGCTGACCCGGCCCGGAGCCGGCCCCGGGCCGGTTCTGGTTCAATCCGGGGCATGGATATCCATGCTCCCAAAGATTCACCGCTGGCCATCGTGGCCGCCCTGCACGAAGAGATTGCCGACCTGATCGCCCGCATGCCGGACGAACAGCGCGAACGCCATGCGGGCCGCGACTTCTGGCACGGTCACCTGCACGGTCAGCCGGTGGTGCTGGTGCTGTGCGGCATCGGCAAGGTGGCGGCGGCCACCACTGCAGCCCTGCTGGCCGAGCGCTACCGGGTGGGCCGCATCGTCTTCACTGGTGTGGCCGGTGGCCTGGGCCCGGGCGTGCGGGTGGGCGACGTGGTGCTGGCGCGGCAGCTGCTGCAGCACGATCTGGATGTCTCCCCGCTGTTTCCCCGGCACCAGGTCCCCGGCTATGGGCGCGCGCGATTCGACGCCGACCCATGGCTGACCGACGGACTTGAACTCGCCTGCGACCGCATGCTCGGCAGCCTGCCGGTGCTGCTGCCTCCCGGGACCGGTGAGGCGTTCGCGCTGCAGGCGCCTCGCCTGCATCAGGGGCTGCTGCTCAGTGGCGACCGGTTCGTGGCAACCACTGCCGAGAGCCGGGCCTTGCAGGTGGAGCTGCCAGATGCGCTGGCGGTCGAGATGGAGGGTGCCGCCATGGCCCAGGTCTGCCACGATCTGGGCGTGCCGCTGGCGGTGGTGCGGACCATCTCCGACCGGGCGGACGACTCGGCGCATGTCGACTTCTCGCGCTTCCTGCGCGAGGTGGCCAGCCGTTACAGCGCCGGCATCATCGAGGCCCTGCTCACTTCAGCCAGCCCCGCTTGCGGAAGTACAGCATCGGGCCCACGGCAGACAGCACCATGAGCGCCAGCGCATAGGGGTAGCCCCATTCCTGCGCCAGCTCGGGCATGTGCTGGAAGTTCATGCCGTAGACGCTGGCGATCAGCGTGGGTGGCAGCAGGGCCACGCTGGCCACCGAGAAGATCTTGATGATCTTGTTCTGGTTGATGTTGATGAAGCCGACCGTGGCGTCCATCAGGAAGTTGATCTTGTCGAACAGGAAGGCGGTGTGGCCGTCCAGCGAATCGAGGTCGCGCAGGATCTGCCGTGCGTCCTCGAACTGCTCGGCGCTCAGCAGGCGGCTGCGCATCATGAAGCTGACTGCGCGCCGGGTGTCCATGACGTTGCGGCGGATGCGGCCGGACATGTCCTCGTGCCGGGCAATGGCCGCCAGCGCCTCGCCGGCCTTGTTGTCGGTCACCTCGCCGGCGAGCACCTGGCGGCTGACCTTCTCCAGGTCGTCGTAGATGTCCTCCAGCGTGTCGGCGCAGTATTCGGCGTCGGCGTCGAACAGCATCAGCAGCACGTCCTTGGCGTTCTCGATCAGGCCGGGCATGCGACGGGCGCGCATGCGCAGCAGGCGGAACACCGGCACGTCTTCATCGTGGATCGAGAACAGCACACCCCGGCTCTTGAGCTGGTCGTTGTGCTCGTTGAGGATGAACGCCACCCGCACCGCACGCGGGTTTTCCTCGTCGTCGATCAGGAAGTCGCTGCGCACATGCAGCTCGCCGTTGTCCTCTTCGAAGAAGCGGGCGGACTCCTCGATGTCCTCGTCCATCGCGTCTTCCGGAATGGACAGACCGAAGTGCTGCTTGACCCAGCGCCGCTCTTCGGGCGTGGGGTCTTCAAGGTCGACCCAGATGGGCTTGAACTTGGCGAGTTCTTCCAGCGACTCGATCTCTTCCTGGAAGAGGCGGCCGTTGGCCAGGGTGAATACGTTGAGCATGGATGGCTCCCGGCAGGTTTCGGTCTGGGTGGGGCGATTCGGGGCTGCTTTCAGCCCGCTGTACCGCCGGATCCGTCAGACGGCCGCGGGGCAGGCTGAAAGCACGCAACTGGGTGGCGTGCTGTCCATGCTGTTCTCCATGCGTGGGGAAGGCCGCGATTATGGCACCGCCACCGGGCGGCCGGCCGTGGCGGGATCGGCCAGAAATGCGGTCAGTTCGTCCTTTCGCCGCCAGGCATCGTGCTCGCCGAGCTGGATCAGGGCCTGCACGAAACCGGGCTCGAACAGCAGGTAGCTGGCCAGCGCGGCGGCACTGCCTGCGGCTCCACGGGCATCGTCCAGCGCGCCCAGGCCCACCAGGGTGTTCCGGGTGGACGCCGGCAGTTCGCGCAGGTGCTTCATGGCCAGCTCGTCCAGCGACAGGCTGGGCTGCAGGGCCAGCACTTCCACCGGCCGGTAGGGCAGTGCAGCGGCCAGGTCCGATGGCAGCCGGGCCAGGGTCTGGCTGACCCGGGTGGTCTGCTCCACATCCGCCTGCAGGGTGTCGTGAAACACGCTGGCCATGGCGTGGCCGGCAATCGTGCCGGCGGTGGGCTCACCGGCATGGGCCGGTGCCAGACCGGCACGCTGCGGCTGACCCACCCCGATGACCAGCACCCGCCGTGCGCCGGCCTGGATCGCGGGCGACAGGGGCGAGAGCTGGCGCATGGAGCCGTCGCCGAAGTGCTCCAGGTGCCCGTCCACCCACAGGGGAACCGAGGGAAACAGGAACGGGATGGCGCTGGACGCCATCAGGTGCTCGATGGTGACCGGCTGGAACTCGGCGCGCCGTCCGGGGCGCCGCCAGGGGTGCAGCGTGCTGCGGCTGGCGACCTGGCAGAAGGTCCAGTGCTCGCCGGTGGTGTAGCTCGATGCGGTCACACCCAGCCCGTCGATGACGCCGCTTTCCAGGGCCGCTTCCAGCTGTCGCAGGTCGATGGCCTTGTGCAGCGTGTCCACCAGCGGCAGGGTGTCGAGCAGGGCGCGGTGGCGCTTGACCTGCCGAGCCAGCGTCCAGCCCGCCAGCAGTCGGCTGGCCCGGACCCAGGAGGGGGCTTCGAGCCGGTAGACCCGTTCGGACCGCAGCTGCGCCCAGAAGGCAGCCATGCCGTCCAGGGCGTCCAGCCCCTGTGCAGAGCGGCTGGCCAGGTAGGCCGCGTTCAGGGCGCCGGCCGAGGTGCCGAACAGCCAGCGGAACGGAAACCCGCTGCCGGCCGGGCGGCGCATGCCGGCCACGGCCTTGAGCACGCCGGCCTGGTACGCCGTACGGGCGCCGCCGCCCATGAGCACCAGCGCGCAGCCGCCGTCGTGTACCGGCAGCGGCGTCTGGCCCAGGTTGTGGCTGATCAAGGTATCGAGTGACATGGGCGGCTCCGCGACGATGTGCGGATTGTCGTCAATCCGATGCAGGTCCTTCCTGCTGCAGCAGATGGCGCAACAGCATCGGATCGACCGGCTTGTGCCAGACCTGCACACCCAGCGCGGCGACCTGCTGCATCGTCTGGCTGGAGGTGTCGCCGGTGATGATGACGATGTGCGCATCCGGCGCCAGCCAGTCGCGCAGCTGCCGGATGTTGGCCTGAGAAGAACCGCTCTGATCGAGCTGGTGGTCCAGCACCACCACCATCGGCCGTGTGGCTGCCCGCGCCAGTTGCTGGCAGGCCTCGTTCAGCGTGCGTGCAGCGATGGTCGAGACGCCCCAGCTGTCCAGCAGCAGCGACATCGCCGCCAGGATCTGCTCGTCGTCGTCGATCACCAGCACGCTCTGGCCGGTCGCCAGGGCGGGTTGCCCGGGCTGATCGGGCAGCAACGCCGGCGGCGGACAGGCCGGCAGCCGGAAGCTGAAGACCGATCCGCAGCCCAGTTCGGACCGGGCCTGCACCTCGGTGCCCAGCAGCCAGGCCAGCCGCTGCACGATCGCCAGTCCCAGGCCGAATCCCTGCAGCTGCGTCGGGTCCTGCCTGGCATTGCGGGCCTGGAAGTAGGCCTCGAACAAGCGCGGCAGGTCTTCCTGCGGAATGCCGATGCCGCTGTCCCTCACCGCCAGCTCGACCGACGGGCCGCGTCGCCGGGCCGTCACCGCGATGCTGCCCTGATTCGTGTAGCGCACGGCATTGGCCAGCAGGTTGAGCAGGATGGTGTGCAGGACGTCCGGGTCGGTGTCCACCCACAGCTCCGGCGCGATGACGCGCAGGCGCAGGCCTCGTGCGGCAGCCTGCGTGCGGACCGACGCGCAGGCCCGCTCCATCGCCATGCCGCAGTGGGTCGCAGACCGTCTGGGCTCCACCGTGCCGGCCTCCAGTCGCGACATGTCGAGCAGCAGGTCGAGTTGATGCCCGATGCCGGCCAGCACCGCCGTCATGCGGTCGATGATGTGGCGCATGACGTCGGGCGAAGGCTGGCGGCTGTCCAGCTGCGCCTGGAGCGCCGGCACGAACAGGCCCATGGCATGCAGCGGCTGGCGCAGGTCGTGGCTGGCTGCTGCCAGAAATCGCGACTTGTCCCGCTCCGATGCAATGGCGCCGTCCCGCGCCCATGTGAGCTCCTGCACCAGGGCTTCGTTCTGCAGCTGCAGCTTCAGCTGGGCCTCCAGCGAGCGCGGGATGGTGCGGGCAAACGCCGAGGTGAACGCGAGGTACAGCAGCGACAGCACGCCCAGGATGGTCAGGCCCTGCGAAGGCTCGATCAGGCACCTGATGGCAAACGGCAACGTGCACGGCAGTGCAAAAGCGGCATGGGCCGGCCAGTACGCGCCGATCGACTGTGTGGAGCTGGACAGGATGCCGCACAGGATGGCCACCACCAGCGCGATCGACAGCGGGTCCTGCGGCGTGAAGAAGAACCACGAGAGCGCTCCCCACAGGGTGCCGGCCAGGCCGCTGCTCAGGGTCAGGAGCAGGGCCCGTCGCGATGCGTTGGCGGTGCTGGTTTCCGTTTGCCGGAAGGCGCGCCACAGCATCAACCGGGCTGTCGAATAGCCGACCATCGCCAGCCACCACAGGGCCACGGCCCACTGCGACATGCCCTGGTGCAGCAGGATCAGTGCGGCCCCGCTGGCCAGGACCGTCGTGCCCAGCACCAACCCCGGCAGATGCCCGACCAGGATGCCTACCTGCAGCAGCAGCAGGCGCTGCGATGCATCGGCTGCCGGCTCGGGAGTGACCGGCCCGTGGTCGTCGTCCAGGGCGGATGGCTTCATGGGAGGGAATCCAGCACAGACCGGTGGGTGAGCGTGCCCGCATGCTAAATCGAAAGGCTGCTTTTGCGGTATTGGCTTGCGCACCGGCGGGTTCGGGGGCATAGTGAACCGAAGCCATCCCCGTGGCCGCAGCCCTCAAGCCGGCGGCCTGTGTCAACCCGGAGCAATAGGAGGCTCATCCATGAACCTGACGATCAGCGGTCATCATCTGGAAGTCACGCCAGCCCTTCGCGGCTACGTCACCACCAAGCTCGAGCGGATATCCCGGCACTTCGACCAGGTGGTCGACATCAAGGTCCTGCTGACGGTGGACAACCTCAGGGAGAAGGACCTTCGCCAGCGGGCCGAGTGCAATATCCACGTCAAGGGCCGCGACCTGTTCGCCGAAAGCGCCCACGCCGACCTATATGCCGCCGTCGACGATCTGGCCGACAAGCTCGACCGGCAGGTGCTGCGTTACAAGGACAAGACCCAGGATCATCACCACGACGCCGCCAAACGCCTGATGTGACGTTTTTCGTGACGCAACACACGGTGGGCCACCCCGAACAGCCCCGTGTGTTGCATCGCAGCAAGCAGCCGCTGTGTCAAGCGGCTTTTTTGTCCGCTGTCCCTAGTCACGGGGGACCAAGTCGGCATAATTCGCGGTCCGAAAGGGCCCGCATGAACCGTCTATCCGCCATATTGCCCGCAGCGCAGGTGCTGGTCAGCGTTGACGCCACCAGCAAGAAACGCGCATTCGAAGAAGCCGGACTGCTGTTCGAAAGTCTGCACGGCCTGAACCGCGCCCTCATCACCGACAGCCTGTTCGCCCGCGAGCGGCTGGGCTCCACCGGCCTCGGCCATGGCGTGGCCATTCCGCACGGCCGGATCAAGGGCTTGAAGCAGCCGCTGGCTGCGGTGTTCCAGCTGGGCCAGCCGATCGGTTTCGACGCGCCGGACGAGCAGCCGGTCCAGTTGATGATCTTCCTGCTGGTGCCTGAAGCAGCCACCCAGAAGCACCTGGAGATCCTCTCCGAGATCGCCGAACTGCTCAGCGACAGCGCGCTGCGCGAGCGCATGAAGAATTCCAGCGACGCAGCCGATCTGCACGCCCTGATCGCCGGCTGGCAGTCGGCCCACGCCGCAGCCTGACGGCCGGTTCCGGCGCACCGACTTGAAGCCCACCGTCGTCAGCGCCGACGTCCTGTTCGAGGACCACCGCGAGCCGCTCAAATGGCAATGGATTGCCGGCCTGGGCGCATCCGAACGTCGGTTTGACGAGGTGGCGGTGCGGGCCGCGCGCTCCGGCGCCGACCTGGTCGGCTACCTCAACTACATCCACCCCTACCGGCTGCAGGTCATCGGTGAGCGCGAGGTGGCCTACCTCACCAGCCCCAGCCATGACGACAACCGCCGCCGCGTGGCCCGCATCGTCACGCTGGAGCCGCCGGTGCTCGTGGTGGCCGACGGTCAGACCGCGCCCGACGAACTGATCGCGATGTGCGAGCGGGCCCAGATCCCGATGTTTGCCACCCAGGAGTCGGCAGCCTTCGTGATCGATGTGCTGCGTGCCTACCTGTCCCGCCACTTTGCCGACCGCTCCACCATGCATGGGGTGTTCATGGACATCCTCGGCATGGGGGTCATGATCACCGGCGAGTCCGGCCTGGGCAAGAGCGAGCTCGGGCTGGAGCTGATCTCGCGCGGGCATGGTCTGGTGGCCGACGATGCTGTCGATCTCTACCGCATCAACCAGACCAGCATCGAGGGCCGCTGTCCCGAGCTGCTGCAGAACCTGCTGGAGGTGCGCGGCATCGGCCTGCTGGACATCAAGGCCATCTTTGGCGAGACGGCGGTGCGCCGCAAGATGCGTCTTCAGCTGATCGTGCACCTGGTCCGTCGGGAGACCATGGAGCGCGACTACGAGCGCATGCCCCACGAGCCGCTCCACCAGGACGTGCTAGGTGTCCCGGTGCGCAAGGCGGTCATCCAGGTGGTGGCCGGGCGCAACATCGCGGTGCTGGTGGAGGCGGCGGTGCGCAACACCATCCTGCAGCTGCGGGGCATCGACACCTACCAGGAATTCGTGGCCCGCCACCGGGCGGCCATGAGCCGCAGCGACTGAGCTGCCCGCCTTCTCAGCGGGTGTTGCCTTTCTGGCGGTGCTCGCAGTCGGTCTTGGTGCAGTTGGCGTACAGCGACAGGGCATGTTCCTGGAGCTTGAAGCCGCGGGTCTGGGCCACCATGTGCTGCCGGCTCTCGATCTCGGCGTCGAAGAATTCCTCGACCCGGCCGCAGTCCAGGCAGACCAGGTGGTCGTGGTGCTGCCCCTCGTTCAGCTCGTACACCGCCTTGCCGGATTCGAAGTTGCTGCGGGTGAGCAGGCCGGCCTGCTCGAACTGCATGAGCACCCGGTAGACGGTGGCCAGCCCGATGTCCGAGCGCTCCTCGAGCAGCACCCGGAACACGTCCTCGGCGGTCATGTGGCGCTGCTTGGCCGACTGGAAGACTTCGAGGATCTTCAGGCGCGGCAGTGTGGCCTTGAGGCCCGTGCTCTTGAGTTCTTCGATGTTGGTCATGGTCGGTGCGCGGGCGCTGGAGGCAGGGCAGGGAGCCCACCCCGGTGGCTACAATGGCCGGATGATATCGCCAGCTGTGTCCACGCTCCACCCATCGTCGCGCATCCGATCTGCCGTGGCCCGTACGGGACGGCGTCTGGCGCTGCTGGCCTCCGTGGCCGTCCTGAGCGCCTGCTCCAGCGTCACCGAGCGTCTGCCCTCGGTCACCAGCCTGGTCACGCCTTACCGCATCGACATCGTGCAGGGCAACGTGGTCACCCGCGAACAGGCCCAGGCGCTGCGCACCGGCATGTCGCGCGAACAGGTGCGCGGCATCCTCGGCTCGCCGCTGGTGGCCAGCGTCTTCCACGCCGATCGCTGGGACTACGTCTTCACCTTCTCCCGCCAGGGGCAGCCGCGCCAGCAGCGTCGGGTGGCAGTGTTCTTCAAGGGCGACGTGCTGGAGCGCTTCGAGGCCGACGAGCTGCCCAGCGAGCTGGAGTTCGTGGCGTCCCTGGACGTCAAGCGCGGTTCGGGCAAGACCCCGGTGCTGGAAGCCACCGAGGAGCAGCTGAAGAAGTTCGAAGAGGCCAACAAGCCGCGCAACCCCGCGCCGGCACCCGTCGCCGACCCCGAACCCACCACCACCAGCTTCCCGCCGCTGGACGCCGGAGCCGCCCGATGAGCCACCGCGTCTGTGTGGCCGGCGCCAGCGGGCGCATGGGCCAGATGCTGATCGACACGGTGCGCGCCGCCGACGACTGCGTGCTGTCCGGTGCACTCGACATCGCTGCCAGCCCCGCCATCGGCCAGGACGCCGGGGCCTACGCGGGCCAGGCGCTGGGCGTGTCCATCACGCACGACATCGCTGCGGGTCTGCAAGGCAGCCAGGTGCTGATCGACTTCACCCGGCCGGAAGGCACCCTGCTGCACCTGCGCGAATGCGTGAAGCAGCGGGTCAACCTGGTGATCGGCACCACCGGTTTCAGCGACGCCCAGAAGGCCGAGATCGCTGAAGCGGCCCGGCACATTGCCATCGTCATAGCACCCAACATGAGCGTGGGTGTGAACGTCACGCTCAAGCTGCTGGAGATGGCCGCCAAGGCACTGGCCACCGGCTACGACATCGAGATCGTCGAGGCCCACCACCGCCACAAGGTCGACGCGCCCAGCGGCACGGCGCTGAAGATGGGCGAGGTGATTGCCGGTGCACTCGGCCGCGACCTCAAGGACTGCGCTGTGTATGCCCGCGAGGGCGTGACCGGCGAACGGGACCCCTCCAGCATCGGTTTTGCGACCATCCGCGGTGGTGACATCGTGGGCGACCACACGGTGCTGTTCGCCGGCACCGGCGAGCGCATCGAGATCACCCACAAGTCCAGCAGCCGCGCCACCTACGCCCAGGGCAGCCTGCGGGCCGTGCGTTTCCTGGCCGGTCGCAGCGCCGGCCTGCACGACATGTTCGACGTGCTCGGCCTGCGCTGAGCGCCTCTCCCTCACGGCCTGCCGCCATGCTGGAACTGCTCGCCCGGGCCGATGAAGTCGGCCGCGGCGTGGCACTGGCCCTGCTGGCGATGTCGGTGGCCAGCTGGGTCATCATCCTCTGGAAGGGCTGGCTGCTGCAGCGCGCGGCGGGCAGCCTGCCGCTGGCTGTGGCTGCCTTCTGGCAGTCGCCCGATCTGGAGGCGGCCCCCCGTCGGGCCGTCGCCATGGACAACGCTGCCGTGCTCGGTCCCTTGCTGGACGTGGTCGCAGGCCTGGACGCCGAAGCCGGTCGCAGCCTCGGCGTGAGCGGCGATCGCCATGCGCGGATGACGCGCCTGCTGCGCGATGCGCTGGCCAGCTCGGCACAACGACTTCAGGCCGGCCAGGTCTGGCTGGCCACGGTGGGTGCCACCGCGCCTTTCGTGGGGCTGCTGGGTACGGTCTGGGGCATCCACCAGGCGCTGGCAGCCATCGGTTCGGAAGGCAGCATGCGGATCGAGCTGGTGGCCGGTCCGGTGGGCGAGGCGCTGGTCATGACGGCTGCGGGCCTGGCGGTCGCGCTGCCGGCTGTGCTGGCCTACAACCTGATGGGCCGGCGCATCGCCCGTCTGGAGGCGGATCTGGAAGGCTTTGCCCACGACCTGCGCGAACTGCTGGCACCGGCCGGCCCGGCACGATGAGCTTCGGCCGGCTCGACACGGGTCGCCGTGCCCAGCCCATGAGCGAGATCAATGTCACGCCGCTGGTGGACGTGATGCTGGTGCTGCTGGTGATCTTCATCGTGGCAGCCCCCCTGATGGCCGGCCGGCTGGCGCTGGAACTGCCCCGGGCCCAGGGCACGGCCAGCGGCCTGCCCGAAGCCGGTCTGAGGCTGGCCGTCGACGCGGCGGGTTCCGTCACCCTGGACGACCAGCCGGTGTCCGACGCCCAGCTGGTGCAGCGTCTGCAGGACGCCGCCCGCACCAACCCCGATGCCGAACTGCTGCTCCAGGCCGACACGGCGGTGCCCTATGGGCGGGTGGCGGCATTGATCGGGTTCGCGCAGTCGGCAGGCCTGTCGCGCATCGGCTTCATGGCCACCCCGGCCGACCCGCCTGCCGGCGCTGCGCCCCGCTGAGTCCGTTCTGAGTCCGTGGCGACGGCCCGCATCGGCGGTGCCGGCCTAAAATCCGCGATCCGCCCGGCATCGTCGGGCCAGGCGCCCGTTCCCCGTCCTCCCGAGTTCCCTTCGCTACCGGCCCCGTGCCGGACACCTGGTTCATGCAAGACAAATACGCCCACCAAGACGTCGAGCGCGCCGCGCACGCCCACTGGACTGCCAACGACGCCTACCGCGTGACCGAAGCCGCCGGCAGGAAGAAGTTCTATGCCTGCTCCATGCTGCCCTATCCCAGCGGCAAGCTGCACATGGGCCATGTGCGCAACTACACCATCAACGACATGCTCACGCGCCACCTGCGCATGAACGGCCACAACGTGCTGATGCCCATGGGCTGGGACGCCTTCGGCCTGCCGGCCGAGAACGCGGCGTTGAAGAACGGGGTGCCACCGGCGAAGTGGACCTACGAGAACATCGCCTACATGAAGAAGCAGATGCAGGCGATGGGGCTGGCCATCGACTGGAGCCGCGAAGTCGCCACCTGCTCGCCCGATTACTACCGATGGAACCAGTGGCTGTTCCTGAAGATGCTGGACAAGGGCGTGGCCTACCGCAAGACCCAGATCGTCAACTGGGACCCGGTGGACCAGACGGTGCTGGCCAACGAGCAGGTCATCGACGGCAAGGGCTGGCGCACCGGCGCGGTGGTCGAGAAGCGCGAGATCCCGGGCTACTACCTGAACATCACCGCCTATGCCGACGAGCTGCTGGACCATGTGCAGCTGGGCAACGAGAAGGCCACGCTGAACGGCTGGCCCGACAAGGTCCGGCTGATGCAGGAGAACTGGATCGGCAAGAGCGAGGGCGTGCGATTCGCCTTCCCCCATGACATCCGCGGTGCCGACGGCGCGCTCATCAACGATGGCCGCCTGTACGTGTTCACAACCCGTGCCGACACCATCATGGGCGTGACCTTCTGCGCCGTGGCGGCCGAACATCCGCTGGCGCAGCATGCGGCCGCGACCAGCCCCGCGCTGGCGGCCTTCATCGAGGAATGCAAGACCGGCGGCACGACCGAGGCCGAGCTGGCCACGCAGGAAAAGAAGGGCATGGCCACCGGCCTGTCCGTCACGCACCCGCTGACCGGCGCGCAGGTCGAGGTCTGGGTCGGCAACTATGTGCTCATGAGTTACGGCGACGGCGCCGTGATGGGCGTGCCGGCGCACGACGAACGCGACTTCGCGTTCGCGAAGAAATACGGCCTGGCCATCCGGCAGGTGGTGGCGGTGGAGGGCGAGACCTTCAGCACCGACGCCTGGGCCGAGTGGTATGGCGACAAGCAGCGCGGCGTGTGCGTGAACTCCGGTCAGCTGGACGGCCTGAACCAGAAGGCGGCCGTTGACCAGGTGGCGGGCCTGCTGGCTGCACAAGGTCTGGGCGAGAAGAAGACCACCTTCCGCCTGCGCGACTGGGGCATCAGCCGCCAGCGCTACTGGGGCACGCCGATCCCCATCATCCACTGCGAGGCCTGCGGCCCGGTGCCGGTGCCCGAGAAGGACCTGCCGGTCCGTCTGCCCGAGGACCTGGTGCCGGACGGCAGCGGCAACCCGCTCAACAAGTGCGAAGCCTTCCTGAAGGTCGACTGCCCCTGCTGCGGAAAGCCCGCGCGGCGCGAGACCGACACCATGGACACCTTCGTGGATTCGTCCTGGTACTTCATGCGCTATTGCGATCCGAAGAATGCGGATGCGATGGTGGCCGGCGGCGCCGACTACTGGATGCCGATGGACCAGTACATCGGCGGCATCGAACACGCCATCCTGCACCTGCTGTACGCGCGCTTCTGGACCAAGGTCATGCGCGACCTGGGGCTGGTGAAGGTCGACGAGCCGTTCACCAAGCTGCTCACGCAGGGCATGGTGCTCAACCACATCTACTCGCGTCGCACCGAGAAGGGCGGCAAAGAGTACTTCTGGCCGCACGACGTCGAACATGTGCTGGACGAGGGCGGCAAGATCGTCGGCGCGAAGCTGAAGAACGCTGTCGGCGATCTGCCGGTGGGCACGGCCATCGACTACGAGGGCGTGGGCACCATGTCCAAGTCCAAGAACAACGGCGTCGACCCGCAGGACCTGATCGAGAAGTACGGCGCCGACACCGCGCGCCTGTACACCATGTTCACCGCGCCGCCCGAGGCCACGCTGGAGTGGAACGACGCGGCGGTGGAGGGCAGCTACCGCTTCCTGCGCCGCGTGTGGGCCTTCGGTCATCGCCATGCCGACGCGCTGCGCGCCGCCACCGACCAGGACCTGAGCAACGCCACCGTGCGCGCGGAGGCCCGCAAGCTGCGCCGCGAGATGCACCTGGTGCTCAAGCAGGTCAGCTACGACTACGAGCGCATGCAATACAACACCGTGGTGTCGGGCTGCATGAAGCTGCTCAACGCGCTGGACGATTTCAGCTTCGACGACAGCCCGGGCGATGCCGCGGTGCGCTGCGAGGGCATGTCGCTCCTGGTGCGCATGCTCTACCCGGCCTGCCCGCACATCACCCATGCGCTGTGGGCGGAGCTGGGTTATGCCCGCGCCGTGGGCGACCTGCTGGACGCGCCGTGGCCGGCGGTGGACGAGGCTGCGCTGGTGCAGGACGAGATCGAACTGGTGCTGCAGGTCAATGGCAAGCTGCGCGGCAGCGTGACGGTGCCGGCCGGTGCCGACAAGGCCGC
Source organism: uncultured Hydrogenophaga sp. (assembly GCF_958439165.1). Lineage (GTDB taxonomy): Bacteria > Pseudomonadota > Gammaproteobacteria > Burkholderiales > Burkholderiaceae_C > Hydrogenophaga. Next base: position 20,041 of record NZ_OY288129.1, on the reverse strand, counting down.
CATCGAGGCCGCTGCCCTGGCCAGCGAGGCTTTCCAGAAAGCCGCTGCCGGTGCCGCGCCCAAGAAGGTGGTGGTGGTGCCAGGCCGTCTGGTCAACGTGGTGGTCTGACATGACCGGCCCATCCACCCTGCGCCGATCCCTGCTCCTCGGAGCCCCCATGCTGCTGCTGGCGGGCTGCGGTTTCCGCCTGCGCGAAGCGCCGAAATTCGACTTCGCGTCGCTGCGCATTGCCGGGCTGGAGGGCAATCCGGTGGCCGCCGAACTGCGGCGCGAGCTGCGCCTCAACGGTCTGCGCGCGGTGAACGGTGCCGACCCGGTGCCGCCCCCGGTGGATGGTGTGCCGGCGCCGGGACCCGAGGTGGTGCTCACCGTGCTGATCGACCAGCGCGAACGGGCAGCGGTCGGCCAGACCGCTGCCGGCCAGATCCGCGAGCTGCAGCTGCGCACCCGTTTCCGGTTCCGCCTGCGCAGCGCCGATGGCCGTGACCTGATCGAGGACACCGAGATCCTGATCGAGCGCGAACTCAGCTTCAACGAAACGGTGGTGCTGTCCAAGGCCGCCGAAGAAGAGCGGCTGTTCCTGGACATGACCAGCGACATCGTCCAGCAGGTGGTGCGTCGCCTGGTCACCGTGAAGGCCCGCTGACCATGCAGGTGGCCGCGCCGCAACTCGCCGCCCAGCTGCAGCGCGGCCTGCGCAGCCTCTACACGCTGCACGGCGACGACCCGCTGCTGGTGCAGGAAGCGGCCGATGCGATCCGGGCTGCGGCCCGCGCCCAGGGGCATACCGAGCGCACGGTGCACACCGTGGCCGGCGCGCACTTCGACTGGAGCGGTGTGCTGGCCAGCGGCGCATCGCTCAGCCTGTTCGCCGACCGCCAGCTCATCGAGGTCCGCATTCCCTCGGGCAAGCCGGGCAAGGACGGTTCGCAGGCACTGCAGCAGCTGGCCGAATCGGCACAAGGCAACGACAGCACCCTGGTGCTGGTGCTGCTGCCCCGGCTGGACATGGCGACACAGAAATCCGCCTGGTTCGCGGCACTCGATGCCCACGGCGTGACGGTGAAGCTTGATCCGGTGGATCGCAAGGCCCTGCCGGCCTGGATCGCGCAGCGTCTGCAGGCCCAGGGTCAGCGCGTCGTGGCCGGCGACGAGGGGCAGCGCACCCTGCAGTTCTTTGCCGACCGGGTGGAGGGCAACCTGCTGGCCGCCCACCAGGAGATCCAGAAGCTCGCCTTGCTGCATCCGCCGGGCGAGCTGGGTTTTGCCCAGGTCGAGGCGGCGGTGCTGAACGTGGCCCGGTACGACGCCTTCAAGCTGGCCGAGGCGGTGCTGGGCGGTCAGGTGCACCGGGTGCAGCGCATGCTTGACGGGCTGCAGGCCGAGGGCGAGGCGCCGGTGCTGGTGCACTACGCGCTGGCCGAAGACGTTCGCACGTTGAACCGGGTGCGCGCCGCCATGGACGACGGCCGTCCGCTCCCGGTGGCCCTGCGCGAGAGCCGGGTCTGGGGCGTGCGCGAAAAGCTCATGGAGCGGCTGCTGCCCCTGCTGGCCCCGGCCACCCTGGCCCGCTGGCTGGACGACGCCCACGCGGTGGACGGCATCGTCAAGGGGCTGAAGAAGCCGGGCTGGCCGGCCGACCCGTGGCTGGCCCTGCACCAGCTGGCCATGAAGGTGGCGCAGGGCTGCGCCCTGCGCTGAGCCGCGGCAGATTCAGGCGAGGTGGCGCAGCGCGCTGGCCCGCCAGTCGCTGGGCGAGCAGCCGGCGTGGTCGCGGAACACCCGGCTGAAATGCGCGGTGCTGTTGAACCCCCAGGAGAGCGCCACCTCGGTGATGGTGCGTTGTGCCCGGCCGGGGTCGGCCAGCTCCCGCATGCAGCCCTGGATGCGCTGGCGCTGGATGTAGTGGGCCAGCGTGTCGTCCTCGTCCTGGAAGGCGTTGTGCAGGTGGCGCTTGCTGCAGTTCAGCGCACTGGCGATCTGGTCGAGCGTGAGGGAGGGGTCGCGCAGGTGCTGCCCGATGTGCAGGCGGATGCGGTCACGGAAGGCCTGCAGCTGGGTGGTGGCGTCGGGCCGCCCGGCCAATTCCTGCAGCGACAGCCGCACCAGCTGCAGGATGAGTTCGCCCGCGCCGCGCGCGGCGGTCTCGCTCATGCCGGGCAGCTCCTGGTAGGTGGTGCGCATGGTCTCCAGCGCCACCCGCGCGATGCCGCTGACCCCGCCCACATGCCGCGCCATCAGCGGCTCCAGCCGCAGGCCGCGCTCGGCCAGCTCGTCCTTGGGCAGCATGACGATCAGGTGCTCCACCCGCTCCGGGTTGGCCACCTCGTAGTCGCCCGAGGTGTCGTAGATGGCCCAGCCGCCCGGGCGCACCCAGGTCTGCCGGCCCATCTGCTGGACGCCGGCGCTGCCCTGCCAGGGTGCCACGATCTTGAGGTAGGCGCGGTCGGCGGCCTGCGCCATGCGCGGGCTCTTGATGACCCGGTGCCGGTTCGCTTCCAGCCGGGTGAGGATCACGTCGCCGGCCCGTGATGCCGCCATGCGGCCGTCGAAGGTGTCGTCGCCGTAGAGGTCGGATTCCAGTCCGCCGAAGTGGGTCCAGATCCAGTCGCGCCAGACCGCGGCGCGCTCGGCTGGCGCGACCTGGTCGGTGTTCATGGCGGATGGGTCGGACATGGTGGGCGGATTATCCGGACGGGGTGCAGCGGCGTCTCGGGCGCAGCAGCCGGCCTCGGGAAAACCCTGAGCGTCATGCACGTTTGATCAAGCAGGTAGTGCATCGCCAGCCAAGCGGGAAGTGGCGCGGCCCCCTACGATGCCAAGGTCGGTCAACCCACAACAGGAGACAACACCATGGTGAACACGAACCGCCGAGTCATGATCCAGCGCACCGCCGCCACGGTGGGTGCCCTGTCGGTAGCGCCGCAGCTGCTGGCCCAGTCCGCCCCCGTCCGCGTGGGCTATTCGATGTCGCGCACCGGTCCCTGGACCGGTGGTGCGCAGACCAGCCAGGAACCCAACTACCTGCTGTGGGCCGAGCAGCAGAACGCCGCCGGCGGCCTGGACGTGAAGGGCGTGCGCCGCCGCATCGAACTCATCAGCAGCGACGACCGCAGCGATGTCGAGACCGTGGTCCGCACCTACCAGAAGCTCATGGGCAGCGACAAGGTCGACCTGGTGCTGCCGCCCTGGGGCAGCAACGCCAACTTCGCCACCGCCCCGCTGGCCAACCGCTTCGGCTACCCGTTCCTGGCGCCCACCGCCCTGTCGCGGCGCCTGATCGAGATGAAGATGCCCTACTTCTTCTCGCTGCTGCAGCAGCCCAAGCCCATGTGCGATGCGGTGGTCGACATGCTCAAGGCCAACGGCGTGAAGACCGTGGCCTGCATCTATGTGGACGACCTGTTCGGACTGGAGAACTACGCCGCCCTGAAAGTGGCGCTGCAGGGCACCGGCATCCAGCTGGTCGAGGACAAGAGCTACCCCGGTGGCGTCAAGGACCTCTCGCCCACGCTGCGTTCCATCAAGGACAAGAACCCCGATGCCTTCGTTGGCTTCACTTACCCGCCCGACACCATCCTGGCCAGCCGCCAGGCCAAGGAGATCGGCTTCAACCCGAAGTTCTTCTACGCCTCGGTGGGCACCGCCTTCCCGCTCTACAAGAACGTCATCACCGCTGCCGGTGCCGAAGGCGTGCTGGGCATGGGCAGCTGGAACAGCAAGACCAGCCCTGGTGCCAAGGCCTATTTCGACGCCCACGTGGCCAGCCAGAAGAAGGAACCCGATCGCTGGGCCAGCGGCGCCTGCTGGGCCGGTCTGGAGGTCCTGACCGCGGCCGTCAAGGCGCAGGGTCTGGACCGCAAGGCGATCCGTGACTACGTCGCGGGCACCACCCACAAGACCATCCTGGGCGACATCCGCTTCGAGGGCAGCGAGAACGTGGGCACCCCGGGCAGCGTGGGCCAGTGGCAGAACGGCGAGTTCGAGGTGGTGTGGCCCGCGAAGATCGCCACCGCCCGGCTGAACCCGAACAAGCCCGCCTGGAAGTGATGTCCTTCTCGTCCTGGATCGAACTGATCGCCTCCGGTCTCATCACCGGGGGCATCTACGCCCTGGTGGCGCTCGGGCTGAACCTGCAGTACGGGCTGATGCGCATCCTCAACATTGCGCACGGCGAGTTCCTGATGGTGGGCGCCTTCGTCACCTGGATGGTGCAGACCTCGTTCGGCCTGTCGCCGCTGTGGATGATCCCGGTCTCGTTCGCCCTGCTCATGGGCATCGGCGTGGCGGTGCACTGGCTGTGCTTCCGCCGCCTCACCGCCACCTCGCCCAATCTCGATGTGTTCGAGGCGCGCGGCCTGATGGTCGCCTTCGGCCTGATGTTCCTGGTGCAGAACGCCATCTCCTGGATCTGGGGTGGTGACCTGCGCGGTTACGACTTCTTCACCCAGCCGGTCGCCATTCCGCTGCCGGGCGGGCAGGCGCAGTTCGCGGTCAACAAGCTGCTGGTGTTCGCGCTGGCGCTGGTGTTTGCAGGCGGTCTCATTGCGCTGCTGCGCATGACCCTGCTGGGCAAGGGCGTGCGCGCGCTGATGCAGTCACCGGTGGGTGCGCAGCTGGTGGGCATCGACACCCGGCGCCTGCACCCGCTGATGTTCGGCATCGGCCTGGGTCTGTCGGGCGTGGCCGGCTGCCTGCTGTCCATGGCCTACACCATCAGCCCCTCCATGGGCGAGCCCTACACCGTCACGGCGCTGATCGTCATCACCCTGGGCGGCTTCGGCAGCATGGGCGGTGCGCTGGCCGGCGGCCTGCTGCTGGGCGTGATCGAGGCGCTGGGCATGCACTTCACCAACCCGTCGCTCAAGGCCCTGCTGAGCTACGTGGTGTTCATCGGCGTGCTGCTGCTGCGGCCCGAAGGCCTGTTCGCGAAGAAGACCCGCAAAGCATGAACTCCCGTCAGATCCTCATCCGCGACCTGCTGGTCCTGTTCGGCCTGACCGGCTGGGCCGTGGCCCTGCCCGGCTTTGCCAGCGAGTTCGTCACCTCCATGGCACTCACCTGCCTGATGTACGTGGCGCTCTCGTCGAGCTGGGCGCTGTTCTGCGGCACCACCCGTTACCTCTCGCTGGCCACCTCGGCCTTCTTCGGCATCGGGGCCTACACCAGCGCGCTCTCGCTGGAGCACATGCCCTGGGCCCAGGCCGTCATGCTGGGCGCCTTGATCGCGGCGGCGGTGGCGGTGATCATGGGCGCGGCGGTGCTGCACCTGCGCGGCACCTACTTCGCGGTGCTGACCTTCGGCATGACCGAACTCATCCGCCATGCCATCAGCTATTTCGAGAAGAGCGTGACCGGCACCGTGGGCCGGGTGCTCATGGTGGTGCCCGAGGCCAGCACGGTGTACTTCACCGTCCTGCTGCTGGCGGTGGTGTCGCTGGCCCTGTCCATCGTGATCCGGCGCACCCGCTTCGGTCTGGCCATGCTGGGCATCGGCGCCGACGAGCAGCGCGCCCAGACCCTGGGTGTCAACACCCGCATCATCAAGATCGCCGGCTTTGCCCTCACCGCCGCCGTGGCCGGTGCGGTGGGCGCGGCCATGAGCGTGCGCTGGACCTACATCGACCCGCACACCGTGTTCAACCCCTTCATCGGTTTCCAGACGGTGCTGATCGCTCTCATCGGCGGCGCCATGACGCTGTGGGGCCCGCTGATCGCGGCCATCGTGTTCAGCGTGCTGGCCGAAACGCTGCGCCTGCAGGTGCCCCAGATCTACATGATGTCGCTCGGTCTGCTGCTGATCCTGTCGGTGCTGTACCTGCCGGGCGGGCTGGCCTCGGTGCGCGCCGACACGTTCCGGGGCTGGGGCCGCGACCTGCGGGCCTGGTGGACCGACCTGCGCGACGAGCTCAGTGGCGAGAAGCGCCGCCGCGAAGCGCGCGAGAAGCAGCTGCGGGAGCGTCGCCATGGCTACTGAACCCCTGCTGCAGGCCGGCGAAGTGACCGTGCGCTTTGGCGGACTGACCGCCGTGGATGCCGTGTCCGCCACCTTCATGCCCGGCGAACTGGTGGGCATCATCGGCCCGAACGGCGCCGGCAAGACCACCTTCTTCAATGCGATCTCCGGCGTCACCCGGCCCACCAGCGGCCGGCTGGTGGTGGCCGGGCGCGACCTGAGCGGCCGGGGCCCTCACCGCTTCGCGGCCAGCGGCCTGGCCCGCACCTTCCAGACACCACGCACCTTCGCCGACATGGCGGTGCGCGAGAACATCGAGTTCGGCCTGAAGTTCGCCGGCCGCCGTCCGCGCCGCTACTGGCTCTGGGGCGAGGAGGCTTCGGTGCCGTGGGCGCTGCGCACCGCCGACAGCATCCTGGCGCTCATCGGCCTGTCGGCCCAGGCCGATCTGCCCGCAGCGGCCATCACGCCTTCGCAGCAACGCCTGCTGGAGATCGGCATGGCCCTGGCCACGCGGCCGCGCATGTTGCTGCTCGACGAGGTGGCCGCCGGCCTGACCGAAAACGAGGTGGAAGAGATGGCCCGGCTGATCCGCCGCCTGCGCGACGAGCTGGACCTCACTGTGGTCTGGATCGAGCACGCGGTGACCACCCTGCTGCGCCATGTGGAGCGCGTGATCGTGCTGCACCAGGGCCGCAAGATCGCCGACGGCACGCCCGCCGAGGTGGTGCGCGACCCCGAGGTGATCGAGGCCTACCTGGGCGACGAAATGACGAACGACGAGACCGCAGGAGCCACCGCATGATGTGGTACCGCCCGCAACCCTTCGAGCTCGGCGGCTCCAGCCGGGCCCATCTGAAGATCGAAGGCCTGAGTGCCGGCTATGGCGCCTTCCTGGTGCTGCGCGACATCGAGCTCGACATCCGTCCCGGCCTGACCGTGGTGCTCGGCCCCAACGGCGCCGGCAAGACCACGCTGCTCAAGGCCCTGAACGGCCTGATCCGCCGCCAGGGTGATGTGCGCCTGAACGGCGTCGACCTGCCGGAGAAGACCCACGAGATCGTGCAGGCCGGCGTGGCCCTGGTGCCCGAAGGCCGCCAGCTGTTTCCGCAGCTCAGCGTGACTGAAAACCTGGAACTCGGCGGCTGGCTCTGCCCCAAGGCCGAGCGTGCGCGCCGGCTCGAGCAGGCCTTTGCCGACTTTCCCAAGCTGCGCGAACGCGCCCAGCAGCTCGCCGGCACCATGAGTGGTGGCGAACAGCAGATGGTGGCGGTGGCCCGCGCCATGATGTCCGCCCCGCGCCTGCTCATGCTCGACGAACCCTCGCTGGGCCTGGCGCCGCGCATGGTCGACGAGCTGCTGACCATTGCCCGCCGCATCGCCGATGCCGGCACCACCGTGCTGATGGTCGAGCAGAACGTGCGCAAGGCGCTCGCGGTGGCCGACCGGGGTTATGTGCTGGAGCGCGGCACCCTGGTGGCCAGCGGTCCGGCCCGGCTGCTGGCCCGCTCCAGCGTCATCCGCGAGGCCTATCTCGGCGCCGGCAGCGAGCCTGCGAAGAAGCCGGCCGCTGCCGCCGCCTGAACCCCACCCGAACATCCCCGTACATCCATCAGGAGAACCCCATGTCCGATCTGTCCATGCTCATCAACGGCCTGAAGGTCACGGCCGAAAAAGGGGCCACCTTCGAGCGCCGCAACCCGCTCGACGGCAGCGTGGCCACGCGCGCCCCGGCGGCCAGCGCGGCCGACGCCGTGATGGCGGTGGAAGCCGCCGCCGAGGCCTTCAAGACCTGGGGCGAGACCGGCCCCGGCACCCGCCGCGCCCTGCTGCTCAAGGCCGCCGACGCGCTCGAATCCAAGACCCCGCGCTTCATCGAGGCCATGGCCGCCGAGACCGGCGCCACCGCCATGTGGGCCGGCTTCAACTGCATGCTGGCTGCCGGCATGATCCGCGAGGCCGCCGGCCTCACCACCCAGATCAGCGGCGAGCTGATCCCCTCCGACGTGCCGGGCTCCATGGCCATGGCCGTGCGCCAGCCGGCCGGTGTGGTGCTGGGCATCGCGCCCTGGAACGCCCCGGTGATCCTGGGCGTGCGCGCCATCTGCGTGCCGATCGCGTGCGGCAACACGGTGGTGCTCAAGGGCAGCGAGAACTGTCCGCGCACCCACCAGCTGATCATCGAATCGTTCGAGGACGCCGGCTTCCCGGCCGGGGTGGTGAACTACATCACCAACGCCCCGGCCGATGCCGGCGCCGTGGTCGAGGCCATGGTGTCGCACCCGGCGGTGCGCCGGGTCAACTTCACCGGTTCGACCAAGGTGGGCAAGATCATTGCCGCCACCTGCGCCCGCTACCTCAAGCCGGTGGTGCTGGAGCTCGGCGGCAAGGCGCCCATGGTGGTGCTGGACGATGCGGACCTGGACGACGCCGTCAACGGCGCGGCCTTCGGCTGCTTCGCCAACAGCGGGCAGATCTGCATGAGCACCGAACGCATCATCGTGGACCAGAAGATCGCCGACGACTTCGTGAAGAAGTTCGGCGACAAGGCCCGCAACCTGCCGGTGGGCGACCCGCGCAAGCCGGACCCGGTGGTGCTCGGCTCGGTCATCGGCATGGCCACGGTGAACTTCTGCAACGAACTCATCGACGACGCCCTGGCCAAAGGCGCCAAGCTGGTGTGCGGCGGCAAGAGCCAGGACACGCTGATGCCCGCCACCGTGCTCGACCATGTCACGCCGGCCATGCGCGTCTACCGCGAAGAGACCTTCGCTCCGCTCAAGTGCATCGTGCGCGTGAAGGGCACCGAAGAAGCCATCGCCTGCGCCAACGACAACGAGTACGGCCTGTCGGCCTCGGTGTTCGGCCGTGACATCGCCCGTGCCTACAACGTGGCCCGCAAGATCGACAGCGGCATCTGCCATGTGAACGGTCCCACGGTGCACGACGAAGCCCAGATGCCGTTCGGCGGCGTCAAGGGCAGCGGCTTCGGCCGCTTCGGCGGCAAGGCCGGCGTGGCCGAGTTCACCGAGCTGCGCTGGATCACCATCCAGACCACGCCGCGCCACTACCCGTTCTGATCGGTGGCGGATTTCAGGGTGCGGCAGTCACCTGCAGTCGCACACCGAGCGCCCGAGCCACTTTCAGCACCGTCAGAAAGCTCGGGTTGCCCTCCTCGCTCAGGGCGCGGTAGAGGCTCTCGCGGCTGAGACCGGCATCCCGGGCGACCTGACTCATGCCCTTGGCGCGGGCAATGTCGCCCAGTGCTCGGGATATGCCGGTCACATCGTCGGGCGCCTCGGACAGCCAAGCGTCGAGGTAGGCGGCCATGGCCTCGGGCGAGTCCAGGTAATCGGCCACATCGAAGGTGCGGGTGCCCCGACGGGTCGTGGTGCCTGCATTTTTTCCGGTGCTCATCACTCAGCTCCTGGGTCTGCGGGCCAGTGTCAATGCCCGTCGTATGTCGTCGTTCTGGGTCGATTTGTCGCCCCCGGCCAGCAGCAGCAGCAGCGTCTGCCCCTGCTGCAGGTATCAGCCGGTCGATCCGCATCAGCACCCTGGCCTTTCCTGCGGGATCCTTGAGTCGCAGCAGCCAATGCCGGAACTCGGGGGTCTGCTCGGCAACCTCGAATACAGTGTATCTCATGGGCTACATTTCACGCTCGGCCTGATGCGGAATCCCGGTGGGGTATGGCGCTGACTCATCCCGTCATGCCCCGGTGAGACAATTCACGACATGAACGCCAGCAACACCACCGAACTCATGCACACCCTGGGCCAGCAGGCCCAGGCTGCCTCGCGGCACATGGCCCGGGCCGGTGCGGCCACCAAGGTGGCGGCGCTGCAGGGTCTGGCACGGCTGCTGCGCGCCAATGTCGCCAGCCTGCAGGCCGCCAACGAACTCGACCTGACCCGTGCCCGCGCGGCCGGCCTGGCCGAGCCCATGGTCGACCGGCTCAAGCTCACGCCCAAGGTCATCGAGACCTGCGCCCTGGGCTGCGAGCAGCTGGCTGCCATGCCGGACATGATCGGCGAGATTTCCGGCCTGCGGCAGATGCCCAGCGGCATCCGCGTGGGTCAGATGCGGGTGCCCATCGGGGTGTTCGGCATGATCTACGAGAGCCGGCCCAACGTGACCATCGAGGCGGCCAGCCTGTCGATCAAGAGCGGCAACGCAGCCATCTTGCGCGGCGGCTCGGAGGCCATCGACTCCAACCGTGCGCTGGCGCTGCTGGTCCAGCAGGCCCTGACCGATGCCGGCCTGCCGCTTGAGGCGGTGCAGCTGGTGCCCACCACCGACCGCGCCGCCGTGGGCCACCTGATCGCCATGCCGCAGTACGTGGACGTGATCATCCCGCGCGGCGGCAAGGGCCTGATCGAGCGGATCAGTGCCGAGGCCAAGGTGCCGGTCATCAAGCACCTGGACGGCAACTGCCACACCTATGTGGACGACCCCTGCGACATCGACATGGCGGTGCGCGTGGCCGACAACGCCAAGACCCAGAAGTACAGCCCCTGCAACGCCACCGAGAGCCTGCTGGTGGCGCGCGGCATGGCCGCGGCCTTCCTGCCCCGCATCGGCGCGGTGTATGCGGCCAAAGGGGTCGAGATGCGCGGCTGCCCCGAGAGCCTGGCCCTGCTGGCTGGCGTGGCCGGCGCCCGCCTGGCCCCTGCCACCGAGCAGGACTGGGGCGAGGAGTACCTCGCGCCGGTGATCAGCATCAAGGTGGTCGACGGCCTTGATGAAGCGATCGCTCACATCAACCGCCACGGCAGCCATCACACCGAATCCATCCTGACCACCCACCATGTGCACGCCCAGCGCTTCCTGCGCGAGGTGGACTCGTCCAGCGTGATGGTCAATGCCAGCACCCGCTTTGCCGACGGCTTCGAATACGGGCTGGGTGCCGAAATCGGCATCAGCACCGACAAGTTCCACGCCCGTGGTCCGGTCGGTGTGGAGGGGCTCACTTCGCTGAAGTACGTGGTGCTGGGCGAAGGCGAAATCCGTACCTGAGCTGCCCCGCCCGGGCCGCCTCCAGGACTTGCAAGCACGGCCTCTGGCCCCACGTAGCACCGATCATGGTTCCTCATCTCGTCACCGCACTCACCGGCCCCATCAACGAACTCGAGCAGCGCATCCTCGAATCCACGCCGGTGATCGAGCGCTGGTTCCGGCTGGAGTGGATGGAGCACACGCCGCCCTTCTATTCATCGGTCGACGTGCGCAACGCCGGCTTCAAGCTCGCGCCGGTCGACACCAACCTCTTTCCCGGCGGCTGGAACCACCTCACCCCCGAGATGATCCCGCTGGCGGTGCAGGCCGCCATGGCAGCCATCGAGAAGATCTGCCCCGAGGCCAAGAACCTGCTGCTGGTGCCCGAGAACACCACCGACAGCTTCTACCTGAGCAACCTGGCCACGCTGCAGCAGATCTTCTACATGGCCGGGCTGAACGTGCGTGTGGGCTCACTGTCCAACGACATCACCGAGCCGGTCACCAAGGAGCTGCCTGGCGGCGGCACCATCGTGCTGGAGCCGCTGCTGCGCAGCAAGCGCCGCCTGGGCCTCAAGAACTTCGATCCCTGCACCATCCTGCTCAACAACGACCTTTCGGCCGGTGTGCCCGGCATCCTGGAGGACCTGCACGAGCAGTACCTGCTGCCGCCGCTGCATGCGGGATGGGCCACCCGGCGCAAGAGCACCCACTTCAAGGCCTACGAGGAAGTGGCCAAGCGCTTCGGCAAGCTGCTGGGCATGGACCACTGGCTGATCCACCCCATGTTCAGCCAGTGCGGCGAGGTCGACTTCAACGAGACCCAGGGCCTGGAGTGCGTGCGCAGCCATGCCGACGCACTGCTGACCAAGGTGCGCCGCAAATACAAGGAATACGGCATCAACGAGAAGCCGTTCGTGGTGATCAAGGCCGACAACGGCACCGGCGGCATGGGCATCATGACGGTGCGCGACGCCCGCGAGATCGACACCCTGTCGCCCCAGGCCCGGACCCGCATGGCCACCACCCAGGGCGGCCGTGAGGTCTCCGAGGTGATCATCCAGGAGGGCGTGCTCACCAACGAGCGCATCAACAGCGCCGTGGCCGAGCCGGTGGTCTACATGATGGACCGCTACGTGGTGGGCGGCTTCTACCGCATCCATGCCGATCGGGGTGTCGACGAGAACCTCAATGCCCCGGGTTCGAGCTTCGTGCCGCTCGCTTTCGAGCAGAGCGCCCAGCTGCCGCAACCCGGTGCCAAGCCGGGCGCCAGCGTCCCGAACCGCTTCTACATGTACGGTGTGATCGGCCGCCTGGCCATGCTGGCGGCCAGCTACGAGCTCGAAGCCACCGACCCCGACGCCGAGAACTACGACTGATCCGGGCGGCGGATTAGGCCGCCCTCCCGGTTGCTGCAACGCAGCATCCGGGGGCAGAATGGCGGCTTCGCGATCAACACCCCGCCGTGCTGCGGGGTTCTCACGTGTCCCGCTCCTCTTCATCACTGGCCGCGCTCACCCTGGGCGCCATCGGCGTGGTCTACGGCGACATCGGCACCAGCGTGCTGTACGCCGTGAAGGAAATCTTCGGGTCCGGTCATGTGCCCTTCACGCACGACAACGTGTACGGGGTGCTGTCCATCATCTTCTGGACCCTCACCACCATCGTCTCGCTGAAGTACGTGGTGCTGGTGCTGCGCGCCGACAACGGCGGCGAGGGCGGTCTGATCGCCATGCTGGCACTGGCCTCCACCGCCGTGAAGGACCAGCCACGGCTGCGATCCACGCTGGTGGTCATCGGCATCTTCGGCACCGCCCTGTTCTATGGAGACGGCGTGATCACCCCGGCCATTTCGGTGCTGTCGGCGGTGGAAGGTCTGGAAGTGATCTCGCCGGCCTTCAAGCGCTATGTGGTGCCCATCACCCTCGTGGTGCTGTTCATGCTGTTCGCGGTGCAGAAGCGTGGCACCGGCGGCATCGGCAAGTTCTTCGGGCCGATCACCCTGGTCTGGTTCGCCGCCATCGCATTGCTGGGCGTCAGCCACATCGTCCACCACCCCGAGATCCTGAGCGCCATCAGCCCGCACCACGCGCTGCGCTTCATGATCGAGCAGCCCGGCACCACCTTCATCATCCTGGGCGCGGTGGTGCTCTGCGTCACCGGCGGCGAGGCGCTGTACGCCGACATGGGCCACTTCGGCAAGAAGCCGATCCGCGTGGCCTGGTTCAGCATCGTCATGCCGGCCCTCACGCTGAACTACTTCGGCCAGGGCGCCTTGCTGCTGGACAACCCCGAGGCGGTCAAGAACCCGTTCTTCAACATGGCGCCCGAATGGGCGCTGCTGCCGCTGGTGATCCTGGCCACCATGGCCACCGTGATCGCTTCGCAGGCCCTGATCTCGGGCGCGTTCAGCGTCACCAAGCAGGCGGTCCAGCTGGGCTTCATGCCACGGCTCAACCTGCGCCACACCAGCGTGCGCGACACCGGGCAGATCTACATCCCCTTCGTCAACTGGGCGCTGTTTGCCGCCATCGTGCTGGCGGTGGTCATGTTCAAGTCGTCCACCAATCTGGCAGCGGCCTACGGCATCGCGGTCACTCTGGACATGCTCATCACCACCGTGCTGACCTTCTTCGTCATCCGCTACGGCTGGAAGTACCCGCTGTGGCTGTGCGTGGCCGCCACCGGTGTGTTCTTCGTCATCGATCTCGCCTTCTTCAGCTCGAACATGCTCAAGCTGTTCGACGGTGGCTGGTTCCCGCTGGCCATCGGCTGCGTGGTGTTCATGCTCATGATGACCTGGAAGCAGGGACGTTCGCTCATGCGCAAGGCCCACGAGGCCGACGCCATCGAACTGCCGTCGTTCCTGGAAGCGGTGTTCGTGAGCCCGCCGCAGCGGGTGGAGGGCACGGCGGTGTTCCTGTCGGCCGACAGCGGCGTGGTGCCGAATGCCTTGCTGCACAACCTCAAGCACAACAAGGTGCTGCATGCGCAGAACCTGTTCGTGACGGTGCGCAGCCACGAGGTGCCGTGGATCGGGCTGGACGAGCGGGTGCAGGTGGAGCCGCTGGGCCGTGACTGCTGGGCCGTCACCGTGAACTACGGCTTCAAGAACGACCCGGACATTCCCAAGGCGCTGCAGGGCCTGCGCGGTCGCGGATGCGATCTCGACCCCATGACCACCAGCTACTTCCTCTCGCGCGATGTGGTCACGCCCACCCTGGGCAGCGGCATGGCGCCCTGGCGCGAGAAGCTGTTCGCCCAGATGCACCACAACGCCGGTGCGGCTGCCGCCTTCCTGAACCTGCCGGCCAACGCGGTGATCGAGCTCGGCTCCAAGGTCGAGATCTGACCCGGCGGCCGGGCAAGGCCGGTCGGGTCGCGGTGACAATCCCCGGATGCAGTTCTTCCGTGACCTGAGCCTGTCTTCCGCCACCGCCGGCTTCGTGGCCGTGCTGGTGGGTTTCACCAGTTCGGTGGCCATCGTCTTCCAGGCAGCGCAGGCCTTCGGCGCCACGCCGGAGGTCATCACGTCCTGGATGTGGGCGCTGGGTCTGGGCATGGGCCTGTGTTCTGCGTTGCCGTCGCTGGTGCTGCGCCAGCCGGTGATGGTGGCCTGGAGCACGCCCGGGGCTGCCGTGCTGGCCACCGCAGGTCTGGCCGGCGGCTTCAGCATGGGGCAGGCCGTCGGCGCTTTCATGATGTGTGCCGTGCTCATCGTGCTGGCCGGCGCCAGCGGCCTGTTCGAGCGGCTGATGAACCGCATCCCCATGGCGATTGCCTCGGCCCTGCTGGCCGGCGTGCTGGCGAAGTTCGGTCTGCAGGCTTTCGCGGCAGCGCAGACGGCGCTGGTGCTGGTGGCGCTCATGCTGGTCACCTACCTCGTGGGGCGCCGGATGCTGCCCCGCTATGCAGTGCCGCTCACCTTGCTGGTGGCCGTGATCTGGGTGGTTGCGCAAGGCCAGTTCCAGGCGGGCGCGGTGACGCTGGACTGGGCGCGTCCGGTCTTCATTGCGCCCGAGTTCAGCCTGCAGGCGTTCGTGAGCCTCGCGCTGCCGCTGTTCATCGTGACCATGGCCTCGCAGAACCTGCCGGGTGTGGCGGCCATCCGCGCCGCCGGCTATGCCATGCCGATCTCCCGCATCATCACCCTCACCGGCGTGGTCACGCTGGTGCTGGCGCCCTTCGGGGCTTTTGCGCTGAACCTCAGCGCCATCACCGCCGCCATCTGCATGGGGCCGGAAGCCCACCCCGATCCGAAGCGCCGCTACACCGCGGCGGTGGTCTGCGGAGCCCTGTATCTGGCCATCGGCCTGGTGGGAGCCCTGGTCACCGGCCTGCTGATCGCCTTTCCGCGCGAGCTGGTGCTGGCCATTGCCGGGCTGGCGTTGCTGGGCACCATCGGCGGCGGGCTGCAGGCAGCGCTGCAGGACGACCGCCACCGCGAGGCGGCGCTCATCACCTTCCTGGTCACGCTCAGCGGTGTGGTGGTGGCCGGCATCGGCTCGGCCTTCTGGGGCGTGGTGGCCGGCGCCCTCGCGCTGTTTGTGCAACAGTACGGGCTGCCCAAAAAAGCCTGATGCGCATGAAAACCATCCTCGTCGTCGCCGATCCGCTCGAAACCTTCAAGACCTACAAGGACACCACCTTCGCCATGATGCGTGAGCTCCAGCGCCGGGGCTTTGCCCTGGCGGCATGCGAGCCACAGCACCTGCAATGGCAGACCGGCGGGCTGGTGAGCGCCGAGGTGCGCGAGATCACGCTCACCGGCCGCGAGCACGAATGGTTCGAGGTGAAGACCGCCGGCCGGCGACCGCTGCGCGAATTCGCTGCCATCCTGATGCGCAAGGACCCGCCGTTCGACAGCGAGTTCTTCTATGCCACGCATCTGCTGGAGCAGGCCGAGCGCGAAGGTGCCCGGGTCTTCAACAGCCCTCGCGCCCTGCGCGACCACCCGGAAAAGCTTGCGCTCATGGAGTTCGGCCAGTACGCGCCGCCCACGCTGGTCACGCGCTCGGCTGATGCCATCCGTGCCTTCCACGCCGAGCACCGCGACATCATCCTCAAGCCGCTGGACGGCATGGGCGGCATGGGCATCTTCCGGGTCACCGACAACGGCATGAACCTGGGCTCGATCATCGAGACGCTCAACCAGGGCGGCGCCACCAGCGTCATGGTGCAGGGCTACCTGCCCGAGATCGTTCAGGGTGACAAGCGCCTGCTGCTCATCGGGGGCAAGGTGGCGCCTTTCGTGCTGGCCCGCATTCCCCAGGGTAACGAGGTGCGTGGCAACCTGGCCGCCGGCGGCAAGGGCGTGGCCCAGCCGCTGTCCGACGAAAACCGGGCGGTGGCCGAGGCCATGGCGCCGGTGCTGGCCGCCCGCGGCCTGCTGTTGGTGGGCCTGGACATGATCGGCAACAAGGTGACCGAGATCAACGTCACCAGCCCGACCTGCTTCCAGGAAATCCAGCAGCAGACCGGCTTTGACGTGCCGGCCATGTTCGTCGATGCGCTGGAGGCGGCGCTGGCATGACGGCGCCCGACTCTGCCCCGGCCCCGCAGGCCAACAATCCGCTGCATGGTGTGACGCTGGAGGCCATGGTGACGGCCCTGGCGGACTTCTACGGCTGGGACGGCCTGGGTGAACGCATTCCGGTGCGCTGCTTCAACATCGATCCCAGCGTGACTTCCAGCCTGCGCTTCCTGCGCAAGACACCCTGGGCGCGCGAGAAGGTGGAGGGGCTCTATCTGTTCATGCTGCGCGAGCAGCGCCGCCGGGGCGGCTGAAGGCTCAGGCCAGCTCGAGCGGCAACCCGTCCACGAACACCTTGAGCTCGTTCGGCTCGAAGGCGGTCCAGGTCTCGTTGCTGGTCAGCGGGGTGGTGACGATCACCGCCGCACGGTCGCCGGGCTGGTTGATGGCAGCGAAGTCCACCGTCCAGTCGCAGTCCTTGAGCTTGGCATGGGCGAATGGATGCTGGCGCACCAGCCAGTGCAGGTTCGTGCTGCAGTGGGCCCAGAGCGCCTCGCCGTTGGACAGCAGGAAATTGAAGGTGCCGAAAGCGCGGACCTGGGGGATGAGCTCCTGCAGGGTGCGGGTGAGCTCATCCACCGTGGGCAGGGCGGCATGCGACTTGTGCAGCTCCTGCATCAGCCAGCAGAAGGCGCGCTCGCTGTCGGTGCTGCCCACCGGCCGGAAGTGGCTGTGCAGCCGGGGCTGGTAGTCCTTGAGGTCACCGTTGTGGGCAAACACCCATTGCCGCCCCCAGAGTTCACGCACGAAGGGGTGGGCGTTTTCCAGCGCCACCTCGCCCACCGTGGCCTTGCGCACATGGGCAATGATGTTGCGGCTCTTGAGCGGGTAGGCCTGCAGGAAGGCGGCCATGGGCGACTGGGCCGCGCTCTCGTGGTCGATGAACAGCCGCAGGCCCTTGCCCTCGAAGAAGGCGATGCCCCAGCCGTCGGCATGGTGGTCGGTGTGGCCGCCCCGCTCCCGGAAGCCGGTGAAGCTGAAGGTGGCGTCGGTGGGTGTGGCGCAGTTCAGGCCGAGGAGCTGACACATGAAGCGATTGTGCCCCCACCTTCTGCGGTTCTAGGGTTTGTCGCGCAGGCGCAGGGCGGCCACCAGGGCCAGTGCGCAGATGCCGGCGAGCATCAGGAAGGTGTCGTCGAAGGCAGCGATGCGGGCTGGTGTGCTGGCCGCGGCGTCGAGGCCGGCGCCGCGCGCGGCCAGCCGCCACTCCAGCACGATCCCGCACAGGCTCACGCCGGCGGCACCGCCCAGCATGCGCAGGAAGTTGATGACGCTCGACCCCTGCGGAATGTGGTGGCGTTCCAGCCCGCGCATCGCGCCGATGTTGAGCGACGGCAGGATGAAGCCCAGGCCGATGCGCCCCAGGATGGCCCAGGCCACCAGCAGCGGGATGATGCGTTCCGGCCGGTCCAGCTGGATGGTGACCATCAGCGCGAAGGATGCCGCCAGCAGCACCAGGCCGATGCTCACCAGCCGGTGGGTGGGCTGGCGGTCGGCCAGGCGACCGACCACCGCGATGCACACCGCCAGCACCAGACCGGCCGGCAGCAGGATGGTGCCCACATACGAGGCCGACAGACCCAGCCCGAGCTGCATGAACACCGGCAGCAGGTAGGTCGAGCCGAACAGCGCCACGCCGTAGATGAAGGCCACGATGCTGCCCATGGCAAAGCGCCGGTCGGCGAACAGCGAGAGGTTCATCAGCGGGTCGATGCCCTGGTCCGGCTGGCGCAGTCGGGCCTTGAGGGTGTGCCTTTGCAGCACCACGAAGCCCACCAGCAGCATCGCTGCCGATGCCAGCAGCAGGGTGGCGGTCAGCGGTGTGCCGCCCTGCAGCTCCACCAGCCCGTTGAGCAGGCACAGCGTGCCGGCAGCGGCCAGCACCAGACCACGCCAGTCCAGCGCCGCGCCCTGCGGGTTGGCCGCCTGCCCGCCCGGTGCCACATCGGGCACATAGCGGCGCGCCAGCCACAGCGAGGCCAGACAGAACGGCACCACCATGAAGAAGATGGAGCGCCAGCCGAAGCCGTCGACCAGCAGGCCGCCGATGCTCGGCCCCAGCGCCGGCGCCAGCACCACGCCCATGCCGAAGATGCCGCTGGCCCGGCCCTGCTCGCTGGGTTCGAAGGCCCTCAGGATGATGATCGCCGGGATGGGTTGCACCACACCGGCGGCCAGCCCCTCGGCCACGCGCGCGGCCAGCACCAGCGGGTAGTCGTTGGCCAGGCCGCCGGCCACGCCGCCGACCAGCAGCAGCCACATGCAGCCGGCATAGGTGGCACGGTAGCCATAGCGCGCCAGCAGCCACGGTGTGGTCAGCATGGACACCGTCATGGCCGCCATGAAGCCCGAGCTCACCCACTGCGCGCGTTCCTGCCCGAGCGTGAAATGCTGGCTCATGTCCGGAATGGCCACGTTGATGATGGTCGACGACATGATGGACGCCATGGTGCCCACCATCACCGAGAGCAGCAGCAGCCAGCGGTAACGCTCGCCGTGCCGCGCTCTCAGGGCCTCGACGGAACCCGGCTGACCCGTCATGGGTGGGTGTTGTCCCGGTGGGCGGCCACGCAGGCCGCGCAGATGCAGGCCGGGGGGGGGGGGGGGGGGGGGGGGGGGGGGGGGGGGGGGGGGGGGGGGGGGGGGGGGGGGGGGGGGGGGGGGGGGGGGGGGGGGGGGGGGGGGGGGGGGGGGGGGGGGGGGGGGGGGGGGGGGGGGGGGGGGGGGGGGGGGGCCTGGGGGGGGGGGGGGGGGGGGGGGGGGGGGGGGGGGGGGGGGGGGGGGGGGGGGGGGGGGGTCCGGGCTGCGTCGGGGCAGGCGCTCCAGCAGATCGGGCGGGAAGGTGTGCTTGTGCACCAGCACGGTGGCTGGGCTTGCCCGGTGGCGCGCTCGATTTCGAGGGCGCAGCGGTTGTCGGCGCCGCACAGCGGGCAGCGGGTGGGGTCGATGGGGGCGGGGACAGTCATCGGGGACAGGGGGGTATTGGTAATTTCAAAGGCTGGCCACCACCCTTGCAGGGGTCTCGAGCAACCCATGTTCCCTGAATTCCTGTGGCGGACGCGGTGTCGGGCCGATGGTCCTGGTGGCCGCCATGTTTCGTCGGTCCTGCGCCTGGCCGCCACCCCGCACGCCGTCCCCGACACCATGGCCCAGCGCATGCTGGTCTGCACCGCCTGCCACGGTGCCGAAGGCCGTGCCACGCCCGACGGCTACTTCCCCCGCATTGCAGGCAAGCCGGTCGGCTACCTCTACAACCAGCTGCTGCACTTCAAGGCCGGGCGCCGTCAGGCCGTGGGCATTGACCGCCCTGCTCGATCCGCTGACCGATGCCTACCTGCTGGAAATGGCGCAGCACTTCGCCGCCCTCGGATCTGCCGTACCCCGCGCCGGGCCGCGCCGGTGGTCGATGCCGCCACCCTTGCGCCGGGGCGAGCAGCTGGTGAAGGTGGGCGACGCCTGCGCGCCAGATCCCTTCCTGCAACAGCTGTCACGGTGAGCGCATGACCGGCGTGCAGCCGGCCATTCCCGGCCTGCTCGGCCTGCCGCGCGACTACC
>NZ_OY288128.1 GCF_958439165.1 uncultured Hydrogenophaga sp. | reverse complement strand
GGTTGTTGTGGCCCGGGCGTTCACCGTTGCGCGGGCTGGCAACGCTGTACTGGCGCGCATGGTGCGGCCGGCCGGCGGCGTCCGTTCCCGGCGGGATGATGCCGATGCTCTGCCCCTCCAGCACCGGGAACGGCATGGCGCCGAAGTCCAGCACGATGTGGTGGGTGTCGTAGTCGCCACCGGCGGTCTTGCCGACCTCGGTGACCCGCAGGTTGCCCGTCACCGTCGCCTTGACCGACTTCTGCGCGGCCTTCGGACCGTAGAGGTTGGTGTAGGCATGGGCGGCCGACCACGGAGGCACCACGGCGCCGTAGCTGGCGGCCTTGAAGATGTCGCTGGCGGCTGGCGCATCGGTGGCCGACGCAGTTGCGGTTGCCACAGCCGGCTCGCCGGCTTCGGCCGCCGCACTGGCCAGCTCTTCCGACGGGAGTTCGACCGGGAGCTCGTCCCAGGTCAGCTGCTCCTCGACGCTGTAGGCCCGCACCCGAGGCATCTGCCGCCAGTTGTCGATGGAGCCGGTGGGGCACGGCGGCACGCAGGCCATGCAGAGGTTGCACTTGTCGGCATCCACCACATAGTTGCGCGAGTCGTGCGTGATGGCACCCACCGGACAGGTGGCCTCGCAGGTGTTGCACCGGATGCAGATCTCGGGATCGATCAGGTGCTGCTGGATGACAGCGAGTTCGGCGGGTGCGTTCATGGTCAGTTGAAGCGGACGTATTCGAAGTTCACCGGCTGGCGGTTGATGCCCATGACCGGCGGAGCGATCCAGTTGGCGAACTGGCCCGGCTCGACCACACGGCCCATCAGGCTGGCCACATAGGCGCGGTCTTCAGGGGTCGGCAGCCACTCACCGACCTTGGCCTGCCATTCGGATTCGCTCACCACACGGCCCTCAGGCGACACCTTGACGCCGGCCAGCGAGCCGATGTTGCGGTGAAACGCCTTGTGCGGCACCGACAGGCGATGCGGCAGACCGGCCTTGTCGATCAGCTTGTTCCAGCGCTCCACGCCGCCCACGCTGTCCTTGATGTAGTCGTCGCGCAGCACCTCGTTCAGGGCGTTGAGCATCGGCACCTCGCGCTCCACCAGCTGGCCGCCCTGCACTTCCAGGATCTTGTAGGTCTGGCCCTTGAGCACGTGGTCGTCCTGGCGCTTGCCTTCTTCGTAACGGCCCTTGAGGCCGGTGCTGTAGAAGGTGGCGGCGTTGCTGGACTGGTCGGCGCCGAACAGGTCGATGGTCACGCTGAAGTGGAAGTTCAGGTAACGCTGGATGGTCGGCAGGTCGATCACGCCGGCAGCGCGCAGCTTGGCCGGGTCGTCGGTCTTGAGCTCGTTCATCACCTGGCAGGTGCGGTTGATGACGCGGCCCACGCCCGACTCGCCCACGAACATGTGGTGGGCTTCCTCGGTCAGCATGAACTTGGTGGTGCGGGCCAGCGGGTCGAACGCGCTTTCGGCCAGCGCGCACAGCTGGAACTTGCCGTCGCGGTCGGTGAAGTAGGTGAACATGAAGAACGACAGCCAGTCGGGCGTCTCTTCGTTGAAGGCTTCCAGGATGCGCGGGTTGTCCTGGCTGCCGCTGTTGCGCTGCAGCAGGGCATCGGCTTCCTCGCGGCCGTCACGGCCGAAGTGCTTGTGCAGCAGGTAGACCATGGCCCACAGGTGGCGGCCTTCCTCGACGTTGATCTGGAACAGGTTGCGCAGGTCGTACTGGCTGGGGGCGGTCAGGCCCAGGTGGCGCTGCTGCTCGACCGATGCCGGCTCGGTGTCACCCTGGGTGACGATGATGCGGCGCAGGTTGGCGCGGTGTTCGCCGGGCACGTCCTGCCACACGTTCTCGCCCATGTGGTCGCCGAAGTGGATCTTGCGGTCCTTCTCGGCCGGGTTCATGAAGATGCCCCAGCGGTAGTCGGGCATCTTCACGTGACCGAACTGGGCCCAGCCCTGCGGGTCCACGCTGACGGCGGTGCGCAGGTACACGTCGAAGCCGTGCGAGCCCTCCGGACCCATGTCCTTCCACCACTCCAGGTAGTTGGGCTGCCAGTGCTCCAGGGCACGCTGCAGCGTGCGGTCTTCGGACAGATTGACGTTGTTGGGGATCTTGTCGCTGTAGTCGATGGCGGACATCACGGTCTCCTGCGGAACGATCTCTCGGTGGACTGACTTGAGGTTGCGGCTGGCTCCACCGGGAAACCCACCGCACAACGTGCTGGCAACCGGCTCGAATCTAGACCCGGTTGAAATCAAAAGCGGCCTTGTCGCCTTTGCCGTAGACCTTGAGGGCGCCCTTCTCGCCCACGGCGTTGGGGCGGATGAAGATCCAGTTCTGCCACGCGGTCAGGCGGCCGAAGATGCGGGTCAGCATGTTCTCCTTCTGGGCGAAACGCAGGTTGGCTTCCAGGCCGGTCAGGGCGTCGGGCGACATGGCGGCACGCTCCTCGATGGCGATGCGCACCTCGTCGGCCCAGTCGATGTCGTCCGGGGCGGACGTGACCAGACCCAGGGCCAGGGCGGCATCGGCATCCAGCGGCTGGCCCACGGCGCGGCGCACCGCTTCCATCGGCTCGGTCTCTTCGTAGAAGCGGCGCTGCAGGCGCGACTGGCCGTTGACCATGGGCAGGTGGCCCAGGTTCATCTCGCCCAGGGTGATGCGCGGCGCGGTGTCCGGGCTGTCGGGCAGGGCCAGCATGTAGGCGCGGTCGGCGCAGAAGGCCAGCTCGGCCAGGCTGCCGGCGAAGCAAGAGCCCTCATCCACCAGTGCGAACAGGCTGCGCGATGACACGTCCAGGCGGGCAAAGGTGCGGCGCATGAGGCCCAGCACCTCGCGGGCCAGCCAGTGGTCCTGGTGGGCCAGCAGCAGCGCGTCGGCGGCCAGCACGGCGGCGGCATCGCCCTCGGTCTTGAGCAGCCAGGTGCCGATGTCAAGCTGGTTGGTGCGCAGGTTCAGGATGGCGTCGTCCAGCTCGCGGGTCATCTGCAGCGGCCACCAGGCGGCGCCCTGTGCCTCGATGCCGGCCACGTCGGTCGGCTGGGCACCGGTGGGTGCCTTGACGGTCAGCGTCGCGGTGCGTTTGCTGCGGTCGATGGCCACATTCACCCAGGTGTAGGCGAGTCCGTCGGCGCTCTCGGTGCGCTCCACGCGGGGCAGGCTCACGCCCTTTGCGCCGGCCGGGCGGTTGCTCTGCGCGGCCAGGGCCTCGGCCCGCTCGCGCACATGGGCGGTGAACTGCTGCGGCTTGGCGATGGAGTCGACCAGGCGCCAGTCGAGGGCCTTCTTGCCGCGCACGCCTTCGCTGGTGGTGCAGAAGATGTCGGCCAGATCGTGGCGCACATGGCGCTTGTCGGTCACGCGGGTCAGGCCGCCGGTGCCCGGCAGCACGCCCAGCAGGGGCACCTCGGGCAGGCTGACCGCGCTGGAGCGGTCGTCCACCAGCACGATCTCGTCGCAGGCCAGGGCCAGCTCGTAGCCGCCACCGGCGCAGGCACCGTTCAGGGCTGCGATGAACTTCAGGCCGTTGTACTTCGACGAGTCCTCGATGCCGTTGCGGGTCTCGTTGGTGAACTTGCAGAAGTTCACCTTCCAGGCGTGGCTGGAGAGGCCCAGCATGAAGATGTTGGCGCCCGAGCAGAACACCCGGTCCTTGAGGCTGGTGACCACCACGGTGCGGACCTCCGGGTGCTCGAAGCGGATGCGGTTGAGCGCATCGTGCAGCTCGATGTCCACGCCCAGGTCGTAGCTGTTGAGCTTGAGCTTGTAGCCGGGGCGGATGCCGCCGTCTTCGCTGAAATCGGCCGCCAGCGTCGCAATCGCTCCGTCGAAGCTGAGCTTCCAGTGGCGGTACTGCGAAGGGTCGGTGCGGTAGTCCACCGGGGCAAGGCTGTCGGTTGCATTCATGCGGGGTCTCCTCGGGCGGATGAAGCCGCACGAGGGACCGGGTCAGGTCGCGGGGCGGCAAGTGACCTGAATAATAGTGCAGCAGTCTGAGGCCGTCAATGCACTTTTATGCATGTTCGGGGAAGTCCCGCTTCAACGGCCGATCAGGGCCTTCACCTGGGCAGACAGCGCCTCATGGGCCTGCGGAAGGCTGTAGTCGCTGGTGTTGAAGTGCAGTTCGGCCTTGGAATAAAACGCCGAACGCCCGGCCAGGATGCGCTTGAGGTCTTCCATGGCCTCACGGCTGGCGGCCATGGGCCGCAGGTCGCCCTGGGCCGCCACCCGCCCCATGTGATCGGTCGGATCGGCCTGCAGCCAGACCGTGGTGCAGTGGGACAGCAGCAGGTTGAAGTTGGCGGCGTCCGACACCAGGCCGCCCGGCGTGGCAATGACCACCTCGGGGTAGATCTGGATCGCCTCCTCCAGCGCCCGGCGCTCGTAGCGGCGGTAGGCCGGCGTGCCGTACAGGGCGTGGATCTCCTCGATGCTGCAGCCGGCGAACTTCTCGATCTCGCGGCTGAGCTCGATGAAGGCAAAGCCCAGTTCGTCGGCCAGGCGCTGGCCCAGGGTCGACTTGCCGGCCCCGCGCAGGCCGATCAGGGCCACGCGGGTGCGCCGACCGGCCTCGGTGCTGTCGGCACCGCCCAGCGCACCGGCAACCGCAACCCGCGCACGGCGCAGCGCAGCCTCTTCCTGCCCGGACAGCAGTTCCCGGATCAGCAGCCATTCCGGCGAGCTGGTGCTCACATCACCGATCAATTCGGCCAGCGGGCATTGCAGCGCATCGGCCACCTGCAGCAGCACCAGGATGGAAGCATTGCCGGTGCCGTACTCCAGGTTGGCCAGATGGCGCTCGGACACATCGGCCGCCAGGGCCACGGCCTTGCGGGTCATGCCGCGGCGCGAACGCAGGGTGCGCACCCGTTCACCGAGTGCCAGCAGGAACGGGTGGCGGGGCTCCTCGGCGCCGGGGGCGGGAGGTGAATCGTGGGAAACGCTGGAAGGGGTGTCCATGGGCGGAACCGTGGGCCTCGGGAAAACCCTGTGGGTGGGGATGCTCGACAACACATGCACTTTAATGCATATTTACCGGGCTGCAAGATAGTGCAGTTATATCGCCATTCGACGCTGCCGAGGCAATCCTGCCACCCTCCCACCGACTCCCACCGAACCATGCCGACCACGACCACCCCGACCGCCCTGCTGCCCAACTTCGTGGAAGGCCGCTGGCAGACCGGCGCCGGCCCGGGTCTGCCCCTGTTCGATCCGGTGCTCGGCACCGAGCTGGCCCGGGTGAGCAGTGCCGGTCTGGACCTGCCGGCGGCCTTTGCCTTCGCCCGCGAACAGGGTGGCCGTGCCCTGCGGGCCCTGACCTACCGGGAACGGGCAGCGCTGCTGAGCGCGGTGGTGGACGTGCTGCAGGCCCGCAAGGACGAGTACCACGCCATCGCCACCGCCAACTCGGGCACCGTGACCCGTGACTCGGCGGTCGACATCGAAGGCGGCATCTTCACCCTGGCCACCTATGCCCGCCTGGGCGAGCGTCTGGGGGATGCCCGCTGCCTGCTCGACGGTGAGCGCATCCGCCTGGGCAAGGACCCGCTGTTCCAGAGCCAGCACATCCTCACCCCCACGGCGGGCCTGGCGCTGTTCATCAATGCCTTCAATTTCCCGAGCTGGGGCCTGTGGGAGAAGGCCGCACCCGCCCTGCTCTCCGGCGTGCCGGTGATCGTCAAGCCGGCCACCGCCACCGCCTGGCTGACCCAGCGCATGGTGCAGGACGTGGTGGACGCCGGCGTCCTGCCGCCCGGGGCCTTGTCGGTCGTGTGCGGCTCGTCCGCCGGGCTGATGGACTGCCTGCAGCCGTTCGACGTGGTGTCCTTCACCGGCTCCGCCGAGACCGCCCGCGCCATCCGCAGCCACCCGGCCGTGGCCGAACGGTCGGTGCGCTGCAACATCGAGGCCGACAGCCTGAACAGCGCGCTGCTGGATGCGGCAGCCACCGAAGGCAGCGAAGCGTTCAACCTGCTGGTGTCGGAGGTGGTGCGTGAAATGACGGTCAAGAGCGGACAGAAGTGCACCGCCATCCGCCGCGTCTTCGTGCCGCGCGCGCTGTTCGACGCCGCCGCCCGGTCCATTTCCGCCAAGCTGGCCAAGGTGACGGTGGGCAACCCCCGGAACGGGTCGGTGCGCATGGGCTCGCTGGTGAGCCGCGAACAGGCCGACCACGTGCGGGCCGGCCTGGCGCAGCTCAAGACCGAGGCCACCGTGCTGTTCGACGGCAGCGCCACACCGCTGGTGGACGCCGATCCCGCTGTGGCCGCCTGCGTGGCCCCCACGCTGCTGGGCTGCACCGAACCGGCCTCGGCCACGTTGCTGCACCAGGTCGAGGTGTTCGGTCCGGTGGCCACCTTGATGGCCTACGACGACGAAACCCAGGCCCTGGAGCTGATCGCGCGCGGCGAAGGCTCGCTGGTGTGCTCGGTCTACAGCGCCGACCCGGCCTTCGTGGCCCGCACGGCGCTGGCGCTGGCACCGATGCACGGTCGGGTGCACGCCGTCAGCCCGGACGTGGCCAGCCTGCACACCGGCCACGGCAACGTGATGCCGCAGTCCCTGCATGGCGGCCCCGGCCGCGCCGGTGGCGGCGAGGAACTGGGCGGCTTGCGCGCGCTGGGCTTCTACCACCGCCGCAGTGCGGTGCAGGCCAGCACGGCCACGCTGGATGCCCTTGACGCCCTGGCCACCGGCGGCCACGCTTTCCAGCCCTGAGGAGACACCACCATGAGCGCCCAGCACGTCACCGCGCCACCCGCCCGCTTCAACTTCGCCCGGCACCTGATCGAGCTCAACACGGGCCGGGCCGGCAAGACCGCCCTGATCGACGACCAGGGCCGGCTCACCTACGGCGAGCTGGCTGAACAGGTGCAGCGCTTTGCCGGCGGGCTGGCCGCACTGGGCCTGCGGCGCGAGGAGCGCGTGCTGCTGATGGCCCACGACAGCACCGACTGGGTGGTCGGCTTCCTGGGCTGCCTGCATGCCGGCGTGGTGCCGGTGGCGGTGAACACCCTGCTCACCGCCAGGGACTACGCCTACATGCTGGCCGACAGCCGTGCGCAGGCCGCCATCGTGTCCGGCGCTCTGCTGCCCACGCTGCAGACCGCCCTGGCCGAGGGGCCGGGGCTGGCACACCTGATCGTGTCGCGCGGCACCGATCTGCCGCCCGGCGCGCACGACTTTGCGGCGCTGGTGGCCGGCAGTGCCCCCGCCGAAGCCGCCGACACCCATGGCGACGAACCGGCCTTCTGGCTGTATTCCAGCGGCTCCACCGGCGCGCCCAAGGGCACGGTGCACACCCAGGCCAATCTCTACTGGACCGCCGAGCTGTATGGCCGCGCCGTGCTGGGCATGAACGAGTCCGACGTGGTGTTCTCGGCCGCCAAGCTGTTCTTTGCCTACGGCCTGGGCAATGCCCTGAGCTTCCCGCTGAGCGTGGGCGCCACCGTGCTGCTGATGGCCGAACGGGCCACGCCGCAGGCGGTGTTCAAGCGCTTCACCGAACAGAAGCCCACCCTCTTCTGCGGCGCCCCCACCGGCTACGGCGGCATGCTGGCCAGCCCGGACCTGCCCGCCCGATCGGCCGTGGCACTGCGGCTGTGCTCCTCGGCCGGCGAGGCGTTGCCGCAGGACATCGGCGAGCGCTGGACCCGGCATTTCGGAGTCGAGATCATCGACGGCATCGGCTCCACCGAGATGCTGCACATCTTCCTCTCGAACATCCCGGGCCAGGTGCGTTACGGCACCACCGGCTACCCGGTGCCGGGCTACGAACTGGAGCTGCGTGGCGAGGACGGGCAACCGGTGGGCACCGGGCCGGACGGCTCCAGCGAGATCGGCGACCTCTACATCCAGGGGCCCAGCGCAGCCCTGCTGTACTGGAACAACCGGGCCAAGACGCGCGACACCTTCCAGGGCGGCTGGACCAAGAGCGGCGACAAGTACGTGCGCAACGCCGACGGCAGCTACACCTATGCCGGCCGCAACGACGACATGCTCAAGGTCAGCGGCATCTATGTCAGCCCGTTCGAGGTGGAAGGCACGCTGGTGCAGCACCCGGCGGTGCTGGAGGCCGCCGTGATCGGCAAGATGGATGCCGACGGCCTGACCAAGACCAAGGCCTTCGTGGTGCTCAAGCCCGGCCATCAGGCCACCGAGGCCGAACTGCAGGCCTTCGTGAAGGAGAAGCTGGCGCCCTACAAGTACCCGCGCTTCATCGAGTTCCTGCCGGAACTGCCCAAGACGGCCACCGGCAAGATCCAGCGCTTCCGCCTGCGCGAGCGCGAGCAGGCGGCGGGCTGAGGCGGCGGGGCATGCCCCGCCGGACCATCAGGTGTCCTTGGAGATCTTGATGCTGGGGAACTTGGACGAGAAGTCCTTGGCCTTGGCCGCGATCTTGATGGCCACCTGACGCGCCACGCCCTTGTACAGGCCGGCGATCTCGCCCTCGGGATCGGCCACCACGGTCGGCATGCCGCTGTCGGCCTGCACCCGGATGCTCATGTTCAGCGGCAGGGCGCCCAGGTAGTCCATGCCGTACTCGGCCGCCATGTTCTTGCCGCCGTCGGCACCGAAGATGTGCTCCACATGGCCGCACTTCTCGCACACGTGCACCGCCATGTTCTCCACGATGCCGAGGATGGGCACGCCCACCTTCTCGAACATCTTGATGCCCTTGCGGGCGTCCAGCAGGGCGATGTCCTGCGGCGTGGTGACGATGACCGCGCCGGTCAGCGGCACGCGCTGGGACAGGGTCAGCTGGATGTCGCCGGTGCCCGGGGGCATGTCGACGATCAGGTAGTCGAGGTCTTTCCAGTTGGTCTGGCGCAGCAGCTGCTCCAGCGCCTGGGTGGCCATGGGGCCACGCCAGATCATGGCTTCGTCGCGGTCGATCAGGAAGCCGATGGAGATGACCTGGATGCCGTAGTTCTCCAGCGGGTCCATGGTCTTGCCGTCGCTGCTCTCGGGCCGGCCTTCCACGCCCATCATCATGGGCTGGCTAGGGCCGTAGATGTCGGCGTCCAGGATGCCGACCTTGGCGCCTTCGGCCGCCAGGGCCAGGGCCAGGTTGACCGCCGTGGTGCTCTTGCCCACGCCGCCCTTGCCGGACGCCACCGCCACGATGTTCTTGACGTTGGGCATGAGCTGCACGCCGCGCTGCACCGCATGCGCCAGGACCTTGATGGCCATGTTGACCGACACGTTCTCCACGCCGGCCACACCCTTGGCCGCTGCAATCAGTGCCTTGCGCAGCGCCGGCATCTGGCTCTTGGCCGGATAACCCAGCTCGATGTCGAAGGACACGTCGCCGTCCTGCACCTGCAGGTTCTTCAGCGCCTTGGTGGAGACGAAATCGCGCCCGGTGTTCGGGTCTTGGACGGCTTGCAGCGCGGACAGCAGCGCCTGTTGGTCGACGGCCATGGGGGAGAGTCTCCGGGGGAAAGAGTGGAAGGGGGCAGGGTATCGAATGCGGCCAAGAGTCTACCGCCCCGGCCCGGGCGGCGGGATTCACACAGTCCTGGTGCGGACATCCCCCGGCCTAAAATCACGGGTTACCCCTTTTGATCGCACCCGCCATGAGCCAGCGCCGACTGTTCGTCACCACCGCCCTGCCGTATGCCAACGGCCACTTCCACATCGGCCACATCATGGAATACATCCAGGCCGACATCTGGGTGCGTTTCCAGCGCATGCAGGGCCATGAGGTGAACTTCGTCTGTGCCGACGACGCCCACGGCGCGCCGATCATGATCGCGGCCGAAAAGGCCGGCAAGACGCCGCAGCAGTTCGTGGCCGACATCGCCGCCGGCCGGCCGCAGTACCTGAACGGCTTCCACATCGGCTTCGACAACTGGCACAGCACCGACGGCCCGGAGAACCACGAACTGGCCCAGGCGGTGTACCGGGACCTGAAAGCCGCAGGCCTGATCGAGACCCGCACCATCGAGCAGTTCTTCGACCCCGAGAAGTCGATGTTCCTGCCGGACCGCTTCATCAAGGGCGAATGCCCCAGGTGCAGCGCCAAGGACCAGTACGGCGACAACTGCGAGGTGTGCGGTGCGGTCTATGCGCCCACCGAGCTGAAGAACCCGTACTCGGCACTCTCCGGCGCGACACCGGTGCTGAAGACATCCGACCACTTCTTCTTCAAGCTCTCCGACCCGCGCTGCCTGGAATTTCTGGCGGGCTGGACCAACAGCGGCGCGGTGCAGCCCGAGGTGCTGAACAAGATCACCGAATGGATCGCCCCGGGCGAGGACGGCAAGCCGAAGATGGGCGACTGGGACATCAGCCGCGACGCGCCCTACTTCGGCATCGAGATCCCGGACGCCCCGGGCAAGTATTTCTATGTGTGGCTGGACGCACCCATCGGCTACCTGGCCTCGCTGAAGAACCACTTTGCCAAGACCGGCCGCGACTTCGACGCCTTCATGGCCGACCCGTCCACCGAGCAGTACCACTTCATCGGCAAGGACATCATCACCTTCCACACGCTGTTCTGGCCGGCGATGCTGCACTTCAGCGGCCGCAAGACGCCGAACGCGGTCTTCGTGCATGGCTTCCTGACCATCAACAACGGCGAGAAGATGAGCAAGAGCCGGGGCACCGGCCTGGACCCGCTCAAGTACCTGCAGCTCGGCATGAACCCGGAATGGCTGCGTTACTACCTGGCGGCCAAGCTGTCGGCCCGCAACGAGGACGTCGACTTCAACCGCGACGACTTCATGCTGCGGGTCAACAGCGACCTGATCGGCAAGTTCGTCAACATCGTCTCGCGTTCGGCCGGCTTCCTGACCAAGCGTTTCGACGGCCAGCTCACCCAGACCTTCGACGAACAGGGCTCCGCGCTGCTGGCCGACATCCGCACGGCGAGCGCCGGCATCTCTGCCCACTACGACGGCCGCGAATACGGCCGTGCCATGCGCGAGATCATGGCGCTGGCCGACCGGGTCAATGCCTATGTGGACCAGCACAAGCCCTGGGACCTGGCCAAGGACCCGGCCAACGACCCGCGCCTGCAGCAGGTCTGCTCGGTGCTGGTCAACGCCTTCACCACGCTGGCGCGTTACCTGGCGCCGGTGCTGCCCGACATCGCCGGCCGGGTGCAGGCCCTCACCGGTGCCGACCTGGCCAGCTGGCACAACGCTTCGCTGGTGGCGGCCATCCAGCCCTACCAGCACCTGATGCAGCGCGTCGACCCGAAGCAGCTCGAGGCCCTTTTCGAGCCGCCACCGGCACCGGTGGAAGCTGCTCCGCTGCCCGGCGGCGAGGCGGTGGCCGAGAGCATCACCATCGACGACTTCACCAAGGTCGACCTGCGCATTGCGCAGATCGTGAACTGCGAAGCGGTGGAAGGCTCGACCAAGCTGCTGCGCCTCACCCTGGACGTGGGCGAAGGCCGCCACCGCAATGTGTTCAGCGGCATCGCCAGCATGTACAAGCCCGAAGACCTGATCGGCCAGATGACGGTGATGGTCGCCAACCTGGCTCCCCGCAAGATGAAGTTCGGCGTGAGCGAGGGCATGGTGCTGGCCGCCAGCCATGCCGACGAGAAGGCCGTCCCGGGCATATTCGTGCTCAAGCCCTGGCCGGGCGCGCAGCCGGGCATGCGGGTGAACTGACGCGCCCGGGCGGTTACAGAGCGTTGTCCTTCACAACGCGAATCCGCCCATGACCCCCCGCACTCCACCCACCACCTACGTCCAGAACCGTCTCGTCTCGGTATGCCTGGCCCCGATCCAGGGCACGCCCGGCGCCGAAAAGCTGCCCAGGCCGCTGGCCGAACTGAAACGATGGCTGCACGGCCTGCCCCCGGCGGAGCACCGATCCAGCGCGGCCCGGCTGCTGGACCGGCTGTGCGACGCACCGGGGCAGGCATTGGCCTGGAACGCTCCGGACATCGAACGCGTCCTCTGGAATTCAGGGCCCGCCACGAAAGACGAGATCGGTCAGCTGCACCGGGAATGCCTGAAGCTGCTGGACCGACACCCGACGCAGGGCCTCTGGACCGTCCACCTCAGCATGAGCGACCAGCCCGGCGACCTGCCCGGCATCCGGCTGGCACCCGGCGGAATGATGCTGGGTTACCTTCGGGAGCTGCGCCACGGGCCGGACGGTCGGCGCCCCGGCTGAAGCAGCCCCAGGTTTCAGCGCCGGTTCTGGATGTCGGGGTCCGGCATGCGCAGGGTGTTGACCACCCGCATGTCGGTGTTGAAGACAGCGCTGAAGATCCACATCTCGGTGGAGCTCTGCGGCTGGTAGCGCCAGTCGTAGTGGGTTTCCTGCTTGAGCGCGTAGGTGGTCACCTTGCGCGGCTTGCCCAGCATGCGGCGCACCTGCTCCATCGGCATGCCGGGCTGCACCCGGTCGAAGTTGCCCTCGGTCAGCACCTGGGCAATGCCCACCAGCTTGCCATCCGGCCCGATGGTGATCATGTAGTTCACCACGCCCTCGGGCTGGCGGTTGTATTCGTAGACTTGGGCGCCGTCCTCGCCGTCCCACACCGCCTCGGGGGCGCCGAACTTCTCCTTAACGTCGGCCTCGGTTGAAACGCCGGGCTCCAGCTCGGCGATGTTCTTCAGGTCGCAGGCGCCCACCAGCCCCACCGCCCCCAGCACCGCCACCGCGTTGCGGGCCAGCCGGGCCATGGCGCCCAGCCAGCCGGTCCGTTTGTCCATCGAAAAGTCCCCCATCGGAAAGTCGCCCCAGTGTACGGTGGGGTGTACCCTGGCCTGTCGCCGGACGTAACAGACCCCCCGGCATAAAATCGCACTCTTCCCGCCTTGCAGATGCCCACCATGCCGTTCTTCCGCCGCGCCGACTACCAGTCCGATGCCACCCAGTTCATCGACCAGCTCAAGGCCGAGCGGCCCACGCTGGAACAGGAGCAGCGCCAGGGCCGCGCCCTGCTCTGGGACCGCAACATCGATCCCGAAGTCGCGGTGCAGGCAGAAGCCGCCCGCGTGGCACAGAAGCCCTACGTCTACCAGACCGAATCCGGTCTGAAGTGATTCCCGGTCCATGAGCAGCCCCGAGGTCCCGTCGCTGGACGAGCCGCCGCCAGACCTCGATCAGGTGCTGCCCACGGTGGTGGACCATGTGGCGCTGGCCCGCCTGTACGGCGAGCCGCTGTTCAAGCTGCCCCAGGACCTCTACATACCGCCCGATGCGCTGCAGGTGTTTCTGGAGGCCTTCGAAGGCCCGCTGGACCTGCTGCTCTACCTGATCCGCAAGCAGAACTTCAACATCCTCGACATCCCCATGGCGGCGGTGACCCGCCAGTACCTGGCCTATGTGGAGGAAATCCGCGCCGGCAACCTGGAGCTGGCGGCCGAGTACTTGCTGATGGCGGCCATGCTGATCGAGATCAAGAGCCGCATGCTGCTGCCGCCCAAGAAGGTGGCCGAGGGTGAAGAGGCCGAAGACCCCCGCGCCGAGCTGGTGCGCCGCCTGCTCGAGTACGAACAGATGAAGCTGGCCGCCCACCGGCTGGCCGAGGTGCCCCAGTACGGCCGCGATTTCCTGCGCGCCGCGGTGTACGTGGAGCAGGCCCTGGTGCCGCGCTTCCCCGACGTGCAGGCCATCGACCTGCAATCCGCCTGGCGCGACATTCTCAAACGGGCCAGGCTGGTCCAGCACCACCGCATCAGCCGCGAGGAGCTGTCGGTTCGGGAGCACATGAGCATCGTGCTGCGCCAGCTGCAGGGCCGCCGCTTCGTCGAGTTCGGCGAGCTGTTCGATGTGGGCCGGGGCATGCCGGTGCTGGTGGTGACCTTCATCGCCATGCTGGAACTCGCCAAGGAAACGCTGATCGAGCTCACCCAGGCGGAAGCCTTCGCCCCCATCTATGTGCGGCTGGCCTATTCGCCCAGCTAGCCACCCCACCCATTCCATGACCGACATCCACCGCTTCGACGTCCTCATCATCGGCAGCGGGCTGGCCGGCCTGACCGCCGCGCTGAACCTGGCCCCCACCCACCGCGTGGCGGTGATCACCAAACGCGCCCTGCTGGACGGCTCCAGCAACTGGGCCCAGGGCGGCATTGCCGCCGTGCTGGCCGAGGGCGACAGCTACGCCTCGCACGTGGACGACACCCTGGTGGCCGGCGCCGGCCTGTGCGACCTGGAGGCCACCCAGTTCACGGTGGAGAACGCGCCGGCGGCCATCAACTGGCTGCAGGAACTCGGCGTGCCCTTCACCACCGAGCACGGCGAACTGCACCTCACCCGCGAGGGCGGTCACAGCCACCGGCGCATCGTGCACGCGGCCGACGCGACCGGCGCGGCGGTTCAGGCCACGCTGGTGGAGCGGGTGCGGCACACGCCGAACATCACGGTGTTCGAGCACCACATGCTGGTGGACCTGATCACCGACCGGCAGTTGCCCGAAGGCACCGCCACCGACCGGCGCTGCTTCGGCGCCTACGTGCTGGACACCGAGCAGGACGAGGTCATGACCTTCTCGGCCGCCCACACGGTGCTGGCCACCGGCGGTGCCGGCAAGGTGTACCTCTACACCACCAACCCCGACACCGCCACCGGCGACGGCATCGCGGCGGCCTGGCGGGCCGGCTGTCAGGTGGGCAACATGGAGTTCATCCAGTTCCACCCGACCTGCCTCTACCACCCGCACGCCAAAAGCTACCTGATCACCGAGGCCGTCCGCGGCGAAGGCGGCCTGCTCAAGCTGCCACCGCACCTGGGCGGCCACCGCTTCATGCCCGACCACGACCCGCGCGCCGAACTGGCCCCGCGCGACGTGGTGGCCCGGGCCATCGACTTCGAGATGAAGAAGCACGGTCTGGACTGCGTGCACCTGGACATCTCGCACCAGAGCCCCGAGTTCCTGCACGAGCACTTCCCCAACATCCTGGCCCGTTGTGCCGAGCTGGGCATCGACATCACCCGCGAACCGATTCCGGTGGTGCCGGCAGCGCACTACACCTGCGGCGGCGTGGTCACCGACCTCAACGGCCGCACCGAGGTGGCCGGCCTGTATGCGGTGGGCGAGACCACCTGCACCGGTCTGCACGGCGCCAACCGGCTGGCCAGCAACTCGCTGGTCGAATGCATGGTGTTCGCCCAGGCCGCCGTGGCCGCCATCCGCCAGGCCCCGGGCGCGCAGGCGCCGGCACTGCCCCTGTGGGACGACAGCCGCGTGACCGATGCCGACGAGATGGTGGTCATCTCCCACAACTGGGACGAGCTGCGCCGCTTCATGTGGGACTACGTCGGCATCGTGCGCACCAACAAGCGGCTGGAACGGGCGGCGCACCGCATCACTCTGCTGCAGCGCGAGATCCACGAGTTCTATGCCAGCTTCCACGTCACGCGCGACCTGCTGGAGCTGCGCAACCTGGTCCAGGTGGCCGACCTGATCGTCATGTCGGCCATGCTGCGCCGCGAAAGCCGCGGCCTGCACTACAGCCTGGACTACCCCGAACTGCTGCCCGAAGCCAAGCCCACCATCCTGGTGCCGCCGGCCCGCTGAAGCCGCGCCGGCATCCAGCCACGCAGGCTGTTGAAGCAGGCGATCGCACTCGCCCGCTCCAGGTCTGCCATGGTCAGGACGGCTTCGTGCAGCCGGCCTTCCTGCAGCAGCGTTTCACGGCCGATGCCGGGCAGCAGGCCGCTGGCCAGGGGTGGCGTCAGCCACCGACCGTCGATGCACAGGGCGATGTTGGCCCGGGTGCACTCGGTCAGCTCACCCGCCTCGTTCCAGAGCAGCACGTCGAAGGTGCCGGGGTGGCGCGCGGCGGCTGTGTCGTAGTGGTGGCGGCGGGTGGTCTTGAAGCGCACGAATTCGCTGTGCGCCTCGGCCAGCGGGCGGTCGTCCAGCACCAGCAGCACCTCGGCCGGCGTGGCCGGCATCGCGACCGCGGTGGCCTGGGGCCGACCATGGCGGTCCAGCGTCAGCCGCACCCGCCACAGGCCTTGCGGATGTCGGGTGGCCAGCGCGTCCAGGCAGGCATCCACATCAGACGGTGTCCAGACGAATCCGAAATGCGCGGCCGCGCCGGCCAGCCTGGCGAGGTGCCGCCACCGGTGTTGCAGCACGCCATCCTGCAGCGCCAGGGTCTCCAGCAGCTCGAAGGGCTGGCTGGCCCGGTCGATGAAGGCACGCTTGTGCCGCCACTCGCTCCATTCGCCGGTCGGCCGGGCATCCCAGGTGATGCCGCTGCCCACGCCCGCTGCCAGTGCGGTGGCGGGCGGATCGGAAGAGTTGCGGGCCAGCACGGTGCGGATGGCGACATTGAAGGTGGCGCCGCCGCCGGGCCGCAGCACGCCGACCGCACCGCAATACACGCCCCGCCCCGCCGGTTCGCGTTCGCGGATGTGCCGCATGGCCTGCACCTTGGGTGCACCGGTGATCGAGCCGCAGGGAAAGATCGCCTCCATCACATCCCACAGGCCGACGCCCGGCCGGGTGGCGGCCTGCACATCGGAGGTCATCTGCCACACGGTCGGCAGCGGCTCCAGGTGGAACAGGCGCGGCACCCGCACCGAATGCGGTTCGGCCACGCGCGAGACATCGTTGCGGACCAGGTCCACGATCATCACGTTCTCGGCACGCTCCTTGGCCGAGGCCTGCAGCCCGGCAGCAGCAGCCTGGTCGGTGCGCGTGTCGCTGGCGCGCGGCGCCGTGCCCTTCATGGGCCGCATGAGCAGCTGGCGGCGGTTCCAGTCGAAGAAGAGTTCGGGCGAGGCGCTGAGCACCTGCCAGTCGCCGCCATCGATCCAGGCACCGAAGCCCTCCGGCTGCTCGCGACGCAAGGCGGCAAACAGATCCCACGGCCGCCCGGCGCGCAGCCAGCCGTGCAGCGCAGCGGTGTGGTTGACCTGGTAGATCTCGCCGGCCGCGATCGCCGCGTGCAACGCATTCAGGTCGGCGTCGAAGCGCTCCCGCTGCGGTCCCTGCGCCCACTCGGCCTGTACCGCATCGGGTCGGGCTTCATCGAAGGCATCGGCTCCGACGGGTGCCGGGTACACCGCGAACCAGGCCAGCGGCAGGTCGGGCAAGGGGTCGTGGGTCTGCAGAGCGGCATCTAAGGCGGCCGCGGCCTCGTAGGCCACGAAGCCCACGCACCAGTGTCCGGCCAACGCCAGCGCGTCGGCAGCCTCGATCACACCCCGCACCTCGTCCAGGCTGTGCGCCTGCAGCACCTGCAGGGGGATGCCGAACGACTGCCGCAGACCCGGCTGGTCTGGCAGGCCGGTGGGAGCGAAGTCGATGAGGGCGGAAGGCGCGGACCGATTCACGCCGCGCCGATGTCGGGCACCAGGGCCCCGGCATCGTGACCGGCCTTGTGGGCCGCGGTGAAGGCCAGCATGCGATCGATCGGCAGCCGCGCACGCGGAATGACGGCGGGATCGACCTCGATGGCGTTGGCACCGGTCTCCAGCACGCGGGCCACGCCGGCCAGGCCGTTCATGGCCATCCATGGGCAGTGGGCGCAGCTCTTGCAGGTGGCGCTGTTGCCCGCCGTGGGTGCCTCGATGAACAGCTTGCCCGGGTTCTGCTGGCGCAGCATGTGCAGCATGCCCTTGTCGGTGGCCACGATGTAGCTGGGCGCATCCAGCTCGCGCGCGGCCTTCAGGATGGCCGAGGTGGAACCCACCGCATCGGCCAGGGCCACCACGTCGGCCGGGCTTTCCGGGTGCACCAGCACCTTGGCCTGCGGATGCTCCTTCATGAGGAGTTCCAGCTCGGTGGCCTTGAACTCGTCATGGACGATGCAGGAGCCGTTCCACATGAGCATGTCGGCGCCGGTCTCGCGCTGGATGTAGCTGCCCAGGTGCTTGTCGGGAGCCCACAGGATCTTGTGGCCCTTGTCCTTCAGGGCCCGCACGATGTCCAGGGCGCAGCTGCTGGTCACCAGCCAGTCGGAGCGGGCTTTCACGGCTGCGCTGGTGTTGGCGTAAACGACCACGGTGCGGTCGGGGTGCTGGTCGCAGAAGGCGCTGAACTCGTCGATGGGGCAGCCCAGGTCGAGCGAGCAGTTGGCGTCCAGATCGGGCATCAGCACGGTCTTTTCCGGCGACAGGATCTTGGCCGTCTCGCCCATGAAGCGCACGCCCGAGACCACCAGCGTGGTGGCGGCATGGTCACGGCCGAAGCGGGCCATCTCCAGCGAGTCGCTGACGATGCCGCCGGTCTCGATGGCCAGGTCCTGCAGGTCGGGGTGAACGTAGTAGTGCGAGACCATGACCGCGTTGCGCTCGCGCAGCAGGCGGCGGATGCGGTCCTTCAGTTCGGCCCGCTGCTTCGGTCCAGGTTCCACCGGCACGCGGGCCCAGGCGTGCTGCGTGGGACAGGCCGGCTGTTCGTATTCGACGTCGATGAGGGATTCGGTGTTCATGTCCAGCTCCGTGTTCAGCCCATCCGCATCGAGAAGTCGATGGCCCGGACATCCTTGGTGAGGGCCCCGATGGAGATGCGGTCCACCCCGGTCTCGGCCAGCGCCCGCACGGTGGCGAAGTTCACGCCGCCGGAAATCTCCAGGATGGCCCGACCGGCGTTGCGGCGCACCGCTTCGTGCAGCGTGGTCAGGTCCATGTTGTCCAGCAGCACCATGGTGGCACCGCAGGCCAGCGCCTCGTCGAGCTGGTCGAGCGTCTCGACCTCGATCTCCACGAAACGGGCAGCCGGCGCGGTCTCGCGCACGCGCTGCAGCACCGGGGCCACGCCGCCCGCCGCAGCGATGTGGTTCTCCTTGATGAGCACCGCGTCGAAGAGGCCGATGCGGTGGTTCACGCCACCGCCGCAGGTGACGGCGTATTTCTGCGCCAGGCGCAGGCCCGGGACGGTCTTGCGGGTGTCGACGATGGCGGCACGTGTGCCGGTCACCGCAGCCACATAGCGTGCGGTCTCGGTGGCCACGCCGCTGAGCAGCTGCAGAAAATTGAGTGCAGTGCGCTCGGCGCTCAACAGCGCACGGGCCTGGCCTTCGATGGTCAGCACCACCTGGTCGGCCTCGCAGCGCTGGCCCTCGCCCACCTGCCACTGCCAGGTGGCCGTGGGGTCCAGGGCGCGCAAGGCTGCCTCCACCCAGGGAGCGCCACAGATCACGGCCGACTCCCGGGCCAGGATGCGGGCGCTGGCGCGGCGCGCCGGGTCGACCAGGGCAGCGGTCAGGTCGCCGCTGCCCACGTCTTCCGCGAGGGCACGTGCCACGTCCTGGCGGGCCAGGGCGTCGAGGTCATCGCGGGAGTATTCGGACAGGTGTTTCATGAAGGCCGGGAACGGGGAAATCGACAGGGTCGGCAGCAGGGGAAATCCGCTGGAGCGGATGCACTATAGTCCCGCATTCTCGGACACCCCCACCCCCCCAGAGGGTCGACCCCATGAGCAACCCCACAGCCTCCGCTCCCACGGCAACGCCGTACGGCACGCTGCCTGCGGCCTCTCCGCTGCCGCAGCGCAAACCGGTCAGTCTGCCGCGCATGAACGAAATGCGAGAACGCGGCGAGAAGATCACCATGCTCACCGCCTACGACGCCACCTTCGCCGCCGTGGCCGACGCCGCCGGTGTGGAGTGCATCCTGGTGGGCGACTCGCTGGGCATGGTGTGCCAGGGTCTCTCCAGCACCGCCGGCGTGACGCTGGAGACCATGCGCTACCACACCGAAAGCGTGGTGCGCGGCCTGCGCCGGGTGCAGGGCACGGCCTGGGTGATCGGCGATCTGCCGTTCGGCAGCTACCACGAATCGAAGGAACAGGCCCTGCGCAGCGCCGCCGAACTGGTGCGCGCCGGTGCCCACATGATCAAGCTCGAAGGCGGCGGCTGGACCGCCGAGACGGTGCGCTTCCTGGTCGAGCGCGGCATACCGGTCTGTGCCCACCTGGGCCTGACGCCGCAGACGGTGCACGCCCTGGGCGGTTACCGGGTGCAGGGTCGCGACGATGCAGCCGCGCTGCAGCTCAAGCGGCATGCCCTGGAGCTGCAGGACGCCGGTGCCGCCATGCTGGTGCTGGAAATGGTGCCGGCCGCCCTCTCCGCCGAGATCACCCAGCAGCTGCGCGGCTGCCACACCATCGGCATCGGTGCGGGCAAGGCCACCGCCGGCCAGGTGCTGGTGATGCACGACATGCTGGGCATCAACCTCGGCAAGAACCCCAAGTTCGTCCGCAACTTCATGGAAGGTGCTGCCTCGGTGCGCGATGCCATGGCCGCGTATGTGAAGGCCGTCAAGGAAGGCAGCTTCCCCGACGACACGCTGCACGCCTGGTGACATGAAGATCGTCCACACCGTCGCCGACCTGCAT
Organism: uncultured Hydrogenophaga sp.; assembly: GCF_958439165.1. Taxonomy (GTDB): domain Bacteria; phylum Pseudomonadota; class Gammaproteobacteria; order Burkholderiales; family Burkholderiaceae_C; genus Hydrogenophaga. Next base: position 21,504 of record NZ_OY288128.1, on the reverse strand, counting down.
TCGGCGCTGCGCCCCTTCGACGCCCCCGCCCTGGTGCCCACCATGGGCAACCTGCACGACGGCCACCTCGACCTGGTGCGCATCGCCAGGCCGCTGGGCGACGTGACCGTGGCCAGCATCTTCGTCAACCGGCTGCAGTTCGGCCCGCACGAAGACTTCGACACCTACCCGCGCACCTTGCAGGCCGACTGCGCCCAGCTCGCCCAGGCCGGCTGCGACGTGGTGTTCGCACCCTCCGAAAAGGACATGTACCCCGAGCCGCAGGGCTTCAAGGTGCTGCCGCCGCCGGAGCTGGCCGACATCCTGGAAGGCCATTTCCGGCCCGGTTTCTTCACCGGCGTGTGCACCGTGGTCATGAAGCTGTTCCAGTGCGCCTTTGCCGAGGCCAAGGGCCGGCGCACCGCGGTGTTCGGCCAGAAGGACTACCAGCAGCAGATGGTGATCCGGCGCATGGTGCAGCAGCTGGCCTTGCCGATCGACATCGTGGTGGCGCCGACCCGGCGCGCCGCCGATGGGCTGGCGCTGAGCTCGCGCAACGGCTACCTGAGCGAAGCCGAGCGGGCGGAGGCAATCCAGCTTTCACTGGCACTGCGGGCGCTGGGCCGTGATGCCCTGGCGGCGGCGGACGGGCTGGTGCGGCATCTGCCGGCGCTGGAAGCCCGGGCCATGGAAGGACTGGCCGCACGCGGCTGGCAGCCCGACTACCTGACGGTGCGCCGACGCGCCGACCTCCAGGCGCCCCAACCCGGCGATGCCCTGGTCGTGCTGGGCGCTGCCCGTCTGGGTCGCACCCGCCTGATCGACAACCTCGAGGTCTGAGACCGGCAGGGTCAGGCGGCCTCGGGCTTGGGGTCTCGCCCCATCAGTTCGGCAATGGCCTGCGCCGGCTGCACCTGGCCCTCGATCAGCGACACCACGGCGGCGCTGATGGGCATGTCCACCCCGAGGGCGCGGGCCCGCTGCACCACCGTGCGGGCGCTGTAGACCCCTTCGGCCACATGGCCCAGCGATTCCACCGCCTGCGCCAGGGTGCGCCCTTCGGCCAGCAGCCGTCCCACCTGCCGGTTGCGCGACAGGTCGCCGGTGGCCGTGAGCACCAGATCCCCCAGGCCGGAGAGTCCCATGAAGGTCTCGGTCCGGGCGCCCAGGGCCGTGCCCAGCCGCGTCATTTCAGCCAGGCCGCGGGTGATGAGGGCAGCCCTGGCATTCAGGCCCAGGCCCAGGCCGTCGCACAGACCGGTGGCGATGGCCAGCACGTTCTTGACCGCACCGCCCACCTCCACGCCGGCCACATCGTCATTGGCATAGACCCGCAGGGTGCTGCCGTGAAAACTGTTCACCAGCGCGTCGCGCACCGCAGCATGTTCGCTGGCGGCGACGATGGCCGTGGGCTGTCCACGGGCCACCTCCTGCGCAAAGCTGGGGCCGCTGAGCACCCCGCAGGCGAGCCGGGGCGCCACTTCCGCAGCAATCTCGTGTCCCAGCAGGCCGTGGGACGCCGTCCCTGGCTGCGCCTGCTCGAAACCCTTGCACAGCCAGGCCACCGGCACCGGCTGGTCGGCGAGCCGCTGCAGCCAGCCGCGCAGGCCAGCCATCGGGGAAGCGATCACATAGAGGTCGGCACCCGGCAGATCGCCGCTGGCCAGGCGCAGGGTGTCCGGCAGCTCGATGCCGGGCAGGTAGCGCCGGTTCTGCCGCTCGGCCTGCAGCACGGCGGCCTGCGAGGCATCGCGTGCCCACAGCACCACCCGGCAGCGGCCGTGCCGCGCTGCGCTGATGGCCAGTGCGGTGCCCCAGGCACCGGCACCCATGACGGCGATGTCCATCGCCGTGCGCTCAGCTGGTGATGATGCGCGAGCCTTCCTGCTGGGCCTGCTGCGCTTGCTGCTGCTCGTACATGGCCTGGAAGTTGATCTCGGCCAGGTGCACCGGCGGGAAGCCGGCGCGCTGCACGATGTCGGCCACGTTGCTGCGCAGGTAGGGGTAGACGATCTGCGGGCAGGCGATGCCCATGATGGGACCCATCTGTTCCTGCGGCAGGTTGCGCACCTCGAAGATGCCGGCCTGCTTGGCTTCGACCAGGAAAACGGTCTTGTCGGCGATCTTGGTCTGCACCGTGGCGGTCACGGCGACTTCGTACACGCCCTCGGCCAGCGGGGTGGCTTCCACGCCGAGCTGGATGTCGACCGAGGGTTGTTCCTGTTCCAGCAGGATGGCCGGGGAATTGGGCTGCTCCAGCGAGGCTTCCTTCAGGTAGATGCGCTGGATCTGGAAAACGGGGTCGAGGTTCTCGGCCATGGTGATGTCTCGCTGGTTCGGAAAAAGAAAGGCCCGCCGGGGAGGTGCTCCCGCAGCGGGCACGGCGTGGATTATGTCAGCCGGCGGTGGAGGATCTCAGGCCTGCAGCAAGGGCACCAGACCGCCCTTGCCGTCCAGGGCGTGGAGGTCGTCACAGCCGCCCACGTGGGCCTCGCCGATGAAGATCTGCGGCACGCTGGTACGGCCGGTGATCTGCGTCATGCGGGCACGAACCTCGGGCTTGCCGTCGACCACGATTTCCTCGTAGTCGGTGACGCCCCGGGCCTGCAGCAGGGCCTTGGCGCGGGTGCAATAGGGGCAGTAATCGCTGGAGTAGATGGTGACTTTGGCCATGTCGGGGAGGAATGTCGGGCGGATGGGCCGCGGATGATCAGGCCTTTTCGACCGGCAGGCCGGCACCGCGCCAGGCACCCATGCCACCCGAGAGGGAATGCGCCTTCTCGAAACCCAGCTTGCGGGCCTCGGCCACGGCCCGGTTGGCCCGGGCGCCGGTGGGGCAGACGAAGATCACGGGCAGGTTCTTGTTCTTGACGGTGGTCGGCAGCTTGGCGCCGACCTCGTCCAGCGGCACATGGCGCGCTCCGATGATGTGGCCGGCCGCAAACTCGGCGTCGGTCGAAATGTCCACCACCACCGCCTTCTCGCGGTTCATGAGCATGACGGCGTCGTTGGGGGCCAGGGTGCCGGCACGCTGGCCGGAACGCACGGCAGGCCACACCAGCAGGGCGCCGGAAACAAATGCAGCAGCGATCAGAACCCAGTTCTCGATGAAGAAGCTCACGTGGTCACCTTTGTAGTCAAGCGCGGGATTTTAGAATGGCGGGCTGTGCCCTTGCCACACACGGGCCTGCGCCCTGCCCTCTGCCCCCATTCCGACCCACTTCAGCACCTGTTCCCATGTACAAGCTCGTCCTGATCCGCCACGGCGAATCCACCTGGAACCTCGAAAACCGCTTCACCGGCTGGACCGACGTGGACCTCACCCCGACCGGCGTGTCGCAGGCCATGGCGGCCGGGCAGCTGCTCAAGGCCGAAGGCTTCGATTTCGACATCGCCTACACCAGCGTGCTCAAGCGGGCCATCCACACCCTGTGGTACACGCTCGACGCCATGGACCGGACCTGGCTGCCGGTGGTCAAGAACTGGCGCCTCAACGAGCGCCACTACGGTGCCCTGCAGGGCCTGAACAAGGCCGACATGGCGGCGAAATACGGCGACGAACAGGTGCTGATCTGGCGCCGCAGCTACGACACCCCGCCGCCGGCACTCGAGGCCGGCGACCCGCGCAGCGAGCGCAGCGACCGCCGTTATGCCCTGCTGAAAGCCGAGGAAGTGCCGCTGACCGAGTGCCTCAAGGACACCGTGGCCCGCGTGATCCCGTTCTGGAACGAGTCGCTGGCACCGGCCATCCGCTCGGGCCGCCGGGTCGTGCTGGCCGCGCACGGCAACAGCATCCGGGCGCTGGTGAAGTACCTGGACGGCGTTTCGGACGCCGACATCGTCAACCTCAACATCCCCAACGGCATCCCGCTGGTCTACGAACTCGACGCCGATCTGCGCCCGATCCGCCACTATTACCTGGGCGATGCAGAAGCCGCCGCTCGGGCCGCCGCCGCGGTGGCAGCCCAGGGCAAGGCCTGAAGAAACCGGCCGCCGAGGCCGATATCCGGGATAACCGCCGGAATCACCCGGGAACCGGTCGGGTCGGACCGGGTCCTAGGTGTATATTGGCCCGACGGGCGGGCCGAGCGGCCGCGCTCACGCGTCACTTCACGCGACTCAAAGGGCAAGAGACATGTCGAAACAGGTGAGCCACAAGCTCAAGATTGCAGGTTGGGTGGCCGTCGGTGCGGTGGCCGGTGCCCTGACCACAGTACAACTCCAGGCCACGGCGCGCAGCAGCCTGGCACCGCTTCCGCTGGAAGAGCTCCAGCAGCTCGCAGCGGTGTTCGGCATGGTCAAGACCGACTACGTCGAGCCGGTGGACGAAAAGAAACTGATCTCCGAGGCCATCTCGGGCATGGTCAGCAGCCTGGACCCGCATTCCCAGTACTTCGACAAGAAATCGTTCCGGGAATTCCGCGAAGGCACCAGCGGCCGTTTCGTGGGTGTGGGCATCGAGATCGGCATGGAGGACGGCCTGGTCAAGGTGGTGTCCCCCATCGAGGACTCGCCCGCCTTCCGCGCCGGCCTGAAAAGCGGTGACCTCATCACCAAGATCGACGACACGCCGGTCAAGGGCATGACCATCAACGACGCCGTCAAGATGATGCGCGGCGAGCCGCGCACCAAGGTGCTGCTGACCATCTTCCGCAAGGACGAGGACCGCACCTTCCCGGTCACCATCGTCCGCGAAGAGATCAAGACCCAGAGCGTCAAGGCCCGCAATGTCGAGCCGGGCTTCGGCTGGATCCGCGTCTCCCAGTTCCAGGAACGCACCACCGAAGATGTGGCCCGCAAGCTCGAAGAGCTGCACAAGGCCGACCCCAACATGAAGGGCCTGGTGCTGGACCTGCGCAACGACCCGGGCGGCCTGCTGCCGGCGGCCGTTGCCATCTCGGCCATGTTCCTGCCCGAGGACGTGACCGTGGTCTCCACCAATGGCCAGACCGCCGACAGCAAGATGGTCTACAAGGCCATCCCGCAGCACTATCTGACCCGCGGCGGCCCGGACCATGTGGCCCGCCTCTCGCAGGCCACCCGCAATTTCTACAAGAAGGTGCCGATGGTGGTGCTGGTCAACGAAGGCTCGGCCTCGGCCAGCGAGATCGTGGCCGGTGCCCTGCAGGACCACAAGCGCGCCACCATCATGGGCAGCCAGACCTTCGGCAAGGGCTCGGTGCAGACGGTCCGCCCGCTCGGTCCCGATACCGGTCTGAAGCTGACCACGGCGCGCTATTACACCCCCTCGGGCAGCACCATCCAGGCCAAGGGCATCGTGCCCGACGTCATGGTCGACGAGACCGTCGAAGGCAATGTGTTTGCTGCGCTGCGCACCCGCGAGGCCGACCTGCAGAAGCACCTGATGAACGGCACCGAAGCCAAGCCGGCGCCCATGACCGATGCCCAGCGCGCCGCCGAACAGCAGCGCGACCAGGACCGGGAAGCGGCCCGCAAGCGCCTGGAAGAGGAAGCCAAGAAGAACCCGAGCCAGCGACTGGTGCCGGAGTTCGGCAGCGACAAGGACTTCCAGCTGCAGCAGGCGATCAACCAGCTCAAGGGCCGACCTGTGCTGGTGAGCAAGACCCTGCAGGTGCGCAGCGCCGACGACAAGAAGGCCAACTGACGCACAGGCCGGCTGTTGGACGACGCACAGCTGCTGCGCTACTCGCGGCACATCCTCCTTGAAGAACTCGGGGTCGAGGGCCAGGACAGGCTCCTGGCCTCCCGCGCCCTGATCGTCGGCGCCGGCGGCCTGGGTTCGCCGGCTGCGCTCTACCTGGGCAGCGCCGGGGTGGGCCACATCACCGTGGTCGACCACGATGTGGTCGACGAGACCAACCTGCAGCGCCAGATCGCCCACAACCTGGCCCGGGTGGGCCACCCCAAGGCCGAATCGGTGCGCGAGGCGATCGCCGCCATCAACCCCGACCCGGTGGTGACCACCGTCGCGCAGCGCGCCGACGCAGCCCTGCTCGACACGCTGGTGGCGCAGGCCGATGTGGTGCTGGACTGCACCGACAACTTCGCCACCCGCCATGCCATCAACCGGGCCTGCGTGAAGCACGGCCGCCCGCTGGTGTCGGGTGCCGCCATCCGGATGGACGGCCAGCTCAGCGTGTACGACACGCGCGATGCCGCCAACCCCTGCTATGCCTGCGTGTTCCCGGAGGACAGCGGCGTGGAGGAAACCCGCTGCGCCACCCTGGGCGTGTTCGCGCCGCTGGTGGGCATCGTGGGCACGATGCAGGCAGCCGAAGCCCTGAAGCTGCTGGCCGGTCTGGGCTCCCGCATGGCAGGCCAGCTGCTGATGATCGACGGGCGTGACCTGGCCTTCACCCGCATCGGCATTCCCGCCAACCCGGGCTGTCCGGTCTGCGGGCATCGGCACTGAGCGCTGGCGGCCGCCTCAACGCGGCGGCAACGGGCACGGCCCGTGAACACGACGGAAATCGCGCGGGCGCTGGGCACCCGGTCGGGCAAACACCCCGCGACGCTCGCGCTCGGCCTGCGTCTGCAGTGCCCGATAGCCCTGCCGCCCCCCTCCGGATGCCCAGGCCAGCCCGCGCTGCACCAGCCAGGCATTGAGATCCTCGCCTTCCTGATCGATGCGGGCCAGCCCACGGCCATAGCTGTCGTCGCCCCGCTCATCGACCTGCACCACCCGCTGCAGCACCCGGGCGGCCAGCGCGTCGCGGGCGGTCTGCCCACCGTCCTGACAGATCTCGGGCGCATCGATGCCCAGCAGGCGCAGCTTGCGGTACCGGCCGCCGTTCAGCGGCTGAACCCACATCGTGTCGCCGTCGTGCACCCGGGTGACCCGGGCGCTGTAGCGCTCGCTGGCCGCTGCCGCCGGACCGCCCGGCAACAGACCCGCAGCCACCAGCAGCAGCGCCGCCGCCATGACCCGCCTCATGCGCCCTGCTCCAGCTCACGCAGCATGCGCTCCAGCCGGGCCGAGAGCTGTTCGGTGCTCAGGCGCTCCCGCAACCGCTCCACCATCAGCGGCAGGCTCATGGGACTGGGCTGGCTCAGCTCCACCAGCTCCAGGCGCTGCCCGGCCATGCGTTCCAGACAAGCGCGCAGGCGGCCGATTTCCAGCTCCTGCGACAGCACCTCGCTTTCGGCCTGACGCAGAAGCAGGTTGCCGGGGTCGTACTTGCGGAACACCTCGAAGAACAGCCCGCTGCTGGCCTGCAGCTGGCGCAGGCTGCGCGGCGCCCCGGGCTGACCGCTGAACACCAGCCCCGACACCCGGGCGATCTCGCGAAAGCGCCGCTGGGCCAGTTCGCCGGCATTGAGCGACGCCAGCACATGGTCGAGCAGGTCGTCGGCCGACAGCACCGACCCATCCAGCAGTCGCGACAGATCGGGCTCCTCGGCCGCCAGCAGCTCGAAGCCGTAGTCATTCACCGACAGGCTGAAGGTGTTGGGCTGCTCGCGCGCCAGCCGCCAGGCCAGCAGGCTGGCCAGCCCCAGATGCACATGCCGGCCGGCGAACGGGAACAGGCACAGGTGGTGCCCCTCCTTCGAGCGGAACCGCTCCACCAGCAGCACGCCCGGCCGGGGCAGGCGCGAGCGCTGCGCCTGGGTCGTGAGCATGGGCTGCGCGGCCTGCAGCTCGGGAGATTCGAAGCGGCCGGCTTCGGCCAGCGCCATCTGCTCCAGCACCGCGTCGGCCAGCTCGGTGGACAGCGGCATCTTGCCGCCCTGCCAGGTGGGCACCGCACCCTTGTTCCGGGTGGCCTTCTTCACCCAGGCGGTCATGTCGTGCACCCGCACGAACTCCAGCAGGCGTCCGGCGAAGACGAAGCAGTCGCCCTTGCGCAGCCGGGAAATGAAGCCCTCCTCGATGCTGCCGATGGCACCGCCGTTGAGGTATTTCACCCGCAGCGAGGCGTCGCTGACGATGGTGCCCACGCCCCAGCGGTGGCGGCGCGCGGTTGCCCGGCCCTGCGGGGTGTCGGGCACCCGCCAGATGCCGGCTTCATCGCGGGCCAGCCGGTGGTAATCGGGGTAGGCGGTGAGGCTGTCGCCGCCGCGTTCGCAGAAAGCCAGCGCCCAGTCGAAGGCATCGCGGGAGAGTTCGCGGTAGGCCCAGGCGCCACGCACCTCCTCGAACAGCGCGTCGGCCTCGAAGCCGCCGCCCAGTGCCACGGTCACCAGGTGCTGCACCAGCACATCCAGCGGCTGGTGCGGGCTGTGACGCGGCTCGATGCGGCCGGCCAAAGCCGCCTCCCGCACGGCGGCCGCCTCGATGAGTTCGAGCGTGTTGGTCGGCACCAGCGTGATGCGGCTGGGCCGCCCAGGCGCGTGGCCGCTGCGTCCGGCCCGCTGCAGCAGCCGTGCCACCCCTTTGGCCGACCCGATCTGCAACACCCGCTCCACCGGCAGGAAGTCAACGCCCAGATCGAGCGAAGAAGTGGCCACCACCGCCTTGAGCTGACCGTCCTTCAGGCCGGCCTCGACCCATTCGCGCACGCCCTTGTCCAGGCTGCCGTGGTGCAGCGCCACCTGACCGGCCCAGTCGGGCCGGTGCTGCAGCAGCAGCTGGTACCAGATCTCGGCCTGGCTGCGGGTGTTGGTGAACACCAGCGCGGTGCCGGCGCTCTCGAGTTCCCGCACCACCGGCTCCTGCATGCGCGAGCCCAGATGCCCCGACCACGAATAACGCCCCGGGTCCGGCGGTATCAGGGTGTCGATCAGCAGCGTCTTGTCCACCCGGCCCTGCACCATCGCCGAAGGCGGCGCTGCGGTGCGTGCCGCATCGGGTCCGCACAGCACCTGGCGCGCTTCGTCCAGGTTGCCCAGCGTGGCGCTCATGCCCCAGGTCAGCAGCCCCGGCTGCCATTGCCGCAGACGGGCCAGGGCCAGCTGCACCTGCACGCCGCGCTTGCTGCCGATCAGCTCGTGCCATTCGTCCACCACCACGGCGCGCACACCGGCCAGTTCCAGCGGCGCCTTGTCGCGCGCCAGCAGCAGCGAGAGGGATTCGGGTGTGGTGACCAGCACGGTCGGCATGCGCCGGTCCTGGCGGGCGCGCTCGGCCGAGGGTGTGTCGCCGGTGCGTTGCCCCAGCGTCCAGCCGGGGGCCAGATCGGCCAGCGGTGTGCGCAGGGCGGCGGCACTGTCGGCGGCCAGTGCCCGCATGGGCGTGATCCAGAGCACCGTCAGCGGTGGCGTGCGGCCGGCCCCTCTTAGCTCGCCCAGCAGCCGGTCCAGCAGGCCCAGCCAGACGGCGTAGGTCTTGCCGGCCCCGGTGGTGGCATGCAGCAGGCCGCTGCGGCCTTCGGCCTGGGCAGCCCACACCGCCTGCTGGAAGGCGAAGGGCTGCCAGCCACGGCCAGCCATCCACGCGGTGGCACGGTCGGCGCAGGTTGCGGGCATGTCGTCGGCGGCGTCAGCCCTTGCGGCCGCCCATGAGCAGCAGCACCACACCCAGCGCGATGGCGCCGCCACCGGCCCAGCTCGGCACGTTGACCTTCTCTTCCTGCTTCACCGTCAGCTCGATCGGCCCGAGCTTGACCGCCTCGGTTTCACGGGTGTAGCTGAAGCTGCCCATGACCAGGGCGATGGCACCCGCCGCAATCAGGACCACGCCGACAACTTTGGCCAGGTTCATGACGATCTCTCCGGTAGTGAACCGTCGATCATGCAACAGCCCGGGCCACCCGCTGGCGCAGCGTCGGCAGCACCTCGGCCGCAAACCAGGGATGCTGCGCCAGCCAGCGGTTGTTGCGCGGGCTGGGGTGCGGCAGCACCATGAGCGGATCGCCGCCGGAGTTCACCGAGGCGTGGGTCTGGCGCACCGCATCGGCCAGGAGGCCGGGGGCCTGCGGCCAGTGCCAGGCCAGCGCATGCTGACCCAGCACCAGCGTCAGGCGGATGGAACGAAGCTCGCTCAGCAGGGCTCGGCGCCAGCTGGCAGCGCACAACGGGCGCGGCGGCAGGTCGCCATGGGGGCCGGTGCCGGGGTAGCAGAAGCCCATGGGCAGCAGGGCCACGCGGGCGGGGTCGTAGAACATGTCGCGGTCGATGCCCAGCCAGTCGCGCAGCCGCTCGCCGCTGGGATCGTCGAAAGGGATGCCGCTGGCGTGCACCCGCCGCCCCGGGGCCTGGCCCGCAATCAGGATGCGCGCCCGGGGATCGGCCTGGAGCACAGGCCGCGGCCCTTCCGGCAGATCGGCGCACAGGGTGCAGGCCCGCACCTGCAACAGCAGCTGATCCAGCGGCGTGGCGGTCATCGATAGCGGGCAGCGGTGATGAATTCGTTGAAGGTCTCGCACCACACCACCACGGTGGTGAAGGCCGAGAGATCGGTGCCGGGCGGCAGCGCCACGGCGAAATTCTCGAAGGTCTTGATGTCGCCTGCGCGCAGCATCGAAGGCTTCAGGCGTTTGAAATCGGCCTCGGTCTCGACGAAGGTGGGCGACAGGTAGAGCTTGTAGTCCGGCCCGGGCGCCAGGCGTCCCTGCAGCACCACCTGGTCGGGACCGACCAGCACCCGGCCCTCGCCCCAGTGCAGCGCATCGCTGTCGGCCAGATCGCGGCGGAACTCGCCCTGGAACGTCGAAGTGCGTTCGGCCTGCTGCAGCACCTCGACGGCAGGGCCGTCGGGCGCGGTCAGGATGGGGAGCCAGTACACGCCCAGGCCGAAGCCCAGGACCAGGGTCAGCAAGTGGGTGGACAGCAGCAGCAATCGGCGTTTCATCGGGGGTGCCTCGGGGTCGCGGTCTCCGTGTGTCGGCCAACGGCCTGCAGCCTTACAGATCCGCCAGACGACGATCGACCGCCCGCAGGCCGGCCACGGTCAGCAGACAGGCCTGCGCAGCCTCCTCGCCCTTGGCGGCAAAGTGCTGCTGCAGGAAGCGGCGGTGTTCCACATGCTCGTGAAAATGGTGCGGCGCCTGCACCGCCGATATCACCGGCACACCGGTGCGCAGCTGCACGTCCATCAGGGCCTGCACCACGGTGGCGGCCACGAAATCATGGCGGTAGACGCCGCCGTCGACCACCAGGGCGCTGCCCACCACGGCGGCATAGCGGCCTGAAGCGGCCAGGCGCTGCACGTGCAGCGGTATTTCGAAGGCACCGGGCACATCGAACACGTCGATGCGCCCGGCCACCACGCCGCCACGGGCCATCTCGATGAAGAAGGCGTCGCGCGAGCGCTGCACGATGTCGGCGTGCCAGCTGGCCTCGACAAAGGCAAAACGCAGGTCAGCGGGGATGTCGGTCGGCAGCGCGGCCGGGGAAGCGGGAGTCGATGCAGATGTCATGCGGGCATTCTAGGCAGCGGCACTCACGATCCAGCCTTCCAGGGGGTCGCAGTCGGGCAAGCCCCAGCGGGGGTCACCGGCCTCGCGGCGCTGCCAGGCCCAGGCGGCCTGCAGCAGGCACAGCACCGCATCGAGCGTGTCACCGCTGGGGTCGTCGGCCAGGGCGTCGCGCTGGGCATGGCTGAGCTTCAGGCGCAGGCCGGCGCACTTGAGTAGCGGAGGCGTGCCGTTCTCCAGCGCGTCGACCAGGGTACGGCGGGCAATCAGCCGGTCCGGCGTCTGACGGGCACGGTCGTCGGCCTTGTAGGAGGTGTTGCCGATCACGCTGCGGGCCAGCAGGCCCGGATAGGCCTCCAGCGCGACGCGGTCGGGATCACCGGGGCCGTCCACACCCATCAGGGTGACCCCGGCCTGGCGCAGCCGGGGCACCCCGGCGTGCAGCATGAAGGCCACCGGCGGGTTGATCCATTTCATGCTGGGGCTCGATCCGGCCGGTCCGTCGGTGGCGCGGTGGGCGAACTTGCCACCCACCGGCCGCGCATTGCAGAACGCGGCGAACGCATCGCGGATGGACTCGCGCGACAGGGCAGCGTAGTGGTCCATGCAGGCGGACCAGGCAGTGGGCCAGCCCAGGGTCTGGACCAGCTCGCGCGGCAGGCCGAACGGCAGATCGAATCCGCCGACCCAGGGGCCGGGCTGGCTCAGCCGTTCACCCCAGGCGTCCAGGGTCTCGAACCGTTCCAGCCCGTCCAGGCGCAGGCGGCCCCGGTCGAGCCGGCCGGTGGCCAGCGTCACCGGCTTGCGGCGCGAGGGGGCGCTGGTGAAGTCGCAGCCCAGCAGCTGCAGGGAATCCGTCAATGTCATCCCGGAATCATCCCAGCCCGAGCGCGGTCACGCCGGCGGCGATGCAGATGGCCCCGCACAGGCGGGCCGTGCGGTCACCCTCGCCCAGCAGGTGCCCGCCGATGAGCGCAGCGAACAGCATGGACACCTCGCGCGCCGGGGCCACATGGGAAATGGGCGCATCGCGCATGGCGTAGAGCACCAGCACATAGGCCACAGGGCTGATGACCGCCACCGCAAGCGCGGCCTTCCACTGCACGGCCCACAGGCGCCAGGCCGCAGCGCGGTCCCGCAGCACCACCGGGGCCAGCAGGGCCACCCGGAAAAAGTTGCCCATGTAGTCCACCAGGATGGGCGACATCAGCAGCACCTTGACCGCATAACCGTCGACCAGCGTGTAGGACGCAATGAACAGCCCGGTGAGCGCGCCGTAGTACAGACCCTTGTGGATGCGCTGGCGTGCGGCCGGATCGTGCGCGGCACGGATGAGGCCCGGCCCGCCGGCAATCAGGAACACGCCGCCCACCACGCCGGCAATTCCCAGCGCACCCAGGGCAGAGATCTGCTCACCCAGCAGCGCAATGGCAGCCAGCGAGGACAGCAGCGGCCCGCTGCCCCGCGCCACCGGGTACACGACGGTCAGGTCGGCACGGCGGTAGCCGCGCAGCAGGGTGACGTAATAGACCACGTGCAGCACGCCGCTGACGGCCACGAACACCCACTCGGTCATGCCCCAGCGCGGCAGCTCTTCGCGGCCCAGCCACCAGCCCAGCGGAGCCCAGACCACCATCATGATGACGGCGGTGAAGAATGCGAAGCGGGAATCGCCGCCGGCCTTCTTGGCGACGATGTTCCAGCCGGCGTGGATCAGGCCGGCCAGGATGATCAGCAGGAAGGCGGTGGTGCTCAGGCGCGGCCGATGATGCTGGCGGTGGCCATCAGCTCCTCGAGCAGGGCCAGCGAGACGCGACCGGAGACCGCATACGGATCGAACTCCGGCTTCTCGGAATACTTCAGCACGATGGACGTGTTGAGCTTGCTCAGGTTGACCGTGCCCATGGTCCAGCCCCCGAAGCGGCGCTCGGTGATTTCCTCGTAATGCAGCAGCACCACGTCGGTGTGGCGCCTGTCGCGCACGATGTGGCCATACAGCTCGTTGACGGCAGCACGCCCGCCTTCGATGGCCTGCAGGAACACGCCACCGCCGTAGCACAGCACGCCGGTGATGCCGTTGCCCAGGTTGTGCTGGCGGGACGATTCAAGGATGGATTCGATGGCCTTGGCGCTGTCTTTCTCGACAGCGCGGCTCACGTACAGCAGGCGGACCAGCATGGTGTCTTCCGGAAGAGGGGCGCCTTCAGCGCGGGATGAGCGAAAGGAATTCGCGGCGCAGGTTCGGGTCCTTGAGGAACACGCCGCGCATGACCGAGTTGATCATCTTGCTGTCCATGTCCTTCACGCCGCGCCAGGCCATGCAGTAGTGGCTGGCCTCCATGACGATGGCCAGGCCGTCGGGCTGGGTCTTTTCCTGGATCAGGTCGGCCAGCTGCACCACAGCCTCTTCCTGGATCTGAGGCCGGCCCATGATCCATTCGGCCAGTCGTGCGTACTTGGACAGGCCGATGACGTTGGTGTGCTCGTTGGGCATGACACCGATCCAGATGCGGCCGATCACCGGGCAGAAGTGGTGGCTGCAGGCGCTGCGCACCGTGATCGGGCCGACGATCATCAGCTCGTTGAGGTGTTCGGCATTCGGGAATTCGGTGACCGAGGGGCCCTTGACGTAGCGGCCGTTGAAGACCTCCTTGAGGTACATCTTGGCCACGCGGCGCGCGGTTTCGCCGGTGTTGTGGTCGTTCTCGGTGTCGATCACCATCGACTCCAGCACGCCCTGCATCTTGACGGTGACCTCGTCGAGCAGCTTTTCCAGTTCGCCGGGCTCGATGAACTCGGCGATGTTGTCGTTGGAGTGGAAGCGGTGGCGGGCGGCCTTCAGGCGCTCGCGGATGCGGACCGACACGGGCACGCCCTGGTCGTCCTCGGGGGGAGCTGGGTTCATGGCTTCACCGGTTTTCATGAGCATGGGCCATGCTAACACTGGCCCCCGTACCCCGGACTGACAAGGCCGCAAGACCTCAGCGCAACAGGGATTCGAGCTCGGGCAGGGTGCCTGCCTCGTGAAGCGGCTTGTCGGTGCGCAGCCTCAGCATGCGCGGGAAGCGCAGTGCGATGCCGCTCTTGTGGCGGCTGCTGCGTGCAATACCCTCGAAAGCCAGCTCGAACACCAGGCTGGGCCGCACGCTGCGCACCGGTCCGAACTTCTCCAGCGTGGTCTTGCGGATGACCGCATCGACCGCCTTGAACACCTCGTCGGTGAGACCCGAATAGGCCTTGGTGAAGGCCACCAGCTGCAGGCCCTGCGGGTCGGGCGGCTGGCGCGCCGCGATGGCCTCGACCACCGCCTGCGCCTCGGCCGCATCGCGGGGCGGGCGGTTCCACACCGCGAAGGTGTAGTCGGTATAGACCGAAGCACGGCGGCCGTGCCCGGCCTGCGCATAGATGAGCACGCCGTCGACGGTCAGCGGCTCGATCTTCCATTTCCACCAGCCCAGGGCCTGGTCGCCGTCGGCCTGCTTGTGACGGCCGGTGCCGTAGGTGCTGGCGCGGTGCTTGAGCATCAGGCCCTCGACACCGAGATCGCGGGACTGTTCACGCAGCTGTGCCAGGGCGGTCCAGTCGTCGGCGCGCTGCAACGGCGAGAGCCACAGTCGGGGCGCCACGGATGCAGCCAGAGCCTGAAGTGCAGCGCGGCGCTCCCGCAGCGGTTGCTCGCGCAGGTCCGCACCGCCCGCTTCCAGCAGGTCGTAGGCCACGAATCCCACCGGGGCCGAGGCCAGCACCGACGCACTGAGCTTCTGGCGGCCGATGCGCTGCTGCAGCACGGCAAAGCCGGCCGGACGGCCGGGCCGCTCGATGCCGGGCAGCGGGGGCAGCGCATCGTCCCAGACCACGATCTCGCCATCCACCACCGTGCCGTCGGGCCAGCCCGCAGCCAGCGCCTGCAGCTCGGGGAAACGGTCGGTCATGAGCTCTTCGCCGCGTGACCAGACCCAGGTCTGCCCCGCCCGCCGCACGATCTGGCCACGGATGCCGTCGAATTTCCATTCCGCCAGCCAGTCGCCGGCCGACCCGAGCACCTGGCCAGGATCGTCGTTCAGCGGCTGGGCCAGAAAGAACGGGTAAGGCTGGCTGGGGGCAGCCTGGAGCGCACCGGCCGGCCCGTCCGCGTCGGGCGCCGCGGTGATGCGCTGCCAGTCTTCGGCCTGGGGCAACCGGCGGCCATCGGTGTAGCCCATCATGCGGGCGGCCACCAGCTTCGGGTCCAGCCCGGCCTGTTCGGCCACGGCCCGCTGCACCAGCAGCTTGCTGACGCCGACCCGGAACCCGCCCCCCACCAGCTTGACCAGCAGAAAGCGCGACAGCGGACCGAGTTCTCGCCACCAGCCCTTCAGCTGCAGAGCCACCGCGGTCTCGTCCTGGCCGCGCAGCGGCAGCAGGCGCTGCGACATCCAGTCGGCCAGGCCGAGCGATTCCCCCTCGGTGCTGTCGGGCGGCGGCAGGACGAGCGCAATGGTCTCGGCCAGGTCACCCACCGCCTGGTAGGAGGCTTCGAACAGCCAGTCCGGCAGGCCGGCGGCTTCGGTGGCCAGGGTGCGCAGCTGCGCGGTGCGGATGAGCTGGCGCGGTTTGCCACCCGAGAGGAAGTAGGCGGCCCAGGCCGCATCGGCCGCCCCCGCCGACTGGAAATGCCGCACCAGCGCCGCCACCTTGGCCTGGGTCGAGGTGGTGGCATCGAGCTCGGCAAAGAGGTCGGCGAAATCCTTCAAGCTGCGACCTCGCCGCCCGCTTCGGCACGGGTCTCGTGCTCGTCGCCGTATTCGGTCTCGAAAGCCTCGGCCTGCAGACCCTGCTCCTGCAGGTAGCGGACCAGCACCGGCACCTGGCCATGGGTCACGATGACGCGTTCGGCCCCGGTGGCGCCGATGGCCTGCAGCAACCCCGGCCAGTCGGCGTGGTCGCTGAGCACGAAGCCGCGGTCATGGCCGCCCCGCCGCCGCTGGCCGCGCACCTGCATCCAGCCACTGGCGAATGCGTCGCTGAAATCGCCGAAGCGCCGTATCCAGGGCGAGCCCAGCGCGCTGCCCGGGCAGAGCACCAGGGCACGGCGCAGCAAGGCCTTGTCAGGCACCTCGCTGACCATGAGGGTCTCGGGCAGCTCGATGCCGGCGGCACGGTAGCCCCGGTTGATCGGCTCCACCGCGCCATGACACACGATGGCGCCGGTGCCCGCATCCAGATTGGCCAGCAGCCGCTGGGCCTTGCCCAGGCTGTAGCAGATCAGCACGCTGGCGCGGCCGGCATCGGCGTTGGCCGCCCACCACTGGTTGATGCCGGCAAAGATCTCGGCATCGGGCCGCCAGCGGTACACCGGCAGGCCGAAGGTGGATTCGGTGATGAACACATCGCAGCGCACCGGCTCGAACGGGGTGCAGGTGCGGTCAGGCACAGCGCCGGCGGGTGCGGTGCGGTAGTCGCCGCTGGCCACCCAGACCTGACCGCCATGCTCGACCCGTACCTGCGCCGAACCCAGCACATGCCCTGCCGGATGGAGCGAGATGCGAACCCCGTTGTGTTCGGCCAGCTCGCCGTAGGCCAGCCCCTGCAGCGTGATGCCCTGCCCCAGCCGGGCCCGCAGCAGGCCCTCGGACACGGCAGTGGCCAGGTAATGCCCATGCCCGGGGCGGGCGTGGTCGGCGTGCGCGTGGGTGATCACCGCCCGTTCCACCCGCCGCCACGGATCGATGTAGAAACCGCCGGGCGGGCAGTACAGGCCCTCGGGGCGCTGGACGATGAGATCGGCCGGCATCAGTAGCGGTGACCGGTGATGAACAGTACCGTGCGCATGATGCCGAAGGCCAGTCGGTCCAGCACCCGCTGGGTCCACGGGCGCTGCTGCAGGCTGACGGCGTCCACCGCCTGGCCCGCCGACTGCACGATGGCGTCCAGGCTGTCCCGCAGCCGGCCGGAAAACACCCGGTCGGTCGTCATGACGTTGGCTTCGCGGGCCAGCAGCAGCGACAGCGGATCGAGGTTGGTGGAACCCACCGTGGCCCACCGGCTGTCGACCACCGCCACCTTGGCATGCAGGGCACTGGGCGCGTACTCATGGATCTCGATGCCTTCGGCCACCAGCCGTGCATACACCGGGCGAGCGGCCCGGTACTGCAGGAAATGCTCGTACTTGCCCTGCAGCAGCAGCCGCACCCGCACGCCCCGCCGGGCTGCCATCAGCAAGGCCTTGCGCACGCGCCGCCCCGGAATGAAATAGGCGTTGGCCAGCAGGATTTCCTGCCGCGCTTCGCCGATGGCCTTGAGGTAGGCACGCTCGATGTCGTGGCGGTGGCTCACGTTGTCGCGCAGCAGCAGCGCGGCCCGGGCACCGCGGGCCGCCACCGGCGGTGCATGGGTGTCGTCGAACAGCGGCCGGGCCGGATCGGCATGGCGCTCGATCTTCTGCAGCAGGCGGGTGAAATCGCCCACCGGTCGCGACTCGCGCAGGGCCTCCCAGGCCGCCCTGAATTCGCGCTGGCGGGCACTGCGGGCGGCCTGAAGGCGCCACCAGAGCGATTCCATCGCGTCGACCATGTCCGCCACCAGCGGCCCGGCCACCCGCAGGCTGAAGTCCAGCCGGGGGGCCTGCAGCCGGCCCAGGGCGACGTCGTCACGGTCGTCGATCAGGTTGATGCCGCCGCAGAACCCCACGGTGCCGTCGACCACGCACAATTTGCGGTGCAGCCGCCGCCAGCGGCTCGGTATGAGAAGCCCCAGCCGCCCCAGCGGTGCGTAGATGCGCAGCGTCACGCCGGCGCTGGCGAACCGGCGCTGCCATTCGGCCGGCACCTCGGGCGTGCCGGCGCCATCGATCACCAGCCGCACGGCCACACCCCGGCGGGCGGCCCGTTCCAACGCCTCGGCCACCGACAGCGCAGAACCCGCAAACTCGAAGATGTAGGTCTCCAGATGCACCACCTGCCGGGCGGCGTCCATCGCCTCGACGAGGGCCGGAAAGAACTCGGCACCGTTCTGCAGCAGCAGCAGCTGATGACCGGACCGCAGTGACGTGGTGACTCGGCTCACAGCGCCAGCTCGGCTATCAGCGGCAGGTGGTCGGACATGCGGGTCCAGGCCTTGCCGTGGGGCACATGGGCCGAAACGGGGCGCAGGCCGCGCGCGTAGATGCGGTCCAGATGCAGCAAGGGCAGCCGCGCCGGAAACGTGGGCAGCCGGATGCCGTCGAAGGTCCTGAGCCCCAGCGCCTCCATCGGCCGCAGCAGCCTGGCCCCCCAGTCGTTGAAGTCGCCGGCCACCACCAGGGGCGTGTCGGCCGGCACCTCGCGCTCGATGAATTCGCCCAGCCGTGCCACCTGCCGCTCACGGCTCGCATGGATCAGGCCCAGATGCACCACCACCACATGCACCTCGGTGCGCTCCACCAGCACGCTGGCGTGCAGCAGGCCCCGTTGCTCGAAGCGGTGGTCGGACACGTCGGCATGGCCGCTGGAGACCACCGGCCACCGTGACAGCAATGCGTTGCCGTGCTCTCCGTGCCGGGTGACCGCGTTGGTGCGGTAGACCGACTCATAGCCCTCGGGCGACAGATACCCGGCCTGGTCGAGTTCGGGCCAGCGGGTGAAGTGCTTCTCCAGCTTGCGGTGGTGGCTGCGCACTTCCTGCAGACACACGATGTCGGCGTCGAACTGCTCGACCGCATGGGCCAGGTTGTGGATCTCCAGCCGGCGTGCCGGACCGAGGCCCTGGACGCCTTTATGGATGTTGTAGGTCGCCACGCGCAACAGGGTCATGGCGTGATGATGCCATCCAACCGTCACGGAAGCTTCAGGACATCGGCCCCACCCAGGGGGTACTCAACGGGACCACAGCTTGCGGAGGCTCCATGTCGATCGACCCAGCACCCACATCGCCCGACGCTGTGCTGCCGGCACTGACCCACCGGACGCACCAGGACACGTTGCACCCTCGACCGAACGAATCCGGTTGGCACCCCGGTGCCGACCCCACGCTGTGCCGGGAAAGCCGCCAGCGCCCGCCGCACCCCCCTGGCCGGCGGGGTGACCCGCCCCAGCCGGACCCCGGTCGCGCCGAAGCCGAGCCCGACGGACCCCGGCCCCCCTCGGCCCTCATGCTCGACGAGATCGAAGCCCGGCTGGCTGCCGCTCCGCGCGACGACATCTCGGGTCTGCGTGGTGTGTTGTGGTCGTACCAGCGACTGCTCGACACGCTCGTGCGCACGTCGTCGCCCGAACCCGCGATGCGGCGGCAGTGGATGAGGCTGCAGGAACTGGAGCGCCGCCTGCGGCACCGGCTGCGCTCAGCCGCGCGCCGGCCACCGTCGCGGTAGCTGCAACACGGCCTCGGCATTCGACGGCGAGAAACAGCGGTCGGCGGCCTCGGTCCAGGGTAACCACACCTGGTCACGGTGTTCGCGGGGCGAAAGCGTGACCGGCAGGGGCAGGGGCACGCACAGGCCGAACAGCCGTTCGGTGTTGCGGACCACGCCGGGCGCATACCGATGGCGCCACCGGGGGTAGATCTCGTAGACGTTTTCAGCGGCCCAGTCGGTCAGGCAATGGCCGGGAGCCGTCACTTCTATGCCGGTTTCCTCCAGCACCTCGCGCGCGGCAGTGGTCGTCCAGGGCTCGTCCGGGTGGTCCTTGGAGCCGGTCACCGACTGCCAGAAGCCCGGCACGTCGGCCCGCTCGATCAACAGCACGTCCAGTGCCGGGGTGTGGATCACCACCAGCACCGACTGCGGCACCTTGAACGGGCGTGGACTCTCGTTCATGGTGCCGCCGGACCGGCGCTTCAGCCCTGGCGGACCGCGTCGGGGTTGCGCAGCTTGATGTGCAGCTCGCGCAGCTGCTTCTCGTCGACCGGGCTGGGCGCCTGGGTCAGCAGGCACTGGGCGCGCTGGGTCTTGGGGAAGGCGATCACGTCACGGATCGACTCGGCCTTGGTCATGAGGGTGACGATGCGGTCCAGACCGAAGGCCAGGCCGCCGTGCGGCGGAGCACCGTACTGCAGGGCGTCGAGCAGGAAGCCGAACTTCAGCTGCGCCTCTTCCGGGGTGATCTTCAGGGCGTCGAACACCTTCTGCTGAACCGCTGCGGTGTGGATGCGGACCGAGCCGCCGCCGATCTCCCAGCCGTTGAGCACCATGTCGTAGCCCTTGGCAATGCACTTCTCGGGCGCGGTCACCATCCAGTCCTCGTGGCCGTCCTTCGGCGCAGTGAACGGGTGGTGCACGGCGGTCCAGCGGTCGGCCTCCTCGTCGTGTTCGAACATCGGGAAGTCGACCACCCACATCGGGGCCCAGCGGTCCTCGAACAGGCCGTTCTTCTTGCCCAGCTCGCTGTGTCCGATCTTCAGGCGCAGGGCGCCGATGGCGTCGTTGACGACCTTGGCCTTGTCGGCACCGAAGAAGATGATGTCGCCGTCCTTGGCGCCGGTCCGCGCCAGGATCTCGGCCACTGCCTTGTCGTGCAGGTTCTTCACGATCGGGCTCTGCAGGCCGTCGCGGCCCTTGGCCACTTCATTGACCTTGATCCAGGCCAGGCCCTTGGCACCGTAGATCTTGACGAACTCGGTGTAGGCGTCGATCTCGCTGCGGCTCATCTCGTTGCCGCCCGGCACGCACAGGGCCACCACGCGGCCGTTCTTCATCTGGGCAGGCGCGCTGAACACCTTGAAATCCACGTCGGCCATGACGTCGGTGAGTTCGGTGAACTCCAGCTTCACCCGCAGGTCCGGCTTGTCGGAGCCGAAGCGGTGCATGGCTTCGCTGTAGGCCATGACAGGGAACTCGCCCAGGTCGACGCCCAGCGTGTTCTGGAACACCGTCTTGATCATGCCCTGGAACATGTCGCGGATGTCCTGTTCGGTCAGGAAGGACGTCTCGATATCGATCTGGGTGAACTCGGGCTGGCGGTCGGCGCGCAGGTCCTCGTCACGGAAGCACTTGGTGATCTGATAGTAGCGGTCGAAGCCGGCCACCATCAGCAGCTGCTTGAACAGCTGGGGCGACTGCGGCAGCGCAAAGAACTGGCCATCGTGCACGCGGCTGGGCACCAGGTAGTCGCGAGCGCCTTCGGGCGTGCTCTTGGTGAGCATGGGGGTCTCGATGTCGACGAAGCCGTTGGCATCGAGGAACTTGCGCACTTCCATGGCCACCTTGTAGCGCAGCATCAGGTTGCGCTGCATGTAGGGGCGGCGCAGGTCGAGCACGCGGTGGGTCAGGCGGGTAGTCTCGGAGAGATTGTCGTCG
>NZ_OY288127.1 GCF_958439165.1 uncultured Hydrogenophaga sp. | reverse complement strand
GGACGCGCTGTACGCCCACCTGCGCACCCTCGCGCCGGTGGTGCAGCCGGCCCGGCCGCACGGTCTGCGCTTTCCGTTCGACACCCAGGCCGCGCTCGCGTTGTGGCGCATCCTGTACTTCACGCCGGGCACCTACCAGCCCGATGCCGGCCGCAGTGCCGAATGGAACCGGGGTGCCTACCTGGTCACCGGCGTGGCGCACTGCGCCGCCTGCCACGCCGAGCGTGACGCGTTCGGGGGTGGCTCGGTGGACCGGTTCGGCGGCGGTCTCATGCCCGATGGCCGCTGGTGGGCGCCTTCGCTGCACGACCCCGCCGAAGGCGGTACCCAGGCCTGGGGCGTGGACGCCACCGTGGCCCTGCTGGCCGGTGGCCGCAACACCCATGCCACCGGCCAGGCCTCGACGCTGGGGCCGATGGCCGAGGTGGTGCTGCACGGCACCCAGCACCTGCCGGAGGCGGACCTGCGCGCCATGGCGGTGTACCTGGCCGACCTGCCGGTCAAGCCGGTCGGCCAGCCCGGTTTTGAGCCGGCACCCGACGTCCTGCTGACCCGGGGCGGCCGTTTGTACGAACAGCACTGTGCCCAGTGCCATGGCGACGCCGGCGAGGGCGCCGCCGGCGCCTATCCGCCGCTGGCCGGACACCGGGCGGTCACCCAGAGCAGCCCGGTGAATGCGGTGCAGGCCATCCTGAGCGGCGGCTTTGCGCCGGCCACCGCAGCCCATCCCCGGCCCTACGGCATGCCGCCGTACCGCAGCACGCTGAGCGACGATGACGTGGCGGCGGTGGCCAGCTACATCCGCCAGTCATGGGGCAACCGGGCCGGCCCGGTCAGCGCCCTCGACGTGGCCCGGCTGCGCTGAGCTGCCGCCTCAGCGCTGGCCGGTGAGCCGGTCCAGCGCGTCGAGCAGCTGGCGCTGGCGCGGCGGTTTGGACAGCAGCAGGTCGACCCCCTCCGGGATCTCGCCGTCTTCCTCCATGCGCCGGCCCCAGCCGGTGAGCATGATCACCGGGGTGTCGGCGGAAAGTGCGCGCACCTGCCGCGCCACGCCCCGGCCGTCGAGCTCGGGCATGCCCAGGTCGGTGATGACGGCATCGAACGGCCGCTGGGACAGGGCCGCCTCGAACTGCTCCACACCGCTGCGGCCACCGCCGGCCCGCACCACCCGGTGGCCGGCCTGCGTGAGGATGTCGCCCACCGCTTCCAGCAGGAGCGGGTCGTCGTCCACCAGCAGGACCTCCAGCGACCGGCGCGGCGCAGCCGGCTCGTCGGTCAGCAGGCCCGCGGCGCCGCTGCCGTCCTGCGGGGCCAGCACCGGGAAGTGCATGCGCACCCGGGTGCCCTGCCCGGGCTGGCTGTCGATGTCCAGCGTGGCGTCGTGGCGCTGCAGGCAGCCGAACACCATGGCCATCCCCAGACCCGAGCCACGCTCGCCCTTGGTGGTGAAGAACGGCTCGATGCAGCGGCGCCGGGTGTCTTCGTCCATGCCCACGCCGCTGTCCTCCACGTCCACCGCCAGCTGGGGTTCGCCGTGGCTGCCGGCGGTCAGTTCCAGTCGGCTGCGCAGCGTGATGCGCCCGCCCTGCGGCATGGCATCCACCGCATTGAGCAGCAGGTTGACCAGCGCGTCGCGCAGCTCGCCCTCCACCCCGCGCACCGGCGGGCAGGGGTCGACCAGCTCGGTGACGATCTCGATCGAGATGCCCTGCTGCTGGGGCAGGTCGCGCCAGCGCGCCCGTGTCAGCTCCAGCGCCTGGCGCATCAACCGGCTGATGTCGACGTCGCGGCGTTCCGCCATGCCCGCGCTGGGCCGGTAGAACTCGCGCATGCGGGCCACGGTGTCGGCCACATCGTCGACGGCCAGCTGGATGGTGGTGAGCTGCTGCCGGCCCTGTTCGCTCAGACCTTTCTCGCGCGCCAGCAGCGACTCGGTGTAAAGCGCCACCGGCGAGATCGCGTTGTTGATGTCGTGGGCGATGCCGCTGGCCATCTGCCCCAGCACCCGCAGCCGCTCCTGCTGCAGCGCCACCTGCTGGGCATCGCGCAGGTCGTCGTAGGCTTGCCGCAGCGATTCCAGCAGCCGCGCCTGACCGGCGGCCAGCGTGACGTGCTCGCCCAGCTGGCGCATGAACTCGCATTCGCTGCTCACGAAGCTGCCGGCCAGGCGCCGCGCCACCAGCAGCACACCGAAGACCGCACCGCTCACCCGCAGCGGCACCAGCACCACGCTGTGCAGCCCGGCGGCCGCCAGCCGGCGCGGCAGGTCGAAGTCCAGGGGACGGGTGTCGGGTTCGTGCACCAGTTCGCCGCCAAGGCAACGGGCCAGGCCGTTGCGGTCGGCCACCAATTCGGTGTCCGGCTCCAGCTGCGCCTGGGCCAGCCGCGCCGCACCGGCCGGGCCGGCGTGCACCACCCGCACCCGGACGCCGGTGCCCTGGCGCTGCAGCACCAGCGACAGGTCGATCTCGAAGCGCGTGTCGAGCTTCTCGCACACCACGCGGTAGACGCTCTGCAGGTCGTGCCGCTCTTCGGTGGCCCGCGCAATCTGGTTGAGCAGCTCGGTGCTGGAGAGCTGGGTCTGCAGCTTCAGGGCGCCTTCCATGCGGTCGGTGATGTCCTGCACCGTGCCGCTGACCTGCAGCGGCCGGCCTGAGGCGTCCTTGACCGGCGCGTCGATGATCTCCTCGAACCAGCGGGTGGTGCCGTCGGCATGCCGGCAGCGGTAGCGCAGGGTGCCGCCGCCGTCGCCCTGCAGCGCCCGTTCCATGGCGTCGCGGTAGTTCTGCACATCGTCCGGGTGCAACGTGGCCACCGTCTCCGCCACCGTGGGCGGGCCCAGCGCCGGGTCGCGGCCGATGATGCCGTACAGCCCTTCGGACCATTCGGCCTGGCGCCCTTCATCCTGGCGCACCCAGTGGCCCAGCCGTGCCAGGTGCTGGGCCCGCTGCAGCCGGAATGCCGCACTGCGGGCCGATTCCAGCGCCTGTTGGCGCTGCGCCTCGGCATGGGCGAAGTCCAGGGCGCGCGACACGCTGCGCCCCAACGAGACCAGCAACTCGCGTTCCGGCCCGCCGAAGCGCCCGGGCTCCTCCGACATGATGACCATGACCGCCACGATCTCGCCGGCCCGCCGCACCGGTATGCCGGCCGCCGCCCGGTAGCCGCGTTCCAGGCCAGCCTGCACCCAGGTATCGGCGGGCTCGGTAGCGAGATCGTCGATCACCGCCAGTGCCCCCGAGCCCAGGGCCTGCACCGCCACCAGGCGGCTTCGCATGAACCCGGACGGCTCCTGCGCGATGCTGTCGGTGTAGCCCTGGTCGAAGCCGGCGCTGGTCACCGGCGTGATCAGGGTGGTGCCGTCCGGCCCGTCCGGTGCGACCCGTCCGATCCAGGCCATGCGGAAGCCGCCGGCTTCCACCGCGACGCTGCACAGGGTGCGGAACAGTCCGTCGGCGTCGGTGGCGCCCTGGATGCTTTCGTTGATGGCGTTGAGCAGTCGGTACAGGCGCTGCAGCCGGACCGCAGCCGTCACGTCCTGCAGCGCACCGGCGAGCACGTCCGGCGCATCGGCCTGTGAACGCGCCAGACTGAAGCTCTCCAGCCAGCGTACATCGCCGTCGGACAACCGGATGCGGAACTGGATGCGTCCTTCCTGACCGGACGTCCGGAGGTGGCGCCGGTGCGCCTCCACCCGTTCGCGGTCGTCGGGGTGGATCAGCAACGTGAACCGGTCGAGCGCCATGCCGGTGGTGCCGGGTGCGCTGCGCAACCAGCCTGCAATCGTGTTGTCCATGGCCAGCATGCCGGCGCTCAGGTCGACCCGGTAGAAGCCGATGCCCGCCAGCCGCTGCGCCCGCAGCAGCTGCGCCTGGCCTTCGCGCAGCCGGTCGACCATATCGTCGAAGCCTTCCTGCAGTTCGGAGATCTCGCGCGTCAGTGCCGGCGAATCGGCAGCGGGGTCGAACTGGCCGGCGGCGGCGGCCTGCATGCGCTGGCGCAGCCCGAAGATCGGCCGGGCCAGCACCCGCACCGACAGCTGCCAGGCCAGCAGCAGCACCAGGGCCAGCACGCCGGCCAGCACCAGCAGCTGGACCTGCAGGCGCTCCACGGCCGGCGCCAGCCGCTCGTCCAGCCGGGTGCTGACCAGCAGCCGCAGCGACCCGGCGTCGCCGACGGAGATCGGGCGCACATCGTGCAGCCAGGTGCCGGCATCGCCTTCGTGGGTCTGAAGCTGGGCGTGCTGGATGGACGCTCCTTCGGCTGCCTGCCGCAGCACAGCGTCGGCCAGCAGCTCGCCCACCTGGCCCAGGCCAGGCCGGGTGGTGGCCAGCAGCACGCCGTTGCGGTCCAGCAGGCTCACATGCAGGCCGGGTCGCAGCCCGAGCTTGCCGAAAGCGTCGGCCAGGCGGTTGGCATTCACCGCCGCGAAGGCCACACCCACGAACTGGCCGTCGTCGTCATACACCGGCATGCCGAAACCCAGCGCCGGCGTCCGCGACACCCGGCCGAGCATGTAGCTGCCGATGGTGAAGCGGGGGTCGGTCATGACCTTGTTGAAGTAGTCGCGGTCGCTCACATTGACCGTCCCGGCAGACCGCCGTCCCATGCACTCGACATTGCCCTGGCGGTTGGCAAAACCCAGGTTGGCGAAATCCGGCGAACGCGACACGATGTTGGCCAGGAAGGCAAAGCACAGGTCGCGCAGATCGGTGCGGCGCACCGACGGGCCGCTGGCCACCGTCTCCAGCATGTTGCGCACCCCGCCGATCACGGCTTCCTGGCCGGCCTCGGCCACCTGGGCCACGGCGGCCAGTTCCTGACGTACCTGGTCTTCGGCCAGATGCAGGTCCTCGCGGTAGTTCAGCCAGGCCAGCCAGAGCGCCGGCAGAACCGCCATCGCCACCAGCATCAGCAGCAGGCTCCTCATCCCGATGCGTTGTCGTGTCATCCCTGTCACCTGTTGTAGTGATCCCGTTCCGGCTGGGCCTGCCCAACCCCCTTGGGTCTGTCATCTTCTCGCATTTCGACCCCGATGTTCGTGATATACCCGACTGCCAGCGGAGTCGACCGACCCTCATCTTGCGAGCTGTCATGACCGACCCCAGACCTGATCTTCTCGATCATCCCGAACCCGTTCCGCCCACCCGCATCCTGGTGGTGGACGACGAACCGCTCCAGCGCCAGGCGCTGGTGGACGTGTTGCGTCTGGAGGGCTACGAGGCCACGGGTTGCGACACCGCCGAGCAGGCACTGCAGCAGGACCTTGCGTCCATCGATCTGCTGGTGACCGACCTGCAGATGCCCCGCATCGACGGCATCGAACTGATCCGCCGCGCGCAGGAGCGGCATCCCGACCTGCCGGCCATTCTGGTCACCGCCCACGCCAGCATCGAGACCGCGGTGGACGCCATGCGCAGCGGCGCGGTCGACTATGTGCCCAAGCCCTTCCGCCTGAGCACCATGATCTCCACCGTGGAGCGGGCGCTGGCACTGCAGCGGCTGCGCCGGCGCAACTCGCTGCTGCAGGAGGAGATCCGGCGCCAGTTCGACGAGCTGCTGGTGGTGAACCAGGAGCTCGATGCGTTCGCGGCCCGGCTCTCGCACGACCTGCGCGGGCCGGTGGCCAACATGCGGGGCATCCTGCAGCTGGTGCGCGACGAGCACGGCGCCGACCTGCCGCCTGATCTGGCAGACCTGGTGCAGGCGGGCGTGCGGTCCGGCGACACCGCGCTGAAGATGGTGCGCGACCTGCTGGACTTCGCGCGTCTGGGCAACCGGGACCTCACCCTGGAGCCGGTGGCCCTCGGGCCGCTGGTGGCGCAGGCCTGCAGCGATGTGCGTGCACTGCACCCGCCGCAGGGTTGCCGTGTCGACATTCAGGCCTTGCCGACCGTGCTGGGTCATGCGGGGCTGTTGCACCAGGTGTTCGTGAACCTGCTGGGCAACGGCGTGAAATACAGCGCCGCCCGCCCGCAGCCGGTGGTGACGGTCGATGCCGGCCCGGCTGGAGTCGACGGCCTGATCCGGGTCGTGGTGGCCGACAACGGCGTGGGTTTCGACCCGGCCCTGGCCAGCCGGCTGTTCCGCCCGTTCCAGCGACTGCATCCCACCGGGTCGTTCACCGGCGAGGGCATGGGCCTGGCCAACGTCAAGCGCATCGTCGAACGCCACGGCGGCACCGTCATGGCCGAGGGCCGACCGGGCGAGGGCTCGGTCTTCACCGTGGCCCTGCGCGCGGCCTGAGGTCAGACCGCCGCCACCGCGCCGTCGCTGCGCGGATCGGCCGCGCCTTCGATCACGCCATTCGGGTGGCGCACCAGCGCTCCGGCATGGCCCATGGTGTCGCTGAAGGCTTCGGGCAGCACCTCGACCACATGGCCGGCATCGCGCAGGGTCTGCACCAGCGACGGGTCGAACCGGCTTTCCAGCTTGAGGGTGGTGCTGACGTCGCCCCAGGTGCGGCCGAGCAACCAGCGCGGGGCCGTCACGGCCTGCTGCAGGCTGTGCCCGAACCGGGCGTAGCGGGTGAACACGGCGGCCTGCGTCTGGGGCTGGCCTTCGCCGCCCATGGTGCCGTAGGGCATGACCCGACCGTCATCGAACAGCGCCATCGACGGGTTGAGCGTGTGGAATGGCTTGTGGCCGGGCTTGAGGCTGTTGAGGGCCTTCGGGTCGAGCGAGAAGCTGGTGCCCCGGTTCTGCCAGCAGATGCCGGTGTCCTGCAGCACGGTGCCGGAGCCGAACTCCCAGTACACGCTCTGGATGAAGCTCACGGCGCGGCCTTCGCGGTCGATGGCGCCCATCCAGATGGTGTCGCCGGGCTTGGCGGCGTCGGGCCAGGGCAGGGCGCGGGCCGGGTCGATCTGGGCGGCGAGTTCGTCCAGCGCCTCGGGCGTGAGGAAGCTGCTGGGTGCGGCCGGCAGGCGCTGCGGATCGGTCACCACCCGCTCGCGCACCCGGAAGGCGCGCTTGGTGGATTCCACCAGGCCGTGCAGGTAGGCGAAGCCTTCGCCCTCGGTCACGCCCAGGCGCTCGAACAGGCCCAGGATCATGAGGGCCGAGAGGCCCTGGGTGGGCGGCGGAAGGTTGTAGACCGTGCTGTCGTTCAGGCGCACCGCCAGCGGCTCGACGATCTGGGCGCGGTAGGCGGCCAGGTCGCTGGTGCGCACCGGGCTGCCCACGCGTTCGAGTTCGGCGCCGATGCGCTGCGCCAGCTCGCCGCGGTAGAAGTCGTCCAGGCCGCGCTCGGCCAGCTGGGCCAGGGTGCGGCCCAGCGCCGGCTGCTTCAGCACATGGCCGGGCTCCGGTGGCTGGCCATTGACCAGGTAGGTCTGGGCGAAGCCGGGCGCGTCCTTCAGGCCGGGCAGCTTGTCGCGGGTCAGGGCCGACTGGCTGGTGGTCACGGCCACGCCGTCGTGGGCATGGCGGATGGCGTCCTGAAGCAGGCGTGGCAGGGGCAGGGCCGGGCCCCAGGCAGAAGCCACCTGCAGCGCACGGTCCCAGCCTCCGATGGTGCCGGCCACGGTGAGGGCCGCAGTGGCGCCGCGCGGCGGTATGGCATCCAGTCCGGCGTAGAAGTCGCGTGTGGCCAGCGCGGCGGCCGGGCCGCAGGCATCGATGGCCACCGGTGGCTTGCCCGGCTCGTGGATGAGCCAGAAGCCGTCGCCGCCGATGGCGTTCATGTGCGGGTAGACCACGGCAATGGCGGCGGCGGCCGCCACCATGGCTTCGACCGCGTTGCCGCCGTCGCGCAGCACGTCGCGGCCGGCCTGTGCGGCCAGGTGGTGCGGTGCCACCTGCATGCCGCCCAGGGCTTTGAGGGTATGGATCATGTCTTGTCTCCGGGTGATGTGTCGGTTCGGTTCAGGTCAGCAGGCCGTAGAACATGCGCAGGGATGTGAGCGCCAGGAAGGCGGCAAACACCCGGCGCAGCCGGCGCGCATCGGTGCGGTGGGCGAGTGTCGCACCCCAGCCGGTGGTCAGCAGCGTGGCCGGCACGATCAGGGCAAAGCCCAGCAGGTTCACATAGCCCAGGCTGAAGGGCGGGCGCAGCGGCACGTCCAGGCCATTGAGAACGAAGGCCAGTGCACCCGGCACGCTGATCACCGTGCCCAGCAGCGCACCGGTGCCCACGGCGGTGTGCATCGGCACCTTCAGGGCATTCAGCAGCGGCACCGACAGCGTGCCCCCGCCGATGCCCATGAGCGTGGACACACCGCCGATGCCCCCGCCCAGCAGGGCGGTGCCGGCCCGTCCGGGCAGGCCGTCGGCCACCGAGAAACCGTCGCGCTTGAAGGCCATGTTGAGTGCCACCAGCAGTGCCACGCAGGCGAACACGGCGGTCAGCATGCCGCCGCCCAGGAAGCGGCTGGCCACCGAGCCCACGATCACACCCACCACCACGCCGGGCATGAGCGCGCGGATCAGGTTCATGTCCAGGCTGCCTTTGCGCCGGTGCGCCCGGCTGGAGATGATGGAGGTGGGAATGATGGTGGCCAGCGAGGTGCCCACCGCCAGGTGCATGCGCACCGATTCGTCGATGCCCAGCAGCGTGAACAGGTGGTAGAGCACCGGCACGATGACGATGCCGCCGCCCACGCCCAGCAGGCCGGCCATGACCCCGGCGACCAGCCCGGTGACTGCCAGGGCCGCAGCCAGCCCCAGCAGCCACAGGCCGCTGTGTTGTGACAGGAGTTCCATGAGGGGTCCTTACCAGCCGATGGCCTTGGGCAGCCAGAGCGCGATCGACGGGTAGAAGAACAGCAGCACCAGGGCCAGCAACTGCAGACCGATGAAGGGCACCACCCCGCGGTAGATGTCCTTGATGTTCACCTCCGGTGGCGCCACCCCCTTCAGGTAGAACAGCGCCCAGCCGAACGGCGGCGTCAGGAAGCTCGACTGCAGGTTGACCGTGATCAGCATGGCCAGCCAGACCGGGTCCACGCCCAGGTTGAGCAGGATCGGCAGGAACAGCGGCACCGCGATGTAGCTGATCTCGATCCACTCGATGAAGAAACCGAGCACGAAGATCATCAGCATCATGAACCAGATGGCGGTGTTCACGCCGCCCGGCAGCGCCTCGAACAGGCTGGCGATCAGCTCCTCGCCGTGCAGGCCGCGGAACGACAGCGCGAACACCTGGGCGGTCATGAGGATGAACATCATGATGGCGGTGATCTTGCTGGTCTCCAGCGCGGTGTCCTTGAGCGTCTTCATCGTGAAGCGGCCGGAGAAGGCGGTGATCAGCACCGCGCCCACGGCGCCCATCGATGCGGCCTCGGTCGGGGCGGCCACGCCGCCCACGATGGAGCCCAGCACCGCCACCACCAGCAGCACCGGCGGCAGCAGCACCTTGAAGAAGCGGATCCACAGCTCGCGGCGCGAGACCGCGTCGCGCTCGGCCACCGGGATCGGCGGCATCGAGTCCGGCCGGAGCCAGCCCATGATCAGGATGTAGACGATGTAGATGACCGCCAGCAACATGCCCGGGCCCACGGCGGCCGCGAACAGCGTGCCGACCGACAGCTGCATGATGTCCGACAGCAGGATCAGGATCAGGCTGGGCGGAATGATCTGCCCCAGCGTGCCGGAGGCACAGATCACGCCGCAGGCCACGCTCTTGTCGTAGCCGCGCCGGATCAGCGTGGGCAGGGTCAGCAGACCCAGGGTGATGATGGTGGCGCCGACGATGCCGGTGGTCGCCCCCATGAGCACGCCGAACAGCACGATGCCCACCGCCATGCCGCCTTTGGTGCCGCCGGCAATGTGGCCCATGACGTCCAACAGGTCATCGGCCAGGCGTGACTTTTCCAGCATCACCCCCATGAACACGAACAGCGGTATGGCCATCCACTGGTAGCCCGAGACGATGCCGTAGAAGCGGGCCGGCAGCAGGTTGAACAGGCCGTCGCCAAAGCCCAGCCAGCCGAACACGAAGCCCACGGTGGCCAGGCTGATGGCGACCGGAATGCCGATCATCAGCAGCACGAAGAAGCCCACCAGCATCAGGATGGCGTAGGTCGACATTTCAAACATGGCCGTCCTCCTTGGCGGTGGTGACGGCGGTGGTTCCGGTGGCCGGGTGCTTCTGCTGGAGCAGGCGCACCAGGTGCGCCAGCTGCTGCAGCACCAGCAGGCCGTAGCCCAGCGGAATCAGCGACTTCACCAGCCAGCGGTACGGAATGCCACCCGGGTCGGGCGACGCCTCGGCGATGGAGCGGGACTGCTCCACATAGCCCAGCGAGAGCTGGATGAAGTGCACGCTGATGGCGATCAGCAGCAGGGCGGAGACCACGTCCACCACCTGCTTGCCGCGCGGCGAGAAGCGCGCGTAAAACAAGTCGACGCGCACGTTGTCGCCGCGCTGCAGCGCGTAGCTCATGCCGAGCAGGATGAGGGCGGCCAGCAGATGCCATTCCAGTTCCTGCGCCCACACCGAGCCGAAGCTGAAGGCGTAGCGCAGGATCACGTTGGTGGCCACCAGGCCGATCATGATCAGGGCGATCCAGGCGGTCAGGGACCCGAGGCGGTCAATGACCGCCTCGATGCCCCCTGCCGCCTTCGACAGGGGTTGTTTCATGGTGACTCCGACTTCAGCCGCGGACCTTGAGGTGGTAAGCCTCTTCGCTGATCTCGCTCCAGCGGTCGTACTTGGCCTTGAACGACATGTAGGAGTCGTGCACCTTCTTGGTCAGCGGGTCCTTGGCCACGGCCTCGGCCAGCACCTTGTCGGTCTCGGCCTTGAGTGCCTTGATCACGTCGTCCGGCAGCGGGCGGGCGGTCACGCCCTGGTTCTTGATCAGGTCTTCCATGGCCTCGGAGTTGGCCTTCTGGCACCAGCCTTCGCTGATCACGTTGCAGGCGGCGGCTGCGTTGCTGACGATGGCCTGCAGGTCCTTGGGCAGCTTGCCCCAGGCGGCCTTGTTGATCAGCAGTTCCGACACGGTGGACGACTCGTGCCAGCCGGTGGTGTAGTAGAACTTGGCGGCCTTGTGCAGACCCAGGCGGCGGTCCTGGAACGGGCCGACGAACTCGGCCGCGTCGATCACGCCGCGCTCCAGTGCGGGGAAGATCTCGCCGCCCGGCAGCACCTTCACGTCGACGCCGAGGTTGGCGTAGACCTTGCCGGCCAGGCCCGGGATGCGCATCTTCAGGCCCTTGAGGTCGGCCACGCTCTTGATTTCCTTCTTGAACCAGCCGGTCATCTGCACGCCGGTGTTGCCGCAGGGCATGGCCACCATGCCGAAGGGGGCGTAGACCTCGTTCCAGAGGTCGATGCCGCCGCCGTCGTACAGCCAGCCGTTCATGCCCTGGAAGTTCATGCCGAAGGGCACCGCGGTGAAGTACTGGGCCGCAGCGGTCTTGCCGGTCCAGAAGTAGGCGTTGGCATGGTTCATCTCCACCGTGCCGGCGCGCACCGCGTCGAATCCTTCGAAGGCCGGGATGAGTTCGCCGGCACCGAACACCTGGATGTTCAGTCGGCCGTCGGACATCTCGCGGATGCGCTTGGCCAGGTCGGTGGCGCTGCCCGGGCCGTCCATGTAGAAGGGCGAACCCTTGCCGTAGGCGCTGGTCATCTTCCAGTTGAACTTGGCCGACTGGGCATTGACGATGGCCGGGGCGCCAAGCACGCCACCGGCAACGGCGGCACGAGAAAGAAACTGACGGCGGATCAGGGACATGGCGGAACTCCAGTAAGGGGGTGGTGTGGGCGGTAGGGCAGGGGCTGCCGACTTTTCATTTGTTCGGCATGCTCCAACCCGCTCAGCAACCACCGTGCCAACCCCGATATTTCAGGCAGGCCGTTGATTCATATGGGTTTTCTGTGTCGTGTATGGCGCGTCGCCGGTCCGGCACCAGGCCCCGTCATGGGCATCTGCCGCCGCCAATCGGCTGCCGAATGTTTTCAGATTGGCGCTCAGGCTGCCGTTTGGTGTGATTTCGATGCCGGATGGCAACTGTTGGCATGCCAACGAAGCCTGCAGACCGGCTGCAGCTGACGAATGTTCAGCACGCACCCCGGCGGTGCGGGCGCACCAAATGCGACGGAGGGCCGCGGCGATTCACAGGCGAGCGCCGCCACGGCGGTTCTTGACCCGGGTGAGCAGGGTCTTGCAGTCCACCGACAGGATCTCCGGCCGGTTGAACAGGTGTCGGCGCGCAAAGGCCTCGAAGCTGGGCACGCTGTCGGTGAGGGCGTGCACATGCAGGCTGCGCAGGTCGCTCATGATGTAGAGGCTGACCACCTCATGGCAGTCGGCCAGTTCCTGTGCCACGGTTTCCAGGGCCACCGGTGCCACCTGGATGTCCAGGAAGGTCGACACCACCTGCCCGAGCTTCTCCGGGTTGATGACCGCCCCGAACATCTCGATCACGCCGCTGGCCTGCAGCGCCTGCACCCGTGCCCGGGCGTGCGCCCGGGAGATGCCGAGCTGACGGGCGATGTCGGCAAACGAGGCCCGTCCGTCCTTCACCAGGATGTTGAGCAGCGCGCTGTCGAGCTTGGTCAGGGTCATGTCGGCCCCGGGCAGCGCCGGCGAGAGTGCGGCGAGGACAGCCGGGGCGGAGGGGGAGGCAGAGGGTGTGGGGCTGTTCATGCCCCGGGCTCAAGCAACCCCCGGGCCACCCGATGACCGGCAGCAGCCGATGCAGTGTTCCCCCCAGGCCCAGGGGCCGGTCAGGGTCAGGGTGAGGGTCGTCCAGCCCGCATCGAAGGACTCGCCGATGTCCGCGTCCCACTCTCCGCCTTCTTCGGGCGGACCCTTCGGGCCCGGCGCCTGAGACCCCGCCCAGACCACGACGGCGTCCATCTCGGCCTGGATGCGGTTCAGCAGGGGATCACCGGTCCGCGCGCCGGCCATGGCTTCCCAGGTGCCGGTGCCGTCGCCGTTGTCGGTGGCATCGAAGGTCAGGTGGTCGCAGACAGGGGGGTGCGGGTTCATGCGGTCAGGGAGGTGGGGCTGCCTTGCCCGGGCGGCTGGGCGGCCACGTCGAGGTCGACCATCCATTCTGTCAGCAGCAGCGGAGCGCCATGCCGGACGAAGGTGCAGCGGCGTGCCCAGCTGCCGGCGCCCTCGGGGTTCTCGGGGCAGGCCCATTCGAAGCTGCTGCGCAGCACCCCGGTCTGCTGGAACAGCCAGTCGCCCAGGGGCCGTTGCCCCAGGCCGGCCACCAGCGACCAGGGGTTGTAGCCGTGCCAGTCGGGGATGACCGTTCGGGCCCGGACGCGGGTCCGGCCGCCGCCGCGCAGCGACACGCAACGGATCCAGCTGGGGGTGTTGGGGTCGCATCCCAGCCGGACGACCTCTTCCGGCGTGAGACGGCCGGTGCCCACGTGCACCAGACAGACCTGCAGGTCGGGCCAGACGCCCTGCAGCCGCTGGGTCAGAGACCCCGCGTGGAGCAGCCAGGGACGCAGGTCCGGTGGCGGCTCCAGGCTGTCAAGGCTGTGTTGCGGCCACCAGGGCCGCAGGTGTCTTGCTTCGGGCTGCATGCGCTGTCTCCTCGGGTGGGGGAGACAGCAGCATAGGCAGGCTGCCTTCGCAAGTCTTGATGAAACTCTGAAGGGGTAGGGGGTTCAGCCCGCCTTGACCTTCAGACGCCAGGCGTGCAGCAGCGGCTCGGTGTAGCCGCTGGGCTCTCCTTGCCCTTGAACACCAGGTCCAGGGCGGCCTGGTAGAGCTTGTCGCAGGCGTTCTGTGCACATCGGGACTGGATGCGAATGAGGTTCACAGATCTAGCGTCGCGCCCCGAACGCGCAGCCATTCTTTGCGCTCCCGGTAGTCCGGCAGCACCTTGTCCACCTCGTTCCAGAAGGCGTCCGTGTGGTCGCGCTGGTGCAGGTGGCACAGCTCGTGGACCACGATGTAGTCCAGCACTGTCAGTGGCGCCATCAGGCACTTCCAATGAAAGTGCAGATCGCCGCTGGGTTGACACGCCGCCCAGCGAAAGCCGATGTCTTTCACCAGCACAGCGCCCGGCGCCACGCCCACGCGGGGTGCGAAATGCGCCACGCGGCGCTGTAGCCGTTCCAAACCCTTGTCGGCGTAAAACTGCTCAAATGCAGCCCTTGCTGCCACAGAGCCGCCGTGCTGCACCAGCGAACGCAGCAGCAGGAACCGTCCGTCTTTCAGCTTCAACGGCTCGTCCTGTTCAATCACCAGTTGCAGCTGGTAGCTGCTGCCCAGGTACAGAAAGGTCTCGCCGTTCACCCATTCGCGCACCACGCCGCTGGCGTTCAGGTCGCGCCATTCGGCCAGGTTGCGGTAAATCCACATGCGCTTGCTCAGTACCGTGGCGTCCACCTGCTCGGGCGCCATGTGGCGCGGCGGTCGCACCGTGATCACGCCGTCGCGTTCGATCACGATGTCGGTGGTCCGCCGCTCCGCGCCAGGCAGCAGCCGGTACTGGATGTCTTTCACCTGCCGCAGCTGCATCAGGTGTCTCCCCCGCGCGCGGCGCGCACCAGTTCATCGTGCCGGTTCTTGGCCAGTCGCATGATCTCCACCGCCACCCGTTCGCGGTTCGCTTTCAATGCTTCGATGCCGGTCTTGGTGATCTCGGTCTTGATCAGCCCGCGCAAGCGTTTCTGCTTGTCCGGGTTCTGCCAGAAGTCGATGCTGCCAATCGTCTCCTGCAGCAATTCCACCACCGCTTCCATCAGCGACTTGAAGCCGGGCTTGTCCGTCTCACCCACCACTCCATCCGCAAAGCCCACTTGGGCAATGTGTTCGTAAAACGTGGTCGCTTCGCGGCTCATACCTGCTTCGCCCTGTTGGCGCCCGGCTACGGCTTCGCCGCGCAGCTCGGCCAGCTTCTCGGCCAGCAAGTCCCACTGGTCCTGGTGCTGCTCGATCAGTGCGTCCACCTTGGCCGACAGGCTCTTGTAGAACGCCGGATCTTCGTCGTGGTGCACCGTGCAGTGCTTGCGGATGGCGTGCTCCATCTCGCTGGCCTTGGCCTCGGGGTTGCCGCCTGAGTGGGCAGCCAGCTGTGCCATGAAGTCCTCGGCCAGCAGCTCCACTGGCGGCACCTTCGGGTTGATGCCCAGGCTGATCAGGTGCTCGTTGATCAGCGCTTTCACCTTTTCGCCCGCGTTGCCCAGGTTCAGGCTCACGTCCTTGTAGCGTTGCTTCGCCACCTCCAGCACATAGCCCATGCGCCGCGCCGGCACCCGGTAAGGCTGTGCGTCCGGGCGCGGCAGCACGATGTCCAGGCTCATCAGAAACTTCTTCAGGTACACCTCGAAGTCAGCGCGTTGCTTCTCGTCCTTGAGCGCCTTCACCGCCTCGTTTACGACCGCTGCATCAGCTTCCAGATTCGGCAGGTTGCTGGTCACGAAAGCCTTGAAGTGCTTCACGCCCAATGCTTCAAAGTGCTGCAGCAGGCGCTGGTAGCGTTCCTCCAGCACCGGCAGTTCGGACGCGATGCTCTTCATACCGTCCTGCAACTCCTGCAACTCGTCCGCTGCGGCGTACAGGCTCAGCGCCTCGGTAAGGTGGTTCGCCAGGCCGATGTAGTCCACGATGTAGCCGCGCTTCTTGCCCTTCTTCACCCGGTTGGTGCGGGCAATCGCCTGCAGCAGCGTGTGCTCGCGCAGCTTCTTGTCGATGTACATCACCTGCTCGATCGGCGCGTCAAAACCCGTGAGCAGCATGTCGCAAACGATCAGGAAGGCAATGCCGGTGTTTGCCTTGTCCGGGTCTGTCTGGTCAAAGCTGCGGCAGAAGTTGTCCACTGCGCGCGTCTGTGCCGCCTGCTTGCGCGCCTGGGTGATGAAGGCCGCCTCGTTCGTGCCGTCCGACGAAATCACCACCGCTGTTTTGAGAAAAGCCAGCCGCTCGATCAGCGCGGCGTCGGGCGCGTCCTTGGCGCGCTCTTGCGCCAGCCGCTCGGTCAGTGCCGCCTCAATGCCCGCCTGGTAGCGGATGCACGCCAATTTCGAATGGCACACCACCTGCGCCTTGAAACCGTTGGGCAGGATGTTGTCCACGTAGTGCCGCACGATGTCGCGCGCAATCGCGTCGATCCGGTTCTTCGCTTCCAGGATGTCGCCTGTCGCGCCGTATTTCTTCTTGATTGCCAGCAGCTCCGCCTCGCTGCGCTCGCGGAACAGGTCTTCAAACGCGGTGTCGAAGGCGTGCTTCTGATTCAGCGCGGTGTCGGCCGTGCGGCCTTCGTACAGGATCTGCAGCGTTGCCCCGTCGTGTACCGAATCCATGATTCGGTACACGTCGATCAGCTCGCCAAATCGCTTGTGCGTACGCTTTTCGCCATGGCGTTCGGTGATCAGCGGCGTGCCGGTGAAGGCGATGCGCGTGGCGTTAGGGAAGGCCTCGAATAGGTTCTCACCCAGTTCCGAGCTTTGCGTGCGGTGTGCCTCGTCAATCATCAGCACGATGCGGCTGGACGGGTTCACCACGCCAAAGGTCTGGCCCGCCGGCATGGCCAGGTAGGTGCCTAGCGCCTCGGCCACCGTATTGCTCAGCGTCTGTTTTTGTTCCTGGAACTTGTGGACCATCACCATGTTGATGTCCGAGCTGTCGCTGGCCAGTTCCTGGCGCAGCGCCTGGCGGCTTTCGATCACGTTCACCTTGCCGCCGATCAGCGTGGCCGTGTCGGCCAACTGGTCTTCCAGGTCGGTGCGGTCGTTCACCAGCACGATCTTGTGGTCGCTCAGGTCGCGGCTGGCGCGCAGCATGCGCGCCAGAAACACCATGGTCAGCGACTTGCCCGAGCCCTGCGTGTGCCACACCACGCCGCTGCGCTCCAGAGCGGTCGGGCCGCTGCGCAGCCGCTCCACCACCTTGCCCGCCGCGCGGAACTGCTGGTAGCGGCACACAACCTTCACCCGCGGGCCGCCGTCCGTGTCCATGCACACCGCGCTGGTGCGCAGAATCTGCAGCAGGTTGCCCCGGGTCAGCATGCCCGCCACCAGCTGCTGCTGCGCGTTCAGACCGGCCAGCGCCGCGTCGTCCTGCGGGTACAGCGTCTTCCAGCCGTAGAAGTGTTCTTCTTCTGAAGTGATCGTGCCGTAGTCCGCCAGCGTGCCGCTGCTGCGCACCACCATCAGGTTGCTGTGGAACAGGCGCGGCTCGCCTTCCTTCAACCCGGCCGCCTCGGTCTTGGCGCGGCGGCGCATGTAGCGCTGCAGTTGCACAAAGGCCTCCTGCATCGGGTTGGCGCACGTTTCCGAGCCCTTCTTGCACTCCACCACCACCAGCGGAATGCCGTTCACGAACAGCACGATGTCCGGGATGATGAACGGCTTCACACAACCCGGCGTGTCCACGCGGAACTGGTTGATCGCATGAAAGCGGTTGTTGGCGGGCGTGTGAAAGTCGATCAGCCGCACCACCGGGTCGGCCTCGCCGGTCAGCTCGTTGCGGTCGGCCTGCGCCTTGAACAGCAGCGCCTGCACCGCCTCGTTGGCTTCCAGCAGCGTGCGGTTGGGGTGGCGCGCCAGCTGGGTGCGCAGCTCGTCCAGTTGCCGGTCGGTCAGCCAGGGCTGGCCGTCGGCCGTGGTGTTGATGGCGCGCACCGATTCGTCAAACACCCCCGGCAGCAGCGTCTGGCGAAAGTGCTGGCGCAGGCTGGGGGTGGCGTCCTGCGGCACGCCCTGGCCTTGGTCGATCACAGTCCAGCCTTGGACGGCCAGCTGGTCGAGGAAAGGGCGTTCGACCTCGGTGTATTCGCTCATCCCGTGACCTGAGCGGCCGGCCATTGCGGCAGCTGGGTCAGCACATACCGCGGGCGGCCCTTACCCACCTGGGTAATGGTCACCGGGATCTGGACGCGAAGTTGCAGATGCTTGTTGATTTCTTCGACGTTCTGCACCGCTGGCGCGATCTTCCCGCGAATGACCTGTCCATCGCTGGCCAGCTTGAACTCAAACGTCCTTGCATTGGGAAGTGAGCCCTCAAAGAAGCCAGGAAGCACTTCTTGACGTTCGTGCAGGTTGTCCGCTTCCAGTCGGGCCAGACTCTGACGAATTTGCCCCACATCCTGAAAACGCACGACTGCATCCCCGTACTGCAAGGCACAGACGGCATCGTTCTCAGACAAAACCCTCAGGAACGCACGGACCTTTTCCAAGGCGCGCTGATCCGTTTCCGACGCAACGTCGGCGAGTTCTTCGTCGTTCCCCTGCGTGCTCTGAAGCAGGCTGCGCGTGCGCTCCAGCGCAATGGCCACCGGGCTCTCCACCGCAACAGCCGGCTGTTGCGGGCGGTACTCTTCCAGCTCGAAACCGAACGACCCAAGCGCGGTGTTGGTGATCAGGAGCTGGTTTTGATCGCGGTTCGGAATCGGCCCCATCGGTGCCAGCGGTGCAGACAACGAAGCCGCCATGGCGGCCACCGCTTCGGTGAAGCTGCTCATGGCCTTCATACCGAAGTCCGCAAAGATTCCGTGGCTGCCCACCACGGGCAGACCGTTGAAGGTCAGACGGGCGCGTGCTGGAGCCGGCCCGGCCAAGTCAATGGTTGCAATCGCTGCTTCCACATGACGCAGGCGCGCTTCGAGACTGCGCCGGGTCAGCATGGCAGCCGCGGGAATCTCAGCTAAATCTCGGCTGAGAAAGCTCTTTTCTGCCAACAGTTGTTGGTGTTCGGTGGTGATCATGGTGCAACACCTCCAGCTATATGGGCGGTCAACCAGGCGTGGGCAGCAGCATCCTCAGCGGGCGACATATCCACCTGCAGATAGCCTTTCCAAGCCTGATTGCGTCTGTGAGACCACATGCTGTACCAGTAGGTTGATTGCTTGATTAGATTGTCCGGCGGCAGCAGATTGATTTCAACAAAATAAGCGTCCACCAGATAGGCCAATTTGGCTTGATCGTGATCGAGCACCAGCAATTGAGGCGGGGACGGGTTGAAGTTCGCGGGCACGTGAACAAACGACACCACGTCCACGTCTTTGGGCACGCGCTGTTCCAGTATTTCCACATGCTCGGCAAAGCTGCCGTCGATCCACTGAAACCCCTGTTGCAGCCCCATGGCGTGTAGTTCGCTGCGGTAGGCTAGAAGCCCTTGCAGGATCTGGCAACGCGCCTGCGATGTCGCGAAGCGCATCACCAGGTCCAGCAGCGTCACCTCGTAGGGTGAACGGTCGGCGCTGGTGGCATCTAGCGAGTTGATGGGCGGCAGCACCCCTTGGGGCGACCAGGCCGGTATGGCGACCGTTGGCATGCGTTGACCTCCTTGATTTGTATTCAAACGCTGTCATTTCGCTTCGACTGTATCGAATCCTCCGCCCTCAATCCGGTCGGGCGGTGGGCAGGTCAGGGTCCGCCCGTAGCCAGCGGTTCGTACACGCGAACGTCCACAGGCAAGTCTGCCAGAGCGGCTGCTATCTCGGCGCGCACCGCCGGCCAGCTCAGCCCGCCCAGCCCGGCGCCCAGGGCGGGCAGCGCCACCGACTTCACGCCTTCCGCCAGCAGAAAGCGCCGCAGGTCCTGCAGGCCGCTCTGTACCCACGCCAGCCGCGACGGGTCGCGCCAGTGCTGCTTGGTCGGGAAGTTGACGATCCAGCGCGGGCCCAGCAGGGCCTGGGTCTCGGTCACGAACATGTGGCCCGTGACCACCTCGCCGCGCTGGCAGGCCGTCGCGTAGGCCTGGAAGTTGGCCGGGAAGCGGTTCTTGAACGCCAGCGCAATGCCCTTGACCATCACGCCCACGGTGTTCACCGCGTTGACCAGCGCGTCCACATCGGCGGCGAGCAGGTCGCCCTGGTGGTAGCTGATCACGCGGCGGTCTCGGCGGGTTCTGCGCGCACGGGCACCGGGACGCGACCGGTGAGCAGGTCTTGCATGAGGCCGAGTTTTTGTGCCTCCAGCTTGTGTTTCTTGGCGACTTCGTTGTCTATGTACTCCAGACAGCAGAACAGACGAGCGGAGATTTCCTCTTGCTCGTCCTGCGACGGCACAGGGATAGGTAGCTTCCGTAGCTCTCCCAAGTTGATACCTTGAACGGCAACGCCAAGGGTGTTGATCTCGAAGAAGCGCTTTGCTGCTGAAGACTCCATAAAGAGGCTTATGAATGTGTTGCTCACACCAAGCAGGTCTATGCGCGCGGTGTCCTGCGTGATGTTTGCGTTCTCCAGTGCCGCTGGAACAAGAGACACGCGGCCCACGGTGCCCCGAATGGTGAAGAGAACGTCTCCGCCTTTCAATCTGGACCTTCGGTACTCTTGATCTGTGGCTGGAGAAGTCAACAACAGGTTGGCGGCGTCGATGGATCTATCGCGAATGTCTTTTACCTTGACCACCGGCACCCCTCCCGGGTGTCCGTAACCTGGCATCAGGATTCCGTAGACGATGGGTCTTGCTGGATTGACTTTGTCATTCAGGGCTGCGACGGTCCAGTCGCGAGGAATCCACCCCAGCGTTGTTTTCTGATACAGCTCCGGCGCCACGCTGCGGGGTGGGCGGAGTTGGCCGTTGGGCAGCACGCCGCGGGTGAACAGGTCGTGCATCAGGCCGGCCTTGATCTGCTGGTGCTTGGCGATCAGGGTTTCGATTTTTTCGATGGCGGTGTCGATGCAGGAGATGACAGACGCAATCCGCTGTTGCGTCGATTTGCCTAGCGGGTGTGCGATCAATACGCGCGCGGTGTCCTTCTTGTTGATTTCGGGAAAGGTGCTCCCCGCTGCATAGCGTTCGAAGACTGCCCGTTGCCTTTGCACCTGATAGAAAAGAAACGTTCCATCGACATGAGGCTGAGGAATGAGATTCTTGAAGCCTTGGTTCGTGGTCAAGGCCAAGCCAGCGATGCGAGAAACACCAACGGTCGCCCTGGATGTGAGCAGGATGGTCCCTGGAGGCAGCAGCTTGGCCGCTGAGCTCAGCAGACCTTTCTTGGTGATGCGATCTGCTGTCTCAACGACATAGTTGGTTTGACAGGCGGTGATATCGGTCGGGGTGACCCATGGAATGTCACCGCCCCAAAACTCGTCAACGTCCCTTGACGGTGTGCCGCCGCTGGAGATGAATGCGAGTTGGTCGAGTCGGGATTCAGTCCACATAACCCAGCTCCACCAAAAACCGCTGCAGCTCCTCCGCCGCCGCATCGCGCTCGGCCTCGATCTGCCGCGCGGTCACCGCGTACTTGCGCCACAGGTTATCGATGGCGACCACGCAGGCGCGTTGGTCGGCGCGCAGGTAGTGCTGGTAG
The DNA here is from genome assembly GCF_958439165.1 of uncultured Hydrogenophaga sp. GTDB lineage: Bacteria > Pseudomonadota > Gammaproteobacteria > Burkholderiales > Burkholderiaceae_C > Hydrogenophaga. The sequence goes on along the minus strand of NZ_OY288127.1, from coordinate 25,876 downwards.
CTGTCTATCAGCACCTGTCCCAGGCGTTCGGTGATGACCTGGCGGGCCTCGTCGTTGCCGATCCTGGCTCTTGCCTGGGCCACCAGTGCGTCGCGGTTCTGCGTGGTGCTTTTGATCAGCACCTTCAGTGCCTTGGCTTCGTCTTCCAGCTGCTTGTGGCGGGCCAGTTGCGCCTCCAAACGATCCACCTCGCGCTGCAGTTGCGCCACGTCACCCAGGGCCGGGTCGCGTTTGGCGAGCTTGAGCAGGCCCTTGGTTTCTTTCAGATTCACCTTGAGGGCTTTCACCTCGTCGGCGGGCAGCACGCCGGTGTCATCGGCGTCTTCAAAGTCTTCTTCGCTCGCAGCCGCAAACAGGGCTTGCAGCTCGGCCAGGCGGGCGTGTTGCTGTTCCAGCTCGGCCAGCACCTGCGGGAACTGGCTTTGCAGGATGTCCTGGTCCGGGATGAGTTCGGCGCCCCAGCCGCTGGCCGCGATGGACTTAAAGTCGGCCGCGAGCTGCTGCCAGTAGTTGGCGAACGCGCCGCGCACCTGGAAGCGGCTGAGCAGGGTTTGCGGCGCGTCGGGGCCGGCAAAGGTCCGTTCGATGCTGGCCAGCAGTGTGCTGCGCAGGGCGTAGGCGTTGGTGACCCGGGCGGCCTGGTTGTTGGGGTCGGGCGCTAGCGCGGTGATGAGCGGCAGGTGCTGCTGCCACCAGGCTTGCAGCGCGGTCATGAAGCCTTGCTGGCGGGCCAGCACGCCAGGGTGTGTTTTGACCAGCTCGGCAATGGCACGCTGTTCGGCCAGGGCGGGGGTGAAGTCTGCGTAAGTGCCTTCTGCCCGGGGTGCAAAGCAGCTGTCGCGCAGGCCCTCGTAGTTCTGCCAGAAGTGGGCCAGGGCGTCGATCTCATTCAAGGGCACGCCGCCGTGCAGGTGGGCGCGCACGTCATGCGGCTCGGGCGGCGGGGCGTTGTCCACGTGGCGGCGGATGTTGCAGTTGTAGTCCTCTGCCACGATCTCGGCCACCGGCACGCGGCGGGCATAGGCGGGGATGTCCTGCCCGGCGCGGTAGGCGTGCACGATCTTGTCGATGTCTTCGGGGCGCAGGTGGTTCTGGGCCTTGCCTTCGCGGTATTCGCGGTCGGCGTTGATGAAGAGCACGTGCTGGCGCTGCGCGGCGCCGGCCTTGTTGAGCACCAGGATGCAGGCCGGGATGCCGGTGCCGTAGAACAGGTTGCTGGGCAGGCCGATGACGGCTTCCAGGTGGCCGTGGTCGATGAAGTGTTTGCGGGCTTCGCGCTCTTCACCGCCACGGAACAGCACGCCGTGCGGCATCACGGTGGCCAGCCGCCCGTCGGCCTTGAGCACGGCCAGCATGTGCTGCACGAACATCAGGTCGGCCTTCTTGCCTTTCTCGGGCATCCATACCGGGAAGCGGCCGGGGAAGACCATGTCTTTCTTGATGTAGTTCTGGCTGAAGGGCGGGTTAGCCAGCACGCGGTCGAAGCGGCGCAGCTCGTTCTGTTCGGTCTTGTGCTGCGGCTCGCGCAGCGTGTCTTGCTGGCGGATGTCGGCGTGCGAGATGCCGTGCAACAGCATGTTCATCTTGCAGATGGACCAGGTGGTGCCCATCTTTTCCTGACCGAACAGCGCCAGCTCGGACGGGTTGGCCCCGTGTTCGCGCAGGTAGTCGCGCGCCTGGATCAGCATGCCGCCCGAGCCAACCGTGGGGTCGTACACGCTCATGCCTTCGCGCGGGTCGCAGATTTCCACGCAGATGCGCACCACCTCGGCCGGGGTGTAGAACTCGCCGGCCTTCTTGCCGGCGGAGTCGGCGAAGTACTTGATCAGCCACTCGTAGGCGGCGCCCAGCAGGTCGGGGAATTCAAAGTCTTCGTCGCGCAGCGGGATCTTGTCGAAGTTATGGATGAAATCGACCAGGGTGTCGTCGTCCAGCGTGGTCTGGCCGATCTTGCGGTTGAAGTTGATGGTGCCCTTGAGCACGTCCTGCAGGGCGTCGGGGTTTTCGTCTTCCAGGGCTTCCAGCGCCTTGTTGAGCATGGAGCCGACGTTTTCCTTGACGTGCTTGAGCGCCGGGTAATGGGTGGCCTGCAGCTCGCCGTGTTGGTCGATGACGTACTCGGCCCAAGGCGTATTCCAGCGGGCGCGCTTGGGCACAAAAAAGTATTTGCCGGAGTACTGGTCCGCGTCTTCGAGCAGTTGAAGGATGTCGGCCTCCGGCAGGCCAGCGGCTTCAGCGTCTTGTCGGATTTCGGCCTGGCGCTGGTCGAACAGGTCGCTGGCGCGTTTGAGGAACAAGATGCCGAAGATGTATTCCTTGTACTCGCTGGCGTCCATGTTGCCGCGCAGCGCGTCGCAGGCGGTCATCAACAGGCTTTCGAGGCGGGCGAGGGTGAGCTTGGCTTGGGGCATGTGGCGAATCGGGAAACGATCGGCGCATTATCCTGACAGCCGCAAAGAAAACGGCGCCCCGCAGGGCGCCGTTTTGTCTACTTGGTCCAGTCGGGTCGTTGTGCGTTCAGCCCGCCTTGACCTTCAGACGCCAGGCGTGCAGCAGCGGCTCGGTGTAGCCGCTGGGCTGCTCCTTGCCCTTGAACACCAGGTCCAGGGCGGCCTGGTAGGCCTTGCTGGTGGCGGCGTTGCCGGCCATGGGCTGGTAGAGCTTGTCGCCGGCGTTCTGCTTGTCCACCTTGGCGGCCATGCGCTCGAAGGTCGCGCGCACCTGGGCTTCGGTGACGATGCCGTGGTGCAGCCAGTTGGCGATGTGCTGGCTGGAGATGCGCAGGGTGGCGCGGTCTTCCATCAGGCCCACGTCGTTGATGTCGGGCACCTTGGAGCAGCCCACGCCCTGGTCGACCCAGCGCACCACATAGCCCAGGATGCCCTGGACGTTGTTGTCGAGTTCGGCCTGCTTCTCGGCCTCGCTCCAGTTCGGGTTGCTCGACACCGGCACGCTCAGCAGGCCGGTGAGCAGGTTGTCGCGCTCGGCGTCGGCATTGACCTTCTCCAGGCCCTTCTGCACGTCGCTCACCAGCACCTGGTGGTAGTGCATGGCATGCAGGGTGGCGCCGGTGGGGCTGGGCACCCAGGCGGTGTTGGCGCCGGCCTTGGGATGGGCGATCTTCTGCTCCAGCATGGCCTTCATCAGGTCGGGCATGGCCCACATGCCCTTGCCGATCTGGGCCTTGCCGCGCAGGCCGCACTGCAGGCCCACCAGCACGTTGTTGCGCTCGTAGGCCTGGATCCAGGCGCTGGCCTTCATGTCGCCCTTGCGGACCATGGGGCCGGCCAGCATGGCGGTGTGCATCTCGTCGCCGGTGCGGTCCAGGAAGCCGGTGTTGATGAAGGCCACGCGGCTGGCGGCCGCGGCAATGCAGGCCTTGAGGTTGACCGAGGTGCGGCGCTCCTCGTCCATGATGCCCAGCTTGACGGTGGAATCCGGCAGGCCCAGCAGCTGTTCGACGCGGCCGAACAGTTCGGCGGCAAAGGCCACTTCCTTCGGGCCGTGCATCTTGGGCTTGACGATGTAAACCGAGCCCTTGCGCGAGTTGCGGATGGCGTCCTTCTTCGTGCGTTTCAGGTCGTGCAGGGCGATGGTGGTGGTGACCACGGCGTCCATGATGCCCTCGGGAATCTCCTGACCGCCCTGGCCCCACAGGATGGCGGGGTTGGTCATGAGGTGGCCCACATTGCGCAGGAACATCAGCGAGCGGCCGTGCAGGCGCACCGTCTTGCCGTTGGGGGCGGTGTATTCGCGGTCGGCATTGAGGCCGCGGGTCAGGGTCTGGCCGCCTTTCTGGAAGGTCTCCACCAGGGTGCCCTGCAGGATGCCCAGCCAGTTGCTGTAGGCCACCACCTTGTCCTGCGCGTCGACAGCGGCGATGGAGTCTTCCAGGTCGAGGATGGTGGACAGCGCGGCTTCGACCACCAGGTCGCTCACGCCGGCCGCATCGGTCTTGCCGATGGGGGTGTTGCGGTCGATGCGGATGTCCAGGTGCAGGCCGTTGTGCACCAGCAGCACCGACGACGGGTTCTTCGGCTCGCCCTGGTAGCCCCCCAGCTGGGCCTTGTCGGCCAGCTTGCTGGTGCCGCCTTCGGCCAGGGAGACGACCAGCTCGCCGTCCTTGTTGATCTTGTAGCCGGTGGAGCCGACGTGCGAACCCTTCTTCAGCGGGGCGGTGCGGTCCAGCACATGGCGGGCCCATTCAATGACCTTGGCGCCGCGCTTGGGGTTGTAGCCGCCCTTCTTGCCGACTTTCTCGCAGCCCTTGTCTTCGCTGATCACGTCGGTGCCGTACAGCGCGTCGTACAGGCTGCCCCAGCGGGCGTTGGCCGCGTTCAGCGCATAGCGGGCATTCAGGATCGGCACCACCAGCTGCGGGCCGGCCTGGGTGGCGAGCTCGGCGTCCACATTTTTGGTGGTGGCCTTCACGCTCCTGGGTTGCGGCACCAGGTAGCCGATGGTCTCCAGGAACTTGCGGTAGGCCAGCATGTCGCGCACCGGGCCGGGGTTGGCGCTGTGCCACTTGTCGAGTTCGGTCTGCAGGCGGTCGCGCTCGGCCAGCAGGGCGGCGTTCTTGGGCGCCAGGTCGGCCACGATCTGGTCGAAGCCTTTCCAGAAGGCAGCCTGGTCGACGCCGGTGCCGGGCAGCACCTTCTGGTTGACGAAGTCGAACAGTTCGGTGGCCACTTGCAGGCCGTGGATGGTGGTGCGCTGGGTCATGGTGGTGGTCTGGTTGATGTCGATGATGAGAAAGGAAATCAGGAAAAGAACTCCAGCACGCCGCGCAGCGAGCTCGCGCTGCGCTCGGGCTGGGTGTCCAGTTCTTCGAAGGGCAGATTCTGGCGGTTCACCCACAGGCTGCGGTAGCCATACCAGGTGGCGGCCAGCGCGTCCCAGGCATTGCTGCTGACGAACAGCACCTGCGCGGCCTTCAGGCCGGTGGCCTGCTCGCCCAGCGCGTAGGCCTGCGGATGGGTCTTGTAGAGCCGTATCGGGTCCACGCTCACGACATGGTCGAGCAGGCCGTCCAGTCCGGCACTGCGCACAGCGATGCCCAGCATGTCGGCGTCGCCGTTGCTCAGGATGCCGGTGGCCACGCCGCGCTCCCGCAGCGCCTGCAGCACCTCGCGGTTCTCGGGGAAGGCCGAGAGGTGGCGGTACTGGTTCATCAGCCGGGTGGCCTGTGCGGCATGGGCCGCCCAGTCGGTGCGGGCCTGCGGCACCAGGGTCTTGAGGGTGTGGCGCAAGGCGCGTTCGGTCAGGTCCCAGAACGGCCGGTAGTGCGTGCCGAGGTTGCTGGTGGTCACCAGCCGGGTGTATTCGATCTGCTTGTCGCGCCACTGGCGCGAGATGGCGGTGCCCAGCCCCGGGTAGAGCTGCTCGGCCAGCAGCCCGACGCTGTAGACGTCGAACAGCGTTCCATAGGCGTCAAAGAGCACGGCACGGGGTTGTTCCATGCCCTGCACTGTATTCGCAACCCGCGCAACGATTCAGACCCGCCAAAGCGAGGGATTTGCAACTTTTCCGGGGGTAATCAGGTCGGGCCGTACAGACCGTGGCGGTCCATGCGGCGCTGCAGCTGGTCGGGGTCGATCTGCAGATGGCGCGCGGTGGCGGGCAGGTCCCAGGCGTGCTCTTCGAGCGACCGCACCAGCCCGGCGCGGTCCAGTTCGTCGGTGCGCAGGCAGTCGCTGAGTTCGGACAAGGCCCCGAAGGTCGAGGTCGTCGGGCCAGTCGGCAACAGCAGGTGCGAAGGGTCCACCCGGCCGCCGGGGCAGATCATGACGGCGCGTTCGATCACGTTGCCCAGCTCGCGCAGATTGCCGGCCCAGTTGTGCATCATCAGCGCGGCCTCGGCGGCCGGTGCCAGCTGCATCGCAGGCAGGCGGTAGCGGCGGGTGTGGACATCCATGAAATGCCGGGCCAGCAGAGGCAGGTCGTCGGTGCAGGCGCGCAGCGGCGGGACCCGAACGGTGCAGACCTGCAGCCGGTAGAACAGTTCGCTCTTGAAGCGGCCCTGCCGGACCAGGGCTTCCAGGTCGTGCCGGGTGGCGGCCATGATGCGGGCCCGCAGCGGCTCCACCCCGCCCCGGGCCAGCCGGATCTGCCGGCGCTCCAGCATGTGCAGCAGGCTGATCTGACCGTGCTCGTCCAGGTCGCCGACATCCTTGAGGAACACGGTGCCTGCCCTGGCCGGCACCACCTCGGGGTCCAGCCCCTGGTGCAGTGCGATGCAGTCGACTTCCACAAAAGGTTCGGCGGCTCGGGGTCCGGTGGCGTGGGCGGCCCGGGCTGCATGCAGCTTGCCCGCACCGGTCTCGCCGCAGAACAGGATCGGCGGCACCGCTGAACCGTCACCGGGCTCCTGCCGTGCCAGCGCCGACACCAGCTCCCGCAGGCTGGCGAGCGGACGCGAGTGCCCCAGGATGCCGTGCGCCGTGGCCGCGGGCCGCAGCGGTGCCCCGGGGGCCTGCAGCGGTTCTTCCAGCGCCCGGTCGACCGCCTGTTTCAGGCTGCGCAACGGCACCGGCTTGGTCAGCAGGTCGGACGAGCCGGCCTTCATGGCCTGCACGGCCACCGCCACATTGGCATGGCCCGACACCATCAGCGTGCGGATGCGGGGTGCATCGCGGTTGAGCTCGCGGATCAGCTCCAGCCCGTCCAGCCCCGGCAGCTGAAAGTCCACGATGGCCAGGTCCGGCTGCAGCCGCCGCGCGGCCTCCAGCCCGGAAGGTCCGTCGTTGGCGACTTCGACCACGTGGTCGTACTGCCGCAGGTAGCGGGCCATGTGGCGCGCCAGCGCAGGTTCGTCCTCGATCACCAGCAAGGTGGCCATGTGTGCTCCGGAGGTGCTAGTTGACGTTGCCGGGTGGTGCGGGGAGGCGGATGTCCACGCGGGTGCCGCGCGGTTGGGCAGGCGTGACCAGCAGCTCGCCGCGCCACTGTTCCACCATGCGCTTGACCAGGGCCAGTCCCATGCCGAGGCCGCCGACCTTGTTGCTGGCAAACGGCTGGAACAGCCGGCTCTGGGCCTCGGGCGACAGGCCCACCCCGGTGTCGCTCAGGCTGACCCCGGTCAGCCCTTCGGACCGGCTCCAGCCCACCTCCAGCCGGCCGCCTTGCGGCATGGCCTCGGCGGCATTGGCAATGATGCTCAGCAGCGCCTGCCGCAGCGTGGCGCTGTGGGCCAGCACCGGCAGCGCCCCGCTGGGCTCCACGCTGAGCCGGATGCCCCGCCGCGCCAGCTCGCTCGCCATTTCCTGCAGACAGGTCTGTACCAGCGCCACCAGGTCGAGCGACTCCGGGTGCAGCTGCGGCGCCTGGGCCACATGCACCAGCTCGGTGATCCAGCGGTTGGCCCGGTCGACCGATTCGATCATGTCGCCGCTGAGCTCGCGCACATCCTCCGGCCGGCCCGGCCCCTCCTGGAGCAGCTCGGCCGCCGAGCGGATGGAGGCCAGCGGGTTGCGCAGGCTGTGGGCCACGGCGCTGGCCAGCTCCACCGTCGACGCGGTGCGCTGGGCATCGGTGAGCCGGTGCTGCTGTTCGGTGATCAGGCGGTCGGCCCGAGCCACGATCCAGTAGAGCACCGCAAACAGCAGCACCGCGCCGCCGAAGCAGGCCAGCCAGAGCTGGCGCAGGCCCTGGTGGATGTCGCTGGAGAGCTTTTCAGGGATCTTGTAGATCTCGATCACCCCCAGCACCGCGCCGTTCTGGGGGTCCCGGACCGGGAAGTAGGCTTCCACGAAGAACGCACCCCGGCGCACCAGCCCCTGGTGCTCGGCCTTGCTGAACTGGCCGGGTTCGGTCTCGTCGGCCTCCACCACCATCTCGCCTTGCAGGGCCATGGCCAGCTCGGTGTTGTGGTCGAAGACCTGCCCGGTCAGCTCTTCGTCGGTGGACCACAGCACATGGCCGCGGGTGTCATAGGCATTGCCCCGGACCGATTCGCGCATGGTCACGATGTGCCGCATGGACTGCAGGAACTCAGCGCGCAGCAGGTTGTCGTCGGGTCGCCGGAAGAACGCCCAGGTGCCGTCGGTGGCCAGCACGTTGTTCACGAAATGCATGGTCACCTCGGCTTCGCGCTGCAGCATGCGCTCGGTGAGCACGCGCGACAGCATCCAGCCCAGCCCGATGGCGATCACCGTGATCACCACCAGACTGGCCAATGCGAACCGCCGCCGCAAGCTGAAAGGGGCCGGCTGGAGACCGGATCCTTCCGTGGTGCGTTCCCCGGTGCGACCCTCGGCGGGCCCGAGGGGGCGCGCAGACGGTGGCACGACGTCCGGCAGCGTTGTGCCCGTCATGGCCATGTGACTCCTTACCCCTCCGTGTATGCAGCGCATTGTCAGGACGGCATGCCCGTTGTCAATATCGCCAGCCCTGTGTGCGGGTGCTCACTGAATGGTTTCTGCGGTCATGAATCAGCGGCTTCTGCGCATTGATCCGTGACACTCTGTGGGGTAATCTGCCCCGGTGGACAAACTCAAACAGCTCGAAACCTTCGTGGCCGTGGCATCGCGCGGCAGCCTGACCGCCGCCGCCCGCCAGGAGAACGTGGCTCCGGCCATCATCGGCCGCCGCATCGACGCGCTGGAGGCGCGCCTGGGCGTCAAGCTCATGGTGCGCACCACCCGGCGCATCACCCTCACCCACGAAGGCAGCGCCTTCCTGGAGGATTGCCAGCGGCTGCTGACCGATCTGTCCAATGCCGAGGCCAGCGTGAGCGCCGGCGGCGTGAAGGCCAGCGGCCATGTGCGCATCACTGCCCCGGCCGGTTTCGGCCGCCGCCATGTGGCTCCGCTGGTGCCCCGCTTTCGCGAACTGCACCCGGAAGTCACCCTCAGCCTGAACCTGTCGGACCGGGTGGTGGACGTGGCCGGCGAAGGCTACGACTGCGCGGTGCGGGTGGGCGACCTGCCCGACTCCTCGCTGGTGAGCGTGCGCCTGGCCGACAACCGCCGGCTGTGCGTGGCGGCACCGGGCTACGTCCAGCGCCATGGCAGGCCGGCGACCCCGGCCGACCTGGTGCGCTTTGATTGCCTGACCCTGTCCAGCGATGCCTCCCAGACCCGCGGGTGGGCGTTCTCGGTGCCGTCAGGCGCCGGCGGCGAGCGCGAGATCGTCCATCTGCGCCCCGGTGGCCCGCTGGACTGCAGCGACGGTCAGGTGCTGCACGAATGGTGCCTGGGCGGCCAGGGCATCGCCTGGCGCAGCACCTGGGAGGTGGAGGCCGACATCCGCGCTGGCCGGCTGGTCAGCGTGCTCGACGATTTCGCCGCGCCCCCCAACGGTATCTACGCCCTGTTCCCCCAGCGCCGCCACCTGGCCCTGCGGGTGCGGCTGTGGATCGACTTCCTCAAGCACGAATACGGGCGGGCGGAGTACTGGGCGGGGCGGTAGCGCCCCGGGGTATGGGGTCCACCTGAGTCCCACACTCGTCGGCTTTTTGCGCGGCGGGTGCACATGTGGCGAGATGGGCAGTCAGGGGAGGCGGGACAGGCGCTCGCCAGTGGTGGTGACAAGGCAGACATTCACCAGATTCCGTTGTCGATCGAGCAACTGCTCTGGGCCGTGGGCAGCCTGTGCGCCCTGCATCGATTGCCGTTCGATCAGGCCCTGCTTCTGAAGGCCCTGCCACCCCCGGGTACGGTCGGCACCTTGATCCATACCCTGCGCGCCATGGGGCTGCGCGCCACCTGGGAGCCGATGCCGCTGCAGCAGGCCCTGCAGACCGGGGGTGTGCCCACCCTGGCGCTGACCATCGGCCCACATGTGCCCCTGGTGTTGCTGACGCCGACACCGGCGGCGGGCGATGGAGCGCTCATCACCGTGTTCGAGGCGGGCAGCAACATCCCGCTCCGGGAGTCTGGCGACGACTTCGGCCGGCGTTACGCGGGGCTGGCCTGCCGGGTGCATGCCCCCGAGCCACCCTTGACCGACCCGGACAGTGCGAGCACCGAGCAGACCCGTTTCGGTTTCCGCTGGTTCGTACCCGAACTGCTCAAGCACCGCCGCGTCTGGCGCGACGTGCTGCTGGCCTCGCTCGTGCTGCAGCTGCTGGGCTTGGGGCTGCCGCTGTTCACCCAGGCCATCATCGACAAGGTGGTGGTCCACCGCACCCACAGCACCCTGTTGGCCCTGGGGGCGGGCATGGGGGTGTTCCTCGCGTTCTCGACGCTGCTCACCTGGGTGCGGCAGTACCTGGTGCTGCACACCGGCAACCGGGTGGATGCGGTGCTGGCCTCCGCCGTGTTCGGTCACCTTTTGCGCCTGCCCTTGCGGTACTTCGAGCGACGCCCCACCGGCGTGATCGCAGCCCGCCTGCAAGGTGTGGAGACGGTCCGTGAATTCGTCTCGGGCGCCGCAGTCAGTCTGTTGCTCGACGTGCCCTTCCTGCTGATCGTGGTGGCCCTCATGGCCTGGTACAGCGGGCTGCTGACGGCTCTCGTCTTGCTGGTCCTGCTGCTCATTGCCGGCCTGAGCCTCCTGGTCACGCCCGTCTTTCGCGAGCAGCTCGACCGGCAGTTCCTGCTGGGCGCGCGCAACCAGGCGTTCCTCACCGAGCACATCGCCGGCATCGAGACCGTCAAAAGCCTGCAAATGGAGCCCCGGCTGCAGGCCCGCCAGGCCGATCAGCTGGCCCAGTACCTGCACGCCAGCTTCCGCACACGCCAGCTGGCCAACACCTACAACACCCTGGCCGGGGGGCTCGAGCAACTCCTGGGTGTGCTGGTGTTGCTGGTGGGCGCGCACACCGTCATGACCCAGACCGAGTTCACCGTGGGCATGCTGGTGGCCTTCCAGATGCTGTCGGGCAAGCTCAGCCAGCCCCTGCTCAAACTGGTCGGTCTGTGGCAGCAGTTCCAGCAGGCGCGGCTGTCGGTGCAACGCCTGGGTGACCTCATGGATGCGCCCGCCGAGCCGTATTCCCTGGTGCCTGCCCGCCGCAACCACGGCCCTGGCCGCATCGAGTTCCAGGCCGTGGCCTTCCGGCATTCGCCCGACCTGCCCTATCTCTACCGCGACTTCGGGCTGGTCATCGAGCCCGGCAGCACAGTGGCCGTCATGGGGCCATCCGGCAGCGGCAAGAGCACGCTGGCCCGGCTGCTGCTGGGCTTCTATCCCCCGTCGGACGGCCGCATCCTCATCGACGGCATCGACATCCAGACCCTCACCGCGCAGGAACTGCGCACCGGCTTCGGCGTGGTGCCGCAGGACACCGTGCTGTTCTCTGGTTCCATCCTCGACAACCTGCAGGCGGCCGATCCCCACGCCAGTTTCGACACCATCGTGCAGGCCGCCCGCATGGCGCGGGTGCACGACGCCATCGAGCAGCTGCCGCGCGGCTACCAGACCGACATCGGCGAGCGCGGCACCGGCCTGTCCGGCGGACAACGGCAACGCTTGGCCATTGCCCGCGCCCTGCTCCGGCGGCCCCGCGTGCTGGTGTTCGACGAAGCCACCAGCGCGCTCGACCCGGTCACCGCCGCCCAGTTCGCCGACACCGTCAACCAGCTGCGTGGCCGCGTGACCATGCTCTTCATCACCCATGCCCTGCCGCCCAATCTGGTGGTGGACCAGGTGGTGCGCATCGGGCAGAACCCGCCGGCTTCACCCACGCCACAAGCCCCACGCACGGAGGCCACCCCATGAACATCCGCATGGCCACCCTGGCCGACATTCCGGCCTGCGTGGACTTTGGCCAGCGCATCTGCGCCGCCACTCGCTACAGCCGCTTCGCCTACGACCGCCAGCGCACGGCCCAACAGCTCCAGCAGCTCATCGGTGTGGGCCAAGTGCGTGGCAGCCATTGCGTGCTGCTGGCCGTGCACGGTGAGGCCGACCCGCCGGTGGCCGGCCTGCTCATGGGCTGCATCGAAAGCCACCTGTTTTCACCCGAGCGCGTGGCCAGCGTCATCAATTACGCCGTCCTGCCCGGCTGCCGCCTGAGCGGCGCCGGCCTGCGCCTGCTGCAGGCCTTCCGCCGCTGGGCCGAGAACCGGGGTGCCGTGGAAATCTCGCTCGGCATCAACAGCGGTGTGCAAATCGAACGCACCGACCGATTTTTGCGCCGGCTCGGGTTCGAGCACCTGGGCGGGCATTACTGCTTGCGGTTGTAAGGGGCTTGTCATCGACTAATCCGTTTGAATGGACTTCGTGATGATCTCTTCATGACTTTTCTGCGCTGCGCCAGTTAGAACCGTAGGCTTTGCACGATTGAGCGGGATATGTCCGTCGGAGACAGGTCTGCGAACCTGCGGTGCAAATGGGTTGTTTTGATTGTTGGGGCTTCCAATGATGGGCGTGGGCTGGTTGTGTCTGCTCTGGTTTGTTGGCAAGTCTATTTCGAAGGATTGGTTTTGGCCACAAGATGTGGAAGATCTTTGGCGCAGCGGTCGTGTGAAGACTTAAATCAATAACGTTTTATTGAGGGTTGAGTTATGGGTGGGGTTTTGCGTTGGGTCTGGATGGCGTTGTTGTCTCTGTTATTGGGATTGGCGGGGTGTTCCGTCAACCAGTTTTCTTTGGGTCAGGATGGAACACCTGTGCCCTATCCTGGGCCGGTCAAGCCTGCGCGTGCGGCGACCCCAGGAGACTATCCGTTTTATTCATTCGGAATTTCTCAAAAATATGAGGACATGGAGGCTATCGACATTGCGCAGGCTTATTACGGGGTGTATGGAGGGTACAGGAGTTGGGGTCGGGTTACTCCGGGCCGAACTGCTTCAGCCACTAAAGTCGGGTTGCAGTTGTATTTCCCGTTGCATGTGCGGTGGCGGTTGAAAGATGGTCGGGAATTCATTCTGGAAAATATCGATGTACCTCAGATTATGAGGGAGTACTTCAAGTCCAACAGTATCCGGTTGCAGTGGCAGCGAGAAGGGCGGCCCAAAGCCCGCGTTGGGGACTTTGAAGGATTGTTGGCCTATGAAGTACAGGGCGATTCGGTCCTCCTGAAGTGGGTCCTGGTGATGAATAGGATTCCGGCCGCAGAGAGGGTGAATGCTGAGGGTAAGGTTGTGCGGTGGGATACCTATGATGAAGAGTATTTGGTTGCCAGAATAAAGGGCAATCCAGTTGGCGGAATCGACTTTTCTAAGACGTATGAAGTTATTCGGTAATTGAGGTAGAGCTGTTATGGAAAATGTATCTAATAATCTCCAGGCGCTTGGCTATCTGGGTGCTACTGGAAATACCCCCTACAAGGGTTCAAGCCAGGACCAGTTGGTGGCATTGCAGGCGGCATATTCTGGTGGGTTGAATGTGGGGGCTTTGCAGTCGACCAGTGCTCAGGCGGTTCATTTGAATGTTCTTTTAGATGGGACTCAAAATAATCGCGAATTCGTGGCTCCTGGCGAGAGTCCAACTAATGTTGGCACTTTGGCTGATTTGATCGAACGCGCTGGCCAAGGTCGAAATACTATCTACGTGCCAGGTATCGGTGCCCAGCTAACGCCTGACGGTGCTCCCAGCAACTGGCAATCAACCCCGGGCAATGCTGGTGTCAACGGCCAACAGATTATTGAGCGTACATATCAGAACATTGCCGAGCGCATCGCCGAAATCCGCGCCACCGACCCCAACGCCATTATCGAAATCAACATCGCCGGTTTCAGCCGTGGCGGCGCCGAAGCCGTGGCCCTGGCCAACCTGATCAACGAGCGGGGGCTGCCCGGCGCGGTATTGACCGGCGAAGTGCAGATCAACAGTCTGACCCTGTTCGACCCGGTCAACCAGACCGATGGCCAGCTCGACGTGCGCTGGCCCACCAACCTCAAGAACCCGGCCCTGGTGTTCGTCGCCACCGCCGAGAACCGCTTGTGGTTCCCCGCCATGGCGGTGGGGGGTGACGCCATCGTCATTCCCATCGAGGGCGCGCATTCCAACGTCGGCGGCACCTTCAACCCGGACGGCATCGCTGCGGTCACCCTCAAGCTGGCCAGCGACTACCGCGCCGCCGTAGGCGCGCCCGTGGGTCCCATACCGCCCGAGCTGCAGCCCAACTGGGACCGGATGTACATCCACAACTCGGCCATCGACAACCACGGCCACAAGATGTTCGACACCACGGGCGACCCGTTGCAGAACATCGGCTCCCCCCGCTGGGTCGAGGGCATGGGCGTGGGCAGCCCGTCGGTGCAGCAGATGCTGGCCCAGGGCGTGGCCTTCACGCCGTTCTACGAGCAGGTCAACGACCGCTTCGTGCTGCGTGGGTTCATGGGAGGTTCGCAAAGCACCGCCACCGATCCGCTGACCGGGCATGTGACCACCCACGGCGACACCCTGGTCTATGCCCCCAACGGCCAGACCCTGGTCGGGCACACCACCGTCACCACCGTGCACACCGCTGCCGGCCAGGCCATCCGCACCACGGCCATCGACTACGAGGCCGACTGGCGCACCGTCAAGGCCATCCGCACCACCGATGGCCTGGACACCCTGATTCAAACCACCACCCTGCGCAACGCCCAGGGCGGCATCCTGGCCAAGTCGCAGGTGCAGCGCTTTGACGACAGCAGCCAGATACAGACCGAACAATGGCCCGACGGCACCACCAACGTCACGGGGCTGGATGCGGCGGGCAAGGTCGTCAACATCACACACATCAAGGCCCAACCCGACGGCAGCCGCATCGAGACCGTGACCGCTGCCGACGGCCGCATCACCCGCCTGACCTACGACGCCGACGGCGCCCTGCTCCAGCAGGAAGCCGTCTCCACCGCCGGCCAGACCCTGCAGAACTTCCTGGTCAACAACGGCGCCGCGTTGACCGACGCGCTCTCCCTGCTCAAGGCCATCCAGACCGGGCAGCCCCTGCCCATCGTGGCCAGTGGCCTGCGGCTGGCCAACGAGCTCAGCGACCTCAACGGTGCGCACAGCGCAGGGCTCAATGCCGCAGCCAACGTGGCCAGCGGCGTGCTCTCGCTCTACGCCCTGGACCGCGCCCTGCAGCAGGGCGACGGCATGGCCGCGCTGTCGGCGGCGGCTCAAACCGTGCACTTTGCGGCCTCGGCCTACGCCGGCTACCTGGGCTACACCGGCAACGCCAGCGCCACGGCCTTGCAACAGGCCGTGGCCCAGGGCGAATTCGCGGCGGCCACCAATGCCGTGGGCACGGTCAGCCAGGCCCTGCCGTACGTGAACCTGGTCAACGCCCTGGTGCATGGCGACGCGGTGGGCACCGCATCGGCTGCGCTCATGCTCAACCCGGCCACCGCGCCCATCGGCATGGCCATTGCGGTGGCGCAGCTCGTGTTCGGCCTGTTCGACGACGTGCCCGACCCGTGGGGCGCCGGCCAGTTCACCGACAACGGCAGCGGCATCAGCTTCCAGGCCCATGGCGAGACCGGTGGGGCCGAGGCGGTGAGCAGCGTCATGGCCAGTTCGCTGGCGGTGCTCAATTCGCTCATCGAGCGGCAGCGGCAATACAACCCGGGCAGTACGCTGGGCCTCATTGCCCAGCGCATGCCCACCGTGGGGTACGACACCAGCGGCTTCCGTTACGCCGACATCGACCCCCTCACCGGGGCCGAGCGGCATCCGGCGCTGCGGTTTGATACCACCGGGCGGCCCTACAACGCCGAGCCGGGCAGCCCGCAGTCGTTCCAGTCGTTGGTGGAAGGGGTGGTGCGGTCCGCACTGTCGCGTGGCGCCCTGGCGCCGCTGTGGGAAGTGCGCACGGCGCAGATGCAGACGGCTGCCGGCGACCCGCGCGCCGGCCTCACCGAAGAAGAACGTGCCGCCCGCGACGGCCTGCTGGCCGCGCCGCTGACCGGCGCCGATCAGACTTTCCGCCCCATCGCCCTGGACCTGGATGGCGACGGCATCGAAGTCACCGACCGCGCCCACGGCCAGGCCTTCGACGTGGACGGTTCCGGCTACCTGAAACAGACCGCCTGGCTCAAGGCCGACGACGCCTTCCTGGTGCTCGACCGCAACTACAACGGCCAGTTCGACAACGGCAGCGAGTTGTTCTCCAACGCGGCGGTGGCGCTGCAGCGGCGTGGCCTGGCGGGGCTGAAGTGGGTGGATGCCAATGGCGATGGCCGCATCACCCCGCTGGACCCGGTGTGGTCGGAACTCAAGGTGTGGCGCGACGCCAACCAGAACGCCCGGCAGGACGCCGGCGAGGTGCAGGGGCTGGACACCCTGGGTATCTCGGCGCTCAACCCGGGCATGGCCACCTACACCCGGGCCGGCGTGCAGCGCCAGCTGGGCAGTCCCGACCTGCAGGCCGACCGCCAGGGCAGCCGGGCCACTGTGGTGCCCGAGGGCATCCTGGTGCAGACCAGCGAGGCCGGTGAGCTTTCGCTGGTGGTCACCCGCATCGACGACCTCACCCCGGTGCAGGCCAACCGCGACGGCGTGACCGGCTACGAAGACGTGGAGCTGATCATCAGCACCGCCGACCTGCTGGCCAACGACACCCTGGGCGGCATCACCGGTCGCGACCTCACCGTGACCGGCCTGGGCGCCATGCGCCATGGCACCGGCTTCATCGACGCCAATGGCTTCGTGCATTTCCTGCCGGAGGCCAACTACGCGGGTAACGGCGCCGGCTTCGACTATGTGGTGCGTGCCAGCAACGGGCAGACCACCACCGCGTCGGTGGATGTGAGTTTGAACCCGGTGAACGACGCGCCGACGCTGGGGCAGGTGACACATGGGCAGCGGGCGATCTATGGGTATACGCCCATCTACCAGAGTGATTCCGAAACGGCCAGCACCTGGGTGGCGGCCTTGTTGCCGGTGTACCAGCCTTACATGGTGGTGCACGACCCGGAAACCGGGCAACAGATCGTGCGGATGGACGTACAGCCGGGCCGGTGGGATGCCACGTACCACCTGACACCCGTGGCCTACGAAGACTCGGGTGCGGGGCGTGTGATCGGTGCAGATGTCGACCACCCCGCCGCAACGCTCAAGTACGAGCTGGTGAACGGCCCGCAATACGGCAGTGTGTCCATCAATGCCGACGGCACGTTCCAGTACACCAGCTGGAAGTCGTCCGGCGTCCCCAGCGATCGGGTGCTGGTGGACGGCACCTATGGGGCTTATGAAGGCGGATCGCTCTTCAGCGGCAGCTATGTGAATCCGCCTTTTGTCGTCCAGCCCACCACCGACGTGTTTCAGGTCCGCATCACCGATCCGCAGGGTGCCAGCAGCATCCAGTCCATCAGCGTTCCGCACTTCGGCCCCTACATGCCGCCGATGCCACCGGGCGGTGGAGGCAAGAAACCGATTGCCATTGATCTCGACGGCGACGGTTTTGAGTTCGTCGGCGTGGACGACTCGCAGGTGTTCTTCGATGTGGACGGCACCGGCTGGAAGCGGCGCATGGCCTGGGTGGGTCGCGACGACGGCTTGCTGGCTTTCGATGCCAATGGCGATGGCCGCATCGACCAGGGCAACGAAATCGGGTTTGCCGGTTACCTGGCCGGCGCACAGACCGATCTGCAGGGCCTGGCGGCCTTCGACAGCAACGGCGACGGCCACCTGAGCCCGCAGGACGAGCGCTGGGCGCGCCTGGGCTTCTGGCAGGACGCCGACCAGGACGGCGTCACCGATACGGGTGAGTTCCGTTCACTGTCCGCTATGGGGGTGGCCTCGGTCGATCTGAGCAGCGATGGGCAATTCCAGGTGATCCAGGGGCAGACGGTACATGGCGTGGGCCGTCTCTGGCGCACCGACGGCAGCTCGCTGGCCTTGGCCGACGTGACGCTGGAGGTGCGCGACCCGATGCCGCGCAGCGGCGGCGTCACGGCGCCGGTGGTGGGCACCGCCGGGGCGGACCTGATCATCGGTCAGGCAGGCGATGACGCCCTGACCGGCGGCGACGGTGACGACGTCATCCTCGACGACGCTGGCAACGACAGCATCGACCCGGGCGACGGCAACGACCAGATTTTCAGCGGGGCCGACACCGACCTGGTGCTGGCCGGTGCCGGCAACGACACGGTGCACGCCGGCCTGGGCGATGACCGGGTGTTCGGTGGTGACGGCAACGATGCGGTGCTGGCCGATGGTGGCAACGATGTGGTGTTCGGCGGGGCCGGCGACGACCTGCTCTCGGGCGGCTGGGGCAACGATGTGTTGTCCGGTGACGAGGGCGACGACCAGCTCTTCGGCGAGGCAGGGGCCGATGCCCTCATCGGCGGCGCGGGCCACGACCTGCTGATGGGCATGGAGGGCGACGATGCCCTGTACGGCGGTGCAGGCGACGATGGGCTGGACGGCGGCACGGGTGCCGATGACCTGCAGGGCGGCGCCGGGGACGACACCTACACCGTGGACCAGTCGGGCGACCGCATCACCGAGCGCCCTGGCGAGGGCATCGACACGGTGCGCACCACCCTGGACCACTGGCAGCTGGCGTCCGATCTGGAAAATCTGGTGCTGCTGGGTGCGGCCGATCTGGGTGGCATCGGCAACGGTGCCGACAACCGCCTTCAAGGCAACGGCGGGCGCAACCGGCTGGAAGGCGGCGCCGGCCAGGACCACATCGATGGTGGCTGGGGCGCCGACCTGATGGTGGGCGGCACGGGGGATGACACCTATGTGGTCGATGATGCGGGCGACAGGGTCGACGAGAAACCGGGTGAAGGAACGGACACGGTGCTCAGCCACATCAGCTACCTGCTGCCGGACCAGGTGGAGCATCTGCAGCTGCTGGGGTCGGCCGCCATCGACGCCACTGGCAATGCCCTGGACAACACGCTCACCGGCAACGCCGGTCATAACCGCCTCGACGGTGGTGCCGGCGCCGACACCTTGGTGGGCGGCGCGGGGGACGACACCTATGTCGTCGACCAGGCGAACGACCGCATCGTCGAGCTGGCCGGGCAGGGCGACGACACCGTGATCAGCAGCGTCGACTGGGCACTGGGGACCCACTTGGAAAACGGCCGACTCTCCGGCACTGCCCATCTGAGCCTGACCGGCAACGCGCTGGCGAACACACTCACCGGCAATACCGGCGACAACCGCCTCGACGGTGGGGTGGGTGCCGACACCCTGATCGGTGGTGCGGGGGACGACACCTATGTCATCGACAACGCCGGTGACCGTGTGGTCGAGTTGTCCGGTGGCGGCACCGACACGGTGCTCAGTGACATCAGCTATGTGCTGCCGGAACAGGTGGAGCACCTGCAGCTGCTGGGGTCGGCAGCCATCCATGCCACCGGCAACGCGCTGGACAACACCCTCACCGGCAATGCCGGCAGCAACCGCCTCGACGGTGGGGCCGGTGTCGACACGCTGATCGGCGGCGCGGGGGACGACACCTATGTCGTCGACAACGGTGGTGATCGTGTGGTCGAGCTATTGGGGGGTGACACCGACGCGGTGTTCAGCCGTATCAGCTACGTGCTGCCGGAGCATGTGGAGCATCTTCAGCTGCTGGGGACGGTCGCCATCGACGCCACGGGCAATGCGCTGGACAACATCCTCACCGGCAATGCCGGCAACAACCTGCTGCTGGGCGGTGTGGGCAACGACCGTTTGCTGGGTCTGGCGGGTGACGATGTCTATGTCTACCGGCGTGGTGATGGTCTGGACCGCATCGAGGAAATCTCGGGCACCGACACACTGCGGCTGGGCGCCGGGCTGACCGCCAACCAGATCGCCCTGCGGGTGGCGGGCACGGGGGCGGTCCGCACCGCCAGCCTGCGCCTGCTGGATGCGGACGGACAGGAACTGCCCGACCAGGGCGTGGACTTTGCCGTGGCGGTCGATGCCCAGGGACGCATCACCTCCTCCATCGAGCGCTTCGAGCTGACCGACGGGTCGGTGTTGGGCTTTGATGCGCTGCGCACCCGGTCGGTCCACACCGACATCGGCCGTTCGAGCAGCAGCCTGGTCACCGGCCGGCACGACGATTGGGTGCATGGCGACTGCCGCGCCCAGACCCTGCGCACTGGATCCGGGCACGACATCGTGCTTGGCTTCGGCGGTGCCGACACCCTGTGGGGTGAGGGGGGCAACGACGCCCTGTTCGGTGGTGCCCATAACGACCGGCTGGAAGGTGGCGTGGGCAACGACTTTCTGGCCGGGGGGCAGCACGACGATCTGATCCAGGCGGGGGCCGGATCCAACGTGATCGGCTTCAACCGGGGCGACGGCAAGGACACGCTGCATTCGTTGGCGGGCGCATCGAACACCTTGTCGTTGGGCGGCGGCCTGGACCTGGATGATCTGGCCCTGCGCCGCAGCGGCGGGGACCTCATCGTGCAGGCCGGTGAGCGCGACCAGATCACCCTGCAGGGCTGGTACGCCGGCAGCACGCAGCAGACGGTGCAGCGCCTGCAGATCATCGAGTCCACTGGCCAGGACCATTGCCACGCGCCGGCGGGAACCGGCTGGCGCATCGACACCTATGACTTCTCGGCCGTGGTCCGTGCGTTCGATGCAGCGCCGGTGAAGACCACGCGGCAGGGTCAGGTGTCGCCCTGGCGAATGACCGACGCGGGTTTGCAGGCGCACCTGTCGTCCAGCACCACCGCTGCCCTGGGCGGTGAACTCGCCACCTGGTACGCATCGGAAGGGCGGGGCCCGGTGACCGTGGCCAGTGCGCAGCAGACTCTGCTGGATTCACGCTTCGGTGTGCAGTCCCAGTCGGTGGGGCGACGGTTCGACTCGACGGTGAGCGGAGTTCAGCTTGGCTGAGGCGCCCGTGACCGGGGATGCCTCCTGTCGGGCCGAGCGGGACTTCTCGCCGGCTTTGCTCACGTTGCAGGACGCTCCACCGGCGCGCTCCCCGGTCGCCGTCCTTCACGCGGTGGCGGGCCTGTGCGCCGTGCTGCTGGCCTGGTCGGTGTGGGGCACCCTGGACATCGTGGCATCGGCAGAGGGACGCCTCATACCTCAGTCGCATCTGAAGATCGTGCAGCCAGCAGAGGCTGGCGTGGTGCGCGAGATCCTGGTACTCGAAGGTCAGCGGGTGGCCCAGGGAGAGGTGCTGATGCGTCTGGATGCGGAGCAAGCTACGGCAGATGCCCGTGCCCTGGACCGGAGACTGGCCTTTCTGGAACTGCAGCAACGCCGCATTGAAGCGGAGCTGAACGGTGGCGTGTTGCGCACCGTTGCTGCCGACCCGCCCGACCTTCTGGCCGAGGTGCTGGCCCAATGGCAGGCGCGGCGGCAGGCCCAATCCGATGCGGTGGCCCAGGAGCGGGCCCAGATCCAGCGCATCGGGCACGAACGGCAGGCAGCCCTGGCCCAGTTGCAGCGCTTGCAGACCGCATTGCCGAGCTTGGAGCGGGGTGCAGGTGCTTTTGCGACTTTGGGGCAGCAGGGCTTCTTCAGTCCGGTCGCGGTGGACGAGAAGCAGCGTGAAGTCACCGACAAGCAGCACGAACTCCTGGCCCAGCGATCAACCCTGGCTGGTCTGGATTCGGCGCACGAGGCTGCCTGGCGCCGGCTGGCCCAGCTGGAGTCGGCCTACCGTGCCGATCTGCAGCAGGAGCGGGTGGACGCTTCAGCGCAGGCCGCGCAGTCTCGGGCCGAGCGGGACAAATTGCGCCATCGCATGAGCCTGCTGGAGCTTCGTGCACCGCAGGCCGGCGTCATCAAGGACCTGGCCACACGCAC
Organism: uncultured Hydrogenophaga sp.; assembly: GCF_958439165.1. Classification (GTDB taxonomy): domain Bacteria; phylum Pseudomonadota; class Gammaproteobacteria; order Burkholderiales; family Burkholderiaceae_C; genus Hydrogenophaga. Next base: position 4,279 of record NZ_OY288127.1, on the reverse strand, counting down.
GGTCGGCAGCGTGGTGGCCCCGGGGCATGTGCTGATGTCCCTGGTACCTGAGGCCGACCCTTTGCTGGCCGAGGTGTGGGTGCGCAACGAGGACGTCGGTTTCGTACATCCGGGGCAGGCAGTTCAGGTCAAGCTGGCGGCCTATCCGTTCCAGAAGTACGGGCTGCTGGCTGGCGAGGTCATTCACCTGGGGCCTGACGCCACCGAGGACGCCAATGCCGTTGCAGCACCGTTATCCCGCTACCGCGCGCTGGTGCAGTTGAAAGGTCCGCAACGGGAATCGGCCACGGAAGCGATGCCGTTGACCGCCGGTATGCAGGTCACGGTCGACATCATGCTGGGCGAGCGCTCGGTGTTGGGTTATTTGCTGTCCCCGCTGCAGCGGGCCTGGCACGACGCGGCGCGGGAGCGTTGATTCTTCATGACTTCCTGAAGACACAGGCGCGGTCCCGGACCTATACCTGCGCCTGGTGGCGGGGCGGTCTGAGGCCTCGCCATCGGCATCAATCCCGATGCGTCCTCACCGCGCGAGCTGCCGCCCTGTCGGGCCGGTCGGCCGTGCTCATCAAGGAGATTCCATGGCAGACATCAACATCGGCGTGAACAATGGCCTGTTCTCACTCACGCTGGATCAGTGGGAGTGGACCGGGCTGACGGTCAACGGCACGGCCGTGCAGCCGGTCAATCAGGGCAATGTCCAGTTCCAGTTCACGCAGACCGGCTCGCCGGCGCCCGTCCATTTCAAGGCCGTGGCCAACCAGAACATCGACATCGTGAACCCGGGCAACACCCTGTTCATGAAGAGCCGCGATGGCTCACAGACCCACATGTCGATGATCAGCTACTCGGAGGCCAATGGCGTGGTCACCCTCAACCGCTACCTGCACTCCCTGCCGTTCGCCTTTTCCGAAGACCAGCCCAGCCCGCTGGTGTTCAGTCAGGGGCGCATGACCGGCACCTTCCACACCTGATCAGGCGGCTGTATCCGGCTGCTGGCCTCAGACCAGCGAGGCTAGCAGCCAGGCGGCCGTGCCCCACATCATCAGCGCCACGGCGCCGTCCAGCAGGCGCCAGATGCGCAGCGAATTCAGGCGCCGGCCGAGCCAGAAGGCGGCGCAGCCCAGGATCAGGAACCACACCACCGAGCCGGCGGCAGCACCGAGGCCGAAGCTGCGGCTGGCTTCGCCGTAGGCCAGCGAGGCGGTGCCGATCAGCACGGCGGTGTCCAGCCAGGCATGGGGGTTGAGCCAGGAGAAGGCCAGGGCCGACAGCACCGCCTGGCGCCGGCTGGTGGGCGCCGGTGCCGCCTGTGCCGCCTCTCCAGGCTGGGCCGTGGCAGGGGTCGCCGGTTGGCGGAATCGCTGGAATGCCTGCCAGCCGTACACCGTGAGGAACAGGACGCCGGCACCGATGAGGGCGCCCTGCAGCTTGTCCGACAGGCCGCCCAGCTGCGCCAGGCCGAGCACGCCCAGCCCGATCAGGGCGATGTCGGCCAGTGCGCAGACGGCCACGGTGATCCACAGGTGCTGACGCTGCAGGCCCATGCGCAGCACATGGGCGTTCTGCGGGCCGATGGCCATGATGAGGGACAGGCTGAGCACCATGCCGGCGGTGAAGGTGGGGAAGGTGAGGACCATGGGAGACATCCGGAAAAAGGGGGCCTGTGCGGACAGGCATGGCTGCATGGTGCCTGCAAGTCGGTCTGATTTAAACTGGATTAGCTGTTTCTCCATTCCATCAAGTTTTTCTTGATGATTTTTCCGCGCCACCCATGCTCGACGCCCGCCAACTCGACGCCCTGGCCGCTGTGGCCGACACCGGCAGCTTTGCCGCCGCCGCCCGCCAGCTGTCGCTGACGGTGGCGGCCATCTCGCTGCGCATCCGGTCGCTGGAAGACGCCTTGGGCCAGCGGCTGCTGGTGCGGGGCAAGCGGGTGCACGCCACGGCGGCCGGTCAGGCGCTGCTGGGCCATGTGCGGCAGGTGCGGTTGATGGAGGCCGATCTGCTGTCGGGGTTGCGGGGCGCCCCTGAAGCCGGCCCGGGGGCCTGGCAGAACCTGAGCGTGGCCATCAATGCCGATTCGGTGGCCAGCTGGTTCCTGCCCGGGGTGACCGCCTTGTTGATGCGCCACCGATTGACGCTGGAGGTATTGATCGACGATCAGGACCATACGCACGACGCCCTGAAGGGGGGTGACGTGATCGGCTGCGTCACCACCCTGGCCGAGCCCATGCGCGGCTGCGTGGCCGAGCCGCTGGGGGTGATGCGTTACCGGTGTGTGGCTGCGCCGGCGGTGGTGCAGCGTTGCCGCACGTCGCGCGGCGCGGTGTCGGCCCACCGGCTGCTGGCCTGTCCGGCGGTGATCTTCAACCGCAAGGACGCGCTGCAGGACGCCTTTCTGGCCCAGCACTTCGGGCTGAACAACGTGAACTACCCGCGCCACTTCGTTCCCGCGGTGGACGCCTTCGAAACCGCCATCGGCCTGGGTCTGGGCTGGGGCATGGTGCCCGAGCAGAACCTGCGCCACCGACCCGAGCTGCAGGAGCTGCTGCCCGGCGCCACGGTGGACGTGGCCCTCTACTGGCAGCACTGGGCGCATGAACCCCCGTCAGCGCAACGCCTGACGGCAGCGGTCAAGTCCGCTGCCCGGGAGCACCTGGGGGCCGCCGCCTAAAATCCCGGCCCATGCTCACCATCAAAAACGACCTGCTGGCCGGCCTCGCCGCCGAACTGGAGCGGCTGTCTCCCGGTGCCGGCGCCCGCGCTGCCTTTGAATCGCCCAAGGTGGCGGCCCACGGCGACTTCGCTGTCACCGCCGCCATGCAGCTGGCCAAGCCCCTGAAGCTCAACCCGCGTGCCGTGGCCGAATCCCTGCGCGGTGCGCTGCTGGCCCTGCCGGTCTACCAGCAGTGGGTGGCCGACATCGACATCGCCGGCCCCGGCTTCATCAACATCCGCCTCAAGCCTGAGGCCAAGCAGCAGATCGTGCGCGAGGTGCTGCAGGCCGGCGCCGCCTTCGGCAGCCAGCCGGCGCACGGCCAGCGCCTGATGGTGGAGTTCGTCTCGGCCAATCCCACCGGACCGCTGCACGTGGGCCATGGCCGCCAGGCCGCGCTGGGCGACGCCATCTGCAACCTCTACAGCACCCAGGGCTGGGATGTGTGGCGCGAGTTCTATTACAACGACGCCGGTGTGCAGATCGGAACGCTGGCCACCAGCACCCAGCTGCGTGCCCAGGGCCTCAAGCCGGGCGAGGCCGGCTGGCCCGAAGCCGCCTACAACGGCGACTACATCCAGGACATCGCCAACGATTTCCTGGCGAAGAAGACGGTCAAGGCCGATGACCGCGAGTTCACCGCCAGCGGCGACGTCACCGATCTGGACGGCATGCGCCAGTTCGCCGTGGCCTACCTGCGCCACGAGCAGGATCTGGATCTGCAGGCCTTCCAGGTCAAGTTCGACCACTATTACCTGGAGTCCAGCCTGTACTCCAGCGGCCGCGTGGAGGCTGCAGTGAACAAGCTGGTGGCGGCCGGCAAGACCTACGAGCAGGACGGCGCGCTGTGGCTGAAGTCCACCGACTACGGCGACGACAAGGACCGCGTCATGCGCAAGTCCGACGGCTCGTTCACCTATTTCGTGCCCGATGTGGCGTACCACATCGCCAAGTGGGAGCGCGGCTTCACCAAGGTGATCAACATCCAGGGCACCGACCACCACGGCACCATCGCCCGGGTGCGCGCCGGCCTGCAGGCCGCCGGTGTGGGCATTCCCGAGGGCTATCCCGACTATGTGCTGCACACCATGGTGCGCGTGGTGCGGGGTGGCGAGGAGGTCAAGATCAGCAAGCGTGCCGGCAGCTACGTGACCCTGCGCGACCTGATCGAGTGGACCAGCAAGGACGCGGTGCGCTTCTTCCTGCTCTCGCGCAAGCCCGACACCGAATACACCTTCGATGTCGATCTGGCGGTCCAGAAGAACAACGACAACCCGGTGTACTACGTCCAGTACGCCCACGCCCGCATCTGCTCGGTGCTGGCCAGCTGGGGTGGCGATGCGGCCACCCTGCGCGACGCCGATCTGGCCGCGCTGGACAGCCCGGCCGCGCAGTCCCTCATGCTGCTGCTGGCGCGGTACCCCGCCATGCTGACCGATGCAGCGCGCGACTTCGCGCCGCACGACGTCACCTTCTACCTGCGCGAACTCGCAGCGGCGTACCACAGCTATTACGACGCCGAACGCATCCTGGTCGATGACGAGGCGGTCAAGAAGGCTCGTC
>NZ_OY288126.1 GCF_958439165.1 uncultured Hydrogenophaga sp. | reverse complement strand
CGATTTGCCCCGCTCGCACGACAACAGCTGCTGGCCCGGTGCGAACCGTTCGATCTGGCAGCGTCCGCCGAACTCGGCGTTCGAGGGCAGCCGCTGCGCCATGCCCATTTCCTGACCGGCGGCTTCATCTCGCTGGTGATCGACATGGCGTCCTTTCCGGCGCTGCAGGTGGGCATGGTGGGGCGCGACGACATGCTGGGCGGCGAGCTGCTGCTGGGGCTGGGCAAGGCGCCGTGGCGTGCCGTGGTGCTGGGCGATGGCCTGAGCTGGCGCATCGGCGCCCTGGCCCTGCGGCGTGAATGCGCGCTGCAGCCGGCGCTCTTGCGCGCGGTGCAGCGCAGCGTGCTGCTGCAGCTGCACCAGCAGACGCTGGTGGCGGCCTGTGAACGTTTCCACCGGCTCAGCCCGCGCCTGGCGCGCTGGCTGCTGGTGTGCCAGGACGCGGCGCACAGCGACCGCTTCCATGTGACCCAGGAATGCATGGCCCTGATGCTGGGGGTTCGCCGGGTCGGTGTGACGGTGGCTGCCGGCGAGCTGCAGCAGAGCGGGCTGATCCGCTACCACCGGGGCGAGGTGACGGTGCTGGACCGCCCTGCGCTGACCGCGCGGGCCTGCAGCTGCTACGCAGCCGACCGCCAGCTCCGGCTGGCGCTGCCAGGCCGCTGAACGGCCGCCGGGCGGGTCAGGGCGCGTCGGTGGACAGCGTCTCCAGGCAGTGCTGCGGCTGTTTCCGCCCCGATGCCGGGGTCCACCACGGCCGTGCCGCTCACGACCGGCGCATGGGTGACCACATTGCCGAAAATGGTGGCGAAGGCGACGTCGGAGGCATCGCGCCCGGTGCCGAAGCGCACGAAGCCCATCGGGATCGAGGTGCCCGACGGATCGAAGATGTACCAGCGCCGGCCGAGGTAGACCTCCACATAGGCGTGGAAGTCGGGAGGCCCCAGGGCCGGGTCGGCGCCGTAATCGGTGCCGGTGGTGAAACGGGCCGGAATGCTGAGTGCGCGGCACAGGGCGATCATTAGGTGGGCGAAGTCGCGGCACACCCCGGACCTGGCTGATCAGCGTGTCGACCGCCGAGGTGGCCGAGGTGGAGGTGCGGGAGCGGAAGGCGATCCGCTGCTGGACCCAGCGGGCAATGGCCTGCACCCGTTCACCGCCCCGGGGCAGATGCCCGAACTCCTGCATGGCCAGGCGGCCCAGCCGGTCGGACTCGCAGTAGCGGCTGGGGTACAGGTAGCCGAGCACGTCGTCGGGCAGCTGGCAACACCGGCACCTCGGCCAGCATCGACGGTGCATGCCGGTGGTGGATGAGCTCCACCGTGGCGGTGTACCGCAATGCAGCAAGCCCGAACCGGCCCGCAGCCGGAGCCGCCGGTTGCCGGTGGCCGGTTCGGTGTGCACCTGCATGACCACGGGCTGGCTGACCAGCAGCCACTCCCCCGACACCTTCTGGCTGTCGGACTGCGCCGCATGGATGTTGAAGATGAAGTCGGCGCCGTGCGCATCGATCTCGTAGCGCAGGGCCACCTGCAGTTCAATCCGGATCATGGCGGGGTCCTGTCATGGAGTCGGGTTGCACCCAGGCATCGAACTGCTCGGGCGTGACCAGGTCGCAGGCCAGCGCCGCCTGCGCAGGCTGCTGCCGTCGGTGAGCGCCCGCTGGGCCACGCGCACCGCGTTGTCGTGGCCCAGGTGCGGCACCAGCACCGTGACCAGCATCAGGTTGTTCGCCATGTGATCGCGATGCGCAGAGGCCTGGGCGCGATGCCCCCGCACGCAGTGCAGCTCGAAGCCGCGCATGCCTGGCTGAGCAGCTGGAGGCTGTGCATCAGGTTGCGGGCCATGAGCGGCAGCGCCGTGTTGAGCTGGAAGTGGGCCCAGCGTGCCGGCCCAGCCCATGGCCACATCGTTGGCCATGACCTGGGCGGCGATCATGATCAGCGACTCGCACTGGCTGGGGTTCACCTTGCCGGGCATGATCGAGCTGCCCGGTTCGTTCGCCGGCAGCGCCAGTTCGCCCAGGCCGCAGCGCGGACCGCTGGCGAGCCAGCGCAGGTCGTTGGCGATCTTCATCAGCGCCACGGCCAGCGTGCGCAGACCGCCGTGCGCCCCCACCAGCGCGTCGTGCGCCGACTGGGCTGCGAACGGATTCACTGCCCGCACCAGCGGAAGACCGGTGCTCTGCGCCAGGCATCGACCATGTGCTCGGCCAGCAATGGATGGGCGTTGAGCCCGGTGCCGACGGCCGTGCCGCCGATCGCAATCTGGTGCACCGGCCCGAGCAGCCGGCTCCAGCTCTGCTGCGCCTGTTCGAGCTGGCTCGACCAGGCCGAGATCTCCTGCCCAGCGTGATCGGAACCGCGTCCTGCAGGTGGGTGCGGCCGACCTTGACCAGGCCGGCCCATTCGCGCGCCTGTCCGTCCAGCGTGCGCCGCAGCTGCGTCAGCGCCGGCAGCAGTTCGTCGCGGCTGGCCAGCAGCACCGCCAGATGCAGCGCGGTGGGCATGACATCGTTGGACGACTGCCCCTGGTTGACCTGGTCGTTGGGATGGACCTTGCGGGCCGAGCCCCTGCCGCCGCCCAGCAGTTCGGACGCGCGATTGGCCAGCACCTCGTTCATGTTCATGTGGGTCTGGGTGCCCGAACCGCTCTGCCAGAGCGACAGCGGAAACGACGGTGCGTGGTCCCCGGCCAGGATCTCTTCGGCCGCACGCACGATGGCGTCGGCCTGCGGCGCGTCCAGCATGCCCAGCGATGCATTGACCCTGGCAGCCGTCCGCTTGACCAGCGCCAGCGCATGGATGACCGGCAGCGGCATGGGTTCACCCACCGCCGGGAAATGCTGCAGGGCGCGCTGGGTCTGCGCGCCCCACATGGCCAGGGCATCGACATCGATGCCCCCCATGGCATCGTGCTCGCGCCGCGACGTCCTGGGGAAGGTGGCAGGTGCCCTCATTTCTTGTCGGGCTCGACCTGATTGCCGATGACGCCGCCGATGGCAGCCCCACCCACGGTGCCGATGGCACTGCCACCCGACAGCACCGCTCCCCCCACCGCGCCCACGCCGGCACGATGGCGTGTTCTTCTCACGCGGCGTCATGCCCGAACAGCCTCCCTGCAACAGGATGCCGATCACGCTGGCCGACCACAGGGCTGCGGTCTGCACCCGCCGCGCAGCAGCGCTGGGGCGGGCGTTCATGACACGCTCCTGGACGACTGGTCGTAACCCCGGGTCTGGCCGTAGAAACTCGTGGATGCCCTTGGCCCAGCCGGCATCGGCCCAATGTCGGGCCAGTGGTCCTTGTCGAATCCGGTGGCCTGGGCAAGCCGGTCTTTCTCGACATCCAGCACGAAGCACTTGCGCACCGGATCGAGCTTCAGCGCAGCCCACGGCACGGCAAAGAGTTTTTCGCCCATGCCCATGAAGCCGCCGAAAGACAGCACGCCATAGGCCACCTGACCGGAGTGCATGTCAAGCATGATTTCCTTGATGTCCCCGAGGCTCTCGCCCCGGCGGTTCACCACATCGTTCCCGTGCAGGGTGTGGGCCCCCATCAGCTTGGGTCCGGTACCGCCGTCCTTGTGCTCGGCGTACATCCCGTAGGTGTCCTGTTCCTGGTAGTTCATGGTGGCGTCCTTCGTCATGTCCAGCGGAGTCCCGGACGGTGCAGGTCGCGCCGTCCGGTGCTGGTCTTGCAGATTGAGGCTTTGCGGCGTCGGCATCGGTTCGCTGGCGCACAGACGGCCGCGGCACGACCGCGCACAGTGAGTCCCCCACCCGTTCCGACGGCGCCTGCGGGCCCGCCCCACCTCCTGAAAGACCCCCATGAAACACCGACACCTCACGGCAACACTGGCGCTGGCGCTGGCTGCACTGACCGGACTGACTGCCTGCCAGTCCACACCGACGCAGGAAAGCACCGGCCAGTACATGGACGACACCGGCATCACCACCAAGGTGAAGGCCGCCATCTTCAACGAGCCGACCCTGAAGTCGGCCGAGATCAACGTCGAGACCTTCAAGGGTGTCGTGCAGCTCAGCGGATTCGTCGGCTCGCAGGCCGACATCTCCACAGCGGTGCGCGTGGCACAGGGCGTGGGCGGCGTGCGTTCGGTGCGCAACGACATGCGGCTGAAGTGAGCCTCTTCCGGTCGCGACCTCCTTCTTCTTCCACCCTTTCAGGACACATCACCATGAGCTTCGACAAACCCACCCCCGGCGAGGACATCGCCGCTCTCGCCCGCTCCGGCAGCCAGCTGGCCGACCAGTCGCTGCAGATCGGACGCCGCGCCCTGCACAACGGCGCGGAGCAGCTGGCCCAGGCCGCCGAACAGGCCCAGACCCAGGGCAGCAGCACCCTGCGGCACCTGGTCGACAGCACCGAGGAGATGGCCCAGCACGGCTGGAACTCGGCCCGCGACCGCTCGATTCAGGCACGTGACGCCACCACCCACTATGTGCAGGCCCACCCGGTGGCCTCGGTGCTGATGGCGGCGGCCGCTGGCGCTGCGCTTGTCGGGCTGGCAGCACTGTTCACCCGGCACCCTGGAGCCGGACGTTGATCCACCCGGCCTTCCAGCTGTTGCTGCGGCGGCCGGAGTTGCTGGCCGAACACGGCTCGGCCTATGCGGCCCTGCTGGCGGCCGGCCTGTCGCACGATGGGCGGCGCATCCAGCGGCGGCTGTTGTGCCAGGCCGGTGCCTTGCTGCTGCTGGCCGTGGGCGCCGTGCTGGCCGGCACGGCGCTGATGCTGTGGACGTCCCCGGCAGCTGTTCCGCAAGGCCATGGCACCTCCTGGGGGCTGGTCTGCATCGGCGTGCCGGCCGTGCCGCTGTTGCTGGCGGCGGCGCTGTTCTGGATCGGCAGCGACACGCCGTCCTCCGGCGGGACCCTGACCGAACTGGGCCGGCAGCTGGCACTGGACGCCGAATGGCTGCGCCATTCGGGTCGCCCATGAACAGCCTGCCCGACGCGGTGGCGCGGCTGCAGCGCAGCCGGGACCGCTGGCAGCTCACGATGGACCGGGACACACCCGCAGGCATGGCACAGCCCCGAGGGGTGCTGGGCGCCGTGCTGCAAGGTCTGGGTGGCCAGCCCTGGCTGTCGGCCGCCTCGGCCTTGTGGCTGGCCTGGCAGCGGCGACAGCCCGGCCACGGGCCGCTGCAGCCGGCATCGGGCCAGCGCGGGCCGGCGGGTGCCAGGTTCCGGCCGGTCCGCCTGTGGCCCCTGGCGGCCACCGCAGTGATCGCCGGTGTCCTGTGGTGGCGCTACCGCCCCGGACCTGCCGGCCAGTCCAACCGACCCTCATGAAGGAATCGCGATGCTCTATACCTTTGCCATCGTCCTGCTGGTGCTCTGGCTGCTGGGCCTGGTCACCTCCACCACCATGGGCGGCATGATCCATCTTCTGCTGGTGGTGGCCATCGTCGTGGTGCTCTTGCGCGTGATCCGCGGCGAGAGGCTCTGACCCGCCAGGTTCAGTCGGCCGGCGGCGGCATGAGCGCCAGCAGGAAACTGTCGTCCAGGGAGCGGTGGGTGGCGGTGGCGTGCAGCGCGCGCCCCGCGCCGCCGCCGGACAACAGTTCCAGCACCTGCGTCTGTGGCGGTGCACCGCCAGCGGCCAGGGCCAGCATGTGCCGCAACTGTTCGCGGCTGGTCGCCGTCAGCAGGTGGTCCAGCGGCATCCCCTGGAGGGCCTGCCGTGTCACACCCATGAGGGCCGGCGCCCTCTGGTTGCAGTGGCGCACCACGCCCAGGGTGTCGAGCATCAGGTAACCCACCGGCGCCTGCTCGAACAGGATCGTCTGCTCGCGCAGCGCGTCCTCCAGCGCCCGTTGCGAGGCCTTCAGCTCCTCGTTCTGCAGGTCGAGCTCGACCTGGTGCACCTGCAGCTCGTGCAGCAGTGCCAGCGCGTCGGGCGCGGTGCCCTGCTCCAGCGCCAGCCGGCACAGCACCCTCATGGCCTCTCCTGCGTTGTAGCGGCCGAGGTCCGGCACGCGCCCCTCATCCAGCAGCTCCATCGCCCGCCGGCGCAGTCCCGGCAGGCTGGCAGCGATGTCGTCCGATTTCATGGGGATATCTCCTGTGGCGGCCGCGTCGGCATCAACCCTGGCGAAGACGCGCTTCGAGCGCCTTGGCCGTGGTGATGTCGATGAAAGTGATCACGACGCCCTGGATCCGGTCGGCCAGGGTGCGGTACGGCTTGATCCTCACCATATACCAATGGCCGTCGGTGGTGGAGATTTCCTTTTCGGTGAAGGTCAGGGTGCGCAGCGTCAGGCGCGCATCGGCATCCAGTTCGGGGTAGTTCAGGGTGGTGGCCAGATCGGTCAGCGGACGACCGATGTCACTCTCACGCAGGTGGATGAGGCGGGTGATGGGTTCGGTGAAGCGCCGCACCTGCAGTTCGTTGTCCAGGAACAGGGTGGCGATGTCGGTGCTGTTGAGCAGGTTCTGCATGTCGCTGTGGGCCAGCGCCAGGTCGTCCAGCTTGGTCTGCAGTTCCTGGTTGAGGGTCTGCAGCTCCTCGTTCATGGACTGCGACTCCTCCTTCGACGTGGTGAGCTCCTCGTTGGCCGACTGCAGCTCTTCGTTGGTCGATTGCAGCGCCTCGTTGGCCGCCTGCAGCTCCTCGGCGGATGCACCCATCTCGCGCCGCAGCACCTCGATCTCGTCCTTGCAACGCTGCAGTTCGGTCTGCAGCAGCTCGACCGCCGCCTCTCCCTTGGGGATCCGGTTGCGGGAACCGCGGGCCGGCTGGACCGCCGGCCGGAAGGCCACCATCAGCAGACCGGTCATGCCGGACCATGCCGGCGCCGGATCGGTCGGCCGGACCGGGCTGACCGTCACGTCGACCGCTGCATCCGTGCGACTTTCGTCCAGCCGCAATCCCCGCAGTTCCACCGTGCTGCCGTCCTGCAGGGCCTGGCGCAGTGCCACCGCCACCTGGGTGCGGATGGTCGGACGCGCCATCACATGGATGTTCCAGTTCGCCTTGCCGGCCGCCGGTTCAAGGTAGAGGCCGACGCTGCCGTGGACATACAGCACGTCGCCCTGGGCATTGACCAGAACCGCCGAGGGTGCAAAGGCCTGCAGCAGCGTCTGCTCGGCCAGGGTCTGCAGACTGGCCGGCGGCGGGGGAGAAGCGGGCACGGGAGGGTCCTTCAAATGGAGACGGGCGGCGCCGGGCGGACTCACGGGGAAGTCCACCGCACCGACCATCAGAGTATGGCTGCTGCGCCAGTAGAGGCGGGAGCGGGGATTGACGGGCACGAACAGGTGCTGGGCCGGCCCGACTGTCTCGGAGCCACCCAGCAGCAGCGCGCCACCAGGGCGCAGGCTGTAGCCGAACAGCGGCAGCAGCCGGCGCTGCAGCGCGGCATTGAAATAGATCAGCAGGTTGCGGCACGAGAGCAGATCCAGCCGGGTGAAGGGCGGGTCCAGGATCACGTCGTGCTGCGCGAACAGCACCTTGTCGCGCAGCGACTGGCTGACACAGAAGCCATCTCCGGCCGGCCGGAAATGGCGCTGCAGCCGCTGCGGCCCGACATCGGCGGCGATGGAGAGCGGATAGCGCCCTCGCCGCGCCACTGCGATGGCCTGCGGGCTGAGGTCGCTGGCGAAGATCTGCAGCCCCGGCGCGGGCTGCCCGGTGCGCTCGGCATGCCGGGCGGCCGCCTCGTCGTGCACCATGGCCAGGGTATAGGCCTCTTCGCCGGTGGAGCAGCCAGCCACCCAGGCCCGCAGCGGCTGGCCCGGCCGGGCCTGGGCCAGCAGCTCGGGCATGACCCGGTCGAGCAGCTCGTCCCAGACCTCCGGGTCGCGGAAGAAGCGGGTCACGCCGATCAGCAGCTCCTGGAACAACAGGCCCAGCTCCTGCGGATTGCGCCGCACCAGCGCTGCGTAGTCGGCCATGGTGTCCAGGCCGTGCACGGCCTGGCGCCGTTCGATGCGGCGGCGCAAGGTGCTGGGCTTGTAGTCGGACAGATCGTGCCGGGTGTGCTCGCGGAGCAGCTGCAGGATGTCGCCGAGCACAGGCGCGTCGTCGGCCGAGGCGCCTGCATCCGGCACCGCCTTGCCGATGGCCGCCAGCAGGCGTTGCGGCAGCTCGCCGGCCGGCGCAACGATGTCCACGCAGCCACTGGCCAGGGCGTTGGCCGGCATGGCTGCGTAGTGCGCCGTATCGGGGGACTGCGCCAGGGTGATTCCGCCCGCGGCGCGGATGGCCTGCACCCCGAGGCTGCCGTCCGACCCCATGCCCGACAGCACCACGCCGACGGCCTGCGCACCGCCGTCGGATGCCAGCGATTCGAACAGCCGGTCGATCGGCAGCCGCAGGCCGCGCGGCTCGGCCGGACGGCTCAGACGCAGCCGACCGCCCGCCACGGTGAGCTCGTGATCGGGCGGAATCACATAGACATGATCCGGCTGCGGCCGCAGGCCATCGGTGGCCTCCGCCACCGGCATGGCGGTGCTGCGGCGCAGCAGCTCGACCAGCAGCGCCTTGCGCGTGGGATCCAGGTGCTGGACCACCACGAATGCCAGACCGCTGCCTGGCGGCACGCCGGCCAGGAATGCCTCCAGCGGGGCCAGACCGCCGGCCGAGGCGCCCAGCCCCACCACACGAACCCCCGCCGGTGCAGGACGGTCCGGGGCGGGCAAAGGGAGAGAGGGCATGGCCGATTATGAAGCGCCAGGGTGCGGCGCCCGGCGCCTCAGGCACCTGTGAAAACCCGGTACCTGCTGCCCGAAGCCACCGCCCGCCAGCGCAGCCGCTCCCCCACGCGCAGCACCCCAGCCTCGGCGGGCCCGGCAGCGGCCGGTACCGATGTGTCGAGAGGGTCCCGGTGCAGCAGGAAGTGCAGCTCGCGCCCGTGGCGGCGCAGCGTCAGGGTGGCACTCGGCCAGGCCGTGGGCAGGCAGGGCTCGAACCAGAGCTCGTCGGCGGTCATCTGCAGGCCGAACAGCGACTCCAACGCTGCCCGGTGCAGCCAGCCGGCCGCACCGGTGTACCAGCTCCAGCCACCTCGGCCAGTCCATGGCGCAGCGCCATACACATCGGCCGCCACCGCATACGGCTCCAGGCCATAGGGCGGCCCCCACACCGGGTGGGCACTGCGGTGCGCCGGACTGATCTCGCACCAGCGCCGGTAGACGGCGTCTCTGGCGTCATTTCTGGCGCCATCTCGGGCGTGATCCCGGACGGCCAGCCGCGCAACGGCCATGACGCCCCACACCGCCGCATGGGCGTACTGCCCGCCGTTCTCGCGCACGCCGGGTGGGTAGGCCTGTATGTAGCCGGCCGCCGGCACAGCCTGCTGCAGGGGCGGCACCAGCAGACGCATCAGCCCGCTGGCGGGGTCGTGCAGCAGCTCCCGGGCCGACGCCATGGCCTGTTGCTGGCGCTGCAGGGGTGCACAGCCGGACAGCACCGCCCAGGCCTGCGCGATCAGGTCGATCCGGGCCTCGGGCATGCAGGCTGCCCCCAGCGGGCTGCCGTCATCGAAGAAGGCACGGCGGTACCAGGCACCGTCCCAGCCATGGGTCTCCAGGGCCCGGGTCCAGCCGTTGCGGGCCCGGGCCCAGCGCAGCGCGCGGGCCAGGTCACCGCGCTGGCGGGCCAGCGGTATCCAGTCGGCCGTGATGCTGCACAGGAACCAGGCCAGCCAGACCGATTCGCCGCGCCCTTCGTGGCCAACCCGGTTCATGCCGTCGTTCCAGTCGCCGGTGCCCATCAGGGGCAGGCCGTGGACCCCCACCCGCAGGCTGTGGTCGATGGCGCGGGCCGCATGCTCGTACACGCTGGCGCGGGTGTCGCTGATGGCCGGGGTGTCGTAGGCGTCTTCGACACCGGGCGGCAAGGCCGGCGCATCGAGGAACGGCACCACCACCTCCAGCACCGCCAGGTCGCCTGTGCCGCGCAGGTAATGGGCACAGGCCATGGGCAGCCAGAGCAGGTCGTCCGAGAAATGGGTGCGCACGCCGGCACCGCCGGGTTCGTGCCACCAGTGCTGCACGTCGCCCGCCTCGAACTGGCGTGCGGCGCAGCGCACGATCTGGCTGCGCAGCAGCGCCGGATCGGCCCCGAGCAGGGCCATGGCGTCCTGGAGCTGATCGCGGAACCCGGTGGCGCCCCCGGCCTGGTAGAAGCCGGCCTTGGCCCAGAGCCGGCACGACAGGGTCTGGTAGAGCAGCCAGCGGTTGACCAGTGCATCAAAGAGCGGGTCGGGGGTGTGCACCTCGGTGGCGCCCAGCAGCACGTCCCAGCGGGCCGCCACGTCGGCCTCGCGTTGCAGCGGATCAACCGCTACCGCCCGATCCAGCAGGACCTGGGCGTCCTCGACGGTGTCGGCATGGCCGATGAGCCAGGTCTGTTCCCAGTGGGCGCCCGGGCGCAAGGTGAACAGCCGGGCGTGCGCCGCGCAGGGGTCCACGCCCGGGCCGCTGGCTCGGCCCAGGTGGCGGGGCAGCACCAGCTGGCCGGCGGCATCGAACAGGGCGCGGCGGTCACAGGTCCAGTCCGGGCCTTCGCCATGCAACAAGGCGCCCGACCGCGGGGGCGGCACCTCGGCCAGGAAGGCCGTGCCGGCTGCGGCACCGCTGCGGGTCTGGCTGCAGAACAGCCCAGCCAGCTCCTGGCCGTCTCGTGGCACCGCCCGGGTGTGCAGGGTGCTGCGGTCGGCGCGCCGTTCGCCCATCAGCCACTCGACCAGCGCCACCAGCCGCAGGTGCCGCTTGCCCGGCCCCGTGTTGTGCACCTGCACCCGAACCTGCTTGATGGCGCTCACCGGATCGACGCACCAGTGCACCGCCACCCGCAGGCCCTCGGCCTCATGAACGATGGAGGTCAGACCCTGCGCATGCGTGACCCGGTAGCGCGCCTGGCCATGACCCCAGGCCGACGGTACCAGCGACCAGACCCGCTGGCTGGCACGGTCCTGCAGCAGCCACCATTCACCCGGGGTGTCGGCCACCGGGTCGTTGGACCAGGTGGTGAGCTGGTCGAGCCGGCTGTTGCGGGCCCAGGTCGGGCCCGCTCCACTCTCGCTGAGCAGGCAGCCCAGACCGGGATTGGCCAGCACATTGATCCAGGGTTTCGGGGTCTGGAAGCCCGGCCCGAGCTCGACCTCGAAGGCACGGCCGCCATCGACGAAGCGGCCCTGCGCGGGCTGCGCAGGCGCAGGGGTGAACCGCCCGGGCAGGCCCACCGGCACACGCACCGCCGCAGCGGCCCTGCCGGTGCGGTGCCATCCGGCTGCGGCCTGCGGCTCATGGGCCTGGCACCAGTCGCGCACCTGGTGCAGCAGCGGGTGGCCATCGGCGGCCAGGGTCACGCAGGCCAGCGACCGCAGCGCCTGCACTTGCCCGGACGACAGCTCACCCAGGCGCCAGGTGTGCAAGGCGGTGCAGGCAGACACCTCGGCCTGCGATGGGTGGGCGGCATGCTGGTCGCGCAGGCGCATCAGCTCGCGTTGCAACGGCATGTCGTAGGACGCGGCCTCGTGGTTGAGCAGCACCAGATCGCAGGCCACACCGGCGCGCTGCCATTCGCGCAGCATCAGGGCCAGCAGGCGCAGCAGGCCCATGCCCTGCACCACCACGGCATGCACCAGGATCAGCGGTCGTGCGCCCGAGATCCCGAGCGGCCACAGCAGGCGTGGATCGACCGGGGCGCTGGCGGCAGTGGCCGGCGCAGCAGCCTGCACCCGCGGAAGGGTGAACACCAGCGCGGTGGTCAGCGCATGCAGCGCCGGCAGGTAGTCGGTGTGCGGCCGCAGCGGCGTGGCCGGAATGGCGGCCAGCGTGGCCGACATCACCGAGGACCGCTCCACGTAGCCCGGCTCGCGGTATTTGTCGATGACCGCCGCCAGGGTGCTGGGGGAGTCGCTGGCCGCGGTGGCGAACACGACGGTGGCATGGGTGCCCGGCTCCAGCCGCAAGGTCAGGCCCAGCACGGCCACCGGGTCCAGCCCGGTGTCGAGGCTGCAGGGCTCCTCCGGTGCCGGCATGAGCAGCCCCTGCGGCTGGCTGGCGGGGCGGCCACGGCCGCGCCAGTGCAGGCGGTCGGTCTGGCAGCGCAGCTGCAGCACCCGGGCGTCGGCACTGGCCACGAAATGCGCCGCCAGCAGCCCCTGCTCGGTGGCCAGGCGGGGCCTGCGTTCGAACCGCAGCGCCTGCTGGGCCGGCAGCCAGTCGGCCCGCACGAAGAAGTTCGAGAACGCAGGATGGGCCTCGTCGGCGGCCGGCGCTGCCAGCGTGATGTCCAGCGCCGACAGCACCTCGATGTCGATGGCCTCATGCCCGGTGTTGGCCACCACCACCTTGCGCAGCTCGATGTCGTCCTCCGGGCTGACCCACACGGTGGTGGTGGCCTGGACCGTCGGCCACCGGGCATGCAGGAGCACCCGGTCGACCTGGAACTCGCTGCTGTAGCTCGCCTGGGGATCGGGCGCCGGATGGCTGCTGACCGATACCGGCGTGGCGTCGGCCGGGGCGCGCAGGTAGATGAAGCTGCCGTGTTCGTCGCGCAGAGCATCGTCGCGGTGGCGCGAGATGCCGGCCGCACCCCGACGGCTCCAGCCCGCGCCATTGGCGCGCAGCGTGACGGTGTGGCGACCGTTGCTCAGGAGATGGGTCGGCTCCAGCGCCTGTGCGCCCGGGACGATGGTGCGGCGGTGCGCGCGCTCCGGATGCTCGGGCCGGCGGGGCGCCGGTGCAAATGCGCGCAGGTGTTGAAGCTCGCGCGGCATCGGCTCCTGCAACAGGCTGGCGACGGCCTGCATGCGGACGTCTGCCATGCCCCAGCGCTGCACCAGGCCGTCCAGCAACACATTGGCCAGGGCCGCGATGACCATGCCCTGGTGGTGCGCCATGAAGGTGACGACCAGCGTGACGCCATGCCCGTGCAGCTGGCGCTCGGGGGTGTGGTCGAGCGCCTCGATGAAGCCGTAGCGCCCCCGGGCGCCCTGCCCGGCGAGCCGGCGCAGGTTGCGGCAGGCCGCGGCGGCATCGACCTGGGCCGCCAGCGCGGTGGCATAGGGTGCCACCACGCATTCGCCGAACGGTATGCGCCGCAGCGCCAGACGCGGCACGCCCTGCGGCCCGTACTGGTAGGCCAGCGTGGGGTCACGGGCGGCATGGGCACACTCCGACATGCCCCAGGCCACACCCAGTGCATGGCCGTGGGCCTGCTGCTCGCGCACCGCCGAACGGGCCGCCTCGTCCAGCGCGCTGCCGCGCGCGGGGGCACTCACCAGCAAGGGCATGAGGTACTCGAACATCGAGCCCGACCACGACAGCAGCGCGGCATGCCGGCCCAGCACCGCTGCCGGGCGGCCCAGCGCCACCCAGTGCCGCAGCGGCACGTCGCCCTTGGCGATGGCCATCAGGCTGGTGCTGCGGGCCTCGGAGGCCAGCAGGTCGTAGAACGAAGGGTCGAGCAGCTGCTCGTCGACCCGCAGGCCGATGTGGAACAGGCGCTTGCGCGCCTGGTAGAGCACACCGAAGTCGGGTGCCCAGGCCAGGGCCTCGACAGCGTCGGCCAGCGCCAGCAGCCGCTGCGCAGCGACACCGGCCTGACCGGCAGCCAGCGCCTCGCGGTCGAGTTGCGCGCTGGCTTCGGTGGCCTGGTGGTCGGCCTCCAGCCAGGGCTCCGGCCCCCGGTGGGCGCGCAGGCGGTCCTCCGATCGTGCCAGGGCGTCCTGAGAGGTCGCCGGGTCCAGCGGATCGTGGGCCAGGGCACGGCAGGCCTGGGCCACTGCCAGCAGGTGGACGGCCAGGTTGCCGCTGTCCACCGTGGACACATAACGCGGCAGCAGCGGTGCCAGGGTCTCGGTGTCGTACCAGTTCAGGAAATGGCCCTGGTGGCGTTCGAGCTGCTGCAGCGTGGCCCATGTGGCCTCCAGCCGCTGCAGCAGATCCTGCGTGCCGATCCAGCCGAAGGCCCGCGCGCTCACGGCACTCAGCAGGTACAGGCCGATGTTGGTGGGTGAGGTGCGGTGGGCCAGCGCCTCCAGGGGCCACAGCTGCAGGTTGTCGGGCGGCAGGTGGTGGTCGTGCGCCGTCACACAGCGTTCGAACAGCCGCCAGGTGTCGCGCGCCACACCATGCAGCAGCCGTGCATCGTCCGTGCGCAAGGCCGGGCTCACGCGCCAGGGCCGGTGAACCAGCCACACCAGCAGCGGCCCGCACGCCCACAGGCCGATGGCCAGCTGCAAGGGCCCGCTGGCGTGCGGCGGCGCGAGACCGCCGGGCCATGCCGTGGCGGCCAGCAGGAGCAGCATGACCACCGGGACGGCGCGGTGGCGCCACAGGGTGGCACGCCACCCGGGGCCGATGCCCCGCTGGGTGGCGGCGCTGGTCGACCAGGCCAGCAGATGGCGCCGGCTGACCCCCAGACGCCATCCGGTGCGCAGCACCGCATCCAGCGCCAGCAGGGCCTGGGCCGGCAGCTGCGAGGCCTGCCAGAGCGTCGCCAGCAGCGCACGCCACACATCCCGCAGCCCCAGCTCGACGAAACGCCCGCTGAGCCGGTCCCGGCGATGGGGCACCAGCGAGGCCACGGCGGCCATGACCGGACCCGCCCTCAGTGCCGCCAGCACCAGTGCCCATGCGGCGGGCCATGTCAGGCCTGCCCCGCCCATCGACAGCAGCAGCAACGCCAGCGAGGCCGGCGCCACCAGGCTGCGGCGCAGGTTGTCGGCCATCTTCCAGCGGTCGATGCCGGCCATGGGCCAGGCGCGAGGCGCCAGCAGGAACGGCAGCAGCTGCCAGTCACCCCGCATCCAGCGGTGCTGGCGCGCGCTGACCGCATCGGCGTGGGTCGGCTCCGGCTCCAGCAGCGTGATGTCGCTGGCCACGGCGCAGCGCACCAGCGCACCCTCGAGCAGATCGTGGCTGAGCACGGACCCCGCGGGCAGCCGGCCACCGAGCACCGCATGCAGGGTGGCCACGTGCAGCAGACCCTTGCCGGTGAAGCTGCCGCGGCCCCACAGATCCTGGTAGAGGTCGGAGGCCATGGCGCTGTAGGCGTCGAGTCCGCCGCCGGCACGGCCCAGCCAGGCCCAGGCCGAACTGAAGCGGCCTTCGGGCAGCGGTGCCACCAGCCGCGGCTGCACGATGCCCACGCCCCGCAGCACCGAGCGACCATCGGCGTCCAGCCGAGGCTGGTTCAGCGGGTGCTCGGCCACACCCACCAGCGCACGCAGCCGCCCGGGCGGCAACACGGTGTCGCTGTCCAGCGTGAGCACATGGCAGGTGTGCGGGACGGTGCGCGACAGATCACCCAAGGGCAGGAACGGCCCCGGATGACCGGTGGCCAGCCGTGCGATCAGGGCCTCGATCTTTCCGCGCTTGCGCTCGTGGCCCAGCCAGCATTGCTCGCTGTCGCTCCATGTCCGAGGGCGGTGCAGCAGCACGAAGCGCGGGCCCGACACGGCCTGGGCCGGCGCTGCGGGGCGGTCCCGGTTGAGGCCGGCCACGCCGGCACGGGCCAGCTCCAGCAGGCTGTCGTCACCGGGCATGGAAGCCGCAGGCGCATCGCACCAGTCGGTCAGCAGGCCGAACTGCGCATGGCGCTCCGGGTTGGCCAGGTAATGCTGTTCCAGGCGGTGCACCAGGGCCTGCACCGTGGCCGTGTCGCTCAGCAGCGCCGGCACGACCACCAGCACCTGCGCCCGGGCGGGTATGCCGTCGGGCAGCAGCAGGCGCGACAGGTAGGCCGGCCGGACCGACTCCCCCGCCAGCCGCACCACCAGCGCCATCACCACCTCGGACGCCGGCCAGACCACCAGCAGCGCCAGGCCGACCCGCGCAGCCGTGTCGGCCGGCACCGCCCACCGTTGCAACAGCCAGGCGACCAGCACACCCGTGGCAACGGCCAGCACGCCCAGGTACACCTGCGTCACGGTGGCCCGCGGCCGGTGACGCCAGCGCTCGCCCACACCGGGCCGCAAGCCCAGCGCCTTGCGCAGGACCGCCTGGCCATCGCCTTGCAGCCAGTGGGCCGCCAGCTCCGGCGATGCGTCGGCGCCGCTGCCGGCAGCCGCCGTCTGCTGCTGCATCAGACGCAGCAACTCCCCGGCCACGGCCGACTCGGGCCGGCCCGATTGCCGGGCCAGCCTTTCAATGGCGTGCAGCGTGACGCTGCGGGTGTCATCGTCCTCGGCGGCGAACACGGTGGACGCCATCAGCGCCGCCACGACATGGCTGCTGCGGTCCACCAGGTCGGACCAGTCGGCCGCACCGATCAGGCGCAGGGCGGTCACTGCGTTGCCCACGCTCAGCAGGTCGGCGGCCTGCCGGGCATGCTGCTGTTGCTGGACGTCCGGCAGATCGGGCAGTTCGGTCAACAGCCAGTCGTGCACCTGCGCTGCCACCGCATCGGCAGGGTAGGTGCGCACGGCCAGCGCCTGCAGCAGCTGGACCTGGAAGGCGGCACCGACATCACGGGTCAGCAGAGCGGCAGAAAGGGCCTGGATGGTGGGCAGCGTCAGCACCGACATGCGTCGGGCACACCAGGACGCCAGGTCGGTGGCGGCCCTGTGCGCGGCAATGCGTTCGGCCAGCCGGCGCAGGTTTTCCACCAGCACCAGGCGCAAGGTGGTGGGCAAGGCCCACAACTCGCCCTGACCCAGTTCGCGCGTGTCCTGGTAGGCGGCCAGGAAAGCCAGCAGCAGGTTCTCGTCGAAGGCACTGTCGGTGTGGGCCACGAACGCCCAGGCGATGCCGTAGATGCGTGGCAGGCCGGCCAGCGGCGGGTCGCACAGCACCGGCAGCGAACGGTAGAAACGCGGCGGCAGGCCCTGGTGGATGGTCTGCAGCTGGGCATCGATCAGGTGGAAGTTGTCCAGCAGCCAGGCAGCGGCCGGACCCACTTCCTGCTCGTCGCGGGCCTGACGGGCGATCTGGGCGTGCACCTGGCGCAGCGCCCGGATGTTGTTCTGCAGCCGTGGCCAAAAGGTGCTGCGCGCGCGTGCCCCCTGCTGCGCGGTGTGGGCCTGCGCCAGACTGCGCGCGTGCTGGCACAGGCGCTCCACACCGAAGATCTCCAGCCGCAAGGGTTCAAGGGCCGGTCCGGCCTGGGCACGCAGCAGTTGATCGATGTCGGCGGGAATCCAGGGCCAGCGGCGGCGCAGGCCCTGGGCACCCATCGGTCAGGCCGCCCACAGCCACAGGCCGACGAGCGCAGCCAGCACCAGACCGACCGAGACCACCCGCCCCGCCAGCAGACCGGGCAGCGAGCGGGCCGCATGGCCCAGGGCCCGCCATGAGGTGGACCGTGGGCCGCATTGCACCAGGTGGTGACCCAGGGCATCGAGCTCCATCGGGAACGAATCGGCCGGCTCGCGCGATGACGCGGTGTCCCAGCAGCGGGGGCGCACGGGCGTAGTGGGCATGTTCGGCTCCTGGGCTGGATGAAAAGCCGGTTGTAAAGACACCGCGTGGTCGGGTCTGTGCGTTGCCGAACGCGGGTCCATGTGCGTCAGCGCACGGAACTCCCGACCGCCGGCCTCTAGGGTGCAGGTTCCCAACGAAAGGACACCATGACCATGCACCCGACCGCATCCCTGGCGAGCGCCGAGAGCGCCCGCGTCGACCCTCAAGCCACGGCGCGCCGGGAGATCGACGCGCCCGATGCCATCACCCTGCTGATGGCCGATCACCACCATCTGCACAACCTGTTCGCCCACTTCGAGCATGCCCTGTCGGGCACACGCAGGCAGTCGCTGCGCGACCAGATCTGCCGGGAGCTGGGCGTGCACATGCAGATCGAGGAAGAGATCCTGTACCCCGCCATCCGGCCGCCCCGCGACCAGCCCCTGCTGCTGGCCGAGGCCACGGTCGAACACGCGGGCATCAGGAACCTGATCGAACAGCTGCGCCAGGCCGATGTCGAGCAGCCCGCCACACTGGCGCAGATGAAGATGCTGTCCGAATACGTGGCACACCACGTCGAGGAAGAACACAGCGAGATGTTCCCGCTGGTGCGGGCGTCGGCGCTCGACACCGCTGCGCTGGGCGTGCGGATGGCCGCACGACAACGGGAGCTGCTGGCGTGAAACGCCCCACCCGGCTCAGGGTCCGGCCGGGAACTGGCGCGCCGCAAACGCCCAGACCATGCGGGAAGCGTCTGGCCCCTTGCCATCGCTGAAGGGCTGGCTCGCCGCACCACCGCTCCAGGCATGGCCCAGGCCCGTCACGTCGACCTGCGTGGCGCGGAGCCGGCCGCCGCTGCGGTAGTCGGTGACCGACATGGGGTGGCGCTTGCCGCGCTGCACGCTGCGCGGACCGGCCGCCGTGGCGCCGCAGGCCTGCGCCCACAACTGCACGGCGGCCTGCGCATTGCGGGGCGACACCACCGTGTCGGCATCGCCATGGATCACCAGCAGAGGGGGCCATGGGGCCTGCCCGGCGAGCGGCAGTGAAACCGCTGCATGCTGCGTGCGGCGCCCCTGCATGGCGCTCAGGGCCGACAGGGCCGAATGGGCCGCGCCGGGGGGAATGCCCGAGTGCATGACCACCGCCCGGAAATGCTGCGGATGGCGCGTGGCCACCAGTGCCGCCATGCTCGCCCCGGCCGAGAGCCCGGCCACCGCCATGCGAGCCGAGTCCACCGGCTGGGACAGTCGCACCTGGTCGACCGCCTTGACGATCAGGTCCGCCTCGCGCTGGGCCCGGCCGCTGTCGGTGTCGAACCAGTTCCAGCAACCGTGCCGGTTGGCGCTCATGCTCTGCTCGGGGTAGAGCACCAGAAACCGTTCGCGCAAGGCCACCTGGTTCATGCGCGTGCTGGCGGCAAAGCCGGCGGCGTCCTGGCTGCAGCCGTGCAGCATGACCAGCAGGGGCAGGCGTTCGTCCGGGCGGATGCCCGGTGGCCGGTACAGACGGTAGCGCCGGGTTCCGGCGGCCCCCACCACCTGGCCACCGAGCCAGCGGCCGGCCGCTGCCGCTGGCCGCCTCGGGGCCACCGAAGGCGCACGGGGCGGCTTCGGCGGGCGGGCGACGGAGCGCGCCATGCCGCGTGCCATCGACACGAGGCTGCGCGTGAGGCTGCGGGTCAGGGCGGTCATGCGCCGGCGTTTTCTCATGGACCCATTGTGCGGACACCCGCCATCGGGACCGTGTGCTGGCCGACAGACACGGCGCCACCCCATGACCTACGGTGGCCACCCCACGACAAGGCTCACCACCGAATGAAGGAGGACACCATGCAACCCGACCGATTCGCGTCGTTCAGTGCGGCATGCCTGGCAACGGCACTGCTGACGGCCTGCGACCAGTCCGCCCCCGAGCCGGCCCCGGGGCCGCCATCGGGCCCGGCCGAGTACCCCGTCACCAGCCCACCGGCACCACCGGCCGCCCTGCCCGACCAGAGCACCACCGACGGCACCCGCAAGCCTGCACAGACATCGCCCGGTGTGCTGGTGCCCGGCCAGAACAACGACCATTCGGCACCGATCAGCCCGGGCCGGTAGCACAGGCCGATGGCTGCTGCGGGTTGCAGCAGACTCAATAAGTGACGGTCAGCACCACCTGATCCGCATACACGCCCACCGGCACGTTCTGAGCTGCCGGCAGGCGCCCGTAGACCGTGTGGTTGCGGCTGCCCTGCAGGCACAACAGACCCAGCAGGCCGGAGCTGATGCTGCCCCCCACCAGGGCGCCGGATGCACCACCGTCACCCCAGGGCTGGGTGCGGGCGGCATCGCTGTAGAGGTCGTAGCGCAGCCGTGCGGTGCCGGCCGAGAGCTGCCGCACGCCAGCGGAGGGTGTCTGACCCGCCGACAGCGAGAGCGTGTAGGACACCCGGCAGGCCAGCAGCAGGTAAGCGGGCGTGCAGCGCACCTGCACCGTGGCGCTGCTGTCCACCCGGGGACCCTGCGGCGACACATAGCTGCCGAAGGCCAGCGGCGTGGCGCTCACCGCGCAGGACTGGGCCTGCACCCCGGCACCGGCCAGGGCCAGGAGCAGGGCCAGCACACAACGCATACCGCTGCGGCACCCGCTCATGGGCGCAACTCCCGGCACACCAGCGGGCCCAGGGTGGGCTGCACGCCGGCCTCGGGCGGCAGGTCGAAGTCCACCTGACAGACGCCGGCAGGGCCTTCGACCAGCAGTCGGTTGCGGTCCTGCAGATCGCCCAGGAACACCTCGCCGCTCAGGCCGAACGGCACACCGGCACCGGGGTCTTCGGCCCCCAGCCGGGCGCGCGCGCCCGGCGCCACCGGTCGGCCGTCCGGGTACTGCACCCGCAGCAGCGCGGCGCGGCTGCGCCGGGTGGGGAAGCGGGCGTTGACCACGGTGTCGCCAGGCGGGCGGATGCGCACCTCGTGCAGACTCACCAGCAGGTCCATCGGCAACCGTTCCGGCGAGATGCCGATGATGTTGTCCTCCCAGGGCTGCAGGCCATGCACCCAGGCCCGGCCCTGGGCGTCGGTCACCGCCACCTCGCGCCGGTTGAGCTGCACGCCCACCCCGGGCAGGCCGGCCACCTCGATGCGCGCCACCACCCCGTCGCCCAGGGCTCGCCCCGCCACCGGCCGCTCGTCCAGCCAGATCAGCCCGCCCTGCCAGGTCAGGCGTTCGGCGGTGTCGCCCCGGGCCGCGCGGGCGGCCTGCAGTTCGAGCCGGCCAAGGTCGCCCAGCCAGCTCCAGCCCGCCACGGCGCGGTTGGCACCGCTGCCACCCTGCAGGCGCCAGCCGACACCGCCGGTCTCCGGCTCATGGCGCTGCGCCTGCAGCGCGACGCCGGCATCGGCCCCGGTCTGCAACCGGGCAGCCAGGCTGATGTCGCGCCCCAGCGCACGGGTGAACATGACCGCCACGCTCCAGCGCTGCTCGCGGCGCAGGGCGCTCAGACCCATCTGCCAGTCGCCGCCGATACGCTGCTGCGCCGAGGCTGTGAACACCCGCTGGTCCACACCGGCCGCACTGCGCTGCCAGACCTGCCCCACCGAGGTGCTGACACGGCCCCAGGTCCAGCCACCGAACAGGCTGCTGCGGCGGGCCGGCGGCAGGCTGCCGTCGATCTGGCGCACGCCCTTGCCGGCGATCTCGGTGCGCGCACTCAGGTGGTAGGTCGGCGTCACGCGCTCCAGGCCCAGACGCAGGGCCTGACCCTGGCGGCCGGTCGAGCGGCTGCCGGTCCATTGCAGGCTCACCACCCCCAGACGGGCCGGCACCCAGTGCGTCGCCAGGTGCAGGTTCTGCACCGTGCTGCCCGACTCCACCCGGGCCAGCCCGGTCAGGGTGTCGGTGATGCCCTCGCGCCAGGCCAGTGCGGCCAGCGAGCCCTGATAACGATCACCCGGCAGGCCGTAGTTCAGCCTCAGCCGGCCCAGTTCGGCGCACTGCTCGCGCACGCCGGGTCGCAGCAGGCGCGGGCTGGCATAGAAGGGAACGGTGCGGACCTGCTCGATGCCCTGCACATCGCGCTGCACCAGCCGGATCTCGCCGGCGCCGGTGACGGCGGGCAGGCTGTCGAGCAGGAAGCGTCCCGGGCCGACCGAGAGGTTGCCGGCGGGCCGGTCGTTGATGAGCAGGTCGACACCGCTGGGCACCTGGGCCGAGCCCTGGACCAGCGGCAACGGGTACTGGACCCGGTCCGGCTGCAGCCCGAAATCGGTCCGCAGCTGCAGGCCGGCCATGCGCACCGTCGGCGCCAGTTCGCCGCCGCAGCTCAGCGTGTCGCCGACGGTGGTGCGCCACAGGCCTTCAGGGTCGGCGTGGCGCAGCGCGGTGTCGAGCCGCTGGGCACGGGCCTGGCCCGGCAGCGTGCCGCCCTGCCGCCAGAGCTGGGTGTGGTGCAGCACGGTCTGCGGCCACAGGCCGAAGGCACGCAGGTCGGTCAGGGTGCTGGCCTGGCTGCCGGCGCGGTCGCGGTCGAGGTTGAAGCTGTAGTCCAGCGCCAGCCCGGGGGCTGTGTGCAGTTCGATCGCAGGACTGTCGATGCGGGGCGACTGCCAGGGCAGGCGCTGCGCGACGAAACTCTCCGCCTCGATGCTCAGCAGAAGCGTCTGGGTGGCGGCCAGCAGCCGGGGCTGCCACGCCTGCAGGCTGTGGTGCGGCCGGCCATCGATCAGCAGAGGACTGTCCTGCGGCGCGACCTGCCAGGCCGCCAGCGCGTCTGCCGGTGCCAGGAACTGGCCATCGATCTCGACCAAGGGCATTGCCCCTTCCAGGGCATGCCCATTGATGCGCACATCCACCCAGCGCAGCACCGGCCCGGCACTCGCCGACCTGTCGCCTGCACCCGGGGGCAGCCGCTCTGCGGATGCCTGCTGGGCCAGCAGCATCACCGCGACCCCCAGGAGGCAGGCCGTCAGACCGGGACGGCTGTGCGCCTCAGGGGGATGAGGGTCCATCGAACTGGACGCGCAGGCGGCCGGCATCGCTGTCGGCATCGGCCGTCAGTGCGCGGCCCTGCCATTCGCGTGGCAAGGTCCAGCGGCAAGACCCGCCGGACAGCGCATAACACGGCCCCAGCACATGCGCGGGCATGCCGTCGGCTTGCAGGCGGACCTCCCGCAGGTGCACATGGCGGGCACCTTCGTTGTCCAGCAGGAGGGTGGCTCCCGCATCCCGCCGCTGCCAGCGGGGTGCCGGTCCGCCGAGGCCATCGCCGCTGCCGAACACCGGCAGGCTCACCCGCAGCAGCATCTGCACGCCGCCCTCTTCCGCCGCGCCGGAAACCGGCACCTGGGACAGCCACAACCGCCAGCTCTGTTCCTGCCCTTGTCGCAGACCCTGGCGCAGGCCCACCCGGACCACCTGCTGGGCACCGGGGGCCAGCTCGAAGATGGGCGGATTGACGATGAGATCGGTGGCCTCTCCCAGGCGGTCCCGGGACTGCTCCTGGGACCACGACCAGACCTTCGCCTGGATCAGGAGCGGTCGGTCGGTCGGGTTGCTGACCACCAGCTGGGCGGCCGCCTGCCGCGCATCGAGATCGATCCGTACCGGTCGCACCTGGAATGCCTGCGACGGCACGGCCATCAGGCCGGCCAGCAGGCCCGCAGCCAGCGCCACCTGGGTGTGCAGATCGATCGCCATGGTGACCTCAGTAGGTGGCCGTCACCGTGATGGTGTCGGTGTAGCTGCCCACCGGGGCAGTGGCATTGGACGGCACCCGGCCATACACGGTGAAGGTCTGGGACAGACCGGTGCCGGTGCTGCTGCGCACACTGGTGCCGGCAGTGCCGTCACCCCACGGGGTGGTGCGGCCGGCGTCCTGGTACAGGGTGTACTGCAGCGTGTCGCTGCCGCTGGTCATGAGTCGGCTGGCCACCGTGGCGCCGGAGCCGGTGCCGGCGTCGAGCGCCAGGGTGTAGGGCGTGCCCAGGGTGCAGGTGGCGGAGACGGTGACGCTGCCGTCACGCTGCGTGCCCGGGGTCACCACGCCAAAGGCCAAGGGCACACCACCCACGACAGTGCAGGCCGGCAGCACCGTGGCCGTCACGGTGAAGGTGGCGGTGCTGGTCTGCGCATGGGCTGGCCAGATGGCGCCCAGGCACAGCAGTGCCAGAACGCGACCGGCCAGGCGTGGGACCAGGCGGGTGAATCGGGATGGGTGACATGGCATCGAGGGGCTCCTGCTGCGAAAGCACACCCTCCATATCGGCCGCCACGTCGGATTAATTCTTCATGAATCCTTGATGCGCCGTGCCTTAAGTCGCGTTTCCGGGGGACAAATCGGCTCCCACCAGCGGAAGACCGCTGTGATCCTTCAGCCCCACCCCGGTCAGGCCCAGCCGCCGGCCCTCGGCCACCAGCCAGGCCAGGCGCCGGGCAGCGGTGACCGGGTCCTGCCCGGCCGGGCGCACGTTGGAGATGCAGTTGCGCTGGGCGTCGCTGCAGCCCACCCGGGGGTTGTGGGTGAGGTAGATGCCCACGCTGTCGGGCGAACTCAGGCCCGGGCGCTCGCCCACCAGCATGGCCACCATGCCGGCGCGCAGGCGTTCGCCCACTTCGTCACCCACGGCCACCCGGGCTTCCCGAACCACCACCAGCGGCCCCAGGCGCAGCCCCGGGTCCAGCGCCTCGCGCAGGGCGGCCAGCAGGGCCGGCGCATGGCGCTGGATGCCCAGGGGCGACAGGCCGTCGCCCACCACCAGCACCAGGTCGGGGGCGGCGTCAGGCGGCTGCAAAGCCTGGGCGTCGGCCTCGTCCAGGCGACGGCCGAAGTCAGGCCGCAGCAGGTACTCGTGCCGGCTGCGGGCGCGGCTGCGCACCACCCGCACGTCGCTCCAGCCCTGGGCCTGCACCTCGGCCACCAGGGCTTCAGCGTCCAGCGGCAGGTGGATGGCGTCGCGCGCCTGGGCATGGGCCAGCGAGAAGGCCAGCACCTCACGCGTGGTGGCGCTCACGCCGCTGCGGCCCAGGCCGATGCGGGCCGGTGTGTAGCGGCGCAGGTGGGCCCAGGGATCGTCACCGGTGCCCGCCGGCAGAGCGGGTTCGGTGCCGGGCGGGATATCGCGAGGGATGTCGGGCAGGTCGCTCATGCCGCAGGCAGGCTCAGGTGTTCACCGGCCGAGCGCCAGGCCTGGGCGGCGGGCAGCAGGCGGCCGGCGGCGTCGGTGATGTCCATGCCCTGCAGCCAGGCCTCGAACTCGGGCGCGCGCTTCAGGCCCAGCAGCTCGCGCAGCACCAGCGCGTCGTGGAACGAGGTGCTCTGGTAGTTCAGCATCACGTCGTCCGCCCCCGGCACGCCGATGAGGAAGTTCAGGCCGGCGCTGGCCAGCAGCACCATGAGGTTGTCCATGTCGTTCTGGTCGGCCTCGGCATGGTTGGTGTAGCAGATGTCGCAGCCCATCGGCAGACCCAGCAGCTTGCCGCAGAAGTGGTCTTCCAGCCCGGCGCGGGTGATCTGCTTGCCGTCGAACAGGTACTCCGGCCCGATGAAGCCCACCACCGTGTTCACCAGCAGCGGCTGGTAGCGGCGGGCCACCGCATAGGCCCGGGCCTCGCAGGTCTGCTGGTCCACGCCATGGTGGGCGTTGGCCGACAGCGCACTGCCCTGCCCGGTCTCGAAATACATCACGTTGGAACCCACCGTGCCCCGGCCCAGCGACTGCGCCATGGCATGCGCCTCGTCCAGCAGCGCGAGATCAATGCCGAAGCTGCGGTTGGTGCCTTCGGTACCCGCGATCGACTGGAACACCAGATCGACCGGCGCGCCCAGCTCGATGGCGCGCATGGTGTTGGTCACATGGGTGAGCACGCAGCTCTGGGTGGGAATGCCGCGGCCGATCACGTCGGCCAGCACATGGTTCAGCCGCACCAGGTCGGGCACGCTGTCGGACACCGGGTTGATGCCCACCACCGCATCGCCCGCCCCGTGCATCAGCCCGTCGATCAGGCTGGCCACGATGCCGGCCGGGTCGTCGGTGGGGTGGTTGGGCTGCAGCCGCACGCTCAGGTGGCCGCGCAGGCCCTGGGTGTTGCGGAACCGCGTGACCACCTCGCAGCGGCGCGCCACCAGCATCAGGTCCTGGTTGCGCATGATCTTGCTGACCGCAGCCACCATCTCGGGCGTCAGACCGGGGGCCAGCGCCTGCAGCACCGGGCCGGTGGCCTTTTCCGACAGCAGCCAGTCGCGCAGCCCGCCCACGGTGAGGTGGCGGATGGGTGCGAAGGCGGCGGCGTCATGGCTGTCGATGATGAGGCGGGTGACCTCGTCGTCCTCGTAGGGCACCAGCGCATCGTTCAGGAAGCGGGTCAGCGGCACGTCGGCCAGTGCCCAGCGCGCCGCGATGCGCTCCTGCTCGGTGCCGGCGGCCAGCCCCGCCAGCGCATCGCCCGAGCGCAGCGGTGTGGCCTTGGCCATCACCTCGCGCAGCGAATCGAAGCTGTAGCGCAGCGGCCCGAGGGTGACGTCGAAGCTCACTTGGCGGTACCCAGCATCTCGTCGGCCGGTGCGGCATCACGCTGGCCGGAGGTGAGCGCGAAGTACACCCAGGCCACCGCCATCAGGCCCAGGAACAGCCCGGTGATGATGGGGTTGAAGTACACCAGCGCACCCAGGCACACCAGCCCGAACACCAGCGCAATGGCCGGCAGCACTGGGTAGAACGGCGCCTTGTACGGGCGCTGCAGACCTGGCTCGGAAGCGCGCAGCTTGAACAGCGAAGCCATGGAGATGATGTACATCACCAGCGCGCCCAGCACCGCCATGGTCACGATGTTGGCGGTCAGCGGCTGGCCGCCGATGGTGATGAACTGGTCGGAGAACACCGCCAGCACGCCCACCACACCGCCGCCCACCAGGGCGCGCACCGGCGTCTTGAAGCGCGGATGCACCACCGCAAAGTAGGCCGGCAAGTAACCGGCGCGGGCCAGCGCATACATCTGGCGCGAGTAGCCCAGGATGATGCCGTGGAACGATGCCACCAGACCGAACAGGCCGATCCACACCAGCATGTGCAGCCAGCCGCTGTTCTCGCCCACCACCACCTTCATGGCCTGGGGCAGCGGGTCGTTGATGTTGGAGAGCTGGCGCCAGTCGCCCACGCCGCCGGCCATGATCATCACCAGGAAGGCCAGCGCCACCAGCGTCAGGATGCCGGTGATGTAGGCAATGGGGATGGTGCGCTTCGGGTCCTTGGCTTCCTCGGCCGCCATGGCCGCGCCCTCGATGGCCAGGAAGAACCAGATGGCGAACGGAATCGACGCAAAGATGCCGGCCCAGGTGGCCATGGTGAAGGTGCTTTCGCCAGCCCAGCCGTTGGCCACGAAGTTCGCCATCGACCAGCCCGGGGCCACCACGCCGGCAAACACCAGCAGCTCGCCCACCGCCAGCAGCGTGACGATCAGCTCGAACATGGCGGCAATGCCCACGCCCAGCGCATTGAGGGTGATGAAGATCACATAAGCCCCGAGTGCAGCCACCTTGGGGTCGAGCGCCGGGTACTGCACGTTCAGGTAGGCACCGATGGCCAGCGAGATGGCCGGCGGCGCAAACACGAACTCCACCAGCGTGGCGTAGCCCGCAATGAAGCCACCCGTGGGCCCGAAGGCCCGGCGCGCATAGGCAAACGGACCGCCCGCATGCGGGATGGAGGTGGACAGCTCGGTGAAGCTGAAGATGAAGCTGGTGTACATGACCGCCACGAAGGTGGTGGCCACCAGGAAGCCCAGCGTGCCGGCGCTGGCCCAGCCATACGACCAGCCGAAATACTCGCCGGAGATCACCAGGCCGACGGCAATGCCCCAGAGGGAGAAGGCACCCAGGACCGGCTTGAGGTCGCGGGACACCTGTTGGGATGGTTTTGACATGGAGTTGCTCGCAGTGCACCTGAAACGGCTCAGGCAGCCTGCGGCGGATGGTGCCGCCGGCCCCGGCGGGGCGGTATCCGGATTCGGCAACACCGCCATGGTGCGGCGATTTTTTCCGAAACGGGATAAGCCCCCCCGGGTTTTCCGTAGGGCGGGCTTCTGGCACGGAACTTGATACTTCTGCCCTCACCCGCGGCCCGCCGCCGGAACCACCCCATTTCCATGCTCCATCCGTCCAACCTGGTGCACCCGCCTGCCGACACCGACGACGGCAGCGCCCAGTACCGCATCAAGCGCTCCCGCGAGGTGCATGTGCACGCCGACAACCTGGCCTCGTGGGAGCAGCGCTACGAACAGACCTCGCACGGCCTGTTCAGCGGCCAGGTGCGCGAGCTGATGGACGCCGACATCCAGGTCTTTGAAGAAGAAGCCAGCTGCGCCACCAGCCAGCACTGCCGCCCCTGGGACGGCGGCGTGTGGCTCGGCCTGGCCGTGCCCGAAGCGCCCGAAGGCCTGCGCTTCATGGGCCGCCCGGTGGACGGGCAGCAGCTCATGCTGGCCAGCAACGGCCACCCCTTCGACCTGCAGGTGCCCGCCGGCTGCGGCCTGTACGGCGTGGTGCTGCACCGCGACCGGGTGATCAAGCACCTGCAGGACGTGCACCACCGCGACTGGCCCCAGGCCGCCCACCTGGCCCCCAGCGTGCAGCCCCTGACCGTGCTGCAACGCCTGCGGCTGGTGGGCATGCTGCGCGAGGTGCTGCGCTCGCTCCAGGCCGAGCCCGGCGTGCTGCGCTTCGACGCCAGCCGCCAGGCGCTGCGCGACACCCTGCTCACCGTGCTGGCCGACACCCTGGCACCCGACGCCGTGTGCGACGCCGCCCCGCCCGCCCTGCGCCGCCGGCAGGACATCGTCGACCGCGCCCGCGAACTCGTCATGGCCCACCCCGACCAGCCGCCCCGCGTGGAACAGCTGTGCGTGCAGCTGCACGTGACCCGCCGCACCCTGCAGAACTGCTTTCAGGACGTGCTGGGCATGAGCCCCGCCAACTACCTGCGCACCGTGCGCCTGAACGCCGTGCGCCGCGAACTCTGCGACGCCACCCCCCACACCACCATCGCCGACATCGCCGCCCGCTGGGGCTTCTGGCACATGGGCCACTTCTCGCAGGAATACAAGGCGCTGTTCGGGGAAACGCCGTCGCAGACGCGGCAGCATGAGGCGGTGTGCTGAGTGGTGCCCAGAGCGACGTGCTGAGCGGGGCACCCGGCCCCGCATTCGTCTAGGCGGTCGGCAGCTGCAGCCGGCGCTGCAGCTCCTGCTCGTCCACCATCGCATCGTCCAGGCCCGACATCACCACCCCCGCCAACTGCGCCAGCCGGGCGGCCACCCCGCGCAACTGCAACGCCGCCACTGGCTGCTCAGTCAATTCGATCTTGGGCAACAACAAGGCCAGCGCCTCGATCTCCCAGGCCGCTTCCAGGCAAGCGCGTTGGCGGGTGTGGGACAGGGTGATGGGGGCGTCGGGCGCAGCACATGGGCTGCCGAGGTCGGGGACCTGGGACATGGTTTCTTGCTCCTTGATGAGACTTGGAACACCCGCAGGCTGACTAGGCGCAACGGGTGGGGATGGGGATAGTCACACGGATCAAGCCGTGCCGCCGGCCTTACGGATGGGCGCTCCCATCCCCAAAACCATGACGGCACGCGGACTCGCGAGCCGATGAATTCGGGAATGACAGAACCCCGCTTGAAGGTGGGGGCTGCGACCTCTTGATCTGGGTGTGACTAGCACCGGGCCTTTCGGCTTGGCGGCGATTATGCGGGGGCCGGGGGGCGGTGTCGATGCGGGTATCGAGCAGGGTGCACTCGTCCGCGTGCGAGACAACATCAACTATCAAGGTTGCCAGAAAGTCTGTCCCATCAGCATTGAGCTGCGAAGTCCGCATGCAGCGAGATGGTGTCTCCGGATTCAATAGGACGCGTTATTGGTTCTACGACTACGACGGACGCACAGCTACGGCCACTACAACCTCTACGACCATCCATGCAAGGCAGGTTCCCCAACCGTATGAGCGGTTGAACAATCCGTCGACATCTTCGACGACAAGACGGACATCGTCGACATCCTCTCGACCGAATGGGCATCAGCTTTTCTACGGTGTGGCTTCAACCTGTGCTCTGGAGCGAAATGCTCAAAGAGCCCCAGTGGCACTACTCCCCTTGAAGGAGGCAACGGGCGGAATCAGCGTCGAGAACGTGCAGAGAAACACTTCGACTAAACCCTTTGAACTGCGTCGCTTTTTTGCACTTTCCCGGGCGCAGAACACTTGTTCATGGGCTTGCCCATGGGCCATGCAGTCACTTTATGACGAGACACAGAAGGCTTGATCTGACAATTGATGCATGTCCTGGAGAAAACGCATGCCTAAGTTCGATTGGTCCAAAGAGCCGCCGAAGTGGAAGCTTGCAGCGTGGGTGATCATGCTCTTGCCGACGACACTACTCGCCGCCGCGGAAGTGTTGAAAGCGTTGAAGTGATGGACACCGCGCGCGGTACTGGAGGGCTGCTCAAGGGATTCGCAGTTCTATGGGTCTGTCGCATCGTCCATGCCATCCGGCGCTGTTGTGCACCGGTGAATGGGCGCAAATCTGTACGACTGTTTGGAAATGCACAAGCGATCACACAGGAAAGCGTTCTTCATCTCGCCGGCGGCGGATGTAGTGATCGCCTCAGCTGGAAGCTGCATCCTATTGGCCTTGGACGATTCCAATTGGGCCGTCTCCGTCTCCCAAGACTCAATCGTCACCCCAGATGCGATTCGAATGCCCACTGTTGAAGTGTTGAGTCGGTTGACAGCACACCTTGGACATCGCCTGTGCGTTCCGTTGGAATCGTCATCGTCATCGTCGTGTCCAGCGTCCCACGCCAAATACATCGATTGAAGGCTTCGGAAGGCACATTCGGGATTAAGCGAGGACCAGGGCACCCACCACAAGTCACTCAGCCGAACATGGGCAACAAAAAAGCCCTGCAGCGA
Organism: uncultured Hydrogenophaga sp.; assembly: GCF_958439165.1. GTDB lineage: Bacteria > Pseudomonadota > Gammaproteobacteria > Burkholderiales > Burkholderiaceae_C > Hydrogenophaga. The sequence goes on along the minus strand of NZ_OY288126.1, from coordinate 182,401 downwards.
ACTGCAGGGCTTTTTCAATGTGGCGGAGTGAGAGGGATTCGAACCCTCGATGAGGCTCTACACCCCATACTCCCTTAGCAGGGGAGCACCTTCGGCCACTCGGTCATCACTCCGGAAGCCCCGCATTATGCCTCAATTCGGCGGCGGGGCCGGGCTGGTTTCAGCGGCCGATGGTGTCGGCGGTCTGGTCCAGATCGAACTCGCGGTGCAGGGCGCGCACGGCCAATTCCATGTACTTCTCGTCGATGACGACCGAGGTCTTGATCTCGGAGGTGGAGATCATCTGGATGTTGATGCCTTCGGTGCTCAGGCAGCGGAACATGCGGCTGGCCACGCCCACATGGCTGCGCATGCCGATGCCCACGATGCTGACCTTGCAGATGCGCGCGTCGCCCACCACCTCGGTGGCGCCCATGGCCGGGGCCACCTTGCTCTTGAGCAGGTCGATGGCTTTCTGGAATTCGTTGCGGTGAACGGTGAAGCTGAAGTCGGTCTTGCCGTCCTTGCTCACGTTCTGGATGATCACGTCGACCTCGATGTTGGCATCGGCCACGGCACCCAGGATCTGGGCAGCGATGCCGGGGGTGTCGGGCACGCCGAGCACCGAAATCTTGGCTTCGTCGCGGTTGAAGGCAATGCCGGAGACAACGGCTTGTTCCATGGTTTCTTCTTCCTCAAAAGTGATCAGGGTGCCGGAGGCGGCTTCTTCGGTCAGGTCGATGTCCCAGGGGGTGAAGCTGGAGAGCACGCGCAGCGGCACGCGGTACTTGCCGGCGAATTCCACCGAACGGATCTGCAGCACCTTGGAGCCCATGCTGGCCATCTCCAGCATTTCCTCGAAGCTGACGCGGTTCAGGCGGCGCGCTTCGGGCACCACGCGCGGGTCGGTGGTGTAGACGCCGTCCACGTCGGTGTAGATCAGGCACTCGGCGGCCTTGAGGGCAGCGGCCACGGCCACGGCCGAGGTGTCGCTGCCGCCCCGGCCCAGGGTGGTGATGTTGCCTTCGGGGTCCACACCCTGGAAGCCGGTGACGATGACCACCTTGCCGGCGGCGAGATCAGCGCGCACGCGTGCGTCGTCGATGCTCTCGATGCGGGCCTTGGTGTAGGCGTCGTTGGTCTTGATGGGCACCTGCCAGCCGGCGTAGCTCACGGCTTCCAGGCCTTCTGCCTGCAGCGCGATGGCCAGCAGGGCCGACGAGGCCTGCTCGCCGGTGGAGGCCAGCATGTCGAGTTCACGGCCGTAGGCGGTGCCGGGTTTCTCGGGGGCCAGGTCCTTGGCCAGGGCCAGCAGGCGGTTGGTCTCGCCGCTCATGGCGCTGGGCACCACCACCATCTGGTGACCGGCCTTGTGCCATTTGGCGACGCGGCGGGCGACGTTGCGGATGCGCTCGGTGGAACCCATGGAGGTGCCGCCGTACTTGTGAACGATCAAGGCCATCGGGATGTGGTTGCTGAGGGAAAAAAAGAGCGCCTCAGTGGCAGGCCGCCGCCGGGCAAAACCTTGGGATTATACCGAGGGGGTGTACTGCAGCGCCCCGCCCTCGCGCACCACAAAGCCAGCGGCCACGCGCAGTTCGATGCGGTGCCCGCGCGTGGTGCAGGCGGCCACCTGGGGCAGCAGTGCGTCCAGTTGCGCGGCGCTGGGGGCCACGCCGTGGCACCGCCGCAGCCAGTGGCGCAGCAGGTTGGCCTGGCGGTCAGGACTGAGGGTCTGCAAGGCCGCAATGGCCGGTGGCAGGCCGGTGTGCTGGGCGTCGAGTGCGGCCAGTTCATCGAGCAGGCGTTGGGCCTGGGCCGCGTGGCGAGCGGTGCGGGCCAGCGCGGGCACGGCGTCGCCCAAGGTGTCGCGCCAGGCCGGCAGAAGCTGGTGGCGGATGCGGTTGCGGGTGTAGCGCAGGTCGGTGTTGGTGGGGTCGTCGATCCACCCCTGGCCCGCATCGGTCAGGTCTTGCCGCAGCACCTCGCCGGGGACCGCCAGCAACGGCCGGCCGAAGCCCACGCCGTGGCGCTCGAAGCGCTCGGGCATGGCGGCCAGACCGGGCAGGCCAGCGCCTCGGCTCAAGGCCAGCAGCACGGTCTCGGCCTGGTCGTCGGCGTGTTGACCCAACAGCACCACGGATGCAGCCGGCGGCTCGGAAGCCAGTTGCGCCAGGGCCTGGTAACGGGCCTGGCGGGCGGCGTCTTCCGGGCTCTGGCCGGGCTCGGGGCGGGCGTCCACCCGGGCCATGCGCAGCGGCAGGCTCAAGGCTTGCGTGGTGCGTTCGGCGTGGGCCGCAAAGCCGTCGGCGGCGGCCTGCAGGCCGTGGTGCACATGCAGTGCCACCACGGGCCGAAGGCCCAGGGCCACGGCGGCATGCAGCAAGGCGGTGGAGTCGGCCCCGCCACTGAAGGCCACGGCCAGCGGGCCGGGCTGCAGGGTGTGGCCGTGGCGTTGCCACCAGCCTGCCAGGGCCTGGCCGGCGGCGGAATCAGCGGCGCTCGCGGGCTTCGGCCTTGGTGTCGGTGAAGCGGCCATAACCGTCCAGGCGGGCGTGGCGGCGCTCCAGCAGTTCCTTGACCTTCAGGTCCGACACCTGACGCCAGGCGTCGGTCAGCGCGCGCTTGAGGAAGGCCGACATCTGCTTGTGGTCGCGGTGGGCGCCGCCCACCGGCTCATTGACGATCTTGTCCACCAGGCCCAGGGCCTTGAGGCGGTGGGCGGTGATGCCCAGCGCTTCGGCCGCGTCGCTGGCGCGCTCGCTGGTCTTCCAGAGGATGGAGGCGCAGCCTTCGGGGCTGATGACCGAATACACCGAGTACTGCAGCATGAGCACCTGGTCGGCCACCGAGATGGCCAAGGCACCGCCGGAGCCGCCCTCGCCGATGATGGTGGAGATGATGGGCACCTCCAGCTGGGCCATCTCGAAGATGTTGCGGCCGATGGCCTCGGACTGGCCGCGCTCCTCGGCGTCAATGCCGGGGTAGGCGCCGGGCGTGTCCACGAAGGTGAACACCGGCAGCTTGAACTTCTCGGCCAGCTTCATGAGCCGCAGGGCCTTGCGGTAGCCCTCGGGCTTGGTCATGCCGAAGTTGCGCAGCGCGCGCTCCTTGGTGTCGCGGCCCTTCTGGTGGCCGATGACCATGCAGGGCTGGCCGTTGAAGCGGGCCATGCCGCCGACGATGGACAGATCGTCGGAGAAATGCCGGTCGCCGTGCAGCTCGACGAAGTGCGTGAAGATGTCGCGCACATAGTCCAGCGTGTAGGGCCGGTCGGCGTGGCGGGCGATCTTGGTGATCTGCCACGGCGTGAGGTTGCTGTAGATGTCCTTGGTCAGCTGCAGGCTCTTGCCGGCGAGCTGTTCGATCTCTTCGGAGATGTCGACGGCGGACTCGGTCTGCACGTAGCGCAGTTCCTCGATCTTGCCTTCGAGCTCGGCGATGGGCTGCTCGAAGTCGAGAAAGTTCTTTTTGGCCAAGATGGGCTCCTGTCTTGCCTGTGGGGGGTGGGGGTCAGTAGCTGACCGGCACCGGATCCAGCGATCGCCAAATATACCAAGTGGCCACGCTGGCATACGGTGCCCACGATGTGGCCACCTCGCGGATCTCCGAGCGGCTCACCGGCTCGCCCGAGAAGTAGCAGCGGCTGATGCCGTTCTGCAGGCCGACGTCGTCCAGCGGCAGCACGTTGGGGCGCATCAGGTGGAAGATGAGGAACATCTCGGCGGTCCAGCGGCCGATGCCGCGGATGGCCACCAGCTCGGCAATGATGGCCTCGTCGTCCATGTCGGCCCACTGCTTCTCGTGCACCTGGCCGTTGGCAAAGTGCAGCGCCAGGTCGACCAGGTACTCGACCTTGCGGGCCGACAGGCCGGCCGCTCGCATGTCGTCGACCTTGAGCTTGAGCACCTGGGCCGGCGTCATGCGGCGGGAGAGCGCCGAGAAGCGCTCCCACACCGACTGCGCGGCCTTCACCGAGATCTGCTGCCCCACGATGCTGCGCGCCAGCGTCACGAAGGCATCGCCCCGCGACTGCAGGCACACGCCCGGGTGCTGCGGAATCAGCTTCTTCATGACGCGGTCGCGCTTCATGAGGTGGCGGCAGGCCTCGACCCAGTAGTCGGGGGCCTCGGGTCCGATGTCGGGCAACACGGAAGACGATCCGGTAGGCGACATCAGGCGCGTTCCCAGGTGGTGCCGGCCGGGCCGTCCTTGAGCACGATGCCCTCGGCCAGCAGGGCCTGGCGGATGCGGTCGGCTTCCGCGAAGTCGCGCGACTTCTTGGCGGCGGCGCGGGCCTCGATCTGCGCCAGGATGGCGGCCTCGTCGGTGGCCGCAGCGGCACCACCGCCCTGCAGGTACGCCGAAGGATCGGCCTGCAGCAGGCCCAGCACGCCACCCAGCGCGCGCAGCAGGCCGGCGCGGGCCGGGTCGCGGCTGCGGTTCACGTCAGACGCCAGGTCGAACAGCACGGCCAGGGCTTCGGGGGTGTTGAAGTCCTCATTCATGGCCGCCTGGAAGCGGGCGGCCAGCGGATCGGTCCAGTCGATGGCGACAGCCTGCGGATGCACTTGCTGCAACGCGGTGTACAGGCGCTTGAGCGCGGCGCGGGCATCGTCCAGATGGGCGTCGCTGTGGTTCAGTGCACTGCGGTAGTGGGCACGCAGCATGAAGAAGCGCACCGTCTCGGCGTCGAACTTCGCCAGCACGTCGCGGATGGTGAAGAAGTTGCCCAGGCTCTTGGACATCTTCTCGTTGTCCACCCGCACGAAGCCGTTGTGCATCCAGAAGCGGGCCAGCGGCACGCCGGTGGCGCCTTCGCTCTGGGCGATCTCGTTCTCGTGGTGCGGGAACTGCAGGTCGGCACCGCCACCGTGGATGTCGAAGCTCTCGCCCAGCATCTGGCAGCTCATGGCCGAGCATTCGATGTGCCAGCCCGGGCGCCCCGTGCCGTAGTCGCTGTCCCATTTGGCATCCGCCGGCTCGTCGGCCTTGGCAGACTTCCAGAGAACGAAGTCCAGCGGGTCGGCCTTGCCGTCGTTGACCGCCACACGCTCGCCGGCGCGCAACTCGTCGAGCGACTTGCCGGAGAGCTTGCCGTAGCCGGGGAACTTGCGCACCGCGAAGTTCACGTCGCCGCTGTCGCTGCGGTAGGCCAGACCTCGCTCCTCCAGACGGCGGATGATGCCCAGCATCTGCGGCACGTATTCGGTGGCGCGCGGCTCGAAGGTGGGGCGCTCGATGCCCAGGGCGTCGGCGTCCTGGTGCAGGGCGTCGATCATGCGGTCGGTGAGCGACTGGATGGTCTCGCCGTTCTTGAGCGCGCGGGCAATGATCTTGTCGTCGATGTCGGTGACGTTGCGCACATAGGTCACTTTCATGCCGCTGGCCTTGAGCCAGCGCTGCACGATGTCGAAGGCCAGCATGGAGCGGGCATGGCCCAGGTGGCACAGGTCGTAGACCGTCATGCCGCAGACGTACATGCGCACATGGCCCGGCTCCAGAGGCTCGAACGGCTCCAGACGCCGGGTCAGGCTGTTGTGGATTTTCAGGGTCATGGGAAGGCGGGCGGGGCGCGGCAGACGGCTGGGCGAGCGTACCCCTCAGATACAATCCGCCAGTATATCCAGCCCCTTCCGGCGCCCCCTGCGGACCGCCGGTCTTCATCCCTGTGGCGCGTGTCCGTCATGCGTCGCCCGCTTTCCGAGGTTCCATGCACCATCTCGCGAAATCCCCCCGCCCGACGTTCCGCTCCGCCCTCCTCGGCCTCCTGGTCGCGGGTCTCATGGGCGCAGGCATGGCCGCTGCCCAGCAGGCCGAGCACGCCGAAGTCAACCGCCTGCTGCGCGCCGGCCAGTTCACCGAGGCGCTGACCAAGGCCGACCAGCACCTGGCCAACAACCCCAAGGACGCACAGATGCGCTTCATCAAGGGCGTGGTGCAGAGCGAGAGCGGCAAGGTGGCAGAGGCCATGACCACCTTCACCGACCTGACCAAGGAGTTCCCCGAACTCCCCGAGCCCTACAACAACCTGGCCGTGCTGCATGCCAACCAGGGCCAGTTCGAGAAGGCCCGTGTGGCGCTCGAGATGGCGGTGCGCACCAACCCGTCGTACGCCACGGCGCACGAGAACCTCGGCGACGTCTATGCGAAGCTGGCCGCGCAGTCCTACACCCGGGCGCAGCAGATCGATCCGTCCAACGCCACGGCCGCTCCCAAGCTGAACGCGGCGCGCAGCATCTTCGTGCCGCCCAAGGCCGCCGGCACCCAGCGCAAGTGATCCCACCCATGACCCACCTCCATCTCACCCGCCGCCTGCTGGCCACCGCCCTGCTGCTGCCCGCGCTGGCCCTGCCCGCCCTGGCCCAGGACAAGGCGCCGCGCGTCAAGCTCGCCACCTCCCAGGGCGACATCGTGCTGGAGCTCTACCCCGACAAGGCGCCGCGCACGGTCGAGAACTTCCTGCAGTACGTGCGCGACGGCCACTACGACGGCACCGTCTTCCACCGCGTGATCAGCAACTTCATGATCCAGGGTGGCGGCTTCGACGCCAAGTTCCAGCAGAAGGCCACCCGGGCTCCGGTGCCGCACGAAGGTCAGGAAGCCCTGGCCAAGGGCGGCCCGCGCAACCTGGTCGGCACCGTGGCCATGGCCCGCACCAGCGACCCGCAGTCGGCCACCGCGCAGTTCTTCATCAACGTCAAGGACAACGCCTTCCTCGACCCGACACCGATCCCCCCGGGCGATCCGGTGCCGAAATTCGAGTACCGTGGCCGCACCTTCGAGAACGTGCCGCGTGCCAACCTGCTGAGCGCCGCCGAGCTGTACGGCTACACCGTGTTCGGCCGCGTGGTCTCGGGCATGGAGACCGTCAACAAGATCAAGGATCTGCCCACCGGTGCCGCCGGCCCCTTCGGCTCGGACGTGCCCCGCACCACCGTCACCATCATCAAAGCCACCCTGGAGAAATGAACATGGCCAATCCGAAAGTTGAACTGCACATCGCCGGCAAGGGCGTCATCACGCTCGAACTCGACGCCGAGAAGGCGCCCCTGTGCACCGCCAACTTCCTGTCGTATGTGAACAAGGGCCACTACAACAACACGGTGTTCCACCGCGTGATCCCCGGCTTCATGATCCAGGGCGGCGGATTCGAGCCGGGCATGAACCAGAAGCCCACCGATGCCCCGATCCAGAACGAAGCCAACAACGGCCTCAAGAACGACAGCTACACCGTCGCCATGGCCCGCACCAGCGACCCGCACTCGGCCACGGCGCAGTTCTTCATCAACGTGGCCAACAACGGCTTCCTGAACCACACCGCTCCCAGCGCCCAAGGCTGGGGCTATGCCGTGTTCGGCAAGGTCGTGGCGGGCACCGAGCTCGTGAAACAGATCGAAGGCCTGCCCACCGGCCGCCGCGGCTACCACGACGATGTGCCGAAGGACGATGTCGTGATCGAGAAGGCCGTGGCCATCTGATCACGCCGCCGCCGCTGCGCCCGAGGCCGATGGATCTGCCCGAACTGCAGGCGCCGGCGGGCTGGCGCACCGTCGACATCGTGTCCGACCTGCACCTGCAGGCCGGCGAGCCCGCCACCCATCAGGCCTGGCGGGCTTGCCTGGAACGGACCGACAGGCCCGACGCGCTGTTCATCCTGGGCGACTTCTTCGAGGTCTGGGTCGGTGACGACCTGCTCGATGCGCCCGCGCCCCTTGAGGACACCGCCGACCGGGCCTTCTGGCGCCGCTGCGCGGCCGAGCTGCGCGCCTTTGCGCAACGCACCCCCACCTTCTTCCTCGCCGGCAACCGCGACTTCCTGCTGGGCACCGCCGGCCTGGCAGCCTGCGGCCTGATCGGCCTGAACGACCCGACCGTGCTGGTGTTCGGCGGCCGGCGCTGGCTGCTGAGCCATGGCGACGCGCTCTGCCTGGCCGATACCGATTACATGGCCTTCCGCGCCGAAGTGCGTGGCGCCGGGTGGCAGCAGGCCTTCCTGGCGCGGCCGCTGGCCGAACGCGAAGCCACCGCCCGCTCGCTGCGCGAACGCAGCGAGGCCCGCAAGCGGACCCTCGGGCCGGACCCTTCGCTCTGGGCCGATGTGGATGCCGCCGCTGCCCGCCAGTGGCTGGAACGGGGACGGGCCTCGGTGCTGGTGCATGGCCACACGCACCGGCCCGGCGAACACGACCTGGGCCAGGGCCTGCGGCGCGTGGTGCTGTCCGACTGGGATGCAGCCGCCACGCCGCGCCGTGCCCAGGTGCTACGCCTGACCACCGAAGGCTGGGAGCGGCAGCCGGCATGAGGCAGACCGCATGGGCCTGATCCAGCGCTGGACACGCCGCTGGCGTCGTCCTCCCGCAATTCCCGATGCGCTTTGGTCGGACATGCTGGGCGGGCTGCCATTCCTCGGCCGCCTCACCCCGGCCGAGCAGGACCGCCTGCGGGGCCTGTGCGCCCACTTCCTGGCGGAGAAGGAGTTCCATGGTGCGCATGGACTGGTGGTGACCGATGCCATGGCGCTGTCGATCGCCGTGCAGGCCTGCCTGCCGCTGCTGGGCATGTGCCTGCCCGGCGGCCAGCCGCCCCGCCAGCCCTGCGACCTGCTGGACTGGTACGGTGACTTCGTGGGCATCGTGGTCCAGCCCGGTGCCGTGCTGGCCCGGCGCGAGGTGAAGGACGCCACCGGCGTGGTGCACCAATACACCGAGGCACTGGCCGGCGAGGCCATGGACGGCGGGCCGCTGATGCTCAGCTGGGAGGACGTGTCCGCGGCGGGCGAGGTGGCCGAACGGGGCCACAACGTGGTCATCCACGAGTTCGTGCACAAGATGGACATGCACGACATCGCACTGGGGGAACACCCCGGCGGCAGCCCGCCGCTGCCGCGCGGCTTCCTGGGCCATGCGCAGGAACGCGATGCCAGGGCCCACTGGCAGCGGGTGATGAAGTCGGCCTTCGACCGCTTCACAGAGGCGGTCAGTCTGGCCGAGCGCTTCGGCGGCGAGACGCCCTGGCTGGACGACTACGCGGCCACCAGCCCGGCCGAGTTCTTTGCCGTGACCTGCGAGGCCTACTTCGTCAACCGCGAGCGTTTCGGCACCGAGTTCCCGGAACTGCTGCCGCTGTACGACGGCCTGTTCCGGGTCAACGCTTGAGCAGGGCCTTGAGCACCGTCTGAAGGCGGCGCGCGGCTGCCCCGTCGTGGGCGCCAGCCAGCACGGCCGCCACGTCCTTGCCCCAGGTCTCGGCCGGCGCCGGGGCGTTGCGGCGGGTCAGCAGGGTGAGCTGCAGCAGGCGGCGGTCGCTCAGGTGCTCGGCCGGGGTCGGCACCTCGGCGGCCATTTCCAGGCGCAGCAGGGTTTCGCCGGACAGTGCGGTCGGGCTCTGACCCAGGGCCGCGGCCCAGGCATTGCGGTCGCCGGCCGAGACCGCCTTGCCCAGCGCCTGAGCCGCCGGCAGGGCCGATGCGTCGCGCGACTGCCAGGCGTGCAGGATCTGGGTCAGCACCTCGCCATGGGCCTGCTCGGCCAGGCGGCGCAGCGCCATCTGCGCGGCTTCCTGGGCCTGACGCTGGGCGCGGAAGGCGGTGTCGCCCAGGCGGGGCCCACGCGGAGCACGGTCGTCGCGCTCGAAACGGCCGGGCCGGGCATCGCGGAAACCGTCGCGACCGCCGTCCCGACCGCCTTCACGGCGACCATCGCGACGGTCGTCGCGGCGACCTTGCGGACCCGCAGGTGCATCGCCGCGCTTCTGACCGGGACGGTCGTCGCCGCGCATGGCCACCAGCTTGCGGGGAGCCGCGCTGGCTGCGGGAACGGCGGCATCGGAAGCTTCGGGGGCCACCTCGGTGGCAGCGGCAGGAGCAGCAGCGCCGCCCTCTTCCGCCGGCGCGGCCAGGGCCGCTTCCAGTGCTGCCATGGCGCTGCGGATGGCCTGCGCATCGCCCGAGTTGCTGGCGGCTTCCAGGGCGCGCGAGGCGTCGAGCACACGCTGGTCATGGGCGCTGATGGCGGCGGTCTGGGCCTGGCGCTCTCCCGACTTGCGGGCAAAGGCAGCATCGATCGGCTCGCGGAAAGCCTCCCAGAGCTTCTGTTCCTGCTTGCGCTCCAGGGGCACGGCATGGGCCTCGGCCTGCCAGCGCTGCTGCAGGGCCTTCACGGCATCCAGACGCAGCATCGGGGCAGCCCCCAGCGCAACGGCTTCCTCGATGAGCGTCCTGCGGCGTGCCACGCTTTCGGACTGGGCCGCTTCCAGCCGGGCATGTGCCTCGTGCATGGCGGTCTTCCAGAGCGGCTGGATGTCGGCAAAGGCCTTCTCGCTCAGGTGGCCGGCCTCGCGCCAGCGTTCGGAGAAGGCGTGCAGTTCACGGATCTGGGCTTTCCAGTCGGTGCCCTGTGCGTGGTCGGCGGTCCACTGGCGCACCGCTTCGATGATCGCCATGCGCTGCCCACGGCTGGCATCGGCCTGGGCGCGGACCTGGGTCAGCCAGGCCTCGACCACCTTGTAGGCCTGGTTGCAGGCTTCGTCGAAGCGCTTCCACAGCGCGTGGTTGGGCTGACCGCCCTGGTCGGTGGCCTTCCACTGGTCGCGCAGCGTGCGCAGGGTTTCCTGCATCTTGCGGCCACCGGGGCGCTGGCCTTCGGGGGCCTGCAGCAAGGCTTCGGCCTTGGCCACCAGCTCTTCGCGGATCTGGTCGGCACGCCAGCGTTGCCAGCCTTCAAGTTCGCCGGCCTGGGTCAGCACCGCGTGCACCCGGGCGTCCAGCTCCGGGGGGACCAGCCGGCCATGGGTCTTGAGCACCGCGCGCAGGTCGGCAGCGGCCTTGGGCGTGGCTTTGCCATGGCCCTGGGCCACTTCGGCCTCCAGCGCGGACAGCGCCTTCTCGACCTCGGCGGCCGCCCGCTGGCGGCGTTCCTGCTGCACCTGCGGATCGACCGCCGGCTTCTCGGAGCGGCGCTCGGCGGCGGCCTGCGGCTCTTCGCCGCGGGCCACCCGGATCTCGTCGGCCCAGACCGGCACGGCCGGCAACGCGGCCTGGGGGTCGGCATCGGCCGCCACCGTCAGTTCCAGGGCGGCCTGGAAGGCATCCCACACCAGCTGCAGCTGCTGGCGCGATGCCTCCAGCATGGGCGGGAAGCGACCTTCCACGCTGGCCCACTGGACACTGGCCATCAGGCCGTCGACCTGCTGCTGCCACTGCGCCACGTCGCCCTGCAGGGCAGCCGATGCCGCCTGGGCCTCGCGCCAGGGTTTGGTGGAGAGCACCTCGATGCGCTGGGCGATCAGCACCGCGGCTTCGCGCTCGACCTGCGCCGCGTGCTGCAGGTCCTCGATGGCCTTGACCCGCTCGGACAGCTGCTGGCGCAGGGTGGCCAGCGGCTCGCGAGAGAGCGGCGCGCCCGCGCGGGCCGCATCACGCTGCCAGGCCAGGGCGTCGGCCAGGTTCAGGCGCGACTGCTCCAGCAGCGACTGGGCCTTCTGGGTCCATTCCTCGGCCATCTGTTCCTGGGTCTTCTGGCGCCGGATGTCGTCCAGACGCTCCTTGACCGGCTTGGCCGCCCCCCGGTCGCGGTGGGAGAGTTCACGGAACACCTCCTGCATCTGCTCGGCAGACGGGTCGGTGGCCAGCCACTCGCGCACCCGGGCGGTGCGCTCGCCCGAGGTGGGGGCCGAGAAGGCGCCACCGGTCAGGGTGTCGAGCGGATGGGGCGTGGCGGACTTGGGCGATGCGGGCGTGTTCACGGCAGATCTGGGCGAAGGGCAAAAAGGGATGGGCTGCGCAGCACGCGCAGCCAAACGCCTATTGTCGCCGCGTTCGCGCAGGCTTCAACGCGGTGCGAGCTGCAGTTCGGCCTGCGGCTTCCAGCCGTCGCCGGCGGCCTGCAGCCTCGGCGCACCGAGGAACAACCGGTCTTCCGGAACGGACCGGGTGGCCAGGAAGTCCTTGACCGCCACGGCGCGGGCCACGGCCAGTTCGCGCATGGCGTCGTCATTGACGGGCACGGCCGCCATCAGCAGCTTCTCCATGTCGGGCACCGGAATGTCCTTGGCCAGGCCGACCAGGTTGCGCGGCTTGGCCACCTCGGAGCGACGGTAGACCTCCTTCAGCAGGTCCGGATATTCCTGCGGAGCGACCGTCACCACCGGGGGCACGGCGGCACCGCTGCGGGCCAGCTGGCGGCGTTTTTCGGCCTGCACCTGCGCGTCCAGGCGGGCGCGCTGAAAACCGGCGCGCTCGGCCTCGAGGTCGCTGTGCCCCATGACGGTGAGTTGCAGCGACGGCCGGCTGGTCAGGGCTTTGGCCACCGCCTCCAGCTGGCGCAGCCCCTCCTCGCCCAGGGCAGCACTGCCCGGCACGAAACCGACCTGGCTCATGTCCGGACCATCGCTGCCGAATGCCCCGGCAATCAGCGCGAACGGCGCCGTGATGGCCTTGCCGATCAGATTGAAGATCAGCTTGACGATGATCGGCCCCACGCGGAACTGCGGGTCGTTCAGCGAGCCGCTGACCGGCAGGTTGATGTCGATCACGCCATTGCGGTCCGCCAGCAGTGCCACCGCCAGCTTGACCGGCAGGTTGGGCGCGCTGCTGCCCTCGATGCGCTCGCCGAAGCTGAGCTGGTTGAGCACGATCTGGTTGCTGGCGCTGAGCTGGCCGTCGGGGTCGATGCGGTAGGCCAGATCGACGCTGAGCTTGCCGCGCTCGATGCCGTAGCCGGCGTACTTGGCGCTGTAAGGCGACAGCGGCGGCAGCTCCAGGTCGCGCACCTTGGCCTGCACGTCGAGCGCCAGCGGGCGGGCCAGCGGGTTGATGCGCCCGCTGATGTCGAGCGCCGCCGTGCCTTCGGCCCGGCCCTTGAGCGACAGGTCGGCCAGCGCCAGCGGCACGCCGGGCGCTGGCGGCTGGCTGGCAAAGGCGCTCAGGGTGCCGGTGAGTTCGCTCAGATTGGCGGTGTAGTTGGGGCGGATGAACCGGTCGGAGAACAGCACCCGCCCGTTCACCAGGCTGACCGGACCGAAACGGATGTCGGGGGCCGGCCCCTCGGCCACCGGGGCCGGGGTGGCGGGTGCGGCGGATGGGGCGGGAGCCTCCGCGGTTGCCGGCTTCACCAGTCCCTGCAGATTGATGCGGCCTTCGGGATCGATGATGACCCGGGCGAAGTAATCGCTCAGCACGGTTTCCGCGACGGCCAGCTGCAGGGCCTCGCCCGGCGCGGTCTGCAGCCGGACACCGCGCAGCTGCAGCGACTTCCAGGTCAGCAGCTCTTCGGCCGGGGTCAGGCTGTGGGCACGCAGGTCTTCCAGCGCGGCGTCGGCTGTCAGCTTGACGCGCGGGCCATCGGCCGCGAGCTCCAGGTCGAGCTGGCCGCGCAGGCTGGCGTCGGCCCGCAGCAGCTCGATGGCCAGCCGATCCCCGAAGTACGGCTCCAGCGCATGCAGCGGCAGCCGCTCCAGCTGCAGGCGGGTGCGGGCAGCCAGCCCGGCATCGGCCGCCGGCAGGCGCAGCGTGCCGTTCACGTTCACCCGCCCGGGCTCGCTGGAGCGGTCGGCCACGGCCACCCGGGCCTGCAGGCTCAGCGGCATGTCGGGCTGGCGTGCGGCCAGCGGCGCCAGGTTCTGCAGCCGCAGGTCCAGACCGGAGACCACCAGATCGACCGGTCGGGCGCCTGAACGGTCGGTCCAGCGCAGGCCGGCGCGCTCCAGGCGCAGATCGCCCACGCTCACCTGCCATGCCGGGGTTGCGGCGGGGGTCGCCTCGGCCTGGGTCGGGGTGGTTGGCACAGTCTCGGCGGGCACAGCCGCCTGACGCAGCCAGGCCTCGAACATCCAGCGGCCATCGGCATCGCGCCCGGCCTGCAGGCGGGGCTCGTCCAGCCGCACCGTGCCGATGGACAGGCGGGCCGCCGGCCAGTCCAGCTCCAGCGCGGACAGCTCCAGCGCCTTCCACTGGGCCAGTGGCTGGCGCGGGGGACCCAGGCGCAAGGTGTCCAGGGCCAACCGGCTGCCCCGTACGCGGACCGCCATGGGCCGGTCGGCCGCGGCGGCGTCCCACTCCAGCGCCAGCTCGGCACTCAGCCGGCCGTCCAGCTCAGGCTCCAGCACCTGCTTCATATAAGGAGCCACTGTGGAGAGAGGCCAGGCCTGAAGCGACCCCTGAAGCCGGGCCATGGTGTCACTGACCTCGCCGCGCAGGGAGAGCGGCGTTTCGCCGACGCGGACGGACAGTTCCACCGGTGCGGCGGCCTGCATCGGCCAGGCCACGGCACCGAGACGGACCTGCAGATCGTTCAGTGCCATCTCGGCCGCAGGCCGGGTGGTCTGGTCGCGCCACCCGATGCGCCCGTTGTTCAGAGCGAAAGAGGCCATGCCGAACTGCCAGGGCGACGGTGGCGTGGCGGGCCGGGCGGCAGCGGGAGCCGTCGGTGCCGGCGCGGATGAAGGTGCGAGCCGGGCCAGCATGCGCTGCAGGTTGGTCTGCCCGCGGACGTCGCGGTCGAGCTTCAGCTGAAGGCCGTCCAGGCTGACCGCACCGAGAGTCACCTTCCGGGCCAGCGGCTCCACACCGTCGAGTGCCACCTGCAGACGCTCCCAGCCCAGCCAGGGGTCCCCGGCGGCGGCCCCGGTTTCGGCCACCCGCAAGCCGGCCACACCGACCGAGCCGGAAAGCCGGACATGGGGCTGCACCTTCTGCTCGAAGTCCAGCGTCAGATCGATGTCCAGCACACCGGCCAGGGGCCGCAGGGGCAAGGAAGCCGGCCAGTACGGCAGATAGGGAGCCACGTCGAAAGCCGGCATGTTCAGGCGGGCCTGTGTGGTCTGGGTCTCGGCGAACGGGGTGGTCCGGGCACTGGAGTCGAACGCGCTGCCATTGAGCCGGAAGGCGAGCCGGGGCTGGGTGACCACATCGCGCCGGGACGGCAGGTTGCTCAGGAAGGGAACGCCCAGCTCGACCGCTTCAATGCGATGGGTCACGCCTACCGGCTGGTCCTCGAAGGTCAGCTCGCCCCCTTGCACTTCCAGATTGAACAGGGCGAAACGGGCCGGCTCCGCTTGTGGATCCGGCGGCGGACTGGCGGCTCGGATGCGATCGAGGATGTCGTCCACGCTGTAGCGCCCGTCGGCGAGATGGCTGACATGGATCACCGGAAGTTCGATCCGCAGCGCATCGATCACCGGCGCCAGCCGCAGCAGCGACTGGAGTTCGGCATCGACATGCAGCCGCTCCACGGTGAGCAGCGGCGCAGCCTCGGCGGAGGCACCGGCCACCCGAAGCCCGACCAGATCGACCTCCAGCGACCAGGGCCGCACCTGCACCGACTGCAGCGAAACCGGCCTGCCCAGGGCCGCGCCGGCGCGGGACTCGATCTGCGACTTCAGCAGCGGCGGCAGACCCAGCCAGGCCACCAGCCAGAGCAGCAACAGACCCGCCAGGCCTCGCACCGCCCATCGACGCCAGCGAACCGGCGCATGCCAGGTCTGCTGCCAGAAACCGGAGGGGCGGGAGGAGATGGCGGGTGCGGTCATGCGGTGGAGTGTCGCGCAAGCCGATGAACGGCCACAACCGGGGACATCCCCGCCAGAAACAAGAAACCCCGGCAGACCAGGTCTGCCGGGGTTGACGGCGGGCAACATGCACTTGCCGTCGGTGTGGCACATCGGGAGGGTGTGGTCCCGACGGCCAGGGAGCAAGAGATTGCTCCCGGAGGGGTCCGGTCAGCGGCTTCACCGCTTCGGCCGGCTCATGCGTTCCGTGCCGGAACGCAAGGCCAGATTACGCCTGCGCGGCCTGGACTTCAAGGGGCTGGGGACTCGGTGGCGATGGGGAATTTTTATGGCCACGGCCAGACCCATTCGGCGTCCCTGGAATCCGGTTTCAGGACGCGAAAGGTCGATAAAAACCGATGGACGGTCATTCTCGCGACACATGGCGCCACCCTCGGCAAACCCGCGCCAGGCCTGGGATCGGCGCTCGGACGGCAGAAGCAATGACCTTTTCTTACAAATCTATATTACCTATAAATCTATAAAACACGATTCAAAACATTGACTCGATATGTTCAGCTACCTACCATCCGCGGACTTTGCCCTTCAGGGTAATCCCGGACCCCTCCCGCCACCTCCCCGGCGGAGTCGGCCCTCGGTGCACCGACGCACCGGATCCGATGGCGTCCCCCCGTCCTACGAGGCCGGCTTCCCCGTGAAGTCCGCCTCGCCGCGAAAGGAGCGACACATGAACAACCCGAACCAACGGGCACCGGCAGCCAGCCGGGCCCTGGCTTCTGCCAGGACCGCCATGACCGATGCCTACCGAGGTTTTTACGACATCACGCACAACAGCCTCGCGCTGCTGGGCACCCTGCTGGCCGTGGCCGTCGTGGTGCTGGGCTTCCGGGCCGACCTGCGGGCCAGCGCCGAAGAGCAGCTGCTGGGCTGGCTGCTGCAGCGCCAGGAAGCCGCCAGCGTGACCCAGCTGGTCGAGGTCGAACCGAATGCCGTCGACCGGGTGACCGCCGCCGACCTCTCGGCCCTGCCGGAACAGCAGGCCAAGGTCACCCAGTGGCTGAGCCGCAAGTACCGCGTGGCCCCGGAGCCGCTGGCCGCCCTGGTGACCGAGGCCTATGCCGTGGGCGAGAAGGCCCGCATCGATCCGACCCTGATCCTCGCCGTGATGGCCGTGGAGTCGCGGTTCAACCCCTTCGCCCAGAGCCCGGTCGGCGCTCAGGGCCTGATGCAGGTGCTGACCCGCGTGCACACCGACAAGTACGAGGACTTCGGCGGCCATCTGGCGGCCTTCGACCCGGTGTCCAACCTGCGGGTGGGCGTGCAGGTGCTGCAGGATGCCGTCCGCCGCGCCGGCTCGGTCGAGGGTGGACTCCGCCTGTACGTGGGCGCTGTCACCACCGACGGCGGCTGGTACATCGACCGCGTCATGGCCGAGCACGCCCGGATCCAGAGCGTGGCCCTGGGTCGCGCCGTGCCCCGCCCTGCACCGGTCGCACAGCCCATTCCGGTCAAGCAGCTGGAAGTCCCGCCGGCCCGGCAGGCGCCGGCGGTCGACATGGAGGCGGTGGTCCCGACCGGATCACCCTCGCCGGCAGCGGTCATCCCCTCCTGAGGACCCGGCCGAGCCAGGTGCTCGGCTAGAATCCGCGCGTGCGCAACTGGCGATAGGCGGTCACCCTGACGGGTCGTCCGCTGACGTGGCCCCCCGGCCTGCCCGGGACAACCACTGGGAAGCGCACCGCCCGGACCCGATGGTGCGTGCGTTCAGCCGTTCGCCTGGGCAGCCCTTGTCAGCGCACAAGGAACCAACCCTTCACAGGACTGCCTCCTCAGGATTGCCATGTACGACCGCAACATCCTCATCGAACAAACCGACCCCGAGCTGTTTGCCGCCATCCAGGCCGAGAACGCGCGCCAGGAACATCACATCGAGCTGATCGCCAGCGAGAACTACGCCTCGCCGGCCGTGATGGCCGCCCAAGGTTCTCAGCTGACCAACAAGTACGCCGAGGGCTACCCCGGCAAGCGGTACTACGGTGGCTGCGAGTATGTGGACGTGGCCGAACAGCTGGCCATCGACCGCGCCAAGCAACTGTTCGGCGCCGACGCCGTCAACGTGCAGCCGCACTGCGGCGCCTCGGCCAACGAGGCCGTGTTCCTGGCCTTCCTCAAGCCCGGCGACACCATCATGGGCATGAGCCTGGCCGAGGGCGGCCACCTGACCCACGGCATGCCGCTGAACATGTCGGGCAAGTGGTTCAACGTCGTCTCCTACGGCCTGAACGCCCAGGAAGCCATCGACTACGAAGCCATGGAAGCCAAGGCCCGCGAGACCCGGCCCAAGCTGATCATTGCCGGCGCGTCGGCCTACAGCCTGCATATCGACTTCGAGCGCTTCGCCCGCATCGCCAAGGAAGTCGGCGCCATCTTCCTGGTCGACATGGCCCACTACGCCGGCCTGATCGCCGCCGGCGTGTACCCGAACCCGGTGCCCCATGCCGACGTGGTGACCTCCACCACCCACAAGAGCCTGCGCGGTCCCCGTGGCGGCATCATCCTGATGAAGGCCCAGCACGAGAAGGCCATCAACAGCGCCATCTTCCCCGGCCTGCAGGGCGGTCCGCTGATGCACGTGATCGCGGGCAAGGCCGTGGCCTTCAAGGAGGCGCTCGAGCCCGGTTTCAAGCTGTACCAGCAGCAGGTCATCCGCAACGCCCAGGTCGTGGCGGAAACGCTGACCCAGCGCGGCCTGCGCATCGTCAGCGGCCGGACCGAGAGCCACGTGATGCTGGTCGACCTGCGCGCCAAGGGCATCACCGGCAAGGAGGCCGAGGCCGTGCTGGGCCAGGCCCACATGACCATCAACAAGAACGCCATCCCCAACGACCCCGAGAAGCCGATGGTCACCAGCGGCGTGCGCATCGGCACCCCGGCCATGACCACCCGCGGCTTCAAGGACGAGGAAGCCCGAGCCACCGCCCACCTGATCGCCGACGTGCTGGACAACCCGCGCGACGCGGCCAACATCGAAACGGTGCGCGCCAAGGTCAACGCCCTGACCGCCCGCTTCCCGGTGTACAAGTGACGCCCCCACGCTCCACCGCTGCGCGGGTCGCTGCCCCCCGAGGGGGCGCGAATCCGGCTTGGGGCGGCCCGGCGCCGGATTCCATGCCTGCCGCTGCGTGTGGAGTTGAACAATGAAGTGCCCCTTCTGCGGTCATCTGGAGACCCAGGTCGTCGAGACCCGGGTGTCGGAAGACGCAGACTTCATCCGGCGCCGCCGGCAGTGCGGTCACTGCGAGAAGCGCTTCACCACCTACGAGCGGCCGGAGGTGAGCTTCCCGGCGGTGGTCAAGAAGGACGGTCGCCGGGTCGACTATGTGCCCGGCAAGCTGCGCGGATCGTTCGCGCTGGCACTGCGCAAGCGGCCGGTGAGCACCGAGCAGGTGGACGCGGCCATCGAGCGCATCGAGGAGAAGCTGCTCAACCTGGGCACCCGGGAAGTGCCGGCCGCCCGCCTGGGCGAGATGGTCATGCGGGAGCTCAAGAAGCTCGACAAGGTGGCCTACATCCGCTTTGCCAGCGTCTACCGCAGCTTCGAGGACATCGATGAATTCCGGGCGCTGGTCGACGAGGTCAAGCGCTGAATCCCCGGTGGACACCGATCTGATCCACCTCCAGGCCGCACTCGATGCGAGCCTGTCGTCCCTCACGCTCTCCAACCCGAACCCCCGTGTGGGTTGCGTGCTGGTGGCGCCCGACGGCAGGGTGATCGGCACCGGTCACACGCAACGCGCAGGCGGCCCCCATGCCGAGGTCATGGCCCTGCGCCATGCCGCCGCCCACGGCCAGGCCACCGAAGGCGCCACGGCCTACGTGACGCTGGAACCCTGCTCCCATTTCGGGCGCACGCCGCCGTGCTGCAACGCGCTGATCGAGGCCCGGGTGGCCCGCGTGGTGGTGGCTTGCGGCGATCCCAATCCTCTGGTGTCCGGCAGAGGCCTGGCCCGCCTGCGCGAGGCCGGTGTCCAGGTCGACCTGCTGCCGGCCGACCACCCGCTGGCCCGGGCGGTGCGCGACCTGAACATCGGCTTCTTCAGCCGCATGGAACGGGGCCGACCCTGGGTGCGCATGAAGCTGGCAGCATCGCTGGACGGCATCACCGCCCTGGGCAACGGCCAGAGCCAGTGGATCACCGGCCCGCAGGCCCGCGCCGACGGTCATGCCTGGCGGGCCCGCGCCTGCGCCGTGCTGACCGGCATCGGCACCGTGGTCGAAGACAACCCCCGGCTGGATGTGCGCGAGGTGCCGGTCACCCGGCAGCCGGACCTGGTGGTGATCGATTCGCACCTGCGTACCCCGCCCGACGCGCGCCTCTTTGAGCCGCCCCACGGCGGCATCGGCCGGCGCATCCATATCTTTCACGCGGTGCACGAAACGACAGCCGCAGCGGCGCTGCAGGACCGCGGGGCGCGCCTGGCCCACCTGCCCGGCCATGGCGGCAAGGTCGACCTGGCCGCCATGATCGCGGCGCTGGGCAGCCTCGAGATCAACGAGCTGCATGTGGAAGCCGGCTACAAGCTCAACGGCTCGCTGCTGCGGGCCGGACTGGTGGACGAGCTGCTGGTCTACCTGGCACCGGCACTGCTGGGAGAGGGCGCGGGCCTGGCCCATCTGGGGGCACTGGAACGGCTGGCCGATGGCGTGCGCCTGCGCTGGACCGGCCTGGACCGGCTGGGTGACGACCTCCGTCTGAGGGCCGAGGTGATCCGCCGGTCATGAGACCGGCTTTGAATACCTGAGTACTCTTCCGTTCATCGATACGGGTTTCAACTCCATCGGAATGGGTACTTTGTAGTTAATTCATAAAACTACATTGGCGGGCATGAACAAGCCCTCCACTTCCTGGCGTCCCGCCCTTTCACAGGGTTTCTCGCTCATCGAGACGATGGTGGCAGTTGCACTGCTGGGCACCCTCGTTGCCCTCGCGGCACCCTCGTTCGCCCGCATCGGCGAACGCTACAAGGCCGACGGCGTGCAGTCCGATCTGATCGCTGCACTGCAGTCCGCCCGATCTGAAGCGGTGAACCAGGGCCGTACCGTGACCGTGCGCCGGCTGGCCGGCTGCGCCGAGGCCACCCACCCGGCCGACTGGCGGTGCGGATGGGAAGTCTTCATCGACCGCAACCGGAACCGGTCGCGCGACCCGGATGACGCGCTGCTCTCGAGCCATGGCCCGGTCCGGGGCCACCAGATCCTGCTGGAGGGGCCTGACGGCGAAAGCCTCGCCTATTCCGCATTGGGCCGCACCGATGCCGCCGTCCAGGGGTTGCGCATTGCACCGGACAACAGCGCTGCGCCGGGCGGCTGGATGCGCCGCCTCTGCATGGAGTTCGGCGGCACCCGGCTGAAAGTGGTCGAGGGCAGCCACACATGCTGAGCCGAACCCTGCGCCCAGGTCGACGGGCCTCGATGCATGGCCGGGGGTTCACGCTGGTGGAGCTGCTGACCGTCATCGCGATCCTGACGACCCTCTCAGCCATGGCGGCACCTGTCATGGTCGGCATGGTGGTACGGCATCGCGTCGACGGCCTGAGGTCCGAGCTGATCCAGTCGATGCAGCAGGCACGTTCGGAGGCCATGGCCCGGGGCAACACGGTGACACTGGCCCGGCTCACCGGTTGCAGCACCGCTCTGCTGAACACCACCGACTGGAGCTGCGGCTGGACGGCCTTCGTCGACATGGACGCCGACGGCCAGGAAGAAGCGGGTGACGTGCGGCTGCAGACGGTCAGCGTGCCGATCGGCGTGAGGCTCACCAAACCCACCGCACCCAACACGTCCCAGCAATTCAACCAGTTCGGGCAGAGCGTGACGCTGGGCCAGCGCTTCGAGCTCAGCCCGGTGGACAGCCAGCACGCGTCGCTCGCCGGATCGGTCTGCTATTCCACCGGCACCCGCCTTCGCTACAAGCAGGGGACAGGATCATGCTGAGCCATCAACGCGGCGCATCGCTGCTGGAAGCCCTGGTGGCCCTTTTCCTGGTGGCCTTCGGTTTGCTGGCGATGGCCGGCATGCAGGTGCGGGCCCTCAACGAAACGCGCAACAGTGCTGCCCGCAATGTCGCGTCGCAGATGGCTGCCGACCTGCTCGACCGGATGCTGCTCAACACCGGTGCCCGGACACCGGCCAACCAGAACAGCCCCTACCAGACCAGCTGGGGTACTGCTCCTGCGGCAGCGGTGGACTGCCGTTCAGCGCCGTGCAATCCGGCGCAGCTCGCGCAGTTCGACCTCTGGCAATGGAAATCGGCGGTGGCCCAGCAGCTGCCCTCCGGCGACGCCCAGGTTTTCCGGTCCACCACGGACCCCAACCAGTTCGGCGTGCTGTTCCGCTGGACACGGATCTCGGCCCTGCGGGAGAGCAGGAGCTCGACCACGGTGCAGCAGCTGTTCGCCGCAGCCGACGAGGTCAAGGACGGGCTGGGCAACACCGGGACCGGCGTGGCCGGCGTCACCTGCACAGCCGGCTTCATCTGCCACCTGACCTATCTGCGGCCATGAATCCAACCGCATCCCTGCACCTGTGCAAAGCTGCGCGCCACCAGCGCCAGAGCGGCATGTCGCTGGTGGAGATCCTGGTCGGCATGGTGATCGGGCTGATGGTGGCCCTGGCCGCCACCTCCAGCCTGATCTTCGTGCGGCTGTCGGCGGCCACGGCTGAAGACGCCTGGCGGATGCAGCAGGACTCCAACCTGGCGTTCCGCGTGATCGGGATGCAGCTGAGGCAAGCCGGTGCCCGGCCGCTGATTTCATCCGGCAACTCGGGCAACGTGGAGTTTGCGTCCGGCTACAGCGGATACGGCACCACCGATGCGCCCTCCTCACTGCGCGGCACCAACGGCGCCGGGAGCGCTCCGGACACGCTGCAGACCAGTCTACAGAACGACGTGCCCACCGACACCCGTGACTGCCTGGGACTGCTGCCCGGCAGCACCACGGTCGACGTGCGCAACGTGTTCACCGTCAGTGCGGGAGACCTGATGTGCACCGGCACCAACACGAGCGCAGCCTTCGTGAGCGGCGTCGAGGACATGCAGGTCTGGTATGGCGAACCCAACGGCACCTTGCTGCAATACCGGACCACGCCGGTGAGCTGGGCCGCCGTGACCGCGGTGATGGTCTGCCTGCGCATGGTGGGCGAGCGCCAGGGCCAGGTCACCACCCAGATCACCGGATGCAACGGGGAAGCCGTGCCGGCCGACGGGCGATTGCGCCGCACCTACACCAGGCTTTTCCAGCTCAGGAACCTCGGCGCATGAAAAACCATCCGTGCCGGCCGGCTCCGGCCCTGCGCCAGCACCGCCAGCAAGGAGCGGTGGTCGTGATCGTTCTGGTCATGATGATGCTGGCGGCACTGACGGCGCTCGGAACCAGCCGCAACCAGTGGCTGAGCGAGCGCACTGTGGGCAGCGAATCGGACGTCCAGCGGGCATTCGCTGCCGCCGAGGCGGTGCTGCGGGATGCCGAACTGGACATCCGCGGCCTGCAGGCCGACGGCATCACGCCCTGCAGCGCCGATGCAGCCCTGATCGGCTGCCGGAGCCTCACCGGGAGCGCGCCTTACTTCCCCTACACCCTGGACGATTTCGAGATCAATGCGGCGCGGGTGGCCGCGAGCGGAAGGCCCTGCGTGGCCGGCATCTGCACGCCGACCGACCCCGGCGTGATGTCGATCGCCTACCTGAAGGCCAACGCCGCCGTCCTCACCGACGCCGCTTCCAGTGCCCGGTATGGCCAGTTCACCTCGGCCGCTCCCGGCAGCGCAGGGAACCCGCTGCTGGCTGCCGCCAACCCCAGGGCCTGGTACTGGGTGGAGGTGTACCGGTTCAACCAGTCCGGGTTCCTGTCGTCGTCGGCTGCCGGCATGCCGACACCGGCGCGCAACAGCCCGTTCCTCTACCGCATCACGGTGCATGTGCAGGGTCTGCGGGCTGGAACGCGGATATGGCTTCGATCCACTTTGGTCCTGCAGGACGTCAGCTGAGGAAACACCATGAAACGCTCGATCAGGTCCCTCCGGATCGCCACGCTACCGCTGGCGTTGTCCGGCCTCATGGCCTCCCATGGCCAGGCTGCACCACTGCTGCTGACCCAGACGCCACAGGCCACGGTCAAGGAGCCGCCCCCCAATGTGGTGATGACCATCGACGATTCAGCCAGCCTGGGTTACGAAGGCCTTACTGCCATCCAGTCGGCGCTGAAAGCGACCTTCACCGAGCAACTGATACCCGACGGGACCATCCGGCTGGCCTGGCAATCCCTGAACCGCTGCAGACGGTTGCCGCTCAGCGCCACCACCGATGCGAGTTGCGGCGCCTACAACGGGATGCGGCTGATCGACAAGACGCACCGGGCCAATCTGACGAACTGGATCGACAACCTGACGCTGCCCGTGCCCAGCAACACACCGTCGCACCTCGCGATGAAACGGGTGTTCGACTACTTCAGCGCGAAAGGCGACTACAACCCGTGGCGGAACAACCCCCAGACCCCGACCGACCTGTCGGAGCTGAGCTGCCGAAAGTCGTTCCACGTGTTCATGACCGACGGCTCGTGGAACAGCTTGTTGGGCAGCTCCAAGGACGGCGACGGGGTGGTCATGGGGGGCGGCAACGCCGACGGCACGCCAAGAACCCTGCCGGACGGCGTGAAGTACGACACCGCCTCGGCCCAGACCCGGTTCTACCGGGACACCATCGGCACCTCGGAGATCAGCACGTTCTCGGACCTGGCATTCCACATGTGGGCCACCGACCTGCGGAACGATCTCGCCAACGACGTGAAATTCCGGCAGAACGTCGGCACCCAGGAGCTGTACGGCACTGCGGCCATTGCGCCGTACTGGAACCCCAAGAACAATCCGGCCAGCTGGCAGCACATCGTCACCTACACGATCGGGTTCAAAGGTGCCGCCGACAAATGGACCGGCCCGATCCAGTGGGCAGGCGGCATGTATTCAGGCATCGACAAGCTGGCCCAGGGCGAATTCGCCTGGACCTCGCCACTGTGCGGATCCCGGTTGGAGTCGAAGTGCACGGTGGCCCAGGGCGTCAATGACACGGTCGTGATCAACAGGCGCAAGCAGGAGCTCTGGCATGCCGCGATGAACGGACGGGGTGTCTTTTTCCCTGCGCCGGACAACACCGCACTGGCAGCGGCATTCCAGTCCATCCTGGCCGACATCCGGGCCGAAGGGATCGGCGGCGTCGTGAGCGTTGCGGCCAACAAGCGCGATCTCCGGCAGGATGCGCTGGTGTACCTGGCTTCGTTCAGCCCCGAGTATTGGGCTGGCGACATCAGCGCACGGGGCGTGAGGGCGTCGGACACGTCTCTCAGTGCCACCGCGAGCTGGTCGGCTGCCGCCCGGCTGGATCTGGGTACCGTCAACGTGAATGCACGCCTCATCAAGACGCACGACGGGACCCGGGGCACCGACTTTGTCTGGACAGCCCTGACCCCGGCACAGAAGTCACTGATCCAGGGGGCCGGAACGGAAGCCCAGGGACGGGTCAAGCTGGACTACCTTCGGGGAGACCGAAGCAATGAACAGACAGCGACCGGCGGGACACTTCGCACCCGGGGCTCACGCCTAGGCACCATCGTCAATTCCAACCTCTGGGCACAGACCGAAACTCCGCCGTACCCGGTCGAATTCCCGGGGCACGCCAGCTTCCGCAAGCTGACCCGAGATCGGAACCGCTCCCCGATGCTGATGGTCGGCGCCAACGACGGCATGTTCCATGTCTTCAACGCCAAGACCGGTGACGAAATCCTGGCCTACGTCCCGTCGGGCGTCTACAGCAAGCTCGATGGCTACACCGACCCACGGTACAAGCACCAGTACACGGTGGACGGCTCGCCTTTCGCGGGTGATGTGGACGTCAGCTCCAGCGCCGTCTCCAGCGGCATCGAACCCAGCTGGAAGACCTATGCGGTGGCTCCGCTCGGCGCCGGGGGACGCGGCTACGCCATCGTCGACGTGACATCGACCGAGTTGCCCGCCCTTCAGCTGAACACCCTGGTCGTGCTGGACAACTCGTCGAGCTCCACGTCGACCTCGCAGGCGACCCAGGACCCGGACGACATCGGCCACATCGTGTCGCCCCCCACCACCGATCCGATCGACGCCCGGCGTGCCGATCAGTTCGTGAAGCTCAACAACGGCCGATGGGCCGTGTTGCTGGGCAACGGTGTCAACAGCGTCCGTGAGCGTGCCTCCCTTCTGGTCCAGTACCTGGATGGCAGCCGCGAGCTCCTGGTGATTCCGGCGCAATCCGGGACCGGGCTGGGCAACGGGCTGGCGGCTCCGCGGCCCCTGGACGTGGACGGCAACGGGACGGCGGATGTGGTGTATGCCGGCGACCTGCTGGGCAACTTCTGGAAGTTCGACCTCACCCGGGCCGACCCGACCCAATGGGGGGTGGCCGGCTGGGGGAGCGGCAGTGTGTGCAAGCCGGGCGGCAGTACCGTGTGCCAGCCCCTGATGACCGCAGTGGACGCCGCCGGCAAGGCCCAGTCCATCACCACCGCTCCGATGTGGGTGCCGCACCCTCTGGGTGGCGTGGTGCTCAACTTCGGTACAGGGCGGCTGCTGGAGGAAACCGATCGCGACAACAAGTCGGTCCAGAGCCTGTACGGGGTCTGGGACTCGACCCGCTACAGCCGGTCAGGCGGCATCGTGACCGCCAGCACAGGGCCGAACGTGGCTGCGGGCACCCTGCGCAGCAGGCTGGTGCAGCAGACCATCACGGGACAGGTCGCGAAAACCTCGGCCACCACCGACCTGAGGAACTACTTCAACACCTCGCGCAATCCGGTGCTGTACACGCAGAACGCCAGCACGTCTCCACGCGGCTGGTACATCGATCTGCCACCCACCGGAGAACGACTGCTCGGCAACCCCACGCTGCGGCCCGGCAACCTGGTCCGCTTCGAGACGCGGGTCCCGGCAGAGACGTTCAAGGAGGGCACCTGCTCCACAGTACCCCCGCCGGAGCTGGGTTTCCTGATGGTCGTCAAGGGCCTCACCGGAGAGCCGGCAGCCCAGCCCGTGTTCCACACGACGGACAGCACGCTGGACCTGAGCAACGCCTCGAGGGTCCAGTTCGGCGCCGGCGAGTCGGTGGCCATCGAGACCGCTCACCGGACCGTCGTTTTTGGTCTTAACAACAACGGCAACTCCACCGCCAGCCAATCGACTGCACCCAGCGTGCAGCTCAACCGCTTCACCTACATTCCCCGCCGCATCGACTGGCGCATCCTCCCATGAGCCACGCACCGGAGCTGGACCGCGAAGCGGGCATGACCCTCATCGAACTGCTGGTGGTGGTGACCGTGCTGGGGGTGCTGCTTCGGGTGGCCATGCCCAGCTACGAGCAGTACGTGCTTCGGGGTCATCGCGGGCAGGCGCGGGCCACCTTGCTGCAGGTGGGGCAGTGGCTGGAACGGGCGGCCACCGCTCAGGGCACCTATCCCGCGGCAGCACAGATTCCGGCCGACCTGCTCCGGGTCGAGGGTGCGCGCTACACGGTGACGCTGGCCACCACCACGACCAGCTTCACCCTCACCGCCACCCCGTCCGGCCGCCAGATCACGGACGGGTGCGGCATCTTTCAGGTCGACCACACGGGTGCCCGCACCCAGCTGCAGGTGGCCGGTCAGGCGGTGCCGCTGGGCACGGAAGAGTGCTGGAGCCGCTGAGGTCGTGGCTGGTACAGCCCTGATGCCGACGGGGGGTGGACAAACCCTGCGAAAATAGCCGGATGTTTACCGGCATCATCACCGGCGTGGGGCGTATCGCCGACCTCCACGCGCTGGGCAGTTCTTTGGACCACGGCAAGCGACTGATCATCGAGGCGCCATCGGCTTACCTCGACGACGTCGGGCTGGGCGACAGCATCGCCCTCAACGGCGCCTGCATGACGGTCACGTCGCTGGACCTGCCTGCCCGGCGGTTCTCCATCGACATCTCGGCCGAATCCCTGGCACGCACCACCGGGCTGGGCCAGGCTGGCACAACGGTCAATCTCGAAAAAGCGCTGCGACCGCAGGACCGGCTGGGCGGCCACATCGTCTCCGGCCATGTGGACGGCATCGGCCGGGTCACGCACTTCGGCCAGGTCGGCGAAAGCTGGGAACTGCGCGTGATGGCCCCGCCCGATCTGGGCAAGTACCTGGCCTACAAGGGCTCGATCACGGTCAACGGCGTCAGCCTGACCGTCAACCGGGTGGCCGACAGCACCCAGGGCTGCGAGTTCAGCATCAACCTCATTCCGCACACGATCGAGAACACCGCCCTGGGCACCCTCCGGGCCGGCTCGGCCGTCAACCTCGAGATCGATACCGTGGCCCGCTATGTGGAGCGCATGCTCGCCAGCGGAGCCAACTTCCACAAGGATCCCGCATGAACGCCCCCCAGACGCTGGCCCCGGTGGCCATTTCCCCGGTCGAGGACATCGTGGCCGACATCAAGGCCGGCCGCATGGTGATCCTGGTCGACGAGGAAGACCGCGAGAACGAAGGCGATCTGGTGCTCGCAGCCGACCATGTCACGCCCGAAGCCATCAACTTCATGGCCCGCTTCGGCCGGGGCCTGATCTGCCTGACCCTCACCCGCGAGCGCTGCGAGCGCCTGCAGCTGCCGCCCATGGTGCCGCGCAACGGCACCAAGATGGGCACTGCGTTCACCGTCTCCATCGAGGCTGCCGAGGGCGTGACCACCGGCATCTCGGCAGCCGACCGTGCCCGCACGGTGCAGGTGGCCGTGGCGCCGAATGCGCAGGCTGCCGACCTGGTGCAGCCAGGCCACATCTTTCCGCTGCAGGCGGTCGAGGGTGGCGTGCTCATGCGCGCCGGCCACACCGAGGCCGGCTGCGACCTCGCGGCCATGGCCGGCTGCTCGCCGTCCGCGGTCATCTGCGAGATCATGAAGGACGACGGCACCATGGCCCGCCTGCCCGATCTGCAGCAGTTCGCTGCCGAACACGGGCTGAAGATCGGCACCATTGCCGACCTCATCGAACACCGCAGCCGCACCGAATCGCTGGTGCAGAAGCTGGGCAGCCGCCCGCTGCTCACCGCCTTCGGTGAATTCACCGCCCATGCCTTCCGCGACCAGCCCAGCGGCGCACTGCACCTGGCCCTGGTCAAGGGCGAGTGGCAGCCGCTGGACGAAGTGCCGGTGCGGGTGCACGAGCCGCTGTCGGTGCTCGACGCCCTGGAAGTGGGCCGGTCCATGCACAGCTGGAGCCTGGAGGCCAGCCTGCGGCACCTGCAGGACACCGGCCGGGGCGTGGCGGTGCTGCTCAACTGCGGCGAGGACGCAGGCCAGCTGCTGGCCCAGTTCGAGGGCACGGCGCGTTCGGCCCAGGCCCCGGAGCGTGGCCGCATGGACCTGCGCACCTACGGCGTGGGCGCGCAGATCCTGCGCGAATGCGGCGTGCAGCGCATGCGCCTGATGGGCAACCCGCGTCGCATGCCCAGCATGGCCGGCTACGGCCTGGAAATCACCGGCTTCACCGGCCGCAACACCTGACCCCCCGAGGACACCACCCCATGTTCGGAGCAGACAAAGGCAGCGCCGGCCCGCTGGACGGCCGCAAATTCAGCATCGGCATCGTGCAGGCGCGCTGGAACGAGGGCGTCACCGACGCCCTGTTCAAGGCCTGCCATGCCGAACTGCTCGCCCTGGGCGTGCAGGAAAAGAACATTGCCCATGTGAAGGTGCCCGGCGCCCTGGAGGTGCCGGTGGCGCTCCAGGCCATGGCCGAGCGCGACGACTTCGACGCCCTCATCGCCCTGGGCTGCATCATCCGCGGCGAGACCTACCACTTCGAGCTGGTGGCCAATGAATCTGGCGCCGGTGTGACCCGGGTCTCGCTGGACTACCGGCTGCCGATCGCCAACGCCATCCTGACCGTCGAGAACGACGAACAGGCCCTTGCCCGCCAGACCGACAAGGGCATCGACGCTGCGCGCGTGGCCGTCGAGATGGCCCACGTGCTCGATTCCATCGGATGACCATGAACACCCCCGATTCCGCCAAGTCACCGGCCCGCGCCGGCGCAGCCCGCAAGGCTTCCGACAAATCCGCCCGCACCCGCGCCCGCGAGTTCGCCCTGCAGGCCCTGTACCAGCACCTGGTGGGCCGCAACGAAGCGGCCGACATCGACGCCTTCACCCGCGACCTCGCCGGCTTCCACAAGGCCGACAGCGTGCACTTCGATGCGCTGGTGCACGGCTGCATCGAACAGGCCGGCGCGCTGGACGCGCTCATCACCCCCCGGCTGGACCGGCCGCTGCCGGAAATCTCGCCCATCGAGCACGGTGTGCTGTGGATCGGCGCCTACGAGTTCCAGAACTGCCCCGATGTACCCTGGCGCGTGGTGCTCAACGAATGCATCGAGCTGGCCAAGGCCTTCGGCGGCACCGACGGCCACAAGTTCGTCAACGGCGTGCTGCACCCGCTGGCCGCCCAGCTGCGTCCGGTGGAAATGGCGGCACAGCCCGCACCGCGGGCCCGCTGAGGCCATGGGCATGAAGATCGCCGGTCGGGCGGCACGGATCGAACCTTTTTACGTGATGGAGCTGGCCAAAGCCGCTGCGCGCCAGGCCGCACAGGCCGGCCCGGGCAGCCGGCCCATGATCTACCTCAACATCGGCGAGCCCGACTTCACCGCACCACCCCTGGTGCAGGAAGCGGCGGCGCGCGCCATTGCGGATGGCCGCAGCCAGTACACCCAGGCGCTGGGCCTGCCGGCGCTGCGCGAGGCCATTTCGGGCTGGTACGCAAGCCGGTTCGGTGTCGACGTGGACCCGGGCCGCATCGTCATCACCGCCGGTGCCTCTGCTGCCCTGCAGCTGGCCTGCCTGGCCCTGATCGACGCCGGCGACGAAGTCCTGATGCCGGACCCGAGCTATCCCTGCAACCGCCAGTTCGTGCAGGCGGCCGAAGGCCGCGCCGTCATGATCCCGGCCGGCCCGGGGCAGCGCTTCCAGCTCAGCGCGGAGCAGGTCCGTCAGCACTGGGGGTCTGCCACCCGCGGCGTGCTGCTGGCGTCGCCGTCCAACCCCACCGGCACCTCGATCGCGCGCCAGACCCTGTCCGACATCGCCTCCCATGTGCGCGAGCGTGGCGGCGTGACCATGGTGGACGAGATCTACCTCGGACTGAGCCATGACGATGCCTACGGCCAGAGTGCACTCGGCCTGGCCGACGGGCTGGGCGAGCAGGTGATCAGCATCAACAGCTTCAGCAAGTACTTCAACATGACCGGCTGGCGCCTGGGCTGGCTGGTGCTGCCGGCCGAACTGGTGCCGGTGGTCGAGCGCATGGCACAGAACCTGTTCATCTGCGCCAGCACCATCGCCCAGCACGCCGCGCTGGCCTGCTTCCACCCGGACAGCCTGGCCGAGTACGAACGCCGCCGCGCGGCCTTCAAGGCCCGACGCGACTACTTCATTCCGGAGCTGGACCGGCTCGGGCTGACCGTGCCGGTGATGCCGGACGGCGCCTTCTACGCCTGGGCCGACGTGACAGGCCTGTGCAGCCGCTGGGGCATTCCCCCGGCCGGCCCGCAGCCCGACCAGGGCGGCAGCTGGGCACTGGCCTTCGAGCTGATGCAGCGTTGCCAGCTGGCCACCACCCCAGGGCGCGACTTCGGACCCGCCGACCCGGGCCGCTACCTGCGCTTCTCCACCGCCAACTCGATGGAGCAGCTGCAGGAGGCCGTGGCCCGGCTGGAGGCGGCCCTGTGACTCAGCTGCCCGCTGCACTGGCGCAGGCCGCCTTCCGGTGGCCGGTGCGGGTGTACTGGGAGGACACCGATGCCGGCGGCATCGTGTTCTATGCCAACTACCTCAAGTTCTTCGAGCGGGCACGCACCGAGTGGCTGCGCTCGCTGGGCATCGAGCAGCAGCGCCTGCGCGAGACCAGCGGCGGCATGTTCGTGGTGAGCGCCACCGAGCTGCAGTACCACCGCCCGGCGCGGCTGGATGATTTGCTGACGGTTACAGCCTCGGCCCGGGAAACCGGCCGGGCCTCGCTGACAATCGCGCAGACCGCCTGGCGACTGCCGCCCGACGAAGCCGCTCCGGCGGAACTGCTCTGCGAAGGCAGCATCCGTATCGGCTGGGTCGACGCCGTCAGCGTGCGGCCGGCCCGCATGCCGCCCGCCGTCCTGCAGGCGCTGGCCACCCCGTGAAACCTTCCGGCGATTTTTTCCTCCGACGCACATGACCCAAGATCTCTCCATCGTCCAGCTCATGCTCAACGCGAGCTGGGTCGTCCAGGCCGTGGTGCTGCTGCTGATCCTGATGTCGGTCGTCAGCTGGGCCGCCATCTTCCGCAAACTGACCACGCTCAAGCGGGTACGCGCCAAGAACGAGGATTTCGAGCGCGACTTCTGGTCCGGCACCAACCTCAACGACCTCTACAGCGCCGCCACCCAGAACGCCCGTCAGGGCGGCCCGATGGAGCGCATCTTTGCCAGCGGCATGCGCGAGTACCAGAAACTGCGGGAGCGCCGCATCACCGACGGCGGTGCCCTGCTCGATGGCGCCCGCCGTGCCATGCGGGCCAGCTTCCAGCGGGAGCTGGACGTACTGGAATCCAACCTGTCGTTCCTGGGCACCGTGGGCTCGGTGGCTCCGTATGTGGGCCTGTTCGGCACGGTGTGGGGCATCATGCACGCCTTCACCGGCCTGGCAGCGCTCACCCAGGTGACCCTGGCCACGGTGGCGCCGGGCATCGCGGAAGCCCTGGTGGCCACGGCCATCGGCCTGTTCGCCGCCATCCCGGCGGTGGTGGGCTACAACCGTTTCGCCCACGACATCGACCGCGTGGCCAACGGCATGGAGACCTTCATGGAAGAGTTCTCCAACATCCTGCAACGCAACCTGGGCGCCCAGGGCGGCACCCCGTCGGGTCACTGACATGGCCAAGCTCGCCGCCCGCGGCCGGGGCCGCCGCACCATCAACGAGATCAACATGGTGCCCTTCATCGATGTGATGCTGGTGCTGCTGATCATCTTCATGGTGACCGCGCCACTGATCACGCCGAGCCAGATCGCCCTGCCCAGCGTGGGGCAGGCCGCGCGCCAGCCCGACCGCTTCGTGCAGATCGTCATCGACAAGGACGAACAGCTCCAGGTGCGCGACGGCAACCAGGGCGGCGACTCGCCGCCGGTGCCCATGGCCCAGCTGGTGGCCCGCGTGAAGCAGCTGCAGACCGCCGACCCGGCCTCGGGCGAGGCACCCCAGGGCGGTGTGCCGGTGATCATCAGCGCCGACAAGACGGTGAAGTACGAAGCCGTGGTCCGCGTCATGGACACCCTGCAGCGCGCCGGCATCGGCCGGGTGGGGCTGGCCGTCCAGACCAGCCGCTGAAGACACCCCGGTCACCATGCCCTCCACCAGCACCTTCGCCCAGAGCAGCTTCGACCGCAACAGCCTGGCACCGCCGAGCGCCGACCGCTGGGGGCCGTCGATGGCCAAGGCCCTGGTGGTGCACGGCGCACTCATCCTGGCCCTGACCTGGGGCGTGCAGTGGAACAAGGACGTCGAACTCGCCACGGTGGAGGCCGAACTCTGGTCCCGCGTGCCGCAGCAGGCCGCGCCGCGGGCGGTGGAACCCCCTCCCCCGCCACCGGCCCCGGCTCCCGTCGCACCACCCCGCCCCGAGCCCCGACCCGCACCGCCACCCCCCGGGCCGACCGAAGCCGAGATCGCCACCGCCAAGGCCCGCGAGAAGGCCGAGGCCGACAAGCGCGAAGCCGAACGTAAAGCAGCCGAACGGCGTGAGGCCGAGCGCAAGCTGGCCGCCGAGAAGGCGGCTGCGGAAAAGAAGGCCGCGGCCGACAAGGAACGCCAGCAGAAGCTGGCCGAGGACAGGAAGCGCGCCGAGGCCGAGAAGCGGGAGGCCCAACGCGAGGCACAGCTCAAGGAGCAGCTGCGGCAGGACCAGCTGCGCCGCATGATGGGTCAGGCCGGCGCCACCGGCGGCCCGCAGAGCACCGGCACGGCCCAGCAGTCCAGCGGCCCGACGCCGGGCTACGGCGCCAAGGTGGCCGCGCGCATCAAGCCCAACGTGGTGTTCACCGATGTGGCGCCGGGCAACCCCCGGGCCGAGGTGGAGGTGCGCACGCTGCCGGACGGCACCATCACCGGCCGCAAGATCACCAAGAGCAGCGGCAACGCCGCCTGGGACGAAGCCGTGCTGCGCGCCATCGACCGCACCGGCAGCCTGCCACGCGACACCGACGGCCGGGTGCCGCCCGCGCTGGTCATCGGCCTGCGCCCGCTCGACTGAGCGGTATCAGTCGAACACGATCTCGGCGCGCTGCTCGTGCGCCTGGGCCATCCAGCTGGCCAGCGCCGCATCGGTCGGGAAGAACAGTGAACGGTCGTCCAGCTGCAGCTCGCACTGGGCACCCTCGCGCAGCAGCGCCAGCCGCACCGGCAGGCCCCGCACCAGTTCACCCTGCTCGGTCTGTTCGCGCCGGGGCGGAAATTCACGCACCAGCTGCGCCACCGACGGCGCGTGGCCATTGACAGCCACCCGCAGGTACTTGCCGAAGCGGCAACGGGCGGCCGCCAAGTCCCAAACCTGCTGGATCTTCAACCGCAGCCCGCCCGAGAACCGGTCCGGCTGAGCGACCGCCTGCACCACGATGAGTTCGTCGTCCTTGAGCGTGTTGCGGTGGGCATTGATCAGACCTTCGTCGGCACTGACCTCCAGCACGCCCGTCTTGTCGTCCAGCTTGAACAGGGCCAGCTTGCCGCGCTGGCCGTTGATGACGCGGAAGTCGGTCACGATGCCGGCCAGGATGACCGGGTCGCGGCTCTCCTTCACACCCTCCAGCGGCGTGCGGGCAAAGCGCCGGACCTCGCGCTCCACCTCGTCGAACAGGTGGCCGGAGAGGTAGAAGCCGATGGCGCTCTTCTCGAAGGTCAGGCGCTCCTTCACGCCCCAGGGCAGCGTGGCCACCAGTTCGGGCTCCTGGGTGCTGGAGCCGTGGTCGTCTCCACCCAGCATGTCGAACAGGCCGCCCTGGTGGGCATTGGCCTGGGTGGTGGCCGCGTAGTCGAACGCCAGGTCGACCGAAGCCAGCAGTTCGGCCCGGTTGAGGTGGATGTTGTCGAAGGCGCCGGCCTTGATCAGGGCTTCCACCGTGCGCTTGTTGATGCGGGTGCGGTCGACCCGAAGGCAGAAATCGAACAGGCTCCTGAACGGGCCGGTCTCGTGGCCGTCCGGACCCTCGCCCCGGCCTTCGCGGGCCGCCACGATGGCTTCAATGGCCTGCTGACCGGTGCCCTTGATGGCACCCAGCCCGTAGCGGATGGAGCGGTCGGTCACCGGCTCGAAGCGGTACACGCCGCGGTTGACGTCGGGCGCCTCAAAGGTCACGCCCATCTTCACCGCGTCCTCGAACAGCACCTTGAGCTTGTCGGTGTCGTCCATCTCCACCGTCATGTTGGCGCAGAAGAACTCGGCGGTGTAGTGCACCTTGAGCCAGCCGGTGTGGTACGCCAGCAGGGAGTACGCGGCGGCGTGCGACTTGTTGAAGCCGTAGCCGGCGAACTTCTCCATCAGGTCGAAGACCTCGTCGGCCTTCTCCTGGCCGATGCCCTTCTCGGCCGCGCCCTTGCGGAAGATCAGCCGGTGCTCGGCCATCTCTTCGGGCTTCTTCTTGCCCATGGCGCGGCGCAGCAGGTCGGCGCCACCCAGCGAGTAGCCGCCCAGGATCTGGGCCGACTGCATGACCTGCTCCTGGTAGACCATGATCCCGTAGGTCTCGGCCAGCACCGGCTCCAGCAGCGGGTGCGGGTACTCGACCACCTCGCGTCCGTGCTTGCGGGCCACGAAGCTGGGGATCAGGTCCATGGGGCCGGGTCGGTACAGCGCATTGAGCGCGATCAGGTCCTCCAGGCGGGTCGGCTTGGCATCGCGCAGCATGCCCTGCATGCCGCGGCTTTCAAACTGGAACACCGCCTCGGTCTGACCGCGCGAGAACAGGGCATACACCTTCGGATCGTCCAGCGGCACGTCCTCGAAACGGAAACCTTCCTGGCCCTTGTGGCGCTGCATGATGAACTCGCGCGCGATCTCCAGGATGGTCAGCGTGGCCAGCCCCAGGAAGTCGAACTTCACCAGGCCGATGGCCTCCACATCGTCCTTGTCGTACTGGCTCACCGCAGAGTCGCTGCCGGGCTGGGCATAGAGCGGGCAGAAATCGGTCAGCTTGCCCGGCGCGATCAGCACACCGCCGGCGTGCATGCCGATGTTGCGGGTCATGCCTTCGAGCTTCTGGGCCAGCTCGATGAGCGTTCGCACATCGTCTTCCTTCTGCAGCCGCTCGGCCAGCAGCGGCTCCATCTCGATGGCGTAGTTGTTCTTGTCGCCCTCCTTCTTGGGGCTGGGCGGGTACTGCAGGGTCACGCTCATGCCCGGCTTGTTGGGGATGAGCTTGGAGATGCCGTCGCAGAAGCCGTAGGAGAAGTCGAGCACCCGACCTACGTCGCGGATGGCGGCGCGCGCGGCCATGGTGCCGAAGGTGGCGATCTGGCTCACCGCGTCCTTGCCGTACTTGTCCTTCACATAGTCGATGACGCGGTCGCGGTTGCTCTGGCAGAAGTCGATGTCGAAGTCGGGCATCGACACCCGCTCCGGGTTCAGGAAACGCTCGAACAGCAGGTTGTACTGCAGCGGGTCGAGGTCGGTGATCTTCAGCGCGTAGGCCACCAGCGATCCGGCACCCGAGCCCCGGCCGGGGCCGACGGGGCAGCCGTTGTTCTTGGCCCAGTTGATGAAGTCGCCCACGATCAGGAAGTAGCCCGGGAACCCCATCTTGAGGATGGTGTTGATCTCGAACTCCAGCCGCTCCACGTAACGCGGGCGCTGCCGGTCGCGTTCGGCGGCGTCCGGGTAGAGGTGGACCAGACGCTCCTCCAGCCCCTCGAAGGAGGACTGGCGGAAGAAGTCTTCCATGGGCATGGGCACGCCATCGATGAGCGGCGTCGGGAAGTTGGGCAGCTGGGGCTTGCCGAGCACCAAAGTCAGGTTGCAGCGCCGCGCGATCTCCAGCGTGTTGGCCACGGCCGAGGGCACGTCGGCGAACAGCGCTGCCATGTCGGCGGCGCTCTTGAAGTACTGCTCGCGGGTGAAGCGGCGCACCCGGCGGTTGTTGCCCAGGATCTCGCCTTCCGAGATGCAGACCCGGGCCTCATGGGCCTCGTAATCGTCGGCTTCCAGGAACTGCACCGGGTGGGTCGCCACCACCGGCAGACGCAGCCGGGCCGCCAGCTTGACGGTTTCAGCCACATGGCGCTCGTCGTCGCTGCGGCCGGCGCGCTGCAGCTCCAGGTAGAAGCGGTGGGTGAACAGGCTGGAGAGCTGCAAGGCCACGTCGGCGGCGCGCTGCGCATCGCCGGCCATGAGCGCCTGTCCGACCGGACCGGCCTGCGCACCCGACAGCAGGATCAGCCCGCCGTGCAGCTCCTGCAGCCAGGCCCGCTGGATGACGGCCTGGCCGCGGCCGTCGTTGCGGGTCCAGGCCCGGGCCAGCAGTTCGGACAGGTTGAGGTACCCCTGGTGGTCCTGCACCAGCAGGATGGCTCGCGGCAGGGCAGGCTGGTGGGCGCCCGGCATGGCGCCGGGTGTTTCATCGGTGAAGCCCTGCAGCATGACCTCGGCACCGATCAGCGGCTTGACCCCGGCGCCGCGCGCGGCCTTGTAGAACTTGATCGCCCCGAACAGGTTGTTCAGGTCGGTGATGGCCAGGGCGGGCTGGCGGTCGGCGGCGGCAGCGGCCACGGCATCGTCGATGCGGTTGGTGCCATCGACGACGGAAAACTCGGTGTGCAGGCGCAGATGGACAAACATGCGCCCGATTTTAGGGACTGGGCAGGGCCGGCCGGATCAATCCCGCAGGATCGACAGCACCTCGGAGCGGAACTCCCGGTTGTAGAGGATGGCCACCACCACCAGCGTGGCCATCACCATGGTCACCGGCGAGATGAACCAGGCCAGCAGGGCGAACGAGAAGTAGTAGGCGCGCAGGCCGTCGTTGAAGGTCTCGGCCGCCGACCCCACCATGGCCGCCGCCCGGTCAGAGAACTGCTGGCGGTCGAACTGGCCGGACTCGAACGCCTCGGGCGACGGCATGGAGCCGATCACCAGCGCCACGAAGGTGTACTGGCGCATGCACCAGGAAAAGCGGAAGAACGAGTAGACGAAGATCGACACCAGCACCACCACCTTGAACTCGAACACGATGAGCGTGGTGGCCTGCGCAAAGGGAATTTCGCTCATCAGCTCGGCCGCCTTGTCGGTGGTGCCCAGCAGCGCGAACAGCGCACCGATGACCAGGATGGACGTGGACGAGAAGAAAGCCGGCGTGTTGGACAGGGTCTGGGTGATCAGGCCGTCCAGCATGCGCGGGTCGCGCGCGGTGGTCTGCTGCATCCAGTAGCGGCGATAGCGGTTGGTGGTGTCCAGCAGCGAAGGGCGGCGGCGCGACCAGACCTTGGCAAAGCGGGCGTAACCCACCCACAGGGAGAAAAAGCAGGCCAGGGCCAGCCAGTCGGCCCAGGGAATGAGGCTGATGAACTTCATGCGAACGGCCCGCAAAGGTCAGGAATTGGTGAGGGCGAATGTGCCACAACACAAAGCCGCACCAGCCGGCGCGGCATTCCACCCACCGAGGAGACACACATGGGCATTTCACACGGCGCCACGCGCGCCATCGGGCTGGCGCATCCGGCACCCCAACCCCTGACGCATCCGCATCCCGGCACGCCGCCACGGCCACCTCGGCCTGACGTCGGCCTGCTCAGGCAGGCACGCGCGGTCGTCACGGTCCATCAGAAGCGGGCCTTCCTGGACAAGCTGGCCCGGCAGTCCATGGCGTCCCTGACCGGCTTGCATGCACCCGGCACAACCCATGCCGGCTCCGGAATCTGGGACAACGCCCGAAGACCGCAGTGGCTGGTTCAGGGCATCACATCCCGGCTGATCCAGGCCGACACCCGGGGGCAGCTGTTCACCAACTCCAGCGGACGTGGCGACCCGGTGAAACAGCTGATCTTCTGGGAAGAAGCCCCCGGCCATCCGCAACGGGTCACGGTGCACACCGCCTGCATCGACGAGAGCCATCCGGTCGACATCACCGAAAACGCCCTGGAACACATCCGCGCCCAGGGCTATCGCGAGGCCGAAGTCCGGGTCGACGCCGACCAGCCGGCCGTGGCCGACCGGTTCCGGAACCGGCCAGGCTGGCATGCCACCGGCCTGGAGGCCGGCGACACGCTGTTCAGGCGGGACCTGGGTCCCGCTCTGCCGGATCGATGAGACAGCGGCCGATCAACCCTTGAAGCGCTTGGCCACGGCGGCCACGCGCTCGCCGAACTGGCGGGCGGTGTCCACATCGCCTTGCGGGATCTTGTCGGCGCCGGCGTCCGAGGGCGCCTGCACCAGCAGGCCCACCGAGCCGCCGAGGTTGTTCACGTCGGCGCGGGTGGAGGCCAGCTTGTTGGACGGTGCCAGGCCCAGGCTCACCCACAGGCCGCCATGCTGGGAAGCCAGGGTGGTCAGGTAGGACAGGGTGGAACCCTTGTCACCGTTCAGGCTGGCGCTCACGGTGAAGCCGGCAAAGAACTTGTCCTGCCAGGCGCGGGTGAACCAGGCCTTGGAGGAGGCATCGGCGAACTTCTTGAACTGCCAGCTCGGGCCGCCCATGTAGGTGGGGGTGCCCATCACGATGGCGTCGGCGGCAGCCAGGGCTTCCCAGGCGCCTTCGGGCAGGTTGCCCTCGGCATCGACCGCGATCAGATCCGCGCCGGCGCCCTGGGCGACGGCCTGGGCGATGAACTGGGTGTGGCCGTAGCCGGAGTGATAGACGACAACAACTTTTGCCATGGTTTGCTTTCAGGTGGTTGCGCCGGTCGGCGCGGGGTGAGGGAAAAGGTTCAACGCGAGAAAGAAGGTTCGAGGGTGCCCATGTCGCCTTGCTGGAAAGCCTGGGCATAGGCGGCAATGTCCTGCCGACTGTTGCCCACGAACGGTCCGTAGGGCACCACCGGTTCGCGCAGCGGCACGCCGGCGAGCAGCACCGCATGTGCGCCTGCTTCCGCCGTTTGCAAGCTCAGCACCGCGCGGCCAGCGGTATCGGCCACTGCCGGCGACAGCACCACCACCTGGTGCATGCGCGCGGCATGGTCACCGGCAGTCAGGGCCCCATCGGTGACGATCAGGAAACCGTTGGCAGCGTTGTCCAGCGGCAGGTCGATGCGGGCACCGGGGGCCAGCTGGATGTCCAGCAGATCGACCCGGGTGGCCCAGCGGGCATCGGCACCGATGGGCGACTGCAGGCCGGCAAACGAGCCGGCGGCCACCTTGACCTGCACGCCTTCGCCCCGCCAGACCGGCATGTCGGCACGGTCCACCTTGAAGACCGCTGCCGGGTCCTGCTTGTGGCTGCGCGCCATGTTCACGAAGATCTGCAGCCCGATGGCGGGCTGGCCGGGCTGGCTCGGCGTTTCTTCGTGCACGATGCCGCTGCCGGCCTGGGTCCAGTGCAGGTCGCCGGGCCGGATGGTGCTGTGGTCACCCAGGGAGTCGCGGTTGACCACACCGCCGGGCGAGTCGTCCAGCAGCAGGGTCACGGCGCTCATGCCACCGTGCGGATGCGGCAGGAAGAAGTTCTGCGGCATGTGGAACAGGTCGACACCGATGAAGGGGTCGATCAGGCCCAGATGATCCGGATGGAACATGCGGGCATGGGTCCGGGCGTCGAACGCATGGTGGGGCATGTCCACCACCGAATGCACAGCGCGCCGGGTCAGCAGTTCGGAGCCGCACATGGTCACTGCTCCGGCGTTCAGGCGGCCAGGTCGAAGACCAGCACTTCGGCGTCGCGGGCCTGGTCCAGCACCAGGGCGGCCTCGTCGCGCAGGGCCACGGCATCGCCGGTCTTGAGCGCCTGGCCGTTCACCGACAGCTCGCCGCGCACCAGGTGCACATAGGCCTTGCGCGCCGGGTCCAGTGCCAGCCGGGCCGATTCGGCGCCGTCGAACAGGCCGGCGTAGATGGTCGCGTCGGCATGCAGCTTCACCGCACCGTCGGCGGTGTCATTCGATGCCACCCGGCGCAGGACGCCACGCTTTTCGGCATCGGCAAAAGCCTTCTGCTCGTAGCTCGGCGGGATGCCACGCATGTCGGGCTCGATCCAGATCTGCAGGAAATGCGTCTCGCTGTTGGGCGCGTGGTTGAACTCGCTGTGCATCACGCCGGTGCCGGCGCTCATGCGCTGCACCTCACCGGGAGGAATGCCCTCCACGTTGCCCATGCTGTCCTTGTGGGCCAGGTTGCCCTGCAGCACATAGCTGACGATCTCCATGTCGCGGTGGCCATGGGTGCCGAAGCCGGTGCCGGGGGCGATGCGGTCTTCATTGATCACACGCAGATTGCCCCATCCCATCCACTGCGGGTCGAAGTAGTCGGCGAACGAGAAGGAATGGTGGCTGCGCAGCCAGCCGTGGTCGGCATGGCCACGGGCTTCGGAACGGCGGACGAGCATCATGACGGGACTCCTGATGGCGGCCCGGGGACGATTCCCCGGTGTCGATGGGCTCCATTCTGAAGAAACGTCCAGACAAATCGGCTGCATGAATTTGATGTCATCATTCAAACCGTTTGAATTCAAGGAGTCTGCCATGCCCGCCACCACCGCCAGTCCCCGATCGGCCCTGTCGGCCGAAAACCTCGCCCTGCTGGAAGCGGTGTCGCGACTGGGCAGCATGGCCGCCGCCGCGCGCGAGATCGGCATGGTGCCCAGTGCCCTGACCTACCGCATCCGGCAGATCGAGGACGCGCTGGACGTGCTGCTGTTCGACCGCAGCGCCCGGCGCGCCGTGCTCACCCCGGCCGGCGGGGAGCTGCTGCGCTCGGGCGAACACCTGCTGCAGGAGCTCGATGCGGTGGCCCAGCGGGTGCGCCGGGTGGCCACTGGCTGGGAGCCGCAGCTCTCGATCGCAGCCGATGCGCTGATCGCGCGGGACACCCTGTTCGAGCTGTGCGAGGCGTTTTATGCCACGGGTGCACCCACCCGGCTGCGGCTGAGGGCCGAGACGCTGTCGGGCACGCTGGAGGCGCTGCAGAGCGGCGCGGCCGATCTGGCCCTCGGGGTGTCGGTGGAGCTCGCGATTCCCGGCATCCAGGTGGCACCGCTGGGCAGCGTGCCGTTCGTCTATGCGGTGGCGCCCCACCACCCGCTGGCGGCCCTGACGCATGCCTTGTCCGACGACGAGCTGCGGCGTCACCGGGCCGTGGCGGTGGCCGACAGCACGCTGCGCGGCCGCGGCGTGACCCACAACCTGCAGCCCGGTCAGGACGTGCTGACCGTGCCCACGATGCAGCACAAGCTGGAGGCCCAGCTGCGGGGCCTGGGCGTGGGCTTCCTGCCGCAGCCGCTGGCCCGGCCCTACATCGACGCCGGCCGTCTGGTGGTCAAGGCGCTGCAGCGCACCTCGCGCACCCAGCGCGCCGCCTATGCCTGGCGCCAGGACACCGGACCCCAGGGTGCCGGCCGAGCGCTGCAGTGGTGGCTGGAGCGGCTGCAGCACCCCAAAACCCGCCATGCCCTGCTGAACAACCACCACCAGAGCTGAAGGCCGCTGCTACATTCGTCTCCACAGCCCGTCAGCGCCAGCCACCCCAACACCGTCCTCACCATGAAACCTCGCCGGCCCACCAGCGCTCCCCTGCCCACCCCTGTTGCCCCGCTGCGCCACGTCGCCGTCATCGGCGGCGGCATGGCCGGCGTGACCTGTGCCCGCACCCTGCTGCAGGCCGGCCACCGCGTCACCCTGATCGAGAAAAGCCGCGGCTTCGGCGGCCGCATGTCGACCCGCCGCACCGAATTCGGCGGCTTCGACCATGGCGCGCAGTACTTCACCGTGCGCGACGCCCGCTTCGAGCAGGTGCTGCGGCTCACCGCCACCACCGTCGTGCGCCCCTGGAGCGCCAGCACGGTGCGGGTGCTGGACGAATTCGGCCATGTGCTGGCCAGCGCGCCGCCGCCCACCGAGCCGCATTTCGTGGCCACCCCGGGCATGAACGCGCTGGTGGCCCTGTGGGCTCAGCCCATCGCCCGGCCGGACCAGCATGGCCGGCTGCCGGCCCAGGCCCTGGTGCAGATGCGGGTGACCCAGATCGAACGCGACGCGCTGCATCCGCAGCAATGGCAGTTGCGGGCCGAGGACGCCGAGGGCGGCCAGCGCGTGCTGGGCGGCTTCGACCAGGTGGTGCTGGCCATTCCTCACCCCCAGGTGCACGACCTGCTGCTGGCCTCCGGGCTGGCTCCTGAACTGCGTCAGGCCATTGCCCCGGTGCATGTCGCGCCCTGCTGGACCCTGATGGTGGCCTACCCCCAGGCCATGCAGCCGGGCCTGCCCCACCTGGGCCCCCAGTGGAACGCCGCCCGCAGCACCCACCACCGCATCAGCTGGCTGGCCCGCGAATCGAGCAAGCCGGGCCGCGACCCGATCGAGCGCTGGACCGTCCAGGCCAGCCCCGACTGGTCGACCCGCCACCTCGAAGACGACGCCGAGCGCGTCAAGGCCAAGCTGCTCAAGGGCTTCTCGGAAATCACCGGCATCCGCGCCACCCCCACCCACGCGGTGGTGCACCGCTGGCGCTTTGCCCAGACCCGGACCCCGCTGGGCCGTTCGCACCTGATCGACACGGCCCTGGGCATCGGGCTGTGCGGCGACTGGTGCCTGGGC
Source organism: uncultured Hydrogenophaga sp. (assembly GCF_958439165.1). Lineage (GTDB taxonomy): Bacteria > Pseudomonadota > Gammaproteobacteria > Burkholderiales > Burkholderiaceae_C > Hydrogenophaga. The sequence goes on along the minus strand of NZ_OY288126.1, from coordinate 139,072 downwards.
CATCGGGTGGAAGACGCCTTCGTCTCGGGCCTCGAACTGGCCCTGGCCATGGCGTGAAGCCGCGGGGCCGGTTTGCACCTTCTCCCACCGGGCCGCTGCACGCCGGCTCGCTGGTGGCGGCCCTGGCCAGCTGGCTGGACGCCCGGGCGCAGGGCGGTGAGTGGCTGGTGCGGATCGAAGACGTCGACACCCCGCGCTGCGTGCCGGGGGCCGACCACCACATCGTGCAGCAGCTCGCCGCCTGCGGTCTCATGCCCGACGAGCCGGTGACCTGGCAATCCCGGCGCGGCCCGCTCTACCAGGCTGCGCTGGACCGGTTGCTGGCGAGCGGAGCCGCCTACCCCTGTGCCTGTTCACGCAGCGACATCGAAACCGCACTGGCCGTGGCTGGACGCCAGCGGGAACGCCACCAGGCCGCCGTCTACCCCGGCACCTGCCGCCACGGACTGCAAGGCCGTGAGGCCCGGGCCTGGCGACTGCGCCTGCCCGATCCGGCGCAGGTGCACTGGACCGACGAGCGCCTGGGACCGCAGCAGCAGGACGTGGCCGCGGAGGTGGGCGACTTCGTGCTGCGCCGGGCCGACGGCCTGTGGGCTTACCAGCTCGCGGTAGTGGTGGACGATGCCGACCAGGGCATCACCCGGGTGGTGCGTGGCCAGGATCTGGCCGACAACACGCCGCGCCAGATCCTGCTGCAACGCGCCCTGGGTCTGCCCGAGGTGGCTTACCACCATGTGCCGCTGGTTCTGGGCGCCAACGGCGAAAAGCTGAGCAAGCAGAACGGCGCTGCACCGCTCGATCTGGCCGACCCGCTGGCGGCGCTCCAGTCGGCTGCCGCCGTCCTGGGCCTGCCGCCGGCCGGCGGCAGCGTGGCCGAGGCCCTTGCTGCGTGGACGCAGGCGTGGCCGACGTCCGGCACGACCCCCGGACAGGCCGCACAGGCAGCACAGGCCACCTAAAATCGCGGGTTTTCCGCAGCTGACATGACCGACCCCCGACACGCCCTGCCCCGCCCTGCCCCCACCGACGTGGAATACCTGCGCGTGGTCAAGAGCTATGTGCTGCGGGCCGGCCGCACCACCGCCGGACAGGCCCGCGCCTACGAGGTGTTCGGCCCGCGCTTCCTGGTGCCTTATGCGCCGCAGCCGCTGGACCTGGCCGCCACCTTCGGGCGTCAGGCACCCACGGTGCTGGAAATCGGCTTCGGCATGGGCGGCGCCACCGCCCACATTGCCGGCGTCCGACCGGACGACAACTTCCTGTGCTGCGAGGTGCATGAACCGGGCGTGGGCGCCCTGCTCAAGCTGTGCGGTGACAACGGCCTGGAAAACATCCGCATCGTGCGGCATGACGCGGTCGAGGTCATGGACCACATGCTGGCCGACGGCAGCCTGGACGGTGTGCACATCTTCTTCCCCGACCCCTGGCACAAGACCAAGCACCACAAGCGCCGGCTGATCCAGGGCCCGTTCGTGAACCGGCTGGCCCGCAAGCTCAAGCCCGGTGGCTATGTGCACCTGGCCACCGACTGGCAGCCCTATGCCGAACAGATGACCGAGGTGCTGGCTGCCGAGCCGCTGCTGCGCAACACCGCTGACGCGGCCCAGGGGGGTTACGCCCCCAAGCCGGATTACCGGCCGCTGACCAAGTTCGAGAACCGGGGCCTCAAGCTCGGCCACGGCGTGTGGGACCTGGTCTGGTCCCGCGTCTGACGGCCTGAGCCCGGCGGCCCGGCATGGCACACCGGCCCAAGAACCCGGACATTCCGGCACGCGACGGCGTCTCGCCGAGCTGCGTGGCGGTACCGCACGACAAGCCCTGTCCCTGGCCTACCGTGCTCGATTTCCTGAGCGAGCGCCTGACCGCCGTGGACCGTGCCGGCTGGGCGGCCCGGCTGCAAGCCGGCGAGGTGCTGGACGACGCCGGCAGGCCCTGTGCTCCGCAGCAGCCCTGTGAGCCTGGCGAGCGGCTGTACTACTACCGGCGCATCGAGCGCGAGCAGCCGATCCCCTTCGAGGAGGTGGTGCTGTTCCAGGACGAGCACCTGCTGGTGGTGGACAAGCCGCATTTCCTGCCGGTCGTGCCCACCGGGCGCTTCGTGCAGGAAAGCCTGCTGGTCCGGCTCAAACGGCGCACCGGCACCGACACCCTCACCCCGGTGCACCGCATCGACCGCGAAACCGCCGGCATCGTGCTGTTCAGCCTCCGCCCGCAGGACCGCGATGCCTACCAGGCGCTGTTTCGCCAGCGGCAGGTCGACAAGCTGTACCGGGCCGTCGCGCCCGCAGCGCCGGCAGGCTTGCTGCTCCAGGACCACGTACGGCGCAGCCGCATCGAGGAAGACCCGAGCGGCTTCTTCCGCATGTGCGAGGTGGACGGAGAACCCAACAGCGAGACCCGCATCACCGAGCTGGATCGCCAGGGCCGCTGGGCGAGCTATTCGCTGGCGCCGGTCACCGGCAAGCGCCACCAGCTGCGGGTGCACATGGCAGCGCTGGGCCTGCCGCTGGTGGGCGACCAGTTCTACCCGACGGTGCGGCGCGGCCCGGACGAACCGGAAGACTTCGCCGAGCCGCTGCGGCTGCTGGCCGAGGCCATCGCCTTCACCGACCCGGTGACCGGCCAGGCCCGGCGCTTCGAGAGCAGCCGGGTGCTGGACTGGCCGGCCGGCTGAGGTCGCCGGCCTGGCGGTCGGGTCAGGCCCGCTCGGCCACCCAGGCCTGCACCGACTTCAGCGCGGCGTCCAGACCCGAGGCATCGGTGCCGCCGGCCATGGCCATGTCGGCCTTGCCGCCGCCCTTGCCACCCACCTGCTGGGCCACGAAGTTGACCAGCTCGCCGGCCTTGACCTTGCCGATGCTGTCGGCCGTGACGCCGGCGGCCAGCTGCACCTTGCCGCCATCCACGGCGGCCAGCACGATGGCGGCGGTCTTGAGCTTGTCCTTGAGCTTGTCCAGCGTGTCGCGCAGGGTCTTGGCATCGGCCCCCTGCAGCACGGCAGCGAGCACCTTGATGCCCTTCACATCGATGGCCTGAGCCATCAGCTCGTCGCCCTGGCTGGAGGCCAGCTTGCCCTTGAGGGCAGCGACTTCCTTCTCCAGCGCCTTGACCTGTTCCAGCGTCTGGCCGATGCGGGCCTGCAGCTCGGCCGGCGAGGCCTTGAGCGTGCCGGCGGCCTGGGCCACGGTGGACTCCAGCGACTGCAGGTAAGCCAGTGCATTGACGCCGGTCACCGCCTCGATGCGGCGCACGCCGGCGGCCACGCCGCTCTCGCCCACCACCTTGAACAGGCCGATGTCGCCAGTGCGGCCCACGTGGGTGCCGCCGCACAGTTCGCGGCTGCTGCCGATGTCGAGCACACGCACGGTGTCGCCGTACTTCTCGCCGAACAGCATCATGGCGCCGGTGGCCTTGGCGGCCTCGATCTCCATCACGCGGGCCTGGGTGGCGGCGTTGGCCAGCACTTCGGCGTTCACGATGGCCTCGATCTGGCGCACCTGCGCATCGGTGACGGGAGCGTTGTGGGCGAAGTCGAAGCGGGTGCGCTCGGCGTTCACCAGCGAGCCCTTCTGCTGCACATGGTCGCCCAGCACCTCGCGCAGGGCCTTGTGCATCAGGTGGGTGGCGCTGTGGTTGCGCACGGTGGCCGCGCGCAGCGTGGTGTTGACGCGGGCATTGACCGCATCGCCCACGGCCAGCTTGCCTTGCGCCACGCTGCCGTGGTGGCCGAACACGTCGGCGCGGATCTTCTGGGTGTCTTCCACCACGAAGCGGGCCGATCCGGCGACCAGTTCGCCCTCGTCGCCCACCTGGCCACCGCTCTCGGCGTAGAACGGGGTGGTGTCCAGCACCACCACGCCCTGCTGGCCGGCCTTGAGTTCGACCACCGGGGTGCCGTCGAGGTAGAGCGCCACCACCTTGGCCGGGGCTTCCAGGTGCTCGTAACCCACGAAGGTGTTGCCGGCACCGGCGTACTCCAGCGCCTTGTCCATCTTGAACTTGCCGGCGGCGCGGCCCTTGGCCTTCTGGGCTTCCATGGCGGCATGGAAGCCGGCCTCGTCCACGCTCAGGCCGCGTTCACGGCAGACGTCGCCGGAGAGGTCGAGCGGGAAACCGTAGGTGTCGTGCAGCTTGAAGGCCACATCGCCGGGCAGCACCTTTGCGCCGTCGGCCAGGGCGGCGTCCAGGATCTCCATGCCGTTGGCCAGGGTCTCGTAGAAACGCTCTTCCTCGGCCTTGAGCACCTCGGTGATGCGCTGGGCCTGATTCGCCAGGTTGGGGTAGGCCTCGCCCATCATCTTCACCAGATCGGGCACCAGCTTGTGGAAGAACGGGGTCTTCTGGCCGAGCTTGTAGCCGTGGCGGATGGCGCGGCGCACGATGCGGCGCTGCACATAGCCACGGCCTTCGTTGCTGGGGATCACGCCGTCGCTGATGAGGAAGGCGGTGGCGCGGATGTGGTCGGCAATCACCTTGAGCGAGGGATTGCTCAGGTCGGTGGTGCCGGTCTCGCGGCCAGCGGCCTTGATCAGCACGTCGAAGATGTCGATCTCGTAGTTGCTGTGCACATGCTGCAGGATGGCGGCCAGACGCTCCAGGCCCATGCCGGTGTCCACGCAGGGCGCGGGCAGCGGGGTGACCGAGCCGTCTTCCTTCATGTCGAACTGCATGAACACGTTGTTCCAGATCTCGATGAAGCGGTCGCCGTCTTCATCCGGGCTGCCCGGAGGGCCGCCGGCAATGTGCGAGCCGTGGTCGTAGAAGATCTCGCTGCAAGGGCCGCAGGGGCCGGTGTCGGCCATCATCCAGAAGTTGTCGCTCTTGTAGCGGCCACCCTTGTTGTCGCCGATGCGGATGATGCGACCCTCCTGCTGGACGCGCTCGGGGGTCCAGCCGGCCTTCACGAAGATGTCTTCCCAGATGGCATGGGCCTCGTCGTCTTCCTGGTAGACCGTGGCGTACAGCCGGTCGGCCGGCAGCTTGTACACCTGGGTCAGGAGCTCCCATGCCCAGTTCAGGCTTTCCTTCTTGAAGTAGTCGCCGAAGCTCCAGTTGCCCAGCATCTCGAAGAAGGTGTGGTGGCGCGCGGTGTAGCCCACGTTCTCCAGGTCGTTGTGCTTGCCGCCGGCGCGCAGGCAGGCCTGCACCGAGGCGGCGCGCACATAGTTGCGCTTGTCGGTGCCGAGGAACACGTCCTTGAACTGCACCATGCCGGAGTTGGTGAACATCAGCGTCGGGTCGTTGCCCGGCACCAGCGGGCTGGACGCCACCACGGTGTGGCCCTTGGCGGCAAAAAAGTCCAGGAAGGTCTTGCGGATGTCGGCGACAGAGGCGGGACGGGTCATGGTGGCCTTGGCAATGGAGCGGAGATGGGCTGATGCCCCCGGGGGCACCCCGGCGGCGTCAAAGCCCGCTATTTTCCAACACTTCGAGTGGCCCGGCGCGACGGGTCACCACCGGTACTGCAGGGTCGGGCGGGTCGGGCTATCCTGCCGGATTCCGCGCTGCGGCCCGCCCGCCCCGCGCCACCCACCGACCGGAGACACCCCATGGACATGAAAACCTCGCCCCTGGCCCTGCTCAAGGACCCCAGCCTGCTCAAGACCGATGGCCTCATCAATGGCCAGTGGGTGAAGGGTGGCAGCCGCTTCGACGTGCTGGACCCGGCCACCGGCCACAAGCTGGCCGATGTGGCCAACCTCGGCCCGGCCGACGCACAGGCTGCCATCGACGCCGCCAACGCCGCCTGGGCCGGCTGGCGCAACAAGACCGCCAAGGAGCGCTCCAACATCCTGCGCACCTGGTTCAACCTGCTCATGGCCAACCAGGACGACCTGGCCCGCATCCTGACCGCCGAGCAGGGCAAGCCCTACCCCGAGGCCAAGGGCGAGATCGCCTACGGCTCGAGCTTCGTGGAGTGGTTTGCCGAAGAGGCCAAGCGCGTCAACGGCGAGACCCTGCCCACCTTCGACAACAACCGCCGCCTGCTGGTGCTCAAGCAGCCCATCGGCGTGTGCGCCGCCATCACGCCGTGGAACTTCCCGCTGGCCATGATCACCCGCAAGGTGGCGCCGGCCCTGGCCGCCGGCTGCCCGGTGATCATCAAGCCGGCCGAGCTGACCCCGCTGACCGCCCTGGCCGCTGCCGAACTGGCGGTGCGCGCCGGCATTCCGGCCGGTGTCATCAACATCCTGAGCGCCGACAGCGAGCAGAGCATCGCCATCGGCAAGGTGCTGTGCGCCAGCGATGTGGTGCGCCACCTCTCGTTCACCGGCTCCACCGAGGTGGGCCGCATCCTGATGGCGCAGAGCGCACCCACGGTGAAGAAGCTCAGCCTGGAGCTCGGCGGCAACGCGCCCTTCATCGTGTTCGACGACGCCGACATCGACTCCGCCGTGGAGGGCGCCATTGCCAGCAAGTACCGCAATGCCGGCCAGACCTGCGTCTGCGCCAACCGCCTGTACGTGCAGGCCGGCGTGTACGACGCCTTCGTCGAGAAGTTCGCTGCCCGCGTGGCCGCCTTCAAGGTGGGCAACGGCTTCGACGACGGGGTGGTGCAGGGCCCGCTGATCGAGGACGCTGCCGTGGACAAGGTGCAGCGCCATGTGAACGACGCCGTGGCCAAGGGTGGCCGCGTGGTCACCGGCGGCCAGAAGCTGCCCGGCCAGTTCTTCCAGCCCACCGTCATTGCCGACGCGAAGGGCGACATGCTGTGCGCCCGCGAGGAAACCTTCGGCCCGCTGGCCCCGGTGTTCAAGTTCCAGACCGAGCAGGAGGCCATCGATGCGGCCAACAACACCGAGTTCGGCCTGGCCAGCTACTTCTACAGCCGCGATGTCGGCCGCATCTTCCGCGTGAGCGAGGCGCTGGAGTACGGCATGGTGGGCATCAACGTGGGCATCCTGGCCACCGAGCATGTGCCGTTCGGCGGCGTGAAGCAGTCCGGCCTGGGCCGCGAAGGCTCGCACCACGGCATGGACGACTATGTGGAGATCAAGTACCTCTGCCTCGGCGACGTGCTGAAGTGATCCCCCCCGCGCCGGCCTGCGGCCGTCACCCCCCAGGGGGCGGCTGCGACGGACCGGCGGAGCCGGATCCGTGCAGCCCTGGGCCTGGTGCCTGTCCTCCCACACATCTTCCCCTTCATGCAGTTCCAGTGGAATAACCCCTACCCGGTCTCGCGAGCGCCGCTGCTGGCGCGCAATGTGGTCGCCACCTCGCAGCCGCTGGCAGCGCAGGCCGGCCTGCGCATGCTGCTCAAGGGCGGCAACGCGATCGACGCCGCCATTGCCGCTGCCGCTGCACTCACCGTGGTGGAGCCCTGCTCCAACGGCCTGGGCAGCGACAACTTCGCCATCGTCTGGGACGGCCAGCAGCTGCACGGCCTGAACTCCAGCGGCGTGGCCCCGGCCACCTGGACGCCGGACTACTTCCGCAGCAAGCACGGGAAGATCCCCCTGCGCGGGTTCGACGCGGTCACCGTGCCCGGCGCGGTCGCCGGCTGGGTGGCCCTCTCCGAACGCTTCGGTGCCCTGCCCTTTGCCGACCTGCTGGAGCCGGCCATCGAACTGGCCGAGGCCGGTTACGCGGTCGGCCCGGTGGTTGCCGACAAATGGGCCCGCGCCGTGCCGCAGCTGCACGACCAGCCCGGCTTCGCCCAGGCCTTCATGCCGCGCGGCCGGGCGCCGCAGGTAGCTGAACGCTTTGCCTTCCCGGACGCCGGGCGCACCCTGCGTGCCATCGCCGCCACGAAGGGTGAAGCCTTCTACCGGGGCGAAGTGGCCCAGGCCATCGACGCCTTCGCCCGCGAGCACGGAGCGCAGTTGCGCGCCGCCGACCTGGCGGCCCATCAGGTGCAGTGGGTCGACACCATCCACACCGGGTTTGCCGGGCACACGGTGCACGAGCTGCCGCCCAACGGCCAGGGCATCGCTGCGCTCATGGCGCTGGGCATGCTGGAGCAGCTCGACATCGGCCGCTTCGGCCCGGACAGCGTGGAGAGTGCCCACCTGCAGATCGAGGCCATCAAGCTGGCCTTTGCCGACACCTACCGCTGGGTGGCCGACGAGCGCTTCATGACCGAAGTGCGCGCCGCCGACCTGCTGGACCCCGCCTACCTGCGCGAACGCGCCGCGCTGATCGACCCGAAGCGGGCCATCGACCCCGGCGCCGGCCACCCGCCGCGCGGCGGCACGGTCTACCTGAACACGGCCGATGCACAGGGCCGCATGGTCAGCTTCATACAGAGCAACTACCTGGGCTTCGGCAGCGGCGTGGTGGTGCCGGGCTGGGGCGTGAGCCTGCAGAACCGGGGCCACGGCTTCACCCTGCAGGACGGGCACCCCAATCAGGTGGCGCCGGGCAAGCGGCCGTTCCACACCATCATCCCCGGCTTCCTCAGCCGCGACGGCCAACCGGTGATGGCCTTCGGCGTCATGGGCGCCAACATGCAGCCGCAAGGCCATGTGCAGACCCTGGTGCGCATGCTGGTGCATGGTCAGCAGCCGCAGGCCGCCTGCGATGCGCCGCGCTGGAAATGGGGCCAGGGGCTGGACGTGGACTTCGAGCCCACCATGGCGCCCGCGCTGCGCGAAGGCCTCAAAGACCTGGGCCACCGGTTCGAGCCGGCCGCCGACGCCTACCTCGACTTCGGCAGCGGCCAGTTCATCGCCCGCCTGAGCGACGACCTGCAGGACGGCTACGCGGCCGCCAGCGACTCGCGCCGGGACGGCCAGGCCGTGGGTTACTGAAACAGCCGCCGGGCGTGCACGCCCAGACCGAGGCCCACACTGGCATTGCGGTCCCCGTGCACCACCCGGGCGGCGGGCACCCGGGCCGCCAGACGCCGGGTCAGGGGTGAGAAACCGGTGGAACCGCCGGTGAAATACACCACGTCGACCGCATCGGCCGGGACGCCGGCCATCTGGAGCGTGACGTTCACCGCCTCGGCGATGCGCTCCAGGTCGGCGTCCAGCGCCTCCAGCGCCTGCTCCGCGTCAAACCCGGCCTGCAGACCGGGCTCCACCAGCCCGAGGTCGATATGGGTGGTGCCCCCTTCGGCCACGGCGATCTTGGCCTCCTCGGCCCGGCCCAGCAGGGCGTGGCCGAGGCGGTCTTCAACCACCCGCATCAGGCGCTGGTGGTGCAGCACATCGCCGTAAAAGCCCTTCATGCGGCGCAGCTCGGCCACGCGGGGCGCGGTGTAGACCGTGTTGATCAGGTGCCAGGTGGCGAGGTCGAAGTAGACCCGGCTGGGCACCTCGCGCGGCGGTGCGCCGTCGGCACGTGCCGGGCCGTGGCCACGGTACCCGCACAGCGGCAGGATGCCGGCGAGTTCGACGTGGCGGTCGAAGTCGGTGCCGGCCAGGTGAACGCCGTGGTTGGCCAGGATGTCGTCCCTGCGGTCCAGCCGCGCGCGACGCTGCGGACCGACCCGCACCAGCGAGAAGTCCGAAGTGCCGCCGCCGATGTCGGCCACCAGCACCAGTGCCTCGTGGTCGATGCCCTGCTCGTAGTCGAGCGCGGCGGCGATCGGCTCGTACTGGAAGCTCAGCTCGCTCCAGCCGGCGGCATGGGCGGCATCGGCCAGCGTCTGCTGGGCCAGCGCGTCGCGCACCGGATCACCATCGACGAAGAACACCGGGCGGCCCAGCACCGCCCGCTCCAGCGGGACCTGCGTGCGACGCTCCGCCAGCGACTTGAGCTGCTGCAGGTAGCCAGTGACGACATCGAGATAGCGGACCGAACGGCCTTCGCCCACGTCGGTGCTCTGGCTGGCCAGCGTGGAGCCCAGGATGCTCTTCATGGAACGCATCAGGCGACCTTCCTGCCCCTCCAGGTAGGCCGCCAACCCCGGGCGGCCATACACACGTTCCGGCGGCTCGTGGTTCGCCAGCCCCTCGACCCGGTAGAAGACGGCGGTGGGCATGGTCACCTGCCCGGGCTCGAGCTCGACCAGCGACATGCCGCCGCCCTCGGTCGGCACGGCGATGGCGGAGTTGGAGGTGCCGAAGTCGACGGCGCAGAAAGGACGGGGGGCAGATGGCATGAGGGGGCGCATTCTAGTCGCTAGAATGCAGGCCGCTGCGGGTGTAGTTCAATGGCAGAACGGCAGCTTCCCAAGCTTCATACGAGGGTTCGATTCCCTTCACCCGCTCCAACTCCCGAGGGCCCGTCCATGGAAGACCCCCGCTGCTGCGGCACCGGCACCTGCATCATCAACGCCGAAGGTTACTGCTGGTGCGGCCAGCGCTGGAACGGGGAACGCATGTGCTTCCCCGAACCGACCCCCACGGCTGCCAACCACGAAACCGAGGCCGATTCCGACCCGGCAGAGCCGGCGGCCTGAATCAGCGGATGCTGGCCGGCGCCAGTGCCCGGGTCAGGCTGGCTTCGCCCACGCCGTGGCGGGCTGCGCTGTAACCGTTGATGGTGTCCTTGCGGGCGGTGCTCAGCAGCTGCGTGGTGATGGCTTTCGGGGTCGCTGCCGTGAACTTGCTGCCCAGGATGGCCGCATAGGCGCTGACCACCGGCGCGGCGAACGAGGTGCCATACAGGCCGGTCTGGTTGCCTGGAACACCCACCACCAGGAACTGCTTCTGCACCACCGTGTCGGTGCCCGGCGTGTTCGAGTAGCTGGCCAGGCTGGCCTTGGCGGTGGTGGTGCCGTGGCGGTCCAGCGCGCCGACGTACAGGTTGGTCTGCGCGCCGCGCAGGGCCTGGTTCAGGTAGTCCATCTGGCCGTTGCGGTTCGCAGCCATCACGGCCACGGCGTCGTTGCCGGCGGCCTTGACCACCACGGCGGTACCGCCCTTGGCCGCTGCAATGATCGAGTTCTCGCGTGCTGACCAGCGGATCTGCGCGACGTTGTAACCGCGGGTGGCCATCATCCCGTAGCTCAGGTTCAGCACATCCAGTCCGGGCTTGAGCGCCACCGCATTCGCGTTGCCGAAGTCTTGCCGGAACACGCTGGCGCTCGGCGCCAGAAGGCCCGCCTCCAGCGCGGTCCACTCGCCGTGGCGCAGGTTGCGGGTCTGACCATCGAGCCGTCCGCCGATGCGGGATGCGCCACTGAAGTCGTCGATGACGGTGATGCTCACCCCCTGACCCTTGTAGCCCCGGGCCCAGGCGGAGCTCACTTCGGAGTGCATCCACGACGACTGGAACACGGCAGCGGCCGACGACGATGCAGACACATCGACGCTGCCCTGGGCAAATGAGGACATGGCTGCACTCGCCAGGGCGGCCGCCAGGAAGCGATGGTTCTTGTGTTGTTTCATGTTTTTCTCCGGGGGTTGATGAACGAAAAGCGCAGACCGGTTCAGAACGAGTGGCTGAACGACAGATTGAGACGGATGCGGCGCTCCGGCCCCGTGTTGGACAGGAAGGCCAGGGTCTGCTCGGGCGGCATCTCGGTGGCGGCCAGGCGGCAGTTCACCGCCGCCACACCGCCGATCTCGCCGTAGTCGGCCGTGCAGGTGCGCTCGCGCATCCGGCCGCCGATCTGTGCACTGACCTGCAAACCCACCCGCGTACGCGGCGAGAGCCAGGTCTGGTGGGCCCAGCCGACATGGATCGACGGATCGATCCGGTACTTCCGACCACGCTCCCCGGTCCCGAAGCCCCAGACCAGCCCGTTGTCGGGCCCGAAGGGAGTGAGAAAACGGAACACGGTGTCGGGCAGGGTTCTGGGCCGGTACCAGTCTTCCAGGGGGGCCACTGCACCGGCCGACAGCTCGTAGGACTGGTCCCGGAAGCCCCTCACCTTCTGCGACAGTTCGCTGCGGACGGTGACATCGAACAGGCGGGTCGAGAGACGTGCCTCAGGAGCGGCCAACACCTCGAAGGCCTGGGCAGGTGCGGCGCACATCCAGGCCGCCGCGATGGCCGGCAGGCAGCAAGGAAAAAGGCGGAAGGGCGCGGGCATGAAAGCAGCTTGCACGGCGTGCAGCAAAGACGTGTCGAGGCGGGTTAGGGCCGGAAAAGACCCGGAAAAACCCGCCTGTTGTGTCGCTTTCGGAGGGGATAGCCGCAACTTGAGGCCCCTGTCCCGAGGAAACCGCGCGGGATGCCAACAGCTGCACGAATGGCCTCACGAACCCCGGAGGATTCGTGACGGACTGCCCAGGCCGGGACAAGCCCGGCCGGGCTGCAGGGTCAGGTGCCCACGCCCAGCAGGGCCAGCAGGCCGAGCACCGCAAAGATCACTGCGGCCACCGCATGAACGGCGCGGATCGGCACCTTGCGGGTGATGGCATCGCCAAAGAACACCACCGGGGCATTGGCCAGCATCATGCCCAGGGTGGTGCCCACCACCACCGCGATCAGCGGCTCGTACTGCGCGCCCAGGGCCACGGTGGCGATCTGGGTCTTGTCGCCCATCTCGGCCAGGAAGAAGGCCCAGGTGGTGGCCGCGAACACGCCGAAGTGGCTGCGCGAGGGCGCGTCGTCTTCGTCGAGCTTGTCGGGGATGAGCATCCACACCGCCATGGCGATGAAGGAGATGCCCAGCACCCAGCGCATCACGTCCGGGCCGATGGCGGCCATGAGCCAGGCGCCGGCTGCACCGGCCAGCGCATGGTTGAGCACCGTCGCCACGAAGATCCCGGCCACGATAGGCCAGGGGCGCTTGAAACGGGCGGCCAGCACCAGCGAGAGCAGCTGGGTCTTGTCGCCCATTTCAGCGAGGGCGACGATGCCGGTGGACAGGAGGAAGGCTTCCAAAATCAGATCAGCGGGACGCCGGTCTTCGACTGGATGAACTCGCGCGTGACGCCGGGCGCCAGCTCCACCAGCTTCAGGCCCTCGGGGGTGACGTCCATCACACCCAGGTCGGTGATGATGCGGTCGACCACGCCCACGCCGGTGAGCGGCAGGGTGCACTTCGGCAGGATCTTGAGATCTTCGGTGCCGTCCTTCTTGCGGGCCACATGCTCCATGAGCACGATCACGCGCTTGACGCCGGCCACCAGGTCCATGGCGCCGCCCATGCCCTTGACCATCTTGCCCGGGATCATCCAGTTGGCCAGGTCGCCCTGCTCGCTGACCTGCATGGCGCCCAGGATGGACAGGTTGATCTTGCCGCCGCGGATCATGGCGAAGCTCTGCTCGCTGCCGAAGATGCTGCTGCCGGCGATGGTGGTCACCGTCTGCTTGCCGGCGTTGATCAGGTCGGCGTCGACCTCGTCCTCGGTCGGGAAGGGGCCGATGCCGAGCATGCCGTTCTCGCTCTGCAGCCAGACCTCCTTGGTGGAGGGCACATGGTTGGCCACCAGGGTCGGAATGCCGATGCCCAGGTTGACGTAGAAACCGTCTTCGAGCTCGTGGGCCGCACGGGCGGCCATCTGGTCTTGGGTCCAGGGCATGGTCAGACTCCTGCTTTCTCGGTGATGGTGCGCTTCTCGATGCGCTTCTCGGGGTTCGGGTTGTGCACGATGCGGTGCACATAGATGCCCGGCAGATGGACCTGATCGGGGTGCATGGCGCCGGTCTCGACGATCTCCTCGACCTCCACCACGCAGATGCGGCCGGCCATGGCGGCGGCCGGGTTGAAGTTGCGGGAGGTGTAGCGGAACTGCAGGTTGCCGCTGCGGTCGGCACGGTGCGCCTTGACCAGCGAGACATCAGGGACCAGCGAACGCTCCATCACATAGGTCTCGCCGTCGAACTCGCGCAGCTCCTTGCCGTCGGCGACGATGGTGCCGACGCCGGTCTTGGTGAAGAAGGCCGGGATGCCGGCGCCACCGGCACGCAGCTTCTCGGCCAGCGTGCCCTGGGGGGTGAATTCGAGTTCGAGTTCGCCGGCCAGGTACTGGCGCTCGAACTCCTTGTTCTCGCCCACGTAGCTGGAGATCATGCGCTTGATCTGGCGCGTCTCCAGCAGCTTGCCCAGGCCGAAGCCGTCGACACCGGCGTTGTTGGAGATGACCGTCAGGCCTTTGACGCCGCTGTCGCGCAGGGCGTCGATCAGGGCTTCGGGAATGCCGCACAGACCGAAGCCGCCGACGGCCATGAGCTGGCCATCGGCGACGATGTCTTTCAGCGCTTCGGCAGCGCTCGGGAAAATCTTGTTCAAGGAAAGGCTCCTGTGAAACGGTGGAAGGGGCAACCCCGCACGATACTACGTAAAGCGCTACGTAGTATTTCGTAAAGAACAACCCCGCCCTGCCCCGCCGCCGTCCCATGACCGTCGACTACCGCCTCGCCTTCGACCTCGCTCCGGTGGGGCTGGCCCTCTCGCGCGAACGCACCATGGTCGACTGCAACCAGGCGCTGTGCGACATGTTCGGCGCCAGCCGCGAGCAGCTGGTCGGCCAGAGCTTCCAGATCCTCTACCCCAGTGCCGACGAATACGAGCGGCTGGGCGCGCGGATGGCGCCGCTGCTGGGCCGCAGCGGCACCTACGGCGACGACCGCATCATGAAGCGGGTCGGCGGCCCGCAGGCCGGCGAGACCTTCTGGTGCCACGTGACCGGTCGCGCGGTGGACCGCAGCGCGCCGCATGCCGCCGGCATCTGGAGCTTCGAGGACCTCTCGGAACGCCGCCCGGTCCAGGCGGAACTGACCGCCCGCGAACGCGAGGTGGCGGCCCTGCTCATGGACGGCCTGACCAGCAAGCAGATCGGCAAGCTGCTCGCCATCAGCCACCGCACGGTGGAGGTGCACCGGGCCCGGCTGATGCGCAAGTACCGGGCCCACAGCACGCCGGACCTGGTGCACCGGCTGCTGGGGGGCTGAAGCCCGGCAGGCGGGCTCACTGGGGCTGGTAGCCGCTGTCCTTGATGATGCGCGCCCAGGCCTGGCGGTAGGCGGTCTCGCGGGTGGCCAGTGCCTCGCCGCCGGTGTGGCCCACGGTCAGGCCCATGGCGGTCAGGCGATCACGCACGTCGGGCTGGGCCAGGGTCTTCTGCAGCGCGTTGCTCAGGCGGTCCAGCGCCGGGCGCGGCGTGCCGGCCGGCGCGAACAGACCGTAGTACGGCACGTCCTCGAAGCCCTTGATGCCGAGTTCGGTGAAGGTGGGCACGTCGGGCAGCTGGGCCTGTCGCTGCGTGCCCATGACCGCCACGATGCGCAGCTTGCCGGCCTTGTGGTTCTCGATGAAGTCGGGCACCGAACCGACGCCGGCCGGAATGGTGTTGCCCAGCATGTCGGCCATCATGGGCGCGCTGCCCCGGTACGGCGCGGCCACCAGGTCCAGGCCGTTCAGCTGGCCCAGCACCTGCACCGCGAACTGCGGCGTGGAGGCCGGTGCCGGAATGCCCATGGTGCTCTTGCCGCCGGCGGCCTTCACCGAGGCGATCCAGCCCTTGAGATCGGCCGCGGGGGTGCCGCCCGACAGTGCGACCGCATTGACGAAGGTGGCGAAGCCGGCCACCGGCACGAAGTCGCGTGCCGGGTCGAAGCCGGGATTCTTCATGGTCAGCGGCAGGATGCTGACGCTGTGGTCGTGGCTCAGGAAGACGGTGTTGCCATCGGGGGCTGCGGCCTTGAGCGCCTGCGCCGCCAGCTGACCCCCGGCGCCGGGCTTGTTCTCCACCACCACCGGCTGGCCCAGCTCGTCCTTCAGGCGTTCGGCCAGGATGCGGGCGATGGCATCCGTCCCGCCCCCGGGCGGGAAACCGACCAGCACGCGCAGCGGCGTCTGGGCATGCAACGGGGTGGCGGACAGCAGCGCCAGCGTCAGGCTGGCGGCAGCGGTGGCCATGAAGCCACGGCGGTTCGGGAACAGTCGCATGGGAGGTCTCCTGGGGGATTCAACGGGACGGATCTTCGACCACACTGGCGGCCGTGCGGAAGGCTTCGACGGCGGTGGGCACGCCGCAGTACACGGCGGCCTGGAGCAGCACTTCCTGCAGCTCCTCGGGCGTGGCGCCATTGTTGAGCGCGCCGCGCACATGGCCCTTGAGCTCGTTCTGCCGACCCAGGGCCGTGAGCATGGCCACGGTGACCAGACTGCGGGTCTTGAGGTCGAGGGTGCCACGTTGCCATACATCGCCCCAGGCCTTGCGGGTGATGTGCTGCTGGATCGGCTCGGTGAAGGGCGTCATGTTGCCAAAGGCGGCCTCGACGAAGGCGTCGCCCATGACCTGGCGGCGCATGGCCAGGCCGCGCTCGAATTCGGGATCGGTGCCGGCGGGGGTGTCTGGAATGGACATGGAGGATTCTTCTGGACAGGTGGAAGGGTGGACCCGGGACGGCGCAGACGATACCGCAGGCGACCCTTCCGGCCAACATGCCAAGGCAGAATCGCGGCCACCGTTCCCCATCCCGCGAACTGCACCAGGAGACACCATGAGCCGTTACCCCGCCCCCGACATCAATGACCTGCCCGAGGACATCAAGGCCCGTGTGCTGGAGGTGCAGGAGAAAGCGGGATTCGTGCCCAACGTGTTCCTGGCCCTGGCCCGGCGGCCGGCCGAGTGGCGCGCGTTCTTTGCCTACCACGACGCCCTCATGACGCCCGAGACCGTGGGCCGCACCAGCGGCCTGACCAAGGGCGAGCGCGAGATGATCGTCACCGCCACCAGTGCGGCCAACCAGTGCCTTTACTGCGTGGTGGCGCACGGCGCCATCCTGCGCATCTACGAGAAGAAGCCGCTGGTGGCCGACCAGGTGGCCATCAACCATCGCAAGGCCGACATCAGCCCGCGCCAGCGCGCCATGCTGGACTTCGCCATGAAGGTCTGCCAGCAGTCCCACGCCATCGAGGACGCCGACATCGACGCCCTGCACGCCCACGGCTTCACCGACGAAGACGCCTGGGACATTGCTGCCATCACGGCCTTTTTCGGGTTGTCCAACCGCATGGCCAGCTTCAGCGGCATGATGCCCAACCCAGAGTTCTATCTGATGGGTCGTCAGCCCAAGCCGCGCTGACGCCCTCACCCACCCGGAGCCCACCTTGCCCATGCAGGCCACCGACCCCCAGGACGATGATCCGCAGCAGTGGTGTGGCAACACGCCCCAGCTCGACATCCGGCATCCGCGGGTGCGTCTGCTGGCGGTGCGCCTGACCCAGCTGCGCTACAGCACGCGGGACAAGGCACTGGCCTGCTTCCGCCATGTGCGCCAGATGCCGTTCGGCTGCGTCGGCGACGGCACCGGCGTGCCGGCACTCACCGTGATGCGCCTCAACCGGGGCGACTGCCACACCAAGTCCACCCTGCTGGTGGCCTTGCTGCGGTCCATCGGCATCCCCTCGCGGCTGCGGCTGGTGTCGCTGCGGTCCGATTTTCTGCGGGGCATCATCGACCTGGGCGAGCAGCCGGTGGAGCACTGTCTGGTGGAAGTCTGGCTGGAGGACCGCTGGGTGCGCTTCGACAGCCATGTCATGGACCCGGAGCTGAGCGAGGCCGCCCGCACCCAGCTGCAGCTGGAGGGCCGTCAGCTGGGTTACGGCCTGCACCTGGAGGGCGCCACCGACTGGGACGGCTACCTCGATGCCCTGTCACCTACCGTGGCCAGCGACGAGCGCAGCCTGCCGGTGCGCGACTGGGGTTGTTACGACGACCCCTACGGTTTCTACAGCTCCACCGAGACGCTGCGCAGCAAGCTCGGCTGGACCAGCCGCATGGTGTGGATGCTGGGTGCCCGCCGCGTGAACCAGCGGGTGCACCTGCTGCGCGGGCTGGCGCGCGAGCCGGTGGAAGTGCAGCGCAGCCTCTGAGCCGACGGCAGCTCAGCCGCCAAGGTGCTGGCGCATGCGCTCGGGCAGCGGGGCGGATTTCTGGTTCGGGAAGTCCACCCACACCGTGGTGGCACCGCCCGAGGCGTACACCGTGTCCGGGTCGTCGGTGCGCGAGAGCGTGCACCAGCTCTCGAAGCTGCTGCGGCCGGGGTCGCTGACCGACATCACGGCCAGCACGTCGCCCGGGAATTCGAGCTGGCGATGGAAGTTGCAGAAGGCATTCACGATCACCGGCCCTTCGCCGCGCGGGTCGGGCTGGCAGCCGATGCTGCTCAGCCATTCGATCCGCACCGTCTCCAGGTAGCGGAAGTACACCGTGTTGTTCACATGGCCCATGGCATCCATGTCGCCCCAGCGGATGGGGATGACCATGCGGAAAACCTCGTGGCGGTGGGCGGGCAGTTCAAGCTTCATCGTGGCGACGACTGCTGCAGGGTTCAGCGGTGGGCCTGGATGGAGGCCAGGATGCCGAGCAGGAACAGGCCGCAGGCCGCCCACTGCAGCGGGGCGGGCCAGGCAGCCTCCCAGGCAAAGGCATAGAGCAGGCCGAACACCGTCTCGCTGACGATGAGCTGCCCGGCCAGGCTGGCGCTCAGGCGCCGGCTGGCCATGTTCCACAGCACCGAGGCGATCCAGGCGGCACCGATGCCGGTGACCACGCAGACCAGCACGAAGGTGCCGAAACCCGGGCGGGCCGCCAGTTCGGCCAGCGGCGTGCCGGCCACCGCCCAGATGAGCAGGGCACCGGCGCCAGCCGCCACACCCAGCCAGTTGGCCCAGACGGTGGAATTGACCTCGGGATGGCGCGACAGCCAGCGCGCATTGAGCAGACCGAAGGCGGTCCAGCAGGCCATGGCGAGCACGGCCAGCAGCACGCCCCACCACACCTGCCCCGAGCCACCGGTGCCGCCGCCGTGGGCCGTCTCGCCCATCATCAGTGCCATGCCGGCCACCGTGAGCAGCAGCCCCGGCACCAGGGCACGCCAGCGCAGCCCCTGCGGCTTGCCCAGCAGCATGATGGCCACCGGAATGGTGCCGATGATCAGCACCGGCAGGGCCGCACCCGCGGCCTGGATGGCCAGCACCAGCAGCAGGTAATAACCGGTGTAGCCCAGCACGCTGAGCCAGACCGCCGCCCCGGCCTGCGCCCAGGTCGGTCGCTGCAGCGTGCCGCGCAGCGCGTTCCACATGAGCAGCAGCAAGGCCAGCAGGCCGCAGGAGAGGTAGCGCCCCACGGTGAGGTCGATCGAGCTGAACCCCGGGGCGATCAGAGGCGCCACGAAGGTGCTCCCCCAGAACGCGCCTGCACCCAGCCCGGCCGCAATGCCGGCCAGCATGCCGGGTGGCCAGCCGGCCGGGCGCGTCAGGACCGATGCCGTCATGTCAGACGCCGAAACCGTCGTCGGCCGCAATGACCGCGCCGTTGACGAAATGGCTTTCGGCCGAGCACAGCATGACCAGCAGCGCGTCCAGATCGGCAGGCGTTCCCACCCGCTTGCGCGGCAGCATGGCGATCAGCTTCTGCCCCTGCTCGGTCTGCCAGTGGTGGTGGTTGATCTCGGTGTCGATGTAGCCCGGGCAGATGGCGTTCACATTGATGCCGAAGCGGCCCCATTCGGTGGCCATGGCCCGGGTCATGTGCACCACGGCCGCCTTGCTCATGCAGTACACGCCGATCTGCGGCAGCACCTTCAGGCCGGCCATGGAAGCAATGTTGATGATGCGTCCGCCCACGAAGGTGCCGGGCGCCGCGCCCTTGGCACGGGCCAGCATGCGCTTGCCCACCTCCTGCGCCACGAAGAAGGCGCCGCGGGTGTTGGTGTTGAAGACGAAGTCGTAGTCGTCCTCGGTCACGTCCTGCAGGCGCTGGGTGGTGCTCACGCCGGAGTTGTTGATCAGGATGTCGATGGCGCCGACCTCGGTCTCGGCATGCGCCACCGCGGCCTTGATGGAAGCCAGGTCGGTCACGTCCATGGCCACCACGTGGGCTTGCCCGCCTTCGGCCTCGATGTGGGCGCGCAGGTTCATCAGCCGGTCGGTGCGGCGGCTGGCCAGCACGACGGCGGCGCCCGCCTGGGCCAGGGTCTTGGCGAACTGCTCGCCCAGGCCGCCAGAGGCGCCGGTGACCAGGGCCACGCGGCCGGAAAGATCGAGGGTGTAAGCCATGGAAAGGGTCTCCGGGGTCGGGTTCGTGACAGGAAAATAAGAACGACCGTTCGATTTTGTGCGGACGCCGCATAGAATGCGGTCCGGCCGGCGACAGCGGCATACGCCCACCGGTGCCCGATCAACCCCCTATTCTCTGCGAGATCCCCCATGACGCACGACGAGATCCTGGCCCAGTTCGGTCCCCGGGAGGCCATGGAATACGACGTGGTGGTGGTCGGTGGCGGCCCTGCCGGCCTGTCCACCGCCATCCGCCTGAAGCAGCTGGCCGCCGAGCGCGGCCACGAGGTGAACGTCTGCGTGCTGGAAAAAGGCTCCGAGCCGGGCGCCCACATCCTGTCGGGCGCCGTCATGGACCCGCGCGCCATCAACGAGCTGTTCCCCGACTGGAAGGAACGCGGTGCCCCGCTGAACCAGCCGGTGACCGGCGACGACGTGCTGTTCCTGAAGGAAGATTCGGCCACCCGCACGCCCGACTGGCTGGTGCCGGGCTGCTTCCACAACGACGGCAACTACGTCATCAGCCTGGGTGCCGTCACCAAGTGGCTGGGCGAACAGGCTGAAGCCCTGGGCGTGGAGATCTTCCCCGGCTTCACCGCCGCTGAGGTGCTCTACGCCGAAGATGGTTCGGTGCGCGGCGTGGCCACCGGCCACCAGGGCCTGGGCAAGGACGGCGAGCCGACCGACAGCTTCCAGCTCGGCATGGAACTGCTGGCCAAGTACACCGTGTTCGCCGAAGGCGCGCGCGGCCACCTGGGCAAGCAGCTGATCGCCCGCTTCCAGCTCGACGCCGGCAAGGACCCGCAGAGCTATGCCATCGGCATCAAGGAACTCTGGGAAGTGCCGCCCGAGAAGGCCCAGCCCGGTCGCGTGGTGCACACCGCCGGCTGGCCGATGGACAACAGCACCTACGGTGGTGGCTTCCTGTACCACCTGGAAGGCAACAAGGTCACCCTGGGCTTCGTCACCGGCCTGGACTACCAGAACCCCTGGCTCAGCCCGTTCGAGGAAATGCAGCGCTGGAAGACGCACCCGGCCATCCGCGCCCACATCGAGGGCGGCAAGCGCCTGGGCTACGGCGCCCGTGCCATCACGGCCGGCGGCATCCTGAGCCTGCCGCGCACCGTGTTCCCGGGCGGTGCCCTGGTGGGCTGCGATGCTGGCTACCTGAATGCCGCCCGCATCAAGGGCAGCCATGCCGCCATCAAGACCGGCATGCTGTGCGCCGACGCCGCCTTCGATGCGCTGGTGGCCGGCCGCAGCGGCGACGAGCTCGACGCCTACCCCGCGGCCTTCGAGCAGAGCTGGCTCAAGGAAGAGCTGGAAGGTTCGCGCAACTTCAAGCAGTGGTTCAAGAAGGGCAACACCGTGGGTGCGCTCATGACCGGCATCGAGCAGTGGCTGCTGCCCAAGCTGGGCATGAAGAGCGCCCCCTGGACCATCCACCGGACCGAGGCCGACCACACCCGCCTGCGCCCGGCGGCCGAGATGCCGCAGATCAGCTACCCCAAGCCCGACGGCAAGCTCACCTTCGACCGGCTCTCCAGCGTGTTCGTGTCCAACACCAACCACGAAGAGAACCAGCCGGCGCACCTGACGCTCAAGAACACCACCGTGCCGGTTCAGATCAACCTGGCCAAGTACGCCGGGCCCGAGAGCCGCTACTGCCCGGCCGGCGTGTACGAATATGTCAAGGCCGACGACGGTGCCGACCGCCTGCAGATCAACGCCCAGAACTGTGTGCACTGCAAGACCTGCGACATCAAGGACCCGACCCAGAACATCGTCTGGGTGACGCCGGAAGGTGGCGGCGGCCCCAACTACGCAGGCATGTGAACTAGAATTCAAAGCTTGTCAGGAGAGAGCCCCGCCAGCCGGGGCCGCCGAAGGCGCAGGAGTGCCGTTCCGCTGGAACGCTGCTCTGAACGCTCAGGCAAAAGGACTGGCAGCCAGCCGCCGAGAGGCGGCTGTTCCCCCCTGGAGAGAGGCCGCACCCGATGCGGTCCACCGAAGGAGCAAGCGCGGCATCGCCCGGGCGAATCTCTCAGGTAAAGCGGACAGCGGGGCAGCACACGGCAACACCGGGGGTGGTCCGTGTTTCGCCCGTCAGGGCCTGCCCCCATGGAACCCGCGCCTGTGTCCGCCCCTGAACTGCTCCACACCCCGCTGCACGCACTCCACCTCGAACTGGGCGCCCGCATGGTGCCGTTTGCCGGCTACAGCATGCCGGTGCAGTACCCCGCCGGCCTGATGGCCGAACACCTCCACACCCGCACCTCGGCCGGCCTGTTCGACGTGTCCCACATGGGGCAGATCTCCATCCGCGGCCTGGATGCCGCCGCCGCGCTCGAATCGCTGATGCCGGTGGACGTGCTCGGTCTGGGCGTGAACCGCCAGCGCTATGGCCTGCTGCTCAACGACCACGGCGGCATCCTGGACGACCTGATGTTCGTCAACCGCGATGTGGCGGGCAGCGGCGACCTGTTCCTGGTGGTCAACGGTGCCAACAAGCAGGCCGATCTGGCCCACCTGGTCGAGCGCATCGGCCACCGTTGCACCATCACCCCGCAATTCGATCGCGGCCTGCTGGCCCTGCAGGGTCCGCAGGCGGTCACCGCGCTGCAGCGCCTGCTGCCCGGCGTGAATCAGCTGGTGTTCATGACCGGCGCAGCCTTCACCTGGCAAGGGGCCGACCTGTTCGTCACCCGCAGCGGCTACACCGGCGAGGACGGTTTCGAGATCTCGCTGCCGGCCGACGCCACCGACGCCTTTGCCCGCGCCCTGCTGGCAGAGCCGGAAGTGAAGCCGGTGGGCCTGGGCGCCCGCAACTCGCTGCGGCTGGAGGCCGGCCTCTGCCTGCATGGCAACGACATCGACACCACCATCACCCCCATCGAAGCCGGCCTGAACTGGGCGCTGCAGAAGGTGCGCCGCACCGGCGGTGCGCGGGCCGGCGGGTTCCCTGGCGCCGCCACCGTGCTGGGCCAGCTGGACGGCACCGTGCCGCTGACCCGCGTGCGTGTCGGCCTGGTGGCCGAGGAGCGCGTGCCGGTGCGCGAACACACGCCCTTGCAGGACGAGGCCGGCCAGAGCCTGGGCGAAGTCACCAGCGGCCTGCTCGGCCCGAGCACCCAGACTCCGATTGCCATGGGCATGGTGCCGCCCTCGCATGCCACCATCGGTACCCGGGTGCTGGCCATCGTGCGCGGCAAGCCGGTGCCGATGCGCGTGAGCGCCATGCCCTTCGTGCCCAACCGCTATTTCCGGGGCTGATAGCCTGCCCCGGTCGTTTGACGATTCCACTTATCTTCACCAGGAGCCCGACATGACCACCAAGTACACCGAAGACCACGAATGGATCACCGTCGAGGGCGATGTCGCCACCGTCGGCATCACCCACCATGCCCAGGACGCGCTGGGCGACGTGGTGTTCGTCGACCTGCCCGAAGTCGGCCGCAGCTTCAACCAGAAGGACGTGGCCGGCGTGGTCGAGTCGGTCAAGGCCGCCGCCGACGTGTACATGCCCGTGACCGGCGAGGTGCTCGAGGTGAACGAGGCGCTGCGCGCCGACCCCTCGCTGGCCAACAGCGATCCGCTGGCCACCGGCTGGTTCTTCAAGGTGCGTCTGGCCGACCCGAAGCAGTTTGACGCGCTGCTCGACAAGACCGCCTACGACGCCTTCTCGGCCAACACCTGACCCCCCTCCGTCTTCACCCTTCCCGCAGGACACCGCCATGCTGATGCCCTCCGTCAAGCCCCTGGGCGACCTTGAGAACCCCAGCGAATTCATCGCCCGCCACATCGGCATCGGCCCGGACGACGAGGGCCTCATGCTGTCGGTCATCGGTTCGGCGTCGCGCCGTGCCCTGATCGACGGCATCGTGCCGCGCAGCATCGCGCGCAGTGCCGGCATGCAGCTGCCGCCGGCCATCACCGAAGCCGCGGCACTGGCCGAGCTGAAGGCCCTGGCGCAGAAGAACCGGCTGGTCAAGAGCTTCATCGGCCAGGGCTACCACGGCACCCACACGCCTGGCGTGATACTGCGCAACATCCTGGAGAACCCGGCCTGGTACACGGCCTACACGCCCTACCAGGCCGAGATCTCCCAGGGCCGCATGGAGGCGCTGATCAACTTCCAGACCATGGTGACCGACCTCACCGGCATGGACATCGCCAATGCGTCCATGCTCGATGAAGCGACGGCCGCTGCCGAGGCCATGACGCTGGCCCGGCGCTCGGTCAAGGCCAAAGGTCAGCGCTTCGTGGTGGCAGGCGACGTGCACCCGCAGACGCTGGAAGTCATCCGTACCCGGGCCGAGCCCATGGGCATCGAGGTGGTGACCGCCGACAGCCAGGCCGACTGGGATGCGCTGATCGAGCGCGACGACTACTTCGCGGTGCTGGAGCAGTACCCGGCAACTTCCGGCCGACTGGGCTGCGACACCGGCGACACCCTCAAGGTGCATGCCCGCGGTGCGGCCTACATCGTGGCGGCCGACCTGCTGGCCCTGTGCCTGCTCAAGCCGCCCGGTGAATGGGACGGCGGCGGCGCCCAGGGTGGTGCCGACATCGTTGTGGGCAACACCCAGCGCTTCGGCATGCCCATGGGCAACGGCGGTCCGCACGCCGCCTTCATGGCCTGCCGCGACGCCTTCAAGCGCAGCATGCCCGGACGCCTGGTGGGTGTGAGCGTGGACAGCCACGGCCACCCGGCCTACCGCCTGGCCCTGCAGACCCGCGAACAGCACATCCGCCGCGAGAAGGCCACGAGCAACATCTGCACCGCGCAGGTGCTGCCGGCCGTGGTGGCCAGCATGTACGCCGTGTACCACGGTCCCCAGGGGCTCAAGCGCATTGCCCAGCGGGTGGCGGCCTACACCGCCATCCTGGCCCAGGGCCTGGAACAGCTGGGTCACCGACTGGAGCATGCCGATGCCTTCGACACCGTGACCGTGCTGGCCGACAGCCGCGCTGCCGGCGTGGTGCGCGCCGCACTCGATGCCGGCATGAACCTGCGCGACCATGGCGACGGCCGTGTCGGCATCACGCTGGACGAAACCACCACCCGCGCCGACATCGAGGCGCTGTGGGCGGTGTTTGCGGCCGAGGGCGCCAGCCTGCCGTCGTTCGCCGGTTTCGAGAGGGGCGTGGAGCCGCGCATTCCGGTCGAGCTGCGCCGCACCAGCGACTTCCTGACCCACCCGGTGTTCGACCGCCACCATTCCGAAACCGGCATGCTGCGCTACATCCGCAGCCTGTCCGACAAGGACCTGGCGCTGGACCGCAGCATGATCCCGCTGGGCTCGTGCACCATGAAGCTCAACGCCACCAGCGAGATGATCCCCATCACCTGGCCGGAATTTGCCCAGGTGCACCCGTTCGCTCCGGCCGACCAGCGCGAGGGCTACCGCCTGCTTGATCAGCAGCTGCGCGACTGGCTCTGCCAGGCCACCGGTTACGCCGGCATCAGCCTGCAACCCAACGCCGGCTCGCAGGGCGAATACGCCGGTCTGCTGGTCATCCAGGCCTGGCACCGCTCGAGCGGCGAAGGGCACCGCAACATCTGCCTGATCCCCAGCAGCGCCCACGGCACCAACCCGGCCAGCGCCCAGATGGTGGGCATGCAGGTGGTGGTGACCCGCTGCGACGAGAACGGCAACGTCGACATGGACGACCTCCAGGCCAAGTGCGAGCAGCACAGCGCCAACCTGGCGGCGGTCATGATCACCTACCCCAGCACGCACGGCGTGTTCGAGACGCAGGTCAAGGACCTGTGCGCACTGGTGCACCGGCATGGCGGCCGTGTGTACGTGGACGGCGCCAACATGAATGCCCTGGTCGGCGTGGCCGCGCCGGGCGAGTTCGGCGGTGACGTGAGCCACCTCAACCTGCACAAGACCTTCTGCATCCCGCACGGCGGCGGCGGCCCCGGCGTCGGCCCGGTGTGCGTGGTGGAAGACCTGGTGCCGTTCCTGCCGGGCCATGCCACGGGAGGCGTGCCGGTCAATGGCGTGGGCGCGGTGTCGGCTGCCCCGCTGGGCAACGCAGCGGTGCTGCCGATTTCCTGGATGTACATCCGCATGATGGGGGCCGAGGGCCTGAAGGGCGCCACCGAAGTGGCCATCCTGTCGGCCAACTACATCAGCCAGCGCCTAAAACGCCACTTCCCGACGCTGTACGCCAGCGAGAACGGCCATGTGGCGCACGAGTGCATCCTGGACCTGCGCCACTTCAAGGACAGCTGCGGCGTGATGGCCGAGGACGTGGCCAAGCGCCTGATGGACTACGGCTTCCACGCCCCCACCCTCAGCTTCCCGGTGGCCAACACCCTGATGGTCGAGCCCACCGAGAGCGAGACGCTGGAAGAGCTGGACCGCTTCATCGGCGCCATGGTCGCGATCCGCGAGGAGATCCGGCTGGTCGAAGACGGCACCTGGCCGCAGGACGACAACCCGCTGAAGAACGCGCCCCACACCGCGGCCAGCCTGATGGCAGCCGACTGGAAGCACCCCTACAGCCGCGAGGTCGCATCGGCCCTGAAGGCCGACCGGCCGCAGACCAAGTACTGGCCGACCGTGGGCCGGGTCGACAACGTGCATGGTGACCGCAACCTGTTCTGCAGCTGCGTGCCCCTCAGCGACTATTGATGCACGAGTACTGATCAGCAAGTACCGATTCCACCACCACCGCCGCATCGGGAGAGTCCGGCCAAGCGCCGGCGCCGAAGGAGCAACCGCCCCGGAAACTCTCAGGCACCAGGACCGATCGGCGGCCACACTCTGAAGAGCGACCCGTTTCGTCAACGGGTCCACCGCAGGAGCAAGTGGCACCCCGCGTGCCATGAATCTCTCAGGTTCCAAACAGAGGGGGCGTCCGCCAGGCCATCCGGGTCGGGCGGACCCATTCCCCATGACGTTTCTGGAACCTGATCCATGCCTTCGATCGCCATCATCGGCGGCGGCATCACCGGTGTCACCACCGCCTATGCCCTGACCCGCCGCGGTTTTTCCGTCACCCTGTTCGAGCGCCACCGCTACCCGGCGATGGAGACCTCGTTCGCCAACGGCGGCCAGCTCTCGGCCAGCAATGCCGAGACCTGGACCCACCCCTCCACCCTGTGGAAGGGCCTGAAGTGGATGTTCCGTCCGGACGCACCGCTGCTGGTCAACCCGCGTCCGAGCTGGCACAAGCTGAGCTGGTTCGCCGAGTTCGCGGCCAGCATCCCGCGTTACCGCAGCAACACCGTGGCCACCGCCAGGCTGGCCATTGCCGCGCGCGAACACCTGTTCGGCTGGGCCGAGGCCGAGGGCATCGACTTCGACCTCAAGAAGGCCGGCATCCTGCACATCTACCGCCACCGCGACGGCTTCGAGCACGCAGCCCGCGTGAGCGAACTGCTGGCCGAAGGCGGCCTGCCGCGGCGTGCGGTGACGCCCGAAGAGATGAAGGCCATCGAGCCCACGCTGGCCGGCACCTACTTTGGCGGCTTCTATACCGAGAGCGATGCCACCGGGGACATCCACCGCTACACCAACGGCCTGGCCCAGGCGGCCGAGAAGCGCGGCGCCCAGATGGTGTGCGGCGTGGAGGTGAAGAAGGTCCAGAGCGACGGCGAGCAGGCCAGTGTGTGGCTTGCCGGTGAAGACGCACCGCGCACCTTCGACGGTATCGTGGTGTGCGCCGGCGTGGCCAGCCGCGATGTGGCCGCCCAGCTGGGTGACCGGGTCAACATCTACCCGGTCAAGGGTTACAGCATCACGGTCAACCTGCTGGACGAGGCCAGCCAGCAGGCCGCGCCCACGGTGAGCCTGCTGGACGACGAGACCAAGCTGGTGACCAGCCGCCTGGGCGATGGCCGCTTCCGGGTGGCCGGCACCGCTGAGTTCAATGGCGTGAACCGCGACATCCGCGCCGACCGCATCGCGCCGCTGGTGCGCTGGGTGAACCAGTGCTTCCCGGGCGTCAGCACCCGCCAGGTGGTGCCCTGGGCCGGCCTGCGGCCCATGCTGCCGGACATGATGCCGCGCGTGGGCCCCGGCCGCCGTGCCAACGTGTTCTACAACACCGGCCACGGCCACCTGGGCTGGACCCTGTCGGCCGCCACCGCCGACGCCGTGGCCGAGACGGTGCAGCAATGGGACGAGGCCCGCCGGCCGCGCCTGCACGGCGGCCTGGTGCTGCCGGCCAGCGCACGCTGAACACAGCCCTGCGCTGCATGGGGCGCAGGGGGCGCCGGTACACTGCCGGCACTCCCTGACCGCCCCATGCCCACCGAACCGTTGCGCGTGCTCTCCGTCATCCCGCCGATGACGCAGCTCAACACGCCCTACCCCTCCACCGCCTACCTCACCGGCTTCCTGCGCTCGCGCAGCCTGGACGCGCACCAGACCGACCTGGCGCTGGCCCTGGTGCTGGAGCTGTTCAAGCCCGACGGTCTGGATGCCATCCGCGAGCGGGCCGAGGCCCTGCCCGTGCAACAGCGCAGCGCAGGCGTGCAGGCCTTCCTGGCCGACTTCCCCCGCTACCGCCGCACCATCGCGCCCACCATCACCTTCCTTCAGGGCCGCGACAGCACCCTGGCCCACCGCATTGCCGCGCGCGAGCTGCTGCCCGAGGGACCACGATTTGCCGCGCTGGAACAGTACGAGGACGACGGATCGGGCGACCCCCTGGCCTGGGCCTTCGGCGCCCTGGGCGTGCAGGACAAGGCCCGCCACATCGCCACCCTGTACCTGGACGATCTGGCAGACGTGATCCGCGACGCGGTCGACGAGCGCTTTGCCTTCGTGCGTTATGCCGAATCGCTGGCCAGCAGCCAGCCGACCTTCGAGCCGCTGGCCCAGGCCCTGGCCGCGCCGCCCACGCTCATCGACGACATCCTGCAGCGCCTCACGCTGCAGGCCATCGAACAGCACCGGCCCACACTCGTGCTGCTGTCGGTGCCCTTCCCCGGCGCGGTGTACGCGGCGCTGCGCATCGCGCAGACCATCAAGGCGCAGCACCCGGATGTGCGCATCGCCCTGGGTGGCGGTTATGTGAACACCGAACTGCGCGACCTGCGCGAGCCGCGGGTGTTCGACCTCGTGGACTTCGTGACCCTGGACGCCGGCGAACGACCGCTGCTGGCGCTGCTGGAGCATCTGCAAGGGAAGCGCGGCCGCCAGCGGCTGGTGCGCACCTTCCTGCGCAACGACGAGGGCCAGGTGCAGTACGTGAACCTGGCCGAGCCCGACGTGCCCTTTGAGGACGTGGGAACCCCCACCTGGGACGGCCTGCCGCTGGACCGCTACCTCAGCCTGGTGGACATGCTCAACCCCATGCACCGGCTCTGGAGCGACGGCCGCTGGAACAAGCTCACCGTGGCCCATGGCTGCTACTGGAAGAAGTGCAGCTTCTGCGACGTGAGCCTGGACTACATCGGCCGCTACGAGACCGCCACCGCCCAAACCCTGGCCGACCGCATCGAGCGCATCGTGGACGAGACCGGCCAGACCGGCTTCCACTTCGTGGACGAGGCGGCACCACCCAAGGCGCTCAAGGCCCTGGCCGAAGAGCTGCTCAGACGGGGCCTGCCCATCAGCTGGTGGGGCAACATACGCTTCGAGAAGACCTTCACGCCCGAGCTGGCCCAGCTGCTGGCCGACAGCGGCTGCATCGCCATGAGCGGCGGCCTGGAAGTGGCCAGCGACCGGCTGCTCAACCTGATGAAGAAAGGCGTGTCGGTGGAGCAGGTGGCGCGCGTCACCAAAGGCTTCAGCGACGCCGGCATCCTGGTGCATGCCTACCTCATGTACGGGTTTCCGACCCAGACGGTGCAGGACACGGTGGACGCACTGGAATACGTGCGCCAGCTGTTCGAGAACGGCTGCATCCAGAGCGGCTTCTTCCACCGCTTCAGCTGCACCGTGCATTCACCGGTAGGCCTGAACCCGCAGGACTACGGTATCGAACTCATCCCGCTGCCGCCGGTGACCTTCGCGCGCAACGACATCGGCTTCACCGACCCGACCGGCGTCGACCACGACGCCCTGGGCACCGGCCTGCGCAAGGCGCTCTACAACTACATGCACGGCGTGGGCCTGGACGAGGACGTGCGCGCCTGGTTCAGCCACTTGGCCCATCCAGTGCCCCGACCCACGGTGAAGAAAAACCGGATCGCGCGGGCGCTGCAGACCTCCCCTTCCGACACCCGATGAGTTCCCTCCAACAGATCATGCAGGGCGCCCTGCAAGCGCACCGGGCAGGCCATCTGGATGCTGCCATTCAAGGCTACCGGATGGCTCTGTCATTGCAGCCGGACCACCCAGGCATCACGAACCAATGGGGCATTGCGGAACTTCAGCGCGGCAACCTGCCTGAGGCTCGTCGGCTGCTGGAGGCCTCGCTGCAGAGGGCTCCGCAGCAGCCGGACGTGCTGTGCAACCTGGCCTATCTGTTCAACCAGATGGGTGAACACACCAGGGCCGTCGAGGCCTGCGACCGTTCGCTGGCGCTGGAAAAGCCCAACGCGGGCGCACTGACCAACAAGGGCGAGGCGCTGCGCAGTCTGGGCCGGCCGGACGAGGCGCTGGCCTGCTTCGAGGCCGCCCTGGACGCTCAGCCCGGCCGAGCCGACTACCTGTACAACCGCGCGAATGCCTTGTTCGATCTGCACCGGATCGGGGAGGCCATCCGCGATTTCCAGTCGGCCCTGAAACTGGCTCCGCAGGTGCGCCAGATCCGCATCAATCTGGCGGCAGCACATGTCCGCAACAACGAAGTGCAGCAAGCCATCGCCCAGCTGGAAGAAGCCGGGCGCATGGACCCCTCGGATCCTCTGGTGTGGATGAACCTGGGCGCCGCGCACGACGCGCTGCGGGAATCCGCCCAGGCAGAACAGTGCTTCAGAAGGGTCATCGAGCTGCAGCCCGGGAACGCACTGGGGCATGCCAACCTGGGGCAGCTGCTCAATGGCATGCGCCGACACACCGAGGCCATCCACCACTTCAGCGAGGCGCTCCGGCTCGATCCAGCGCTGCACGCCTGCCGTGGCGGCCGGCTGATGGCCCGACGGCACATCTGCGACCTGGACGGCGAAGAGGAGGAGCAGGCCCTCCTGCGGGCAGCGCTGGCCGACGGACACGCAGCCATGACACCGTTCGAGGCTATCGTGACGCAGGACGATCCGGCCGTGCTGCTCAAGGCCACCGAGAACTTCGTGGCCCACCGGCTCGGCCGACCCATGCCTACCCGGACGCAGCCGGCCACAGCGATGGCCGACCGCAAGATCCGGGTCGGCTACTTCTCGGCCGACTGGGGTGAGCATCCGGTCACCTACCTGCTGGAGCCGGTGCTGAGGGCGCACGACCGCGATGCGCTGGAAGTCCATGTGTTCCTCACCGGCCGCCAGCCGCCCTCACCGGCCCTGGATCGGGTCATGCAGGCGGCAGACCAGTTCCACGATGTCGCCGGCCTGCCCGTGACAGCCATTCAGGAGCGGAGCCGAATCGCGGGCATCGATATCGCAATGGACCTCGGCGGACACACGCTCAACAACCGCGCGGACCTGTTCGCTGCGCGAGTGGCACCGGTGCAGGTGAGTTACCTGGCCTTCCCCGGCCCCAGTGGCATGGCGGCCATGGACTACATCCTGGCCGATGACGCCCTCATCCCTGCCGAACTGCGTCACCACTACACAGAGCATGTGGCCTGGATGGATGCTTACCAGGCCAATGGTGCATGGGCGCCCGTGACCGGCGGAACAGGTCGTGCCGATGAAGGCATCCCTGCCGAGGCCTTCGTCTTCTGCTGCTTCAGCAACAGCTTCAAGATCAGCGCTTCGACCTTGTCCATGTGGATCGACATCCTGCAGAGGGCGCCAGGCAGTCACCTGTGGCTGTATTCGGACCATGCCGAGAGCCGCGGCCATCTCGCGGCAGCCCTGGCGAAGGCTGGTATCGGACAACATCGCCTGCACTTTGCCGGACGGGTCGAACGAACAGACTACCTGCAACGAATGGCACTGGCAGACCTGTATCTGGACACCACGCCCTACAGCTCGGGCACCACGGCCAGTGATGCACTGCGCGCAGGCCTGCCGATCCTGACGCTGACGGGCAGGACATTTTCGGCCCGCATGTGCACCAGCGTGCTGCGCAGCGCGGGTCTGAACGAGCTGATTGCACCGACGCCGGCGGCTTACGTTGAGCAAGCTGTGGCCTGGTCCCAGGATCCCGAGGGCCTTCGCACGCTGAGGCAGCGATTGACCCGTGCTGTGGGCTCGTCGCGCCTCTTCGACACAGCGCGCACGGCCCGCCAACTGGAGTCGCTGTACCGGCAGATGAAGGACCTGAAGCTGGCCGGCACCCCGCTCAGAGACCTCCGGGCAGAGTGATCATGGCCTGATGCTCACGCGCTGCCGGCGTGATCGAAGATCATGCAGGTGGTGGTGGCGTGGGCATAGACCTTGCCGTCCGGGCCGACGATCCGACCCTCTGCGGTGGCCACCTGCCGGCCTGCATGGATCACCCGTCCTTCGGCCCGCACCAGCGGCACCGCATCGGTGAGCGGGCGCAGCATGTTCACCTTGATCTCCAGCGTGGTGTAGCCCTTGCCGGCGGGCAGCGTGGTGTGCACCGCGCAGCCCACCGCCGAATCGAGCAGGGTGCAGAACCAGCCACCATGCACCGTGCCCAGCGGGTTGTAATGGCGCCGCTGCGGCCTGCCCTGGAACACGGCCTGCCCAGGCTCCATGTGCACCGGAACGAAGTCCATGGTTTCGCCGATGGGCGGGGCCGGGAGTTCGCCGGCAAAGATGGCGTTGAAGACTTCCATGCCGGTCATGCCGAACACCTTTTCGCGCGGGGCGGTGCCAGAATCGCCCAGGCGGCTGCGCACCCGCCGCTCGGTTTCCTGCCATTCTTCAAGGGTCTGCTGTGCCGACATCGTCCGCTCCTTTTAATTGCAACTACAATTGTTGTATCTGCAATTTATAGCATGAACGCAACTGTCCTGCCGCAAGGCTGCACCAACCTCAAGATCCGCCAGCTGGGTCGCATGGTGGCGCGCCACTACGACCAGCACCTCGCAGCTGCGGGTCTGAAGAACACCCAGTACGCCCTGCTATCGCATGTGGTCAAGCTGGGGCCGATCCGGCCCGGCGATCTGGCACGCCGGCTGCAGATGGACGCCTCCACGCTGACCCGCAACCTCCAGCCGATGGTGGCCCAGGGATGGCTGGTGGTGGGCGCGGGCGACGACGCGCGCAGCCGGCTCGTGGACGTCACCGACGCGGGCCGTGCCAAACGCACCGAAGGCCAGCGGGCCTGGAAATCCGCCCAGACCGCACTCAACCAGAAGCTGGGGCTGGAGCAGGTGGCCGCGCTGCACGGGCTGCTGGACGCCAGCATGGCCGCGCTCGACGAAGCATCGGCCGATGCCTCGCCCCGCTGACGGGCAGGCTCACACCTCGCCCGCTGCGATCCGCCGCAGCGCCTGCTCGAACACCGCAGCGGGCTGACCGCCCGAGATGAGGTGCCGCTGGTTGACGATGACGGCCGGCACCGAATGGATGCCGTTGCCGGTGTAGAAGGCCTGGCGCTCCCGCACGTCCTGCGCGAACTCGTCGCTGGCCAGGATGGCGCGGGCGCGGGCTTCATCCAGACCCGCCTTGGCCACGCAGGCCAGCAACACGTCGTGGTGACCCATGGCCTCGCTGCGGGTGTGGCAGGCGGCCAGCAGCGCCTTCTTCAAGGCCATCTGCTGACCGGGCTCCCCCTCTTCGGTGGCCCAGTGCAGCAGGCGGTGGGCATCGAAGGTGTTCCAGATGCGGCCGCGCCCGCCAGGGTTGAAGGTGAAGCCGACCTCGGCGCCGCGCGCCCGGATGGTGTCGCGGATCTGGACTTGCTGCTCGGGCGTGCTGCCGTACTTCTGGGTCAGGTGTTCGCCAATGTCCTGGCCCTCGAGTCCCATCTGCGGGTTGAGTTCAAACGGCTGGAAGGTGATGTCGGCGACCACGGTGCCCTGGAGGCTGTGCAGCGCCTGTTCCAGCGCGCCCAGGCCGACGGCACACCAGGGGCAGGAGACGTCGGAAACGAAATCGATGTGCAGGGTGTTCATGGGCTCATGTTAGGCGCCACTGCTGCGAGACAATCAGCGGGTCGCAGATGCCCCTGCCCTGTTTCTGGATTGTTCCCATGACCGACCGTTACGCCGTCATCGGCCACCCCATCAACCACAGCAAGTCGCCGCAGATCCACGCTGCGTTCGCACAGGCCACCGGGCAGGACCTGAGCTACACCGCCATCGATTCGCCGCTGGACGGTTTTGCTGCCACGGTGGCCACGTTCCGCGAAAGCGGAGGCAAGGGCGTCAACGTGACCCTGCCCTTCAAGCTGGAAGCCTGCGCGCTGGCCACCGACCCTAGCGAGGCGGCACGGCTGGCCGGTGCGGCCAACGCACTCAAGTTCGACGGTGACCGGATCTGGGCCGACAACTTCGATGGCGTGGGCCTGGTGAACGACATCCAGGTGAACCTGGGCCATGCGCTGCGCGGCCGGCGGGTGCTGGTGCTGGGCGCCGGCGGTGCCACGCGCGGTGCATTGCTGCCACTGTCGGCACAGGGCCCGGCGGTGCTGGCCGTGGCCAACCGCAGCGCCGACAAGGCGCATGCCCTGCGTGCCGACTTTGCCGCCCATGCCGCACTGCAGACGGGGGGCTATGCCGAGCTGGCCGGCGAGTCGTTCGACGTGGTCATCAATGCCACCTCGGCCGGCCTGAGCAACGAGACGCTGCCCCTGCCCCCTGGCCTGTTCGCGCCCGGTGCGCTGGCCTACGACATGGTCTATGGCAAGGGCCTCACGCCCTTCCTGCGGCAGGCGCAGCAGGCCGGCGTGAGCGCGCTGGCCGACGGTGTGGGCATGCTGGTGGAACAGGCGGCCGAGGCCTTCGTGTGGTGGCGCGGCGTGCGGCCGGGCACGGCTGCCGTCATCCGCAGCCTGTCGGTGCCGCTGGTTTAAAGTGCCTGCATTCCGGAGACTTCCATGCCCGCCATCCTGCTGCTCAACGGCCCCAACCTGAACCTGCTCGGCACCCGCGAACCGGGCGTTTATGGCGCCACCACGCTGGCCGATGTGGAAGCCCGCTGCCGTGCTGCCGCCGAACGCCTGGGCTTTTCGCTGGAGGCGCTGCAAAGCAACCACGAAGGCGCGCTCATCGATGCCATCCACCAGGCCGGCGTGCGCCATCGCAACGGCGAGCTGGCTGGCGTGGTGTTCAACCCAGGCGCCTTCACCCACACCTCGGTGGCGCTGTTCGATGCCATCAGCGGCGTGAAACCGCTGCCGGTGTTCGAGGTGCACATCTCCAACGTGCACGCGCGCGAGAGCTTCCGCCACCACTCCTATGTGTCGCCGGCAGCCGCCGGCATCGTGGTGGGCTTTGGAGTGGATGGCTACGAACTGGCCATCGAAGGGCTGGCGCGCCGGATCCGCGCGGCTTGAGGCTTCAGCTGCGCCTCAGCCACCACACCCGCAGCGCGCACAGCGCGGCCACCGCGCCGCAGGCCGACGACAGCCAGAACACGCTGGCCAGGCCCAGAGCCGAACTCAACAGCCCCCCGGCCAGACCGCCCACCACACCGGGCAGGCCATAACCCAGCACCGCATACAGCGCCTGACCACGCCCGCGCAGGCGACCGGGGAAGTGTTCGCTGATCCACGCAATGCACACCGTGTGGTGGGCCGCAAAGGTGATGGCATGCAGGGCCTGCGCCAGCACCAGCACAACCAGCGAGCTGGCCAGCGAAGCCGTGATGCCCATGCGCAGCGCCATGAGGCCTGCGGCCAGCACCAGCCACGCGGGCAGCGTCAGCAGCGGCAGCCAGCGGCCCTGGGTGAAGAACCAGCCCACCTCGATGGCCACCGACAAGGCCCACAGCAGACCGATCACCGTCTTGCTGTAGCCCAGCGAGTCCAGGTAGAGCGAGAGGAAGATGTAAATGAAGATGTGCGCCATTACATGGAAGAACACCGCAGCAAAGAACCAGGCCACCGGCGGCTGGCGAAGCACCGGCCAGATGCGCGGGCGGGCCTGTTCGATGTGCACCGGCTCGCGGGCGTCGGGCAGCCGCCAGGTGCTCAGCGCAACGGCAGCCAGCGTGGCCAGCGTCCAGACGGGGAAGCTGCTCATGCCGGTGTGCTCGAACCAGGTGCCGGCCAGTACCACCGTCACCAGGAAACCGATCGACCCCCACACCCGCACCCGGCCATAGCGCCGGGCATCGAAGCTGCCGTCGCGGCTGACCAGGTGGGCCAGCGCCGCCTCGCTCATGGGCATCATGCCGCTGGTGTGGGTGAACATCAGCAGCAACACCAGAAACAGCCCGGTGGTGCCGAGATCGAACCACAGGCCCAGCGACGCCAGCAGCGCCACCGTGGCGCCGTAGCGCAGCAGGCGCACACGCTCGCCGGTGTGGTCGCTCAGCCAGCCCCAGCCATAGGGCGCGAACAGCCGCGTGGCCGACTGCACCGAAGTGAGCACGCTGATGGCCAGCAGGCCGTAGCCCAGCTCCTTGAGCCACAGCGGCAGGTACGGATTGAAGAAGCCGATGTGCGCGAAATAGCTGGCGCTCAGCCAGGAGAACGGCCGCACCGCCGAAGCAACGGCCATGTCAGCTCCGCTGGCGGGCCGCGATGTCGGGGGTGGCGGTGCGCACGTCGCCGCACTGGGCGCGGTGGCGCAGCACATGGTCCATGACCACCAGGGCCAGCAGGGCCTCGGCAATGGGCGTGGCGCGGATGCCCACGCAAGGGTCGTGGCGGCCCTTGGTGATGAGCTCGGTGGCCTCGCCGTTCACATCGATGCTCTCGCGCGGGATCAGGATGGAGCTGGTCGGCTTGATGGCGATCGACACCTCCAGGTCCTGGCCGGTGCTGATGCCGCCCAGCACGCCACCGGCCTTGTTGGCGGCGAATCCGTCCGGGGTAAGGCTGTCGCCGTGGGTGCTGCCCTTGTCGGCCACGCAGGCGAAGCCGGCACCGATCTCCACGCCCTTGA
This sequence comes from uncultured Hydrogenophaga sp., assembly GCF_958439165.1. GTDB lineage: Bacteria > Pseudomonadota > Gammaproteobacteria > Burkholderiales > Burkholderiaceae_C > Hydrogenophaga. The sequence continues at coordinate 102,186 of NZ_OY288126.1, read as the reverse complement.
CCGCGTTCAGACCCATCATGGCGTGGGCGATGTCGGCGTCCAACCGGTCGTACAGCGGCTCGCCCAGGCCCACCGGCATGCCGGTGGCGGTGACGCGGATGCGGGCACCGCAGGAATCGCCGCTCTTGCGCAGCGCCATCATGTAGTCCTCCAGCGCCGATGCATCGGCCACCGGGGCGAAGAATGGGTTGTTGCGCACATGGTCCCAGCTCTCGAAGGGGATGGCCACCTCGCCGATCTGGGTCATGCAGCCCCGGAATTCGATACCGTGGTGTTCACGCAGCCACTTGCGGGCCACGGCGCCGGCGGCCACGGTGGGCGCGGTCAGGCGGGCCGAGCTGCGGCCACCGCCGCGCGGGTCGCGGATGCCGTATTTCTGCCAATAGGTGTAGTCGGCATGACCGGGGCGGAAGGTCTGCAGGATGTCGCCGTAGTCCTTGCTGCGCTGGTCGGTGTTGCGGATCAGCAGGGCGATGGGGGCGCCGGTGGTCTGCCCCTGGTAGACGCCGGAGAGGATCTCCACCGCGTCGGGTTCGTTGCGCTGTGTGACGAACTGGCTGGTGCCGGGGCGGCGGCGGTCCAGGTCGGTCTGGATGTCGGCGGCGTCCAGCGCCAGGCCGGGGGGGCACCCGTCGATCACGCAGCCGATGGCCGGGCCGTGGGATTCACCGAAGTTGGTGACGCAAAACAGGGTGCCAAGGGTGTTGCCGCTCATGCGGCCCGATTATCCCCGAGCGGCGCGGGCGGCCTCGGCGGCAGCGGCTTCGCCTTCTTCTTCCTGGGGCCAGTCGCGGATGTAGGCCTTGAGCATGCGGTTCTCGAAGTTCTGGCTGTCGACCACCGCCTTGGCCACGTCGTAGAAGCTGATCACGCCCATGAGCATCTTGTTGTCCATGACCGGCATGTAGCGGGTGTGCTTCTCAAGCATCATGGGGCGGACCTGGTCCAGCTCGGTCTCGGGGGTGCAGCTCATGGGGTGGTCGTCCATGACGGTGCGCACCACCTTGCCGCCCACCTGTCCCCCGTTGCGGGCCAGGGTGTGGATCAGCTCGCGGAAGGTCAGCATGCCCACCAGCTCGCCGTGCTCCATGACGGCCAGCGAGCCGATGTCGTACTGGGCCATGGTCTCCACCGCGCGCTGGAGCGAATCCTCCGGCGAGATGGTGTAAAGCGTGCCGCCCTTGACGCGCAGGATGTCGCTGACTTTCATGGCCGTTCTCCTCGGAATCTGGTGTCGTCCGCCCGACCGGGCAGTGAAGCAATATAGCCCACAATACCCCGCAGAACCACATCAGGAGACACCCCCATGGCCGGTCATTCCGACCCCGGGTTCGACACGCTGGCCCTGCATGCCGGTGCCCAGCCCGACCCCGCCACCGGCGCGCGCGCCGTGCCCATCCACCTGACCACGTCCTTCGTCTTCGAGTCGAGCGACCATGCGGCCGCGCTGTTCAACCTGGAACGCGCCGGCCATGTGTACAGCCGCATCAGCAACCCCACCAACGCGGTGTTCGAGCAGCGCATGGCCGCGCTCGAAGGCGGCGTGGGCGCCATTGCCACCGCCAGCGGGCAGGCGGCGCTGCACCTGGCGGTGGCCACGCTGATGGGGGCGGGGTCGCACATCGTGGCCAGCACCGCGTTGTACGGCGGCAGCCAGAACCTGCTGCACTACACGATGCGACGCTTCGGCATCGAGACCACCTTCGTCAAGCCCGGCGACATCGACGGCTGGAAGGCCGCCGTGCGGCCGAACACCCGCCTGTTCTTCGGCGAGACGGTGGGCAACCCGGGCCTGGACGTGCTCGATGTGCCCACCATCGGCCAGATCGCCCGCGAGGCCGGTGTGCCGCTGCTGGTCGATTCCACCCTGACCACGCCCTACCTGGTGCGCCCGCTGGAGATGGGGGCCGACCTCGTCTACCACTCGGCCACCAAGTTCCTGAGCGGCCACGGCACCGTCATCGGTGGCGTGCTGATCGATGGCGGCAGCTTCGACTGGGACGCCGCCCATGCCCGCGACGGCCGCTTTGCCGAGCTCAGCGAGTCCTACGACGGCTTTCACAACATGGTGTTCACCGAGGAGTCCACCGTGGGCGCCTTCCTGCTGCGGGCCCGGCGGGAGGGCCTGCGCGACTTCGGCGCCTGCATGAGCCCGCACACCGCGTGGCTGATCCTGCAGGGCATCGAGACGCTGTCGCTGCGCATGGACCGGCACATGGCCAACACCGAGCGTGTGGTGCAGTTCCTGGCCAGCCACCCGCTGGTCTCGCGGGTGGGTCATCCCCTGCTCGAATCGCACCCCAGCCATGCGCTGGCCGAACGCATCCTGCGCTTCGGTGCACGCGGAGCGGGCTCGGTGTTCAGCTTCGACATCAAGGGCAGCCGCACGCAGGGCAAGGCCTTCATCGAGGCCCTCAAGATCTTCAGCCACCTGGCCAATGTGGGCGACTGCCGCTCGCTGGTGATCCACCCGGCCAGCACCACCCACTTCCGCATGAGCGACGAAGCCCTGGCGGGTGCCGGCATCGGCCCGGGCACCATCCGCCTGTCCATCGGCCTGGAAGACGCCGACGATCTGATCGACGACCTCAAGCGCGCCCTCAAGGCCGCAGAAAAGGCAGTCTGACCATGGAACTCACCGTCAACGGCGCCACCACCTACGCCTACACCGGCGGCAAGCCCTTCGATGCCGCCCGGCCCACCGTGGTCATGATCCACGGCGTGCTCAACGACCACAGCGTCTGGGCGCTGCAGAGCCGCTACCTGGCGAACCACGGCTTCAATGTGCTGGCCGTCGACCTGCCGGGCCATTGCCGCAGCGGCGGCGAAGCCCCGGCCTCGGTGGAAGCGGCCGCCGATTTCGTCGGCGCCTTGCTGGACGCCGCGGGCGTGCAGCAGGTTGCCCTGGTGGGCCACAGCTGGGGATCGCTGATCGCCATGGAGGCCGCTGCCCGGTTCCCCGAGCGCATCAGCCACCTGGTGCTGGTGGGCACGGCGTATCCGATGAAGGTGTCTCCGGCCCTCATCCAGGCCTCGCTGGAAGAACCCGAAAAGGCGCTGCGCATGGTCAACGTGTTCTCGCGCAGCACGCTGGCCGCGCCGCCCTCGGCGCTGGGCCCGGGCACCTGGGTGTTCGGTGCCGGCATGGCCCTGGGCCGTCGCGTGCTGCGCAGCAACCCGGCGGTGAACGTGTTCCACCGGGGCTTCGTGGCCTGCGACAGCTACTCGGGCGGGGAAGCCGCCATGCAGAACGGGCGCTGCCCGGTGCTGTTCGTGCTGGGTGCAGCCGACCAGATGACGCCGCCCAAGGCCGCACAGGGCCTGATCGAGGCGGCCCGCGCAGCCGGTCGGATGGTGGAGGTGGCGCGGGTGCCGGTGGGCCACCACCAGATGACCGAGGCGCCGGATGCCACCCTGTTCGCGCTGCGCGATTTCCTGCAGCGCCATACGGCGCAGCCGGCCTGATCAGGCGTTGATGACCGGCGCTGCCCCCGGGGGCAGCACGCCGGGGGTCAGCGTCTCGGCCAGGGTCAGGTCGGACCAGCGGCTCTGGTCCCAGAATCGCAGGGTGCTGGCCTGACGGGCCAGCAGCAGGCGCTCGGCCAGCGGTGCCATGGGGGTGCTGTCGGGATCGATCAGCACCACGTAACGCTCGCCCTCCTCGTTCAGCCGGCCCAGCCAGTCCAGCGCGACCAGAGCGCCCACCGGTTCTTCGAGCTGCAGCGGGTCGACCCGCAGGGCCTGGGCCAGGGCATCCAGGCTCAGGCCGCGCGCGGCGTCGTCCCGTGCTGAGAGCAGGCGCTCCATCACCTCCAGCGACAGCTGAAAGCTCCAGCCCGGCGTGTCGCCCCGGCGGGCCACGCCGGTCAGCAGGCTGGGCAGATACGCCGTGACCACCGCCCCCAGCAGCACGATGACCCATGCCACATAGAACCAGACCAGCAGGATGGGCAGCGTGGCAAAAGTGCCGTAGAGCACCGAGTAGGTCGGCACCGCCTTCAAGTACCAGCCCAGCAGCTGTTTGGCCAGTTCCAGCGCAGTGGCGGCGAACAGGCCGCCCACCAGCGCATGGGTCCAGCGCACCCGGGTGTTGGGCACATAGCGGTAGAGCGCCGCCAGCCCGCCGGTGACCAGCACCACCTGCAGCGAATCGAGCAGCAGGCGGACCGTGCCGGTCAGGCTGCCCGGCACCCCGCGTGAATAGGCAATGGCATACGACGTGACGGTGACGCTGCCGGCCAGCAGCAGCGGGCCCAGGGTGAGCACGGCCCAGTACACCAGCACCCGCTGGGTGAACGAACGCGGCTGGCGTACCCGCCAGATGTCGTTGAGCTTGCGGTCGATGGTGAGGATCAGGGCCAGCGCCGTGACCAGCAGCACCAACGCACCGGCCCAGCCCATCTGCGAGGCCTTGCTGGAGAACTGGTTCAGGTAGGTCAGCACCTGGCGGGCGATGTTGTCCGGCACCAGGCTCTGCACCAGCCAGCGCTGCAGCGTGACCTGCAGCCGGTCGAACATGGGGAAGGCGCTGAACACCGCCAGCGCCACGGTGAACAGCGGCACCAGCGAGATGGAGGTGGTGAAGGTCAGGCTGCTGGCGGTGACGCCCAGGCGGTCCTCCCGGAAGCGTTCGCGCAGGGTGACGGCGGTGTTGCGCCACGGAAAGCCGCGGGCGTTGCGCCACAGCGTTCGCAGCAGGGATTCAGCGGCGCCGAGCCGGTCGGACAGGGTCATCCCGGTATCATGCCAGCCCGCCCTGCCCGCCTCTGTCGGCTTCCTCTCATTCCGCCATGACCACCCTGCCCACCGCCGCCATCCAGAACACCCGCTGGCTGGCTGTTGCCAGCCTGATCGGCCTGATCCTCGTGGGTCTGGCCTGGGAAATGGTGGTCGCGCCGCTGCGGCCAGGCGGCTCCTGGTGGGCGCTGAAGGTGCTGCCGCTGGCGGTGCCGCTGGCCGGGCTGCTGAAGAACCGCATGTACACCTACCGCTGGGTCAGCCTGCTGGTCTGGCTGTACTTCACCGAGGGTGCCGTGCGCGCCACCAGCGGCGAATCGGCCGCATCCACCCTGATGGCGGTGCTCCAGACCCTGCTCTGCCTGAGCCTGTTCGCCGCCTGCGCCCTGCATGTGCGCATCCGCCTGAAGGCTGCCGGCAAGGAAGCCGTGGCTGCCGATGCCGCCTCGGCGGCCGCCGAAGCCGATGCCCGGACCCAACCGGCCGCGCCGCGCCAGCCCTGACCGCCCCCCATGACTGCCCGGCCCCACCCCGTCGTCGACACCCTGCGCGCCCTGGTGGGCGACACCCATGTGCTGACCCGGGACCGGCACGACCTGACCGCCCACGAACAGGACTGGCGCAAGCGCGCCCGCGGCCATGCGCTGGCCGTGGTGCGGCCGGGCAGCACGGCCGAGGTGGCGGCGGTGGTCAAGGCCTGCGTGGCCGCCGGGGTACAAGTGGTGCCGCAGGGCGGCAACACCGGCCTGGTGGTCGGTTCCACGCCCGACGATTCGGGCCGGCAGGTGGTGCTGCACCTGGGCCGCATGAACGCGGTTCGTGGCATCGACACGGCCAACCTGACCATGACGGTCGAGGCCGGCTGCGTGCTGCAGTCGGTGCAGGAAGCCGCCGAACAGGCCGGCCTGCTGTTTCCATTGAGCCTGGCGGCCGAGGGCAGCTGCACCATCGGCGGCAACCTGGCCACCAATGCCGGCGGCACCCAGGTGGTCCGCTACGGCAACGCCCGTGAACTCTGCCTGGGCCTGGAAGTGGTCACCGCGCAGGGCGAGGTCTGGAACGGGCTGGGCGGCCTGCGCAAGGACAACACCGGCTACGACCTGCGCGACCTGTTCGTGGGCAGCGAAGGCACGCTGGGCATCATCACCGCCGCCACACTCAAGCTGCACCCCCAGCCCGCCGCCCGGCTCACCGCCTGGGCCGCCGTGCCCTCCATGGACGCCGCCGTGGCGCTGCTGTCGCTGGCCCACCGCCGCCTGGGGCCGGGCCTGACCGGCTTCGAGGTCATGGGCCAGTTCGCGCTCGGCCTGGTCGACCGCCATTTCCCGCAGCTGCGGGTGCCGCTGTGGCGCGAGAGCCCGTACTGCGTGCTGCTGGAGAACAGCGACAGCGAAAGCGAGGAACACGCCCGCGCCCAGTTCGAGCGCCTGCTGGAAACCGCTCTGGACGCCGGGCACGTGCTGGATGCCGTGGTGGCCGAGAGCATCGCCCAGGCGCAGGGCCTGTGGCACATCCGCGAGAGCATTCCGCTGGCCCAGGCCGAGGAAGGCCTGAACATCAAGCACGACATCAGCATCCCGGTGTCGCGCATCCCCGCCTTCTGCGCCGAGACCGACGCCCTGCTGGCCCAGGCCATCCCCGGCGTGCGGCTGGTGAACTTTGGCCACCTGGGCGATGGCAACCTGCACTACAACGTGCAGGCCCCGGCCGACGGCGACCCGGTGCGTTTCCTGTCCGAGGAGGAGTCCCGCGTCAACACCCTGGTGTTCGACGCCGTGACCCGCCACGGCGGCTCCATCAGTGCCGAGCACGGTGTGGGCAGCCTCAAGGCCGCCTGCCTGCCGCATTACAAGGACCCGGTGGCCCTGAGCCTGATGCGCAGCATCAAGACCGCACTGGACCCGCAGGGCCTGATGAACCCGGGTCGGGTGCTGGCCTGAACCGGTCTTTGAGATTCGGGGGAAAATCCCCCTTTGCCCCCGACACCCCCGCCACCATGTCCGAATCTGCATCCCGCCCCGTGCGCTCCCAGTACGAAGACTTCATGCGCCACGTCTACACGACCGGCGTGCAGAAGACCGACCGCACCGGCACCGGCACCACCAGCGTGTTCGGCCACCAGATGCGCTTCGACCTGAACGAGGGCTTTCCGCTGGTGACCACCAAGAAGGTGTTCCTGAAGGCCCTCATCGTGGAACTGCTGTGGTTCCTGCGCGGCGACAGCAATGTGAAGTGGCTGCAGGAACGCGGCTGCACCATCTGGGACGAATGGGCGCGCGAAGACGGCGACCTGGGCCCGGTCTACGGCGTGCAGTGGCGCAACTGGCCCACGCCGGACGGCGGCCACATCGACCAGATCAGCGAGGTGGTGAAGCAGCTGCGCACCAACCCCGATTCGCGCCGCATCATCGTCAGCGCCTGGAACGTGGCCGACCTGAACAAGATGGCCCTGATGCCCTGCCACGCGTTCTTCCAGTTCTACGTGGCGCCGCCGCAGGCCCCGGGTGAACGCGGCCGGCTCAGCTGCCAGCTGTACCAGCGCAGCGCCGACATCTTCCTGGGCGTGCCGTTCAACATCGCCAGCTATGCGCTGCTGACCCACATGCTGGCCCAGCAGTGCGACCTGGACGTGGGCGACTTCATCTGGACCGGTGGCGACTGCCACATCTACAGCAACCACCACGAGCAGGTGGAACTGCAGCTCTCGCGCCAGCCCTTCGCCTACCCGACCCTCAACATCCGCCGCAAGCCGGACTCGATCTTCGACTACCAGTACGAAGACTTCGAGGTGCTCGATTACCAGCACCACCCGGCCATCAAGGCGCCGGTGGCGGTCTGATGCCGGCCGCCACGCTCAGCCGTCGCCAGCTGTGGGGCCTGCTGGCCCTGACCCTGATGTGGGGGGTCAACTGGCCCATGATGAAGCTGTCGCTGCAGGAGATGCCGCCGCTGTACTTCCGGGCCAGCACCATGTGCCTGGGCGCTGCCTGGCTGTTCCTGTATGTGCGCGGCCAGGGTGAGCGCATGTGGCCCCGACGGGACGAGTGGGCCACCATCGCCTGGCTCGGTCTGCCCAATGTGCTGGGCTGGCACACGCTGTCCATCTTCGGGGTGCAGGCGCTGGCTTCGGGCCGCGCGGCCATCCTGGGTTTCACCATGCCGATCTTCACCGTGCTGCTGGGCGCGCTGTTCTTCAGCGAACGCATCACGCCGCGGGTGCGGGTGGCGGTGACCAGCGCCGGCATCGCCATCGGCCTGCTGCTGTGGCACGAACTGCAGAGCCTCTCGGGCCGGCCGGTGGGCATCGCCTGGATGCTCGGTGCCGCCCTCTGCTGGGGCCTGGGCACGCTCATGTTCCGGCGCGCCACCTTCACGCTCTCGCCCATGGTGGTCACGGTGTGGATGCTGCTGCTGGGCAGCGTGGTGGTGTGGGTGCTGGCCATCGTCTTCGAGCCGGCGCCCGACGTGACGACCTTCAGCGGCGCCATGTGGGTCAGCCTGCTGTACGGCGTGCTCATCAACTACGGCGTGGCCCAGCTGATCTGGTTCGGCCTGGCCCGCCACCTGCCGCCGGCCACCAGTGCCATGAGCGTGATGGCCATCCCGCTGGTGGGCACGCTGAGCGCCACCTTCATCGTCGGCGAGATCCCGCACTGGCAGGACTGGCTGGCCATCGGCTTCGTGATGATGGCCATTGCCAGCGTGCTGCTGCCGTCTCCCGGCCGCACCGCTGCGACCTCCCGCACCTGAGAAACATGGTCACCCTGCCCCGCCTCCACCTGATCCTGGCCCGCGCCGCCAACGGCGTGATCGGCCGCGACAACCGCATGCCCTGGCACCTGCCGGAAGACCTGGCCCACTTCAAGCGCACCACCCTGGGCTGCCCGGTGGTGATGGGCCGCAAGACCTGGGACTCGCTGCCGCCGCGCTTCCGGCCCCTGCCGGGCCGGGCCAACATCGTGCTCAGCCGCGACACCGCCTGGCAGGCCGAAGGCGCAGAGCGCGCTGCGTCGCTCGACGAGGCGCTGGCCCTGTGCGCCGGCCAGCCCGATGTGTGGGTGATCGGCGGTGCGCAGATCTATGCCCAGGCGCTGGACCGGGCCAGCACCGCGGTGGTCACCGAGATCGGTCGCGAGTTCGAGGGCGACGCCCATGCGCCGGTGTTCGGCCCCGAATGGACCGAGGCGAAGCGAGAGACCCACGTGTCGGCCGACGGTCTGCCCTATGCCTTCGTGACCCTGGAGCGCCGGCCATGAGCTACGCGGTGAAGGAAGTCTTCTACACGCTGCAGGGCGAGGGCCAGCGTGCCGGTCGCCCGGCCGTGTTCTGCCGCATGGCCGGCTGCAACCTCTGGAATGGCCGCGAGGAAGACCGCAAGACCGCCGTCTGCCAGTTCTGCGACACCGACTTCGTCGGCACCGACGGCGTGCGCGGCGGCAAGTTTGCGCAGGCGGCCGATCTGGCGGATCTGGCGGCCTCGCTCTGGCCCGAGGGCCAGGGCCACCGCTACATCGTCATCACCGGCGGCGAGCCGATGCTGCAGATCGATCAGGCGCTGATCGACGCGCTGCACGCGCAGGGCTTCGAGATCGCGGTGGAAACCAACGGCACGCTGCCGGTGCCCGAGGGCATCGACTGGATCTGCGTCAGCCCCAAGGCCGGCGCCGACTGGGTGCAGCGCAGCGGCCACGAGCTCAAGCTGGTCTGGCCCCAGCCCGGGCTGCTGCCCGACGCGGTGGAAGCCATGCCCGACCTGCAATTCGACCACTGGCTGCTGCAGCCCATGGACGGCCTGCTGCGCCAGCAGAACACCCGCCGCGCCATCGACCTCTGCCAGGCCCGCCCGCGCTGGCGCCTGTCCCTGCAGACCCACAAGATCCTGGACATTCCATGAGCACGAGTCCCGCCCCGTCCCCCGCGCTGCACGAACTCTCGCAGCGCTTCTATTTCGAGTCGGCCCACACCCTGCGCCGCACCATCGAGGCCGAAGGCAGCCGCCGGGTGCACGGCCACACCTACGAGGCCGAAGTGACGGTGCGGGGCACGCCGGATGCCGGCGGCATGGTGATCGACCTGGCCTACCTGCGCCGCACCATCGCGGTGCTGCGCGACAAGCTGGACCACCATTTCCTGGACGAGGTGGAAGGCATCGGCATCCCCACGCTGGAAAACCTCTGCAGCTACATCCGCCGCGAACTCGAACCCCAGGTGCCCGGCCTGTGCGCCGTGGCCGTGTGGCGCCAGGCCAGCGGCGACCGCTGCGCGCTGCGCTGGTGAACCCGTCACGAAAGAACCCGATGCAACTCGCCACCTGGAACGTCAACTCCCTGGGGGTCCGCCTGCCCCAGGTGCTGGACTGGCTGGCCACCCACCCGGTGGACGTGCTGGCCCTGCAGGAACTCAAGCTCACCGACGACAAGTTTCCGGCCCAGGCCTTTGCCGAGGCCGGTTACCAGGCGCAGTGGTTCGGCCAGAAGACCTACAACGGCGTGGCCCTGATCAGCCGCGAGCCGGCCACCGACGTGGTGAAGAACATCCCCGGCTTTGCCGACGAGCAGTCGCGCGTGCTGTGCGCCACCATCGCGGGCGTGCGGGTCATCGGTGCCTACTTCCCCAACGGCCAGGCGCCGGGCAGCGACAAGTTCGCCTACAAGATGGCCTGGCTGACCGCGCTGCGCGAATGGGTGAAGACCGAGATGGCCGCGCACCCGCAGCTGATGCTCATGGGCGACTACAACATCACCTTCGACGATGCCGACGTCTGGGACCCGGACGGCCTGCGCGAGACCATCCACTGCACCACCGAGGAGCGCACCCACCTGCAGGCGCTGGTCGGCCTGGGCCTGCACGATGCGCACCGCCTGTTCGATCAGCCGCCGAAGAGCTTCAGCTGGTGGGATTACCGGATGCTCGGTTTCCAGAAGAACCGGGGCATGCGCATCGACCACATCCTGGTCACCGATGCGGTGAAGGCCCGGGTCTCTGGCTGCACCATCGACCGCGCGCCCCGCAAGAACACCCAGCCCAGCGACCACGCCCCGGTGGTAATCACCCTGGGCTGACCGGCCTCACTCCAGATCCAGCTCCTGGATCTTGCGGGTGATGGTGTTGCGGCCGATGCCCAGCTTGTGGGCGGCCTCGATGCGGCGACCGCGGGTGTTGGCCAGCGCGGTCTGGATCAGGCGGGTCTCGAAGCGGCGGGTCAGCACGTCCCACACATCGGTCCGGCCGTTTTCCAGCAGGGCCAGGGCCTCGGCCTGAAGGCCTTGTTCCCAGGTGGCCGAACCGGCCGCTGCCGTGCTGGCAGCCTCCAAGGCAGCACCGTTCAGGGCTGCCGGTGGCAGGGAAGCCAGCAGCGGTGCAGCAGCACCGGACAGCGGCGAGGGCAAGGCTGCACCCACCGGGTCGTCCGCACCGCTCTGGGCCGTGGCCACGCTGCCCAGCACCTCGGGCGGCAGGTCCTTGACCTCGATCACCTGGGCCGGCGCCATCACGGTGAGCCAGTGGCACAGGTTCTCCAGCTGACGCACGTTGCCGGGAAAGTCGAAGCTGCCCAGCAACTTGAGCGCCGGCTCGGAAATCCGCTTGGGCTCCACACCCAGCTGCCGCGCGCTCTGCTGCAGGAAGAAGCGGGTGAGCATGGGCACGTCCTCGCGCCGCTCGCGCAAGGCCGGCAGGCGCAGGCGGATCACGTTGAGACGGTGGAACAGGTCTTCGCGGAACACGCCCTCCTTGACCCGCTGTTCCAGGTTCTGGTGGGTGGCGGCGATCACGCGCACATTGGCGCGCACCGCACTGTGACCACCGACCCGGTAGAAGTGCCCATCGGACAGCACGCGCAGCAGGCGCGTCTGCAGGTCGAACGGCATGTCGCCGATCTCGTCCAGGAACAGGGTGCCACCGTCGGCCTGCTCGAAGCGGCCGCGCCGCATGGTCTGGGCGCCGGTGAAGGCGCCGCGCTCATGACCGAACAGCTCGGACTCCAGCAGGTCCTTCGGTATGGCCGCGGTGTTGATGGCCACGAACGGGCCGCTGGCCCGGGGCGAATGCTTGTGCAGGGCGCGCGCCACCAGCTCCTTGCCGGAACCGGACTCGCCGGTGATCAGCACCGTGACCTGGCTTTGCGAGAGCCGGCCGATGGCGCGGAACACGTCCTGCATGGCGGGCGCCTGGCCCAGCATTTCAGGCACCGCGGTCATGCGCTCCTCGGCCACTTCCTCGCGCTGGCTTTCCTCCACCGCGCGGCGGATCAGCTCCACCGCCTTGGGCAGGTCGAAGGGCTTGGGCAGGTATTCGAAGGCACCGCCCTGGAAGGCGCTGACCGCGCTGTCCAGATCGGAGAAGGCGGTCATGATGATCACCGGCAGGCCGGGCAGCCGCTCCTTGACCTTCTCCAGCAGATCCAGGCCGGAGCCACCGGGCATGCGGATGTCGCTGACCAGGATCTGCGGACCCTCGGCTTCGGGGGTGTCGGCCAGGGCGCGCAGCACGTCCTGCGGATGGGTGAAGCTGCGGGTGGGCAGGTTCTCGCGCAGCAGCGCCTTTTCGAGCACGAAGCGGATCGATTGGTCGTCATCCACTATCCAGATCGGCTTCATGTGTCGTTGGTCCTTGTTCGGGCGCGTGTGTGTTGCTAGGGCAGCGGGATCAGGATCTTGAAGTCCGTGTGTCCCGGTGTGCTCTCGCACTCGATCAGGCCATGGTGTTGCTGCACGAAGGTTTGCGCCAGCGTCAGCCCCAGGCCGGACCCGCCATCGCGCCCTGAGACCAGGGGAAAGAAGATGCGGTCCTTGATCGAGTCCGGCACGCCGGGCCCGTTGTCCATCACATGCAATTCCAGTGCCAGCCGATAGCGCTGCTTGCCAAACGTGACCTGGCGGCCCACCCGGGTGCGGAAGGTGATGCGTGCGTCGCCCGCCGCGATGCGGTCGGACAGGGCCTGCGCCGCGTTGTGGGCGATGTTGAGCACCGCCTGGATGAGCTGTTCCCGGTCGCCCCGGAATTCGGGGATGGAGATGTCGTAGTCGCGCACCACACGAAGGCCACGCGGGAACTCGGCCAGGATGAGCGAGCGCACCCGCTCGCAGACCTCGTGGATGTTGACGTCGCCCACCACATGCGGCCGGCGGTGCGGCGCCAGCAGCCGGTCCACCAGCGACTGCAGCCGGTCGGCCTCGTGGATGATGACCTGCGTGTACTCGATCAGCTCGCGCGATTCGAGGTCCATCTGCAGCAGCTGGGCCGCACCACGGATACCGCCCAGCGGGTTCTTGATCTCGTGGGCCAGGTTGCGGATCAGCTCCTTGTTGGCCTGGGCCTGGTCGATCAGCCGCTCCTCACGCTCCTGACGGGTCTGCTGCTCCAGCGGCAGCAGCTCCACCACCACTTCGGCATTGCTTTCGGTCTGGGCCACCACCACGTGCACCGGCAACGGGTCGTGGGTCATGCGGCGCAGGAAGGCGTCGTAGCGCAGGGCGGCGAACTCGTTGCCGCGTGCGCCGGTCAGGGCGTTGTCGAGCAGGGCCGGGTCGGTGAAGCAGTCCTGCATGCGCGCGCCGGTGATGCTGCGCCGGGACATGCCCAGCGCATCCTCCAGGGCCGCATTGGCGAACAGCACATGGCCTTCCGGGTCGACCACGGCCACCAGCGTGGCCAGCAGGTCCAGCGACTGGAAACGGCTTGCCGGCCCGGCCGCCGGGGCCGCGCCCTGCGAATTCGACCTGCTCACCGCCCGCTCGGCTGGCCGCCCAGGCGAGCCAGCTCGCGCTGCAGACCGGCCACGTCGTTCTCGGCGCGGGTGAGCGCAGCCTTGAGTTCGGCCACGCGGTCGAGATAGCGCTGGTGGTTGCGTCCCTCGATGCCCTGCTTTTCGGGCGCTCCGTTCGCATAGGCGGTGCGGGCCTCGTTCAGCCGCGCTTCAGCGCGGCGGAGCTCGCTTTCGAGGATGGCGCGGGCATCGCTGTCGCGGGCCCGTTGCGAGGCGCTGTCGATGCGCTCTCCGCTGCTGCGCTCGCTGGTTCCGCTGCCCTGGCTGGCAGCAGGCCGGCTCGGCGCCGGGGTGGCAGGCTTGGGCCCTTCGATCACGGTGATGTTGCCGCCGTCGATGACGGTGCAGCCTCGCGACTTCGCGACCTGGGCATTGTTCGTGTATTCGTTGCCGCAGCGGTAGATGCGGTCCTGGGCCAGGGCAGGCAGCTGAGCGACGCTGCACAGCATGGCCAGACAGGCCAGGCGACTCGACATCAGGCGGGGTTTGCGGGCAGGCACGTTGGCGGCTCCATGGGGACAGACTTCAGACCGGGCAGTATGACCGAATCAACGGGCCAAAGTGCCCGGCGCGCAGGCGCAGCGGGCCGTCTGGCCGGATGGCGGGCAAAAAAAAGGACGGCCGAAGCCGTCCTTTCTGTCCGACCCGAAGATCAGAGCGAGTAGTACATGTCGTACTCGACCGGGTGCGGCGCCATGCGGAAGCGGGTCACTTCCTGCATCTTCAGCTCGATGTAGGCGTCCAGCATGGAGTCGGTGAACACGCCACCCTTGGTCAGGAACGAGCGGTCCTTGTCGAGGTATTCCAGAGCCTGGTCGAGGCTGTGGCAGACGGTGGGGACCAGCTTGTCCTCTTCCGGCGGCAGGTGGTAGAGGTCCTTGGTGGCGGCTTCGCCCGGGTGGATCTTGTTTTCCACGCCGTCCAGGCCGGCCATCATCAGGGCCGAGAAGCACAGGTACGGGTTGGCCGAAGGATCCGGGAAACGCGCCTCGATGCGGCGACCCTTGGGGTTGGCCACGTACGGGATGCGGATGGAGGCCGAGCGGTTGCGCGAGCTGTAGGCCAGCTTCACCGGGGCTTCGAAGCCAGGGACCAGGCGCTTGTAGCTGTTGGTGCCGGGGTTGGTGATGGCGTTCAGGGCACGGGCGTGCTTGATGATGCCGCCGATGTAGTACAGGGCGAAATCACTCAGGCCGGCGTAGCCGTCACCGGCGAACAGGTTCTTGCCGTCCTTCCAGATGGACTGGTGCACGTGCATGCCGGAACCGTTGTCGCCGGCGTAGGGCTTGGGCATGAAGGTGGCGGTCTTGCCGTAGGCATTGGCCACGTTCCAGACCACGTACTTCAGGACCTGGGTCCAGTCGGCGCGCTCCACCAGGGTGGAGAACTTGGTGCCGATCTCGTTCTGGCCGGCGCCGGCCACTTCGTGGTGGAACACCTCGACCGGGATGCCCAGCGACTCGAGGATCAGCGACATTTCGGCGCGCATGTCCTGGGTGCTGTCGACCGGGGGAACCGGGAAGTAGCCGCCCTTGGTGGTGGGACGGTGACCGCGGTTGCCGCCTTCGAGCTGCTTGCCGCTGTTCCAGGGGGCTTCGTATTCGTCGATGGCGAACATGACGTTGCCGGGCTCGTTGCTCCAGCGCACGCCGTCGAAGATGAAGAATTCGGGTTCCGGTCCGAAGTAGGCGGTGTCGCCCAGGCCGGAGGCCTTCAGGTAAGCCTCGGCGCGCTTGGCGATGGAACGCGGGTCGCGGTCATAGGCCTTCCCGTCGCTCGGCTCGACCACGTCGCACTGCAGGAACAGGGTGGTCTCTTCGAAGAAGGGATCGATGTTGGCGGTGTTCGGGTCGGGCATGAGCTGCATGTCCGAGGCTTCGATGCCTTTCCAGCCAGCGATGGACGAACCGTCGAAGGCATGGCCCGAGGTGAACTTGTCTTCGCCGAAGGCCGAGATCGGCACGGTCACGTGCTGTTCTTTGCCACGGGTGTCGGTGAAGCGGAAATCAACGAACTTGACGTCGTTGTCTTTCACCATCTGGATCACGTCTGCGACGGTCTTGGCCATCAAATGCTCCTGTACGGGTTGGAAGGAAAAAAGCGGTACGGCCCAGGGGTAGCAGCTTTCATGCCACCGAAACCGTTGATCGAGTCACCCGCACCGCTCGGGCGGAGCGGGCGACAGCGCGGGATTATGGCCCAGCGGCGGCAACCACCGGTCGCGGTCGGGCGGGGCCGCTCGCACCGAGAATGCACCATTTGAGTGCACTGTCAGTGCATCAACCTGGTGCGGCTGCTTTTCGCACCATTTCGGGGCCAAGTTGGGCACCGACCTCGCGCAGACCGGCCTGCAGCGCCCCGAAAGCCTGCTCCACCGACGCTGCCGCACCCTTGACGCCCAACTCGATGTGCCGGCCCCACTGCGGGTGGTCGACGCTGGGCAGGCTGAACACCTTCACAGGGTGTGCTGCCTCGATGCGCTCCATCAGCGGCGTCAGCGCCGCCTCCATGGCCCCCATCACGATCACCGACTTCTCCAGACCGGCATCGATCTGGTGCAGTTGCGGGTAGAGCTCGTCGAGCACCCACTCGATCATGGGCCAGGCCATGACCGGGAAGCCCGGCACGAAGTGCACCGCGCCGCCACCGGGGCCGTCCAGGCTGAAACCGGGGATCTTGTTGTAAGGGTTGGGAATGATGCGGGCGCCCGCCGGGAACACGCCCATGTTGTAGCGGTGCACGTTGTCCGGCCGCGAAGGGTCGAACGGAACACCCTGCTCGGCTGCGAGGTCGCGCATGCGGGACTCGATCAGGTCGCGGGCCTGCGGGTGCAGCTCCAGTTCACGGCCCAGCGCGGCGCCGGCGCACTGGCGGGTGTGGTCGTCGGGCGTGGCGCCGATGCCGCCGCACGAGAACACGATGTCGTCGCTCTCGAAGGCGCGCTGGAGCGTGCGGGTGATGCGCTGGCGGTCATCGCCGACCAGCTGGCACCAGGCCAGCGAGAGGCCGCGCGCCTGGAGCAGCTGTATGACCTGCGACATGTGCTTGTCCTGGCGTTTGCCGGACAGGATTTCGTCGCCAATGATGATCAGGCCGAAGGAAGACATGGGACAGGAATGAAGGGTTCAGAGCGGGGGTGGCAGTTGGGCCGGGGCGGCTTCGACGGCGGGCGGGGCGGGTGGATCGACCACCTCCACAGGCACCATCAGCGGCTCCTGCCGCAGCCGCTCCAGCGCAGCCAGGCAGTAGTGGGCGAACCACAGCGAGGCAAAGGCGAACACCAGGGTGTAGATCCAGATGGCGATCGGCACCAGCAATGGAGCGAGCGCGATGAACATGGCGCCCGAGGCCCACAGCAGGCTGGGCGCAGCGCCCACGTAGCCGCTCAGCACGCCCATGGCCAGCAGCGAGCTGCGGTGCCGGCGCATGAGGGTGCGGCGCTCTTCGGGGGTGGCGTGTTCGGACAGGGCGTCGTAGGTGAACACCCGGTAGGTCAGCCAGCCCCAGATCAAGGGCGGCAGTATCAGCACCAGCGGCGGAATGAACCAGGCCGGCACCGACAGCACCAGTGCCACCAGCGCCAGCAGCGTGGAACCGGTGGACCACAGCACGCTGGCCACCATGGAGCCGCCGTGGCGACGCTCCAGCGTGCCGAACCGGCGACGGGCGACCAGATCGACCATGGCCGGCGTCATGAAGAGCGAGACCAGCAGCAGGCACAGCACCACGATGGCCGGGGTGGCCAGCACCAGCACCACCAGCGGTGCGAAGACGGTGCGCAGGGTGCCCATGCCGACCCGGTCGAGCCAGGCCAGGAAGGCCTGCACCAGCTCGAAAGCCTCGAACCAGGCGGTCACCCCAGCCACCGCCGGTTCCCAGAAGAAGTACCCCAGGCCGAACGACAGCACCACCATCAGCACCAGCGGCAGGATGGAGAGGCCGATCACGCGGGGGTGCACGCAGTAGGCCACTGCGCGCCAGAAAGCATCGAACATCAAGGACATGGGTCCAAGAATACAACGCGGCCATTCAACGCAGGCGACAGCGCCCGACCCGCCCCAGGTCCTAGCATGGCCGCATGCAACGCATCGACATCCACGGCGTGGCCCTCGAGGTCGAACGCATCGACGGCCCGGCAGGCCGGGCACCGCTGCTGTTCCTGCACGAAGGGCTGGGCAGCGTGTCGATGTGGCGGCAGCGGGACCGCTCCTGGCCGCACGAGCTGTGCGCAGCCACCGGACGCAGCGGCGTGGTGTATTCGCGCCGGGGATACGGCCGCTCCGACCCGGTTCCCGATGTGCGCGGTGCGCCCGGCGCGCCGGGTTTCTGGACAGTCGGGCAGCACGGGCCCGACTACATGCACCGCGAAGCATTGAGCGTGCTGCCCCTGCTGCTCGCTGCGCTGGACCTGCGCCAGCCGGTGCTGGTCGGCCATTCCGACGGCGCCACCATCGCGCTGCTGCATGCGGCCAGCCACGCCGTCACGGCCACCGTGGCCATGGCCCCGCACGTGTTCGTCGAAGACGTGGCCATCCAGGCCATCACCGCTGCCCGCGAGGCTTTTGGCAGCGGACTGCGCGAACGGCTGGCACGCCACCATGCCGACGTGGAGAACGCCTTCTGGCAATGGAACGACGTCTGGCTCAGCGATGCGTTCCGGGCGTTCGACATCCGTGCGACCTGCAGCCGTATCGGCTCGCCGCTGATGCTGGTGCAGGGGCGGCAGGATGAATACGGCACGCTGGAGCAGCTGCGGGCCATCGAACGGCAGGTGCCCCAGGCCATGACGCTGGAGCTGGAAGCGTGTGGCCACAGCCCGCACCGCGACCAGCCGGAAGCGCTGACACGGGCAGTGACCGCTTTCCTGGCGCCGTTGCCCTGAAGCGGCAAGCGCAAAGCCGGTTTTTCAACAAAATTCACACATTTGCCTGCTTTTTGGCTCAAGTGGGCCAGGCTTCGCCATGCCGACGGACGGTTATCAATACACTTTGATACATCCGCCCTGGCGGTCAGACCCTCCTCATCACCATGAACACCCTCTCCTGGAACTCGCCATGGCTGCTCGCCGTGCTGCTGCCCGTCGTGGCGGTGGCCGGGGCGTGGCTGCAGCGGTTCTGGACGGCGCGTTCGGCGCGTGCACGGCGCAAGCTGCCGGAGCATTGGCCACTGGCCATCCGCTCGGTGGTCAACAGCGAGGAAGCTCGGGTCTGGCACTGGCTCTCCAGGGCCTTTTATGACCACCACATCCTGATCAAGCTGCCGGTCACCCGCTTCACCCTGCCGCGCGAGAAGCAGGAAAGCATGGACTGGTACAAGCTGCTCGGCGGGGTGTATTGCACCTTCACCATCTGCCGGGCCGACGGCCGCGTGGTCGGCTGTGTGGACGTGCCCGGTTCCACCGGCATCCCGCGCAGCACACGCGCCGTCAAGCATTCGCTGCTTGGCCAGTGCCACCTGCCTTACTGGGTGGTGCAGTCGAACGGCCTGCCGACCGTCGCCGAGATCCGGGCCGAGTTTCTGGGCGAGTCATCCATGAGCCAGTCCATGCGCGAACGCGAGATGGAAGAGCGCGCCATCATCGCGGCGCAGAACAACCTGCGCACCGCCATCCACCGGCAGCGCAGCACCCGCCACAGCGACTTCGGGCCGCTCAGCAACTGGCCCAGCAGCCAGACCGGCGAGCCCCGCAGCGACATGCCGTCGCAATGGCAGGACAACTCCTTCCTGATGCCGCTGGACAGCCGGCGCGGCGACCTGCTCTGAGGCCGGCGCGGGGCCGCCTCAGGCCTTCGCGATGAGCGAGGCCACCTCTTCGGCCGTCAGCCAGCGCCACTGACCCGGCTGCAGGTCGGCCGGCAGATCGATGCGGCCGATGCGCGAGCGGTGCAGCCCCTCCACCCGATTGCCCGCAGCCGCCACCATGCGCTTGACCTGGTGGTACTTGCCTTCGGTCAAGGTCAGCTGCAGGTGGGTCGGCGCGAGCAGCGTGCAGGCCGCCGCCTTCACCGGCTTCGGGTCATCTTCCAGCACCACGCCGGCCAACAACCGCTCCACCATGGCCGGCTCGCCCGGGTGCTTGAGGGTCACCTCGTAGACCTTGGGAACGTGGTGGCGCGGCGAGGTCATGCGGTGGATGAACTTGCCGTCGTCCGACAGCAGCAGCAGGCCGGTGGTGTCCTGGTCGAGCCGGCCCACCGCCTGCACACCGGCCGAGGCACCGCCGCCGCGCTCGCGCAGCGGCCCCGGCAGCAGGGTGTAGACGCCGGGGTGGGCACCGGGCTTGTGCGAGCACTCGTAGCCGGTGGGCTTGTGCAGCATGAGGTAGGCCCGCTCGTGGTAGGCCCATGCCTGACCCTGCACCCGGAAGGTGAGCCCCTGCGGATCGAAGCGCTCCAGCGGGTCCAGGCACACCGTGCCCGGCTCGCCCACCGCCACATGACCCATCTGGATCAGCCCGAAACAGACCCGGCGCGTGCCGAAGCCCTGAGAAAAAAGAATGTCCTGCAACGCCATCATGGTGGGCGGCATTGTGCCTGCGCGGCGCGAGCTGCCGCTCGCGAACGCCGGCGTCGTTTCGCGCCCCCATGCGGTCGACTGGTCGCAACACGGTGGGCAGGCAGCGGTCGGGCGCCGACAGTACCCCCATTCCCAGGAGGTCCTGCCATGTCGTTCACCCCCGTGATTGCCATCCACACCGCCGCCGCACTGGCGGCCGTCATCATCGGCCCGCTGGCCCTGTGGTCGCGCCGCAGCGGCCATGTGCGCACCCGCCTGCACCGGGCTGCCGGCTACAGCTGGGTCCTGCTGATGGTGTTCACCGCACTTTCGGCGCTGTTCATACCGGCGGCACGGCTGCCGAACATCGCCGGCTTCGGGCCCATTCACCTGCTGGCGCCCTTCGTGCTGGTGATGCTGGTGGTGGCCATGCGCCACATGCTGCAGGGCCGGCTGCAGGCGCACCGCCAGACCATGCTGCAGCTCTACATCGGCGCCTGCCTGGTGGCCGGCGGCTTCACGCTCATGCCGGGGCGGCTGCTGGGCGACTGGGTGCGATCACTGCTGGCCTGAAGCGCGCGCCGAAGGTTTCGCACCATACTGCCGCATGGACCCGATCTTGACCGGCGCAGCCCTCCTCCGACACGACCCGAGCCGCATCACCCGGCGGCTGCTGTTCACGGTGGCGGTCAACACGGTGGTTGCCTTGTTCCTGGCGCTGCCGGGCCGTGAGGGCCTCTGGGTGAACTGGGTGTACTCGCAGTGCATCGGCCTGCTGATCTGGGCGTGCATCGACGGTGGACGCTTTGTCTTCCACCCGCTGGGCCGGCTGGCCGGCTGGCGCATGGCCCTGCTGGTGATGGTGGGCGTGGTGGCCGGCTACAGCGCCGGCTGCCTGCTGGCCAATGCCCTGCTCGGCCGCCCGGTGCTGCTGGGCCTGCACGGGCTGCCCACCAGCACGCTGCAGATCATGGCGGTGTCGCTGGTGGCCGCCGGCATCACCACCTATGTGTTCACCAGCCGCGAACAGCTGGCCCTGGCCCGCCAGGCTTCGGAAGCGGCCGAGCGCCAGGCCACCGAGGCGCGCTTGCGGCTGCTGGAATCGCAGCTGGAGCCGCACATGCTGTTCAACACCCTGGCCAACCTGCGCGCGCTGATTGCCACCGACCCGCCGCGCGCCCTGGCCATGCTGGACCGGCTCGACGGCTTCCTGCGCGCCACCCTGCAGGCCAGCCGCAGCGGCCCCGGCCACCATACCCTGGCCGCCGAGTTCGACCGGCTGGCCGACTACCTGGCGCTCATGGCGGTGCGCATGGGCCCGCGCCTGAGCCACTCGCTGGACCTGCCTGCGGCGCTGCAACAGCACCCGGTACCCGCCCTGCTGCTGCAGCCCCTGGTGGAGAACGCCATCCGCCACGGGCTGGAGCCTTCGGTGGCCGGCGGGCATGTGGCGGTATCGGCCAGCGTGGTCGACGGCGCGCTGCAACTGGTGGTGCAGGACAACGGCACCGGCTGTGCCAGCGAGCCGGGCCAGAGCAGCGGCTTCGGCCTGGCCCAGGTGCGTGAACGGCTGGCCAGCGCCCACGGTGCTGCGGCACACTGCCACTGGCACAGCCAACCCGGCGAAGGCACCAGCATCACCTTGCGCCTGCCACTGTCCACCGCCCACGCTGCCACCATCACCCACGCTGCATGAGCCCGACCGCCCTCATCGCCGAAGACGAACCCCTGCTGGCCCAGGCGCTGTGCGCCGAGCTGCAGCGCAGCTGGCCGGCCCTGATCCTGCTGCCAGTGGTGGCCGACGGCCACAGCGCCGTGCAGGTGGCGCTGCAGGCCCGGCCGCAGGTGCTGTTTCTGGACATCCGCATGCCGGGCCAGAGCGGCCTGGAAGCAGCCGCCGAGATCGCCGAACACTGGCCAGCAGGCCTGCCCTTCCCCGCCCTGGTGTTCGTGACCGCTTACGACCAGTACGCGGTGCAGGCCTTCGAGGCGCAGGCCATCGACTACCTGCTCAAGCCGGTGCGGCCCGAACGGCTGGAACGCACCCTGGACCGCATCCGCCAGCACCTGGACCGACCCACCGCCACCCCGAACCCCACCACCCACCACACAACCGAAGAACAGCAGCTGCAGGCCCTGCTGGGCCGGCTGCACCAGCTGCTGGAACCCGCCAGCACCGGACTGCCCGACGCCAGCGCCACGCCGGCCGAACCCCTGCGGCTGATCACCGCCAGCGTGGGCGCCACGCTGCGGGTGGTGCCCATCGAGCAGGTGCTGGTGTTCGAGGCCGCCGACAAGTACGTGCGCGTGCTCACCACCGACACGGAACTGCTGCTGCGCACACCGCTGAAGGACCTGCTGCCGCGCCTGAACCCCGACGAGTTCTGGCAGGTGCACCGGGGCACCGTCGTGCGCGCCAGCGCCATTGCCGAGGCCGTGCGCAGCGACAACGGCAAGCTCAGCCTGAGCCTGCACGGACGGCCCGAACGCTGGCCGGTGAGCCGGCTGCACGAACATCGACTTCGGCCGCTGTGACGGCTTCACCCCCAGGAGACCACCATGCCCTACACCCTGCGTTTTCAGCGCGTGCTGCGTGCCCCGCCCGAGCGGGTCTTCCGTGCCTTCATCGACCCTGCCGCACTGGCCAAATGGAACGCGCCCGACGGCTTCACCGCCACGGTGCACGAGATGGACGCCCGCCCCGGCGGACGCTTCCGCATGTCGTTCACCAACTTCAGTGCCGGCCAGACCCACGACTTCGGCGGCGAGTTCCGGGAGCTGGTGCCCAACGAAAAGATCGTGGCCACCGACCGCTTCGACAGCCCGCACCTGCCCGGCGAACTGGTCACCACCACCTTGTTCAAGGCCGTGGGCAGCGGCACCGAGCTGAACATCGAACAGGCCGGCCTGCCCGACGCCCTGCCCCCGGACGGCTGCACGCTGGGCTGGCAACAGTCGCTGGAGCTGCTGGCGCGGTTGGTGGAGCCGGAGATACCGGGGGAGTAAGGGACACGGTTGACGGAGGCAGCTGTTGACCTATGACCGTCCCTGCGCTCGATCATTGATCTGCGCGAGTCGCCACTCTCAGATAACAAGGGCTTCTCCGTTTGCTGACGCACCAGCGTCTCTGGCCGGTTAGCAGGCAGCAACTGCTGCACGTTGAGACCTGCACGGGTCGACTTGAGCGTGAGGTTGAAGTCACCCATGCTGGAGGAGCAGTCTGCAGTTTTGCAGAACGATGACTCTGCCGGAGGTCGTTCAACACCAGTTCCAGCATTACCCGTTCGAGCAGGTCCTAGCCCCTTACGGTCGACGTCACCTAAAACAGCAATCAACTTTATTGGCTGGTCGGCCCACGGTGAGTACGGGGTGGTGTGTCCAGAGCCCGGCCTCGATATTCTTGTGCCCATTGCGGGTGCAACGCGTCGTCATCGCGCCATGGCGTTCCCGCTGTGCCGGATGCATGGCGCGTATCGGCAACCGCAACTTCGAGTTGATCGAGCGCCACAGCTTCAAGGGACGCCATCTCTACGAACACCACAACGACGTGTGTGGTAATCATCTGGCCTTCATGGTTTCGGACATAGACGACGTCTTCCGTCGCATGAAGGCGCTTGGGCTGGAGCCGACCATCGCTGAGCCCTACACCGCGCACGTACTCGGCGGCTACAAGGCGTTCTTCTTCCGCGACCCCAACGGGGCGCAGATCGAGATCGGCCAGGTCAACTGATCCGTCTATTAACCAAGGGCACAACCATGCAAGTTATCCACTGCACCGAAACGCATCTCGACATTCTGTCGGAGCTGTTCAACGAGTACCGCATCTTCTACGAGCAGCCAAGAGACGTGCCGGCCTGCCGCGCCTTCCTCCAGCAGAACCTGCAGCAGAACCGCTCGAAGATCTTCCTGCTGCTGGACGACGAGGGCAGACCGGTCGGCTTCTCGCAGCTCTACCCGTCGGCATGCTCAATCAGCATGCGGCCGTATCACTACCTGTCCGATCTGTACGTGGCCAAGTCCACCCGCCGGAACGGGCACGCGCGCCACCTGATGAACTACATCACCGACCACTTCACGAACCTGGGTTCGCAGCGCCTCACACTCGACACCGCGACAACCAACAAGATCGCGCAGGTCCTGTACGAATCGCTGGGCTACGAGCGCGAAGAGGTCTACATCACCTACCACCAGGTGCTGACGACGCCTGCCTGATTCGTCGACTCCGGCCGACAAGGCTATCCCGGCTTCCCCCTCCCCACTGTTCTCCTGCGCGCCGAAGCGCAGCGTTGTGCTTTCTCCCGCCAGCGCCCAGCATCGATCAATGAACCACCGCCTCATGAACACCCCCGCTGCCCAAGCCAGCGAGATCCTCGATCTGAGCGGGATCGAGATCGGACCCTTCAACCTGGGGCTCGCGTCGTTGCTTCAAACAGGGCATCACTTGCAGCATGAGCAGGCCCAGCGAGGTCTGGGACAACTCGGCCATGGAGAGCTTCCTCAGCTCGCTCAAGGCCGGGCGCAGGGCCAGGAAGGTGTACCGAACGCGCGGGCAGGCCCGTTCAGGGGTGTTCGACTACATCGAGTGCTTCTACGACCAGCCGCGTCGGCACTACACGCTCAGTTATTCAGTCCCGTACAGTTCGAGAAAGATCAACAAGCTTAGGTCGGTGTCAACGAAACCGGCAGCAGCCCATACCGACCTGTTCAGGAGTCCTTGTGCGCGCCCTTCCGCGCGGAGCGGGAGGTAGCCGCGGAAACGGTCCGAACCACGACGCGCTGCTGGCGTGCGTATCGCACGCACTCCAGCTGCAGCCATCCCAGCCATTGTTCAACGGCCGGATTCGCTGAAGCTGCCAGGGGCAGCAGGGCCGAGTAGCCCGATGCGTGGGGGCACTCATGTTCGTGGGCCTTGACCACTTCCCCTTGCTGCAGCAAGTGATCTGCAATCGACCGGCGTGTGAGCGCCAGACCGTAACCCATCCGCACCGCCTCCAACAACTGCGTGGAGTCTGTGAACTCCATGCGGGTCCTGGGTCGCTGCAACTGCAGTGCGGGTTCATCCAGAGATGCCAGCCAAGTGGCCCAGTTTTCCGAAGAGTGAAGCAACGGGAGTCGCATCAGCTGAGCCAGTGAGGTCGGCGGATGCTTGCCGAGCAGCTTGGGCGATGCGACCAGGAGAAGGCTGTCGCCCATCAGGGGGCGAACGCTGACGTCGGGCCATTGTCCATGGCCGAACCTGATCGCACAGTCGACCTGCCCCGCGTCCAGGTCGGCATAGGCCATCGAGCCATGGAACACCAGGCGAACCTGACCGTAAAGCTTGAAAAATCCACTTAGCCGGGGGAGCAACCAGCCTTGCAGGAAAGACGGCAGCACGGCAACGCGCACCACCGGTTCATGGTCAGAGGTCAATCGCAGACGTCTGACGTTTTCAGTCGCGTCTGCAATGTCCTCGAGTGCCTGCCGCACTTGATAGCCGTAGATGCGCCCCTGCTCGGTCAGAACCACGCGCCGCTGGTGCCGCTCAACCAGCGAGATACCCAACAAGTCTTCGAGTGCTCGTATCTGATGGGAGACCGCACCCGGTGTGAGACTGAGCTCATTGGCTGCGGCACCGATGGAGCCCAGACGAACCAGCGCGGCGAATGCCTTCAACGCTGGCAGGGGCGGTGTTCGGTTCGGCACAGCAAAAGATTTGTCGGAGTTCGAGAAAAAGATTAGCACATGCCCTGCGGGCGGACTTCTAGAGTTGAAGGGTCACTTTGCACCCGAGTGAAACCTGATTCAACTTCCACGAAAGACCGACCTATGCTGATCGACGAAATCCGAGAATTCCTGGCCGACTACTTCGAAGTTCTGCAGACGCAGGACATGGCGCTTTTTGATCGCGTGTTTCACAAGGGGTGCGTTCTCTATTCGCAGCAGGACGGCGCCCTGGTCGTCCGCCCTTATAAGGCCTACCGAGAGATGGTCCAGGGCCGCGAAGCGCCAGCGGCGGGGAACTTCCCCCGCAGTGAAGAGCTGTTGATGCTCGACGTCCTGTCACCCTCGATGGTCACGGTCAAGGTTCGGCTTCGCCTGTTCAACAACATCATGGAAGACCATCTGAACCTGATGAAGGACGAAGGCCGGTGGATGGTTTACGCAAAGCACTTCTACCGTGCAGGGACCGCTTGAGCTTGGGGTGGGGCACCAAGCCGCCCCATGACTTCAGAGTGGCCCTGGTTCTGCAGGCATCACTGGCCGCCCGCTGCAGGTGCTTGTGACTTGATCGGGCCGATAAAACGGTCCCGCAGTACATGGGCCGTCTTGATCGGCACCCGGCAAACCTGCACCGACTCCGTCTTGCCGCTGGGGTTCTGGCCTGTCAGCGTCACCGTCATGTTGCCCGTGGGCAGCACAGCGGACTTGGGGCCGTGGTCGGTGTAGCCCGTGCCGCTGACCGGGACGACCTGCCCGTCATTGGTGTAGGCGGTGCCGGTCATCGTATGGGAGCGCACATCGCGCCACGTCTGCATGGCCTGCTCTTCGCGAAGATCGATCTGGAGGGTGGCGAGCGTGATCTGCGCAGACGCACTGGCGCCACCTTCGGGCTGGTGGTTCTGCACCGACAGCAACCCGGGGGCCGAGAGCGCCAGGTGCAGCTGCCGGGGCACCTCCATGAAAGCCGAGCCCGCTCCACCCAGCCGCATCCAGTAGCCCAGGCGGGGCGGTGCGGTCAGCCAGAAGGCCGCGCCGATGGCGATGGCGCCGCTGTAGTAGATGAGCGACCCCAGGGAGCTGGTGCGGCAGATCACCAGCCAGATGGCGGCGGCGGCCATCCACAGCGCAAAGCGCTTGAAGTTCCAGATGGGACGGATCACCGCCGCCGTCAAGGCAGCGGCCACGCAAAAGTTCAGCGCCACATACTGGTTGCGGGTCATGGTGCCGAAAAAGGCCACCATGGCCTGAACCCAGAACGTCTGCCACATGACGAGGTGCAGCACGACCATGGCCACCAGCCAGACGGCAAAGGGTCGGTGACGGGGGTGCAGGTTCAACGGCATGGATGGTTCCTTGGGTCGATGTGAGCCGCGGCAGAGTCCTGCCCCGGCGCTCAGCGTCCGTCCCAGCTTACCAGCACCTGCTGGACGTCGATTTTCGGGATGGCCTCGTACATCAGCTTGCCTATGAAGCCGACCGAGCGCGAGGCGATGGAAAGAGCGGCGGTTCCTTAATCATTCGCAAATCTTGACCGCGCAGCATGAAGGCTCGTCACAGGAGTCTCCATGCCCACCGCTTCGTCCCGCTGGCCTGCCGCCGCCCTCGCATCGCCGTTGATGGGGGTTGCGCACACACCCGGCTTCTGCCGCGAGAACGATCCCGAGCGGCTGGAGGTCGAGGGGTTCATCCGCGAGGTGTATGCCCGCCGATACGGTGCACACGTGCGCCACATGGCTCCAGTGCTCGCCTACCTTCGCGATGGTGCGGAAATCGTCGCGGCTGCGGGGTACCGGGAAGCGCAAGACTCGCCCTTGTTCCTGGAGCGCTATCTCGATGCACCGGTCGAGGTCCTGCTCGGTAGCGGTTCTGGTGTGGTCCCGGCCAGAGCATCCATCGTGGAGGTGGGCCACCTGGCGGCCACGCGCGCAGGTGAAGGGCGGCGACTCATCCACATGCTCGGAGCGCATCTGGCCGAGCGCGGGTTCGAATGGGTCGTCAGCACCCTGACCCAGGAACTCCGCCTGCTGTTTCTGCGTATCGGGGTGACGCCGCTGACCCTGGGCGTGGCCAACCCGAATGTTCTGGGCGACGAGGCGGCCCAATGGGGCAGCTACTACCAGCACAGTCCGTTGGTGCTGGCCGGCAACCTGCCCCAGGCGATGCGTCGCATTTCGACACGCCATGCCGGAGGCGCGCAATGAATGCCACCCCCTCGAATCACGCCGTGCTCGACGACGGCACCCATGCCTGGACGGCGGCAGCCCTGGAATCGGCAATTGCAGAGTTCGCAGGCGTGCTGCGCGCAGAAGGCGTTCGCGTGCTGGCCACCTTGCTCGACAACTCGGTGGCATGGGTCGCCGCCGACCGGGCTGCCGAGCGTGTGGGCGCCGTCCACGTGCCGCTGCCGGTCTTCTTTGCAAAGGAACAGATCGCCCATGCGCTGAAGGCGTCGGGTGCCGACGCCCTGCTGCTCTCCGGCGCCATGCCCTGGCCGCTCACCCGGGCGCAAGCTTGCTGTGTGGCGGGCGAATCGCTGGCCCTGGCGCGCCTGCCCAACCCACCGGTGCCCATGCCCGAAGGCACGACCAAGATCACCTTCACCTCGGGCACGACGGGCACGCCCAAGGGTGTGTGCTTGCGCGCATCGGCCATCGACGGCGTGTCGAACGGCGTGGTGCAGGCCCTGGCACCGCTGCGGATTCGCCGACACCTTTGCGTGCTGCCCTTTGCGGTGCTGCTTGAAAACATCGCCGGGTTGAACGCATCGCTTCTGAACGGCAGCACATGCATCGTGGTGCCGCTTTCGCAGCTGGGTCTGGCAGGCTCGTCGGGCTTCGATCCTGCGGCCTTCCATTCGGCTGTCCTGCGCCTCAGGCCGGACAGCGTCATTTTGTTGCCCCAGATGTTGCGGCTGTGGGCGGGTTACCTGGCGGCCACGCAGCAGCGCGCTCCGGACGGCCTGACCTTCGTTGCCGTGGGAGGTGCCCCGGTGGGCGCCGGTCTCCTGGCGGCCAGCCGCGCCCTTGGCATTCCGGCCCATGAAGGGTACGGATTGTCCGAAGGGGCCTCGGTACAGACGCTCAACCTGCC
Source organism: uncultured Hydrogenophaga sp. (assembly GCF_958439165.1). Lineage (GTDB taxonomy): Bacteria > Pseudomonadota > Gammaproteobacteria > Burkholderiales > Burkholderiaceae_C > Hydrogenophaga. The sequence goes on along the minus strand of NZ_OY288126.1, from coordinate 73,394 downwards.
GGGCGCCGACCTGCCGGGCAGCGCGGGTCGTGTGCTGCCGCACGCACGCGTGCGCATCAGCGAGGCGGGCGAGATCGAGGTGTCCGGAAGCTTGCTGGCCGGCTACCTGGGCGAACTGCAGCCGGTGCCCGAATGGTTTGCGACGGGCGATCTGGGCACCATCGATGCGAACGGCTTCCTGCATGTTCAGGGCCGCCGCAAGAACGTCCTGATCACCTCGTTCGGACGGAACGTTTCGCCCGAATGGGTCGAAGGCGCCTTGCAGGAGGCCGGTGTCGGTGCGGCGGTGGTGTTTGGCGACGGCGAGCCGACGCTCAGCGCCGTGCTGTGGCCGATGAGCGCTGCGCTGCCCGATGCCGCGCTGCAGGCGGCGGTGGATGCCGCCAACAACACATTGCCGGACTACGCACGCGTGCACACATGGGTGCGCGCCACGCAAGCGTTCAACGCGACGTCCGGCATGGCCACCGCCAACGGCCGTCCCCAGCGAACCGCGATCTTTCAGGCGCACGTCGAATCGCTGACCACTTCGGCCCACTGACACAACCCACCCACGGAGCCTTCATGAGCTTTTACCAGCAACTTCTGAAACAGACCGAACCCGACCGCATGACGCTGCTGTCAGCGCCCATCATCCAGGGGTGCTTGAGGGGCGAGGTCTCGCTGCCCAGCTACATCGCCTTCCTGCGCGAGGCCTACCACCACGTGCGCCACACGGTCCCGTTGATGCAGGCGTTCAGATCGCGCATTCCGGCCGGCCGCGAGTGGCTGGCGCCGGCTCTGGACGAGTACATCGAAGAAGAACAGGGCCACGACGAGTGGATCCTCGACGACATCCGCGCATGCGGTGACACCAGCGCGGTCCGCCACAGCCGGCCCGGAATCGCGACGGAGGTCATGGTGGCCTTTGCGTACGACACCATTGCGCGGCGCAACCCGCTGGGCTTTTTCGGCATGGTCCATGTGCTTGAAGGCACCAGCGTCTCCCTTGCATTGCTGGCCGCTGACCAGATCCAGAAGTCCTTGGGTCTGCCCGATGCCGCATTCAGCTACCTCCGCTCCCACGGCACGCTCGACCAGGAGCATGTGCAGCACTTTCAGCTGCTGATGGACCAGATCACGGATCCCCAGGATCAGAGCGACATCATCCACTGCGCGCGTGTCTTCTTCCGTCTCTACGGCGACGTGTTTCGCGACCTGCCGCTTCCCGCAGTCCCCGCAGTTCCCCGGATGGTGGCAGCATGAAAGTCTCGGACTCACGCGTCCTGCTGACCGGCGCCAACGGCGGAATTGGCCAGGCGGTCGCCACGGCACTGGCGGGTGCGGGTGCTTCGGTCATGCTGGCTGGCCGCTCACCGGCGCGGCTGTCGGCCCTGGCCCGCACACTTCAGCAACGCCACCCTGACTCGCCTGTGGACTGGCGCGAGGTCGAACTGGACCAGGCCGCGTCCATCGCTGCACTGGCGAACCACGCCGCCGCCTGGAACTGCAATGTGATCGTGCATTGCGCCGGCGTTGCCGAGTTCGGCCATTTCGAGGCCACCGGAGTCGACCGCATTTCGCAAGTGCTGCACACCAACCTGCTGGCGCCGATGGTGCTCACACAGTCTCTGCTGCCACACCTGCGAACGTTGCCGCGCGCCCAGGTGATCTGCGTGGGATCGGTGCTCGGCGCCATCGGGCTGCCGGGCTTCAGCGTCTATTGCGCCAGCAAGTTCGGCCTGCGCGGATTTGCACAGGCACTGCGCCGCGAGCTGTCCAGTACGCCCGTGCGCGTGCAGTATTTGGGCCCCCGCAGCACACGAACCGCCTTCAACAGCGCTGCGGTGAACCACTACAACCAGGCCACGGGCACCGCCATGGACCCCCCGGAGCAGGTGGCCACAGCCCTGCTGGACATGCTGGAGAGCGGGGCTGCAGAACGCTTTCTCGGTTTCCCTGAAAAGTTCGCAGCACGCCTCAACGGCACGGTGCCCACCTGGCTCGACGGTGCGTTCGACAAACACAGGGCCAGTCTGCCCACGCGCCCGGACCAGCCCGATCCATCCACCCCATCCACCATCCAGGAGATACCCCATGCACATTGATCGCCCCACATTCCTGCGCGCCTGCGGCGCGTTCCTGCTGGCCGCCGCCAGCGTGCTGCCTGTTTCGGTAGTCCACGCGGCACCGGTCGACGACGCCGTGGCCGACCTGCAGCGCGATTGGGAAGTCATCCGCTACCAGACGGCACCGACCGAACGCGAGAAGCGTTTCGAGGCCTTGACCTTGAAGGCACACAAGGTCAGTGAGTCGTTCCCGGGGCGCAGCGAGCCGCTGGTGTGGGAGGGAATCATCGTCAGCTCCCATGCTGGCGAAAAAGGTGGGCTGGGTGCACTGAGCCTGGTCAAGCAGGCCAAGGCGCTTTATGAGGCTGCGATTCAGATCGACGGCAACGCACTTGAAGGCTCGGCCTACAACAGCCTGGGAGTGCTGTATTACAAGGTGCCTGGCTGGCCCGTCGCATTTGGCGACAAGGCCAAGGCCGACGAGCTGCTGCAGAAGGCGCTGGCCATCAACCCGAAGGGCATCGACCCCAACTTTTTCTACGGCGAGTACCTGGTGGAGACCAAGCAAAGGGAGAAAGCGGTGATCTACCTCGAGCGCGCCCTGCTGGCACCTGCACGCGCGGGCCGTCAGATTGCAGACACCGGGCGGCGTGAAGAGGTGCGCCAGCTGCTCGACAAGATCAGCCAGAAGTGACCGGAGCGAAGCGCACGGTAGCGCGTACCGTCGCTGCGTCCGGGTCAGCGTCATAGACGATCTCCAGCCCGTGCAGCGATGCAATGCGCTGTGCGATGGAGATGCCCAGACCGCTGCCGACCTCCTCCTGCCCTGGCGCCCGATGGAACCGCTGGCCGAACCCGGCCAGCTGCTCGGCAGACAGGGGACCGCCCTGGTTTTCAACTTCGAGCTGTGCGGTGCCCAGTCGCAGCAGGACGGTACTGCATCGAGGCGCATAGCGCGCAGCGTTGTCCATGAGGTTGCGCAACAGCACGGTGACCAGGTGGGTGTTCCCCATCAGCGGCATGGGAGGCCTTTCCGATGCAGGCCATTCGCAAGCCAGCTCGATGGAACGGCGGTTGGCCAGCTCCAGGCAGTCGCTCATCACCTGCTCCACGATCCGTGGCCAGTCCACCTCGGCATCGAGGAGCTCGGCAGTGGCGGTCTCGGCACGGGACAGGGCCAGCATCTGCGTGACCAGCCGGTCCATGCGCGTGAGTCCCTCGTCCATCTGTTGTTGCGCCAGCCTGCGTTCGTCGGGGCTCTGCGAGCGTTTGACCACATCCCACTGCGCGCGCAACACCGCCAGCGGGGTGCGCAGCTCGTGTGCTGCATCGGCCGTGAACCGGCGCTCCCGTTTCAACAAACCGTCGATTCGCTCGAAGAGACTGTTCATGGCGCTCAGCAAGGGCTTGAGCTCGGTCGGGGCCTGCGCTGCAGGCACGGCGTCGAGATCGGCCGCGTCTCTGCTCAGCAGATTGCCGGTGAGCTCGTGGAGCGGAGCCAGGGCCCGGCGCACGGCCCAGGCCATCGCCAGCAGCAACATGGGCAGCACCAGCAGCCAGGGCAATATCTGGCTGGCGACCAGGTCGTAAACCACCTCGTCGCGTTCATACAGTCCCTGGCCCACGCCGACCAGCCACTGGCCCGATGAAGACTGCATGTAATAGACGCGCCACGGCTGACCGGCGACGGACGTGCTGAGAAAGCCGACCGCGTTCGCGTTGAACGGCAGGCTCTCCCCCTCACGATCCGACATGACGATCGTTCCGTTGCGGTCCCACACCACGACGGCCAGGTCGCGCACATCCCCTTCGCCACTGTCCGGTTCGCCGGCTTGCGGCAAGGGAGGGAATCTCTTCCTGCCCTGCAGGGGCAAGGAGGGCAGCAGGGTGGCCTGAATCTGTCGTGCCAGGCGTATCAGCTCGGTGTCGTACAGCTCGTTCACCTCATGGCGCGAGCGATTGACCGATATGGCCACCGCCGCTGCCCACACCAGGGGTGCACAGACCAGCAGATAGATCATCAGGCGGCGCTGCAGACTCATTGCTCGGTCTCGATCGCGCCCAATGAATAGCCCACGCCACGGACTGTGCGCACGATGCCCGCATCGATCTTCCGTCGCAGGTGATGTATGTGGACCTCGAGGGCATTGCCTTCGGGTTCGGCGTCGTCCCAGTCGTAGAGCTTCTCCCGCAGCAGCGCCTTCGACATGACACGTTGAGGATCGAGCATCAGGGCTTCGAGCAGTGCCAGTTCGCGCGCAGTGAGGTTAACGCCTTGCCCCTTCCAGCGGACCAGCTTGCTCGCCGGTTCGTACTCCAGATCGCCGTGGCGCCAGGTGGATTGCGCGCGACCCGAAGAGCGGCGCAACAAGGCACGCAGCCGGGCCGCCAGTTCGTCGATCGTGATCGGTTTGAGCAGGTAGTCGTCAGCGCCGGAATCCAGCCCCGCGATGCGTTGATCGACGCCATCGCGGGCGGTCAGCACCAACACGGGCAACTTGACGCCGCGATCCCGCCAGCGACGCAACCACACCAGACCGTCCCCACCGGGCAAGCCGAGGTCCAGGACCATCGCGTCGTATGGCGTGGCGAGCAAGGCGCCATCAGCGTCGGTGCCATTGCCGAACCAGTCGATCGCATGACCGAGCTGGCGCAGCCCGGCCGCCAGGGCCCGGCCGAGCAGGACGTCGTCTTCCACAATCAACACACGCATGAGCGCCACTCCCGTCCGCCCGGGTATGCGGACCCCGTGATTATGCGGAGCAGGCGCGCCACTGAGCGCAGACCCAGCCAGGCGCCCGGAGCAGCAGCGTCTCCCACGCAGCCGGCTCACCTGACAAGGCGAGGTAGACCGCGCAATCGACACAGATGACGAGCAGCAGTGCTGCAGCCATGGCGGCAGCACGCGCACACACCTGCTTCTGCGTTACATACAGACCCGGACGTCGTGTGGCAGCCAAAAAGGTGAGCTTTTCCATCGCTGCAGATCGTGGACCTCCAAGATTTGCACGGGCTTAAGGGCTTGCGCCACCAAGTTGACCGGCGAAACCTGGCGGGTGGCATGAGCGATGGCCAGCGACTTGGGTTGGGTCACCCTGTCCAGCGTTCTGGTCGGCAATGCCTCGGGCCCGGAGTACGGGGCGATCGGCGCGATCCTTCTCGGACCGATCACTCCATGGTTCGGCTCAGCATCCGTCCCAGCTCACCAGCACCTGCTGCGGTGCCGGCTTGTCGAACTTGCGGCGACCTGGGTGGGTGGTGGTGCCCAGCACCACCCAGCCCACCAGCGTTTCGCCGGGGCCGCAGAAGGCGGCGACCACTGGCCCTGCGCGGACCTTGGAGCCGGACAGCATCTTGCCGGCGTAGCCCAGGGCATGGACGGCATTGAGCAGGTTGGTCACGGCGCCGCCGACCGCCATCCACTGTTCGTGCACACCGGCCACCGGGTGGCCCTGGTCGATGCGGGCCACCACGGCCAGCAGCAGCGGCGCACCGAGCGCCCGGTCGCGGTCGCGGGTGGCCTGGGTGGCGTCCTTGCCGGCATCCAGCGCGGCCTGCTCGAACAGGTCGGCCAGAGCGTCGCGGGCCGAGCCGCGAATGGCATGGAACCGGTATGGCACCAGGCCGGCGTGGTCGGGCGCCCGCAGGGCCGCCTGCACCATGCGGTGCAGTTCTTCGTCGGTGGGGGCGGGTTCCTGCAGTTGCCGTGTGCCGACCGAACAGCGGCTGAGCAGCAGGTGCAGCGGGTCGGTGGCGTTCATTCAATACACCAGGGTGCGCCAGCGCAGATCGGCAGCGCGGGCCATGAACTGCACCGCACCGCCGCGTTCACGGCATTCCGGAATGAGGTGCTGCGGGTCGACGCCTTGCGCATGCAGGGCATCGGTGCAGGCCAGCAGGCGCGCGCCATGGCCCACGGCTTCCTGCAGGGCGTCGTAGACCGTCTTGTCGTGGTGGGGGCTGGCGCGCAGCTGCGCCGCCACGCCGGGCACCAGCAGCTGCACGCTGCGCGCGGTGAAATAGATTTCCACCGGCGTGTCCATGGCGGCGGCTGCAGCCGCATGGAAGAACGGTGTGACCAGCCGGTGCGGCGCCTCGGGCTCGCTGGCCCACAGCAGGATGGCGATGCCGGCCGCCTGCATGGCAGGGTCGTGCGGCAGCTCGGTGAAGGTGGCAGGCCGGTTCACGCTCCGTGCTCCGGTTGCGGTTGCTGCTGTGGCTCCAGCCCGATGCGGTAAAGCCGAGCATGGGCCTCCATGGCCGGCCAGACCGCATCGCCCATGACCAGAGCAGCACATTCCGACTCGGGAGCCGACAGCTGCAGTCGAGCCAGCCATCCTTCACCGTACGGGTCGGTGTGCACCAGCTCCGGCTGGCTGGCCAGGCGCGGATTGATCTCGACCACCTGGCCACTGAAGGGCGTCTTGACCGAGACGATGGATTTGGCCAGTTCCACCACGCCCACCGACCGGCCCTGGACGACCTCGGTGCCGACCGGCTTGGGGCGGCACATGTAGATCTCGCCGGCCAGCCGGATGCCCAGCGAGGTGATGCCCACCGTGGCCTGCTGGGGCCCGTCGAGGCGGGCCCAGACCTGGTGCTCGATCAGGTAAAGCAGGTCGGCGGGGAAGTGTGCAGCGGCGCGGTCCATGTCAGGCTCCGGCTGGCTGCAGAAGTTGGCGGAAGGGAATGGGAGTCGAACCCACCCGGCAACGCATGGCGTCACCCACCGGGTTTGAAGCCCGGCCGGCCCACCAGGGCCGTGTCCCTTCCTGAAATCGTGTCGGCGGCTGGTTGCCGCTCTGAAGGCTGCGCATCATATCGGGAGAATCAGTCGTTCTGGTCGATGAAGAGGCGGCAATCGGTGCGCAGCCAGTGCACGTCTTGCACGCGCCGCAGCAGACCGATGCGGTCAAAGTGTTCAAGGATCTGGATGGCCCGTTTGCGGCCGAGCTGTGTGGCGTCGCGGTAGGCGGCTGCGGTCACGGCACCGCCCAGAGCGGCGGCCACTTCGCGGACCCGTCGGGCCAGTTCGTGCACCGTCGCCGGCGGGTAATACAGGTCCTTCACGACCTGGTGCAGTTCGGCCCGCTGGGCCAGCCGCGCCAGCGTGACCCGCAGCAACGACTCGGGCTCGCCGCTGTCGCGCGCCAGGTCTCGCACCCAGGCACCCTCGAAGCCGGCACCGGCCAGCAGCGGCGCCACGGCCTGCGCCAGCCGTTCCTCGGTGGCCGAGAGCCGGATGCCGTGGTCGGGCAGGTGCACGAAGGCGCCCCGCACACCCAGACGCCCCTGCGTCTGCAGGCTGGCCAGCAGACCGCGCCACAGGGGCTCGGGCAAGCGAGGCAGGGCCAGACGCCGCAGCCGGGCACTGTCGGGCCCGAGCTCTTGCGGATGGGTCTGGTGGTACTGCGCCAGCACCTCGGCCACGCGGACAGCGCCCTGCTCCGCATGCTGAGGGTGCAGCAGCCATTCGTGGTCGCCGTCGCGCTGTTGCAGCAGCTCGGCGCCGCAGGCTGTGCGCAGCCGTTCCAGAGCCTGCCCTTGCGTGGCCGCCCAGCGGCGCAGCTCGATGCCCTGCGGTGCAATGGGCAGCAGCGCATGGAGCCTTTGCTCGGTGGTCGGCAGGCGCAGTGCCTCCAGTTCGGCCAGGCGCTGCGGCGTGCGGCGGTAACGCACCGGGGCAGCGGCGTCCAGCACCTGGCCGCCGGCCAGTGTGCGGCTGGCGCTGGCATCGCGCAGCACCACCCGGTCGCCGTGCCACGCACCCACCGGCGAACGCAGCACCAGCTGGGCCCTGGCGCTCTGGCCGGGCTCCAGCACGGGCGGGTCCAGCAGGGCCACGGTACCGGTGACCGACTCCGAGCCCAGGTGCACATGCACCGGGGTGCCGGAGCGCAGGGCACGGCTCTCGCCATGCCAGAGGGCCAGCTCGACATCGATGCGGTCGCTGGCGCTGTGGAGGCCTGCGCCCACCAGCCACTGGCCGCGCTGCAGCGTCTCGCGGTCGATACCCACCAGCGCCATGGCGCAACGCTCGCCGGCCCGGGCTTCGGCAACGGCGCGGTTCTGGGCATGCAGGCTGCGCACACGGGCCGTTCCCCGACCCGGCACCTGGGCCACGTCGTGGCCCACACGCACCACGCCGGCGTGCACCGTGCCGGTCACCACAGTGCCCGCGCCATCCAGGCTGAACACACGGTCCACCGCGAGCCGGAAGCCTTGCTCCAGGCGCGGGTGCGGCGGCGCGCTGGCCGCAGCGTCGAACAGGCGGGCACGCAGGGCTTCGAGCCCGGCGCCGGTGTGGGCCGAAAGGGGCAGTACCGGGGCATCGGCCAGCGGCGTCTCGGCGAGAAGGGCATGCGCCTGGGCAGCCACCTCCTCGACCCGGGCCGGCTCGACCCGGTCGCTCTTGGTGATGGCCACCGTACCCTGCGACATGCCCAGCAGCGACAGCACGGCCAGGTGCTCGCGCGTCTGCGGCATGACGCCGTCGTCGGCCGCCACCAGCAGCAGCGCATGGTCGATGCCGGTGGCACCCGCGAGCATGGTGTGCACCAGCCGTTCATGGCCGGGCACGTCGACAAAGCCGATGCGCCGACCTTGCGGTGCGTCCAGGAAGGCGTAGCCCAGCTCGATGGACACACCGCGGGCCTTTTCCTCCGGCAGGCGGTCGGTGTCGACCCCGGTCAGCGCACGCACCAGCGTGGTCTTGCCGTGGTCGATGTGGCCTGCGGTGCCGACGATCACGCCATGGCCTCCTTCAGCTGCGGGAGCTGGGCCAGGAAAGGCTGCGGGTTCTCGAGGCAGCGCAGGTCGAGCAGCAGGCGATCTTCGGAAATGCGGCCGATCACCGGTTGCGGCAGGCTGCGCAGCGCGGTGGCCAGTTCGTCCAGTGCACGGCCGGCGCCCTTGCGCTGCAGCGGTGCCAGCGCCAGGCCGGCCGAGGGCAGGCGGTCCACCGGCAAGGAGCCCGAACCGATCTGACCGAGCAGCTCGCACACCGTCACCTCGAAGCGCGGAGACAGCGCAGCCTGCACCGCCGGCAACAGGCTTTGTGCCAGCTCGCGGATCTGTTCGGCAGGCCGGGTCAGCAGGCGCAGGGTGGGCAGGTCCTGCGTGAGCCGTTCGGGCCGCAGGTAGAGCATGAGCGTGGCCTCCAGCGCGGCCAGCGGCAGCTTGCTCATGCGCAGCGCACGCTTCATGGGGAACTTGCGGATGCGGCCCACCGCTTCGCGGGTGCCGACGATCAGACCCGCCTGCGGCCCGCCGAGCAGCTTGTCGCCGCTGAAGGTGACCACGTCGCAGCCGGCCTCGACCTTCTCGCGCGGGGTGGGCTCGTGCGGCAGGCCCCACTGGCTCATGTCGACCAGCGCACCGCTGCCCAGGTCGGTGGCCATGGGCAGGCCGCGGGCGTGGGCGATGCGGGCGATCTCGGCTTCGTCCACGGCCGTGGTGAAGCCCTGCACCGCGTAGTTGCTGGTGTGCACCTTCATGAGCAGGCCGGTGCGCTCGGTGATGGCCTGTTCGTAGTCCCGCGGGTGGGTGCGGTTGGTGGTGCCGACTTCCACCAGCGTCGCGCCGGCGCTGGCCATGACATCGGGCATGCGGAAGGCGCCGCCGATCTCGACCAGCTCGCCACGCGAGACGATCACCTCGCGGCCACGGGCCAGGGCGGCAATGGTCAGCAGCACGGCGGCCGCGTTGTTGTTGACCACGGTGGCGGCCTCGGCGCCGGTGAGCTGACACAGCAGCTCCTCCACCACCGTGTCGCGGTCGCCCCGGCCGCCGCTGGCCAGGTCGTATTCGAGATTGTTGGGCTGGGCCATCATGGCCAGCAGGTGCTGCAGTGCGGCGTCGGACAGCAGCGCGCGGCCCAGGTTGGTGTGGATGACCGTGCCGGTGAGGTTGATGACGGTGCGCATCCGTGGCGACAGGTGCTCGCGCACCGCTTCACGCATGCGTTCTTCCAGGCTGGCGGGGGCCAGGGCCGCAGCCTGCAGCGAGCCGGCCAGTGCCTGGGCCCGCAGGCGGTCGATCAGCTGCCGGGCCTGGTCGGCCACGCAGCTGTGCCCGTGCTCGGCCAGCAGGGTCGCCACCGCCGGCAGGCGCAGCAGCCGATCGACCGAGGGCAGGTCTTTGGGGTGTACCGGGCTAGGGGCCTCGGAACCGTCGACGACGGATTCGTGGGGCCGGGCCATCAGTGGCCTCCGGGCGATGGTGCTTCGTCCGGCTCGCCGAACAACAGCATGAAGTTCACCCCGTGCCGGGTCTGGCCGGTGTCGGAGACCAGCAGGTCCAGGGTGAGCGTGGCCAGATCGTCGGCCACCGGCTCCACGAACGGGTCGCGGTCGGTGTGCATGATCTTGAGGTAGTGGCCGCAGTCGTCGCAGGTCTCGGCCTGGACCGGTGCCGTGGCGGCGCGCGAGCCGCTGTTGCCGGCCTCTTCGTCGTCGGCCGGAACAGGAGCGTCGGCCCGGTCGAGCGAGTGGTAGGCGAGCTTGCCGGTGCTCAGGCAGTGGCTGCACTTGATGCGCACCATGTGCCACTGCAGGCCGCACAGCGAGCAGTGCAGGTAGCGCTGGCCGGGGGCGTCGCCGCTGCTGCGGGTGATGCTGGCGGTGGGCCGGCTGCCGCAGCAGGGGCACATGCCTTCGTCGTCGATGCGACCCACCGGCTGGCCCTGTGCGGTGTGGTGCTGCTGCACTGACAGCAGCATGTGGGTCCAGTACACCTGCAAGGCCGCAGCCACCACCGGTGCGGTGGCCAGGTCGAGTCCGGTGTTCAGGTTGTTGAGCAGTGCGTCGGCCTGCCGTTCAAGAAAGACATCGTCGGCCTGGGCCAGGCGGTCCAGGGCCGGGTGGGCGGCGGCCGGTGCGGCTTCGCGCAGCTGGCCCGCCATCTGGCGCACCACGCCATGCCACAGCGGATCGCGCGGCCAGTCGGCTGCGGGCAGCGGCGGCAGGCCCCGGCGGGCAGCGGTGTCGATGGCCTGCGCATCGGGTAGCGGCACGGCCGGGAAATCGTTCAGGCGCTTCTGCTGCTCGCGGGCCAGATCGGCCATGAAGCGCAGGTAGTCACCCATCACATGCCCGGTGGCGGCGATCTGCCGCAGGCGCATCTCGCGCTCGGCGAACAGTGTGGAACGCTGCGGCCAGTGCAGGAAGGGGGATTCACCGCCACCCATGGCAGCGATCTCTTCCGGCGACATCACGCGCACCTTGGCGCCAGCAACCATCGTTCTACTCCTGAAAAAAACAGAACCCGGGCGTGTCGCCACGCCCGGGCGGGAGGGCGAAAGGATCAGCGACCCTTCGTCACTTCTTCATGCCACAGCGGGTGGTTCAGCCGGGCCCAGTTCTCGGTCACGGTGCCGCGCGTCATGGCGCGAACCGTGCCCTTGACCCAGATCGCGGCGTACACGTGGGCCATGGTGGCAAACAGCAGGGCCAGGGCCGCCACCGAATGCAGCAGCACCGCTGCGCGCAGCACCGGGATGGGGAAGTACGGGGCGAACCACGGACGCCAGAACATGACGCCGGTGACCAGCAGCACGATCAGGCTGACAGCCATCACCCAGAACACGGCCTTCTGGCCGAAGTTGTACTTGCCCACCGGCGGCATGCCCGACTTGTCGCCACGCAGCATGTCGCCGGCCTTGGCCGCCCACGCCCAGTCACCGGCGTTGATGACGTTGTCCCGCCAGAGCTTGAAGAACAGCCCCAGGAAACCGATCACCATCAGCACGCCCATGAACGGGTGCAGGATGCGCGTCCACTGCCCGCCCCCGAACAGGTTCGTGAAGAAGAACAGGCTCGGGTGGAAGAACGCCAGGCCCGAAAGCCCGGCCATGACGAACATGATCGCGATGAACCAGTGGTTCATGCGGTCGCCGTCGCGGTAGCGTTGCAGGTACTTCACAGCCATCACGCGTTCTCCTTGTCGGACTGGCCTTCGGCCTTCTCCTCGATCGGACCGACCTTCATGTAGTGGAAGAAGCCGGCGATGGCCGTACCCACCACAGCCGCCACAGCCAGGGGCTTGGCGATGCCTTTCCACAACGAGACCATCGGGCTGATGCTCGGATCCTTCGGCAGATCGACCAGCTCGGGACGGTCGGCGTGCTTCATCACGTACATGACGTGCGTGCCGCCAACCCCTTGCGGGTTGTACAGACCGGCCTGCTGGAAGCCGCGCTCCTGCAGCTCGCCGGCGCGCTTCTCGCCGTAGGCGACCATGTCGTCCTTGGTGCCGAAGCTGATGGCGCCAGTGGGGCAGGTCTTGACGCAGGCCGGCTCCAGGCCCACACCCACCCGGTCGGAACACAAGGTGCACTTGTACGCCTTGTTGTCCTTCTGGGAGATGCGGGGCACGTCGAACGGGCAGCCCTTGACGCAGTAGCCGCAGCCGATGCAGTTTTCCGAAATGAAGTCGACGATGCCGTTGGCGTACTTCACGATCGCGCCGGGCGACGGGCAGGCCTTCAGGCAACCCGGGTCCTCGCAATGCATGCAGCCATCCTTGCGGATCAGCCATTCCAGGCTGCCCGCCTCGGGCTCCACCTCGAAGAACTTCATCACGGTCCAGCTGCTCGGCGTGAGGTCGCTGGGGTTGTCATAGACGCCGATGTTCGTGCCGACGTCGTCCCGCAGGTCGTTCCAGTTCATGCAAGCCACCTGGCAGGCCTTGCAGCCGATGCACTTGGACTCGTCGATGAGCTTGGCGACCTCGGGCACGGCAGTGCGCACCTGAGGCGTGGGTGTGGTGGTGGCCGAGCGGGCCACCACATCGAGTGATTGCAGGCTGGCCATGGTTACACCTTTTCAATGTTGACGAGGAACGCCTTGAACTCCGGCGTCTGGGAATTCGCATCGCCCACGAAGGGGGTCAGCGCGTTCGCCAGGTACCCGTTCTGGGTCACACCCTTGAAGCCCCAGTGGATGGGAATGCCCACGTGGTGGACCTTCTTTCCATTCACATCGAGCCCCTTCATGCGTTTCGTCACCACACAGGCGGCCACGACCTCGCCGCGGTTGCTGCGCACCCGCACCGTGTCGCCCTGCTTGATGCCCTTCTCGCGGGCCAGGTCCTCACCGATCTCCACGAACGGGGCTGGCTGCACGATGGCATTGCTGCGCGAGTGCTTGGTCCAGTAGTGCAGGTGCTCGGTCAGGCGGTAAGTGGTCGCCGCATACGGGAACTCTTCCTTGGTGCCGAAAGCCTCCAGGTCGCCCTTGTAGACACGGGCTGCCGGGTTGCTGACGGCCTTGGGGTTGCTCGGGCACATCAGGTTCACGCCCACCGGGTTCTCGAACGGCTCGTAGTGCTCGGGGAAGGGACCTTCGTTCATGGCCGCGGCGTGCAGACGTGCCACACCCTCGGGGTTCATGATGAAAGCGCCCACACCCTGGTCGGGCGCGGCATCCGGACGCATGTCCGGAATGTCGGCACCGCCCGCCCACGAACTGCCGTTCCAGGCCAGGTACTTGCGGCTCATGTCCCACGGCTTGCCGTCCTTGTCCGCGCTGGCGCGGTTGTAGAGGATGCGGCGGTTGGCCGGCCATGCAAAGCCCCAGTTCGGGTAGACGCCCAGACCGGTCGGGTCGCTGTTGTCGCGCCGTGCCGTGAGGTTGCCCGCCTGGCTCCAGCAGCCAGAGTAGATCCAGTTGCCGCAGCTGGTGCTGCCGTCGTCGCGCAGCATGGCAAAGCCCGGCAGCTGATCGCCGGCCTTCACCAGCACCTTGGTCGGGTCCTTGGGGTCCAGCACGTCGGCCAGCGCACGGCCCGAGATCTCGCGCAGCACTTCCTGCGGAGCCGGTGCGTACGGGTTGATGTAGGGCCAGTTCAGGGCCGCCACCGGCTCGGGCAGCTTGCCGCCGTCCTTGGCGTACATCTCGCGCAGCTTCATGAACAGGCGGGACATGATCTCGCTGTCCGGCTTGGCCTGGCCCGGCGGATCGACTGCCTTCTCCTTCCAGCTGATCACCCGGCTGGAATTGGTGAAGGTGCCGGTCTCTTCGGCGAAGCAGCTGGTCGGGAAGCGGAAGACCTCGGTCTGGATGTCGGCCGGGTTCACGTCGTTGAGCGGGCCGAAGTTCTTCCAGAACTCGCTCGTTTCCGTCTCCAGCGGATCCATCACCACCATGAACTTCAGCTTGGCCAGACCTTGCGACAGCTTCTTCTTGTTCGGCACGGCGGCCAGGGGGTTGAAGCCCTGGACGATGAAGCCGTTCATCTTGCCCTGGTGCATGCGCTCGAACATCGCGAGGATGTCGTAAGCGCCGTCACGCTTGGGCAGCCAGTCGTAGGCAAAGTTGTTCTCTGCCGTGGCGGCGTTGCCGAAGTAAGCCTTCATCAGGCTGGTGTGCCACTTGGGGAAGTTCTGCGTGAACGCCATCTGGTTCGGACGCAGCGGCTTGCCGGTGCGGGTGGCCAGGTAGGTGGCACGGTCGACGTCCGCCTCGGTGGGCGAGCTCAGGTAGCCCGACAGCACCTCGGTGTAGGCACACATGTCGGTGATGCCCTGCACGTTGGCGTGACCCCGCAACGCATTGATGCCGCCACCCGGCCGACCCATGTTGCCCAGCATGAGCTGGATCATGGCCATGGTGCGGATGTTCTGCGAGCCCACGCTGTGCTGGGTCCAGCCCAGCGCGTAGCAGATGGTCATCACCTTGTCGGTGGCCGACGTGGCCGCCAGCATCTCGCACACCTTCAGGAACGCGTCCTTGGGCGTACCGGTGATCTGGCTCACCAGCTCCGGCGTGTACCGGGCGTAGTGCTTCTTCATCTGCTGCCAGACGCACTGCGGATCCTGCAGGGTCTCGTCGGTCTTGACGAAGCCGTCCTCGCCCATCTGGTAACCCCAGCTGGACTTGTCGTAGCTGCGCTTGTCCGCGTTGTAGCCCGAGAAGAAGCCGTTCTCGTACGAGAAGCCCGGCTTGACCAGGAACGCCGCATCGGTGTTGAGCTTGACGTAGTCAAGATGCACCTTGTCGTTCAGCATCAGGTAGTTGATGACGCCGGCCAGGAAGGCAATGTCGGTTCCCACGCGGATGGGTGCGTAGTAGTCGGCCACTGCCGCGCTGCGGGTGAAGCGGGGGTCGACCACAATCAGCTTGGCCTTGCGGTGCTGCATCGCTTCGGTCACCCACTTGAATCCGCAGGGGTGTGCTTCGGCGGCATTGCCGCCCATGATCAACACCAAGTCCGTGTTCTTGATGTCGGTCCACGAGTTGGTCATCGCTCCGCGACCGAAAGTCGGGCCCAGACTGGACACCGTCGGTGCGTGTCAGATGCGTGCTTGCGTGTCCAGGGTCACCAGACCCAGGCCGCGAGCAATCTTGACGCTCAGATAACCGGATTCGTTGGAGGATGCGGACGAGATCAGGAAACCGGTGGTGTTCCAGCGGTTGACAGTCACGCCCTTGTCGTTGGTGGTCACCAGGTTGGCATCGCGGTCGGCCTTGACGTGCTTGGCGACACGGGTCAGTGCCTCGTCCCACGAGATGCTCTTCCACTCGGAGCTGCCGGGCTCGCGAACCTGCGGGACCTTGACGCGGTTGGGCGACTGGATCATGTCCATCACGCCTGCGCCCTTCGGGCAGAGCGTGCCGCGGTTGACCGGATGGTCCGGGTCACCTTCAATGTGGACGATGGAGGCCTTGACGTTCTTGGCCTTGTCGCCCAGGGTGTACATCACCAGTCCGCAACTGACGGAGCAGTAGGGGCAGATGCTGCGGGTCTCGGTGGTGCGCGCGAGCTTGAAGCTGCGCGTTTCGGCCAGCGCGGCGGTGGGCGAGAAGCCCAGCGCCACAAGGCTGGATCCCACCAGCCCGGCCCCACTGACCCGGAAGAAATTTCTCCGGTTCATGTCCATGTGAATCGTTCTCCTGCGGGTCGGGGTCCCGCGTGTGGAAAGCCTGCGTCACGGCAGAGCGGTCACGATTCTCTGGCGGTATGCACCCCCTCCGGGTGGTGACTACCCCTTATGAAATGAACCGCTATTCCCCGCGCTTCATAACTTGAAGATCGAAGCCTGCGACAGCTTGACGTGGCGCCAACGTCAATCTGTCGCACGCCAGGCCGTTGACCGGGCAGTCATGGTCCGTTACCTCATCGAGAGCGTGGCACAGGAAATGCTATTCGCGCACGCCCCATGGCTTTGCTCGCAGTGAAATACGTGTTGGCGATGCCCCACACCGGGGCCGCGAACCGGGCAGTCAGCCCCGCAGCCGGAACGCGTCCACCAGCTCGGCCAGCTGCTGCGACTGGTTACGCAGGCTGTCGGCGGCGGCGGCGCCCTCTTCCACCAGCGCAGCGTTCTGCTGCGTGACCTGGTCGAGCTGGGCCACAGCATGCCCGACCTGGGCAATGCCATCGGCCTGCTCCTGGCTGGCCAGGGTGATGCCTTCGATGAGCTGCGACACGCGGGCCACCTGCTCGACGATCTGACCCACGCTCTGGCCGGCCTGGGCCACCAGACCGGTGCCCGACTCGACCCGCTCCACGCTCTCGCCGATCAACACCTTGATCTCCTTGGCGGCCTGCGCGCTGCGCTGCGCCAGATTGCGCACCTCGCCGGCCACCACCGCAAAACCGCGCCCCTGCTCGCCGGCACGGGCGGCTTCCACGGCCGCGTTGAGCGCCAGGATGTTGGTCTGGAAGGCGATGCCGTCGATGACGCCGATGATGTCGCTGATGCGGCGACTGCTGTCGTTGATGCCCTGCATGGTCTGGACCACGCGGCCCACCACCTGGCCCCCCTCTTCGGCCGCCGTCTTGGCTTCACGGGCGATGCGCGCGGCCTCGCGCGAGGTCTCGGCGTTCTGCTGCACGGTCGAAGTGAGCTCCTCCATGCTGGCCGCGGTCTCTTCCAGGTTGCTGGCCTGCATCTCGGTTCGCGACGACAGATCGGCATTGCCGGTGGCGATCTGGGCACTGCCGGTGGCAATGGTCTCGCTGCTCTGCCGAACCGACGACACCATGGTCACGAGGCTCTGGTTCATGGCCTGCAGGGCGGTCAGCAGCTGGCCGGTCTCGTCGGTGTTGCGGATGTCGATCTGCGACGTGAGATCGCCGGAAGCCACCGTCTCGGCCACCTTCACTGCCTTGGCGATGGCGCGGGTGGTCTGGCGCGCGATGGCCAGCATCACCAGCGCGCCCAGCAGCACCATGAGGGCGATGCCCACGCTGAGCTGCACCAGCCGCCGCATGGCGCTGGCCGCTTCGGTGGCCAGCTCGTCGCCCAGCACCTGAAAGGCTTCGTCGATCAGGGCGAACTGGGCATCGATCTGCGCAGTGGTGGTGGCAAAGAACGCATTCGGTGCCATGGAAAGCGAGGCCGCTTTCAGGATCTCCTTGTCGACCAGCGCCACGGCCGCGTCAGCGGCAGTCCAGGCAGCACCGGCCTTCACGTTGAGCGCAGCACCCAGCCCCGGCTCGGCTTCCACGGCCTTGTCCAGGCTGCGGCGGGCCTGCGCCATGTGCGAGCGCGAGATGTTGGCCAGCGCGGACAGGTTGGACCGCTGATCAGCACTCAGTTCGCCCCGCGCCAGCACCAGCGAACCCTGGGCGCGCGCCTGCCCCAGCGATTCGGTCAGGCGGGGCATGTGCACCAGCACCGACTGGATCAGGAAATAGGTGTGGGCATTCGGGTCCAGGCTCATGCCCGAGGTGTCGTTGATCTCTTCGATCAGCGCGAGCTGGCCGGCAATCAGAGCGGTGTGCCGCGCAAAGCTCTGCGGCCCCGGAATGGCCTTGGCCGACACGTCGGCCGCCAACGCCTTCCACTGATCGACCAGTTCCCGGTTCCTGCTGGCCAGCGCAGGGGCATCGAGTGTGGTGAGGGCGTCGCTCAGGCGGGCGAAGGCGGCATCGACATCGGTCTGCCGCTGTCCACGGGTGTCCTTGACCGAGTCGTTCCCGCCCAGGAAGTTGGCCGACAGCCCGCGGTGCTGCTGCGTCAGCTGCAGCAGCTTGAGCGCGGCTCCCACAGCGGGAATGCCTTGCGTCTCGCCCCGGGCCGCTCGCCACACGGCCATGTCGGCCCGCACGGCCATGGCCGTGGGCAGCGCCGCCATGAGCAGCGCAATGACGCCGATCAGGAGGAATTTGTGCGCAAGGCGCATGTTGCCCAGCAGGCTTTGCATGAGATACCCCTCTTCCCATCCGGTGGTTATGTCCCTTGTTATCGGTACAACTCCGGGCTTCTGAAGGGCGCCGTCGCCACCGGGAACGGCCAAAAAAAAAATCCCGACCGGGCGAGGGTCGGGATTTGGGATGGTGGTGGAGCTGGGGTCCGTTGAACAGTGGCCGAAAAGCCTCATAAAACCTAACTTTTCACAGTTTCCACTCAATGAGTTACCCGGATTGTTACCCGGTCCAGATGTGGCTGTTACAGAGTCTGATCCAGCGTCCGCATATATTTGGATATCACTTCAACAATGGCACTGCCGAAAAAAGTGGCGCCTCTTGCCCTTCTGGTACCAAGTGCCGACCATCAGTCCATCGTCTTGAGCACATCCTGAAATGATGTGGCCACAACGTACTGGGCCGGGTTTTCGCCGACCGCCAGCGCCTTGAAGTGCGCCTTGCCGCACTCGATCTTGGCGCTCTCCTTGTTACGCAGGTCGTCGGTGAACAGGCTGCTCTTGGTCTCGACCACGAAGTACATGCGCTTGGTGCCGTCTTTGTTGACCAGCACGGCCCAGTCGGGGTTGTAGCTGCCCAGCGGGGTGGGCACCTTGAACCAGCCGGGCAGCTTGGCGTACAGCACCACGTCGTCGTCCTTCTCCATTGCATCGGCGAAGTCGCGCTCGGTGGCCGAGTCGTAGACCACGTGCTCGTAGATCGAGCGCTTGGTGTCACGCAGCATGTTCGTCAGGTAGCCGGTCAGCTCCTCGGTCTCAAACAGCTCCTGGGACCACACCGCATCGTCGCCCAGACGCTGGTAGCGGATACCGTCCACAAGGGCCATGCGCTTGCAGCGGTTGATGATCTCGGCCGCCTGTTCGATGAACTGTTGAGGGTTGCGCTTGAAGTCGTCCAGACGCTCGCACTCGGTCAGGATCTTGACCAGCGTGCGCCGCGTCAGCTGAGTGCGGTCCTGCAGATCGGTTAGCAGGTCTGGCAGCTCGATGTCGGCCTCGTCCAGCACCACCGTCGACGCACCAGCCACCTCGGTGGCCTCCACGCCAGCTTTGCCAATGCCGATTTCCGCCTTGCGCCATTGCAGCCGGGCGCGGGCGATGTGCAGGTCACGGATCAGCGCCTCCGAACAGTCACGGATGAGCTTGTCGTTGTCGAACTGCACGCGGTACGTGGTCTTGTGCTTGATGCGGTCCCACAGCGCCTTGAAGCCGTCGCTGAGCGTCACCGCCTTGCCGTCGGCGCCCTTGCGCAACGGCACGGCCTCGCGGTCATCGCGGTTCTTCACTTCCACGCGGCCGGTCACCTTGCGCAGCAGCTCGGTCACCTGGCCCCGGTAGGGCTCGAAGGCCTCGGGCAGGGCCAACTTGCCGTCCTTCAGGGCGGTCTTCAGTGAGTCCTGCACCTTGCCCTTTACGTCGAGGTGCCCGGCAGCGCGCAGGTGGTCCCACAGGGCCTTGGACTGGTCCACCCCCATCGGGGCCACCTTGCCGTCAGGCGTGGTGATGGCGATGGTGGCGAACTGGTGTTGCTCGACGATGCCAAAGCGGATGCCCGTGTCCGCCTCGATCTCCTTCTGCAGCTGGTCGGCGAATTCCTGGTACGACTCGGTGGCGATCACCGTCAGCCGGTTTACATCATGGCCGTAAACGCGCTGCCCATCCTGGTTAACGCACAGGCGCAGTCCTCGGCCTAGGGTCTGGCGGCGCTCGCGCTCGCTGCCCATCTCGCGCAGGGCGCAGATCTGGAAGACGTTGGGGTTGTCCCAACCTTCCTTGAGCGCCGAGTGGGAGAAGATGAACTTCAGCGGCGTGCTGAAGGTGAGCAGCTTCTCCTTCTCCTTCATGATGAGGTTGTAGCCGCGCTCGGCGTCGGAGCGACTGGTCTCGTTCTTCAGGCCGCCTTCCTTGTCCAGCTCAGGGTCGGCCCAGCGGCCCTTCTTGTCGATCGAGAAGTAGCCGTCGTGCACGGCGGCGGCTTCCTGCCCCAGGTCCACCTCGCCGAACAGGCTCTGGAAGGCCGGCAGCTTGGCCGCGCGTCGGTACTCTTCCTCGAAGATTCGGGCGTAGTCCCCCTTCACCGGGTTGCCGTCCTTGTCGTACTGGCGGTAGCGCGCCACCGACTCGATGAAGAACAGCGACAGCACCTTGATGCCTTTGGGCCGCAGCAGCTTCTCCTTTTCCAGGTGCTCCTTGATGGTCCGCCGGATCATCTCGCGCTGCACGGCCAGGGCATCCACCTCGCCGTGGGCCTGCCCTAGGGTCAGGTAAACCTCGCCGCCGGGGTAGCGCAGTTCCATGAACTCTTCCCCCTTGGCGGTGTTGATCTCGCCGACACGGAAGTCGGCGTACACCGCCCGCTTGGCCAGCTGCTCCAAGTCATCGCCGTCGTTGACGGTCAGCAACTGCGGCTTAGCGCCGGTGGCCGTCTGCACGTGCAGTTCCACCTTGGCTGATATGCCCTTCTTGTTGCTCACCTCCAGCAGGCGCACGTACGGCTTGTTGAACGCGCCCTCGATGGTGGCCGCTGCCACTTCGATCTGCTTGACCAGCTTACGCTCGTAGGCGTCCACGGCATCCAGCCGGTACACCATGTGGTGCTTGTTGGCGTGGGTGGCCGAGTAGCGCAGCGTGCACAACGGGTTCATCGCGTCGAGCGCGGCCTTGCCGGCGCCGCTGAGGCCGCCGTCCACGCTCTGCGGCTCGTCCACGATGACGATAGGCCGCGTGGCGCGAATGAGGTCGATAGGCTTCTCGCCGCCGGTCTTCTCGCTGTCCTTGTAGAGGTTGTTCACCTCCTTCTTGTTGATGGCGCCCACCGTCACCACCATGATCTGGATCGTGGCACTGGTGGCGAAATTGCGCACCTGGCCCAGCTTGCTGGAGTCGTACAAGAAGAAGTCCACCGGCACTCCGGCATACATGCTCTTGAAGTGCTCCTCGGTGATCTGCAGCGACTTGTAGACGCCTTCCTTGATGGCCACCGACGGCACCACGATGACGAACTTAGTGAAGCCGTAGCGCTTGTTGAGCTCGAAGATCGTGCGCAGGTAGACGTAGGTCTTGCCAGTGCCGGTCTCCATCTCCACCGTGAAGTCGCCCGCCGCCAGGGTGCTCGACGGCGCCAGACCGTTACGCAGCTGCACGCTGCGCAGGTTGTCCAGCAGCTGGTCGTCCACCAGGGTCAGGCGGTTGCCCAGGCCCTTGTCAGTGTCGGCCACGCCCAGCGTCAGCTGCTGGTCGGGCAGCTTCATGGTGACGGTGAACTCGGTTCGGCAGATCTCCTGGCCTCGGAATAGGTCGCAAACCGACTCGATGGCCTGGAGTTGGTAGTCCAGATTGGGCTCGAAGTGAAGCTTCATAGCATCAGCCTCACAGACTGCGCACGTTGGCGATGCCGTTCTGCTCCAGGATCGCGGCCATGTTGGTCTTGGCGACGTCGTCGGCGAAGGCGCTGTCTCGGAACACGCAGGTGGTATCGCCGGCCGGGGTCAGCTCCTTGTGCCAGGCAATAATGCCCTGAGCGAGGGGCTCGACATCGCTTGCCTGAATCTGTGGATCCAGGCAAGCGATGAGAACGCCCCCAGCAACGCTCCGGAGCTGCTTGCCAGCGACAGCTCGGGCCTGCGTTGGCACGCAAAGGTCAAGACCGAGCTTCAGCAGAAGTTCGGCCAAAACGTCGTCGTCCGTGCGGCCCGGCAGAAGATGTTCAGCGTGAGCCAGCAGGGTCTGAGCCATGCCGTCTGCCGCTGGGTTCCAAGCGCGGATGTTGGACGAGTCCAGCTTGAAGACGCGAAAGCCGAAGTCGCCACCAAAGAGCGGGTTCTCGGCCTTCACCTTCGCGGCAGCGCGACGGATGCGTTCCTTGGTCAGCTCGGCAATGTTGCGTGGTTTCTTCAGCTTGTCGCAGAGCGAGGCGCCGGCCTTCTGCGCTTTGTCGGACGGGTCCAAGGGCTCCGGAAGCTGAACGCAGATGAAGCGGCGTGGCTGCGAGTCGATCGCGTTCTGCTGCATCACCGCCTGGGCCGTTGCTCCCGATCCCGCAAACAAGTCCATCACGATGTCGTCTCCGCTCGTGCCAAGGAGGATGCACGTGCGCAGGAAGTCGATGGACTTCGGGAAGTCGAACACGTCGCCGAGTTCAAACTCCTTCAGAGCGCGCTTGCCGCTGTCACTCGAAAGCTCTCCGCCAAGCCACACCGACTTGGGCTTCGACGTACGCTCGATTGCGCCCTCGTCCTCCTCGTCATCGCCATCGTCGTCATCCACTGCAATGGATGCATCCAGATAGAGGCGATGTTCCACATCGAGGCGTCCCGAACGACTCGACCGCTTCGGATGCAACCAATCCAGGTGTGCTTTGACTTTGTCGATGCCCCACCGCCAGCAGCCTTCGGACCCGTCTCCTCGCAGTGGGTAGATTTCGGTATCCGTCGGAGCTTTACGTTCGAGTGAGCAACTCCCCGACTTCTCATCCCAGAAGATCGGGAAGTACATGTTCGGTCGATCTTCGCGCTTGTCCGGTCCGCCGCGCTTTCGCAGGTCCCGCAGCGCGTACTTGTTGCCCTTGTCATCCGCGTACTTGAACGCAGCCTTCTGTTCATCGGTCAACGGCAAGCCGTTGGACCGGAAGGCCGGTCCTGCGTAGATCACCACATACTCGTGGCAGGCAGCGACGTGCTTCTTGTCGTTGCGGCCCTTCATGTTATTGACAACGCTGACGGTCGCGACGAAGTTCTCCTCGCCGAAGACCTCATTGGCAACCATCCGAAGATTGGTCAGCTCGCGGTCGTCAATGGAGATGAACACCACACCGTCCCGCCGCAGCAGCGCTCGGGTCAGCTTCAAGCGCGGCAGCATCATGTTGAGCCAGTCGGTGTGAAAGCGCCCGCTGGCCTCGGTGTTGCTGCTGATCTTGCGTCCACCCTCGACCTGACCGGTCAGCTCCAGGTAGTTCTGGATGCTGTCCCGAAAGCTGTCCGGGTACACGAAGTCCTTCCCAGTGTTGTACGGCGGATCGAGGTACGCCAGCTTCACCTTGCCCGCGTAGCTCTTCTGCAGCAGCTTCAGCACTTCGAGGTTGTCGCCCTCGATCATCAGGTTCTTCGTGGTGTCCCAGTCCACGCTTTCGTCCGAGCAGGGGCGCAGCGTGCCAGTGCTCGGCGTCAAAGCCAGTTGCCGGGCGGTACGCTTGCCATGCCAGTTCAGGCCGTACTTCTCTTCGGCATCGGTCACCGTCGCGTCGCCCACCAGCGCCTTCAGCACGTCCAGGTTGACGGCCGGGCCCTTCGGCCCTTCGGTCACCAGCTCTGGGAATAGGGCCATCAGCTGGGCCACGTTGTCGGCTACCAGGTTGGCGGATTGGACCTCCGGGCTGGCCGCTTCGATCTTCTTCATCGTCATGTGTTCCTCCCCGCAAGCGCAGGCAATCAGTCTTTCAGGTGCACGAGTCGCGAGACGAGTTCGTGCATCGCTGTGTAGGGTTGGGTGCCATCAAAGGCGTTGGTGAGCGCAGCCAGGTGACTCGCGCGCGCCGTGGCATCGTCCAAGCGGACCTGCGTGGCGTGCCAATGGCTGCCACCGCCCTTCTCGTAGCCTGGCAGATGAACCTTCAGGCGCTCCTGTGCCTCGTGTCTGTGGAGCGGGGCCAGCACGTCTTCAAAGTGCAACAGCAGCCAAAGCTCGAAGCACGGCACAGAGGCCACTGCCTCAATCGGCACCGGCACCCCGTTGTCGTTGCGTAGCTTGCCGTTCTGCGCCTGAGCCTGCGCCAGCGCGGCGTGGTAGGTTCGGTGCTCGTCGCGATCGAAGACAACGATGACCCGGTCAAATTCCCGAGGGTGGAGGCCGCGCTCACGGTCTCCATCTTTGAACACGGTGAGGGCGTACTCCAGCACCTGCTGAGGCTCGGTACCAATTTGACTGTGCAGCACTTGGACGTGTGCCGTCGCCAGCCGATAAGCCTGTTGGATCTCGCGCAGGTATTGCGGCTCGGTCTTCTCGCCTTCACAGACGATCAGCAGACGCTCATAGGGCTTCCGCACGGCCGCACGGCGCTTGAGGTCACGAGCGGCCTGCCGGTGTTTCGGTTGGTTGTCCTTCCCCATTGCGTCAATGCACCCCTGTCTTGGCTGAGGTGGGCCAATCGCTGAAAAATGGCACGGCGCCATAGCGGCCTGCCAGGTAGCCGCGCTCCCAGGCTTCTTGCTTGCGGGGGCTGAAGTCGGTCAACGGATACAGGCGGGTGGCCTGGTCGGCGTCCTTCTCAGTGAACCAGACTTGATCGCGCCGAAATAGGGTGTGGTCCAGCAGCGAAGTGTCGTGGGTACTAAAGACTAGCTGCGCGCCGTTGGAATTGAGCTCGGGGGTCTGGAACATGGTGATCAAGCGCCGCACCAGCAGGGTGTGCAAGCTGCTGTCCAGTTCATCCACCACCAGCACGCGACCGTCCCGCAGGCAATCTAGTACGGGCGCGATCAGTCCGTAGAGGCGCTGTGTCCCCTCGGACTCGTCATGCAACTCGAACTTTGCCGAGCCCTTGGGCGTGGTGTGCTCAAACACAGGCATCATGAACTCGCGCTCCTCCTGGCTCGCCTGCAAACCACTGGCGCTCATCACCCATTGGGCGTGCATGCCCTTCCGAGACACCGCCTGAACGTCAGCAATAGAGATGTCAGCCGCCGACAGGAATTCGCGAATCGAGGCGCGCCCTTGTTCTGTGGCAAGCAGCGCCGTAGTAAGGTCGGGCAGGGTGGCACCGGCAGGCAGGAACGTGATGTTGCGAACGATCCAGTTGAACACCGGGCTGAGTTGCTCGCTGTTGAGCTGTGCCGCCATGGACAAAAACAGGGAGTTCGGACGCGTGCTCTCTTGCCATAGCTTGCGCGGCCCCGTCAGGTAGGTGCTGAACTCGTACTTGTAGCCATCGCCTTCAACGTGCTGCCGGCTGAAAAGCTGGGTAGGCTTGCTGCTTCGATAAACCAGTAACGACTCACTGACGATGCGCTGAGGTGTCATCGAAAACGCATACTGGTGGCGCACGCCCGACAGCAGGAAGGTGATCTCGAACTCGGTGGGCTGGTTGGCTGTAGCCGGGTCCAGCTTAAAGGGTTGCACGTTGTAGGTCTGGCCCGGCTGGATGACAGTGGCCGACTCGGCCACCACGGCGCGAAGGTAGTCCAACGCGCGCAGCAGGCTGGACTTACCGCTGGCGTTTGGCCCATAAACCACTACGCTGCGCAAGGCATGGGACGCCGCCTTCAGCCCGGTAGGCGCCAAGTGCGTTGTGGCCAGTTCCTTGTCACCAGACGCTATCAGGGTGAGAGCCTGCTCGTCACGGATTGAACGGTAGTTTCGAACCCGAAACTCAAGCAACATGGCTCATCTCCTCATAAACAATATCTTCATTGTTGCAGAAAAAATGCATTTTCTGCGTTAATTTTGACTTCGTATTTTGTAAAGACGCTCCCCGCAAACAGCAGAGGTGCCGACCTCGAATCTGCGCCTCTTTGGTGCAGTTCATAGCTGACCACGTGCCAATTGCAGGCTGACTTCTAGCCGCTGTAGCGCCAGATTGAGGTCGACCTGCTTGGCGATCTGTCGTTCCTTGGCAGCCTGGCTGCGCAGGCGCGCTGCTTCTTGTTCCAATTTTTGGCAGGCGCGCAGCGCTTCGCGCTGTGCAGCGGCTGCGGTGGGGCCGTTGGGCAGGCGGAAGTTCCCGGTCAGGCGGGCAGCCTCCGCAGCGGTCAGGCAGTCCATCCAGCCCTGGTACAGGGCCATCAGGTCTTGATGCGGCTGACGGTCCAGGGCCAGCGCATCTAGCAGCGCGCCCACCACGGTTGCGGCGGCGCAGTCAGTGCCCACCAGCTCGGAGCGGACCAGCTCACCGTCGAGCACCACCTTGCCCAGCTCGTTCTGCGCAGCTCTCTTGTGCGCAAGGCTGAGCGCTACCCGGGCAGGCGGCTGTGGTGTGGGGTCATCGGGTGTTGCTGCGGCGCTGGGCCTCAGAGTCTGGATCAGCAGCACTGGGTAGGGAACCGCCCGGTGCACCAGCTCAGCCAACCGCAGCCACTGCGGTGCCTTGTCATGCGTGGCACGCACCTCCACGCTCAGCACGGCCACTTCCAGGTACTCGCGCCCGTCGGACCGGTGTTCCGGGATGGCCACGGTGCCGGGCTTCAGCGCAGCGATCCACTGCAGCTCCTCGATGCTGTCGGTCAGCAGGCGCCGGTCAGCTGCCGTCGGTGCGCCGTGCTCGGCCAGCATCTTCTTGGGCACGCGCTGGTCCACCCGGCAACTGGCCGGGAGCGCGAGCGCAGAGATCAGCGTGTCCAGCGTCATGCTGAAACTGAGGGGTGCACCTTGCTCGCCCAGTCGGTCCCGAAGTGGTGGCGCACCGGAGCCAGTTGCGCAGGCAATGCACCCTCGCAGGCCAGTCCCAGGTAAGCCGCTGCACGGGTGGTACCGACATAGATGTACTTGTCGAACAGTTCGGGCTGCAGTTCTGCCAAGCGGTCAACGCCCAGGAAGAAAACCGCCTCGAACTCCAGTCCCTTGATGTGTTGGATGTCGAACACCCGCACGCTGCTCTCTTGGCCTACGGCCTGTCCTTTGCGACACGCCATCACCGGGATGTTGTGCTCGCTCAACAGGGCCTCCAAGGCTTTTGCTGTCGGCTCTACCTCCCCTTCGCCGTTCACGAAAACGGCGATGGATGGGAGCTGCTGCACGACAAACCTCTCAATGTCAACGATGCAGTCTGCGAGCCATTGAACAGTCTGCGGGGCGGTGCTGTTTTCCAGCAGCACAGGAGAAGCCACCTCGTTGTTCACTTCTGCAGGCAAGCTGACGTTCGGTTCAGAACCACCGACGGCCCGGATGATGTCTATCGCGAGGTCATTTAGTTGCCTGGACTGGCGGTACGCGACCGTGATCTCACGAACCTCGACACCGGGCAAGCTCCACGCCAGCGCGTCGGGACTGCGAACGCCCCAGGTGGTCAGTCGCTGGTTGAAGTCACCGCACGCGAAAACTGATCTCGTCCGCGGATGAGCCAGCGCATTCATACAAGCCAGTTGTAGTGGCGAAAAGTCGGTGGCTTCGTCCACCAGTATCTGATGCCGGTGGCAGCTCATCACGCTCTTCAAGGCGGCCCATTGCGGGCTGTCTATGGCGCGCTGGATGTTCCGCCGTTCGATCAACTGGTTGCCTGCCTTGAGGGTGGCCAGCAGGATGACATCCAGTTCCAGCGGGTGGACGTCGCGTTGATCAAATGTGCCTGACTGATACCAGGTGCCGGCACCCTGCCTCTCACGGCGAAACGCGCGATAGCGTTTGCCCACACCATTGATGTACCCCCTGACTGGCGTGACAAAGCGGCGGGCTGCTGACTGAAGAATCAGCTTGCTCCCGATGTCGATGACGTCACTATGGGGGAGCACGCGATCACCCAGCCACTCGATGATCTTTCCGCTGCGGCTGGCCTTGTTCACGGCGCGCTTGGTGGCAGCGCTACGCGCCAAAGCCCTGAGCGCTTGGTAATACTCGTTGGTTGCAGCCTGCACGCCCACCTTCGGCGCTTGGGCGTCCTCTTCGTCGTCCACCTCTGCTTCGTCGGCTTCGTCCGTCTCGGCTTGCTGCAAGGTCTCCAGGAATGTGGCGAACTCGGCCACGAAGTTGCGATTCGACTGCAGCTGTGCGATCAACGCGGCTTCAAGTCGCGCGCCAATCTCTTCCCTGAAATGGGCAACAAAAGACTGAACCCGAGGCAACTCTTCTGCCAACTGGCTCAAAGTGGCTGGCCAATTTTGATGTTCGCTCAGCAACAGGGCCAAAACCTTGCCCAACTCGCCCGCCTGCCTGACATTTGATTGCTGGAGGACTTGGGCGGCAGCGATCAGCTCTTGCAGGTAGCTTTGACCCTGCCAAGCATCAAAGTCTGTGAACCATTCGACTTGGCTCCTGATCGTGATGTCGAGCAAGCTGTTCAGGTCTGACTTCTGGACAAAGGTACCGCCACCGGTAGCCGTCCTGAGAATGCCGAAAGTCTGCCTGCACAGCTCTCGTCGATGGTCGTCCCAAGTGCGGAGATTTTGATCGGAGGCCGGCACCAGCTCGCGGTTGAACGCTTCTTTCAGGTACTGCTTGAGCAGTTCCGTGGGCGTGAACATCAGCCAGCTGCGCTCGTGTGACAAGCCCTGTGCAAGCGCCACCTCTTGGACCACACGTTGCTCGTCTTCATCGAGGTACTGGATGTCCAGCTTCTGCCCCAGGCGGCGAATCAGGGTTGTGGTTTTCCCCGTGCCGGGTGGCCCGAGAAGCACGACCTGATGCGACAGCGGCAGACGGAAAACCTCATCCTGAAACTTGTCCAGAATCGGCTGATCCCTTAACCCCATTCGTGTAATCACACTCCGGCGGATGCCTTCCTGAACAGTCGCTTTCTTCGCCTCTTCGGCGAGGATTTCTTCAAGCAAGTTGCGCGCACTGTGTGACGGGCGCTCCGCCTGCAAAAGAGCTCGAAGTGAATCAATCGTGACGCTAGGCAGGTCCTCGCGATACACCTCTGAATAGGCATCCCATTGCCCATTGATCTCCTCCGGCCGCAAACCTGTTTTGGAGACGACGATCCATGCCTCACCACCAGGGGTGATGTACTCATCCCCGACTGGCAGCGATGCCAGTCGACCCCATTTCGTCAAGTAGCTGATGACTCCACGTTCAACCATACCCTGGTCGGCACGGCAGAAGAAACGGGTATGGAAGCCTCCCTTTTCATCTTCAGCAACGACGCGGGAGACCACCGGCTCCTTGCTCAACCGCTGGTAGGCCGCACGGTTCTGTTGGTTGACTTGAACCAGATTGCGCAGCGCAGCGTCTGAAACAGAGCCAGGTACCAGGGTGTCAGCACTGGGGCCTCTCGGGTCCTGAAGCCAGGCACGCGCCGCTGTGGCGACCTCTTGAAGCTTTCCGAGAACCTCTTCGGCAATCGGTGCGAGGGCGTTTTGATCTGCACTGTTCAAGCATTCCTCCTACGTCGGGTTCAGTTTTTTTGATCGGTAAGCACCACCATAAAGGCCAGCACCTCGAAGTCGTTGCTGCCGGCGAACTCGCCCTTCATGGCGTGGGTACCGCCGCGCGAAAACAGACTGGCGACGGCGCGCTCTTCGTTCTTGCCCACCACGGAAGCCACCGCCGCAGCCAGTAGCCTCTGCGCTTGCCGCATGTCCTCGCCATGGCGGGTGGCCTTGTCGAACTTGGCACAAGCACCGTCATCGGGCAGGTCTCGCCCAAGGGCCAGGCGCTTGAGGCGGTCCAGAATCCGCTTGGCCTGAGGGTATGGCAGCAGAACGGTGCCATCGTCCCCGACGTGGGCGAGATAGATGGGGGCCAGCGGATAGTCGGACTTCTGGCCCTTGACCGTGACAGCGCCCTCAGCCCGCAGGCAAAAGATCACACCAGGCTCGATGTCTGCGTCGATGCTGGTGACGACGGCATGCGTGCCCAGCGGCAGCGTCTCAAGCTGGCCCGGGTGTTCCTTGAGGTACTGGGCCAGGTCAATGCGGAAGTCGGTCAGGGTCAGGTCAGTGATGGACACGCCGCTGGAGAGATCTTCCATGTCGATGACCTGGTCCTGCAGTTTGAGCAGCTGCTTGCGCCGGTACTCCAGATCGTTCATGGGGTTGCCCGACTGTTGCTCGATAAGGTTTTCCTCCCCGGTGGCCGACACATCCAACAAGACCATCCGCCCGCTGACGCGCTGCTCCAGGCCGATGTACTCCTCCAGTTCCATGTTGGGCCAAAAGTTGACCAACTGGATGTTCTGGTTGGGTGAACCGATGCGGTCAATTCGACCAAAGCGCTGAATGATGCGCACCGGGTTCCAGTGGATGTCGTAGTTGATGAGCCAGTCGCAGTCCTGAAGGTTCTGGCCCTCGGAAATGCAGTCGGTGGCGATCAGCAGGTCGATCTCGCCCTCGTCAGCTAAGTCAGCGGGCCGTTCCCTGGCGCGGGGCGCAAAGGCGGACAGAACGCTGCTCATGCTCTTGCGCAGGCCAGGCAAGGTGGATTGGATACCTGCGCCGCCCGTGACCAGCGCGGCGTTAACGCCCAAGCTGGTTTTCGCCCATTCCGCCAGGTGAGCGTAGAGGTATTGCGCTGTGTCAGAAAACGCAGTGAAGACAATGATCTTGAGATTACCGGCGTTGATGGGGTTGCGGCATTTCTGCCCGATCATGTCTCGCAGCTTGGCCAGCTTGGCGTCGCGCGCTGCGTCCACCTGCTGGGCCGCCGCTAACAAGGTGGCCAGGCGGTTGCGGTCTTCAATAAGGTCTTGCTTCCAGCGGATAAGGTCCACGTCACCCAACAGCACCTTGACTTTGCGCCCGACCAGCAGGGTCTCGAACGCTGGGTCGTCCACATCGACATCGGCGATGTTGATTTCCTCCATGCCATCGCTGCCAGAGGCACCAGCGGCAAAGGCTTCAATGTGCGCCAGCACTGCCTCGACGTCCTTCAGTTGGCGATGCAAGGTCAGCGCGAAGGACGAAACGGCGCTTTCCATGCGCTTGAGAACGTTGACGCGCAGCAGGTGGATCAGGCTCTCTTCACGGTCAGCCTGCCGGAAAAAGCTCTCGCCCCCCCGAATCTCGGTGCTGTACTTGGCGTCATAGGCGGCCTGCTTGTGCGGCAGCAGGTAGCGCAGGGGCGCGTAGCTGGCCAGGTTCAGGCGCCGGATTTCCAGGTTGATGTCTTTGATGGCGCGGAACTGGCCGGCCAGGTCCACATCTGCCTTGATGTTGATCGGGGGCAGGCGGCCTGGGAACTTGCCAGTTTCATCGGTGCCGTAGTACCGCTCAATGTGCCGGCGTGAGCGCGCAATCGTGAGGTGGTCCAGCAGGGTGAAGTAGTCAAAACCCAGCATCTCCACCAGGCTCCCTGGCGTGCGCTCGGCCTCAGGCATGTCCAACCAGCGGTTGAACTGGATTTGTGCCTTGCGTGTAGTCTCCTGGATGCTGTCGATACCGTAGTCGGCCAGAGCGGTGTCATCGCCCTCAGTGGCGAAGGCAATTTGGTTACGCAAGTCGGTCAAACGGTTGTTGACCGGTGTGGCCGAGAGCATCAGCACGCGGGTCTTGACCCCCTCCTTGATGATCTTGCGCATGAGGCGGTCGTACCGGGTCTCGGTGCCCTGCCGGGGTGACTTCTTGTTACGGAAGTTGTGGCTCTCGTCGATGACCACCAGGTCGTAGTTGCCCCAGTTCACGTGGCTCAGGTCTATGTCGCCGGAGTTACCACCGTCACGTGAAAGGTCGGTGTGGTTCAGAACATCGTAGTTGAACCGGTCGGCCGCCAGAACGTTGCGCTTGTCGTTGGCCTTGTAGAGCGTCCAGTTGTCGCGCAGCCGTTTGGGAGCCAGCACCAGCACGCGGTCGTTGCGCAGCTCGTGGTACTTGATGACGGCCAGCGCCTCGAAGGTCTTACCCAAGCCGACACTGTCGGCGATGATGCAGCCGCCGAAACGGGCCAGCTTATCGATGGCGCCCACCACGCCATCGCGCTGGAACTTGAACAGCTTCCTCCAGATGACGGTGTTGCGGATTCCGGTGGCCGACTGGACGATGCGCTCCTCGTCCAGGGCGTCGTCCCGCCCACCGAGCAAGTGGTTCAGGATCAACGTGTACACGGTGATCGGGGCCTTGTGTTCGCCAATCCGCCGCAGGGTGGAAATCAGTTCCTCCCTCCGTTCCGGCTGAGCCCGTAGGTTGGCCCACTGGTGGTCGAACCACTGGGCGAGCTGCGCAGCCTCTGCCGCCGATTCGGAAGCCTGGATCAGGTTCATCGGGTTGCCGGGGGTCAGGCCCAAACCGTCCGTGCTGAAAGCGAACGACCCCAGCACCACCTGCTCTGGTGAACCTTGAGAGTCACGCATGACCACAGCGCCCTGGGGGACACGACCCTGAGCTCGCCGAAGATCTACTTTGCCCGCCAGCAATTGGGCGCACTGGTTGGCCAGCCAGCGCGCCTGCAGCTTGTTGCGATTGGCCCGGTCGCCATCTCCACCGAGGAAGTCCAGGGTGTCATCCTCTGGCGGCAAGATGAGCTGAACGCGTTCCAACTTGGCCAAGGCATCGCGCACCTCGGCAAAGGCGAACAGCGAAAACGAAGGGGTGACGCAACCGAACTGGCTGCCGGGCTTGAGGTGCGGCTGCACCAGATCAATGACGCGGTCTGTGCCGCTGTTCGTTAGCAGACGCACTTGGCCTCACCTGGAAGAACGTACTAATCAAAAATGTAACCGACTGATCGGTCACCACAGAAAGTCTCTAGGCAAAATGCCTAGGGGCTAGCGAGTTCTCGGTCATTTCTGCCATGCTGCCTGCGCTTCAGTTTTCTTCCCGAAAGGCTTTGATAGCCAGCCTGTCGACCGGTCATGACCGATAGGTCTGGCTTGAGGAGATACAGCGTTAGCCGAAGAATGACGCTCCCCGCTACAGCCCGGCATGTTTGCCGTCATGATTAAGGGCCTTCAGGCGAATGTCGGACGGGTGGTCTGAGTGGACCGGTTGGTGGACCGCTTGGATTTCGACTCACTTGGGCTCGGGCACTGGGCCGGATGGCAGGTGCGCAGATGGAGCAACGCCCCGCTGGAAACCACAGACGGGGAGAGCATGTCAGGGTTCACCCCGCCAGGTTCATTGAAACCACTGAACCTGCTTTAACCGGAGCAAGCCCGTGTTTTGCGAGTAGCGAAAATCATGCTGACTTCAACGAAGCAAAAACCCACTTGGCAGAGATCCTGCGCCGCCAGTAACCACCGTACCCCCGACAGCATTGCCGAGGCGGTGCCGTAGGCACGCCGTGGCAGCGGCAGACTCAGAGTCAGCGCTGAGCCCTCTACTGCGCGACGACCCCGATCACGTTCCCGCTAAGGCTCCCCAACACCTGTTGGAGTGCGTTCCGGTGCATACCATCTGAGGACGGCAACAGCCCCAGGCGCCTGCCCATGGCGTCCACCTCGCTGTCCGCTGCGATAGCCTTAGGGTGCAACTTGGCCGCCTTCGCGTTCGGACCAACTATGACGATGACAGAAGCGCCTTGCCGGATTGCTGCATCCTGCTGCGCTGCGAACTCGGCTTTCCCAGCCGCCGGTGCCTCATCCTCTGGTGCGTTAAGCACGACAACAGTGCGCGGCTGCGCCGGCGAAGCCGCCTCCTTGACCATCTTCTCAAGCCGCCGAATTCGCCGTTTCAACACTGCGCTCATGCTCGTTTAGCGTTTTTGGTGATCAAGGCTTCAATGGCCTGTTCCATGGCCTCCATGCGCTTCATCAACTCATTTGTCTCCAGCGTGCGACGCTGACCGTCAATGAGATCGGCCATCAGCTTGGCCTCGCTTGCACCCAGCCGGCCAGCGGCCACTGCATCCAGCACCTCGCCGTGCGCCTTGGTGCAGTCGTCTGCGCATTCGATCTTGGGCAAGGCGAAACGGATCGGCTTCTCGTTGAGTCCAAGGTACTTCTCCAATGCCGTCAAGCTGGTGTCCTTGGCTGCCAGCTTGTACTTCTTGACGTAGCTGGTGATCCCCGATGTGTGGCCTTCTCCAATCATCTGCAGCACATCCAGCCCAGCAATCGCCGCGGCCGTGTCGTCGTCCAGATCCTGCAAAGGCAATGGGTTGCCCTCTCGGTCCAACAACTTGCGCGGATCGAAAAAGGCGAGACGCTTGCGCTCGCGCAGCACCATTTCCGCCGTGAGCCCGACCCTTCTGGCCAGATCCTGCAGTCCCTCGTCGATGGCCGCACGGATCTCAACATTTCTCAACAGCCGTTCGCCCAGGGATGCAGCAGTCTTGACCGAGTACCCGGCGCGTATCGCTGCCTGCGTCGCGTTTTTGTCCACCAGGTACTCATGCACAAAGGCAGTCTGTTTGGCGTTCAAGCCGTCGGGTCTGCTCAATTTACTGACTCCTTCTGGACCGGATACACCTTGCTGCGCAGCATGGTCATCGGATGAGCGACGGTTTTCACAAGACCCTGGCAGAGCAGACAGAGGGGCTCCCCGCTCACGGCGGCACGCGGGAAAGGTCGTTCAGTGGCGCGCGATTCTTCATCTGTTGCGAAACGCTGCGCAAAAGCACCCCCACGGAGATCGTTCTTCTC
Organism: uncultured Hydrogenophaga sp.; assembly: GCF_958439165.1. Classification (GTDB taxonomy): domain Bacteria; phylum Pseudomonadota; class Gammaproteobacteria; order Burkholderiales; family Burkholderiaceae_C; genus Hydrogenophaga. Next base: position 39,039 of record NZ_OY288126.1, on the reverse strand, counting down.
GGTCATACGTCGTCAGTGAAATGCTTGGCAGCATGTCTTTGCGGTGATGCAGGTCTGGCCCTTTCATTAGTTTCGACCCAGGTTTGGTGCGCGCCGTTGAACGCAAATTTCACGAATACGCCTCGTTTGCCGCCGCGATTCTTCGCGAGCTCGGCATGGATCAGCGAGCAGCCGTCAGGCAAGTCACCGTCCTTGCTCAGCAGCATCACCACGTCGGCGTCTTCCTCGATCGCACCGGACTCCTTCAAGTCGGCCAACACAGGCCTGCATCCAGGCCGCTTTTCGACCTCCCGGTTGAGCTGGCTCAACAGGATCACCGTGAGGTTAAGCTGCTTGGCCAGGGCCTTGAGCCCACGGGAAAGCTCTTCGAGCTGATGGTGACGGTTGCTCCCCTGACGTTGATTGCTGGAGGCGCACAGCTGCAAGTAATCGATCACTAGCACCTTAATGCCGTGCAGGCGCCTAAGCTTTCGAGCCTTGGCACGGATGTCGATCAAGGTCAGCGCAGCCTGGTCATCGATATAGAGCGGCAACTTGCCCAAGGTTTCTACCGCTTCGGTCAGGCGCGACCACTCCCCGTCTGCGAGCATGCCCTTCGTCAGCCTTTCGAGGTCGATGCTCCCGAGGCCGGCGGTGATGCGATCCACCAATTCGTCCCCCTCCATCTCCATGGAGAACACCGCCACCGGGTTTCCCGCCAGGGCGCAGGCTCGGGCAATGGCAACGGCCAGCGAGGTCTTACCGATGGACGGCCGGGCCGCGATCACGATCTGTTTTCCGGCCTTCAGTCCCCCGACCAAGTGGCGATCCAACGCCGCGAAACCGGTTGGGATACCGGGCTGAAGGTTGCCTTCGCTCAAGTCGCTGATGCGATCGATAAGCGAAACCGCGTACTCGCCCACCGCTCGCGCGTCATGGGCAGCCTGCGGCATAGCAATGGGCTCGAATAACGCCTGGATCGCGTTGCAGGCGCCAACAACGTCCTCGCCCTGAGCTTCAGCAATCTCTCGTGCCTCTTTGCAGGCCGACAGCAGGCGGCGCTGCATCGCCCTGCTGGCCACGATCTCAGCGTAACGGCGAATGTTCGCAGCGCTCGGCACGTACTGCGCCAAGTCGTTGATATAGGTCATACCGCCGGCCTGATCTGCCTTGCCCTGGCTTTTCAGGTGCTCGAACACGGTCACCACATCAGCCGGCTTGGTGGCGTTGACAAGCGCAGAGATGGCCCTATAGATCAGCCGATGCTCGAAGCGGTAGAAGTCGGCCTCGCTGAGCATGTCGCTAACATGGTCCCACAACATGTTGTCCATCAGCAGTGCGCCGATCACACTGGATTCGGCTTCGATGGAGTGCGAGGGCAGCACAACGTGGTCCGGGGTGATCTCTTCATGCATCGCCCACCTCCTGCGTTTTTTCCTGGGCCGAGCGCATGCGTGCCTCCAGTACCGTTCGGCAGGTCAGACCGTTGCTAGTCCACTGGATACCGTCGTCACGGAAGAACCACAGCTTGAACCAGTTGTCCTTAACCGCGGTGGCGAAGTGGGTAGGCCAGTCCTTGTAGCGCTTCGCACATCCCATTTCGCCCTCGGTGTAGCGCTCCCGGAACTTCACCCAGGCGATCTGCAGCATTTCGTCCGAGATCCCCGCATCAGCTGCCCAGCGGCGCACGTGGTGATCTTCAGGCACCGCCTTCCGTCCAGCGGCTTTGCATTCGGCCAGGTAGGTTTCCAGCGTGATCTGCTCGCGTTTCGGCTTTTTGGAGAATCCGGGCGAAGGGCTGAGTGCAGATTGCTGCACGACCGCTCCCCCTTGCTGTTCCTGTTCCTGTTCCTGTTCCTGTTCCTGTTCCTGTTCTTGCTCCTGCTCCTGCTCCTGCTCCTGATTAGGCATAGTCTTCAGCCAGCCTTCCGGGAAGGCTTCCGCAAAGGCTTTGCCTTTGGCTTTCACATATGCCAAAGCACCAGCAATAATCTCGTTTCGCTGCTCGCATTCCGGCAGCAGATCCAATGCGCCGATCCATGCCTTCACCACGTTCGGTGACTCCGGTTCGTTGTACCGGATGAAGTTGGGCAGCCCCACAAAACAGGCCTGCGGATCGTGCTTTGCCATACCCTTGGCGACGATCTCTCCAAAGGCTTCCCCGAAGGCTTCCGACTTCCAGCCAATCTCAGCGGCCAGGCCGGCAACGGTACCGCGCATGGCGCCGAGGGCGGTCATATTGGGGTGGGTCAGCAGCATGAAGAACACCAGCTTGGCGTTGTCGCTAAGGGAACGAAACTTGGCGTCGTTCCAGATGCGCGGATCGACCTTGCGGTAGCGCGCCATGTCAGGCAGCTCCTTTCTGGGCGGTCACGCGGTCAAGCCAGGCCGTAGCTGCTGCCACGTCGTCGAAGGTCATGGAACGGCCCCGACGGCTCAAGATGATCCGCCGGGAGGAGTCCTTGGTACAGGTATGACCAGCGAGCTCAGCGCGCGCGCACAGGGTGTAAAACTCCTTCCCGGTAGCCTGGGTGGCTTGGGCGAAGGCAGGGGCCATGCGCTGCGCAAAGCCCACCATTGCTGCTGCGGGGTCGGGTTGCAAGAGAGCCAGGACGACACCGGCGATCATCAGCTGACTCGGATCTTCACCCTTATCAGCTGCGTCAATGGCGCTCAGCAGATCGCATGCGATGGTGTAGCCCACCTGTTCGCTCGGGCTCACGATGCAACCCCACGTTCTTCCTGGTAACGGTGAGGCGCGCGAGCCTCAATTCGCTGACCGATGCGGGCGAAGCCCAGACAGGTGATACACGTGTACCGAGGACCAGCGGCGCGGCCGGGTCCGCAGTAGCACGCTGCCGTGTCCAGCGTGCTCGGATGCCTGCCAGTCTCCAGACCATTGCCACCGGCGCCCTGGGCTGTTTGCGCAGCCTGGGGCACCACTTCCAGCATGCGACGGCTCCCCGCGAAGCGGGCGCATCCACCCCCGGGTTCGAGCAACTTAGAGCCCATGATTAAGCTGCCCCCGTGGTTTGTGCCTTTGCCTGGCGCTTGGCCTTAGCAGCGCGGCTAGCATTCTTGGCGCGCTCAATGACTGCGCTCTCACCCTCGCTAGCTCCCTGCGTCGTCAGGCCGAGGAAGAAGTGGCGGACTTCAGCCAGTCCCCAACGGGTGTACCGAGGGGTACGGATCAACGGCTTGGGTGCCGATCCTTCGCGCACCAGGTTGTGCCACTGGGAGACAGACATGCCGCCCGTGGCTGCGCAAATCTTTGCGTCAACCAGAGCGACTTCTGCGAGCGCCGCAGGCAACGCCACTTGCAGCGATTGCTTTTCTCGGTTTCGTTGATCACTTTGCTGTTTGCTCATATCTCGCCCCATGTGTTTCATGGGGCGAATTCTTCACAGCAAGTCTCAAACCAAACACGCCTACGGCGTACGCGTTACGTGTACCGCGTACACGTATTCGATTCAGGGGGCTTTCAGTCCTTTCCGAATGGCGTCGTAAATCACGCGCACAGGGTCCTCCAGACCCTTGGCCAACAATTTGATATCTTGTGGCATGGTTTCACACAGCCTTTTCGCCTCCGACTTGCTTGATGACTTTGCGTTAACTACCGCCCACTTTTTTAGGCGGCGGATGGGCTCGTACTTAGCATCTAAAGCAGTCTTCGAAAACTCAGTTTTTTTCTGTGCATCAGCCTCGATCAGATCGAGCGCTTTCGACAATTGGGCCACTGCCTTGAAGAGCGAGGCGGCATCGCCCATCAGCCCCAATCCGGGGTCGCCGTAGACGATCTGCGCCCTCGGTTGGCCACCGTCATCGATAACCTCAACTTCGACTTGCACCAGGTCGGTGGCTCGGTAGTCACACACCAGTTGACGCCACGGCGTCTTGTTGGCACGCCGCCATTTCGCCATATACAACTCGCGCGCAGCATCCCTAAACACGGTTTTCGCAGCTAGTGACGCGCGGTTACCGGCCTTCACAATCTCATCCTCCGTTGGCGCTCCTAGCTCCTCAGGCCTTGGCCACCGTTTTCTTACATCGTTGGATGTGATCCAGTCCGTATGGGGATCAGGTAGTGGGTCACTCATTTCTGGATCCCTCATCAGTGGATTGGAGCTGTTCAAGGTAGTTGGCCCACATGGTCATCATGTCGCGACGCTGGGTCAGGTACTGCGTACGGTTGTAAGCGCGCCCCAAGGAGTCGGAAACAGCGTGCGCCAGCTGCGCCTCAATGACCTCGGGCTGCACATTGAGCTGTTCGGCCAGCATAGTGCGCGCCATAGCTCTAAAGCCATGGGCGATCATGTCGTCGTTTCCGTAGCCTAGGCGCCGCAAGGCGCTGCGAACCGTGTTTTCGCTCATGCATTTCTCGCGCGTCAAGATCGACGGAAACACGTAGCGGCTGTGCATAGTCAGTGGCTGCAGCTCCTGGAAGATGGCCACTACCTGTGCAGCCATGGGTACGACATGGGGCTGCCCGTTAGCCTTCTCATCCAAGCGGCGCTTCATGACTGCGGATGGCAGTGTCAGCGTGGCGGTCTCGAAATCTACCCAGGACCACTCTAGGCTCCGCAGCTCGCCCGGCCGAAGCAGCAGCAAGGCCGAGAGACGCAAGGCTGCTCGGGTTATTGGGTTGCCCTTGTAGGCGACGAGATCACGCAGGAGGTTCTTGACGCCCTTGGGGTCGACGATGGCGGCGAAGTGGCGAGTCGGTACAGGCTTCAGCGCCTCCCGGAGATCCGCCGCAGGATTGCGGGCGCAAGCCCCAGTTGAAACGCCGTACCGAAATACCTGTGAGCATGCGTCCTTCACCCGATGGGTAGTTTCCAGTGCACCGCGAGACTCGATACGGCGGAGACATTCCAACAGCTCGGGGGGCTCGATCTCACAGATCGGCCGGCGGCCCAGCCATGGGAAGACCATCTTTTCCAAGCGTGTTTGCGTGGTTTTGGCATGCCCCTCCGACACTGCAGGCCGGTGCCTCACCTCCAGCCATTCGCGTGCCAAGTACTCGAACGTGCCCGGACCAGGTAGCCCAGCGGCCTCTAGGGCCTCCACTTCTCGCAGCCGCGCCCTCTCAGCCTTTTCCTGTTTCCGCTTTTCGCTCAAGTCGGCACCATGAGCCTTGGCCTCACGCGCCTCATTGCGCTTTATTCTGGCCGCCTTCAGGCTGATCACCGGGTAAGTGCCCAGGCTAATCATCCCCTCCTTACCGTCTCGCCAGAAGCGAAGCCGCCACCAACCAACGCCTGTGGGCCGCACGTCCAGCACCAGGCCGGCGCCGTCACTTAGCTTGCGGGATTTGCCAGCCACAGCCGCAGCCTTAAGCGCGGCCTGGATTGTCCTGTCGGAGAGGAGATCTGTCGCAGCCATCCGGGTAACTTAGAAAGTAGGTCGGGAAAGCCGGCCCTGTTACCCGGGATGTTACCCGGCTGAAACCTGGATGCAAGGGGCCTCATGTGGCCCCGTGTGTAGGTCAACTCGACCTACCTTATTGATTTTTCTTGATTTTTTGGCCGCATGTGGCCTCAAGAAAATTGTGAATGGTGGAGCTGGGGGGATTCGAACCCCCGTCCGCAAGCCTTCTTCGCGCAGTTCTACATGTGTAGCCGTCTGATTTGATCTCGCCGATCCCACCGCGCAGCGGCACGCTGTGGAATCGGCCAGCCCCCTTGGATCTCGACCCGCATCAAGGAGCCCGATGCGAGTCCAGCCGATGAAAATTACCTCACAGCCTGGACACCTTGCGGCACCCTTGCCCAGCCCATCGGCCTGCTGTTGTGAAGCTCACCGGTGTTTAAGCGGCGAGTGCGAAACGTTCGTCGTTTGCAGTTGGTTTTTTTCTGCTGATTAACGAGGTGACAGAACCTCGACATGCCCTGCTGCGTGTCCGAACCCACGTCGAAACCAGTGCAGCCCCAGGACTGGGCAGTTTAAGGCAGTTGCAGGCATTTCAAGACCTGCAGCGGAGAAAGAATGCGCGCATCGGCCGGCCAGTGCTCGGTGGTGGACAGTGGCCCCAGGTAGCCGTAGTCGGCGGCCAGGGTGCGCATGCCGGCGCTGCGCCCGGCCAGCATGTCGCGCTCGTCATCGCCCACATAGACGCAATGCTGCGGTGACACGCCCAGCCGGCGTGCCGCTTCGAGCAAGGGCGCAGGATGCGGCTTGGCATGCGGCGTGGTGTCGCCGCAGACGACGGTGGCGGCTCGGCCCAGCAGCGGCATGGCGGCGACCAGCGGGTCCGCGAAACGGTGGGCCTTGTTGGTCACCACCCCCCAGGCCAGGCCGTGAGCTTCCAGCGCGTCGATCAGCGCCGGCACCTCGTCGAAGGGTCGGGTGTCCCGGGTCAGGCGGGCTTCGTAGACCTGGTAGAACTCTTCTCGCAGGGTCTCGTAGCCGGCCTGGTCGGGCGTGACGCCGAACGCCACCTGGAGCATGCCCCTGGCGCCGGAACCCGCATGCGGCCGATAGTCGGCCTGGGGCAGCGAGGGCAAACCACGGGCAACCCGCATGTCGTCGGCGGCACCGCCGAGATCGGGGGCACTGTCGATCAGCGTGCCGTCCAGATCGAACAGCACCGCCTGCACACCGGCCAGCCGGCTCATGCCTTGCGGGTGGCGAACATGTAGTTCACGCTGGTGTCCTCGCTGAGCCAGTAGCGGCGGGTCAGCGGGTTGTATTCCATGCCCTTGGTCTGCTGCAGTTCCAGGCCCGCCGCACGGCCGTAGGAGGCCAGTTCGCTGGGGCGGATGAACTTGGCGTACTCGTGCGTGCCCTTGGGCAGCAGGTTGAGCACGTACTCGGCCCCGACGATGGCGAACAGGAACGACTTGGGATTGCGGTTCAGGGTCGAGAAGAACACCCAGCCCCCCGGCTTCACCAGGGTCGAGCAGGCCTGGACGATGGACGCCGGGTCCGGCACGTGTTCCAGCATTTCCATGCAGGTCACCACGTCGAAGCTGCCGGGCTGCTCGGCGGCCAGATCTTCGGTGCTGACCTCGCGGTACTGGACGCGGGGGGTGGAAGCCTCCAGCGCGTGGAGCTGCGCCACCCGCAAGGCCTTGACCGACAGGTCGATCCCCAGCACGTCAGCGCCTTTGCGGGCCATGGCGTCGGCCAGGATGCCGCCACCACAACCCACGTCGAGCACGCGTTTGCCGGCGATGCTGGCCAGGGCGTCAATCCAGTTCAGGCGCAGGGGATTGATCTGGTGCAGCGGGCGGAATTCGCTTTCGGGGTCCCACCAGCGGTGGGCCAGTTCGGAAAACTTGGCCAGTTCGGCCGGGTCTGCATTGGTATGGGTGGTCATGGGGCGATTATTGGCACAGGCATAAAAAAACCGCGCCGGAGCGCGGTTTTGTTGATCAGACCGAAGGTCGATCAGTTCTTGCGGGTGCCGACCACTTCGACTTCCACGCGGCGGTTCTTGGCGCGGCCTTCGCGGGTGGCGTTGTCGGCCACCGGCTGGGTCAGGCCCTTGCCTTCGGTGTAGATGCGGTTGCTTTCGATGCCCTTGCTGACCAGGTAGGCCTTCACGGCTTCAGCGCGGCGGACCGACAGGGACTGGTTGTACTTGGCTGCACCGGTGGAGTCGGTGTGGCCCACGGCGATCACGACTTCCAGGTTGATGCCACCGACCTTGCTGGCCAGATCGTCCAGCTTGGCTTTGCCTTCGGGCTTCAGCACGGCCTTGTCGAAGTCGAAGAAGGCGTCGGCAGCGTAGGTCACCTTGGTGGCGGCGGGGGCCGGAGCCGGGGCAGCTGCAGCGGGCTTCGGAGCAGCGGCGGGGGCCGGAGCCGGGGCGGCTGCGGGAGCAGCGGCGGGGACGATGGCGCCGTCGCAGCCCTGGGCGGCGGTGGCCGGGGTCCAGGAGGCATCACGCCAGCACAGTTCGTTGGTGCCGTTCTTCCAGACCAGCTCGTTGGTGCCGTTGCGCCAGTTGTCGATGGTCTGAGCGCCAGCGGCCGTTGCCATGGCGGCGGTTGCGATCAGCATTGCCACTTTGTTGAGTTTTTTCATGGTTTTCCTCTAGGTAAGCCGCAGACAGACTGCGAAAACGAAATGGACGTCTCGGACAAACGGTTCTCCGAACGTTCCGAAGATTGTGCCACAAGCGGCATTGGGTTAACCCTGAGCGGTAACCCGGGCCTCCGATGAGCCCCCACAGGGCGTTGGCAGCCTGTACAAGCGTTGTCCCACCGCAACACGCGCCGGCCGGAAATGCACAGGGGGCGGTCCCTTAAAATCGAAGATTGCCTCCAACCTCCCAGAGACTGACCGCCCATGTCCCAGTTCGCCAAAGAGACCCTGCCCATCAGTCTTGAAGAGGAAATGCGGCGCAGCTACCTGGATTACGCGATGAGCGTGATCGTCGGTCGTGCCCTGCCGGATGCGCGGGACGGCCTCAAGCCGGTGCACCGGCGCGTGCTGTTCGCCATGCACGAGCTCAACAACGACTGGAACCGGCCCTACAAGAAGTCGGCCCGTATCGTGGGCGACGTCATCGGCAAGTACCACCCCCACGGCGATTCGGCGGTGTACGACACCATCGTGCGCATGGCGCAGGACTTCTCCCTGCGCCACATGCTGGTGGACGGCCAGGGCAACTTCGGCTCGGTGGACGGCGACAACGCCGCCGCCATGCGATACACCGAGATCCGCCTGTCGAAGATCGCCCACGAGATGCTGGCCGACATCGACAAGGAAACCGTCAACTTCGGCCCCAACTACGACGGCTCCGAAAAAGAGCCGCTCGTGCTGCCCAGCCGGCTGCCCAACCTGCTGGTCAACGGCTCGGCCGGCATTGCGGTGGGCATGGCCACCAACATCCCGCCGCACAACCTCAACGAGGTGGTGGACGCCTGCCTGCACCTGCTCAAGAACCCGGAAGCCTCCATCGACGAACTGATGGAGATCATCCCGGCGCCCGACTTCCCCACCGCCGGCATCATCTACGGCATCTCGGGCGTGAAGGACGGCTACCGCACCGGCCGCGGCCGGGTGGTCATGCGGGCCAAGTGCCACTTCGAGGACATCGACCGCGGCCAGCGCCAGGCCATCATCGTCGACGAGCTGCCCTACCAGGTGAACAAGAAGACCCTGCAGGAACGCATTGCCGAGCTGGTGCACGAGAAGAAGATCGAGGGCATCAGCCACATCCAGGACGAGTCGGACAAGTCGGGCATGCGCCTGGTGATCGAGCTCAAGCGCGGTGAAGTGCCCGAGGTGGTGCTCAACAACCTGTACAAGCAGACCCAGCTGCAGGACACCTTCGGCATCAACATGGTGGCGCTGGTGGACGGCCAGCCCCGCCTGTGCAACCTCAAGGACCTGATCCAGGTGTTCCTGGAGCACCGCCGCGAGGTGGTGACCCGCCGCACCGTGTTCAACCTGCGCAAGGCCCGCGAACGCGGCCACGTGCTCGAAGGCCTGGCGGTGGCGCTGGCCAACATCGACGAGTTCATCAAGATCATCCGCGACAGCCCCACCCCGCCGGTGGCCAAGGCCGAGCTGATGACCCGCAGCTGGGACAGCCAGCTGGTGCGCGAGATGCTCACCCGCGCCAAGGCCGATGGCGGCACGATCAATGCCGACGACTACCGCCCGGACGGGCTGGAACGCCAGTTCGGCATGCAGGGCGACGGCCTCTACCGCCTCTCGGAAACCCAGGCCCAGGAAATCCTGCAAATGCGTCTGCAGCGCCTGACCGGACTGGAGCAGGACAAGATCGTGGCCGAGTACAAGGACGTCATGGCCGAGATCGACGACCTGCTGGACATCCTGTCGCGTCCCGAGCGCGTGTCCACCATCATCGGCGACGAGCTGACCGACGTGCGGCAGGAGTTCGGCCAGACCAAGCTGGGCGCGCGCCGCAGCGAGATCGAGCACAACGCCCAGGACCTGGCCACCGAAGACCTGATCACGCCGACCGACATGGTGGTCACGCTCAGCCACAGCGGCTACATCAAGAGCCAGCCGCTGTCGGAGTACCGGGCGCAGAAGCGCGGCGGGCGCGGCAAGCAGGCCACGGCCACCAAGGAAGACGACTGGATCGACCAGCTCTTCATCGCCAACACCCACGACTACATCTTGTGCTTCTCCAACCGCGGCCGCCTGTACTGGCTCAAGGTCTGGGAAGTGCCGGCGGGTTCGCGCGGTTCGCGTGGCCGACCGATCGTCAACATGTTCCCCCTGCAGGAAGGCGAGAAGATCAACGTGGTGCTGCCGCTCACCGGCGCGGCCCGCAGCTTCCCGTCCGACCGTTATGTCTTCATGGCCACCTCCATGGGCACGGTCAAGAAGACGGCACTCGACGAGTTCAGCAACCCGCGCAAGGCCGGCATCATCGCTGTCGACCTCGACGAGGGTGACTACCTGATCGGCGCCGCGCTCACCGATGGCCAGCACGACGTGATGCTGTTCTCCGACGGCGGCAAGGCGGTGCGCTTCGACGAGAACGATGTGCGTCCCATGGGCCGCAACGCACGCGGCGTGCGCGGCATGTCGCTGGACGACGGCCAGAGCGTGATCGCCATGCTGGTGGCCGAGGACGAGCAGCAGAGCGTGCTGACCGCCACCGTCAACGGCTACGGCAAGCGCACCCCCATCGGTGAGTACACCCGCCATGGCCGGGGCACCAAGGGCATGATCGCCATCCAGCAAAGCGAGCGCAACGGCAAGGTCGTGGCGGCCACGCTGGTGCACACCGACGACGAGATCATGCTGATCACCGACAAGGGCGTGCTGGTGCGCACCCGCGTGTCGGAAATCCGCGAGATGGGCCGCGCCACCCAGGGCGTGACCCTGATCTCGCTGGACGAAGGTTCCGTGCTGTCGGGTCTCCAGCGCATCGTCGAGAACGATGCCAATGTGCCCGACGCTCCCGACGCTCCCGACGCGGCCGAGAACGGCGGCGAAGCAGCCGGCGGCGACACCCCCGACGGCGCGGCGTGATGGCGCGCCCCTTCAACTTCTCGGCCGGTCCGGCCGTCATGCCCGAGGAGGTGCTGGCCCAGGCCGCGCGCGAGATGCTCGACTGGCAAGGCACCGGCATGGGCGTGATGGAGATGAGCCATCGCGGCAAGGCCTTCATGTCGATCTGCGAGCAGGCCGAAGCCGACCTTCGCGAGCTGCTGGCAGTACCCGAAAGCCACCACATCCTGTTCATGCAGGGCGGCGGCCTGGCCGAGAACGCCATCGTCCCGCTGAACCTGTCGCGCGGCGGCGCGGTCGACGTGGTGGTCACCGGCAGCTGGAGCCAGAAGTCGCTGAAGGAGGCGAAACGCTACGCCGACGCCCGCGCTGCGGCCAGCAGCGAGGCCGACGGTCACACCACCATTCCTGGCGCCTCTGGCTGGCAGCTGCGCGCCGATGCCGCCTATGTGCACATCTGCACCAACGAGACCATCCATGGCGTGGAATTCCAGGAGCTGCCCGACCTGAAGGCGCTGGGCTGCGACGCTCCGCTGGTGATCGACTTCTCGTCCCACGTGGCCTCGCGTCCGGTGGACTGGAGCCGCGTCGGTCTGGCGTTCGGCGGTGCCCAGAAGAACCTCGGCCCGGCCGGCCTGACTCTGGTGGTGGTGCGGGACGACCTGCTCGGCCATGCCCTGGACATCTGCCCCAGCGCCTTCAACTACCGCACGGTGGCCGACAACCGCTCCATGTACAACACGCCGCCGACCTACAGCATCTACATGGCCGGCCTGACCTTCCAGTGGCTCAAGCGCCAGGGCGGCGTGGCGGCCATGGAGCAGCGCAACATCGCCAAGGCCCGGCTGCTGTACGACTGCATCGACGGCTCGCAGCTGTATGTGAACCGGGTCGATCCGGCGGTGCGCTCGCGCATGAACATCCCGTTCTTCCTGCGCGACGAGTCCCGCAACGATGCCTTCCTGGCCGGCGCGCAGGCGCGCGGGCTGCTGCAGCTCAAGGGCCACAAGTCGGTGGGCGGCATGCGTGCCAGCCTGTACAACGCCATGCCCCTGGAGGGCGTGCAGGCCCTGGTGGCCTACCTGCGCGAATTCGAACAACAAGCGGCCTGAGACCAGCCGGACCCCATGACCCAGCCCCTGCAATCTGCCGATCTCGCCGCCCTGCGCGTGAAGATCGATGCCCTGGACCAGCAGCTGCTGTCCCTGCTCAACCAGCGCGCCCGCGTGGCCGAAGAGGTGGGCGAGATCAAGCGCCGCGAGGGCTCGCCCTTCTTCCGCCCGGACCGGGTGGCCCAGGTGATCGAGAAGATCCAGGGCGCCAACCAGGGCCCGCTGCTGAACCAGCATGTGGCCGCCATCTGGCGCGAGATCATGTCGGCCTGCCTGGCGCTGGAAACCCCGCAGCGGGTGGCGGTGCTGGGGCCCCAGGGCACCTTCTGCGAGCAGGCGGCCATCGAGTTCTTCGGCAGTGCCGCCAACCTGATCTACTGTGCCAACTTCGACGAGGTGTTCCACGCCACGGCGGCCGGCACAGCGCAGTTCGGCGTGGTCGGCATGGAGAACTCCACCGAAGGCGTGGTGGCCCGCTCGCTCGACCTGTTCCTGCGGTCGCCGGTGCATGTGGTCGGCGAGGTCAGCCTGCTGGTGCGCCACAACCTGCTGCGCCAGACCAATTCGCTGGACGACATCGAAGTGGTCATGGCCCATCCGCAGGCCCTGGCCCAGTGCCAGAACTGGCTCACCCAGCACCTGCCGCGTGCCGAGCGCCGCGCCGTCTCCAGCAATGCCGAAGGTGCCCGTCTGGCCGCCACCGATCCGACCTGGGCCGCCATCGCCAGCGAACGCGCTGCCTCGCAGTTCGGCCTGCACATCGTCTCGCATGCCATCCAGGACGAGGCCTACAACCGCACCCGCTTTGCCGTCATCAGCCTGCCGCAGACCATGGCGATGCCGCCGGCTTCGGGCCGCGACTGCACCAGCATCGTGGTGTCGGTGCCCAACCGGCCCGGTGCGGTGCACGACCTGCTGGTGCCGCTCAAGCGGCACGGCGTGTCGATGACGCGCTTTGAATCGCGCCCGGCCAAGTCGGGCCAGTGGGAGTACTACTTCTACATCGACATTGCGGGTCATCCTTCGCAGCCGGCCGTGGCTGCGGCCCTTGAAGAACTCCAGCGTCTGTGTGCCTATTACAAGGTGCTGGGCGCCTACCCGGTGAGCGAATGATGTTCGAACAACTCGGTTTGATCGGCTGCGGACTCATGGGCGGCTCGTTCGCCCTGGCACTCAAGCAGGCCGGTCTGGTCAAGCGGGTGGTGGGCTACAGCAAGTCGCCCTCCACCACCGAACGGGCCCGCCAGATGGGCGTGATCGACATCGAGGCGCCATCGGCCCTGCTCGCCGTGTCGGGCTCCGATCTGGTGCTGATCGCCGTGCCGGTGGCCGCGACCGAATCGACCTTCAAGGCGATCCGTCACCTGATCCACAAGGACATGCTGGTGATGGACGTCGGTTCGACCAAGCGCGACGTGGTCGACGCAGCCCGCCGGGTGCTGCGCGACCAGGTCGGCGTGTTCGTGCCGGCCCACCCGATTGCGGGCAAGGAACTGGCCGGCGTCGAACATGCCGATCCCGAGCTGTACCACGGCCGGCAGGTCATCCTCACGCCCATCGAGCGCACCCAGACGGCCCAGCTCGAGCGCGCCACCCAGCTCTGGAAGGCGCTTGGCTGCCATGTGCGGCAGATGTCACCCGAGTCGCACGATGCGGCCTACGCCGCCGTCAGCCACCTGCCACACCTGCTGGCCTTCGCGCTGATGAACGCCATCCAGAACCAGCAGCAGTCGGCCGACTTCCTGGCCCTGGCCGGTCCGGGCTTTCGCGACTTCACCCGCATCGCTGCCAGCGATCCGGCCATCTGGCGCGACATCCTCATGGCCAACCGCGAGGAGCTGCTCGGCCAGTCGCAACGCTTCCGCCAGGCGCTGGAAGCGCTGGAGAAGGCGGTCAAGGGCGAGAACCCGGATGCCCTGGAAACCCTGATCGAACAGGCCAGCATTGCCCGCGCCCAGTGGCGCATGAACGCCATCCGCCCGCAGGGCTGAGGCGCCACCACCACCCCATGTTTTCCACTGCTTTCCTCGACCTCCCGCCCCTGATGGCGGCCGGCGGTACCGTCCGCCTGCCCGGCTCCAAGAGCATCTCCAACCGTGTGCTGCTGCTGGCAGCCCTCAGTGCAGGCCACACCGACGTGGTGGACCTGCTCGACTCGGACGACACCCAGGTCATGCTGCAGGCCCTGCGCCAGCTCGGTTGCCGCATCGAGCCGCAGGCCGACGGTGCGCTGCGGGTGCACGGGCTGGGCGGTCAACTACCGGTGCGCGAAGCGAACCTGTTCATGGGCAATGCCGGCACCGCCATGCGGCCCCTGACCGCTGCGCTGGCCCTGCTGGCCGCGCGGCATGGCGGTCGCTTCGAGCTCAGCGGCGTGCCGCGCATGCACGAGCGCCCCATCGGCGATCTGGTCGATGCCCTGCGCCAGCTGGGCTGCCCGGTCGACTGCCTGGGCCAGCCCGGTTACCCGCCGCTGCGGCTGGGCGACGGCAGGGTGCATCCGCTGCATGTGTCGGACGCCATCCAGGTGCGCGGCGACGTGTCCAGCCAGTTCCTCACGGCGCTGCTGCTGGCCCTGCCGCTGGTGGCGCAGACCCAGGACATCGTGATCGAGGTGGTGGGCGAGCTGATCTCGCGGCCCTACATCGAGATCACCCTCAACCTGCTGCAGCGCTTCGGCGTGGAGGTGCAGCGCGACGGCTGGCAGCGTTTCACCATTCCGGCCGGCAGCCGCTACGTGTCGCCGGGTCGCATGCCGGTGGAGGGCGACGCATCGTCGGCCAGCTACTTCATCGCGCTGGGCGCCATCGCCCCTGCCAAGGCGGGCACCGACGGCATCACCATCGAGGGCGTGGGCCTGTCGTCCATCCAGGGCGACATCCGGTTCGTGGAGGCGGCCCGGCTGATGGGCGCCGACGTGCAGGGTGAGGCCAATGCGCTGCGCATCCGCCGCGGTGCCTGGCCGCTCAAGGCCATCGACCTCGACTGCAACCACATCCCCGACGCCGCCATGACACTGGCCGTCATGGCGCTGTTTGCCGACGGCACCACCACGCTGCGCAACATCGCCAGCTGGCGGGTGAAGGAGACCGATCGCATCGCCGCCATGGCCATCGAGTGCCGCAAGCTCGGCGCGACGGTGGAGGAAGGCGCAAATTTCATCCGCATCACGCCACCGACAACCTGGCAGGCGGCCAGCATCCACACCTACGATGACCACCGGGTGGCCATGTGCTTCTCGCTGGCGGCCTTCAACCCGGCCGGTCTGCCGGTGCGCATCCTGGACCCGCGCTGCGTGGGCAAGACCTTCCCCGACTATTTCGAAGCCCTCTTCGGCGTCTGCCAGACCGATGCAGACCATATTCCGGTCATCTGCGTCGACGGCCCCACCGCCTCGGGCAAGGGCACGCTGTCCAGCGAGCTGGCGGCCCGGCTGGGCTACCACTGGCTGGATTCGGGCGCGCTCTACCGGCTGGTCGGGCTGGCCGCCACCCGGCAAGGGCTGGCGCTGGACGAAGCGGCACTGCGCCAGCCCGAGCACGCCCGGCGCCTGGGCGAGCTGGCCGCCGGCCTGCAGCTGCGTTTTGCCGATCACCGCATCTGGCTCGACGGCGAGGATGTGAGCGATGACTTGCGCACCGAAGCTGCCGGCATGGCCGCATCCCGGGTGTCGGTCGTGTCCGAGGTGCGCCACGCGTTGCTGGAGCTGCAGCGCGGCATGCGCCAGCTGCCCGGCCTGGTGGCCGACGGCCGGGACATGGGCACGGTGATATTCCCCGACGCCCCCTTGAAGATCTACCTCACGGCCAGCGCCGAACAACGGGCGCAACGCCGGCATAAGCAATTGATTTCAAAGGGAATCGCTGCTAGACTCGACGACCTTCTGGCGGATCTGCAGGCGCGCGATGCACGGGATTCAAACCGGGCCCACGCACCCCTCAAACCCGCCGAAGACGCTCTGCTGCTGGACAACTCCTCGCTCGACATCGAATCCTCGGTGCAGCAGGTACTTGGCTGGTGGCAGGACAAAACGGTGTTTCCGGAAGGCCGGCAACACCGCTGACTGGCCCAGACGGCCCCGCCGGGCGTTCCCTGCCCGCAGGCCTGATGGTTCTTTTCAACCAACCCCGTGGTGCTCTGCGCACCACACACGCAACGCCGCCCAACCGTCGACTCCCGCCACCCGATGCAGGTCTGCCTGTTCCCGTGGTGCACACCGACGCTGAGCGGTCTTAGGAAAATCCATGTCTGAATCTTTTGCCGCCCTGTTCGAAGAGTCCCTGAAACGCGCTGAAATGCGCTCGGGCGAGGTCATCACCGCCGAGGTGGTCCGCATCGAACACAACCATGTGGTGGTCAACGCCGGCCTCAAGTCGGAAGCCTACGTCCCGCTGGCCGAGTTCAAGAACGACCAGGGCGAGCTGGAAGTGCAGGTCGGCGACTTCGTGTCGGTCGCCATCGACTCCGTCGAGAACGGTTTCGGCGACACCCTGCTGTCGCGCGACAAGGCCAAGCGTCTGGCTTCCTGGATGGCCCTCGAGAAGGCCCTGGAATCCGGCGACTTCGTCACCGGCACCACCGGCGCCAAGGTCAAGGGCGGCCTGAAGGTCATGGTCAACGGCATCAGCGCCTTCCTGCCGGGCTCGCTGGTCGACAGCCGTCCGACCAAGGACCTGACCCCCTACGAGAACAAGACCCTGGAGTTCAAGGTCATCAAGCTCGACCGCAAGCGCAACAACGTGGTGCTGAGCCGCCGCGCCGTGGTGGAAGCCTCCATGGGCGAAGAGCGCGCCAAGCTGATGGAAACCCTCAAGGAAGGTGCCATCGTCCAGGGCGTGGTCAAGAACATCACCGAATACGGTGCGTTCGTGGACCTGGGCGGCATCGACGGTCTGCTGCACATCACCGACATGGCATGGCGCCGTGTCCGCCACCCGAGCGAAGTGGTGCAGCCGGGCCAGGAAATCACCGCCAAGATCCTCAAGTTCGACACCGAGAAGAACCGCGTGTCGCTGGGTCTGAAGCAGATGGGCGACGACCCGTGGATGGGCGTTTCGCGCCGCTACCCGCAGGGCACCCGCATGTTCGGCAAGATCACCAACATCGCCGACTACGGCGCGTTCGTGGAACTCGAGCCGGGCATCGAAGGCCTGGTGCACGTCTCCGAAATGGACTGGACCAACAAGAACGTGGCCCCGTCCAAGCTGGTGTCGCTGGGTGACGAGGTCGAGGTCATGGTGCTCGACATCGACGAAGACAAGCGCCGCATCTCCCTGGGCATGAAGCAGTGCCGTGCCAACCCCTGGCACGAGTTCGCCGAGGCCACCAAGCGCGGCGACCGCGTCAAGGGCCCGATCAAGTCGATCACCGACTTCGGCGTGTTCGTGGGCCTGGCTGCCGGCATCGACGGCCTGGTGCACCTGTCCGACCTGTCGTGGAACGAAGCCGGCGAGACCGCCGTGCGCAACTACAAGAAGGGCCAGGAAGTCGAAGCGATCGTGCTGGCCATCGACGTGGAGCGCGAGCGCATCAGCCTGGGCATCAAGCAGCTCGACGGCGACCCGTTCACCACCTTCGTGTCGGTCAACGACAAGGGTTCCGTGGTGACCGGCAAGGTCAAGACCGTGGATGCCAAGGGCGCCGAGATCGACCTGGGTGAAGACGTGCTGGGTTACCTGCGCGCCTCCGAGATCAGCCGCGACCGCGTCGAAGACGCCCGCAACGTGCTGAAGGAAGGCGACGAAGTCACCACCGTGGTGGTGAACGTGGATCGCAAGACCCGCAACATCCAGCTGTCCATCAAGGCCAAGGACATGGCAGACCAGAACGAAGCCATGGCCAGCCTGAACCAGAACACCGGCAACGCCGGCACCACCAGCCTGGGCGCCCTGCTGCGCGCCAAGCTGGACAACAGCAACAACTGATCGGCACAGGCACCTTCTTCTTCCCATGACCCGAAGCGACCTCGTCGAAGCCCTGGCCAGCCGTTTCAGCCAGCTCACCCACCGCGATGCGGAGTTTGCCGTCAAGGCGATCCTCGACGCGATGGGCGATGCCCTGGTGCGCGGCCACCGGATCGAGATCCGGGGCTTCGGCAGTTTCTCGGTGAACCGACGTTCACCGCGCATCGGGCGCAATCCGCGCTCGGGCGAGAGCGTCATGATCCCGGAGAAGCGGGTGCCTCACTTCAAGCCCGGCAAGGCCCTGCGCGAGCAGGTCGACGCCCGAACGGCCGAGATGCTCGGCCGCGAAGGCCAGCCGGGCGACTGAGGTCCGCTCGCTACAATCGGCTCCCACCACAGAGGGGAAGCCGTGAAGTACCTCATGTGGCTGCTCAACGCAGCCCTTTTTTTTGTCCTTTTCGCCTTCGCGCTGAACAACCAGGACATGGTCACGCTGAACCTGTTCTTCGGTACGCGCTGGCAGGCGCCGATGGTCGTCGTCGTGCTGCTGGCCATGCTGATCGGCGTGTTCCTGGGCGTGGTGGCCATGGTGCCGCTGTGGTTGCGCGCCAAGAAGGCCCGCCGACGCTCCGGCTCGGGCCCGGCCACCACCGCATTCGGCGGCGACACCACCCTGCTTCCCTCCGACCCGATCGAACGACGACATGGACTTTGACCTGACCTGGCTGCTGTGGGGCCTGCCCCTGGCCTTCGCACTGGGCTGGGCCGCTTCCCGCCTGGACCTGCGCCAGTGGCGCATGGAAAGCCGCCAGGCGCCCAAGGCGTATTTCCGGGGGCTGAACCACCTGCTCAACGAGCAGCAGGACCAGGCCATCGACGCCTTCATCGAGGCGGTGCAGGGCGATCCGGACACGGCCGAACTGCACTTCGCGCTCGGCAACCTGTTCCGCCGCCGCGGCGATTACGACCGCGCCGTGCGGGTCCACGAACACCTGCTCTCGCGGGCCGATCTGAGCGGCAAGGACCGCGACCGGGCGCAACATGCGCTGGCGCTGGACTTCCTGAAGGCGGGTCTTCTCGACCGCGCCGAAGCAGCCCTGCAGAAACTGCAGGGGACCTCGTTTGCCGGCGAAGCCATGCTGGCGCTGCTGGGCATCTACGAACGTTCACGCGACTGGCCGCGGGCACTGGAAGTGGCGCTGAAGCTGGACGCTCAGGCCCAGGGCAGCTTTGCATCGCGGCTGGCCCACTACCGCTGCGAGGAGGCCGAGCTGGCGCTGCGGCAGGGCGACCGCACCCGCGCGCGGGGTCTGCTGGATGGGGCGGTGCGCGAGGCGCCGCAGGTGGCCCGGGGCTGGGTGGCACAGAGCGCCTTGCGCCAGCAGGAAGGCGATGCCGCCGGCGCACTCGATGCCCTGCTGAACCTGGCACGGGAGGCTCCGCAGGCCCTGCCCCTGGTGGCCCACCTGATGACCGATCTGGGCCGGCAGACGGGCCGGGTCGAGGCGGTGGCCGCGGTGCTGCGTGCCGCCGACGAACGCAGCCCCTCGATCGACATCACCGAAGCGCTGGCCGCTCTCGAGACCGACCCGACCGCCGCACGGGCACGCTACCTGCAGCACCTGGAGCGCGAACCCTCGCTGGTGATCGGCACCCGCTGGCTGGCGGGGGAAACGCTGTCGGACCCGCTGGCCCAGGCCCCCGTGCAGCGCACGCTGGAACAGGCCAGCGCACCGCTCAAGCGCTACCGCTGTGCGGCCTGCGGCTTCGAGGCGCGCCAGCACTTCTGGCAGTGCCCGGGTTGCCAGGCCTGGGACAGCTACCCCGCCCGCCGCGTCGAGGAAATCTGACGTCCGGCCCCGGCCCCTGCCCGGGCATCAGCCGGCAGGCGGCCCGTAGCCGCCACCGCCCGGGGTGTGGATCTCGAACACGTCGCCCGGCTGCATCTCGACCTGGGCAATGTGGCCCAGGGTTTCGGTGCGGCCATCGGCCCGCACCACCCGGTTGATGCCGGGTGCGCCCGGCGCACCGCCGGCCAGCCCGAAGGCCGGATGCTGCCGCCCGTTGGACAGGATGCTGGCCGTCATGGGCTGCAGGAACCGGATGCGCCGCACGCCGCCCTCGCCCCCGTTCCAGCGACCCTGACCACCGGAGCCGCGCCGGATCTCGTAGCTCTCCAGCCGCACCGGGAACCGGAATTCCAGGATCTCGGGATCGGTCAGGCGCGAGTTGGTCATGTGGGTCTGCACCACCGACGTTCCCGCATACCCGTCGCCCGCGCCGCTGCCACCCGAGATGGTCTCGTAGTACTGGTGGGCAGCATCGCCGAAGGTGAAGTTGTTCATGGTGGGCTGGCTGCCCGCCATCACGCCCAGAGCCCCGAACAGGGCATTGGTGATGCAGGTCGAGGTCTCGACGTTGCCCGCCACCACCGAAGCCGGCGGGTGCGGATTGAGCATGCAGCCCGGCGGGATGATCACCTCCAGCGGCTTGAGGCAGCCGGCATTGAGCGGGATGTCGTCGTCGACCAGGGTGCGGAAGGCGTACAGCACCGCTGCCATGCAGACCGCGGTGGGCGCATTGAAATTGTTGAGCTGCTGCGGGCTGGTGCCGGTGAAGTCGATGGTGGCACGGCGCTGCGCGGCATCCACCCGCACCGCGACGCGGATCTGCGCGCCGTTGTCCAGCGGCAGGGTGAATGCGCCGTCCTTCAGGCGGGTGATGACGCGGCGAACCGATTCCTCGGCGTTGTCCTGCACATGGCGCATGTAGGCCTGCACCACGTCCAGACCGAACTGCGCCACCATGCGACGCAGTTCCTGCACGCCCTTCTCGTTGGCCGCGATCTGCGCCTTGAGGTCGGCCATGTTCTGCTGCGGATTGCGGCTGGGGAACTCGCCACTCTGCAGCAGCGCAATCATCTCGGCCTCGCGCAGCAAGCCGCCTTCGACCAGCTTGACGTTGTCGATCTGCACGCCCTCTTCCTCGATGCGGGTCGAGAACGGCGGCATCGACCCCGGCGTGGTGCCGCCGATGTCGGCATGGTGGCCGCGTGAACCCACATAGAACGTGGGCTCGGCGGCATCGCCGATGTAGACCGGCGTGATGACGGTGACGTCCGGCAGGTGGGTGCCGCCGTGGTACGGGTCGTTGAGCACATACACATCGCCGGGCTGCATGCGGCCTGCGTTGCCGTGGATGACGGTCTTGATGCTCTCGCCCATGGAGCCCAGGTGCACCGGCATGTGCGGTGCGTTGGCGATCAGATGCCCCTGGTCATCGAACAGCGCGCACGAAAAGTCGAGCCGTTCCTTGATGTTGACCGAGTAGGCGGTGTTCTGCAGCTGCAGGCCCATCTGCTCGGCGATGTTCATGAACAGGTTGTTGAACACCTCCAGCAGCACCGGATCGACCGAGGTGCCGGCCGCATGCTGCGAGGGGCGCGGGACGCGCCGCTCCAGCACCAGGTGGTCCAGATCGGTGAGGCGGGCCTCCCAGCCCGGCTCGACCACGGTGGTGGCGTTCTTCTCGGCAATGATGGCCGGGCCAGGAATGGCATCGCCGGGGCGCAGGTCCTCACGCACCACCAGGGCAGCGTCCAGCCACTGGCCGTCGGCGTGCAGCCGCACCGTGTCGCGGCGGGGCACTTCACGCGGGGCCTGCAGCGCCATGCGGACTTCGACCGGCGCATCGCCGGCCACCACGGCCTCCACCGACACCGCTTCCACGATGAGGCGTTTGCCGGCCATCAGGAAGGCGAAACGCTGCCGGTAGGCGGCCTCGAAGGCGGCCTGGATGTCGCCGATGCTGCCGAACGGCACGATCAGCGCCGAGTCGCTGCCCTCGTAGCGCAGGTGCACGCGCCGGTGCACCTGCAGCTCGCCCTGACCGATCCGCTGCTGCTGCAGTTCGTGGCTGGCAGCCTCGGCCAGCGCGTCGAGCTGTGCGGCCACCGGCGCCATGGCGGCGGCCTCCAGCACGCGCTCGACCGCCTGTTCGCGGATCACGTTCTGGTCGGCCAGACCCATGCCATAGGCACTGAGCACACCGGCCAGCGGGTGCACGAACACGCGGCTCATGCCCAGGGCATCGGCCACCAGACAGGCATGCTGGCCACCGGCGCCGCCGAAGCACTGAAGCGTGTAGCGGGTGACGTCGTAACCGCGTGCCACCGAGATCTTCTTGATGGCGTTGGCCATCTGCTGGACTGCGATGCGGATGAAGCCTTCGGCCACGGCTTCGGCCGGGCGGCCGGTCTGGCGGGCCAGCGCATCGAACTGCTCGCGCACCGCCTCGGCGCTCAGGGGCTCATTGGCCTGAGGGCCGAACACACGCGGGAAATGCGCCGGCTGGATCTTGCCGAGCATGACGTTGGCGTCGGTCACGGTCAGCGGGCCGCCGCGCCGGTAACTGGCGGGGCCGGGGTGGGCACCGGCACTTTCCGGGCCGACCCGGAAGCGCGAGCCGTCGAAGCTGAGGATGGAGCCGCCGCCGGCCGCCACGGTGTGGATGCTCATCATCGGGGCGCGCATGCGCACACCGGCGACCTGGGTCTCGAACTCGCGCTCGAAGGCGCCGGCATAGTGGGACACATCGGTCGAGGTGCCGCCCATGTCGAACCCGATCACCTTGTCGTGACCGGCCAGGGCCGAGGTGCGGGCCATGCCGACGATGCCGCCGGCCGGACCGGACAGGATGGCGTCCTTGCCCTGGAAGTGGTGGGCATCGGTCAGACCGCCGCTGGACTGCATGAAGTACAGCGGCACGCCCGGCATGTCGGCGGCCACCTGATCGACATACCGGCGCAGGATGGGCGAGAGGTAGGCGTCGACCACGGTGGTGTCGCCCCGGCTCACGAACTTCATCATGGGGCTGGTCTGGTGCGAGGTGCTCACCTGGGTGAAGCCCGCCTCCCGGGCCAGCCGGGCTGCTGCCTGTTCATGGGCCGCGTACCGGTAGCCGTGCATGAACACGATGGCCATGCTGCGCAGGCCGGCGTCGAAGGCGGCCCACAGCCGCTCGCGCAGGTGGGCCTCGTCCAGCGGCTGCACCACGCTGCCGTCGGCAGCGATGCGCTCCTGGGCTTCGATGACCCGGCTGTAGAGCAGTTCGGGCAGCACGATCTGGCGGTCGAACAGGCGGGGCCGGTTCTGGTAGGCGATGCGCAGCGCATCGCGGAAGCCGCGGGTGGTCACCAGCAGCGTGGGCTCGCCCTTGCGTTCCAGCAGCGCGTTGGTGGCCACGGTGGTGCCCATCTTCACGCAGGCCACCTGCGTCGGCGTCACCGGCTCGCCGGGGGCCAGGCCCAGCAGGTGGCGGATGCCGGCCACCGCGGCGTCGCGGTACTGCTCGGGGTTTTCGGACAGCAGCTTGTGCGTGGTCAGGCTGCCATCGGGGCGGCGGGCCACGATGTCGGTGAAGGTGCCGCCCCGGTCGATCCAGAACTGCCAGCGGTTGTCGGTTGTCGTGTTCATTGCGTCAGAGTGATGCGGCGGAACGTGCCGCCTGGTCGTACATGCCGGAGAGCACCCGCAGCAGGCGGGCGAGCTCGCCGATGTCGTGGTTGAGCGCGTCGTCGGCCTTCAGGGCGTTGATCAGGCAGCCCTCGCGGATCTCGCGGTAGCGGGTGACGAAGTCCTTGCCGGCCTCGGTGGGTCCGTAGGTCACTTCCTTGCCGTTCTTGCTCGACTCCACCACGCCCAGGCCCTGCAGCTTCTTGAGCGAGTAGTTGATGAGGTGGGTGTCCTCGACATTCATGATGAAGGCGATGTCGGCCAGGCGTTTGTCGCGGGCCCGGTGGGTCACGTGGTGCAGCACCAGCACGTCGAGTGCGGTCAGGTCCTTGAGGCCGGCGGCGCTCATGCAGTGCACCACCCAGCGGTGGAAGGCGTTGCCGGCCACGATCAGACCGAACTCGAACTCGCTCATCTGCGCGCTGTGCGGTGACACCAGATGGGCCGACGACACGATGGGCCGGGCCATGGCCGTCTGACCGGAGGTGGCGGGGGGCTGACTGGGCTTGCGAGGTGGCATGGCGTCGTTCCTGGACTTTCCGATGCGGCGCAGTGTAGGACGCGAGATCACAAAATGCCAACGATTTGTTGACATACAGGGAAAACACCCATCACACTTTATCGGCACATCGATAGAGTCCGCACATTCCGGAAACCTGCCTCTCCCACCTTCCGCCCCTTTCCCCACCCGCCCCCCAACCCCTCAGGAGATCCGCCATGAAACGCCGCCTGTTCAGCCTGACACTGGCCACCAGCGCCCTGGTCGCCGCCCTTCCCGCCGCCGCCCAGACCAGCTGGGATCTGCCTTCGGCCTACCCGGCCACCAACTTCCACACGGTCAACCTGACGAACTTCGCCAGCGATGTGGAGAAGGCCACCGGCGGCAAGCTCAAGATCACGGTGCATGCCAATGCGGCGCTGTTCAAGGCACCCGAGATCAAGCGCGCAGTGCAGGGCGGGCAGGCCCAGATCGGCGAGATCATTCTGGCGGCCTACCAGAACGAATGGGCCATGTTCGGTGCCGACGGCATTCCGTTCCTGGCCACCAGCTACGAGGAATCGCGCAAGCTCTATGCCGCCCAGAAGCCCATCCTGCAGAAGAAGCTGGGCGAGCAGGGCCTGATGCTGCTGTACTCGGTGGCCTGGCCGCCCCAGGGCATCTACAGCAAGAAGCCGCTGGCGAGTGCCGCCGACCTCAAGGGCAGCAAGTGGCGCGCCTACAGCCCGTCCACCTCGCGCATCGCGCAGCTGGTGGGGGCACAGCCGGTCACGGTGCAGGCGGCCGAGCTGTCGCAAGCCCTGGCCACCGGCGTGGTCGAGGCCAACATGACTTCCGGCGCCACCGGCGTGGACAGCAAGCTGTTCGAGCACCTCAAGTTCTACTACGACGTGCAGGCCTGGCTGCCCAAGAACGCGGTCATCGTCAACAAGCGCGCGTTCGACGCCCTCGACAAGCCCAGCCAGGACGCCCTGCTGAAGGCCGCTGCCGATGCCGAGACGCGCGGCTGGGCGGCCTCGCAGAAGGTCAACACCGATTCGCTGGCCACGCTGCGGGCCAACGGCATGGCGGTGGAGCCGCCCACTGCAGCGCTGAAGAGCGACATGCAGAAGGTGGGCGCCACCATGCTGCAGGAATGGCTGACGCAAGCCGGTGCCGAAGGCCAGCAGATGCTGGACGCCTTCCGCAAGTAAGCAAGGCCCGCCAGCGAGCACACCACCATGCGCCGATTCCTCGATGCCCTCTACCTCGGCGCCGGCTGCCTGGCTGCCTTCTTCATGGTCGGCGTGCTGCTGATGGTGCTGCTGTCCATCGGCAGCCGCCTGGCCGGCATCTATGTGCCCGGTACCGACGCCTACGCCGGCTACGCCATGGCCGGCGCCGGGTTCCTGGCCCTGGCCTACACCCTGAAGCAGGGCGAACACATCCGGGTGACGCTGCTGGTGGGCCGGCTGCAGGGCCTGCCGCGCCGGGTGATGGAGCTGTGGTCGCTCGCGGTGGGCAGCCTGCTGGCCGGGCTGCTCTGCGTCTACAGCTGGCGGCTGGTCTACCAGTCGCGGCTGTTCCACGACATCTCCACCGGCACCGACGCCACCCCGCTGTGGATACCGCAGCTGCTCATGGGCCTGGGCACCTCGGTGCTGCTGATCGCGTTGCTGGACGAAACCGTGCTGGAGTGGCGTGGCCAGCGCCAGACCCACAGCGGAGACACCCGCCATGAATGACCTGCTCATCACCGGCCTGCTGATCGTCTCGCTGTTCCTGCTGCTGGGCAGCGGGGTCTGGATCGGGCTGACCCTCACCGGCGTGGCCTGGATCGGCATGGAGCTGTTCTCCAGCCGGCCCGCCGGCGACGCGATGGCCCTGACCATCTGGGGCTCGGCCAGCAGCTGGACGCTGACCGCGCTGCCGCTGTTCATCTGGATGGGCGAGATCCTGTTCCGCACCAGGCTGTCGGAAAGCATGTTCCGTGGCCTGGCGCCCTGGGTGAATGCCCTGCCCGGCCGGCTGCTGCACACCAACATCATCGGCAGCACCATCTTCGCCGCGGTGTCGGGTTCGTCGGCAGCCACCTGCGCCACCATCGGCAAGATGACCATCCCCGAACTGACGCGGCGCGGCTACCCGCCCGAGAAGATCGTCGGCTCGCTGGGCGGCGCCAGCACCCTGGGCCTGCTCATCCCGCCCTCGATCATCATGATCGTCTACGGCGTGGCGGCCGAGGTCTCGATCGCCAAGCTGTTCGTGGCCGGCGTCATTCCCGGCCTGATGCTGGCAGCGCTGTTCAGCGGTGCCATCGTGGTGTGGGCGCTGCTCAACCCGCAGGCGGTGCCCCAAAGCGACGGCAGCCTGTCCTTCATGGACAAGCTGCGCGAGAGTCGCCACCTGATCCCGGTGGTGCTGCTGATCGGTGGCGTCATCGGCACCATCTACAGCGGCATTGCCACCGCCACCGAGGCGGCGGCCGTGGGCGTGGTGGGTGCGCTCATCCTGTCGGCCTCGCAGCGCTCGCTGAACTGGCAGAGCTTCCGCGATGCGCTGCTGGGCGCCACCCGGCTGTACTGCATGATCGCGCTCATCCTGGCCGGCGCGGCCTTCCTCACGCTGGCCATGGGCTACATCGGCCTGCCCCGGCACCTGGCGGAGTTCGTGGCCAGCCTGAACCTCTCGCCCGGCGTGCTGCTGATCGCGCTGGCCCTGTTCTACATCCTGCTGGGCTGCTTCCTGGACGGCATATCGATGATCGTGCTCACCATGGGCGTGGTGCTGCCCACTGTGCAGGCCGCCGGCATCGACCTGGTGTGGTTCGGCATCTTCATCGTGATCGTGGTGGAAATGGCGCAGATCACGCCGCCGGTGGGCTTCAACCTGTTCGTGCTGCAGGGCATGACCCGGCGCGACATCGACTGGATTGCCAAGGCCTGCCTGCCGTATTTCTTCCTGATGGTGCTGGCCATCGCTCTGCTCTACTGGTTCCCGGCCCTGGTGACCTGGCTGCCTTCCCGCATGTGAGGGATGTCGTGGGGGCATGACCCGCCACAGCTAAGATCACGACCCCGCCCTGTGCGGGGTTTGTGCCATCTGGAGTCCCCTGCCCGTGTTCAAGAACCTCACCCTCTACCGCATCGCCCCGGGCTGGAACCCGTCCCTGACCGAGATGGAGGCCGCGCTGGACGACCACCGCTTCGCCCCCTGCAGCGCCTCCCAGGACAAGGCCGTGGGCTGGGTGGAGCCGCGCGGCGAGGCCCACGGGCCGCTGGTGGAATCGGTCGACCAGCAGCGCATCCTGAAGCTGCAGATCGAGAGCAAGGCCGTGCCGGGCGCCGTGGTGCGCAAGAAGGCCCAGGAAGCCGCCGACCAGATCGAGGCCACCACCGGCCGCAAGCCTGGCAAGAAGGAAACCAAGGCCCTGCGCGAAGATGCAAGGCAGGCCCTGCTGCCCATGGCGTTTGCGCGCCAGCAGAACGTGTGGGTGTGGGTCGACCCCGGGCGCGGCTGGCTGGTGACCGACGCCAGCAGCCAGGGCAAGAACGACGAGGTCATCACCGCCCTGGTGAACGCCTTCCCGGGCCTGGCGGTGTCGCTGCTCAACACCCAGATGACGCCGCAATCGTCCATGGCCCGCTGGCTCAGCGCTGCAGATCCCGAAGAATGGCCCGAGGGCCTGGCCGTGGAACGCGAATGCGAACTGCGCTCGACCGACGAGGAACGCTCGGTGGTGCGCTTCACCCGGCACCACCTGCTCACCGACGAGGTGCGCCGCCACGTGGCCGAGGGCAAGCTGCCCACCCGCCTGGCCATGAGCTGGGAAGGCCGCGTGGGCTTCGTGCTGACCGAGAGCATGGCCCTGCGCAAGATCGCCTTTCTGGAAGGCGTGTTCGAAGACCGCCCGGCCAACGAGGAAGAAAGCTTCGACAGCAACGTGGCCATCGGCACTGGTGAACTGCGCCAGGTGCTCGATGCGCTGATCGAGGCGCTGGGCGGCGAACTGCTGCCGGGTCAGGCGCCCACCCTGCCCTCCCTGGACACCGCGCCGGCCGCAGCACCGGTCACGGCGTCGGCCAGCTCGGCCGATGACGGCCCGCCGTTCTGAACATGAGCCAGGTGCTTGCCCTGTGTGCCGGCGCCTGCGTGGGCGCCGTGCTGCGCTGGCGTCTGGGCCTGTGGCTCAATACGCCCGGCGCCGTGCTGCCCTGGGGCACGCTGGCGGCCAACTGGATCGGCGCTTACGCCATCGGCCTGTGCATGGCCTTGTTTCAGGCCCAGCCGCAGCTCGACCCGGTGTGGAAGCTGGCCATCGTGACCGGACTGCTGGGCGCGCTGACCACCTTCTCCACCTTCTCGATCGAGGTGGTGACCCTGCTGCAGCAAGGCCGTCTGGCGCTGGCCGGCGGCGTGGCCGCGCTGCACCTGGCCGGCTCGCTGCTGCTGACCTGGCTGGGGTTGAAGACGCTGGGGTGATCTTCCCGTCCAGGCTCAGCGCCTGACCGACTCCGCCACGATCTGGCCCTCCAGCAGCAACAGGTTGAGGGTGGACCGCTCGGCACCTGCCTGGAACAGCCGGGGTCCCTGGGCTGAAAGGAAGCGCTGGGTGGCCTTTGCCACGGCCTCTTCACGGTGGTCGGCAGGCACGGTCTCGACCCACACCGAAGTGATCGGGTTGTCGCGCACCCCGAAATGCCGGTGCAGGGTCTGGTCCATGTAGGGCATGGCCACGCGCCAGATCATTTCTTTCGGCGTGTTCGGATGCTGGGGCCGCAGGCTGTCCAGCCCCAGGAAGGCGAAGGCGGTGATGGCCAGCACCGCAGCGCTGATGAACAGATGGCCCACCACCTTCACGCGCCGCCCGAACTTCTCGTCTTCCAGCGAAAAGCCCAGGATGACCAGCATCACGTAGACCACCAGCACGGTGGCGTTCAGGCTGGGCATGCGCTCCGACAGCAGGATGAACACGCCGGCCGCGACGTTCACCAGCTCGAAGCCGAAGAAGGCGTACCGGGCGAGGTAGTCGCGCTGCTCATCGGTGGCAGCCCCCTGCTCCGGCCGGCTGCGGTAGGTGCGGATGCACCGCAGCAGGATGGTCAGGACGAACAGGCAGACGTAGTAGGGGAACTGGGGATCGACAGACTGCAGCATGGGCAAGCGTACGGACCCCGTCGGAGCCCGGGGTGTGGCGCCATGAGCCTATGCAGCCAGTCGCCCTTGGCGACCTGCCGTGCCCGATCCTTCAGAGAATCATCAGGGTTCGTCGCCGATCCGCCACGCCCGGACCGGGAACCAGGTTCAGCCGCCGCCCCGCTGCATGTACAGGTCGAAGCGCTTCATGAAGGCGTAGCGCTGCGCCGGGTCCAGCCCCTCGAAGCGGAACGACACCCGCAGGACCGGCATGCGCATGAGGGCGATCACGCGCGGCGGCTGCGGCGCCCACTGCAGATGCAGGTGGCCCGGCGGAATGTCGACCTGCACCGAGCTGCCGTCCCGGCGCCAGGCACATTCGCCGATGGCCGCCGGCAGCCAGCCCAGCCATTCGGCTTCGGTGCAGCCCATGTCGCGCTGGAAGCGCTCCTCGTAGCTCGACTGCAACGGTCTAGCCCCCGGCGATCGGGGGCCAGATGGCCAGCACGTCGCCCTCCTGCAGCGTGGCGGACAGCCGCTGCTCGGGCTGGATGTACTTGCCGTTGACCAGCACCAGGTGCACCAGCTTGGGCGGCATGCCGAACGGCTCGATGATCTGGCTGATGGAGGTGGCCGGGTCGATGTCGAGCTCGATCTGGTTGCTGCGGCGGGCCTCCGCGGGCAGGTAGTCGGTGAGGGTGGCGAACAGCTTGAAAGTGATCTTCATGGTCAACGTCGGCGCTCGTCGGCAGCGCCCGCCCATTGTCCCTGCGCCTGGGCAGCCGCCAGGTAGGCGTCCATGAGCTTGGTCGGATCCTCCATGAGGCGGTGCTTCCATTCGCCCAGCCGCACCTGGCCTTCGACCAGGCCGCGCATCACACCCACATGCTCGGTCCAGCCGACCGAGTTGCAGCCCACCATCACATCGTCCTTGAACTGCAGGCTCAGGTGACGGCCGCTGGCCTTGTCGGTCAGCTCGACATGCTCGCCCCCGGCCACGCCTTCCCAGTTGCCGAAGCTGGTGGAGATCATGCCCAGCGTGTCGAGCACGTTGATCTGGGTCACGCCCTTGAGGTCGGCCCGCTGGCCCACCATGTTGAGCGCCGCCACGCGCGCCTGCTCGGCCGCATTGGGCTGGATGGCGCTGACGATGGTCTTGCCGCTGACCTTGTCGAAAGCCTCGGCGCAGTCGCCAGCGGCGTAGATGCCGGGCACGTTGGTCTGCAGGTGCTCGTCGGTCAGCACGCCCTGCAGGCAGGTGATGCCGGAATCCTTCAGGAAGCCGATGGCCGGGCGCACGCCGGTGGCGCTGATGACCAGGTCGGCCTCGACCGTCTGCCCGTTGCCCAGCTTCACGTTCAGGCCTCGGCCGGCTGCCTCGATGGCCTTGACCCGGGTCCCGGTGTAGACCTTCACACCCTTGGTCTCGCACCAGTCCTTGATCATGCCGCCGGCGGTCGGTCCCATCATGCGGGGCACCATGCGGTCACCCATCTCCACCACGGAGAGTTCCACACCGCGCTGCTTGAGGGCTTCCATGATGATGCAGCCGATGAAGCCGGCGCCCATCTGCAGCACCTTGGCGCCAGGCTGGGCCAGCTTCATGATGTTGCGGGCGTCTTCCAGCGTCCAGCAGGGGTGCACGCCAGGCAGGTCCATGCCGGCGATCGGCGGGCGCACCGGGTGCGAGCCGGTGGCAATCAACAGGCGGTCGAACTTCAGGGTCTGGCCGTTGTCGAGTGCCAAGGTGCGGGCGGCGGCATCGACCTTCTGTGCCTTGGCGCCCACCTGGGTGATGCGCAGGTTGGCAAAGTGCGCGGCGCTCTTGCGCAGGTAGGTGCCGGCCTCCTGGATGTTGCCGATCAGCAGGTAGGGGATGGCCATGCGCGAATACGGCGGCTCGGGCTCGTCGCCCACCACGGTGATGGTGTCGGCCGGGGCATGCTTGCGGATGGTTTCGGCGGCAATGACGCCGGCCGGGCCGGCGCCGAGGATGACGTGGTGCATGGAGGTCTCCGGAAATGACAAAGGGGGCAGCACCAGGACTGCCCCCTCGGGGTTCAGACTGAACGCACGAGGGCTGTCGCCCTCACAGGCTCAGGCGCTGCTTGGTCTCGGCGGTGGGGCGGCCTTCCGGATCCCAGCCGCGCACGGCGTAGTACTTGGGCAGCATTTCCGGCAGCTTGCTGACCATGCCCTTGGAGGCGCCGGTCTTGGCGGCTTCGGTCAGCAGGCGCTTGGGCAGCGAGTCGTCCTTGGCGGTGAAGCCGGCGGCGTTGTTGAACTCGCGCTCCATGTTCCAGATGCGCTCGCCGATCTTCTCCAGCTCTTCGGTGGTGAACTCTTCGTTGCAGGCGGCCTGCAGCTGGGGTGCCAGGTCGGCCACGCCCCAGGCGAAGGTGGTGAACACGCACAGGCCCGACGAGTCGAAGGCGGCGGTGGCGTCCTGGAAGGCCTTCACCAGTTCCGGCTTGCCCTCGCTCTCGACCGGATCGGTCTTGACCGGGATGCCCAGCACTTCAGAAGCGATAGTGTAGCCGCGCAGGTGGCAGGCGCCGCGGTTGGAGGTGGCATAAGCCAGGCCGATGCCCTGGATGGCGCGACCGTCGTAGGCCGGGAATTCCTGGCCCTTGACGCTCATCGACAGGTCGGGGTGGCCGTACTTCTTCGTCAGGCGGGCCGAGCCCATGCCGATCTCCTTGCCGAAGCCTTCGCCCCGGCCGGTCATCTCGGCAAAGGCGGCCAGTGCTGCGGCCGAGCCGAACGGTGCATCCACACCGATCTGCTCCTTGCTCAACACGCCCATCTCGTAGAGCTCCATCACGGCGCCCACGGTGGCACCGAAGCTGATCGGGTCCATGCCGTATTCGTTGCAGAGCAGGTTGGCGTACTGCAGGGCTTCCAGATCGTTCACGCCGTTGGCGGCGCCCAGTGCCCAGGCCGCTTCGTACTCCAGGCCGCCGTTGGCGCCCCAGTACTGCGGCTTGTTCTGCACGGTGAAGTGGTTCTCGTCCATCTTGCTGATGCGGCCGCAGGCGATGGTGCAGCCGAAGCAGGCCTGGTTGGTCACCAGGTGCTTCTTGCCGTCGCTCTCGCGCGGGGTGACCATGGCTTCGGCCGAGATGTCCTTGGCGCCTTCGAACTGCACGTCACGGTGATTGCGGGTGGGCAGCGCACCGATCTCGTTGATCACGTTCATCAGCACCTGGGTGCCGTAGGCAGGCAGGCCCTGACCGGTGACCGCGTTCTCGGCCAGGATCTTCTTCTTTTCGAAGGTCGCCTTCATGAAGGCCTTGGGGTCGCGGATGTTGCCCACGCCCTTGGTGCCACGCACCGCAATGGCCTTGAGGTTCTTGCTGCCCATCACGGCGCCCACGCCCGAACGGCCGGCAGCGCGGTGCAGGTCGTTCACGATGGCCGCGTACAGCACCTGGTTCTCGCCGGCCTGGCCGATGGACGACACGCGCACCAGCGGATCCTGCAGCGAGGTCTTGAGGATTTCCTCGGTCTTCCAGACGGTCTGGCCCCACAGGTGCGAGGCGTCGCGCAGCTCGGCGACGTCGTCATTGATGTAGAGGTACACCGGCTTGGCCGACTGGCCTTCGACGATGACCATGTCCCAGCCGGCCATCTTGAGCTCGGCGCCCCAGTAGCCGCCCGAGTTGGAGCAGGCGATGGCGCCGGTCAGCGGGCCCTTGGTGATGACGGTGTAGCGGCCGCCGGTGGAGGCCATGGTGCCGGTCAGTGGGCCGGTGGCCCAGATCAGCTTGTTCTCGGCCGCCAGCGGATCGACCTTCGGGTCGACTTCGCTGATCAGGTATTTGCTGCCCAGTCCGCGAGAACCCAGGTAGGAACGGGCCCACTCCATGTTCAGCGGTTCGGTTTTGACGGTGCCCGCGGTCAGGTTGACGCGGAGGATTTTTCCAGCCCAAGACATGTGTTGGCTCCTTGTATATGACTGGTGATCAGGCTGCGGACGGCTGGTTGCCCAGCTTGTCGGCCCACTGCTTCATCTTGTCGATGCCGGTCCAGTTGGCGTCGATGAAGGTGATGGCGCTGGTCGGGCAGGCTTCGGCGCAGGCCGGGTCGCCACCGCACAGGTCGCACTTCTGCACCTTGCCGGTTTCCTGGACGTAGTTGATGGTGCCGAACGGGCAGGCGATGGTGCACACCTTGCAGCCGACACAGGTCGTCTCGTTCACCACCTTGGCGCCGGTGGCCTTGTCCACCGTGATGGCCTCCACCGGGCAGGCATGCAGGCACCAGGCTTCGTCGCACTGGGTGCAGGTGTACGGGACCTTCTTGCCGGTGTGATGGAAGTCGAACACCTTGATGCGCGACTTGGAAGTGGCATAGGTGCCGTAGTTCTCGAAGGAACACGCCATCTCGCACTGCAGGCAGCCGGTGCACTTGTCCGGGTTGATGTGAAGGATTTTTTGCATCTGTGTCTCCAGGTGGGGCAGAGATCGGCCGCGACTGCTACCTATGCTGACCTCTTCATACGATTGTTCGGTGACAAAGCCCGTTCATCTTCAGGGTTTACCCCTGATACACCCCACGACAGCCAAAAAGTCTCAGTTTGAGACAAGCCCGCAGCCCCTGAGAAATCGCCTCGCCGGCCGGCGGAAGCTGCCCAACCGCGCGCGCCATTCCACTTATGTAATTTCTTCATATCCAATCCGATTGAAATCCAATTGAACCTGCGGATCTAATTCATAACTCAATTCAAAGGGCATCTGTAGCAAATTGAGAATGAATCGGAATTGGCGTGCGAATTGAGGGTTTGCACGTAATTCGCCGGTGAATCAGCGTGCTTCACTCCGGCTGTCGACAACCCGGACACACAGGAGACAGCCATGCCCGTCCAGATGACCGTCAACGGCAAAGCCGTGACGATTGATGCCGCCCCCAACACCCTGCTGGTGCAGGCCCTGCGCGAACACCTCAAGCTCACCGGCACCCACGTCGGCTGCGACACCGCGCAATGCGGCGCCTGCACCGTGCTGGTGGACGGACGCGCCGTCAAATCGTGCAACGTGCTGGTCGGCCAGATGGCCGGCGCCAGCATTTCCACCATCGAGGGCCTGGCCGCCCCCGACGGCACCATGCACCCGATGCAGGCCGCCTTCAAGGAGTGCCATGGCCTGCAGTGCGGCTTCTGCACCCCCGGCATGGTCATGAGCGCCGTGCACCTGTGCAAGACCCATCCCGGCGCCACCGAGGCGCAGATCCGCGAGGGTCTGGAGGGCAACATCTGCCGCTGCACCGGCTACCAGAACATCGTGCGCGCCGTGCAGCAGGGCGCCGCCAACATGACCGCCTGAAGGAGACACGACCATGGGAGCCATCGACTTCGCCAAGCTGCCCCACATCGGGGAGCCCCTGCGCCGCAAGGAGGACTACCGTTTCCTCACCGGCGCCGGTCAATACACCGACGACATCACCCTGGCCAACATGCGCCACGCGGTGTTCGTGCGTTCGCCGCACGCGCATGCCGCCATCCGCTCCATCAACAAGACGGCCGCACTGGCTGCCGACGGTGTGGTGGGCGTGTTCGACGGCCAGGATCTGGCCAAGGACAACATCGCCGGACTGCCCTGCGGCTGGCTGATCACCGACACCAGCGGCCAGCCCATGAAGGAGCCGCCGCACCCGGTGCTGGCCCAGGGCAAGGTGCGCTATGTGGGTGACCATGTGGCCATCGTCATTGCCGACACCCTGGAAAACGCGCGCAACGCGGCCGAGCTGGTCGAGGTGGACTACGAGCCCCTGGCCGCCGTGGTCGACGTGCGCGACGCCATGAAGGCCGGTGCGCCGGGCCTGCACGACGCCGCTCCGGGCAACCATTGCTACAAGTGGGCCATCGGCGACAAGGCCGCCACCGACGCCACCTTCGCCAACGCCGCGCATGTGACCCGGCTCGACCTGGTCAACAACCGGCTGGCGCCCAACCCGATCGAGCCGCGCTCGGCCATCGGTGCCTACAGCCGCGCCAACGACGAGTACACGCTCTATGTGGCCAACCAGAACCCGCACGTCGAGCGACTGCTCCTGACCGCCTTCGTCATGGGCCTGCCCGAGCACAAGGTGCGCGTGATCGCCCCCGACGTGGGCGGCGGCTTCGGCGCCAAGATCTACCTGTATGCGGAAGATGTGGCTGTCACCTGGGCCGCGCGCAAGCTCAACTGCGCCGTGAAGTGGACCTGCGAGCGCAGCGAGGCCTTCCTGTGCGATGCCCACGGACGCGACCACGTCAGCCATGCCGAACTGGCCATGGACAAGGACGGCAAGTTCCTGGGCCTGCGGGTGCATACCGACGCCAACCTGGGCGCCTACCTGTCCACCTTCGCCACGGCCGTGCCGACCATCCTGTACGCCACGCTCCTGGCCGGCCAGTACACGACGCCGCAGGTCTATGTCGAGGTCGACGCCTGGTTCACCAACACCGCGCCGGTGGACGCCTACCGCGGTGCCGGCCGGCCCGAGGCCACCTACCTGCTGGAGCGCATCGTCAGCCGCGCCGCCTGGGAGATGGGCCTGAGCCAGGACGAGATTCGCCGCCGCAACTTCATCACCCAGTTCCCGTACCAGACGCCGGTGGCCCTGCAGTACGACACCGGTGACTTCCATGCCTGCCTGAACAAGGCCAACGAGATGGCCGACCTGGCCGGCTTCCCGGCCCGCCGTGAAGCCAGCAAGGCCAAGGGCATGCTGCGCGGCGTGGGCTACAGCAGCTACATCGAGGCCTGCGGCCTGGCACCGTCGAACATCGCCGGCGCGCTGGGCGCACGGGCCGGTCTGTTCGAGTGCGGCGAGGTGCGGGTGCACCCCACCGGCAGCGTGACCGTGTTCACCGGCTCGCACAGCCACGGCCAGGGCCACGAGACCACCTTCGCGCAGGTGGTGGCCTCGCGCCTGGGCCTGGACCCGCAGCAGGTCGACATCGTGCACGGCGACACCGGCCGCGTGCCTTTCGGCATGGGCACCTATGGCTCGCGCTCCATCTCGGTGGGTGGCGCGGCCATCATGCGGGCGCTCGACAAGATCGAGGCCAAGGCCAAGAAGATCGCGGCCCACCTGATGGAGACCAGCGACGCCGACGTCGAATTTGCCAACGGCGAGTTCACCGTGAAGGGCACCGACAAGAAGGTGACCTTCGGCCAGGTGGCGCTGACCGCCTACGTGCCGCACAACTACCCGCTGGACAAGCTGGAGCCGGGCCTGAACGAAACCGCGTTCTACGACCCGACCAACTTCACCTACCCGGCCGGCACCTACATCTGCGAAGTGGAGATCGATCCGAACACCGGCGAGGTGCGGGTGGACCGTTTCACGGCCGTGGACGACTTCGGCACCATCATCAACCCGATGATCGTCGAGGGCCAGGTGCACGGCGGCCTGGTGCAGGGCATCGGCCAGGCACTGCTGGAGCACTGTGTGTACGACCGCGAGACCGGTCAGCTGGTCACCGGCTCGTTCATGGACTACACCATGCCGCGCGCCGACGACATGCCCAACTTCACCATCGGGCACGTGTGCACCCCCTGCACCACCAACCCGCTGGGCACCAAGGGCTGCGGTGAAGCCGGCGCCATCGGCTCGCCCCCGGCGGTCATCAATGCCGTGCTCGACGCGCTGGCCCCGGTCGGCGTGAAGGAGCTGGACATGCCCGCCACGCCCCACCGCGTGTGGCAGGCCATTCAACAAGCACGCGGCTGACGCAACAGGAGACCCACATGTACGCATTCACGCTGGAACAACCCCAGTCCCTCTCGGACGCCAAGCGCCTGGTGGGCGCCGGTGCACAGGCCCTGGCCGGCGGCCAGACCCTGATCGCCTCGCTCAAGCAGCGCCTGGCCCAGCCCGGTGCCCTGGTCGACCTGCGCAACGTGCCCGAGCTGCGCGGTGTGCGCCGCGACGGCGGTTCACTGGTCATCGGTGCCATGACCCGCCACGAGGACGTGGCCAGCAACGCCGACGTCAAGGCCTCCATCCCCGGACTGGCGGCCCTGGCCGGCCAGATCGGTGACCGCCAGGTGCGTGCCATGGGCACGATGGGCGGCTCGGTGGCCAACAACGACCCAGCGGCCTGCTACCCCAGTGCCGTGATGGCCCTGGGTGCCACCATCGTCACCGACCGACGCGAGATCGCGGCCGACAGCTTCTTCCACGGCATGTACGCCACCGCGCTGGAGCCGGGCGAACTGATCACCGCGATCCGCTTCCCGGTCCCGAAAAAGGCGGCCTATGCCAAGTTCCGCCAGCCGGCCTCGCGCTTTGCGCTGGTGGGCGTGTTCGTGGCCCAGACCGATGCCGGCGCCCGCGTTGCCATCACCGGTGCGGGCAACGGCGTGTTCCGCCATGCCGGCCTGGAAGCGGCCCTGAGCAAGAGCTTCACCCCCGAAGCCGTGGCCGGTGTGACCATCGACGCCGGTGAATGCAACGGCGACCTGCACGCCAGCGCCGAGTACCGCGCCCACCTGGTGCGGGTGCAGACCCAGCGCGCCGTGGCCATGGCCAACGGGCACTGAGGATGTCGGTCGAGAGCAGCTCCCCTGCAGCATCGATCGACGGGTTGGCCCACGCCCTGAAAGGCGTGGGCTACCACGCGCCCCGTTCGCTGGTGACCGCCGTCTTCCTGGCCCTGAAGCTGCAGCGTCCGCTGCTGCTGGAAGGCGAGCCGGGGGTCGGCAAGACCGAGCTGGCCAAGGCGCTGTCGGCGGTGCTTTCGCGCCCCCTGCTGCGCCTGCAGTGCTACGACGGCATGGAACAGCGCGAGGCGCTGTACGAGTGGAACCACACCGCCCAGCTGCTGCACATGAATGCAGCCCGGCACAGCGCTGCGCCGGACCAGATCGAGCGCGAGGTCTACCAGGAGCGTTACCTGATCCGCCGTCCGCTGCTGCAGGCGCTGCAGGCACCGGCGCCCGGCGCCGTGTTGCTGATCGACGAGGTGGACCGGGCCGACGAACCCTTCGAGGCCTTCCTGCTGGAGTACCTGGGCGAGTACCAGGTGACCATTCCCGAGCTCGGCACCATCCGCGCCGAGGCCGCGCCGCTCACGCTGCTGACCAGCAACCGCACCCGCGACCTCAACGACGCGGTCAAGCGACGCTGCCTGTACCAGTGGCTGGACTATCCCGACCGTGACCGCGAACTCGCCATCGTGCGCAGCCAGGTGCCGCAGGCCTCGGCCGCACTGACCGAACAGGTCACGCAGTTCGTGTCACGACTGCGCAACCAGCCGTTCGCCAATGCCTTCCAGCGCAGCCCCGGCATCGCCGAGAGCGTGGAATGGGCCAAGGCCCTGGTGGCTCTGGACACCCTGGTGCTCGACCCCGAGGTCATCCAGGACACCGCCGGCATCCTGTTCAAGCAGCGCGAGGACGTGGCCGCCCTGCTGCCCATGCTCGACCAGCTGCTGGCCCCGGAAGCGGGCTGACCATGTGGCTGGGTGACGCGCGCAGCGGCAAGCTGCCGGACCACATCACCGCCTTCGGGCGTGCGCTGCGGCGGGCCGGTGTTCCCATGGACAGCCGGCGCATGGCCACCGCCATCGACGCCGCCCTGCTGTGCGGCGTGGGCCGGCGCGACGACCTGCGTGCAGCACTTCAGACCGTGATGGTCAGCCGCCAGACCGACATGGCGGTGTTCGACGAAATGTTCGACGCCTTTTTCCGCAACCCCGAAATCGCGCAGCAGCTGCTCAGCCAGATGCTGCCCAAGGCGGCCAAGGCCAACCCGGTGCGCCGCAAGGCCCGGGTGCAGGAAGCCCTGAGCGTGCCGCGCCCGCGACCCGCCGACCCGCAGGCCGGGCGCGAGAGCGAACTGAAGTTCGACGCTGCCATGACCGCCAGCGATCAGCAGCGCCTGCGCCACGCCGACTTCGCCGGCCTCTCGGCCAGCGAATTCCGGCTGGTGGAGCAGCTGGTGCGGCAGATCCCCCTGCCCCTGCCGCCGGTGGCCTCGCGCCGCCT